>NZ_JBNYXN010000005.1:0-482055 GCF_051380695.1 Janthinobacterium goodfellowi | reverse complement strand
ATTGCCGCCCAGGCCGAAGCAGCCTTGCGAACCGCCGTCGCCCGAAGTATTGCTGCCGGCGCCGGCGCGCAGGTAGCCGTGGAAGCCTTCGGAGTCGGATGGGTACATGGGGTCGGCGGCAGCGGAACCGCTGGCGATAGCTAAGACGATGGCAGCTGGCAGTGTTTTCAGCACAGCCTTCAACATGTTGCGATGCAGCATGGTAAGTCTCCTCAGTAATTTATTTTTTATCTAGTCATTCGTGGCCGAATGTACTGGCCAGAATTCTTTCCAGCAGGGACATAGTAACTATACTACGAACAAATATCAACATATTATGTTGTAATCCTACGACTACTCTGCGACACTTTATTTGCGTACCCACAAGCGAGTTGACGGCCCTGTTTTTTTCGCTGGCGCCATCCCATCTGACACGGTGGACAGGCATTTGCGCCGGCACCCCGCATTTTTCGGCACGCGACACGTATACGAATTAAAATCCTTGGTTTTTGCCATAATGACAGTGCGCCGCCAAGACAGCGCACGCAGACGAGACTAGGCACCGCCATGAAAATTGATGAAAAAATGGAAGTAGCAGGCAGCGATCCGGCGGAACGATTCAGTGAAGGGCCGCGCCTGCTGGCCGACATCGGCGGCACCAATGCCCGCTTCGTGCTGGAAACGCGCCAGGGCCACCTGGAAGCGGTCGCCGTGCTGCCCTGCGACGACTACGCGTCGCTGCTCGACGCCATCACCGCGTATATGGATAGCAGCGAGGCGCGCGCCGCCGGTTCGGCGCGCGTGCGCCATGCGGCCATCGCCATCGCCAATCCCATCGACGACGACAATATCCGCATGATGAACCATCACTGGTTCTTCTCGATCGAGGCGATGCGCGCCGCGCTGGGCCTCGACACCTTGCTGGTGGTGAACGACTTCACGGCGCTGGCCATGGCCCTGCCCTATCTGCGGCCCGACCAGCGCCAGCAGATCGGCGGCGGCATGGCGCGCGCCGACAGCGTCATCGGTCTGCTTGGTTCGGGCACGGGCCTGGGCGTGTCGGGCATGATCCCGGCTGAAGACCGCTGGATCGCGCTGGGCAGCGAAGGAGGCCACGTCAGCTTCGCCCCCTGCGATCAGCGCGAGATGGACGTGCTGTCCTTCGCCTGGCGCGAACTGTCGCACGTCTCGGCCGAACGCCTCGCCTCCGGGCGGGGACTGGAACTGATCTACCGCGCCCTGTCCGACCGGGCTGGCCGGCATGACGTGCCGCCGCTGCTGGCGGCCGACATCACCAGCCGCGCCCTGAACAATGAATGCGACGTGTGTCTGGAAGCGGTGGACTGCTTCTGCGCCATCCTCGGCTCCATCGCCGGCAACGTGGCCATGACCCTGGGCGCGCTGGGCGGCATCTATATAGGCGGCGGCATCGTGCCGCGCCTGGGGCCTTTGTTCGAACGGTCGCAATTCCGCGCCCGCTTCGAGCAAAAGGGCCGCCTGAACGAATACCTGGCGCAGATCCCCACGTTTCTGATCACGGCCGAACTGCCTACTTTTCTGGGCATCGCCGCCATCCTCGCGCAAAAGCTCAAGCGCGCCCATACCGGCGCGCCCGTGCTCGAATCCGTGCGCCAAGCGCGCGGCAGGATGAGTCCATCGGAATGCAAGGTGGCCGACTGGGTGCTGAAGGAACCGAACGCCATGCTGACCCTGCCGATCGCCGAAATCGCCCAGCGCGTCGGCGTCAGCCAGCCGACCGTGATGCGCTTTTGCCGCTCGATCGGCGTGCAGGGCCTGGCCGATTTCAAATTGAAGCTCGCTTCCGGCCTGACGGGCGGCGCCATCACGGTGGCGCACTGCCACGTGGAGATTTCGGACTCCGACGCGGAACTGGCGCGCAAGGTGCTGGGCAATAACGCCTCGGCCGCGCTGGCCATGCGCGACATGCTCGACGTGAAGGCGCTGACGGCGGCCATCGAACTGCTGCGCGGCGCGCAGCGCGTGGAATTGCTGGCCGTGGGCAGCGCCCGCGTGGTGGCCGACGACATGCAGCACAAGCTGCTCAACCTGGGCATCGTCAGCAGCTTCTTTGCCGACCCGCAGGCGCAGGAAATGAGCGCGGCCATGCTGAAACCGGGCGACGTGGCGCTGGTCATTTCCCGTTCGGGCGCCCTGCCCGACCTGCTGCGCACCGTCAAGGTGGCGCAGGGCTGCGGCGCGCGCGTGCTGGCGATCACGGCCAGCGGTTCGCCATTGGCCAAGCTGGCCGACGTGCTGCTGACCCTGAACCACCCGGAAGGCAACCTCAATTTCGTACCCATGATCGTGCGCCTGCTGCAGCTGATGATGCTCGATATCCTGTCGGTGGGACTGGCGCGGCGCGACACGGCGCAGCGCACCAGCGCCGCCGAACTGGAAGAGGGTCAATTGCACGGCATGCGCATCAGCGGCAAGCTGAAATTCGGTGGCCACCTCGAATAAGGCGGCGCCCGCCGCCCCTGCCCCGCTCGACAGCGCCAGCGGCGCCACCGTGCACGACGTCGCGCGCGTGGCCGGCGTGTCGGCCATGACGGTATCGCGCGTGATCAACGGACGCGCCAGCGTCAGCGCGGCCACGCGCGACAAGGTCGAGGCGGCGATCGCCAGCCTGCGCTACCAGCCCAACCTGGCGGCTCGCGCGGCCCGCACGGGCACCTTGCGCATCGGCCTCTTGTACAGCAACCCCAGCGCGGCCTTCCTCAGCGAATTTCTCGTCGGCGCCATGGACCAGTGCCGCCAGGGCGGCGGCCAGCTGCTGCTCGAACGCTGCGAAGACCTGGACAGCCAGCGCGCCGGCATCGATTGCCTGGTGGCGGCCGGCGTGGACGGCATCCTGGTGCCGCCGCCCCTGTGCGACTCACCGGAAGTGCTGGCGCAGCTCAATACCATGGGCATCCCCGCCATCGCCGTGGCCACGGCGCGCCCCTCGCCGGACGTGTCGGCCGTGCGCATCGACGACTACGAAGGCGCGCTGGCCATGACGCGCCATCTGCTCGCGCTGGGCCACCGCGACATCGGCTTCATCGAAGGCGACCCCGCGCACACGCCCGCGCTGCTGCGCCGCCAGGCCTTCGAAGACGCCATGCGGGAAGCAGGCTTGCCAGTGCCGCAGCACAGGGTGGCGCAAGGCTATTTTACGTACCGATCGGGACTGGACGCGGCGCGCCGGCTGCTGGCGCAGCAACCGTACCCCAGCGCCATCTTCGCCAGCAACGACGACATGGCCGCCGCCACCCTGGCCGTGGCGCACGGCATGGGCTTGCAGGTGCCGGCGCAATTGAGCGTGTGCGGCTTCGACGACACGCCCGTCGCCAGCACCGTCTGGCCCGAGCTGACTACCATCCACCAGCCCATCGCCGACATGGCGCGCGCCGCCGTCAAGCTCGTCATCGACGAAATACGCCAGCGCCGCGCCGGGGAAACGGCGCCCGCCACGCATCATTTGATGGAATTTACCCTGGTAGAGCGGGCCTCATCGGGAAGATATGCGCCGCCGACGGCAAAGGGTCAGCGCAGACCTTGACGCTGCCGGAACAGGCGATGCCCCCCACCCGCCTTGCCGGCGTACCCTGTCCTACAGCGCCTCGGTCAAGGCGGGGCTGCCGATGGAAGTGACGGCATAACCGTTGCGGCCAGCGCTTTTTGCCTTGTAGAGCGCCGTATCGGCCGCCGTCAAGAATGCCCCTGCCGTCGTATCACCCCGGGCGCAGAACGCCAAGCCGACACTGGTGGTGACGTGCAAACCGATACCGCCGCAATCAAAGTGTACGGCCATCTCTTGCACGATTTTCTTGCCCAGTACCGCGAGTTCGGACTGATCCGTCAGTTGTTCAAAAATAATGACAAACTCGTCGCCGGCAAGGCGCGCCACCGTGTCGGAGGCCCGGACGCAAGCTTTGAGCCGTTTGGCAAATTCAATCAATACCAGATCGCCGATACCATGCCCATACGTGTCATTTATTTTTTTAAAATAGTCGATATCCAGATACGCCAGCGCCAGGCCCGTGCCAGCGCGCCGGGCACGTGTCAATGCCGCGGCCAGCGCCTCGTCAAACATGCGCCTGTTGTGCAGGCCCGTCAGCATGTCAGTTCGCGCCAGAACGGCGAGGTTGTTCTCCGCAGCTTCCCTCTGTAGCGACAGCGCATAGAATGCACGGCTCAGCTTTCCGAACTCGTCTTTGCGGCCGATATCAAACACCGCAATATCGGCATTGCCTGAGCGTATGCTCGCCACCTGCCGCCCCAGATCGCCCAAGGGACGCAAGAGCAGCATCACCGCGATCCAGCCGGCACAACCGGCCAGGAAGGCCACGCCTGACGAAGCAATAATGACTTTGGCATAAATATCGGTGACCGGCGTGAATGCCTCGCTTTCAGGGTAGACGGCGCCGATGATCCAATCTGCCGCGCGCAAATGCTTGTACGTGATAATGGCCTGCACGCCCAGCTTGGTTTTACCTTGTGTCCAGCCGTCGAATCCCCGCAATGCGGCCAAGGTGGAAGGCGTTGCGCCGCCCGTTTCATCATGCACCCGCTTCAGGACGCGCGCCGGGTCCGGATGGTGGAGTATCGTGCCGTCCTCGGTCAACATGAACAGATAACCGCTCTTGCCCGGCTTGAGCTGCTCCCACTGGCCAAAAAATGTCGGGCTTTGCAAATTGATACCGCCAGCGATCACATACAGCAATTTGCCGGCTTCGTCATAGATCGGTTCGGTTACCAGCACTATGGGCTTGCCCGACAGCTGGCTCTTGAATGGACGCGATATCACGCCCTCCCTGAGTTTCACGGTATCGATAAAATATTCGCGCGCGGCGAAATTGAGCTTGCCGACCACGCGCCGGTCATTCATGCTGGCAACCAATTTCCCCGTAGCATCAAAGGCGACGAGATTGAAAAATTCCTCGCGCAGGGTTGGATGATTTTCAATAAATGCCTGCATCCGGTGCGGATGTTCATACACATCCGCCGGTAGCCCTTCCGCCAGCACCCTGAGCAGTGCTTTCTTCGCATTCAAGTCTTCGTCGATATATGCCGCCGCACTGGTCAGCAAGGCATATTGCTGATTGCCGATGACGGAGACCATCTGCCCTTGCGCGACAGACAGCGATGTGAGCGCAACAGAACCCGTCGCGCACAGCACCAGTACGCCCACGAGCACAGTCATCTTGAATTTGAAGCTCCTGGGATTGAAAAACTTCCAGATCTTATGCATGCGTACTTCCTTCTCAGCGCCCATGCACTGTAAAACGCACAGATCCGGCCAGGTGACGCCATGCATGGCACTGGGAGGAACGGCATATTGGTCAGCGCATGACTTGGAGCCTATCCCCGGATGAAGACACTCCCGGGACAGGCCCTTGACATGGCAAGAGAGCAATCTTACGCCTATTCTTGCAAAAAAAGCGCCCTGGCGCCGCTGAATAGCTACAGCATCCCCACATCATCCCAATATAGTGCGCTCCAGCAACGGGCGTCGACGGGGCCTGCGCTTCAATGGGGCGCAGGCCGATCGCGAAATAAGCGCACGGCCATGGCGGTCAAGCCTGCATGTCAGGCAATGCGATTTCCGCCTTGCGCGCCGCGATCTGGCCGCCCATGGCCAGCAGGTCGAGTTGCGCCTCGCGCGCGTGCGGAAAAATCTCGCCCTCCTCTTCCAGCACGTGCTGCTCGATCTGCCTGGACAAGACCTTGACCTTGGCGTCGTACAGGTCTTCGCCGGGCGCCATGGCGACGATTTGCGCGATCAACTCCTTGGCCGAGGCATGTTCGACGATGGCTTCATCGATCAGGTCTTCGTTCAGACGGCTGGCGTCGCGCACGGCCGGATAAAAGATTTCTTCTTCCGCCATCGCATGCCTGCTCAATTCCTCGCAGATTTTCAGCGCCAGCTTGCGTTTGCTGGCGAGCGACCTGTCGCTGAGGCCCTCGTACTGTTCGAACAAGTCCTTCACCGTCTGATGATCTTGCGTCAGCAGCGCGATCGCATCCATGTCTTGCATACCGACACTTTGCTGGGAAACGGAAGCTGCCTGATGGGATTGGGTGGCCATGATGTGTTCTCCAGGTGTGCAATGAAGTCCCCATTCTAGACAGGGCCATGCGGCGTCCATGTAGGAGGATTGCCAACGTCAAGGTAGGCCAGGCGGGAAGGTCAACGCGTTTCGACGCAGATCAAGCTGACCATGATAAATTTTTGCATTGCGCAAAAAGTATGCGTAGTGCGCCTGCCTGCCGGCGCACTACGCCATGCGACTTAACGCAGCTGCGTGCGCTGTGCCAGCGATTCCACCAGTTCCACCGAGGGCGGCGAGCCGCCGGCCGCCAGGCAGGCGCCCGCGCCCGCAGCGACGGCAAAGCGCAAGTGCTGGCCGCCGTCCGCATCGGGCCGGTACATCAGGCTGTACAGCAAGCCGCCGATGCTGGCGTCGCCCGCGCCCACGGAATCGACCACCTCGATGACGGGCGGCGCCGCCTGCCATGTCTGCTCGCCCCGGTACAGCGCAGCACCTTGCGCGCCACGCGTATACAAATAGGTGGCGTGGGGATTCCAGCCGCGCAGCACGGCAAACGCGCCATCGATGTCGTCGTGGCGGAACAGGCCCGCCAGGTCTTCGTCCGACACCTTGATCACGTCAGCCAGCTCCGTCATGCGGCGCAGGGTGGCGTCGTAGCGCTCATCCATCATGATGCGGAAATTCGGGTCATAGCTGATCTTGACGCCAGCCGCCTTGAGTTCCTGCGCCAGCGCCACCAGCTTGCCCGCCAGCGGTTCGCGCGCCAGGCTGATGCCGCCGAAATGCACCCATTGCGCGCCCTGCATCCAGCCGGCAGGCAGCTGCGCCGCGTCGAAATGCAGGTCGGCGCTGTCGTCGCCGATGAAGTAATACGTGGGAGGATGCAGTTCATGCACGATGGCCAGCAGCGGCGACTTCGCGCGGCGCTGCAAAAAGCGCATGTCCAGGCCTGCCACGTCGGTCGCTTGCGCCAGCGCGTCGCCGAAGACGTCGAGGCTGACGGCGCCCGCAAAGGCGCTGGGCACGCCCAGGCGCGCCATCACGCGCGCCACGTTCCAGGTCGAGCCGCCCACCTGGCTGCTCCAGGCGTCCGCGCCCGTGCGCAGCATGTCCGTCAGCGCTTCGCCGGCCGAAACAAACGCGGGGAAAGTGGGAAAAGCAGCGGCGCTCATGCTGCACCGCCGATCACGTTCAGCACTTCATAGCAGGCGCCCATGGTGTGGTAATCGACCTTGCCAGCAGGGCTTTTCTCCTTGCTGATTTTCTGGTTTTCCGGCGTCAGGATGCGGTACCAGGCGCCATGCTCGTGGTCGACGAAATGCTTCCAGCTGTAATCCCAGATCTTGTCGTAGCTTTGCCAGTAAGCGTCGTCGCCCGTGCGCGCGGCCAGCACGGCGGCGGCGGCGAAGCTTTCCGCCTGCACCCAGAAGTATTTGTCGCCGTCGCAGATTTCATCGTGCGGGCCGAAACCGTAGTGGATGCCGCCATGCGCGCCATCCCAGGCCTTGGCCAGCGCCGTGTCGTACAGTGCGCGTGCGCGCGGCAGCAGCCAGCCGGACGGACCGGCCATGAACTTGGCGTGGCGCTCCATGATCAGGAGCAGCTTGGCCCATTCCGTGAAGTGGCCGGGCTGGTAGCCCCAGGGACGGAAGATATTGCTCTTGTCGTGCAGGTTGTAATCCCAGTCGATAGCCCAGTCGCTCTTGTAGTGTTCCCAGATCATGCCGTTGGCCAGACCCGCCTGGCGCACGGTGATGTTGTGCGCCAGCGTTTCGGCGCGGTGCAGATAGCGCGCCTCGCCCGTCGCCTCGAACGCGGCCAGCATGGCTTCGCAGGCATGCATGTTCGCGTTCTGGCCACGGTAGCCGTCCAGGGTGGACCAGTCGGCGCTGGCCACGTCCGCATACAGGCCGTGTTCGGGCAGCCAGAAGCGCTGCTCCATCAGTTCGAACGTTTCGTCCAGGTAGGCGCGCGCTTGCGTCACGCCGGCTTGCAAGGCATGCGCATAGGCGAGTAGCACGAAGGCCAGGCCATAGCAGTGGTTGGCGCCGTCTTCCACCGTTTTGACGCCGTCTTTCCACGACAGTTGCCAGGCGTAGCCGCCGGTGGCCGGGTCGCGGTGCACGTCACGCAGGAAGGCCACGCCGTGACGCAGGGCCGCCTGGTAATCGTCGCCGCCGAAATGGCGGTAGGCCATGGCGTAATTGAAGATGAAGCGCGTGCTGCTAACCAGGTGACGCGTGGCAGCGTCGTACACGGTGCCGTCGTCGAGGAAGAAGTGATAGAAGCCGCCGCTCGCATCGATGGCGCGCGGGTGGTAGAAGTGCATCGTGTGCAGGATGTGCTTTTCAAGCATCTGCCTGGAGCGGAAATCGGGATTCATGGGTCTCTCATGATATTGTTATCGATAACAATGATGATAGCATGCCGTTTCCGCCCCGTCTCGTCCACTTAAGGGGGCGTGGCCGCCTTGCGCTTTTCGCGCCACAGCGCCGCCTTGGCCGGGTCGGCCGCCTGTCCCAGCTCGCCCTTATCGTACACCTTGACCAGCCGTTCGATGGCTTCCGCGTCGCCCTGCTTCGCCGCCAGCAGGTACAACTCGAAGGGCTGGGGCGCCGGCCCTTGCCGAGTAGGGCCGCCGCGGCCCTGCTCCAGCAGGCGCGCGAAACCCGTCTGGCCCGGCGGGCTTTTCGCGATGGCTGCCATCTCGTACCAGCCCAGCGCCGCCTCGTCGCTCTGCGGCACGCCCTGCCCCACTTCATACGAGTACGCCACATTGTTCAAGCCGGGCGGATCGAGCGCCTTGGCCGCCCGCATGTACCAGCCGAACGCCTCCTTGCGCTGCGCGTCATCGTTGGCCGTCATCATCAGGCGGTAGCCGATTTCATTGTAGGCGGGGATGAAGCCGTTTTCGGCATGGAACTTCAGCCAGTGCAGCGCGTGCGCCTGTTCTTCCGGGCTGCTGTGGATGTTTTCAAAGTGCTGGGCCAGCATGAAATTGGCCAGTTCCACGCCTTGCGCGGCGCCCTTGCGCGACCAGTATTCGCCCAGCTTGCGGTCGATGGCCATGCCCTGGCCCAGCGTGTAGGCCACGCCCAGGAAAGCCTGCGCCGGGCCATAGCCGCCTTCGGCCGATTTCCGCATCCACGCCAGGCCGGCGTCGACGTCGCGCGGCGTGCCCTCGCCTTCGTGCAGCATCTGCGCCAGCTCCAGCTGGACGGCCGTGTCGCCCCCTTCGGCGGCGCGGCGCGCCTTGTCGAAGGCCGCGACCTTGTCCGGCGACAGGTCGGCCGGGCGGTCGATCACCGCCTGCACCCTCGCGCGCATGTCGTCGAGGCCCTTGGTGTCGAATTCGGCCAGCGCCGGATGCTGTCGCGGTTCCTTGGAGGACGCGGGTTGCGCCAGCACGGGCTGCGCCAGCGCCAGGGTCAATAACAATACGATGGTCTTCATTTCTTCTCGCTTTCCGTCAGCTTGGCGCGCCATTCGGCGGCGTCTTCGGCATTCGCCGCCTGTCCCAGTTCACCCTTCACAGACACATCGAGCATGCGCCGCATGGCGGGCAGGTCGCCGCTCCATGCCGCCCGCTCGTACCAGGCCAGGGCCAGCTTGTCCGACTGTGCCACGCCCAGTCCCAGCTCGTGCGCGCGGGCCAGGTTGCGCATGCCGGCCGGTTCCTGTTCGCGCGCCGATCTGTCATACCAGCGGAAGGCCTCGCCGCGCTCCTGCTCGTCGGTGGCTGCGCGCATCAGGTGCTCGCCGAGCGCATTATAGGCAGGGATAAAGTGCTCTTCGAGCGCGGCCTTCTTCAGCCATTGGATGGCCAGCGCCTGTTCTTCGGGAGGGCTGTCGCCATCGATGAATTCCAGCGCCAGGATGGTTTGCGCCAGTGCGTCGCCCTGCGCCACGCCCTTGCGCAGCCAGTATTCGCCCTGCACGCGGTCGATCGGCACCTTGCCGCCCACCGTGTAGGCCAGCCCCAAAGCTGCCTGCGCCGGCGCATAGCCGCCTTCGGCCGACTTGCGTATCCAGGCCATCGATAGCGCCGTGTCTTGCGGCGCGCCGACGCCCAGCTGCAGCATGCGCGCCAGTTCCAGCTGCGCCTCCACGTCGCCCGTTTCAGCCATACGCCGGGTCTGCGCAAACTCGGCGATGCTTTCCGGGCTATGGCTGGCCGCATCGGCCCGTGCCTTGATGGCGATCAGCTGCAGATCGAGCAAGGTGGGCGAGGTTTGCGCCAGGACGGGCAGCGGCAATAGCAAAGGGATCAGCAACAGTAATTTCCTGGTCATGCGGCGATGTCGAAAAGAAGAAAACACGCATGGTAGCCGATGCCATGCGGGACAGGCGCGCACGGTAGGCGAAGTTTGACAGGGCACGCCGGCAGGCTTACATTGCACGGGCCCACCACTGAGACAGGAATGCCATGAACCACGTATCGAAAACCGCCTTGACCTTGCTCGTCGTCCTCGCCGCCAGCGGCGCCGCCAGCGCCGCCGACACCCAGCTGGCCGGCTGCGCCGCCAAGCGCGAAAACATCCGCAGCGAATTGCGCCAGGCCAAAGAACAAGGCCTGTCCGACAAGGTCGCTGGCCTGACGCGCGCGCTCGACGAAGTCAACGCCCACTGCCGCGACAGCACCCTGATCGAACGCCACAACAAGAAAATTTTGAAAGCGCAGGCGAAGGTCAACCAGACGGAGCGCTCGCTGCGCCTGGCCCAGGAAGCCAATAAAGAGCCGAAGAAGATCGCCAAGCTGGAAGGCAAGCTGGAAAAAGCCAGGGCGGAACTGGCCGCCCTGCAGGCGCAACAGCCTTAAGCTTTCTCTCCCAGCAGCTGATAAATGCTGGAGAAATCCAGCGCGCCCGCCCCCGCCTTGCTGTGCAAACTGTATAGATTGCGCGACAAGGCGCCCAGCGGTACCGAGGCGCCGCTGGCCAGCGCGCTTTCCACGGCCAGACCCAGGTCTTTGAGCATCAGGTCGACGCCAAAGCCGCCCGTGTAGCCGCGCGACGCGGGCACGTTCTCGGCCACGCCCGGACACGGGTTGTACACCTCCAGGGTCCAGTTGCGGCCCGAGCTTTTCGCCATCACGTCCGACACCACCTTGGCGTCCAGGCCATTGGCCACGCCCAGGCGTATCGCTTCGCTGGTGCCGATCATCAAAATCCCCAGCAGCATGTTGTTGCAGATCTTGACCGTCTGGCCGCAACCGGAGCCGCCCGCATGGAAAATCGCCTTGCCCATGACATCCAGGTAGGGGCGCGCGGCCGCCAGCGCGGATTCTTCGCCGCCCACCATGAAGGTCAAGGTGCCGTTGGTGGCGCCCGCCGTGCCGCCCGAGACGGGCGCGTCCAGCATGGGCATGCCCTTTTCCTCGGCCGCGCGGCCCACCTGGCGTGCCGCCTCGGTGGAAATCGTCGAACAGTCGATCAGCAAGGTGCCGGGCCGCGCCTGCGCCAGGATGCCCGCGTCGCCAAGATAAGCACCTAGCACGTGGCGGCTGGCCGGCAGCATGGTGATGACGATGTCGGCTTGGCCTATCGCCGCCGCCTGGTCGTCGGACACGAGGCCGCCGCCGTCGGCGAACTGGCGCACGCTGGCCGGCACCAAGTCGAAACCCGTCACCGCATGGCCGGCCCGCACGAGGTTCTGCGCCATGGGCAAGCCCATGTTCCCCAGGCCGATGAAAACGATATTGGTGCTCATCGCCGCTCCTTATTTCATCGAGATGGTGGTATTGACGCCGCTGCCGCCATCGTCCGGGGCGAACCAGCGCGCCGTGACAGTCTTCGTCTGCGTCCAGAAGTACAGCGCCTGCTTGCCGTTCGGGCCCAGGTCGCCCAGTTTCGACGCGCGCGAACCCGTGAAGCTGAAATAGGCGACGGGCACGGGAATGGCCACGTTGATGCCCACCTGGCCCACGTCGATCTCGTTCTGGAACTTGCGCCCCGCCCAGCCGGACGAGGTGAAGATCGACGTGCCGTTGCCGTTCGGGTTGGCGTTGATGAAGGCGATCGCTTCGTCGAGCGTATCGGTTTCGACCACGCACATGGCGGGGCCGAAGATTTCCTGCGTGTAGACGGAGTTCGACGCTGCCACCTTCGAGAAAATCGTCGGCCCCATGAAGTTGCCGCCCTCGTAGCCGGCCACCTTGTGGCCGCGGCCGTCGAGCAGCAGCTGCGCACCTTCGTCCACGCCCGCCTGGATCAGTTTTTCCGCCCGCTGCATGGCGGCCCTGGAGACCATCGGTCCCAGGTCGGCCGTGCGGTCGCTGCCCGGTCCCACTTTCAGCGCTTGCGAACGGGCGACGATTTCCGGCAGCCAGGAGCGCGCCTCGCCCACCAGCACCACGACGGAATTGGCCATGCAGCGCTGGCCGGCCGCGCCGAACGCGGCGCCGATCAGGTTATTGATCGCCTGCTCCTTGTTGGCGTCGGCCAGCACCACGCAATGGTTTTTCGCGCCCATCATCGATTGCGCGCGCTTGCCCGATTCGCTGGCGCGGCGGTAGACATGCGTGCCCACGTGGGTGGAGCCGATGAAGGAGACGGCCTTGATGTCGGGATGGTCGCACAGCATGTTGACGACGTCGGCGCCGCCATGCACGACGTTCAGCACGCCCGCCGGCAAGCCCGCCTGGTACATCAGTTCGACCAGGTACATGCTCGATGACGGGTCCTGCTCCGACGGTTTCAGCACAAAGGTATTGCCGCAGGCGATGGCAATCGGGAACATGAAGCATGGCAGCATGACGGGGAAATTGAACGCCGTGATGCCGGCGCCTACGCCCAGCGGCTGGTAGATATTGTAGACATCGACGCCCGTGGCCGCGTTTTCCGCGATCTCGCCCAGCTGCAGGGTGGCGATCGAGCACGCGTGCTCCACCACTTCCAGACCGCGCATCACTTCCCCTTCCGCGTCGGGCAGGGTCTTGCCATGTTCGCGCGTGATCAGTTCGGCCAGGGCGCCGATGTTTTCGCGGATCAGGTGCTGGTACTTGAGCATGATGCGCATGCGCGCCGCCAGCGGGGTATTGCGCCACGTTTTAAATGCTTCCTTGGCCGTGGCGACGGCCAGATTGACTTCGTCGGGCGTGGAAAACGGCACCCTGGCGACGATTTCCTGCGTGGCCGGATTGACGACGTCGCGCCATTCCGTGCTGCTCGATGCGTGATGCTTGCCGGCAATGTGCAGGGGAACGGCGGGAACTGAGGTGAGGGCTTGGTTCATTTGTTTGGCTCCGTGATTATTTTTTAACGAGATTGCACGCCGCCGCATCCATCGGCTTGAAGGCCTGGTCGGCGGGGATGGTGGACAGCACTTTCAGGTAATCCCACGCGCCTTTGGATTCGGCCGGGGTCTTCACCTGCACCAGGTACATGTCGTGGATGACGCGGCCGTCGGGGCGGATCGAGGCGTTGTTCATGACGGCATCCTTGATGGGCAGCTCGCGCATTTTCTGGGCGACGATCTTCGAGTCGTCGCTCTTCGCGGCCGCCACCGATTTCAGGTAGTGGTAGACGCTCGAATACACGCCCGCCTGCACCATGGTCGGTTTGGCGCCCTTGTTGAGCGCCTCGAAGCGCTTGGCAAACGCGCGGCTGCGGTCATCGTAATCCCAGTAAAAACCATCCGCGTAGACGAGGCCCTGGGCCGTTTCCAGCCCCAGCGCATGCACGTCGGACAGGAACACGAGCAAGGCGGCCAGGCGCTGGTCCTTGCCGCTGCCGATGCGGAACTCGCGCGCCTGCTTGATGGCCGAGACGGTGTCGGCGCCGCCGTTGGCCAGGCCGATCACCTGCGCCTTCGAGCCTTGCGCCTGCACCAGGAAGGACGAGAAATCGGAGGCGTTCAACGGATGGCGCACGGCGCCCAGCACCGTGCCGCCATTGCGCTTGACGACTTCGCTGGCGTCCTTTTCCAGCGAGTGGCCGAAGGCGTAATCGACGGTGACGAAATACCACGATTTTTGTCCCAGCTTGGTCAGCGCCGCCGCCGTGCCGGCCGCCTGCGAATACGTGTCGAACATCCAGTGGAAGCCGTTCGGCGAGCAATCCTCGTTCGTCAGGCGCCCCGTGGCAGGGCCGCTGAACATGGCGATGCCGCCCTTCTCCTTCATCAGTTTTTGCACGGACAGGGCCACCGAGGAATTGGTCAGATCGGCGATGGCGTCGACCTTGTCGCGGTCCAGCCATTCGCGCGCCTTGGAGGCGGCGATGTCGGCCTTGTTCAGGTGGTCGGCCGAGAGGATCTCGATCTTCATGCCCTTGCATTCGGCCTTCAGACAATCCTCGACGGCCATCTGGCTGGCGACGACGGAGCCGCGCCCGCCCATGGCCGAATACGGGCCGGACATGTCGGTCAGGATGCCGACCTTGACGACGCCATCGGAAATCTGCGCGTGCGCGCCAGTGAAAGACAGGGAAAGCGCCAGCGCGCCCATGGCCAGAACGGTTTTTTTCATGCGTGTCTCCAGGTGAATGGGTTTTCTTATAGGTATAGATGCATTCTGCATGTGTAAAAATATGCACTCAAGTGAAATTAATGCATAATTCCTTTGCAAAAATGCACAAGGAGACAAGACATGCTCGATTGGGACAATGTACGGGTCTTCCTGGAACTGACGCGCAGCGCCGGCCTCGTCGATGCGGCGAAAAAGCTGGGCATCGACCATTCCACCGTGTCGCGGCGCATGCGCAAGTTCGAGGAGCAGGTGGGCACGCAACTGTTCGACCGCAATTACGTGGGCTACCAGCTGACGCCCGAAGGCCACCGCCTGATGGAATACGCGGAAACGATGGAAAGCACGGTGTTTGCCGCCACCGAGGAGCTGGGCGAACACAACCGATTGCTGTCGGGCCAGGTGCGCCTGGGCGCCACGGAAGGCTTCGGCGCCATCGTGCTGGCGCCCCACCTGGCGCAGTTTTGCGGACGCTACCCGCACATCAGCGTGGACCTGATCGCCGTGCCCCGTTTCGTCAGCCTGTCCAAGCGCGAGGCGGACGTGGCCATTTCCATCGAGCGCCCCCTGTCCGGCCCGTACGTGGTGACCAAATTGTCCGACTACCGGCTGAAACTGTACGCCACGCCGGCCTACCTGGCGCGCCACGCAGCGATCACCAGCGTGGCGCAGCTGGCGCAGCACCCGATCATCGGCTACGTGGACGACCTGGTCTTCAGTTCGGAGCTGCGCTACATGGACAACGTGGCGCCCGACTCCCTGCGCGCGTTCCGCAGCACCAGCGTCATCGCCCAGTACCACGCGGCGCGCGCGGGCCAGGCGCTGGCGATCCTGCCCTGCTTCGTGGCGCAGCAGTCGAACGAACTGGTGCCCGTGCTCGACGGCGAGATCGACCTGCTGCGCGCCTTCTGGATGATTTCGCCCAGCGAGCGGCGCAACATCGCCCGGGTCAGCGCCCTGTGGAACTACCTGCGCGGCGCCATCGATTTGAATCACGCCTACCTGATGGGCGAGACGGCCACGCCCAGCTGGCCAAGCTGACTGCGCGCTACACTGTCCTGTCGCCACATATGAATAAGGAGATCGCCATGCTGATGGATGCAAACCAGGCCGTACTGGTCATTGTCGACCTGCAAGGC
This sequence comes from Janthinobacterium goodfellowi, assembly GCF_051380695.1. Lineage (NCBI taxonomy): Bacteria > Pseudomonadati > Pseudomonadota > Betaproteobacteria > Burkholderiales > Oxalobacteraceae > Janthinobacterium > Janthinobacterium goodfellowi. Next base: position 466,417 of record NZ_JBNYXN010000005.1, on the reverse strand, counting down.
CGCTTGATGCCGGCCATCCACGATGCCGGCCTGGTGCTGGCGCAAAACCTGCGCCTGGCAAAGATTGCCCGCCTGCTCGACGTGCCCGTGCTGGGCACGGAACAGAACCGCCAGGGACTGGGGCCGAACGTGGAGGAAATCGCCGCCCTGTGCGAACGGACCTTGCACAAGACGCATTTCGGCGCCTGCTTTGATGGCTTGCAGGACATGCTGCCCGCCGGGCGCAAACAGATCGTCGTCACCGGTTGCGAAGCACATGTGTGCATGCTGCAGACGGCCGTCGGCCTGCTCGAGCTCGGATATGACGTCATCATCGCCATCGACGCCGTCGGTTCGCGCCAGGCCGCCAGCCGCGACGCGGCGCTGGCCCGCCTCGGCAAGCTGGGCGCGCAGCTGGTGACGGTGGAAATGCTGGCCTTTGAATGGCTGCGCGACTGCAAGCACCCGCGTTTCCGCGAGGTATTGGCGTTAATCAAATAAGCACTCCTTTACGCAGGATCAAGCCCATCGGCTGCCCATTTGCTAGCTTGGTAACAGCGCCGCCACTGCGAGCGGCGCAGTTGTCTAACCGAGCTGGAGAACCATCATGGCCTATATCCTGCGGGGCAAGCTGTGCGGCTTGATCTGTGCCGAGTGTCCTGAACCGTTGTCACACGTCATCGTGCGCCTGTACCGGCCGCGCGAATCGCAAAACGTCACGGCCCTGGCCGTGGCCAGCGCCAAGGAAACGTTTGCCATCCTCACCGATGAGGAAGTGCGGGCGAAAGCACCGTTTTTGCTGGCCGAAGCGCGCACGGATGACGACGGCAACTACAGTTTCACCCTGGAAGGCGATTACCAGGGCGAGGCCGTCGAAGTCGATATCCTGTGCCCTACCGTGCCGCATTTGAAACCGGGGCCGAAAGACCCCATGCCGCTGCAGTTTTCCATCACCACCATCCAGCCGCGCTGGCGCCAGGTCGACAACGATTTCGTCGCTATCTGGGATTACTGCCTGCCGCAGCGCTTCTGGTGCCTGGTGCGCGCCCGTTTCGGCGCCTGGACCATCTGCGGCCGGCTGCGCACCTGCGACGCGCCCCACACGCCGATCACGGGCGCGACCGTGCGCGCCTTCGACGCGGACTGGCTGCAGGACGATGCGCTGGGCGTTGCGGTGACGGATACCAGCGGGCGCTTCCGCATCGACTACCTGACGTCGGACTTCACGCTCACGCCGTTCTCGCCGTTCATCAACGTGGAATTCACCAGCGGCCCCGACGTGTATTTCACGGCGCAGCTGGGCAGCGTCACCATCCTGTCGGAAACGCAGGCCAACGGCCGCCAGCCGGGACGCGAAAACGTGGGCCACTGTTTCTGCGTGGAATTGTGCTCGAAAGACGTCCTGCCGCCCGACGTGGAAGGCGTGCCCCACTGGCAGCAGGTGGAAATCTTCGACATCCACCCGTTTCCCTCGCTGGCCGGCTTTTCCGCGCAAGGCTATGCGGGCGGCGCGGCCGCCTCGTATGTGTTCGCCGGTGGCGTCACATTGAAAGGCAATTGCCCGCTGCGCAACAGCGCCATCCCCGCCAATCCGCTCGAATACCGCTTCCTGATCGGCGAATGGACGTGGCCCGGCGGCACGGACGACCCGACAGCCATCCCCACGGTGGCGCCCGCCAGTTTGGCGCCACTGACGCAAGTGCTCGGCACGCACGTCGGCTATGTGTTTTATACGAACGGACTGGGTCTCGGCGACTCGGCGCCCGTCATCATCGACGCGGGCGACTTGAAACCGGGCGGCTGGATACGGGTCGATGGCAAGCAAGTCACCGTGGACATGCGCGACGGCACGACGGCCATCGTCATCGTGCAGCAGAATATCTTCCTGCGCACCTTCGACCTGCTGACCGTGAATACGCCCGCCATCACCAGCCTGCATCCGGCCAAGCTGCCGGGCGGCTTGCCGATACTCGACGCGGGCCGCAGCCTGACGACGGCCGAAAGCGAACCGATACGCCGCTACCGCCTGGGCTTCGAAGTGCGCGATGGCAATACCCTGGCGCTGGTGGCCACGGACGGCCTCGACTCCATCGTCTTCGACAATTCGCCCGTCATCGTGGCGCTGGACCTGGAAGAATTGCGCAGCAATGCCTGCAACCCCATCGCGGGCGGCCTCGTGCATATCCTGTACACGATCGACCATCCGCATTTGCGCTTTTTCAATATCACGATTTCCAACAACAACGGCATCCAGCATCCGCCGCCACCGCTGCCGGCCGCCAGTTTCACGCCGCCTCCGCCACCGAGCAATTATCTGTTCCGCGGCGGCGCGGGCGGGCCTCACCTGTCAGGCAACAATGGCGGCTTCCCCGTCAACGTGGCGCTGGACCCGCCGTGCGCCTACCGCGTGGCCATCGCGTGGCAGACGCGGCATTACCTGGCATCGGCGCATAGCATCGACAGGCTGTACTGCAAGTAGGCATGGCTCAGAAATAACGCACCCACGCCTGCTTCGACGCGCGCTTGTAGCTGGCAAACGCGCGGCAGGGGAAGTACAGCACGGGCATCAGCAGCAAGGCCAGCAGCCACACTTGCCAGATGTGCTCGACGCCATAACGGGCGCCGTGATTGGCGCCCAGCACGGCCGTCAGGGTGATACCGATGGCCAGCAGCAGATACAGGTGCAGCAAGTAATAGAACATGGGCGCGCCGCCAAAGGTGGCGCAAGCCCGCGTGAACCCGTTATCGACGCTTTCCAGCCAGGCCAGGGCCAGCAAGCCCAGACCCAGGGTGAACAGCAAAAAGTCCAGCGACGGCGGATATTTCGTGAAGTTCAGCACGCTCATGGCCGTGCGCAAGGCCGTGTCGCCCGTCACCCACGGCAGGGTTTCGCCATACAGATTGAAGCCGCGCAGCAGGCCCAAGAGCAGCAAGCTGCCCGCGCCCAGCGCCAGCAGCAGGCGGCGCCTTCCCTCCGGCGAGCGGCTGCGCGCATACAGGGGCCCGGCCGCATAGCCGAGCACGATCACGCCTATCCACGGCAGCAGCGGATAGCTGACCTTGATCTGCATGGCCCCGTCCGCCACCAGATAGCCGCGTTGCAGCAGCACCGTCAGCGCGTAATAGCCAAGGCTGCCCTCTTGCGCGCGCAAGCCGGTCATCAAATGCTGGCCCGCGATAATCGCCACACCGAGCACGATCAGCACTTTCAAAGGCAGCTGGTGCAGCACGGCCAGCGCCATCATGGCCAGGCCGATGACCCAGATCACCTGCAGGTACAGCACGGCGGGCGGAAACGCCCCGCTCCAGGCGAAATTGACGAACACCAGTTCCAGCACGACCAGCAGCAAGCCCCGCTTGAACAGGAAGCCGCTAGCACTGCGAGGACCGGCCGCCGGATGCGCGTACAGCCAGGCGGACAGGCCCGTCAGGAAAACGAACATGGGCGCGCACACGTGGGCCGCCAGGCGCGTGAAGAACAGGGCCGGATCGACGTGGGCCGCATCCATGGGGTCGCCCACCTGGTGATGTAAAAACACGGTCTCGCGCACATGGTCGAACAGCATGATCAGCATGACGAGGCCGCGCAGCACGTCGATGACGGCGATGCGGGTGCGCAGGGTGGCAGATGTAGTCAAGGTCATCGTCATCCCTTAAAAACGGTAATGGGCATTCAAGTTCAGCGTGCGCTCGGCCCCCGGCGCCACCCACAGCTGGCTGTAGGAACTGGCATAGTAGCTGCGGTTGAACAGGTTTTCCACGCTCAGCGCGAATCGCAGTCTGGCGTTGGGCGCATACGACGCCAGCAATCTGGCCGTCGTGTAGGCCGGCAGGGTAAATTGGCTGCTGACGGCCACGTCGCCCAGGCGTTCGCCCACATACTGAAAACCGCCGCCCACGCTGGCCGTGCCCGTACCCAGCGCGAATTGTTGCGTGGCGATTACGTTGGCGCTATGGCGCGGCACGTTGGCGAAGCGGCTGCCCGTCACGATCGTATTGTCGCCGCGCGTGACGGTGGCGTTGGTGTAGGCATAGGCGCCCGAGACGCGCAGTCCGCGCGCCAGTTCGCCCGACACGTCCAGTTCCAGGCCCCGGCTGCCCACCTCGCCCGCCGCGATGGCGAAATCCGTGTTGGCGGGATTCGTCGTCAGCACACTGCTCTTGCGGATGTCGTACACGGCCACGGTGCCCGTCAGCTTGCCCGTTTCCAGCTTCGCGCCCAGTTCATACGAACGGCTGCGCTCGGCCGGGAAAGCCTGGTTATCGATGCTGATGCCGCTGTTGGGCCGGAAACCCTTCGCCGCGCTCGCGTACAGCGACCACATTGTCGACGGCTGATACACGAGGCCCGCGCGGGGGCTGGTGGCCGACAGCGACTGGCGGTTGCGCGCGTTCAGGCGATGGTTCGCCACGTCCTGCGTGTAACTGTCGCGGCGCACGCCGAGCAGCGCCTTCCATCGGGCGCCCAGGTCGATCTGGTCCTGCGCATACAGGCCGCGCGCCCGTTGCCCTTCCTGCGTGTCGATGGACAGGGCCAGCGGAGCGGCCCTGCCGCCATACACGGGATGGAAAATGTCGATGGCATAGGCATTCGCGGCCGAGGGATTGCGCCGCAGCTGCACGCGGTGGTCGTCGAAGCGATAGGCGTCGATGCCGGCCAGCACCTCGTGCGCCAGCGCGCCCGTGCGGAACTTGCCCAGCACTTCAAGGCGGGCGGAGACGTCAGTGGCCGAGAAATCGCGGTGGCGGCGCTGGCGGTTCAGGGTGCGGCCATCGGCCAGCAGCTTGTTCGCCTCGGTCGAATAACCGCGCAATTCGCTGTCGCGCCAGGAAGCGCCCGCCTGCACCGTCCAGTCGTCGGACAGCGCGTGGTGGATAAACAGCTGCTGCCCCAGCGACTTGACCGTCATGGGGCCGTCGCCCGGCTCGCCCAGGAAACGCGAGACAGGCACGGCTCCCAGCTTGCCGTTCAAGGCCACCACGCCCCGGTCGAATGGCGCGCGCTGGCGCACCGCTTCGATTTCATACGAGACGGTCGTGTGCTCGCCCGCCAGCCAGATAAACGAGGGAGACAACAGGCTGCGCTCGACTTTCAGCGTATCGCGGAAGCTGTGCCCCTCCTCATGCGCGGCGTTCAGGCGGTAGGCGACGGTGTCGCTCAACGGTCCCGTCAAGTCCAGCGCGGCGCGGCGCGTCTGGAAGCTGCCCAGCGATACGTCGGCGCTGTATTCGGGTGCGAACTTCGGCTTTTTCGTCGTGATGTTCACCGTGCCGCCCGGCTCGCCCCGGCCGTACAGGGCCGATGCGGGGCCTTTGAGCACTTCCACATTCTGCGTATTGCCGCCGTCGCGCATGCCGTTGTAGCCGCGGCTGGAACTGAAGCCGTTGACCATGTAGTCGGAACCGAAATTCGGATCGCCCGTGAAACCGCGCATGGCGTAGCTGTCCCACAGGCCGCCCAGCGGACTTTGTTTTGAAATACCGCTGGCCAGGTCCAGCGCGCCGGCCAAAGTCGTCACGCCCGCGTCGCGCAACAGGTCGCTGGTCAGCACGCGCACGCTTTGCGGCAAGTCCATCAATAAAGCGTCCGTCTTGGTGGCGCCCGTGGCGGACAGACTGCGGTAATGCTGGCGCTCGGCGCTGACGGTGACAACATCGTCGGCCTGCACGTCATCGATTGCCAGTGACCAGGGGCTGGCGGCGGCAAATAAAAGCGCCACAGGGCGGCGTAAAAACACGGACATGGAATTCCTGGCAAGGGCGCAAATCAATGCAATAGGCTTGCATTATAATTGATAATCAATTCTCATTAAAGCCCTCGGCAACAATCTGCGCCAAAAACTCCACGAACACCTGCACCTTGGCGGCGCGCAGCTGGCGCGGGTGGAACAGCGCCCACAAGTCCGGTCCCCGCGTGCGGAACGCTTGCAGCACAGGCACCAGGGTCCCTTCGCGCAGCGGCTGCAGCACGGAGACGGATAGCGCCTGTACGATGCCGCAACCGGCCTGGGCGGCGGCGATCATCGATTCGATATGGTCGAAAGACAAGGCGGCAGCCGGCGTGTGGGCGTACGGCTCGCCTGCTTCCCCATCCTGGAACAGCCAGGGCCGCACCTGGCGCGCTTTCGGATACAGGAAATGCAGGCAGGCAAACTGGTCCAGTTCCTGCGGCGTGCGCGGCACGCCATGCCGGGCGATGAAGGCGGGGGAAGCGCAGCACAGATAATCCATGTTCAGCAGGCTGCGCGCCACCAGCGACGAATCCTGCGGTTCGCCGATGCGCAGCATCACGTCGATGCCCTCTTCCACCATGTCGACCAGGCGGTCGCTGACCGTCAGGCGCAGGGAAATGTCGGGATAGGCGGCGGTAAAGCGGGGCAAGGCGGGCGCCACCAGATTGCGGCTGATGCTGCTGGGCATATCCACGCGCAAGCTGCCCGAGGGTTTCCCGGCCGCCTGTTCAAGACTGGCTTCCAGCGCGGCCATGTCGGCCAGCACCTGGCGCGCCTGCGCATGGCAGTGCCGGCCTTCGGCCGTCAGCGACATGCTGCGCGTGGTGCGCTGCAAGAGGCGCACGCCGAAATGCTTTTCCAGCGCCGCCACCTGGTTCGTCACCGACGAGGTCGAGATGCCCAGGCGCTGCGCCGCCTTGCTGAAGCCGCCCGCCTCGACCACGGCGCAAAACACCTTCATCGCTTCCAGCCTGTCCATGCCTGTTTCCCTGTTGATGCCTTGATGCAGGCGATTATCCACGATACTGAAATAGTGCATCGGGCCGCGTCCCGTTTTTCTTTATGCCCTTCCCGCCTAGACTGGGGGCATCAACCACAGGAGAATCCCATGCAAGCCCTCGTCCTCACCCGCTTTGCCGTCCCCATGAGCATCGAGCACCTGCCCGTGCCGCAGCCCGGCCCCGGGCAAGTCCTCGTGCGTATCGCCGCCAGCGGCGTCAATCCACTCGACGCGAAGATCGCCGCCGGCGCCGCACCGCACGCCGGGCCCAGCCTGCCCGCCATCCTCGGCATCGACGTGGCCGGCACGGTGGCGGCCGTGGGCGATGGCGTGACGACTTTTCACGTTGGCGCAACAGTGTATGGCATGGCGGGCGGCATCGCCGGCATCCAGGGTTCGCTGGCCGAGTACGGCGTCTTCGACTCCGCCCTGCTGGCGCCTGTGCCGCAAGGACTGAGCATGCGCGAGGCGGCCGCCCTGCCCCTCGTCTTCATCACGGCCTGGGAAGGGCTGGTGGACCGCGCCCACGTGCAGGCGGGCGACACCGTGCTCGTGCATGGCGGCGCGGGCGGCGTGGGCCACATGGCCGTGCAGCTCGCCGTCTTCCTGGGCGCGAAGGTGTCTGCCACGGGCAGCGCCGCTAGCCGCGCGGCCATCGAAGCGCTGGGCGCGCGCTTCATCGATTACCGGACCAGCACGGTGGACGACTACGTGGCCGAACACACGGGCGGCGCCGGCTTCGACATCGTCTACGACACGGTGGGCGGCACCACCCTGGACGCCAGTTTCCAAGCAGCAAGACTCTACGGCGGCCACGTCGTCAGCTGCCTGGGCTGGGGCACGTTCGCCCTGAGCCCGCTGACGGCGCGCGCGGCGACTTACTCGGGTGTATTCACCCTGCTGCCGCTGTTGAGCGGTGAGCATCACGCGCGCCATGGTGCGATTCTGCGCGAAGCCAACAAGTTAATAGAGACGGACAAGCTGCAGGTGCGGCTCGATCCGCGCCGCTTTAGCTTGCGCACGGCACACGAGGCGCATGTGGCGCAGATGGACGGCAGCGCGCGCGGCAAGCTGGTGGTGGATGTGGCGGATTGACTGCCGGCTTGTTTCTTGAAGGTTGAAGCGTTAATATGCAAGAATAAACTTGTATATCAAGGAAATCCGAACATGCGTGAGAAATTGGAAAAACTGCTGGCGCAGGGCCGCGACAGCGCCCTGCTGCGCTTTGGCCTGGGCGACGCCTGCCTGAAAGACAATGACGCCGAGCAAGCGGCCATTCACCTGGCGCAGGCGACGCAACAGCAGACAAGCTATTCCGCCGCCTGGAAACTGCTGGGCAAGGCCTTGCTCCAGCTGGGCAGGCTGGATGAAGCGCAGGCTGCCTGGACCACGGGCGTGACAGTGGCCCAGCAGCAAGGCGACCTGCAAGCCGTCAAGGAAATGACGGTGTTCCTGAAACGCCTGCAAAAACAGCAGGCGGCACAGTAAAAACGGCTTAGTGCGCGTGCGCAGCGCCCTTGGCTTCAAGAGGCACCGCCTCGCCCCGTTCCTTCGCCAGGCGCTTGGCCAGCAAACCGCCCGCTTCGGCAGCGTAGGCGCGGCAGGCGTTGGCGTCGATCAGGGGATTGTCCGTACCGCTGCGCCTGGCGGCCTTGCCCAGCACGTCCGTCGTGCCCGGATGCACGGGGATGATGATGTCGCATGGCAAGGCGGCCACCTTGGCGATGCTCGCTTCGAACGAAGCCGAAATATCGGTCGAACCACCCTTGCCCGTGTAAGTAAAATCGCCGCTGGCATACGGGTTCAGGCTGTCCGCATACACCACATTCAGGCAGCGGTCGCCTTCGCACGAGGTCCACGTCCATGTCGTGCCGCCGGGCGTGTGGCCCGGCGTCATGTGGGCCGTGAGCACCAGGGGGCCGACCTTGACGACCTCTCCCTCGCCCACCACCTTGACCTTGGCCACCTTGGCCACATGCACGACGGGATTGGCCTGGTATTGCGGATCGTCCTTGCCATTCGTGCCGCTTTGCAGGCCCAGGGCGCCCGAGGCGCTGGCCATCACGGTGGCGCCACTGGCCCGCTGCAGTGCGGCAATACCGCCCGCATGATCCCAATGGGCGTGGGAATTGAGGATGACTTTCACATCCTCGATGCGAAAGCCCAGCGCCTTGATGTTCGCGATGATCAGGGGCGCCGATTGCGGCAGCGCGCCGTCGAGCAGGATATGGCCCTGCGGACTCGTCACCAGCACGGCGGACAGGCCGGCCGTGCCCACGTACCAGCTATTGCCAAAGACATTGAACGGCTTGACGGGCGCGTTCCATTCCTTGCAATTGTCGCAATTAACAGGTTTATCCTGCACCGGGGCCGGTGTCTTCGCCTGCACCGTGCCTGCCGCCATGGTCGCAACCGTAGCCAGCATCAACTTCGCCAATAGTGTCATTGTCATCTCCAGAGTGTAAAAAAGAAGGGCACCCGCACTGGCGCGCCCTGGGGGGGGGGTATCAATGCATGCGGCCAGTCCTGTCGGCCAGGGTGTCGCGGATGTGTCCTGCGTCGAGCGAGCGCCGCTGCGCGCCGTCGGCATCGAGCAGCACCACGGTAACGTGCTTGCCGCCGCTGCGCATGCGCATGGTCAGGCAGCTGCCCGCCTCGTGGCTGCTGCCCGTCTTGGACAATAAAATATCCCAGCCCTTGCCGCCCACCAGCGGATTCGTGTTGCGCAAGGTGCGGACCTTGCCATTGACGGCCACGCTGGCCTGCGGGTGGCTGGTGATGCGCGCGATGTCCGGATAGCGCGCGGCCGCCGCGACGATCTTCGCCACCTCGCTGGCTGTGGACGTATTCGCCGGCGAACTGCCGACGGGGTCCGTCAGGGTGGTGCGGCGCAAGCCCAGGCTGCGGATCTTCGCTTGCAGTGCCTGCTGAAACGCCGCGCTGCCGCCGGGATAGGTGCGCGCCAGCGCGGCGGCGGCGCGGTTTTCGGACGGCAGCAGCGCCAGCTGCAACAGCGCGCCGCGCGACACGGTCACGCCGTCGGCCAGCAAGCTGTGGCGCTGCAAGGACGAGCCGCCATCGGCGCGCACGATGCGCAGCTGTTCGTCGGGGTCGAGGGCCGCGTCGAGCACCACCATGGCCGTCATCAGCTTGGTGATCGAGGCGATGGGCACGACGGCGTCCGCATCTTTCGCCATCAGCACCTGGCCCGTGCTGTCGTCAAATACCAGCATGTGTTTCGCGCTGACGGGCAAGTCCAGCATCGCGACGGCGGCATCGGCCAGCATCGTCCCGTTGACGACAGGCTTGCCCTGCACCTGCAGCAGCAGGGTAGCGCAGGCCAGCAGCAAGGCGGGCACGGCCAGTTTCCAGCCGGCCGTATCAAGCCCCGGCGCCATCAGCCGTTCGATACGCGTGAGCAGCGCCCCGCCCCGGGCCGACATCAGCAAGCCGGCTTGCTGCGGCGCGGCAGCGTGCAGGGACAAGGCATGCAGCGCCGTGGCCAGTTGCTGCGGGTCTTGCAGCGCCTGCGCAGCGAGGGCGTCGGCCACCTGCTCCCGTTCGGCCCGCATGCGCGCCGACAGCCACCAGACGACGGGGTGGAAAAACAGCAGCGCCTCGGCCACGCTTTGCAGCAGGTTGACCAGGTAATCCCAGCGCCGCACGTGCGCCAGTTCATGCGCCAGCAGCGCTTCGAGCAAGGCGACGGGCATGCCGCTCAGCAAGGCGGCCGGCAGCAGGATGACGGGGCGCCAGAAGCCCACCGTGACAGGACTGGACAATCCCCCGTGCAGCTTCAGCGGCAGCGGCTGGCGCAAGCCCATGCGCAAAGCCAGCGCATCGAGGCGCGCCTGCCAGATGGCCGGGGCAGCGACGGCCTGGCGGCGCAGCTTGCCGACCCAGGCCAGGCCCAGGCACAGGCGCAAGCTCATCAAGCCGACACCGGCGCTCCAGGCCAGCACCAGGGCCGGCATCCACGCTTGCAGCGCGGCGCGCCAGGCGGGCGGCGCGTCCAGCGGCAGCCGGGCCGGCGAGACGCCCGACAGCAGAGACAGCAGGTGCACAAAGGGAATACACAGGCACAACAGCAACGCCAGCGCGCAGACGGCATAGCGCCAGCGCGCGCTGGCGTGGCGCAGCAGCCGGAGCAATACGGCAGATACGGCGCCGACGATCAAGCCCTGCCAGACGAAATACAGCAAGACCCAGCCCAGCGCGGGGACAAGGTTGCCCACATCGATGCCGAGGTGCATGTCCACGTTCATGGCGCCTTGCCATCCTTGCTGCTCAGAATTTTTTCAATTTCCAGGCGTTCCGCGTCGCTCACGTGTTCGCGCAGCGCCGTCAGCACGAGCGCCTTGCCGGAACCGGAAAATACCTTGCCGATCAAGTCCTTGAGCAGACTCGTTTGCAGCTTTTCCTGCGCCTCGACGGCCGCATACAGCTGCGGCCGCTGGCTTTCGTCGCGGCTCAGCAAGCCCTTGCCATGCATCAGCTGCAACTGGCGCAGCACGGTGGCGTAACTGGCGTCGGCACGCTCGGCGGCCAGGGCGTCGTACACGGCGCGCGCGTCGGACGGACCGCGCTGCCACAGGATGCGCAGCAGGTCCAGTTCGGCGGCCGTGGGATGGGGAGTGGAGGTATTTTTCAGCATGTCGCTAGAATACCGATTCTAGAACGCCATGTCTAGAACTTTTTTTCTAGAATGTGGAGGCGGCTAGAAATCACGCAGGCGGTCGAACAAGGCGTACAGCACCGCTACCTCGGGCAGTTGCGCCTGCGTCAGCACCTGCTCCAGCGCCACGTAGATTTCATCGCGCTCCACCGTCTCGATGATGCTGGAGCGCCGCTCGATCTGGTTGAACACGGCGACATAAGCCGTGACCATTTCCTGCGCCATGGCATGCACAGTCTCGGCATCGCTCACGCCGTCAAGGGTGCGCGCCGTGGCCAGCAGTTTTTTATACGCCTGCGCGGCCTTCCTGGCATATGCCGCCGAGATGTGCTCGCGGCCATCCCAGTCGCGGAACGGGTTGTCCAGGTTTTCCGCCAGCCACTCGGGCTTGCGCGGCCGCGTCACCGACAGGTTCAAGCCCAGCGCTGCGGCCTTTTTATAGCTGGCCTTGATGGCCTTGGCCGCATCGGCCGGCAAGCTGGCAAGGTGCAGGCTGGACAAGGATGGCAACTGCGCCGGCGTGGGGAAGTCGTCAGGGCCGTAGCCAAACAGTTCATACGCGGTGAACTCTTGCAAGCGGGCCAATGTGGCGATGCTGGCCATGTTCGACGCCAGCCCCGGCTTGCCCCAGACGGTCAGGTCGGTCAGCCCGGGAAAACGCTGCGCCACCACGTCGAAATCCACGGTCGACATCGCGCTCAGCGACAGGTGCATCAATTCATCGAGGCCGTGGAATGGCGCCAGGGCGCCGCAACACTGCAGGCGCAGGAAGCGCCCTGCATGCGGGTCGTCGATGCGCAGCGACGGCGACGGTGCGCCATTCAGTATCAGGGTGTTCAAGCCCTCGTTCAGGCGTAGCGATTGCAAGCCTTCGGCATGCACGATGAGGCGGCCGACATTGCTGTTGCTCAAGTCGAGTTCGCTCACCGTCGATGACTGCCACTGCACTTCGCTGATGATCGGATTGCCGTTGATATAGGCGGCCAGCGCCGCGCTGCCGTGGCGCGTCTCGATCGCCGTCAGACAAGGCAGCTGGTCCAGTTCGGACAGATCGCCGAGCGCCTGCAGGACGCCATCGCCGATGCGGCTCGTATTCTGGCACAAGGCCTGGCCGCCTATGCGCACTTCCTCGCTCGATGCCGCCTTGTAGCGCAAGCGCCTGGCCGGGTCGACCTGCTCCCAGCGGCGCTGCCGATACAGACTGTCGCCCATGTGCCAGCCGCCGCTGTAGCTCTTCACTTGCGTATCGACCAGGGGCGCGATATTGGCCACCAAGGTGTAAGCCCGCGGCACCTTGGCATTGACGAAACTGTGGTCGTGACGGCGGTTCCAGAAATAGTAATCGCACACCAGCGGGCGCATCGATTGCACGGCCGCCGCATCGGGCAAGGCGTCGCCCGCCCAGTCCAGCTCCAGGACGGCGGCCAGCGGCGCCCTGCCGGACGAAGCGTCGTCCTCGATGGAGGTGACCTGGCAAGCCACATACTGCTGCAGCCTGGACGAAAACACGCTGTAAATATCTCCAACCTTGGCAAGCACGTCATTTCCTTGTATCGAACGGTGAGGCCCGCACGATAGCAAAAATTGGCGGCGCGCGGCGTACGCGCCGCCGGAGCCGCCAGGGTGCTTACCCGGCTCAGTCCGCGTGCAGCTTGTGGTGCATGCGGCGCAGTCCCAGCCAGACGCCGGCCGCCACGAACGGCACCAGCGCACCGACGAGGATTTCCGGATTCACGGGCAGCCCCAGCACCTTGGCCGCCTTGCCCGTGTAGCTGAACAGGCCGATCACGTAATACGAAATGGCGGCGACAGACAGACCCTCCACCGCTTGCTGCAGCCGCAGCTGCTGCGCGGCGCGGGCGTTCATCGATTGCAGGATTTGCCGGTTCTGCAATTCCTGCACGATGCCCACGCGCGTGCGCAGCAAGTCATTCGTGTTGGCAATGCGCTGCGCCATCGCTTCCTGGCGGCTGGACATCGCTTCGCACGTATTCATGGCGGGCGTCAAACGGCGGTCCATGAATTCCTCGACCGTGGGAATGCCTTCGATGCGCTCTTCGCGCAACTCCTCGATGCGCGCCTTGACGAGACCCATGTAGGCTTTCGAGGCGGAAAAACGGTAGCTATTGTCGAGCGACAGCTTTTCAATGCGGGCCGCCAGGCGCGTGATGCGATCGAGCAAGGCTTGTTCGGAGACACCCTCGTCGCCGGCTCCCGGGGCGTCGTCCGTATCGACCATGGCGGCGGCCAGGGTCGCCAGTTCGTTCTCGATGGCATTCAACGAAGGCGCCGCCTGCATGGCGTAGGGCAAGCCCAACAAAGCCATCATGCGGTAGGTTTCGATTTCCAGCACGCGCTGCACCAGACGGCCCGACTGCTGCGAGCGCATGCCCGCGTCGCGGATAACGAAACGGCTGAAGCCGTCGGACTGGATCGTGAAATCCGTCCACAATTCACCGCCCTGCAGCACCTTGCTGCCGGCCAGGGTATTGCCCTCGAAGACGCGCGACAAACCTTGCATGAAGATTTCGGCCGGCTCCGTTGCCTGTTCCAGCACCACGTGCGCGGCCACCATCAGCTTGCCCTTCAAGCCCACCAGCCATTGCTGCGGCAATTGTTCCAGGGGCATGCGTTCGAACGCCTGTTCCAGGGGCAAGGCGGTACCAGGATGCTCGGCAAAGGTAAACGTGGCAAATTCCGTGTGGCACTCCCATTTCAGGCGGAAGCGGCCAAAGTCGTAATAAAAATACTTGGCTTCGGCAGCGGGCGGCGTGACGCCGAAATGCGTGCACAGGGCTGCCAGGGTGGCGTGCTGCGCCGCCATATTCGAGGCACCGGACGCCGCGCTGTCATCCTTGTAGACGGCCAGATGGGTGATCAGCTCGGGGGCATCGAGCTGCAAAAACGGCCGCGAGTGGATTTCCGCAGCCAGCGGCACGCGCAAGGCGTGGTTCAAACTGGAGTTAATCAAGTGCATGATAGCCAAAGGTAAAGTTGCAAAACTGCTTAGACCCGCGCGCGTGCTGCTGTGCCCGCAGCGGGGGTCTGATTGTCACAGTGTAACAAAGCAGAATGCATGCCATCTTTTTCCAAGGCCTGTCATGTTGTTTTGATAACGCCTGCCACGCCCTTCCCCGCCCCTTGCCGGCTGCCCAGCCACCAGAATGCGGCGGCCAGCACGACGGCCGAAGCCTGTCCCAGCGCCAATTTAAAAGCGCTGTCGAACAGCAAGGGTGCGACAAAACCGGACACCAGCGCAAACACCAGCATTTGCACGAAATTCTGCAGGGAGGCGGCCAGGCCCCGCATCTGCGGGAAAATGTCGAGCGTGGACATGGTCATGCCCGGCAAGGCCAGCGACATGCCGAACGCGTACAGCATCACGGGCACGACGGCGAACGGGATGCTGGCCGCAAACCAGTGGTTGTAAGCAATATTGACCGCCCCCGTGGCCGCCATGGCCAGCAAGCCCCAACGCACCAGCACGGTGCTTTTCACCACGTGGGCCAGTTTGCCCGACAGCGCCGAGCCCAGCACCAAACCGGCCACCATGGGGATGAACATCCAGCCAAACGCCGTTTCCGGCAGGTGCAGCAGTTCCAGGATGAAATGCGGGGCCGAGGCGATGTACAGCGCAAAGCCGCCAAAGGCAAAGGCCACGGCCAGCGAACGCAAGAGGAACGCCCGGTGGCGCAGGGCCAGCCAGTAATTGCGCGCGATGTTGCCTGGGTGAAAAGGCTGACGATGCTCGACGGCCAAACTTTCCGGCAAACCTTTCAGGCAAGCGAGCGCCAGCAGCACGGTGACGGCAAAGGTGAACACGAACGTCGATTGCCAGCCGTAGGCCACGTGCAGCCAGCCGCCGATGATGGGGGCGATGGCCGGGGCGATACCGAACACCATCATGATGTTAGCCAGCATCTTTTGCGCGGCCGCGCCAGCTAAACTGTCGCGCACGATGGCTTGTCCGATCACCCTGCCCGCACCGGCCGAAGCGCCCTGCATGCCGCGGAAGAACAGCAGCCAGCCAAAGCTGGGGGCGAAGGCGGCGCCGATGGAGCCGACGGCAAAGATCAGCAAGGATGCCAGGATCACGGGACGACGGCCGAACGAGTCGGACAAGGTGCCGTAGAACAAGGTCATGAAGGCATAGGCAGCCAGGTAGACGCTCAGGGTCTGCTGCACCAGCACGCTGCTGACGTCGAAATGCGTGCCGATCGCGGGAAACGATGGCAGGAAGGTATCGGTGGCGAACGGGCCCAGCATGGCCAGCCCGGCCAGCACCAGGGTCAGGTTTCTGGTCTTCATGCAAGCTCCTGCGCAGAATGCTGGCGGCGCAAGCCGTCGAGGGCCGCCAGCGAGAAAGCGGCAATATGCCGGGCGATATCGGCAATACCCGCCCCGTCATAGGTAATCTCCGGCACCACCAGTTCATGCACGATGCGCGAACGGGCATAGAACACCACCTGGCCAATCACGCTGAACACGCATTTCTGCACCACGTCGTCCGGCATGGCCGGCCCCACCACGCCACGGATCAAGCCCGTAAACAGGGCGTGCTGCGGACGCACATTGCGCTCGGCCAGCTTGTGGATGGCAGCCGTCGGCTCGATCAGCTCGCGCGCCACCAGACGGCTGAACAGCGATGCGTGACCCGAACGCAACATATCGGAGACGAGCGCCTCGATAGCCAGGCGCAACTGTTCCACGGGCGGCAACTGCGCCTGCGCGCTCGCGGCGGCCACGTCGGCAGCCGAGGCGCGCGCCAGTTCGCGCGCATGGTCGAAGGCGGCAAGATACAGCTCTTCCTTGCCATGAAAATAGTAATTGACCATCGCCACGTTGACGTGGGCCGCTTCGCAGATCCTGCGCACGGACGCAAGCTTGTAACCGTCGTCGGCAAACAGCTCCACCGCCGCCTGCAGGATGCGCGCGCGCGCCGGTTCGCTTTCTTTCTCGCTTTCCTTTTCTTGCTTCATGCCAATCCCATCACTTAAACAGTCGTTTAATATTATCCGGCATTGTATCAAACAGCTGTTTAACTTTCAAACGGACGCAAAAAAGCCCGGCGTACCGGGCTTTTCAAGGGTACAGCGGCAGGCTTAGTGTTTCATCGCCGGCATCGGGGCCGAGCTGGCGCCCAGCGGACGGGCCACGGCGGTCACTTCGATGGTTTCGCGGTGCTTGTCCTCGCCTTCCAGCACCAGGGTCAGCGGGATCTTGTCGCCCGCCTTCACCTGCCCTTTCAGGTCCAGCAGCATGACGTGGTAGCCGCCCGGCTTCAGTTCGACGGCTTTGCCGGCTGGCAAGGCGATTTCCTTGACCTGGCGCATGCGCATCATATTGTCCGCCATGCTCATTTCATGGATTTCCGCCACGCCCGCCACGGGCGAGCGCACTTCCAGCAAACGCATGGCTTTCGGCGCCGTGATCTGCATGAAGGCGCCCGTGGCTTTTTGCTGGGGCACGGTGGCGCGCACCCACGGGTCGGTGATCTGCACGGAAGTCTGGGCAGCGGCGGAGAAGGACAGCACGGTCAGGGCCGTGGCCAGCAGGGTTTTCAGATGGGTCATGATCATTTCCTCGGTAGTTATAAGGTGTATTTCGATTTCATCAGGGTCTTGATGTCCTGCACGCACTCATCGCCCGTCAACTGGTGCTTCAAGCCCAGACGCATGCGCCCCTCGGTGTCGAGCACATAGCTGATGGCCGTGTGATCCATCGTGTACGAACTGCCGCTCGGCACGCGACGGTAGAAGACCTTGTAGTTGAAGGCCGTCTGCGCCGTGTCCTTAGGGTCCGTGCGCAAGCCCAGGAAACTGGGATCGAAGGCGCGCATGTATTCGCCCAGCAACTCGGGCGTATCGCGCTCGGGATCGATGCTGATGAAGATCACTTGCAGTTTATCCCCATCGGCGCCCAGTTTCTGGCGGATTTCCAGCGCGCGCGACAGGGCTGTCGGACAGACGTCCGGGCATTGCGTGAAGCCAAAGAAGACCATCACATACTTGCCCTTGAAGTCGGCCAGGGTGTAGACCTTGCCGTCGGGGCCGCTCAACTTGAAGTCGGGCTTGTAATCGCCTCCCGTCAGGTCGAGGCCGTTGTAATGGGGTTTCGGCGCTTGTTCGCAAGCGGCAAGCGTGAGCAATCCCGCCGTGCCGGCGAGAAGGAAAAGACGACGTTTCATGGCATTCTGGCCCGATGGGCGTAGTGGAGACGGTTAAGACGTGGAAGGCGTGCGTGCTGCGTTCAGGCAGCCAAAGGCGGGCCGCGCGGGCTGGCGGCCAGCCATGCGAACGGCGCTTTGGGTGCCTGGTAAAACAATGGAGGATAGTGGTCGTGGCCCGTGATGACGGCCAGCGGCGAGGATGAGGACGGCGGCAAACCCACGCTGCCCGCATGGCTCATGCAGAACGGGCAATGCTCGATGTGATGCAGCACGGAATCGGTGGTGGATCTGGCGGCTGGCGCCAGGTCCGCCTGCGTGTAGACGGCGCCGCTGGCCGAGCAGATTTCGACGGCGGCATTGTTCGCGTTCGCATGCAGCGAGGCAAACGCATACGACAGGGACGGCGACAGCGCATTGAGCAGTATCGCCAGGCAGGCGAACCACATATGCCACTGTTTGCGTTTCAATAAAGATCCCATGGCCCCGATTATAACGGAGTCTGGCTATCCGGGCGCCTGGCCCCGCAGGAACAGGCTGGGGCGCACACCGGCCACGTCCACGCAGGCGTCGCAAAACGCGGGGATCGAGGCAAAGCCGGAACCGGCCGCCACCTGCGCCAGGTCGCGCTCGCCGTCGTCCCCATCGGCGTCCGCTTGCGCCGCCGTATGCAGCGCGTGCGCCAGACGCTGTTCGCGCACCAGGCTGAGCAATGCCTCGCCTTCGGCGAACAGGCGGGCACGCGCCTTGTGCGGCGTCACTTGCCACAGGGTAGCCAGCCGGGCCGCCGTCCATTTGCCTTGCGGCGTATCAAAGATGTGATGCGCCAGCGCCTGGCTCCAGCGCTTGCCGCCGCCGTGGCCGCCATCGGGTTCATCGCCTTCCAGCGCCAAGGTGAACACGGCAGGCTTGCCCCGCCCCGGCATCACGTCGCAGGCAAAGCGCAAGAAGGCGGGCACGACGAAGCTGTCGCCGCTGGCCAGCTTCTTGGTGGCGATTTCATTATGCAAGGTCACGTAACCCTGGCGCACGGTGACGCGCAGCCTGAGCGGAAAGCGCAAGCCCAGCAAGTGCAAGGGATGGTCGGAAACGAGTGCCATGCGTCAGGTCAAGGTGGTGAACGAGCCGCCAGCATGCCACACATCGCGCAAGCAGTCTGTCATCACAACGACGCTACGCCATAACGGCGCAAGCCATCGAGATCGACGACGCGGATCGACTGGTAGGCGATGCTGATCAGGTTCAGCTCGGCCAGATGGCCCAGCGCCTGGTTCACGCGCTGGCGGGAAATGCCGGTCAGCATGCCGATTTCTTCCTGCGACAGCTCAAGCACGCGTGAGGTGCGCGGATATAACATGGGGTGGAACAGCTGCGCGATCGCTTGCGCCACCTGCGCGTCGACGGCCAGCAGGCGCTGGTTCTGGATGGTGGCGATGAATTGCCCCATGCGCTCGTTCAGCTGGCGGATGACGAAGGCATTGAAGGAAAGGCTCTCGGCCAGCAGCAAATGAAACAGGTCCACCGGCACGAGGATGATGTCGGCGGCGCGCACGGCCACCACGTCGTAACGGCGCAGTTCGCGCTTGAGCACGCTGCCCTCGCCGCACCAGCCGCCGGCCGGCACGCCGGAAAACGTGGCGCCGCGCCCGTCGGCATTGTAGACGGCCAGCTTGATCAAGCCCGCGTGCACGCCGATCCAGTGCGCCGACGGTTCACCGCGCCGCGTGATGAAAGCGCCCGCCTCGTAATGCTTGATCACGCTGCCGGCACGCAACAGGGCCTGGTGCCGCGCGTCGAGGGCCGCGAACCAGTCATGGCTGTCGAGTTCGGGTACTGCACTGATCACGCTGTCGTTGCTGTCCATTCCACCTTCCAGACCTGTCACTAAGATGACAGTGATTTTATCGCACCGGTGCTATGCTAACCCCTATCAATCCCGAAACAGGGAGCTGCAGACTTTTATTTAACAGGAGACAAGCATGACTGCTGATTTCAATACCGGCCTCGGCAAAAACAGCGCCAACTACGCCGCCCTCACCCCGCTCGACTATATCGCCAGGGCAGCCGCAGTATATGGCAATCGCCTGGCAATTGCACATGGCAGCCTGCGCCAGACGTGGCGCGAAACGTATGCGCGCACGCGCCGCCTCGCTTCCGGCCTCATCAAGCTGGGCGTGGGCACGGGCGATACGGTCGCCGTGATGCTGCCGAACACGCCCGCCATGGTGGAAGCGAGCTTTGGCGTACCCATGGCCGGCGCCGTCCTCAACGCGCTGAATATCCGCCTCGACCTGGCCTCGCTGACCTTCATGCTGCGCCACGGCCAGGCGAAAGTTTTGCTGGCCGACACGGAATTTGCCGAGCTGGCGCGCCAGATGGCAGCGCAGATTCCCGGCTTGCGCGTGATCCAGGTCAACGACGTGCTGGGACCGGAAGTGGATGCGTTTTCCGACCTCGACTACGAAGCCTTGCTGGCCAGCGGCGACCCTGATTACGACTGGCAGCCGCCGGCGGACGAATGGGATGCCATCGCCCTCAACTACACGTCCGGCACCACGGGCGACCCGAAAGGCGTGGTCTACCACCACCGCGGCGCGGCATTGAATGCCCTGTCGAACATATTAGAGTGGGACATGCCCAAGCACGCCGTCTACCTGTGGACCTTGCCGATGTTCCACTGCAATGGCTGGTGCTTCCCGTGGACCGTGGCCGCGCGCGCCGGCGTCAATGTGTGCCTGCGCAAGTTCGAGCCGAAGCTCGTATTCGACCTGATGCGCGAATTGCGCATCACCCACTATTGCGCCGCGCCCATCGTGCATGCGGCGCTGGCCAACGCGCCCGCCAACTGGCGCGACGGCATCGACTGGACCGTGCGCGGCATGGTGGCCGGCGCGCCGCCCCCGGCGGCCATGGTGGCGAAGATCGAAGCCATGGGTTTTGACTTGATCCACTCGTATGGTTTGACGGAAGTCTACGGCCCGGCCGCCATCTGCGCCGAGCAGGACGAGTGGGCGGCCCTGTCGCAGGAAGAACGCGCCGTACTCAAATCGCGCCAGGGCGTGCGCTACCACTTGCAAAGCGCCGTGGCCGTGCTGGATCCGGAAACCATGGAGCCCGTGGCGGCCGATGGCGAACAGATCGGCGAGATCATGTTCCGTGGCAACATCTGCATGAAAGGTTACTTAAAAAATGAAAAGGCGACGCAGGAAGCGTTCGCGGGCGGCTGGTTCCACACGGGCGACCTCGGTGTCATGTATCCGGACGGCTATATCAAGCTGAAGGACCGCAGCAAGGACATCATCATCTCGGGCGGCGAGAACATTTCCAGCGTGGAAGTGGAAGATGCCTTGTACCATCACCCGCAAGTGCTGGCCGCCGCCGTCATCGCCCAGCCCGACGAGAAGTGGGGCGAGACGCCGTGCGCGTTTGTCGAATTGCGCGAAGGGGCGACGGTGACGGAAGCGGAATTGATCGCCTTCTGCAAGAACAACCTGGCGGGCTTCAAGGTGCCGAAAGCCATCTATTTCGGTCCCCTGCCCCGCACGTCGACGGGCAAGATCCAGAAGTTCGAATTGCGCAAGCGCATGCAGTCGGACAAGGCCATCGACGTCTAGACGCTTAATTGTCCTTGCCGGCCAGCCACGCCGGCTGCGCCACCACCAGGCGCGAGAAGCTGGCAATGCTGGCCACGGCGGCAAATCCTGCCGCCAGGCACAGCGCATACGTCGTGCCCCGGCTGGCGGAAACAGTAAAACAATACGCGACCAGCGCCGCGCCCGTCGCCTGGCCGATCAAACGCGAGGTGGCCACCACGCCGCTGGCGCCGCCGGCCCGCTCGGGCGGCGCGCTGCCCATGATGGCTTTCAGATTGGGCGCCTGGAAAAAGCCGAAGCCGATGCCGCACAAGGCCATGCGCCAGCCGATGTCAAACGCGCTCGGGTGCGCCGGTATCCACACCAGTGTCAGCAAGCCGCCGGCCAGCGCCGCCAGGCCGATGCCGCCCAGCACGCCTGGCGAGTACCGGTCGCTCAGGCGCCCCGCCACGGGCGCCATCACGGCCACCAGCACGGCCCAGGGCGTCATCAAAAATCCCGTCTCGACGGGAGAGCGGCCCAGGGTCACTTCAAAATAGAATGGCAGCGAGACAAACGCCAGTCCCTGCGCGGCAAACGTGCAGATGGCCGTCAGCGACGACAGCAAGAACAGCGGGCGGCGGAACAGGTCGATGGGCAGCATCGGCGCCGCATGCCCGGCCTGTCGGCGCAGCAGCAACATAAAAAAGACCACCACGGCCACCAGTTCCGGCAGCAAGGTCGAGACGGCCGCGTGATGGGCCGCGTCGCCGAACAGCAAGATGAGCAAGCCGAAGGCGCCCACGTTGTACAGGGCCGTGCGCGCATCAAGCGTGTGGCCAGAGAGTTTAGTCGCCGGCAGCATGCGGCTGGCAAGGAAAAAGCCGGCCACGCCCAGCGGCACATTGATGGCGAACAGCCACGGCCACGACGCCGTCGCCAGGATCAGCGAGGCGGCCGTCGGCCCGATGGCGAACGCGACGGCCACCACCAGCGCATTGTTGCCGAACGCGCGGCCCAGCAAATGTTTGGGGTACAGGGCGCGCAGCAGCGCCGTATTGACGCTCATCATGGCGCTGGCGCCGACACCCTGGAACAGGCGCGCCACCACCAGCGAGGGCAAGGACCACGCCAGCGCGCAGGCGAGCGACGCCAAAGTAAACAGGAACATGCCGGAGATAAACACCCGCCGGTAGCCGGCGATTTCACCGAGGGCGGAAAACGGCAGCAAGGTCGCCACCATGGCCAGTTGATAGACATTCACGATCCAGACCGAGGCGGCCGGTGTCGTGTGCAGCTCGCTGGCGATGGCCGGCAAGGCCGTGTTGGCGATCGCCGTATCGAGCGAGGCCATGCCCACGCCGATGGCCAGCGCCAGCATGGCCCATAAACGGGCGCCGGGCGGCAAGCCGTCCTCGCCCACGAGGAAAGGCTGTGCCTTGTTTTTCTGCTTCATCATGTTGCCTGTTCGTCTAGCCCGTCCGGGGCGGCATACGGTGCCGCAGCCAAGACACTAGCATGGATGGACGGACTTTGCCGGGCAGGCAACGCCCATCACTTCTGGCAGTCGATCACTTTAAAATCTTTCGAATAACAGATGCGCAACTCGCCCGAGTGCTTTTCATAGCCGAGCCAGCGGCCTTTCAGCTGCGGGTTGTGCTGCTTCATCCACTGGAACAACTCATTCTTGGGCATGCTGGAATCCGGCAACTTCAAGGCCTGGAATAGTTCGCGTTCTTTCTCGAAATACTGCTTGGCCGTATCGAAATCGCAGGCTCCATGCTTTTCCCATTCGCCCTGCAGCAAGGCTTCGCCGGGCTGCATGCACATATACGGCAAAATTTCCGACGGCGCCAGCTTCGGCAGATTGCCCTTGCAGTAACGCGGATGCATCTCCGTCTTGCGCGGCGGCGTCACGGAAATGTCTTCGCACGTGCCCGGGTTATTCGACTGCGCCCACAAACCATGCACGATCCAGCCGAAGTGGTTGCTCTCGGCGCACTGGAAGGCGGCCTTCTTCGACACTTCGCCGCGGCGGCGCTGGCTGTCGCAAAAGCCTGGCGACCACGACAGCGCCAGCATGAAGTAATCGGTGGGCACGTTCGTGCTTTGCTTGTAACAGGTGTTTTTCTCATCCGACGGCTTGACGTCGTAATCGACATAGCTGACGTTGCGCGGAATGGCGCAGGTGGCGTCGGCCGCATGGACGGCGCCAGTGGACAGGCTGAGGAATACGGCGGCCAGCGCCGGCAAGACAGTTCTCAATTGCATCGGGTTTCCCTTTCAGAATATAAAACGCCGGCAACTGAGTGCCGGCGCGGTATCAATCAAGCAAGCTGATTAGCAAACCTTGTGCATCCAGCCGTGCGTATCAGGAGCCGTGCCATGCTGCAAGCCCAGCAGCGCTTCGCGCAGGGCCAGGGTGACGGCGCCGTTTTCATTGTTGTTGATGGTCATTTCAAAGCCATTGGCCTTGGCCACGCCGACCGGCGTGATGACGGCGGCCGTGCCGCAGGCGAACACTTCGGTCATGCGGCCCGAGGCGATGTCGTCGCGCCATTGCTGGACGGACAATTTACGCTCTTCCGTCGCATAGCCGAGGTCTTTCGCCATTTCCAGCAGGCTGCGGCGGGTAATGCCTGGCAGCAAGGTGCCCGTCAGTTCCGGCGTCACCACGGTGACCTTTTCGCCATCTTTATACACGAAGAACAAATTCATGCCGCCCATTTCCTCGATGTACTCGCGGTGCACGGCGTCGAGCCAGACCACCTGGTCACAGCCCTTCTCTTGCGCTTGCGACTGGGCCATCAGGCTGGCCGCGTAATTGCCCGCGCACTTGGCTTCGCCCGTGCCGCCCGGCGCGGCGCGCACGAAGTCTTCGCTGATCCACACGGTGACGGGTTTCACGCCTTTCGGGAAGTAGGCGCCGGCTGGCGAGGCGAACAGCACGAACAGGTATTCCTCCGAGGGGCGCACGCCCAGGTAAGGGTCGGTGGCGATCATCAGCGGACGCATGTACAGGCTCTCGCCCGTGTTCTTCGGCACCCAGTTGCGATCCTGGGAAATGAGCGCATCGCCCGCTTCCAGGAACAGCTCGACGGGGATGGCCGGCATGGCCAGGCGCGCGGCGCTGCGGTTGAAGCGCTCGGCATTTTGTTCCGGGCGGAAAGTCTTGATGCTGCCATCGGGCTGGGCAAATGCTTTATAACCTTCGAAGATGGCCTGGCCGTAGTGCAGCGATGAAGCGGACGGGTCCAGCATCAGCGGGCCGTAGGCCTTCAGTTCGCCCTGCTGCCACTTGCCGTCGCGGTAAGGAATCACCACCATGTGGTCGGTGAAGATGCGGCCAAACGCGGGATTGACCATGCGCGCGGCGCGCTCGGCATCGGACAAGGGGTGGGCGGATGGGGTGACGACGAGATTCGGTGTGGAAGTGGTCATGGCAGCAATGGGAACTAGTGAACAGTATCCCTATTGTAGCGCCTAATCAGGCAAACGAGGATGGCCGGGACTGCGCCCCGCCCCGTGTCCATCCGGCTGAAAAAAAAGCGCCGTCCACCTTGCGATGGAAACGGCGCTTTTGCATTACAGCAAAATCACTGCATCAGAACTTCATGTTGGCCGTCAGGGTGGCCGAGCGGCCCGGCGCCACGCCGGTGTAGTGCGGCGAAGAAACCTTGTCGAAGTACAGCTTGTTCGTCAGATTCTGGATGTTCAGCTGCAAGGTCACGTTGCGGCTGACAACATAGCTGGCCATGGCGTCGAAGCGCGTGTAGGCCGGGGCGTACTTGTTGTTGGCCACGTTCGCATAGACCTTGTCGACGTAGTTCACGCCGCCGCCCACCGTGATGGCAGGCGTGACTAGGTAAGACGTCCACAGCGAGGCGCTGTTTTTCGGCGTCGTCGGGAACTGGTTGCCGTTGTACGGCGACGGCGCGTATTGCGTTACGCCATTGATGACGCCGTTCGTCACGTAGCCATTGTTTTCCAGGATGGCGTTTAAATGCGTGTAGCCGCCGAAGATCGACCATTCGCGGGTGATGTTGCCGCTCACGCCCAGTTCGATACCCTTGACTTGCTTGTCGCCCACGTTTTGCGTGCTGCCGTCCGGCGCCGTCACGCGTGCATTGCTCATGTCGCTCTGGAAGTAGGCGCCGCTCACGGACAAACGGCCGCCCGGCAGCACTTCCCATTTCGTGCCCAGCTCGAAGCTCTTGCTTTCTTGCGGTTTCAGGTTCTGGATCGCCACCGACAGGCCGTCGATACCGTCGCCGCCATCATTGCCCGGTGGCGTGGACGAGGTGCCGTAGGACACATACACGCTGCTGTTGCTCGATGGCTTGTACACCAGGCCCGCCTGGTAGCTGGCGAACGTGGCGTGCACATTGGCGCTGACGGCGGCCGTGGTCTTGCCGTCGAGCGTGTATTGCGGCGTGTTCAGCGCGCTCTTGTAGTCATCCCAGCGGATGCCCACGTTCAGCAGCCATTGCGGCGTGAACTCGATGGTGTCGAAACCGTACACGGAACGCGTGTTGGTGACGATATTCGTGCGGGCCGGCGACACCGAGCGCGTGTAGACCCACGGGTCGTTGGCGTTCGGATTGAGCAACGGTGCGCAGTTGTACAGGGTGGCCGCGCCAGAGGTCGGGCAGCTGGAGCCGACCTTTTCCAGCGGATTGTTCGTCCCCGGGTTGAACAGGTAGGAGCTGCGGTCCGTTTCTTCGCGGCTGATTTCCAGGCCCAGCGTGTACGTGTGCTTGACGCCGCCGGCCAGCCATTCGCCGCCCAGGCTGGTGGCGTTGGCCAGCGCGTCCGTATCGGTCGTGCGCGTATTGGCGCGGCGCCAGACGGTGCCGTACAGCATGGTATTGCCCTTCGAATCGTCGGGCTGGGTCCACACGTAGTCGTTGCTGGTCTTGCCGTAGCGCGTCACGTTGCGCAAGACCAATTTGTTGCCGAAATCGTGGCGCACGTCGATGGTGCCGATATCGCTCTGCGTGTCGCGGAAGTCGCGGTTCACCAGGCCATAGAAAGTCTCGCGCGGCACGTTGACGGGCGTGCCGTTGCCGTTTTTCGACACATTGGTGCCCGAGGAGAACGGGTTATTGAACGGCAAGCCGGTGTCCGGCAATTCGCTCGACTGCATGTGGTAGTAACTGAGGGTCGCCTGCGTGGCCGACTTCAGGCCGAAGGTGACGGATGGCGCGATGCCCCAGCGGTCGCCGTTGATGTAATCGCGGCCGGCCACGTGGGCGTCATGCGCCATCACGTTGACGCGCACGGCCACGTCGTCGCTGACGACGCGATTCGCATCCAAGGTGGCGCGGCGGTACTTGGCGCTGCCCAGGCCGACCGTTGCATTCGTGAAATCGTCGACCTTCGGCGTCTTGCTGATCAGGTTGACGCCGCCGCCCGCGGACGAGCGCCCGCCGTAGGCCGAGTTCGGGCCTTTGACGACTTCGATTTGTTCCAGCGCAAAGATTTCACGCGATTGCGAACCCGTGTCGCGGATGCCGTCGATATACGTATCCGTTTGCGCGTTGTAGCCGCGGATAAACAGGTTGTCGCCCACGGGGTTGCCGCCTTCGCCGGCGCCGATGGTAATGCCCGGCACGGTGCGCAGCGCGTCCGTCAGCGAGACGGCGCCCGTTTGCGAAATGATTTCGGCGGGAATCACCGTCACGGATTTCGGCGTGTCGAGCAGCGGCGCCGTCAGCTTGTCGTTGGCCGATTTGACGGGCGCCTGGATCAGGCGCTCAGCCGTGCCCACGACTTTGACTTCCTGCAACTGCTGCGGCTTGTCCACCGTTTGCGCATGCAGCGCCAGCGGCATGGCCAGGGTAGCGAAGGCGGCCAGGGCCGTGCCATGCATGCGCGGCGCGGCGGCGATCTGGTGCTTGCGGCTGCGGATGGCAGCGGCTGGCTTGGCGGCGCCTGCGGTGTGTTTCAATGTCATCGTTCTCTTTCAATCTATCAAGTGGGCTGAATATAGCTGGCGAATGCGCCGTAGCGCCTGGCTGGCCATGCTTGCTTGGGTACTACAAATGTAAAACTGCCACAGCATCGTCATGCGCGGGCACCCAAGGCGAGCCGGGCGGAGCGCGATATGGTCATTGCTGTGGGAAGTGTCCTGCGCCGGTGAGACAGCCAGTCATGCTGGTTCGCGCACAGGCCGCTGACAGCGTCGATGGTGGACACGGGAAACGCACAGCTGCCCGACTTGCTTGCCAAGTGGGCCAGCCTGTATCAGCAGTGCACGTTCGGGAATTCAGGATGAGTTCATAAGTACGAATGAGAATGATTTTTATTTTTACATAATTTCACTGTGATGTAAATTATCAATGTGAGCATTTTTCAATCCCGTGGCTATTTCTCCCGCCGCAGGGGGCTTGTCATTATTTGCGAATGATTCTCGTTTGCGTTAATATGTCAGCCTTCCTTCTTCCCTGCCATGCCTGATGCCCTGCATGGCAGCGCTATCGAAAGCCGCAATGACGACCTCATCCCTTCCATCCCTCCTGCCGCGCGCCAGCGCCGACGATGCGCCGGAAACCGGCCAGCAGCGCCAGCATGCCGCCGCGCCGCAACA
Organism: Janthinobacterium goodfellowi; assembly: GCF_051380695.1. Taxonomy (NCBI): domain Bacteria; kingdom Pseudomonadati; phylum Pseudomonadota; class Betaproteobacteria; order Burkholderiales; family Oxalobacteraceae; genus Janthinobacterium; species Janthinobacterium goodfellowi. The sequence continues at coordinate 438,704 of NZ_JBNYXN010000005.1, read as the reverse complement.
ACGGCGCTGGCGCTGGAGCTGGAAGCAGGTCTGGTTTCAATTGCACTGGTTCATCGGCATCACGGCCGGCACGGTACTGGTGATCATCGGCCTGAGCGGCGCCACCCTCGCCTTCAAGGATGAACTACTCGATGCCATGAACCCGGGCGTGCGCCATGTGCCCGTGGAAACGCGCGCGCCGCTGGCTCCGGCCCAGCTCGCCAGCACTGCCGCGGCAGAACACGGCCAGCGCGTCGCCTCGATCACCGTGTATGCCGAAGCGGGCGCGGCGCCCCGGCTGTTTTTCGCGCCGAAGCATGGCCAGCGGCGCGGCGAGTCCATTTATGTCCACCCGTACACGGGCGCGACCCAGCCGGCGCTGGCGGGCGCGGCATTTTTCGAGTGGACGGAATCGCTGCACCGCTGGCTGCTGCTGCCCCGCGATCCGGGCCGGCAAGTGGCGGGCGCGCTGGCCCTGTGTTTGCTGGGCCTCGCACTGTCCGGCCTGTACCTGCGCTGGCCCCGCCGCCCGCTGGACTGGCGCACGTGGCTGACCTTCGACCCGGCATTAAAAGGCCGCTCCTTTTTGTGGAATCTGCACGCCGTGGCTGGCACCTGGTGCCTTGTCGTCTATGTGGCGCTGACCCTGACGGGCATTTACTGGAGCTATGACGTAGTGCGCGACAATATCGACGCCTGGGCCGGCAAGCCGCCCCGGACGGCGCAGGCGCCCGGCAAGAAAGGCGCGCCGCAGGAGCCGGCGCCCGCCGCCGACATCGGCCTGGCCTGGAGCGTTTTCCAGCAGCACGCCCCCGGCTGGACCCTGGCTACGGTGCGCCTGCCCGTGCGCCCCGGCGAAGCCGTGCAATTCACGTGGCTGGCCAGCGATGCGCCGCACGAGCGGGCGCGCAGCCGCATCAGCATTGCGCCGGCCGACGGCACGGTCACGCAGAACGAGCCGTACAGCCAGCAGGCGCTGGGCTCGCGCCTCGTCAACATCATTTATCCACTGCACATGGGCACGTATTTTGGCTTGCCCGGCCGCATCATCGTCACCCTGGCCAGCCTGGGCCTGCCCCTGTTCGCCATCACGGGCTGGATGCTGTACCTGGGCCGCCGCAAGGCCAAGCGGGCCGTGCAGGCGCAGCGTGCGCTGCTGGTTGGCATTCCGGGCAAGACGGACACAGGTTTACCGACCCTGGTGGCCTACGCCAGCCAGTCCGGACAGGCCGAACGCCTGGCGCTGGAAAGCGCGCGCGCCTTGCAGCAGGCGGGCGTGGCCGTCGACGTGCAGTCGCTGGACCGCTTTGATCCCGCGCAATTGCGCCAGTACGAACGGGCCCTGATCGTCGCCAGCACCTTTGGCGAAGGCGAGGCGCCGGACGGCACGCGCCGCTTCGCGCGCCTGTTGCAGCAAACATCGGGCACGCAACTGGCGGGCCTGGCATTCGGCATGCTGGCCCTCGGCGACCGCCATTACGGCGCCTTCTGCGGCTTCGGCCATGCGCTGGCGCAACAATTGCAAGCGCTGGGCGCCACGCCTTTATTTCCGCTGATCGAAGTGGACAAGCACGACCCCGCCGCCCTGGCCGCCTGGTCGCAGGCGCTGGCCCGCTGCAGCGGCAGCGCCATCGACGCCATCGGCGTGCAGGAAGAAGCGTCGTACGCCGAGTGGCGCCTGGCGCGCCGCGTGCTGCTGAACCCGGGCAGCCTCGGTGGCGAACTGCATGAAATCACCTTGACGGGTCCCGCCGATGCTGCCTGGGAAGCGGGCGCGCTGGCGGAAATCATCGGGTGCAACGCGGACGGCAGCGAAGGCGACGCGCAGAGTGCCCGGCATGCGCCGCGCAGCTATTCGCTCGCGTCGCTGCCGTCCGATGGCGAACTGCAATTGCTGGTGCGCCAGGAACGCCATGCGGGCGAGGAAAACGAGGGCTACGGCCTCTGTTCCGGCTGGCTCACGCGCTTCGCCCCGCTGGGCGCCGGCATCCGTTTGCGCCTGCAAGCCAATCCCGCCTTCGCGCCCGCCCTGACCGACGTACCCTGCATTTATATCGGCAATGGTTCCGGCCTGGCCGGTCTGCGGGCGCACCTGCGCGCGCGCCACCGGGCGGGGCTGGCCCGCAACTGGCTGCTGTTCGGCGAGCGCCAGCAAGCTTTTGACAGCATCTGCGGCGCAGAGTTGCAAGGCTGGCTCGACGCTGGCCACCTGGCGCGCCTGGACCTGGTCTTTTCGCGCGACGGCAACGAGGGCGGCAAACGCGAATACGTGCAGGACCGCCTGCGCGCCAACGCCGGCGAGTTGCGCGGCTGGCTGGCGCAGGGCGCCATCGTCTACGTGTGCGGCAGCTTGCAAGGCATGGCGGCAGGAATCGATGCTGTGCTGCAAGAAGTGCTGGGACAGGACGGCCTCGACGCCCTGCTGGCGGCCGGACGCTACCGCCGCGACGTGTATTGATCTGCATCAGCCCGCCCTCCCGCGCCACCCGGCTATGTGGGCCGCCGCACGGTCAGCGCCAGCCATCGGACTACAGTGGGGACATCGCGGCATGGCAACATGCCCGTCCCCCACCACTGTCTGTGAGGCTAGCCATGAAAAACCCCTGGATGAGCATGTACCTGAGCGCCGCCAACCGCATCGCCAACACGGCGCGCGGCCATGCCACGGCCGCCGTCAAGCGCGAAGCGGCGAAAAATACGCGGCAATTGACGCAAGTGTGGTTCGACTCTTTCCTGCCCGCCGCAGGCAAGCCGCGGCGCAGCCGCAAGGCCAAATAAGAGGCGCAACTGGTGCAGTGCGTCACAGCAACTAGTTGAAGTTTCAATCAGATGAACTAAACTGCAAGCATGGTAGTACATAGAACGTGACCGGCAGGCGCCGCATCCCCGCGCCGCCGCCGGGACACCGGGAGACGACCATGTTGACGCTCAAAGTGCTGCTCTGCCTTGCCTTGTCGGCTCTGATGCTCGTGCCCCTCGTGCTGAGGGATGCGATGCAGACGTCGGCCGGGCAGCAGATGCAGGTGCCGAATGTCGATGCGCAGGGCATGTGGGCCCACTGGCCCAAGCAATAAGACGCGCGGCTGAGAAAACGTCGCTGGCTGCGTTGCTTTGACTTGCCGTACTAGCGTACTGTCTGCGTCAAAGACGCCTTGCCAGCGGCGTTTTTCAGCGGCGCTCGCTAGTGGTGCTCATCTTTAAAAACCGCATTGTTGCGGGTGGGGAATTGTTCTCTTCGCTCGTTTGTTTTTGTCTCGTTTCCCTCCTCCCCTCCACCAGATTTTTGATCCAGGTCATGGATTTCGCCCTTCGCTGCGTCCACACTGGAACAGTCCGCTTCGCGCCGCGAGGGACTTCACCGGGGGCATTGGCATGGGTAAATCACATTGGAAGGATGAGATGGCGCTGGGCGTTCCCGCCATCGACGAGGCGCATGAGGCGCTGTTTCAGGAGCTGGCGCGGCTGGGGCAGTTGAGCGACCGGCATTTCAGCGTGGCGTTCCGCGATCTGATCGCGGCCGTCGAACGCGATTTCCGCGAAGAAGAGGATTTGATGGAACAAATCGGCTTTCCCTCGCTGGCGAATCACCGCGAACAGCATGCGCGCGTGCTCAGCGGCTTGCACCATGCCTGGGCCGCCGTCGATGAAGGCGACCTGGAACAGGGCCGCCATGCGCTGTCGCTGTTGCCGCAATGGCTGATCTTCCACCAGGCCACCATGGACTTGGCCCTGGCGGCGGCGCTGGAACTGGTGCAGCGCCAGCCCAACTAGGTTCTACAGCAACAGCACCGTCGCCTGCTCGGGCATGACCACGCGGTAGTGTCCCGGGTATTTGTCTTCGCCGTCGAAAATCTTGCAAAACACGGGCTGGTTGATGTCGTTGACGGCCGCCTCGTTCATGGGCAAGGTGGCGATCAGCTGTTCGCCATCCATCAATTGCAAGGCGCTGCCCCGCTCGGCCGCGCAAAAGGCCAGCGATTGCACGTCGCTGGCAAATGGCCGCTTGTACCACGGCGTGATGGCCCGCACGGCGCGGCGGGCGTCGTGCAGGACTTGTCCCACGCGCGTGACGTTCCAGGCATCGCGCGCCACGGATGGCTGAAGGACGATATTGGCCGTCAGTTCGCCCCTGCCCTTGTTCACCAAGAACGTGCCATCCTGCGCGGCGATGTCATCGTTGAGCGGCACGACAAACACGCCGCCGGCCGACACCTTGATCGGCACGGGGGCGCCATTGCCTTGCAAGGCCACGCGCACGTCGTCGATGGTGGCGCTCAGCTTGGCAGGAATCAGGCGCAGGGCCATGACCACGCTGCCGCTCGACACTTGCCACACTTTCCGTGCCGTCAGATAACTCTCGCGGTAGGCCGTGAAGCGCACGCGCGGCGCCTTGGCGTCGCTGCTGGCGGTGATCGTCACCGTTTGCGAGGGCAAGGCTTCCTCTGCGCTCGCCGCTGGCGCCGGCGCAACGGGCGCAGCAGGCACGGCGGGCGGCGGCACAAGCGGTGGCGACACGGCGGCGGGCGGCGCGCTGGCGCTCTGCAGCGGCGCGGGAACAGCCGGCGGCGGCGCGTGTTCCTGGGCCTGGCCCAGCGACACGACACACAACCATCCGGCACAAGCGATCCATTTACGCATGCATTTCTTTCAATGAGGAAAATATTTTGTCAGCGCCTGCATTATCGCAGAAGGCCGGACGATGCGCCGCCCTTGGGCTGCCTGCACTCCGCTGTTTGCACTCCTTTGGTGCACACGCTTGATTATTTGGCAAAGACCACTTATATTGATAATGATTCTTATTCACAATAAATGAACGGAATCATGCACGACCTTTCCACTGCCAGGCGCGGGTGGAACTGCTATCCGAGCCAGATCCCGGGCCAGCGTCACGCCATCCCCCCAGCTACTGCGCCACTCGCCAGACGAGATAGGAACACACACGACTAAAAATACTCCAGGAAAATAATGCAATCGACCACCGTCTTCTCTTCTTCGCGCCTGCCCGCCTTGCGCCCCCTGCCCCGTTTATTACACATCAGTCTTCTCAGCCTTGCCGCTGGCGTGGCCCTGCCGGCACTGGCCGCCGACGCCGCCCCGGCCGACGTGACCATGCCGGCCGTCACCGTGCTGGGCCAGTCGACGCCGGCGACGGAAGGCACACAGTCGTACACGGCCGGCGAAGCGCGCAGCGCCACGCGCATGGACCTGTCGCTGCGCGAGACGCCGCAATCGGTCAGCGTCATCACGCGTCAGCTGCTCGACGACCTGGGCGCCGTGCGCCTGGACCAGGCGCTGGCGCAGACGACGGGTATCCAGGTGGGCCAGAACGATACGGAGCGCACGCGCTTTTATGCGCGCGGCTTCGGCATCAACAATCTGCAGATCGACGGCATGGCGCGCGGCGGCAATGCGCCGCTGCAAGACACGATTCTGTATGACCGCATCGAGGTCGTGCGCGGCGCCACGGGCCTGATGGGCGGCACGGGCGACCCGTCGGCCACCATCAACATGATACGCAAGCGGCCGACCAGGGACTTCCAGGCCAGCGCCGGCCTCATCATGGGCCGCTGGGACGACCAGAGGATCGAGGCCGACCTCTCCACGCCCCTGAACGGGGATGGCAGCGTGCGCGCGCGCACGGCCCTGGCCTGGCAACAACGCGATTCCTACCTGGACATGTATCACGAACGCAAGACGGTGGGCATGCTCATCGTCGAGGCGGACTTGCGCCCCGGCAGCCTGCTGACGGCCGGTGTCGACTTCCAGGACAACCAGCCCACGGGCGCCACCTGGGGCGCCGTGCCGTACTGGAATGCGGATGGCAGCCTGGCGAACTTGCCGCGCAACACCAGCCTCACGACGCCATGGAGCACCTGGGCCAACAAGCAGCACACGCTATTCACGTCGCTGGACCAGCGCCTGCCCGGCAACTGGAACATGCACCTCGGTTATGCGCGCACGGAAAGCACGAACCGCACCACCGTCGCCTACGCGGGCGGCGGCCATCCCGACCCGGCCACGGGCGCAGGCATGCGCCTGTGGACGGGCGCCTATGGCGCAGGCAAGACCACGGGCGACAATTTCGACGTCTATGCCAGCGGCCCGTTCACCTTGCTGGGACGCAAGCACACGGCCATCGTCGGCTGGAACGGCGGCAACCAGCGCGCCCGCTCGCTGGGCGGCGAGGCGGAAATCAATTACCCGGACTTCATCCCAGATTACCGCAGCTGGACGGGCAACATCCCCCGCCCCGTGTTCCGCCCCGACGGCTCGCACACGGAAACGGTGACGCGGCTGGCGGGCGGCTATGTGGCCACGCGATTGAGCCTGGCCGACCCGCTGCACCTGATCATCGGCGCACGCAGCAGCACTTACCGCACGGACACGCGCAGCTACAACACGCAAGGCGCATACACGGGCAGCGGCGACTTTGCCGAGACGCGCAATGAAGTGACGCCCTACGTGGGCGCCGTGTTCGATATCAACAAGCAATATTCCGCGTATGCCAGCTTCACGCAGCTGTTCAACCCGCAAACGAGCAAGGACCGCAACGACAAGTTTTTACCACCGGAAACGGGCGACAATGCCGAGCTGGGCATCAAGGGCGAATTTTATGAAGGCAAGCTGAACGCGTCGGCCGCCCTGTTCCATACGAAGAAAAAGAACCTGGCGGAACTCGACCGCACGGTGCCGCCCGGCTTCTTGCTGCCCGACGGCGGCCAGGCCATGGTGGCCAATGGCGCTGGCGTGACGGCCAAGGGCGTCGAGTTCGACGTTTCCGGCCAGTTGTCTCCCGCCTGGGAAGCGAGCGGCGGCTACACCTATCTGCACGCGGCCGAGGCCGATGGCCGCCGCGCCGCCACCACGCAGCCGCGCCATTTGCTGCGCCTGGCCACCAGCTACCGCTTCGACGGCCGCCTGGCCGGCTTGAGGGCGGGCGCCAGCATGACGGCGCAAAGCGCCACCTACAGCGCATCGTGGTACGGCCGCCCGCCATCGGGAACCATCACCAACATCCCGCAAGCGGGCTATGCACTGCTCAACGCCATGGCCAGCTATGCCCTCAACCGCCACGCCAGCGTGCAACTGAACGTGAATAACTTGCTCGATAAAAAGTACTACCGCAACGTGGGCTTCTTCGACGGCGTCTTCTGGGGCGAACCGCGCAACGTCAGCCTGGCCGTGCGCACGGCGTTTTAAGCGCGCCAGTGCGCGGGCGCCGGCAGGGTAAATCCGTCCAGCAAGGGACCGCCCACGGGCGCCAGCACGGCGGCGGCGACTTGCCCGAACGCGCGCTGGCCGGCCGGCAAATCGCTGGCGACCAGGCGCAGCGCGCCATCGAGCTGTCCGGCGATGGCGGTGTCGAACGCCTGCAGGCGGCGGAACAGATGCTTGCCGCCGCCGCTCCACTGTCCCGCCGCGCGCAGGTGCAGGTCGGCCAGCGCTTCGTACAGCTGGCAAGCGACGGCCAGCGCCTCGCCCGGGTGCGTGCTGTCGACCAGATCTTCCAGCGCGGTGGTGATGGCGTAGCGGCGGCGCTGCAGGTTCTCCACGTCGAGCGCGGGCGGCCCGGCCGTGTCGATGGCGTGCGCCAGCGCGTGCAGCTGCGCGTAGGCGTCGCCGGCGGCGACAATGTTTTCCCCTTCCACCACCATCATCGCCAGCGGCACCGTGCCGCCCGGCGCATCCATTTCCTTGCAGAAATACGTGAACGTGGCCAGGTCGTGCGCGAACAGTTCCACCGTGCGCCCCTCGGCCACGATCGTGTCGCGCCAGGCGCAGTCGACGTGGTCGAACTGCAGCAGCAAGTCGATATCGGAACTGGCCGTTTGCCGGCCTGTGGCGAACGAGCCGCCGATGATGGCCGCCACGGCCGTGGGATAGCGTTCTTGCACCAGCCGCTGGGCAATCGCGCGGATGGTCTCATAGGTGGGGATCGTCGTCAAAGCCGGTGCTCCATGTCGATAAAACACTATCCTACACGCAATACGCAGGCTGCCGCCATCCTGCTACACTGGCGCCATCTGATCAAGGAACCAACATGGAATACGACTGCATCGTGGTGCCCTCGCCCGTGGGCGAGCTGACCCTGGTGGCGCGCGGGGAAGCCCTGGCCGCTATTTTGTGGGAAAACGACAAGCCGAACCGCGTGCGGCTGGGCGCGATGCGCGTCGATGACAACTGTGCCGTGCTGCAGGAAACGGCGCGCCAGCTGGGCGCCTATTTTGCCGGTACGCTGCAATGCTTTGATGTGCCGCTCGATTTTGCCGGCACGCCATTCCAGCAGGAAGTCTGGCGCGCGCTGCTGACGATACCGTACGGCCAGACGCGCAGCTATGGCGAGATCGCGCGCCAGATCGGCCGTCCCGCCGCCGTGCGCGCCGTGGGCGCCGCCAACGGCAAGAATCCCATTTCCATCATCGCTCCCTGCCACCGGGTCGTCGGCGCCACGGGCGAGTTGACGGGCTTTGCGGGCGGCCTGCATGCCAAGGAAACCTTGCTGGCGCTGGAAGGCATTTCCCTGTCGAGCGACCGCGAAGCGCTGAAGACGGGCCACGCCCGCCGCCGCGCCGTACACGTCGATACGGCGCAAGGCTGTTTATTTTAGGCGGCGCCATCGCTCCCGGTGTGGGATACTCACGCCCTCACTGAAGCCACCACATCCTATGCCCTACCTTGTCATCGCGTTCTTTGTCGTCCTGTATTTGCTGGCCACGTTCTTTTTCCATATTCCCGCCCTGGTCGCCCTCGTGTATGGCGTGCTGAGCCTCGGCTGTTTCGTTGCCTATGCGATCGACAAGTCGGCCGCAAAAGGGGGCCGCTGGCGCACCTCGGAGCGCACCTTGCTGCTGCTGGGGCTGCTGTGCGGCTGGCCGGGCGCCGTGCTGGCCCAGCAATGGCTACGCCACAAGTCGAGCAAGCGCTCATTTCGCATCGTGTTCTGGATCACGGTCGCCCTCAATATCGGCGCTTTCGTGTATTTCAGCATGCATTACGCGGCGCCCGATATCGGCACCGAGGTGGCGCCCATCGAGTTATAAGGTCACTCGCCCAGCAGGCGCAGCGATTCCAGCCAGTCTGCCTTCCACTCGCGCAGCAACGGTTGCGTGGCAAACGCCTTCTTCAGGTGCGCCATCGGCACGCGGTGCACATCGTGCAAGCCGAACGCCAGGGTGACCGGATGCCACACATGGCTGTTCTTGCCGCCGCGCGAATTCTTGCGCACGCGCGCGCCATCGTCGCCAAAGATGCCCACGCCGCTGGCCAGTCCCTGGTCCAGGTCGACCTTGCCCACGCCGGCAAAGACAATCAAAATCTGTTCGCGGCCCAGGCCCTTCAAGGCGCTGGGCAAGACCACGGGCGCCTTGTCGGCTGCCGCTTCGGCCGGCGCCGGATGCTGCAACTCCTTGAGCAAACGCAAGAGATCGCGCTCCTGGAAGTGCAAGCCCTCCAGCGGCACGCGCAAGCCCGGCGCCTTGAGTTCGATGGAAATATTGCTGGAGTCGCGCGTAAAACGCAGCCACACGTCGCCGGCGTCCGAGGCCAGGTGTTGTTTGTCCTCGATGAACACCACGGGCGCCGCGTAGCGCGTCACGCCGTCATGGAACAGCTCGCTCCACTGCTCGCTGTAATCGAGCCAGACATACGGCAAGCCGCCCTGCTCGAGCAGGCGCGCCAGGGTCCACGGGGTGCCCGTCTGTTGCGCCAGCCAGGCACAAACTTCGGTTGCGGTGGCGCGGTATGGCAGGGATGGGGAAGTCATGGCGGTTCCGTCGATAAAAGTGGAGCGCAGTGTAGCAGACGCCGCCATCCGCTCCTGCGGCAGGCGCATCCGGCGCGCTGTTTTTGCGCGATGTGCTAGGCTGGATGCATCAGTCCGCGCCCAGGCCACCCCGGCCCCATGGCGCACCACCGCGAGGGGAATATCATGCATTCCAGCACCAACGCCGCCACCACGCCCGCCCCGCCACCGGAGCGCGATTCGCCCACGCCGGCCGGCGAAAGCCACGCCGAGGAAGCGCTCGATGAAGCGCTGAAGGAGAGCTTTCCGGCCAGCGACCCGATCGCCATTGCCACCCCCAAACCGGCCGGCAAGACAGCATCCTGACGCAAGCCCCAGCAGCCACCCTTGCGGTGGCTTTTTTTGGCTATGTCATCGGCAAATAGGGGAAATACAGGAATCTTCGCTTGGCGGTGCTGTCTGACTCTGCATACCCACCACACAGGGAGCAGAGCATGCAGCCAGCCGAATGGATCAGATTTATCGCGCAGTTTGTGCAGTTGAACCGGCGCCAGCGGCAGGCAGGCATGGCCCTGCTGCGTGGCAACACGCCACTCGACGCGACCGTCGCGCTGCTGGAGGGCGTGGCGCAGCCGCGCTTGGCCTGCCCAGCCTGCCACTCGTCCCACCTGCATCGGCATGGCCATGCGAACGGCCTGCAGCGCTACCGTTGCGTGCCTTGCGGACGCACCTTCAATGCCTTGACGGGGACGCCGCTGGCCCGCTTGCGCCATAAATCGCTGTGGCTCGACTACGCCGATTGCCTGCTTGCATCGGATTCCGTGCGCAAGGCGGCGCTGCAACTGGGCGTGCACCGCAGCACCACGTTTCGCTGGCGCCACCGTTTTCTCAGCGTCGCCAGGACGGATCGACCGCACGGCCTGCATGGCATCGCCGAGGCTGACGAGTTATACGTGCTGGAATCGGAAAAAGGGGCGCGACAGATGACGCGTCCGGCCCGCCGCCGGGGCGGCCATGCGCAACGGCGCGGCATATCCAACGAGCAAGTCTGCATCCTGGTGGCGCGTGATCGCACGGGCCAGACCCTCGATTTCGTCACCGGCAGAGGCGCGTTGACCAAGGCGCAACTGCACCGCTGTTTGTTGCCTGTCATCGACCAGGATATCCTGCTGGTCACGGATGGCCATCCCGCCTATCGGGCGTTTGCGCGGGAGGCGGGCCTCAGCCACCAGGCCGTCAACTTGCGCGCCGGCATCCGTGTGCGCGGCGCCGCGCACGTGCAGAACGTCAATGCGTATCACAGCCGCCTGCGCGAATGGTTAAAGCCGTTTCACGGCGTGGCCACGCGCTACCTGCCGAACTATCTGGGATGGCGCTGGATACTCGACGCCAGGCGCATCCGCTCACCCGAAACGTTATTGAAAGCAACATTGGGCGCATTCCCACACTTGACGGTGACATAGCCCTTTTTTTTCCTGAACTGAATCCGGGCGCCCCATCCCCGCGTACATGGCTATGCCATGACTGAAGCGGAAAGGAATCGCCATGCAGCATTACAGCAAAAAAACGGATCCCATGGATCAGCGCCTGTACCTGGCCCAGCGCATCGACCGGGCCGATGCGCGCTTGCGGCGACTGAACGAGGCGCTGGCCGATGCGGCGGCGCGCGAACGCTGTGCTCGCTGGATCACGGCCTGGGCCGTGGCGGCGGGCGCCGACGCGCCGCGCGGCATGAAGCTGCGCATCCGCGGCGAATTCATCTTGCTTTGATCCAAAGTAAAAGCCCCGCCCCGTGCATGCGCACGGGGCGGGGCCAGTCAAGCCGACGCGCGCTTACTTGGGCGTGTCGCGGTATTGCTCGGGCGTCGTGTCGCCATCGGCAATTTCATACCACATCGCGTTGAGCACGGCGAACGTCGCCGCCAGCGGAAGACCCAGTATCCAGGCGAAGTACCACATAGTTATATCCTTTCCTTAATTCTTAGTAAGCGTGACCGGTTTCGTCTTCGATGGCTTTGCCGTCAACCTTGCCCCACAGGACTTTATATACCCAGGTCGTGTAAGCCACGATGAGGGGAATGAAGACGGCCGTGACGACCAGCATGATGAACAGGGTCATGTGGCTGGACGAGGAATCCCACACCGTCAGGCTGGCGCGCGGATCGATCGACGAGGGCAGGATGAACGGGAACATGGCCGCGCCCACGCTGAGGATGATGCCGGCGATGCTGGCCGCGCTGGCCAGCAAGGCGGGCACTTCGCGGCGCGCACGTAGCAAGGCGAACGCCAGCAAGGGGCCCAGCAAGCCGGCCGCAGGGGCGATCCATGTCCACGGGTGGGCGGCGAAGTTGAGGAACCAGGCGCCCACGTGCACTTGCGCCGTTTTCAGCATCGGGTTCGACGGGCCGTCGACGACGACGGCGCTGGTGACGCGGTAGCCATCGACCCACAGCCACAGGGCCGCACCGGCTGCCGCATACAGCACGACGGTCGCAATCGCCGCCACGCTGCCGTAGCGGCGCGAACGCTCCGCCACGGCACCGTCCGTTTTCACTTGCAGCCAGGTGGCGCCGTGCATCACCAGCATGGCCACCGAGACGAGGCCGCACAGCAGCGCGAACGGGTTGAGCAGCGCAAAGAAACTGCCGTCATAGAAGATATGCATGTCCGGCGAGAAACGGAACGGCACGCCCTGCAGCACGTTGCCGATCGCCACGCCGCAGATCAGGGCCGGCACGAAGCCGCCTACGAACAGGGCCGCGTCCCAGCGGGCGCGCCAGCGCGGGTCTTCGCGCTTGCTGCGGAATTTGAAGGCGACGGGACGCACGATCAGCGCCACGAGGATGACGAACATGGCCAGGTAAAAGCCCGAGAACGAGACGGCGTACAGCTGCGGCCAGGCGGCAAAGATGGCGCCGCCGCCCAGGATCAGCCACACCTGGTTGCCCTCCCACACGGGTCCGATGCTGTTGATGATGACGCGGCGCTCCAGGTCCGTCTTGCCGGCGAACGGCAGCAGCATGCCCGTACCCAGGTCGAAGCCGTCCGTGATGGCGAAGCCCACCAGCAGGATGCCGATCAGCAGCCACCAGATCAGGCGCAGGGTTTCATACGAAATCATTTCATGCAAAATCATGGTCTGGCCCTCCTCAGGCGCGTTGAGTATGAATGGCTGCGGCCGCTGGCACGGGAGTCCGCGGCGTCTCTTCCGGCCCCTTGCGGATGGCCTTGAGCATGAGCTTCATTTCGATAATCAACAGCACGGTGTAGATGGCGGCAAAGCCGGCGATGGTAATCAGGAGCGTCGACGCCCCCAGGTTGGAGACGGCCACGGCCGTCGGCAGCACACCTTCGATGACCCACGGCTGGCGGCCCACTTCGGCCACGATCCAGCCCGCCTCGATGGCCACCCACGGCAGCGGAATGGCGAACACGGCCACTTTCAGCAGCCAGCGGTGCTTGTCCAGGGTGCGGCGCGTCGAGAGGATGAAGAACGTGCCAGTCAACAAGATAAAGAACATGCCCAAGCCCACCATCACGCGGAAAGACCAGAACAAGGGGCCCACGGGCGGCACGGTGTCGAGCGCGGCCTTGCGGATCTGCTCGGGCGTGGCCTGGCGCGGATCGTCGACATAACGTTTCAACAACAAGGCATAGCCCATGGACTGGCCCTTCGACTCGAACATGTCTTTCGCGTCCTGCGGCACGGGGCTGCCCGGCGCCACGCTGCGGATGGTCTGCAGCGCGTCATAGGCCTTGATGCCATCCTTGATCAGCAGTTCGCCGCGGTCGACCAATTGCTCGATGCCGGGGATTTCCGTCGTCAGCGAACGCGTGCCGATCAAGCCCATCACCATCGGGATGTGCACGGCGTAATGCGTCTCGCGCGCTTTCGCGTCAGGAAAGCCGATGGCCGTGAAGGCGGCGGGCGCCGGCTCCGTGGTCCACATGGCTTCGATCGCGGCCAGCTTCATTTTTTGATGTTCGGACGACAGGTAGCCGCTTTCGTCACCGAGCACCACCACTGACAAGGTGGCGGCCAGGCCGAACGAGGCGGCCACCGTCATCGAGCGCTTGGCCAGCTGCACGTGGCGGCCCTTCAGCAGATACCAGGCGGAAATACCCAGCACGAAAATCGATGCCGCCGTATAGCCGGCCGACACCGTGTGCACGAATTTCGCCTGTGCCACGGGATTCGTCAGCACGGCACCGAAATCCGTCACTTCCATGCGCATGGTCTGCGGATTGAAGGCCGCGCCGACGGGATTTTGCATCCAGCCGTTGGCGATCAAAATCCACAGGGCCGAAAAGTTCGAGCCGATGGCCACCAGCCAGGTGGTGACCAGGTGGCCCCGCTTCGACAGTTTGTCCCAGCCGAAGAAGAACAGGCCGACGAAGGTCGCTTCCAGGAAGAAGGCCATCAAGCCCTCGATGGCCAGCGGTGCGCCGAAAATGTCGCCCACGTAATGGCTGTAATAGCTCCAGTTCATGCCGAACTGGAATTCCATGACGACGCCCGTCGCCACGCCCATGGCGAAGTTGATGCCGAACAAGACACCCCAGAACTTGGTCATGTCGCGCCAGATGGGGCGGTTCGTCATCACATACACCGTCTCCATGATGGCGAGGATCACTGACAGGCCCAGCGTCAGCGGAACAAATATAAAGTGGTACAGAGCTGTCAGCGCAAACTGCAGTCTGGATAAAGCGACAATATCGAAGTCCATATGATTTCCTTGGTGTTTCCCTGCTGTAATTGTAAACTTGGTATCTATCTGATGCGATTCGATTGGTTCCGCCGCCCTCACGCTGGCATACGGACCGCCTGTGTCTCCCCTCTTTCCTTCATTCCTTAATCTGCGCGCAAGCCCGCCAGCGCCGCCTCGAAGGCTGGCGTGCCACGGCGCGCGTCGCCGACGATGCGGCCATCGCGCAGGCTGAGCAGCCGGTCCGCCAGCGCCGCTTCGCGCCGCAAGTGGGTTGCGATCAGCAAGCTGCGCCCTTCGCAGCGCGTGGCCAGGCGCTGCAGGACATCGCTGGCCGTCCGCGCATTGAGCGCTTCCGTCGCCTCGTCCAGCAGCCACAAGGTCGATGCATGCAGAAATAGCCGCGCCAGCGCCAATCTGCGCGCCTGGCCGCCGGACAAGCCCAGGCCGCCCTCGCCCAGCATGGTGTCCAGGCCGCCCGCGAAGGCACGCACCTCGTCGTCCAGGCCGGCCGCCTGCAGCGCCGCCCACAGCTGCGCATCGCTGGCGGACGGGTCGGCCAGGCGCAGGTTATCGCGCAAGCTGTCCTGGAACAGTTCCGTCTTCTGGGTGAACAGGCAGGCGCGCGGCGCGCTGACGCTCCCCGACAGCGGCGCCAGCTCGCGCGCGGCGATGGCCAGCAAGGTGGATTTGCCCGCGCCGCTGGGGCCGATCAAGGCCACGCGTTCGCCCTCGCCGACGTGCAGGGAAATGTCGTGCAGGATGGCGACATGGCTGCCCGCATGCGCGGCGCAGACCTGTTCCAGGCGCAAGCCTGGTGCTGCGTCGATGGACGGCGGAGCTACATCTCCATCCAGGCGCGGCGCCAGGCGGCGCATGGCCAGCAGCATGCGCCCCGCTTCCAGCGCGCCGCGGCGCAATCCCGCAAACGGTTCCACGGCCGTCAGCGCGATCAGCAAGGCCAGGGCCGCCAGCGGCACGGTCATCATTTGTTGCTGCACCAGCGCGGCCACGGCCAGCAGCACGCCAGCCAAGGTCGCGCTGCCGGCCACGCCATACGCGGCGCCGGCCGCCGTTTCCAGGCGCAGCAGGGCGAAATCGGCTTGCGCCAGCGAGCGGTCGATCTGTTCCAGCGCGGCGCACTGGGCGCCGATGCGGCCCGCCATCACCAGGTCGGTCTGGCCGGCCACCAGGTCGATGGTGCCGGAGCGCAGTTTTTCGATGGCGCGCGAGCGCACGATGGCGGGACGGCGGGCGCGGCGCGCCACGATCCAGCTGATGCCGCCGCCGGCGGCCAGCAGCCACGCGGCCACGCCCAGGCCCAGCTGCCACTGCATCACGCCCAGCGCCACGCCGGCTAGCATGGCCACGCACAGGGCCGTGCAGGCGGGTACCAGCAGGCGCAAATACAGCGCTTCGAGCGCGTCGATATCGGCCGTCAGGCGGAACAGCAGCTTGGCGGGCTGGCGCAGCAAGCGGCTGGCCGCTTCCGGGCGCGACCAGCCTCGAAACAGCTGCACGCGGATGGCCGCCAGCGCGGCGAACGTGGCGTCGTGCGTGACGAGGCGCTCCGCATAGCGCGAACCCGTGCGGCCGATGGCCAGCAGGCGGATGCCGGCCGACGGGCCGAAGACGTCGAAGACGATGGCGGTGGAGGCGTGCAGGCCGGCAATCGACGTGGCCGTGATGAACCAGCCGGACAAGCCCAATAAGGCCATGCCGGCCACGGCCGTCAGGGCCGCCAGCAAGGCGCCGCCGATCAGCTTGCGGGGCTGGGCCAGCAGCAGTTGCCGCAGGACGGGATGGGAAATCAGGGAAGTGGTCATGCGCGCAGCTCCCGTGCCTGCGCCTGCGCATCGACCTGCACCGTGCGCTGCAGCCGGCCAGCCAGCACGGGGTCGTGCGTGGCGACAAGCATCGTCTTGCCTTTCGCCAGGGCCAGCAAGGCATCCGTGACGCGCGCCGCCGTTTCGCTGTCCAGATGCGCCGTCGGTTCGTCGACCAGCAGCAAGTCCGCATGTGGATGCAGGGCCACGCGGGCCAGGGCCAGGCGCACGGCCTCGCCGCCGGACAAGCCCTGACCGCCATCGCTGAGCATGACGGCCGGCTGCGCCTGGGCCACGCCAGCCAGGTCGGCCAGGTGCAGCGCCTGCGTCACCTGCGCGGGGCTGCCGCTGGCGCCTGCGCGGCCCAGGGTCACGTTCTGGCTGACGGACGCGGCAAACACGTGCGGACGCTGGCCCATCCACGCCATGCGCTGGCGCACGGTATTGACGGTGCTGTCATTCAGGCGCACGCCGCCGATGCGGATATCGCCGCCGCTGGCGGGCAGCAAGCCGGCCAGCAAGGACAGCAAGGTGGTCTTGCCGGCGCCGCTGGCGCCCAGCAGGGCCACGTGTTCGCCGGCGCGCACGCTCAAGTCAAAGCCGTCGAACACGGGCGCTTCGCCGGGATGGTCAAAGCGCAGTTGATGAATGTCAATGGAGGGCGGCGGCGCCACGGCCATGGCGGCGGCGGACACGGCGGCAAGCTCCACGCCGGCGCCCGGCAGGGGCACGCCCTCGGCGGCCAGGTCGTGCAGTCCGGCCAGGCCCGCCTCGCCGGCCGCCTTGTCGTGCCAGACGGCGGCCAGTTCGCGCAGCGGCTCGAAGAACGCGGGCGCCAGCAGCAGGATGAACAAGCCCTGCCCCAGGCTCAGTTCACGGCCCCAGGTGCCGAAATGGAGGCTGCCCAGCAGGGAGAAGCCGATGAAGGCGGCCACCATGGCCACGCCCAGCGCGGAAAACAGTTCCAGCACGGCGGACGACAGGAAGGCGATGCGCAGCACCACCATCGTGCGCCGGCGCACGGATTGCGACGAGGCATCCAGCCGCGCGGCCGTGGCATCGACGGCATCGAGCGCGCGCAAGGTGGCCAGGCCGCGCAGGCGGTCCAGCAAAAAGGCATTCATGCTGCCCATTTCCACCATCTGCGCGCGGCTGGCCGCCTGCGCGCCCATGCCGACGAGGGCCATGAAGACGGGAATCAGGGGCGCGGCGATGAGCAGGATCAAGGCGGCGATCCACGACAGCGGCGTCACGACGGCGAGGATCACGAGCGGCACGAGCATGACTTTCCAGCGCGCGGGCTTGTAGCGCACCAGATACGGCACGATGGCTTCGGCCTGCTCGGCGATGACGCTGGCCGCCTGGCCCGACTGCGCGCGCTGGCGGTCCAGCGGCGAACGGCGCGCCAGCGCCTGCGCCACCTGCCCGCGCAAGGTGGACAGGTGCGCGCGCGCCGCCGCATACATGCGCCGCGCGCCCCACGCTTCGCAGCCGGCGCGCAGCACGCCCAGCAGCAGCACGCCGGCGGCCGGCAACAGGGCCGCGCGCCACGGTGCGCCATCGAGCATGGCTTGCACGGCCCAGGCCAGCAAGGCCGCTTGCGGCAGCCACAGCAAGGCGGCGCCGCCTTGCGCCAGGCTGGCGGCACGGGGAAGAATAAAGCGGGGCAAGGACAGTGGCGAGGTCGTCATCTTATACTTTTTGAGTTTTCAGAATTTTCTGTAAATTCGATTTTTTGTATAATACTGCGAAACATGACATATATCAATTGACCCTGGCGGTTTGGCGTGAAAAAATTCAGATAATTATGAAAACTCAAAATATCCAAATGACGCCGCTGATCCTGACCTTCGTCAGCCATTTCGGCGAGATGGGCAGCCGCTGGGGCTTTAACCGGACGGTGGGGCAAGTGTACGCCTTGTTGTTTGTCGCGGAGCATCCTTTGCACGCGGATGAAATCGCGGAACACCTGAGTTTTTCGCGCTCGAACGTGAGCATCGGCCTGAAGGAATTGCAGGGCTGGGGCTTGATCCGCCAGTCGCGCATTCCCGGCGACCGGCGCGAGTATTTTTCCTCGCTGGGCGATGTGTGGCAAATCTTCCGCGTGGTGGCCGCCGAGCGCCGTCGCCGCGAGGTGGCTCCCACCCTGACGGTGCTGCGCGAAGCGCTGCTGGCGCCGGCCACGGAACCGGTGGATCAATATGCGCAGGAGCGCATGCGCGAAATGTATGAACTGGTCGACCTGGCCAATACCTGGTTCGACGACTTGCAGCGCCTGTCGCCCGAATCGATGGCGCAACTGATGAAAATGGGCGCCAAGGTGCAAAAGCTGCTCAACGCCAAGGATCGCCTGTTTGGCGTCAGCAACAACAGCGACTGAAGCACCCGCCTCTCCTCTCCCCAAGCAGGGACGCCGCTAGCACAGGCTGGCGCGTCTTGTCACGCCATTTCCTCACGTCATATTGGCTATCGCTGGCACAGCCAGACATAGCCGTATGCGATGTTGTCAAGCAAACCAATAGAATTATTAAAATTGTATTATTTTAGATCAAGAGTAAGCTTGCATTTGCGTACCCAGTACGTGCAGGAAATAGCTAAAACGATAGCTAAAAAACGGGCAATGGGATGACATCCCCGGCAGGCAGGGACGCGTCCCAATACTAGAAGCGACTGTCTCAAGCACAAGGGGGTTTTCATGAAAAGCGTAAAGAGTATTGCCATCAAGGCATCCATGCTGGCCGCAATGACTGTATTGGCAAGTGCGGCGCAAGCGGCCACCTGGGTCGATGTAGGGCCGGCCAGCGGCTTCGTCATCGCCGGCAGCACCGTCACCTATTCGCCATCGCCGGCACTGCAGGTGAAATATTATGATGACAATCTGGTGCCGCAGAGCCCTTCGGACATCCAGGGCTATATCAATGGCGTGTTCGGCAGCAGCCTGGGCGCCGCCGTTTCGTATTGCGACAATCCCACCTCGGGCTGCACTGCCGGCACCACGGCAGGCTTGAGCGGCGGCGTCAATTCCTATACGAGCGCGGCCGCCTATGACTACCTGGCCATCCACTTCGGCCAGGGCGAACTGGTGTTCCACTGGGCCGCACCCGTGGCTGCCGGCACCACTTTCACGGTAGCGGGCCTGCCCAAGGACCTGAGCAACTACAGGGCCTTCACTTCCGCCGTGCCAGAACCTGGAACCTATGCCATGCTGCTGGCCGGCCTGGGCCTGCTGGGCTTCATGGCGCGCCGCCGCCAGGGAAAGTAAGCCTCGTCATCGCATCATAGCGGCAGCGGCGCGGCAGCGCCCGCTGCCGCCTTCCATATCCGCCGCATCTTTACGCCGTGCTTGCGGCGCCAGGCCCACTGTTTACACCATTTTTAGATCCCCCTCGCTATGCTCGACGGCATCAACTGCTGATCGACGAAGGAGATCTCATGCACGAACAACCGTTTCAGCCACGCGCGCGCAGCGTGATCCGCCAGCACCTGCCCGTACGGGAACGGCTGCGCCTGGCCCGGCTGGCCAACAAAAAAATCGTTTCGGTATGTTCGGCGCTGCTGTGCGCGGCGCCGCTGCTGTATTTGCTGAGTGTGGTGCTGTTCGCGCAGCCGTGACACGGCAGGCAGGCAGGTAAAAGATGAAGAGGTGAAGAATGATGGCAATGCGACAGCTTGTCGCCTGCATGACCAGCAAGGACTGGTCCGCCCAGAGGGAATCGAACCCCCATTCACGGTTTAGAAGACCGTTGTCCTATCCGTTGAACGATGGGCGGAAAGGTGCAGCATTTTAGTCTATGCGCGCCAGCAATGCCAAGGCGCCGCAGAATAGAAAACGGGCTGTCATCTCTGACAGCCCGCTTATGACTTTGGTCGGAGTACAAGGATTCGAACCTTGGACCCCCTGGTCCCAAACCAGGTGCGCTACCGGGCTGCGCCACACTCCGAAGACAAGATAATAACGCCCCCGCCCAATTTCGTCAATTGCCCCAGGCGAATTAGATGGAAATAACTATCGCCGCTTGCCTTTACACCGCCACTTTATCCGCGATGCGGCGCGCCATCGACTCGGCCTTTTCTTTATCTTTCGCTTCCACCATCACGCGGATCAGCGGTTCGGTGCCCGAAGCGCGGATCAGCACGCGGCCCGTGTCGCCCAGTTCGGCCTCGACCAGCTCTTTCTCGGCCACCATGGCGGCATTCTTCTGCCAGTCGAAACCGGGCGCCACGCGCAGGTTGATCAGGGTCTGCGGGAACAGCACCAGTTCGGCCAGGCATTGCTGCAGGCTCTGGCCGCTGCGCTTGAGCGCGGACAACACTTGCAGCGCGGAGACGATGCCGTCGCCCGTCGTGTGACGGTCCAGGCACAGCAGATGGCCCGAGCCCTCGCCGCCCAGTATCCAGCCCTTTTCCTTCATGACTTCCAGCACGTAGCGGTCGCCCACCTTGGCGCGCGCGAAACCGATGCCCTGCTGCTTGAACAACACTTCCAGCGCCATATTCGTCATCAACGTGCCGACGGCGCCGGCCACGGGCCCCGTCGCCAGGCGGTCCTTGACCATGACGTACAACAGCTCGTCGCCGTTGTACAAGCGGCCCGTGGCGTCGCACATGATCAGGCGGTCGGCGTCGCCATCGAGGGCGATACCGAGGTCCGCGCCGTGCTCGACGACGGCTTCGGCCATGGCCTTGGTCGCCGTGGCGCCAAAGCCCGCATTGATATTGAAGCCATCAGGCTTGTTGCCGATGGCGATGACTTCCGCGCCCAGCTCATGGAAGACGTGCGGCGCGATATGGTAGGCGGCGCCATGCGCGCAATCGACGACGATCTTCAGGCCGCGCAAGTCCAGCTCGTTCGGGAAGGTGCTCTTGCAAAATTCGATGTAGCGGCCCTGGGCATCGTCGAGACGCTTGGCGCGGCCCAGCTTTTCCGATGCCACGCAAGCCATGGGCTCGTCGAGCGCCGCTTCGATTTCCAGTTCCACGCTGTCGGGCAGCTTGGTGCCCTGGCCGGAAAAGAACTTGATGCCATTGTCATGGTAGGGATTGTGCGAGGCGGAAATGACCACGCCGGCCGACAGGCGCAGCGCCCGCGTCAGGTAAGCGATTGCCGGCGTCGGCATGGGACCTGCCAGCATCACGTCCACGCCGGCGGCCGACAGGCCCGCTTCCAGCGCCGCTTCCAGCATGTAGCCGGAAATGCGCGTGTCCTTGCCGATCAGCACCGTCGGGCGCGCCTTGCCGCCCTGCGACTTGGCCAGCACCTTGCCGGCCGCATAACCGAGGCGCATGACGAAGTCGGGGGTGATCGGAGCGGTGCCCACGAGGCCGCGGATGCCATCGGTGCCAAAATATTTACGCGTCATAAATTTCTCTTTTTGTTGTTTATAATGAATCTTACAGCTTCAATGCGCCATGCGCCAGATCTTCAGGGCATCGACGGTTTCTGCTACATCATGCACACGGATAATTTCTGCCCCTTGCGCTACCGCAGCAAGCGCACCGGCAACACTGCCGGCCAGGCGCTGCTCGACGGGACGTCCCGTCACGGCGCCGATCATCGACTTGCGCGACAGGCCCGCCAGCACAGGCAGGTCCAGTTCGCTGCGCAGCTGGCGCGTGGCGCGCAATAAAGCGTAGTTCTGTTCCACCGTCTTGCCGAAACCAAAGCCGGGATCGACGCACAGGCGTTCGCGGGCGATGCCGGCCGCCGTCATCGTGTCGATGCGCTCGCGCAGGAAGTCGATGACTTCGCGCACCACGTCTTCATACTGCGGTTGCTGCTGCATGGTTTGCGGCACGTTCTGCATATGCATGATGCACAGGGCGCAATCGCTGCCCTGCACGGCCTCGATGGCGCCCGGCGCGCGGAAACCGTTGATATCGTTGATCATGTCAGCGCCCGCCAGGATGGCTTCGCGCATCACTTCAGGCTTGTACGTGTCGACGGACAGGGGCTTGCCGCAGTCGCGCAAGGCGTACAGCACCGGCATGACGCGCGCAAGCTCGTCCTGCAGCGGCAGCGGCGGCGCGCCGGGGCGGCTCGATTCGCCGCCGATGTCGAGGATATCGGCGCCATCGGCAATCATCTGCTCGGCGCGCGACAGGGCAAATTCCAGGTGCTGGTACTGACCCGCATCGGAAAACGAGTCGGGCGTGATGTTCAGGATGCCCATCACCAGCGCCTGCGCGCCGGACAGGTTGAAGCCGAAACGGCCGAATTGCAAATAGTGTCGCATGTGAATCTTTGTAGTCGTCAGGGAAATCTGGTGCGCCAACGAAAAAGGGCAAGGATCGCTCCTTACCCTCGTTCTTGCCATACCCTTGCGTGCCGCCCGTCAGGGCGGCCCTTGTCAGGCTGGCGCCGTCACGTTCGGCGAAATGCCGCCCGTGCCGCTGTCGCCCGCATTGCGGCGTGGCGGAATGACTTTCGGTGGACGCGGCTCCAGGCCGGCCATGATGTCATTGATTTGCTCTGCATCAATGGTTTCCCATTCCAGCAAGGCTTTCGTCATCATTTCGACCTTGTCGCGGTTGCCTTCCAGCAAAGTACGCGCCAAAGCATATTGCTTGTCGAGAATGTTACGGATTTCAGCATCGACCTTTTGCTGGGTCGCTTCCGAGATCGTCTTGGTGGCGCCACCGAAGAAACCTTCGTTTTCGCTGTCTTCGTAGACCATCACGCCCATGCTGTCGGACATGCCGAAGCGGGTCACCATGGAACGGGCCAGCTTGGTGGCGCGCGAGAAGTCGTTCGATGCGCCCGTGGACATCTGTCCCACGAAAATCTCTTCGGCGATACGGCCGCCGAACAGGATGGAAATTTCTTCCAGCATCTTGTCCTTGTAGGCGGACAAGTTGTCGTGTTCCGGCAACTGCCAGGTCAGGCCCAGGGCCCAGCCGCGCGGCATGATCGTCACTTTATGCACGGGATCGGCTTTCGGCAGCAGTTTGGCGACGACGGCGTGACCGGACTCATGGTAAGCCGTATTGCGACGCTCTTCCTCGCGGATGATCATCGATTTACGCTCGGGACCCATGTAGATCTTGTCTTTCGCATCTTCGAAGTCAGCCATTTCCACCAGGCGCTTGCTGCGGCGGGCGGCGAACAGGGCTGCCTCGTTGACCAGGTTGGCCAGATCGGCGCCGGAGAAACCAGGCGTACCGCGGGCCAGGATATCGGCTTTCACGTCGGTACCGATAGGTACCTTGCGCATGTGCACGTTCAAGATCTGTTCACGGCCACGGATATCGGGCAAGCCGACGGAAACCTGGCGGTCGAAACGGCCCGGACGCAGCAAGGCTTTGTCGAGCACGTCGGCGCGGTTGGTGGCGGCCACGACGATGACGCCGGAGTTCGCTTCAAAACCGTCCATCTCGACCAGCAACTGGTTCAGGGTCTGTTCGCGCTCGTCATTGCCGCCGCCCATGCCGGCACCGCGGTGACGGCCGACAGCGTCGATCTCATCGATGAAGATGATGCACGGCGAGTGTTTCTTGGCGTTTTCGAACATGTCGCGCACGCGGCTAGCACCCACGCCGACGAACATTTCCACGAAGTCGGAACCGGAAATCGAGAAGAACGGCACCTTGGCTTCGCCGGCGATGGCGCGCGCCAGCAGGGTTTTACCCGTGCCCGGAGGACCGACCATCAGCACGCCGCGGGGAATGCGGCCGCCCAGTTTCTGGAATTTGCTCGGATCCTTGAGGAAGTCGACCACTTCGTTGACTTCTTCTTTCGCTTCGTCGCAACCGGCGACATCGGCGAAGGTGACGGTGTTGCTGGCTTCATCCATCATGCGCGCCTTCGACTTGCCGAACGAGAATGCCCCGCCCTTGCCGCCGCCTTGCATCTGACGCATGAAGAAGACCCAGACGCCGATCAACAGCAGCATGGGGAACCAGGAAACAAAAATAGTTTGCAGGAAAGACGCTTCCTCGGGCGGACGCACATCGAAATGCACGCCATTGTCGCGCAAGTCGCCGATCAGGCCCTTGTCGAGGCTGGTGGCGGTGGTACGCACCTTGGTGTCGTCCATCAGCTTGGCGGTGATCGACGAACCTTCGATCACGACATCCTTGACGCGCTTGGCTTTGACTTCATCCAGCAAATCGGAATAAGCGATGGCCTTGCTGCCGCCTGTGGCGCCATGACTGTCGAATTGCTTGAACAGCATGAACAACAGCAGCAATACGACTACCCAGATGGCAGATTTGGAAAACATGTTATTCACGAAGACTCCTTGGATGCAGTGCGCATCTCTTTACCTATAGCTAGAAACACGATTTTACTCGCAATAAGCGGGCCGTGCCAAAGCCCGCCGATCCGTGCGCGCGAAAAAACCGCGTTCACGCAAAAAAAATGCAGTATAAACAATTTAGGCTTTTATGCCATCAGACGCTACTGCACTTCTCGTTCCCATGTGCGGATTCCCTCTTAAATATCAAGGGCGGGATCATCTTCTTCTACGGCATTTTTCAGCGGATTCTTGATTCCACGGCCCATCAGGAAGATTTCCGACGATTTATCGCGGCTGGCCTTCGGCTTTTTCTGCACCACGACCTTGAATTCAGCGCGGAATTTCTCCACGATCTGGCTGAAACCCATGTCTTTAAAACATTTCACCAGCAAGACGCCCGATGGTTTCAAATGCAATTGCGAAAATTCGATGGCCAGGTCGATCAGATGCTCCATGCGCGCGGCGTCCGCCGTGGCGATGCCCGACAGGTTGGGCGCCATGTCCGACAGGACCAGGTCGACCTTGCGGCCTTGCAACACCACTTCCAGCTGGCGCAGCACGCGCGCCTCGCGGAAGTCGCCCTGGATGAAGTGGAAATCGGCGATCGGCTCCATTTCCAGCATGTCCAGGCCAATCAGGGTACCATTGACCCCGCCGCCGTCCTTGCCGGCCAGCTTGCGCCGCGTGTACTGGGCCCAGCTGCCGGGAGTGCAACCAAGGTCGACAATCACCTGGCCAGGTTTGATCAGTTTCTCGTCTTCATCGATTTCTTTGAGCTTGTATGCTGCCCGGGCGCGGTAGCCCTCTTTTTGCGCCAACTTCACATAAGGATCATTTATGTGGTCGTGCAACCAGTTTTTGTTTAATTTCTTCTTTGCCATTCGCGTAGAATACTGCTTTTAAGGGAATTACTAAATATTATTATGCTAAAACTTACACCCGTAGAGCGCAGCGCACTGCGCGCCGAAGCACACGCGCTGAAGCCTATCGTCATCATTGGCGAAGCGGGCTTGACACCTGCTGTCCTCAAAGAGATCGACCTTGGCCTGGATTCGCACGGCCTGATTAAAGTCCGCGTGTTCGGCGATGACCGCGAAGCCCGCGTCGGAATGTACGATACGATTTGCGGCAATCTCGGCGCCGCCCCGGTACAACATATTGGCAAACTGCTGGTAATCTACCGTCCGAAAAAAGAAGTGGTTAAGGAGAAGGTCAGCGCCGGCAAAGGCATGCGCGAAGTGACCATCGTCAAGGCCAGCGCCAGCGGCACCAAGCGCCCGAGCGTGACGAAAGTCATGATCAAGGGCAATGAGCGCGTTACCGAAGGCGGTTCCATCAAGCGTGCCAAGCCACGTCAGAAAAGCGCCAAGAAAAGCGCACTGGGCAGCAAGTAAGCCTGTTCACCCGGCCACCGCAAGGCGGCCGGGCTTGAAACAAGAAGCGGAGCACGGGATATCCCCTGCTCCGCTTTTTTATTGCAATTGCGCTTGTCGGATTACACGGCGCCAAGGCGCCGCTAATCCGACCTACGATATCGACCATCAGTCAGGTAGGTCGGATTAGCGCGCAGCGCGTAATCCGACAACACCACAGCCGATTACTGCTGTTTCCAGATCAATACGCCCGCCAGCAGGCTCTGCACGGCAAAGATCACGGTCGACACGCCATGCAGCATGCCAAAGCGGCTGCGCATGGCCTCGTCCATGATGCCCGATGGCGCTTGCGCCTTGAGCTCGGCCATCAGCGGCGTGATGCCGAAATGGCTGAGCAGCGTGCACACCAGCATGGACAGCACCAGCGCGCCCAGCAGGCGGCGGCGCTTGAGTTCCAGCGCACCGGGGCTCCATTGCAGCAAGGCCAGCAGTACCAGCGCGCAGGCGATGGACAGCCAGGCCTCGGCGCGGAACAGGCTGCCGGCGATATTACCTGCCAGCACGCGGTCGCTCAAGGTGCCGAACAGGGTGGGCGCCACGATGAAGCCGATGGTCCACAGGCTGCCCGCCCACAGCGTGGCAACGAGGAAGCGCACGCGGGCAAGCATCAGATGTACAGTACTTCCAGGATTTCGTATTCGCGCGGGCCGGACGGCGCCTGCACTTCCACCACGTCGCCGGCGTACTTGCCGATCAGCGCGCGGGCGATCGGGGACGTCACGGAAACCTTGTTCATCTTCAGGTCGGCTTCATCGAGGCCGACGATCTGGTAGGTGACTTTCTGGCCCGATTCCAGGTCTTCCAGGTTCACGGTCGAGGCAAACACCACGCGGCCTTCCGCGTCGAGCGCGGTCGGGTCGATGATTTGCGCTGCGCCCAGCTTGCCTTCGAGCTCGGCGATGCGGCCTTCGACGAAGGCCTGGCGTTCCTTGGCGGCATCGTACTCGGCGTTTTCCGACAAATCTCCGTGCGAACGCGCTTCGGCGATCGCATCGATGACGATGCGGCGTTCCTTGGTCTTCAAATGATGCAGCTCTTCTTTCAGAAGTTCTGCGCCGTATTTGGTCAATGGGACTGAGGTCATGTTATCTCTACTATCTGCTAGTTATCGGCGCCGTTGTCCATGTTTCATCACGGTTAACGGTCTTACCAAGTGAAAACCACAGAGGCCGCGCGCTGCTCTGCACGGAACTCTGTGGTTGATAAGCATGCAGTGTACCGCCTAACGGCGGTCACTGCAAATGACACGCGGACTATTCAGCTTGCTGCAGGGTCTTGTGCAGACCTTGCAAATCGTACACACGCAGCTCATCCAGATGGCGGATGCCTTCGACGGCCGCTTCCGCGCCCGCGATGGTCGTGTAGGTCGTCACGCGCGAGGCCAGGGCCGAGGTGCGGATGGCCCGCGAATCGACGATGGCGCTGCGCTTTTCTTCCACGGTGTTGATTACCAGCACGATTTCATGGTTCTTGATCATGTCGACCACGTGCGGACGGCCCTCGATCACCTTGTTCACTGGCGTGACGGCGATGCCGGCAGCAGCGATCACGGCGGCGGTGCCCTTGGTGGCAACCACGGTGAAACCGGACTCGACCAGGTCACGCGCCACTTGCACGGCGCGCGGCTTGTCCGACGCTTTCACGCTGATGAAGACCTTGCCCGATTTTGGCAGGTTCACGCCGGCGCCCAGTTGCGATTTCACAAACGCTTCGCCGAACGTCAGGCCCACGCCCATGACTTCGCCCGTCGATTTCATTTCAGGGCCGAGGATGGTGTCCACGCCCGGGAACTTGACGAACGGGAACACGGCTTCCTTGACGCTGAAGTATGGCGGCACGACTTCCTGCGTGATGCCTTGCGAGGCCAGCGACTGGCCGACCATGCAGCGCGCGGCGATCTTCGCCAGTTGCAGACCGGTGGCTTTCGAGACGAAAGGCACGGTGCGCGACGCGCGTGGATTGACTTCCAGCACGAAGACGACATCTTTCATTTCGCCGTCGATCTCCTGTTTCTGGATCGCGAACTGCACGTTCATCAGGCCGACCACGTTCAAACCCTTGGCCATCAGCGCCGTCTGGCGTTTCAGTTCTTCAATGGTTTCCGGTGCCAGCGAGTATGGCGGCAAGGAGCAAGCCGAGTCGCCCGAATGGACGCCAGCCTGTTCGATGTGTTCCATCACGCCGCCGATGAAGGTCGTTTCGCCGTCGGAGATGCAATCGACGTCGCACTCGATGGCGTCGTTCAGGAAGCGGTCCAGCAGCACCGGCGAATCGTGCGAGACCTTGACGGCTTCGCGCATGTAGCGCTCGAGGTCGCGTTGCTCGTGGACGATTTCCATGGCGCGCCCGCCCAGCACGTACGATGGACGCACGACCAGCGGGTAGCCGATTTCCTGCGCCAGCGCCAAAGCGTCGGCTTCCGTGCGCGCGGTGCGGTTAGGCGGCTGGCGCAGTTCCAGCTTGTGCAGCATCTGCTGGAAACGCTCGCGGTCTTCGGCCGCATCGATCATGTCGGGCGAGGTGCCGATGATCGGCACGCCATTCGCTTCCAGGTCCAGCGCCAGTTTCAATGGCGTCTGGCCGCCGTACTGCACGATCACGCCCACCGGTTTTTCGATGGCGACGATTTCCAGCACGTCTTCCAAGGTCAAGGACTCGAAGTACAGACGGTCCGAAGTATCGTAGTCGGTCGAAACCGTTTCTGGGTTGCAATTGACCATGATGGTTTCGTAGCCGTCTTCGCGCATGGCGAGGGCCGCGTGGACGCAGCAATAGTCAAACTCGATACCCTGGCCGATACGGTTCGGGCCACCGCCCAGCACCATGATCTTTTTCTTGTCGGTCGGATTCGATTCGCACTCTTCGTCGTACGTGGAATACATGTACGCCGTGTCGGTCGAGAATTCCGCCGCGCAGGTATCGACGCGCTTGTAGACGGGACGGATGTTCAGCGCATGGCGCTGCTGGCGCACGGCCGTGTCGGTCGTCTGCAACAAAAAGCCCAGGCGGCGGTCCGAGAAGCCCTTTTGCTTCAACTTGTACAGGGTGTTCTTGTCCAGGTTTTCCAGCTTCTGCGTGTCCAGCCACAGTTCCAGGTCGACGATTTCCTTGATCTGGATCAAGAACCATGGATCGATCTTGGTCAGCTGGTGCACTTCTTCCAGAGTAAAACCTTGGGCAAACGCGTCGCCCACGTACCAGATACGCTCAGGACCAGGCTCGCCCAGTTCTTCTTCGATCTTTTCACGGTCCTTGGTCTTCTCGTTCATGCCGTCCACGCCCACTTCCAGGCCGCGCAAGGCTTTCTGGAACGATTCCTGGAAGGTACGGCCGATCGCCATCACTTCGCCGACGGATTTCATCTGCGTCGTCAGGTGGTGGTCGGCGGTCGGGAATTTCTCGAACGTGAAACGCGGGATCTTCGTGACGACGTAATCGATCGACGGTTCGAACGAGGCCGGCGTGGCGCCGCCCGTGATTTCATTGCGCAGCTCGTCCAGGGTGAAACCGACGGCAAGCTTGGCGGCGATCTTGGCGATCGGGAAACCCGTCGCTTTCGATGCCAGGGCCGACGAACGCGATACGCGCGGGTTCATCTCGATGACGATCATGCGGCCATCGACGGGGTTGATCGAGAATTGCACGTTCGAACCACCGGTATCGACGCCGATCTCGCGCAGCACTGCCAGACTGGCATTGCGCATGATCTGGTATTCCTTGTCCGTCAGGGTTTGCGCTGGCGCAACCGTGATGGAGTCGCCCGTGTGCACGCCCATCGGGTCGAGGTTTTCGATCGAGCAGATGATGATGCAGTTGTCCGCCTTATCGCGCACCACTTCCATCTCGTACTCTTTCCAGCCCAGCAACGATTCTTCGATCAGCAGCTCTTTCGTCGGCGAGGCTTCCAGGCCGCGCTTGCAGATGGTTTCGAATTCTTCTTCGTTGTAGGCGATGCCGCCGCCGGAACCGCCCATGGTGAACGATGGACGGATGATGGTCGGGAAGCCCAGCGTGCGCTGCACGGCCCACGATTCTTCCATCGAGTGCGCCACGCCGGAGCGTGCCGAACCGAGGCCGATCTTGGTCATCGCGTCCTTGAACTTGGAGCGGTCTTCGGCCTTGTCGATGGCTTCCGGCGATGCGCCGATCAGCTCGACGTTGTATTTCGCCAGCACGCCATTGTTGAACAGGTCCAGCGCGCAGTTCAGCGCCGTCTGGCCGCCCATCGTCGGCAGGATGGCGTCAGGACGCTCCTTGGCGATGATGCGCTCGACGACCGACCAGGTGATCGGTTCGATGTAGGTGACGTCGGCCATTTCCGGGTCCGTCATGATGGTCGCAGGATTACTGTTGACCAGGATGACTTTGTAGCCCTCTTCGCGCAGGGCCTTGCACGCTTGCGCGCCGGAATAATCGAATTCGCAGGCCTGGCCGATCACGATCGGGCCAGCGCCAATAATCAGAATACTTTTGATATCTAAACGTTTAGGCATTTTTCTTTTTCTCCTCCGCAGCCATCAAGTTGATGAAGCGGTCAAACAGGTAAGCAACATCCATCGGGCCCGGCGACGCTTCAGGGTGGCCCTGGAAGCAGAAGGCCGGCTTGTCCGTGCGGGCAAAGCCCTGCAGGGAGCCGTCGAACAGCGATTCATGGGTCACGCGGCAATTCGCGGGCAAGGTTGCCGCGTCGACTGCGAAACCGTGGTTTTGCGAGGTGATCAAGACCTGTTTCGTTTCCAGGTCTTGCACCGGGTGGTTGGCGCCGTGGTGGCCGAACTTCATCTTCAGCGTCTTCGCGCCGGAAGCGATCGCCATGATCTGGTGGCCGAGGCAGATGCCGAAGGTCGGGATGCCCTTCTCGATCAGCTCCTTGGTCGCCGCGATGGCGTAGTCGCACGGCTCCGGGTCGCCGGGACCGTTCGACAGGAAGATGCCGTCCGGATTCAGTGCCAGGGCATCGGCCGCCGTCGCTTGCGCGGGCAGCACGGTGACTTTGCAGCCGCGTGCCGTCAGCATGCGCAGGATGTTGCGCTTGACGCCGTAGTCGAAGGCGACCACGTGGTATTTCGCGTCCGCGTCGGCCAGCTGACCATAGCCTTCGCCCAGGGTCCATTCCGTTTCGCGGTATTCATACGGCGCCTTGGCCGAGACGACCTTGGCCAAGTCCATGCCGGCCAGGCCGGGGAAGGAGCGGGCCAGTTCCAGCGCTTGCGCGGCGGATGGCTCGTTGCCTTGCGTACCGACGAGGATGGCACCGCCCTGCGCACCTTTTTCACGCAGGATGCGCGTGAGCTTGCGTGTATCGATGCCGGCGATGGCGACGATATTTTCAGCTTTCAGGTAATCGGACAGGGAGAGCGTGGAACGGAAATTGGATGCCAGCAAGGGCAGATCGCGGATGATGAGGCCAGCGGCGTGAACCTTGGAAGACTCGACGTCTTCCGGATTGACGCCCGTATTGCCGATATGCGGATAGGTCAGGGTGACCATCTGGCGGCAATAGCTTGGGTCGGTAAGGATTTCCTGATACCCGGTCATCGAGGTGTTGAAAACAACCTCGCCCGTGGTATGACCGGCGGCACCGATCGAAAAACCTTTAAAGATCGTTCCATCAGCAAGCGCTAATATGGCTGGAACGGCAGGGCCAGAAAAAAATGGCGGCAAGGGCAACTCCTGATAAAGTTACCGTAGCTGCGCCACGTCAGACCGACCGCCTAGATACCCGAGCCAGATGCACTCAGGGTGTTTCAACGGTCATTTTGAATGAGGGGATGGGTAGTCGCTACGGTATATGTGTGATTGGCTAAACCTTTGAATTATAACCAAAAGGAAGCTTTTCCACAAGGAAGAAAATACAGAAGGCCCGGCATTTTTTTGCGCAGCAACATAAAATCGCCGCCCCATGAAAAAAGCCGCCCGGCTTGCGCGGAGCGGCTGGTTCTGCAACTGCGGCTACTACTTAGGCCGTCAACGCGGCGATGCCCGCTTTGGCGATTTGCGCATCTTCCGCCGACTTGACGCCCGAGACGCCGACGGCACCCACGTAGTGGCCTTCGTACACGATGGGCACGCCACCTTCGAGCAAGCCGTCGATTTCCGGCGCGCTCAGGAACGACACGCGGCCGCCATTGATCATCTCTTCATAGATGCGCGATTCGCGGCGGCCCAGTGCGGCCGTCTTGGCTTTCGATGGGGCGATGTGCGATGAGATCGGCGCCACGCCATCCATGCGCTGCAGCCATACCAGGTGGCCGCCGTCGTCGACGATGGCGATCGTGACCGCCCAGTTATTCTTGACCGCTTCCGCTTCGGCGGCGGCAGCGATTTTCTTTACGTCATCCAGGGTCAAAATCGGTTTCGATTGCATGGTGCATCCTTGTTATGTTGAAGCAAAATTGTATACGAAATGTACAGCGGCGCGATCGCGTCATGATCGCTTACTGCTCGCGCTTGGCTTTCAGCTTTTGCTTGAGCTGCGCCATGACGGCAAACGTCGCCTGCTCGCCCGCCAGGATGGCCTGGTTGCGGCTGTTGAAATCGTTGCCTTTCATGGTGCCCAGGCTGGGCTGGATCACCACGTCCGCATCTTTCAATTCGAACTGGTTGATGCGCTGGCCCATGATGGCGAAGGTTTGCATGATGACTTCCATCGAGCTGATGGCTTTTTGCGTATCCGTTTGCGACGAGATATTCACGGCGATGATGAAATCGGCGCCCATGTCGCGCGCAAAGCGCACGGGCACGGGAGCGACGAGGCCGCCATCGACATAGGTGTGGCCGGCGATCGTCACGGGCTGGAATACGCCCGGCACGGCCGACGAGGCGCGCACGGCCATGCCGGTGTTACCGCGCTGGAACAGGATCGGCTGCCCATTTTTCAAATCGGTCGCCACCACGCCAAACGGAATCTTGAGTTTTTCCAGCGGCACGCCGCCGACAGCCTTGTTGACATAGCTTTGCAGCGCCTCGCCTTTCAGCACGCCGGACGACTTGCCGAACAGGGGCAAGGCCCAGTCCGAAATGGCCGCCTCGTCCATGTCGAACGCCATCTTTTGCAGGGTGAAGCCCGAGTTGCCCGCCGCATACAAGGCACCGACCACGCTGCCGGCGCTGGTGCCGGTAACGATGTCGGCGTTGATGCCTTGCGATTCGAGTGCCTTGATCACGCCGATATGCGCGAAACCGCGCGCCGCGCCGCCGCCCAGGGCCAGGCCGATCTTGATTTTGCGGGGAGCGACGACGATGGGCTCGGGTGGCGTCAATACCTGGATCGGTTTCGGGGAGGGAGTGTCGCAGCCGGCCAGCGCAAAGGCGGCCAGGGCAAGCAGAGTCAGGCGTTTAGGGAACATGGTGACCGAAGAGAACCGCGCGCGGCAGTGGCAATAAAAGAGAGCCGATTGTAGCGCAAGCGGAGCCGCCCGCGCTGAAGGCTGTCTTAAAAGTTTACAAATGACAATATCCAGAGGGAACGTGCGCCTCTGCTCTGCTGTTAGACTGGCAGCTGTTTTTTTTACGTGCTCCCGCTATGTCAGAACTTCAATTTGCAGACAGTCGCGCCCTGGGCGCCCCGTTTTCACAACAGTTGGCAGCCCATCCGTCCGACGGCGCCCTCGCCTGGCTGACTGCCGTGCTGACCACGCAGGCGCCCGCGCTGCGCTCGTCGAACGCCACCTTGCTGGCTTACACGGGCAATCCGGCCGCCCTGGCCTGGATCGACGCCAACGTCGGCTCGCCCGTGGCGGGGCAATGGGGCGTGGCGGCGGCCCTGCTGGGCACGCCGTGGCCACGCATCGTGGACTGGCTGCAACGCGGCGGCCCGCACCGGCTGATGGCGCTCGATACCCTGTACGCCTATCGCAAGCCGGCCGTCAACATGTCGCCGCTGGAACAGATCGCCGCCCCCGTGCTGCCGCAAGCGCCTGCGCGCGCCGAACTCGACGCCGCGCTGGCCGCTTGCCTGGCGGCATCTTCCACGCCGCGCATCCAGGCTGCCGTCAACTCGATCAAGCAGCATGCGGACGAGATCCTGCGCGGCGGCCCGCGCGGCGTGGCCGTGGCCGACTTGCCGCGCCTGTACCTGGACCCGGCACCGTTCAAGGATGCATCCGCCATCCTGGAACGGCACGAAACGGTGGTCGCCGGCATGCGGCAAAACCTGCAGAACTTGCTCAAGGGCATACTATGAACAGGCGCGCCCTCGTGACAATCGACTTGAGCGAGATCAACTCGCCGCGCCAGCTGCATGCCGCGCTGGCCGCCGCACTGGGCATCCCTTCCTTCTATGGCATGAACTGGGATGCGTTCTGGGATGCCATCACGGGCCTCGTGGACATGCCGCAACAGCTGGAGCTGCGCGGCTGGCAGGGGCTGGCGGCGCGCCTGCCCCGCGATGCGGCCCTGTTGCGGCGCTGCCTGGAACGCGCGCGGCAGGAAATGCCGGACTCGGCATCACACGTGCACTACATGTAAAACGGAAACGCTTGACAGCCCCGCCCGACATCCCTTACATTGAGTGCATGTCCTCCTTCAAACATTCCTCCCCTTCCCTGCTGTCGCTATCGCGACTACACCTAGCACGCGCATAAGTTTGCCGCATTGCTTCGCCTGGCCACACGCCGGCGTGTTTCAAAAACCCTGGAAGGTTTGATGATGTTTGCACCATCCCCATACGTACACGTAATCCCCGCTGCGACCGCCCCTGCCGGCATCGCGGCCGCACTGCTACCGCTACCGATCGCTTGCCTGGCCTAGCGTTGCGTGGCCGCCCGGCAAGCTTGCGCCACAACCATTGATTTCCCCCCTATCTTCAGGAGTACCCGATTATGATGTTGCAAAACCCAGCTTCCAAATACCGCGCTTTTCCTCCAGTTAAATTGACCGACCGTCAATGGCCGAACCAGATCATCAGCAAGCCGCCCATCTGGATGAGCACCGACTTGCGCGACGGCAACCAGTCCTTGATCGAGCCGATGAGCGCGGAAAAGAAGCTGCGGTTCTTCGAGATGCTGATCGCCATCGGCCTGAAGGAAATCGAAGTGGGTTTCCCATCGGCATCGCAGACGGATTTCGACTTCGTGCGCAAGCTCGTCGATGAAGGCCGCATCCCGGACGACGTCACCATCATCGTGCTGACACAGTCGCGCGAAGAATTGATCCGCCGCACGGTGGAATCGGTCGTCGGCGCCAAGCGCGCCATCGTGCACCTGTACAACTCCGTGGCGCCCGTGTTCCGCAAGGTCGTGTTCGGCATGTCGCGCGAAGAAATCACGACTATCGCCACCACCGGCACCACCCTGGTAAAACAGTTGGTGGCCCAGCATCCGGAAACGGAATGGGGTTTTGAATACACGCCGGAATCGTTCTCCACCACGGAACTCGATTTCTCCAAGCATATCTGCGACGCCGTCAGCGCCATCTGGAAGCCGACGCCCGCCAACAAGATGATCATCAACCTGCCATCGACCGTGGAATGCAGCACGCCCAACGTGTATGCGGACCAGATCGAATGGATGTCGCGCAAACTGGCGCGCCGCGATTCCATCATCATCAGCGTGCACCCGCATAACGACCGCGGCACGGCCGTCGCCTCGGCCGAGCTGGCCGTGATGGCGGGCGCCGACCGCGTGGAAGGCTGCTTGTTCGGCAATGGCGAGCGCACCGGCAACGTCGACCTGGTGACGTTGGCGATGAACTTGTACACGCAAGGCGTGCATCCTGGCCTCGATTTCTCCGACATCGACACCGTGCGCAAGTGCGTGGAAGAATGCAACCAGCTGCCCGTCCACCCGCGCCACCCGTATGCGGGCGACCTGGTATTCACGGCATTCTCCGGCTCGCACCAGGATGCGATCAAGAAAGGTTTTGCCAAGCAACAACCGGACAGCATCTGGGAAGTGCCCTACCTGCCGATCGACCCGGCCGACCTGGGCCGCAGCTACGACGCCGTGATCCGCGTCAACAGCCAGTCCGGCAAGGGCGGCATGGCCTACTTGCTGGAACAGGAATACGGTCTGGTCTTGCCGCGCCGCCTGCAGATCGAATTCTCGCGCGCCGTGCAAGCCGTGGCCGACGCCACGGGCCGCGAAATCGCCGCGCAGGATATCCATGAAATTTTCCAGAAGGAATACCTGGAGCAGACGGCACCGTACGCCTACGCGTCGCACCGCATGGTGGAAGACACGAGCAGCGACGAATCCGTGCAGATCGACATCAGCCTGTCGCACCGCCAGACGCCGCTGGCCCTGCAAGGCGGCGGCAACGGCCCCATCGACGCCTTCGTCAATGCGCTGGGCCTCGACATCAAGCTGATGGATTACCATGAGCACTCGATCGGCTCCGGCGCCAACGCGCAAGCGGCCTGCTACGTGGAATTGCGCCTCGATAACGGCCCGACCCTGTTCGGCGCCGCCATCGACAGCAATATCGTCACCGCCTCGTTCAAGGCGGTCCTGTCGGCCGTGAACCGCCGCATCGGACAGACGGAAGCCGAAAAAACAACAGCGGCCGACGTCGCTGCCAGCGCCGCCTGAGCACGGCTCGACCATCCCTCATAGGGAAAAAAAGCGGTACGGCTTGATCGCCGTGCCGCTTTTTCATTTCTATCGGGCAATTAGTAGTGCAAATCAGGTATCGCCGACCGTATAATCGTTTCATAACAAGACCAGCGGAGACAGATCATTAGCTACCGAGGGAATCAGTATGAAATTGACGGACATGAAGATAGGCGTGCGCCTGGGCGCCGGTTTTGGCGTGGTGCTGCTGCTGATGGCAGTGCTGGTGGGCACGGGCCTGTTCCGGCTGGACAAGATCGGCGCGCTCAGCGAGTCCATCATCGAGAAGGACTGGGCCAAGGCGGACG
Organism: Janthinobacterium goodfellowi; assembly: GCF_051380695.1. NCBI lineage: Bacteria > Pseudomonadati > Pseudomonadota > Betaproteobacteria > Burkholderiales > Oxalobacteraceae > Janthinobacterium > Janthinobacterium goodfellowi. Next base: position 401,926 of record NZ_JBNYXN010000005.1, on the reverse strand, counting down.
CCATCGCCACCATCCGCAGCACCACGCGTTCGAACGCGGCGCTGGTGCTGGAACTGTTCATCCATGAAGATCCGGCCCGCGCCAACGCCATCCATGGCGAAATCGATGCCAACAAGGCCACCATCACCGATGCGCTGGCCATCCTTGACCGCCTGATCGTACTGCCTGAAGGCAAGGAGCTGCTGGCCACCCTGAAGCAGCAGCGCAAGGCCTATGTCGTCTCGTTCAGCCAGGCGGACAAGCTGCTGGTGGCGGGACAGCGGGCGGAAGCGGCCAAGCACGTGCGCGACGACACCCTGCCCGCCCTGAACCGGCTGCAAAAGACGGTGAACCGCCTGAATGACATCCAGCGCGGCGTGGTCGTGCAGGGCGGCGAGCAAATCCAGCAGAATATTTCCGCCGCCAATGTGCTGATGGCCAGCCTGGGCACGGCCGCCCTGCTGCTGGGCGTGCTCTTTGCCTGGCGGGTCACGCGCTCGATCACCACGCCCATCGCGTATGCGCTGCGCGTGGCGCAAGCCGTGGCAGGAGGCGACCTGAGCAGCAAGATCGTGGCCGACGGCAAGGATGAAGCGGGCCAGCTGCTGCAGGCCTTGCGCGACATGAACACCAACCTGGCCACCCTGGTGGGCCAGGTGCGCGGCGGCACAGGCACGATCGCCGTGGCGTCGAGCCAGATCGCCAGCGGCAATGCCGACCTGTCGGCCCGCACGGAAGCGCAGGCCAGCGCGCTGGAAGAGACGGCTTCGTCGATGATCGAACTGACGGGCACCGTGCGCAGCAACAGCGACAATGCGCGCCAGGCCGACACTCTGGCCCGCTCGGCGTCGGCCATCGCGCAGCGCGGCGGCACGGCCATGGCCGAAGTGATCGGCACCATGGACGCCATCAATGCCTCGTCGCGCAAGATCGTCGACATCATCGCCGTCATCGACGGCATCGCTTTCCAGACGAATATCCTGGCACTGAATGCGGCCGTGGAAGCGGCGCGTGCCGGCGAGCAAGGCCGCGGCTTTGCCGTGGTGGCGTCCGAAGTGCGCAACCTGGCGCAACGTTCGGCGGCGGCGGCCAAAGAGATCAAGGAACTCATTGCCGACTCCGTCACGCGGGTCGGCCAGGGCGCGCAGCTGGTCAGCCAGGCGGGCGCCACGATGGAGGAAGTGGTGGCCAGCGTGGGCCGGGTCAGCGCCATCGTCGGTGAAATCAGCGTCGCCAACCACGAGCAGAGCGAAGGCATCGAGCAGATCAATGCCGCCATCATGCAGATGGACCAGACGACGCAACAGAACGCGGCTCTGGTCGAAGAAGCGGCCGCGGCGGCCGCGGCCATGCATGAGCAGGCGGGCGAACTGGAAACCCTCGTCAGCCAGTTCAAGCTGGAACAGAACGCCAGCGCCAAGGCACCGCCCCGCCCTGACGCGCCCGCCGTCCCGCGCCTGCACTAAGTTATTCCACCTGGCGCGCCAGGCGGATGCCGGAAAATTGCCAGCGCGCACCGGCCGGGAAGAAATTGCGGTAGCTGGCGCGCGCATGGCCGGCCGGCGTGACGCACGACGAGCCGCGCAGCACATACTGGTTCAGCATGAACTTGCCGTTGTATTCGCCCAGCGCCCCGGGCGCCGTGCGGTAGCCCGGATACGGCGCATAGCTGCTGCTGGTCCACTGCCAGCAATGGCCGAACATCTGCCGCAGTCCCGTTCCCGGCGCGCCTGCCGCCGGATGCAGCTGGCCCACTTGCATGTCGACGCCCTGCGCCGCCACTTCCCACTCCGCTTCCGTCGGCAGGCGCGCGCCGGCCCAGTGCGCATACGCATCCGCCTCGAACAGCGACAAGTGCGTGGCTGGCGCCTGCGGGTCCAGCGGACGCAAGCCGAATAAAGTGAATTCCTGCCAGTGTCCTGCAGCATCTTGCTGCCAGTACAGCGGGCAGGACAGCTGCTGCGTGCGCACCCAGTCCCAGCCTTCGGCCAGCCACCAATGCGCGGTGCGGTAGCCGCCCGCCTCGATGAAGGCGAGAAATTCGCCATTCGTCACCAGCGCGCTGGCCAGTTCGAACGGCGCCACGTATTGCGGGTGGCGCGGCAATTCATTGTCGAAGCAAAAACCGTCGCCCGCATGGCCGATCTGCGCCAGGCCGCCGTCAAAGGCGAGCCAGGCCGTGGGCTGCGCGTGGTCCTGCGCTGGCGCCACCGCGCCGTCGAGATAGGCGGGAAACAGGGCGCTCTGCGCCAGCAGGTGCTTGACGTCCGTCAACAGCAATTCCTGGTGCTGCTGCTCGTGTTCCAGGCCCAGCGCCAGCAGCATGGTCAGCCGCTCGCGCGCGTCGCGCGCCAGCTCGCCCGCCAGCAGGCGCGCGACGCGTGCATCGACGTTGGCCCGGTAGGCGCGCACCTGCGCCATGCCGGGGCGCGTCAGCAAGCCACGCTGGGCGCGCGGGTGCTTCTCGCCCACGCCGTTGTAATACGAGTTGAACAGCACGCGGAAGGCCGGGTGGAATGGCGCGAACCCCGCTTCCAGGCTTTCCAGGATAAACGTTTCGAAAAACCACGTCGTATGCGCGAGGTGCCATTTGACGGGACTGGCGTCCGGCATCGACTGGGCGCCGCAATCCTCGTCGGACAGGGGTTCGGCCAGCCGCAGCGAGTGCTGGCGCACCTTGTTGTAATGATCGATCAGCATCGTCGCCTTTTAGTCTCGGATGACGCGCGCGTAGATGACGGCAAACCATTGCTGCGGGTCCGTCCAGACTTGCACGGTAGAAAACCCCGCCTGCTCCAGCAAGCCGACGAACGTTGCGCGCGTGTATTTATAGCTGTCTTCCGTATGGATGCGCTCGCCTTTCGCGAAGCGGCGCTGGCCACCTTTCCAGTGGACAATTTGCTCGCTGCGCGCTTCCAGGTGCATCTCGACGCGGTTCTCGTCGGCGTTGAAAAAGCCGTGGTGGCGCCACGCGCGCACGTCGAAGTCGGCGCCGATCAGGCCGTTCACGTGGCGCAGCATGTTCAGGTTGAAGGCGGCCGTGACGCCCAGCGCATCGTCATAGGCGGCGTCGAGGATGGCGTCCTCCTTGATCAGGTCGACGCCGATCAGCAAGCCGCCATCGCCATCCGCATTCGCGCGCAGGCGGCGCAAAAAGGCGGTCGCTTGTTCAGGCGCAAAATTGCCGATCGACGAGCCGGGATAGAAGAACAGCCGCCGCGCCTCGCGCACGCTGTCAGGCAAGTCCAGGCGGCTGGAGAAATCCAGGCCCAGGCCCGTCATCTCGATGTGCGGAAAGCGCTGCTGCAGGCGGTTCAGCGATTCACTGAGGAAATCGTAGGAAATATCCACGGCCACATATTGCGCCGGATGCAGCAGCGGAAACAGGCTGGCGGCCTTGGCGCAATTGCCCGCGCCCAGGTCGATCAGGGTGCTGCCCGGCCCCACGGCGTGCGCGATCTCGGCGCCGTGGCGGGCAAAGATGGCCGCTTCCGTGCGCGTCGGATAGTACTCGGGCAAGGCGCAGATGGCTTCGAACAGTTTCGAGCCGAGCGCGTCGTACAGATACTTGGGCGAAGTCCAGGCCTCGCGCGCCAGCAAGCCGCTGCTGATCTCGGCTATGGTGGCAGGAGTGGCACGGGCCGCGCTGGCGTTGCTGGCGGGATACAAATCAGACTGCTGTTGCGCGAGTGGCATGGTCATGGGCTGGCGTCGTCAATGTTAGGTTCACGAAGGGCTTGCACGGTCAGCCAGCGGGCGCGCCGCCCCTGCCGCAGCGGTTTGCGGGCGCCTTGCCGATGACTTTTTTCCATCATAGCGGAATCCGCGCAAGCCAGCCGTGCGGCAGGTAACTTAAGGTCGAACAGCCGGCGTACACATAAAATTGGTATTACCCAGCAAAAATGATAAGGCTGTCGTATACTACACATTGCCGGCCAAACAATCCGCGCCCCTTGCAGTTCCCAGGCCCCCCTCTTCCCCGCGTGCCTCCCTTTACGATAGCCGTTATTAATCAAGATCACCATGCTCGAATTGCGCCATCTGTCGAAGTCCTATGCCAATGCCCGTCCCGTGCTGGCCAATATTTCCTGCCGCTTCAAGGCGGGGGAATTCATCGCCATCATGGGCGATTCGGGCGTGGGCAAGTCGACCTTGCTGAACCTGATCGCCGGCCTCGATACGCCCGATGCGGGTGCCGAAGCGCACCCTATCCTGGTGGACGGCATTGCCATGTCCAGCCTCGATGACGCCGCCGCCACCCGGCTGCGTCGCGCCCGCATGGGCTTTATCTTCCAGGCCTTCCACGTCTTGCCGCACCTGACCCTGCTGCAAAACGTAGCCTTGCCGCTGCTGCTCAACGGACTGCCCCAGGAGCGTGCCGCCAGCATGCTCGAGGCCGTCGGCCTGGGCGGACGCGGCGGCGACTTTCCGCAGCAATTGTCGGGCGGCGAAATGCAGCGCGTGGCGATTGCCCGCGCGCTTGTGCACAAGCCGGCGCTGGTGCTGGCCGACGAGCCCACCGGCAACCTCGACCCGGACACGGCGCACAGCATCCTGCAATTGCTGCGCGCCGAAATCAAGGCCAACGGCAGTTGCGCGATCATGGTCACGCATTCGCTGGCCGCCGCCGAAATGGCGGACCGGACCATGATCCTGACGAAAAGCGGCTTACAAAATACAACAATCGTCAACCAAATTAATCAAACAATCAGTTAATTTAACTGACCATCTGTCACAAGTTTTGTTATCGTAGTATTATTGAAAACACTTGCCTGGTTATCAATGTTGTAACGCGAATGTTGTCACGTCACCCAGACAGCCGTACTGCGATGACGAACTATAGCCGGGACCATAGAAAGTGGTCTCGTCCCTTGCATAACCTGAAGGAGGAGTAAATGAACGTTCGGCAAAAGAAGCTGGAAATGATTGAAGCGATGAACCGGGCGCGTGCGCTCGAACCATCGAGTTTTGTGCCCAACAAGCTGCTCGATACGCTGATCGAGAAGTTGAACTTGAAAAATGATGCGGAACTGTGCCGCGTCCTGGAAGTTCAGCCTCCCATCATCAGCAAGATTCGACACGGCAAACTGTCGGTCGGTGCGACGATTTTATTGCGCATGCATGAAAAATCGGACATCACCATCCGCGAACTGAAGGAACTGTCCGCCACGCCAGTCCATTGAACCACCCGCTGTTGTAATGCCATGCCAGGCACCCAGGTCCCCGGCGCCATGAACTTTTGCCATACAATTCGCGTAGTTCGCTCACCGTACAACATCCGAGCACGATAGCGAAGAGACCCAGCCCAAACCATGCTGACCGTTTCTCTGCCCTTCCGCTCCAGTCCCCCAGCTTCTCCCCCTGCATTTCCACTCAAACTTGATCTGACACAACACGCATAGTCCCCGCAGGCATCAAGGTCAGCTTTTAACCAGTAATCTCAACCGCATGTCCAGCGACCCTCTTGCGCCGCCCGTGCTGCGCCTGACGCTCACGCGCGATCCCCTCGCCAGCGCCGGCGACTGCCCCGCCGCGCCCGGCTGGCACAGCGAAACCCACGTGCTGTCGAGCGCGCGCGGCATCGGCAGCTGCCGCATCGCCCTCGATATCGGCCCGGCCGACGTGGTGCAGCTGCTGCTGTGCGACGGCAGCTCGCTGCTGGCAGGCAGCCTGGACCTGCCACGCTACCTGGGGCCAGCCACGCTGGCACGCGACGGCGCGCCCGCCAGCATCGAAGTGGGGCTGGCCTTGCGCCCGCAGGCGGCGCGCCAGCCGCCCGGCGCCAGCCGCGACGGCCTGGGCGCCTGGATGCTGCGGGCCGTGCGCGTGTACCGCTGCGGCGCCGCCGCCATGACAGCGCTGGCGGCGGCGGGCGCCTTCCAGGACCGCCAGCTGGAACAACGGCTGGGCCTGTACCGCTGCGGCATCGAGGCGGGCGGCATGACGGCCGTCGCCAGCCTGCCCGCCGGGCCGGAGCCGGTGCTGCTGCTGTTGCACGGCACGGCCTCGTCGACCCAGCGCAGCTTTGCCGGCCTGTGGCGCAATGGCCTGGCGCCGCAGCTGGCGGCGCAGTACGGCAACCGCATCTACGGCTACGAGCACCGCAGCCTCAGCGACAGCCCCATCGAGAACGCGCTGGCCCTCGTGCGCCAGGTGCCGCACGGCGCCGTGCTGCACCTGCTGACGCATTCGCGCGGCGGCCTGGTGGGCGAATTGCTGGCCCGGGCGCAGCGCATCGACAGCCGCGGCGCCGTCGACCTGGCCGGCGACGGCCTGGAGCGGCTGAGCGAAAACACGGTGGGCGGCGAAGCGTTCAACAGCCACGATATCGAGCACTTCACGGCGCAGGCGCGGCTGGGCGGGCGCGGCGGCTACGACGCGGATGCGGCGCGCCTGCGCGAATTGAGCGTGGAACTGAAAATGCGCGCCATCCGCATCGCCCGCTTCGTGCGCGTGGCTTGCCCCGCGCGCGGCACCACCCTGATGTCGGGCCGTCTGGACCGCTGGGCCAGCGTGATGTTCAACCTGCTGCTCCACGGCGGCGTTCCCGATGGCGCCATGGCCTTCCTGCTGGCCGTGGTGCAGCAGCGCTGCGACGCGCGCATCCTGCCGGGACTGGAAGCGATGATGCCCGACTCGCCCCTGGTGGCGCTGCTCAACGCACCCGACGTGCGCGTGGCCAGCCCGCTGCACGTGCTGGCCGGCGCGTGCAGCGGCGACGGCCTGCTCGGCTGGCTGGGCGACTGCCTCGACGACCAGCTGTACGGGGCGGGCAGAACGACCTGGTGGTCAATTGCGCCTCGATGGCGGGCGGCGCCACGCGCAGCACGCCCGTGCGGCAACTGCTGCTGCGCGGGCCGCACACGCACCACCTGAACTACTTCGAACGCGCGCCCTCGGGCCAGGCCGCCGTACAGGCGCTCGCCGGCGACGAGACAGCCTACCAGCCGCTGCCCGGCATCGAGCACGGCCCGCTGGCGCGCGGCGGCGAAGTGCCGAAGCGGCGCGCGCACGCGCCCATCGCGCTGCTGCTGCCCGACATCATGGGCAGCCACCTGCAAGTGGGCAGCAACCGCATCTGGTTCGACCCCGTCAACCTGGTCGAAGGACGCATCGAACGCCTGGCCGTGGGCCAACCGCACATCGTCAGCGCCGGCTGGATCGAGTCCTGCTATGAACCGTTCGCCCGCTTTCTCGCGCAAAGCCAGGAAGTGCGGCCCTTTACCTATGACTGGCGCCTGTCGCTGCAGGAGTCGTGCCGCACCTTCCTGCCCGTGCTCGACGACGCCATGCGCGACGCCGAACAGCGCAGACAACCGTTGCGCATCATCGCCCACGGCATGGGCGGGCTGGTGGCGCGCCTGGCCCTGAAGGACCGCTGGCAACGCTTCGGCGCCCTGCCCGGCAGCCGCCTGCTGCAGGTGGGCACGGCCAACCGGGGCACGCAGGCGATGGTGCAAGTGCTGCTGGGACGCGACCGGCTGGTGCAGATGCTGGCCTGCTGGATCAGCTGGAAGCACACGCGGCGCCAGTTTCTCGGCTTCGTGCGCGCCTTTCCCGGCGTGCTCGACATGCTGCCGTGGCCGCAGGCGGGCGGCATCGATTATTTCGACGCCGAGACCTGGGCGCAGCTGGCCGCCGGCGACGCGCAAGCGGGCCTGCCCGGCGGCTGGCAGGCGCCGGAGGCGCCAGCGCTGGCCGCGGCGCGCGCCACCGTGGCCTTGCTGGAAGCGGCCCCGCTCGACGCCCGCCATTGCAGCTACCTGGCCGGCTGCGCCGACACGCCGGTGGCGCTGCGCCTGCGCGACGGCGCCATCGAGACGGCCTGGTCGCCGGATGGAGATGGCCGCACGGCCTGGCAAGGCGCCGTGCCGGACGGCGTGGCGGCCTGCTACCTGCCCGTGGCGCATGGCGACCTGCTGCTGCAAAAGGAATACTATCCGGCCATCGCGCAGCTGCTCGACGGCGGCCAGGGCGCCGCCCTGCCCCGGCACCCGCCGCACGTGCCTGGCGGCGCCCCGCCCCGCTTTTACCCCTACGTCCCCGACGCCAAGCCGCTGTACCCGCAGCCGCAGGAATTGCTCGACGCGGCCATCGGCGCCGCCGGCCCCGCCAGCGCGCCGGAGAGCCGCGCGCCGCAGCTGAGCCTATCGGTCATCCACGGCAGCATGGCCTCGGCCGATGCGCCCGTCATGAGCGGCTGCTACGCGTCCGAATCGCTGCGCGGCAGCATGAGCTTTCTCGACCGTCTGCTGGCGGGCAAGCTGCAGGAAATCCATGCGCTGGGACGCTTCCCGCAGCGCCCCGACTCCGCCCTGGTGGTGCTGCAGCCCGATGCGGCGCGCCGGCCAGGCGGCGCCATCGTCATCGGCCTGGGCGCGCTGGGCGAGCTGACGCCGGGCGAACTGGCGCGCGCCTTTGCCGGCGGCCTGCTCGAATACGCGTGCGTTTGCCTGCAGGTGCGCGCCGCCGGCCATGTCGCCGCGCCGCCGATGGGCGAGCACGGCTTGCGCGTGGCCAGCCTGCTGTCCGGTTCCGGCTACGGCGGCTTGAGCATCGCCCTGTGCGCGCGGGCTTTGATCGACGGCGCGCGCAGCGCCAACCGGCGCCTCGAAGACGCGGGCATGGCCTGCCGCATCGGCCACATCGCCATCTATGAACAGTCCGAGGCGCGCGCCATCGCCGCCGCCGTGGCCATCGAGCAGATCATGGCCGAAGCGCGCTACCAGGGCAGCTTCACGTTCGAGCGGCGCATTCGCCACAGCCCCGGCGGCTACCGGCGCATCCTGCCCAGCCTGAGCGGCGACAACGGCTGGCGCCGCGTGCAGATCGTCGCCGCGGATCTGTCGGGCGCCCTGCGCTTCACGGTGCTGACGGACCGCGCCCACAACAGCGTCGACGAGGAGCCGAACCAGCGGCAAGCCGTCGATGGGCTGATCATGGATGCCACCGACAACACCACCGACCAGCCGGGCCTGTCGCGCGCCCTGTACGAACTGATGCTGCCCAATGGCCTGAAGGCGGCCATCCCCGAGATGCGCGGCCTGATCCTGGCCGTCGACCAGAGCGCCGCCATCTATCCGTGGGAACTGATGCGCGACGAGGCGGGCAGCGAGGAAAGCCCGCTGTCGACGCGCATCGGCATGGTGCGCCAGCTGGCCAGCCTGCGCGAGCAGCCGTCCGCCGTCAGCCCGCCCAGCAACAGCGTGCTGGTGATCGGCGACACCGATTCCGGCCTGCCCGAACTGCCAGCCGCGCAGGCCGAGGCGCAGGACGTGGCGCGCATGTTCGGCGCGTACGGCTACCAGGTGCGCGAGCTGCTGCGCCCGCAGGCGCAGCGCGTGCTGGTACACCTGTTCGACGAGCGCTATTTCGCCATCCACCTGGCCGGCCATGGCGAAGTGGCCGGCCCCGGCATCGCGCATACGGGCCTGGTGCTGGGACCGAAGACGCGGCTGACGGCGGCGCAAGTGGGGAAATTGAAGCGCGTGCCGCAATTCGTCTTCATCAATTGCTGCCACCTGGGCGACATGCGCCCGGACGCCATCGCGCCATGGTCGAAACTGGCCTCCAGCCTGGCCACGGCCTTCATTGAAATGGGCTCGCAGGCCGTGATCGCGGCCGGCTGGCGCATCGACGACCAGGCGGCCAGCATCTTCGCGCACAGCTTCTATCACGCCATGCTGAGCGGCGAATACTTCGGCGACGCCGTGCGCCTGGCGCGCGAGGCGGCCTATCTGCAGTTCCCCGCTTCGAACACCTGGGGCGCCTACCAGGCGTATGGCGACGACCGCTACCGCTTCCCGAACACCCAGAGCCGGCCCTGGCAAGCGCCCGATTACCACTACCACGGCCACCTGCTGGCCGACCTGGAAACCCTGCACGCGCGCCTGGCGGGCGCCGATCCTGCGCGCCGGGCGGTCATCGAGGAAAAGCTGGGCAGCATCGAGGAAGCCGTGCGCGCGCGCTTCTTCGGCTGCGCCGACATCCGCGAAAACATGGCCGCCACGCGCGCCGGCCTGGGGGGACTGGACAACACCCTGCGCGCCATCGAACATTACCGGGCGGCGCACAGCGCGGCCGACGGCAAGGTGGGCTTGCGCGCGCTGGCGCATTGGGCGGAACTGGAAATACGCCAGGGCGCGGCCCTGTGCGGCCTCGATGCGGGCGCCGGCATCGAGGTGCCCGCCGTGCCCGACCCTGCCCAGGGACGGCAGTTACTACAGGATGGAAAACAGCATATCGACCTGCTGGTGGCGCTGGCGCCCACGACGCAGCGCCTGGCCCTGCTGGGACGCTACTGGGCCTTGCAGGCGCGCCTCGCCTGCCGCGCAGGAAACTCCGGCGCGCCGGCCCTGCGCGCCATGACGGACGCCTGCCTGGCCGCGCTGGAAGAAGCGCGGCGGCGCAGCGGCGCGGCCGACTGCGACCTGATTTTCCAGGTGCTGGCGGGTGCCCTGCTGTTGAAAGCCCATGGCGACAGCGGCGCCTGGCGGGCGCTCGATCCGCAGCTGGGCGACCTGCTGCACGACGCCATCGCCTATGCGCGCCAGCGCCACGCGGACGAACACCGCGCCATCGACGCCGGCGCCCCCGTGCGCGCCGCCTTGCTGGCGGCCCTGTGGCAGGTACCGGACGGCCAGTACCTCGACGCACCGGCGCGCGCCGCCTTCCTGGCCTTGTACCACGACGCCGTACGGCGCCACGGCAGCATCGGCGAACCCGAAACGATCACGGCGCCGCTGCGCTTCCTGCTCGAACTGCTGCCGTCCGACAGCCCGGACGGCGGCTTGCGCTGCACCGTGCAGGCGCTGGCCAGCCAGCTGCAGGCCTCGCTGCCCGGCATGAGCCCTGGCAGCGTTAGCCTGGCACCACCCCGTAATGGCGCGCATAGCGCTCGTCCAGATTCGCCAGCGGCATCATCATGAACATGTCGGCGCTTTCGAAATCAGGGTCCCAGGCCGGTTCGCCGCAAATCCAGGCGCCCGAACGCAGATAGCCCTTGATCAGCGGCGGCACTTGCGGCTTGTGCGCCGCTTCCACCTGGTGGATGGGGAAAGGCAGGTGCGGCGTGACGCGGTACTCGCTGGGGGCCATGTGCTTTTCGGCCAGCGCCTGGTACACGGCGACGGCGTTATGGCCGCCATCGGCCAGGCTGATGCTGGCGCAGCCGACCAGGTAGTCGCAGCGCTCGCGGCGCATGTACTCGGCCAGGCCCGACCACAGCAGCATGATCACGCTGCCGCCCCGGTATTTCGGGTGGATGCAGGCGCGGCCCGCTTCGACCATGCGGCCGCGCAGGTTCTTCAGGCGGCTCAGGTCGAACTCGTTTTCCGAATACAGCCGGCCGATCTTGGCCGCCTTGGCCGCGCTCAGCACGCGGTAGGTGCCCACCACTTTCAGGGTATCGGCATCGCGCACGATCAGGTGATCGCAGTGCGCGTCGAATTCGTCGCTGTCGAGACCATCGGCGTTCGCCAGCGACGTCAGACCCATCGTCTCGATAAACACCTTGTAACGCAAACGCTGGACTTCGCGCAATTCCGCCGCTGTGGTGGCCTGGCTCAGCACCAGTTGGACCGGCCGCGCCTTGGCTTCGTTTGATGCGATTATGTTTTGCATGGTTTCATCCCTGTGATCAAGACGACTCCAGCGTACTTGCCTAATATGTCAGGAAAATGACAGCCGAATGTCATTTCCATGACGCAAGTCAATGCCATGCGGGATCATGCATAATTACCACACTCGCCCAGCCGAAAGAGCCCATGAAAGACACCGACGCCGTCCACATCACGCCCTACGCCAAGCCTGTCGCCGGCTGGGACGCCTTGAAACACGTGGCCATCAGCCTGCGCCAGGAGCGCGTCGCACCCGGGAATCTGAAGGCGCTGCTGGCGCAAAACCAGCCGGACGGCTTCGATTGCCCCGGCTGCGCCTGGCCCGACCGCCACCACGCGTCCACCTTCGCCTTTTGCGAAAACGGCGCCAAGGCCGTCGCCGCCGAAGCGACCAGCCGCCGCGCCGGCCCGGAACTGTTTGCCAGCCACACCGTCACGCAGCTGCTGGAACAATCGGACTACGCGCTCGAGCAGCACGGCCGCCTGACCGAACCGATGGTCTACGACGCCGCCAGCGACCGCTACGTGCCCATCGCCTGGGACGACGCCTACGCCCTCGTGGGCCGCCACCTGCGCGCCCTGCCCGATGCCAACCAGGCCGCGTTCTATACGTCGGGCCGCGCCAGCAACGAAGCGGCCTTTTTGTACCAGCTGATGGCGCGCCTGTACGGCACCAATAACTTCCCCGACTGCTCCAACATGTGCCACGAGGCGACCAGCCGAGGCCTGCCGGCCACCGTGGGCGTCGGCAAGGGCACGGTGACCCTGGACGACTTCGAACTGGCCGACACCATCCTGATTTTCGGCCAGAATCCCGCCACCAACCACCCGCGCATGCTGGGCGAACTGCGCGAGTGCGCGCGCCGCGGCGGCAGCATCGTCTCCATCAATCCCCTGCGCGAACGGGGCTTGCAGCGCTTCATGGACCCGCAAAGCGCGCGGGAAATGGCGACCCTGGGCAGCACGCGCCTGGCCGGCCTGTTCGTGCAACCGACCTTGGGCGGCGACTTCGCCCTGATCAAGGCCGTCGCCAAGCGCGTCGTCGAGCATGACGATGCGGCGCAGGCGGCAGGCGGGCCCGCCGTCATCGACCACGCTTTCATTCTTGAGCACTGCAGCGGTTTCGACGCCTTCCGCGACGACCTGCGCGCGGAGAATTGGGAACTGCTGGTGCGGGAGTCGGGCGTGGCGCGCGCGCAGATCGAGGCATTGACGGACATTGTCGTCAAGGGCCAGCGCATCATCGCCACCTGGGGCATGGGCCTGACGCAGCACAAGCACAGCGTGGCGGCCATCCGCATGCTGTCGAACCTGATGATGCTGCGCGGCCAGATCGGCAAGCCGGGCGCCGGATTATGCCCCGTGCGCGGCCACTCCAACGTGCAGGGCGACCGCACGGTGGGCATCGAGGAAAAGCCGACAAGCGCCTTCCTCGACCGCCTGGGCCAGGTGTACGGTTTTACTCCGCCGCGCGCGCACGGCCACGACGTGGTGGCCACCATCGAAGCCATGCAGCGCGGCGACGTCAAGGTGTTCATCGCGCTGGGCGGCAATTTCGCCGCCGCCACGCCCGATACGCCCGTCACCTGCGCCGCGCTGCGCCAGTGCGCGCTGACGGTGCAGGTGGCGACCAAGCTCAATCGCAGCCACCTGGTCATCGGCAAGGAAGCCCTGCTGCTGCCCACCCTGGGGCGCACGGAGATCGATCTGCAGCACGGCGTGGCGCAGGGCGTGACGGTGGAAGACTCGATGAGCATGGTGCATATCTCGTACGGCCGCAATGCGCCCGCTTCGCCGCAGCTGCGCTCGGAAGTGGCCATCGTGGCCGGCATGGCCGAAGCGGCGGTGGGCAGCAATCTGGTCGACTGGCGCGCGTACGCGGCCGACTATGCGCGCATCCGCGACGATATCGAAAAGGTGTTCGACGATTTTTACGACTACAACGCCAGGGTGGCGCAGCCGGGCGGTTTTCATCTGACGGTGGCCTCGCGCGAGCGCTTGTGGAAGACGGCCAGCGGCAAGGCCAGCTTCCTCGTCGCCCCGCTGGACCTCGACACGCCGCTGCACCGCGCCCGCAAGCGCCACGGCGAGCGCCTGATGGTCTTGATGAGCACCCGCTCGCACGACCAGTACAACACCACCATCTACGGCATGGATGACCGCTACCGGGGCGTGTACGGCACGCGCAAGGTCGTCTTCGCCAATGCGGCCGATATCGCCATGCTGGGTTTTAAGGATGGCGACATGGTCGATATGATAGGCGCCTGGGACGATGGCGTGGCGCGCCGCGCCGACGGTTTCCGCCTGGTGGCCTACGACATCCCGCGCGGCTGCCTGGGTGCGTATTATCCGGAAACGAATGCGCTGGTGCCGCTGGCCAGCACGGCCGACGGCACCGGCACGCCCACGTCGAAGTCCGTGCCCGTGCTGCTGGAACGCAGCGCAAGCTACAAGGCGATGCCGGGCGTGTAATCGACGTATGCATCCTGGCGGCAGAAGCCCGCCAGCTTCATGCCCGCCTGCGTGGCGATGGAAATGGCCAGCGAGCTGGGAGCGGATATCGTCGCCAGCAAGGGAATCTGCATGCGCGCCGCCTTGCGCGCCAGCTCGTAGCTGCCGCGGCTGGACAGGAAGACGAAGCCGCGCCGCATGTCCGCCCCGCTCAGTGCCAAATGGCCGATCAGCTTGTCGAGGCCATTATGGCGGCCGACATCCTCGAACACGTGCACGATGTCGCCCTCGGGCGTGCACCACGCGGCCGCGTGCACGCCGCCCGTTTCCCGCATCAGCGCCTGATGCTCGCGCAAGCCGCTTGATGCGCGCGCCAGCGCGGCGGGCAAGTCGACGCGGATCAGGGATGGCGGCAGCGCCGCGGGCCGCAAGTCGAGCATGTCGATGCTGTCGATGCCGCACACGCCGCAGCCCGTGCGGCCCGTCAGCTGGCGCCGCCGGTCCTTCAGGCGCACGAAATCCTCCTGCGCGATGGTCAAAGCCACTTCGGCGGAATCGGGACGCAGGAACACTTCGCAATCGAAGATGGCGGCAGCCGATGCCACCACGCCTTCCGTCAGCGCGAAGCCATACGCGAATGCTTCCAGGTCGCGCGGCGTGGCCATCATGACGACGTGGGAAATGCCGTTGAAGACCAGCGCGACGGGGACTTCCTCGGCGACGTGGTCGATGGCATCGGTGGACTGGCCCGCGCGATGGCGGACGATGGCGCGCTCGACGAAGCCGGCGCGTTCGGTATTGGTATCTTCTGACATGGCAACCATGGGGGAACTATCACAGGCCCCATGGTAAACCAGAACGGCCAGGCAGGGGGCGGCCCCTGCCCGCGCCATCAATCCTTCTTCGGACGGCCCGTTTTCAGCTGCGGCAAGCCGGCCAGCACGTTTTGCAGCGTGGCCAGGTCGATCTGGCTGATCAGCGCCACGCCGATGCGCAGCAATTCGCTTTTCTTGATCTCGAAACCGGCCTTCAGACAGGCTTTTTTGACCTGGCCCAGGACTTCGTATTCCGCTTCCGGCATGGTGAAGCTGTCGCGCACCAGTTTCGGCTTGCGGGCTTTTTCCTTGACGGCGGCGACCTTGGCAACCGGCGCTTTTTTCGCTGGCGCAGGCTTGGCGGCGGCCTTGGCAGCCGGTTTGACGGCGGCTTTCGCTGCCGGCTTGGCGGCGGGCTTTGCCGCAACCTTGGCCGCTGGCTTGGCAACGGCTTTTACTGCCGCCTTGGCGGCCGGCTTGGCAGCGGCCTTGGCGACAGGTTTGGCCACGACGGCCTTGGCCGCCGGCTTGGCGGCAGGCGCCTTGGCGGCGGCGGGCTTGGCGGCCACAGGTTTCGCAGCGGCCGGTTTGGCGGCCACTGGCTTGACGGCCACTGGCTTGACGGCGGCCTTGGCCACCGGCTTGGCTGCAGGCTTGACGGCAGCAGGCTTGGCGGCCGGTGCGGCCTTGGCCGCATTGATCGATGCGCTGGTCGGGAACATCGACACGGGCGCGCTGTCGGCCTTTTTCGCCGGGGTGGTTTTGGTCATGAATTCTCCAATCTAATAAATAATATAAACAATATATACTGTTTTTTGAAATCTTGCTTGCTGCACATCAAGTCATGCGCATGTCATGACCTTTTAGGCGCTGGCGCGGATGGTGAAATCGACGCCGACCTCATCCCAGAATTCCTGCTCCTTCTCGATCCAGAACGACACGGTGGGATGATGCGCCACCCAGCCGCGCTTGATGTCGAGTTCGATGCGGTTCTTCATGCGCAGGCGCAGTTCGCTGAAATCGGCCTCGATGCGCGCATGCATGAGCAGAATCGACAGGCGCAGCGCCAGCACGGCCTTGGCGAAATCGGGGTCGGACAGCACCTCGCCGATCTTGCGCAAGTTGCCCTTCTGCGCCAGGATCAGCCGGCTCATGGTCTTCTGTTCGCGCGTGGTAAAACCGGGCAAGTCCGCGTTTTCCACGATATAGGATGCGTGCTTGTGGTAGCCCGTCTGCGACACGGCCAGGCCCACTTCGTGCAGCAGGCTGCTCCAGCGCAGGCATTTCACCAGGGCGTCAGACGTGGGCTTGAGCTGCGCGTACATGGCCAGCGCCTGCTCGGCCACCCGGCCCGCGCGCTGCTGGTCGATATGGAATTTCTCCATGCAGCCCTGCACCGACTGTTCGCGGCGGTCGCGCTTGGTCGAACGCAGGTACAGGTCCCACATCACGCCCATGCGCAGGCCCGCCTCGATCGGCGTCATGGCGGGAATGGCCAGTTCGCGGAACAGGCCGATCAAGATGGCCAGGCCGCCGACGATGGTGCTGGCGCGGTCGGGGCGCAAGCCGGGCATGTCGATGCGGCTGGTGTGACCGAGTTCGATGAAGCGGCGCGCCAGCGCATCGAGGCTGACGCTGGTGAGCAAGCCGTCGCCAAGCTTGTTGCGGGCGATGATGTCGGCGATGGTGCGGATGGTGCCGGAAGAGCCGTAGGCCGTCTTCCAGTGCTGCGGGCGGTATGGCGGCGCGGCATCCTCGAAATGGCTGCGCGCCGACAGGATGGCCGCCTCGAACGACGGCGCATCGATGCGTCCGCCGATGAAGAACGACAGGCTTTGCTTGACGGTGCCCAGGCTGAAGGATTCGACGCGTTCGATATCGTTGCCGCGCCCCAGTATCAGTTCGGTCGAACCGCCGCCGATGTCCATCACCAGCCGGCGTTCGCCGGGAATGGCCAGCGCATTGGCCACGCCCATGTAGATCAATCGCCCCTCTTCCTCGCCCGAAATGATTTCGATCGGGTAGCCGATGGCCTGCTCGGCCAGCGGCAGGAAGACGGCGCCGTTGCGCGCCACGCGCATGGCCGATGTGGCCACCACGCGCACGGCTTCAAGCTCGAAACCGGCGAGGATGGCGCGAAAGCGCTGCAGGCAGGCCAGCGCGCCCTGCATGGCCGCTTCGGTCAGGTCGCCATTGGCGTCCAGGCCGGCGGCCAGGCGTATCGGATCGCGCACGCTCTTGACCACGCGGATGGTGTCGCCATCATGCTTGCCGACGTGTAAACGAAAACTGTTGGACCCCAGGTCCACCGCTGCATACATACTGGCCTCTTGTCTTGTCATGACTGTGCCAACTGAAAAAGTTGGCAAATTCAGTTGCTAAACTATATAAATCATTTAAACGATTTAAAAATCCTACCACACTACCCTCATCGTATGACAGCGGCGTGACAGGATTGTGACAAAACGGCAGCCGTGCGGCAGCTTACGGGACGATGGTCGTGAAGAGATACACGGCGAAAATCACCAGGTGTACCGTGCCCTGCATGACCGTGGTGCGGCCCGTGCCCAGCGACAGGGTGGCGACCATCAGCGACAGCAGTAACAGCACCGTCGACTTGATATCGAGTCCCAGCGTAATCGTCAGGCCCGTGGCCAGCGACACCACCACCACGGCGGGTATCGTCAGGCCGATGCTGGCCAGCGCGGAACCGAGCGCCAGGTTCAAGCTCGTTTGCAGGCGATTCGCGCGCGCGGCGCGCACGGCGGCCAGGCCTTCGGGCAGCAGCACGATGGCGGCGATGACGATGCCGACCAGGGTTTTCGGCGCGCCCATGGCGGCGATCGCCGTCTCCAGCGCGGGCGCCAGCGACTTGGCCAGCAGCACCACGGCGCCCAGGCACACCAGCAGCGCACCGGCGCTGACCCAGGCGACGGTGGGCGTGGGCGGCGCCGCATGCACCTCTTCATCGCCGACGGCTTCCTTGGGCAGAAAGTAGTCGCGGTGGCGCACCGTCTGCACCAGCACGAACGTGCCGTACAGGACCAGCGAGATCACGGCGATGAAAATGAGCTGGCTGGAATTGTAGTACGGGCCGGCGGCGCTCGAGGTGTAGTTCGGCAGCACCAAGGTCAGGATGGCGATCGCCGCCAGGGTGGCCAGCGATGCGCTCACGCCCAGCAGGCCGAAGCTCTGCTCGCGGTGACGCCCGGCGCCCAGCAGCAGGCAGATGCCGACGATGCCGTTCAAGATGATCATGATGGCGGCAAATACGGTGTCGCGCGCCAGGCCCGTCGTTTCCGGCCCGCCGGCCAGCATCAGCGAGACGATCAGCGCCACCTCGATCAGGGTCACGGCCAGCGCCAGCACCAGGGTGCCGTACGGTTCGCCGATGCGGTGCGCGACCACTTCCGCGTGGTACACGGCGGCCAGCACGCTGCCGATCAGGCCAGCCACGAGCAGAATCTGATAGGCGCCGCCGAGATTGAAGGTGGAACCGAACAGGAACAACCAGCCGGCAAGCGGGGCGGCGAGCGGCCAAACAGGCAGGGATTTGAGCATTTTCATTATGAGCCTGGCAAGAGTAAGAAAGGGGAACTGCGGTGCGGACGACAAGAGGAGCCTAGCGTGCACCCCACAGCATAACTTGCCTAGCTTAAATACAAGTTAGGGAATACACATCTCGAGTGACGGCGACCCGCGCCTGGCCCGCCCTTCAATCACCTTGCCAGAGTGCACCTGCTTGCTACCAGTAACTATAGTCCCTTTGGTAACATGCCGTTGCAATTTTCTTGTCTTTTTTGCTTGCTGCCGCCGTCATAGTGCAGAGTCCGCCTTCCCGGCACCGAGGCTGGGCTCGCGCAAGAAATAATCCGGTTTAGATATCGAGGGTGCTGGCGCCCTGCGCCTCCACCACCCTGTTGCGGCCCGCCTGCTTGGCCGCCTGCAGCGCCTCGTCGGCCCGCTTGAACAGGCTGACGGTGCTGTCTTCGGCGCGGATGGTGGTCACGCCCAGGCTGGCCGTCAGCTGCAGCACGGCGCGTTCCGTCTTGACGGGCAGCGCTTCGACGGCGGCGCGGATGCGCTCGGCCACCATCAGCGCATCGGCCAGGGTGGTGCGCGGCAGCTGGATGGCGAATTCGGCGCCGCCCAGGCGGCCCATCAGGTCACTGTCGCGCAATTGCTGGCGGCACGTATCTACGATGGTTTTGAGCACCGCATCGCCCACCGGATGGCCATAGCTGTCGTTGACTCTTTTGAAGTGGTCGATATTGAGCACCACCAGCGCCGTCGGCAAGCCGGGCCGGCGCGCCAGCGCCATCCACGGCGCCAGCGCCTGGTAAAAGCCGCGCCGGTTCGGCACGCCCGTGGCCGCATCGAGCACTTCCAGGCGCGCCAGCTCGCCGCCCAGTTTTTCGCGCGACAGCAACAGATAGCCGAAGGCATTCGTCAGCATCATCAGGTACAGGGCGCCGAAGCCGGCCAGCTGCATCAGCTCCGCATCGAAACCGGGGACGGCGGCGGCAAGCACGCCGCGCGCGGCGATCAGCAGCGACAAAATGCCCATGCTGACGACGAGGAAGCGGCGCAGCATGCTCGCCTCGCGCCATTTGAGGCACAGCGCGGCCACGCCGGCGAGGAAAAAACCGGCCACGATGAGCGAACCGCCGGCGCTGCGCAACAGCGGCGCCACGTCGAACAGGTAGCAGGCGGCAAACAGGCCGATCGCCGCGCCAAGCGCCGGCAATATGTAGCGGCGCCAGCCGCTGCGCCCGGCCGCCTGCCACAGCGCGCCCGCATCGAGCGCCATGCCGGCAAACAGCAGGCTGTTGCCCAGCAGGATGGAGAGGAAATCGGGCAGCACGCCGCGGAAATACAGCAGACACCAGGCGATGGCCTGGCATTGCTTGGCCACCGCCCAGGTGGACATGCTGAGCGACTTCTTGCGCTCGTATTCGAAGAAGAACAGGGCCGCGCACAGGCTCAGGTTGCCAAGCGCCAGGGCCAGTACCAGGGTCTTGATATCCATGGGCTACGCCATCGCCGCGCCGCCGCGGCACGCTGGTTCAGATTTCGTGTTCGACATTGGTGCTGCCGTCGCCGATCTTGCTGGCCCAGGCCTGCACGAAATACTGCTTTTCCACTTCGCTGGGCGCCTCGTGCCAGAACACGATGAGGGTGCCCTTGTGATCGTGGATCTGCGCCACTTTTTCAATGAATCCGAGATTGGCGGCCTGGTCGGCAAGCGCCGCCGCATAACCGTACACGCGCGTCAGCCGTTCGATGCGGTCAGGCTCCGTAAAACTGTTCGTCGCCGTAATAATGGGGTGATCCAAAAACATGCTTGTCTCCATGGTGCCCGACTGCGCGGCCATGCCGCCGCGCGCCGTTCATTACGCATGCTCGGCGCGGATTAATCGGGTATGCTCACGGGAGCTTATCAGATTTCTCTGAATGCAACAAAGCATCTCCCCCAGTCCACTCAGCGAAGTCGCCCCATGCCGGAAAACAGAAGCACCACCCCGCTTGCCCCGCAGGTGCATACCTGTGGCGACCGGCGCCGCCTGGAATTCCAGCCAGGCATGATCCAGAGCGAAATGCTGCTGTCGCGCCCCGACCATCTGCTGCTGCGCTATGCGCGCGCCATGATGTGCTTTACCCTGTTCGTGCCGCGCCCCCGGCACATCCTGATGGTGGGACTGGGCGGCGGTTCGCTGCTGAAATTCTGCCACCGCCACCTGCCCGATACCCGCATCACGGTGCTGGAATTGCGCGCCGACGTGATCGCCCTGCGCGAGCAGTTCATGCTGCCGCCCGACGACGCGCGCCTGCGCATCATCGAAACGGATGCCGTCAGCTATATCCGCCAGCATCCGGGCTGCGCCGACGTGCTGCTGCTCGACGGCTACGACGAAACGGGCTTGCCGCCCGCCCTGGGGAGCGCGCGCTTCTATGCGGACTGCCTGCGCGCCCTGCTTCCCGGCGGCGTGCTGGTGGCCAACCTGTTCAGTTATGACGAGCACTATCCCGCCATGCTGGCGCGCCTGATGCTCACCTTCCGCGGCGCCGTGTGCCACTTCGACGGCATCGCCGGCAACAACCGCATCATCTTCGCCGCCAGGCCGGACAAGCTCGGGGCGGGCCGCGCCCTGCGCGTCGTGCGCCTGGTGCGCTGGCGCCGCGCCGCGGGCCTGGCTTTCCTGAACCGGCTGCTGCCGGCATGGCAACTGTGGCGCCTGCGTCGGCAATCAAGCGCACGCAACAACTGATAGTCGCCCGCCATGGCCATAGATATTGTTGCTTATTAGCAGCGATCTGGTGCAAAATTCGCATGATGGATGTGGTTTATGACAAACTACGGCCTGCGCGGGCCCGCAGGTGCTGCCGAGCAATTGTGTCCATGAAGTGAGATAGGAAAACCCATGCTGCGTGGCCGCCTGCCATTGTCGATTTCCGCCGCGGCCGCGCTGACCTTCGCCTGCGGCGTCAGCGTGACGGCCGTGCTGTTCGTCGCCATCAGCCAGCTCGAATACGACAAGATGAGCCTGAGCCTGCAGCAGCGCGCCGGCGCCAGGGTGGCCGCCATCGAGCAGGGACTCGACGACGCCGTCGAGGTGCTGACGACGACGAACCAGCTGTTTGCCGCCGTCGTGCCCGTCACGCGCGAGCAGTTCCACGCCTTCACCACGCCGCTGCTGCAGCGCCACCCGTTCATCCAGGCCTTCAATTTCCACCGTATCGTGCCGCATGCCCAGCGCGATGCCTTCGAGGCCGGGCTGCGGCGCATCGTCCCCGATTACGCCATGACGGAAATGCGCGATGGCGTCATCGTGCCCGCGACGACGCGCGCCACCTACCTAGTGGTCGATTACCTCGAACCCATGCAGGGCAACGGCCCCGCCTTCGGCCTGAACGTCAGCCCGAACGGCGTGCTGGCGCGCGCGCTGGAACAGGCCATCATCAGCGGCCAGACCACCGCCACCGGCCTGCTGGCCCTGGCGCAGGGACCGCAGCAGGGCTTCGTCATCGTGCGTCCCGTGTACCGCCACGGCGTGCCCCTGCAGACGGTGCAGCAGCGGCGCGCGGCACTGATCGGCGATACGGCGGTCATCGTGCGGGCCGGGGAACTGGTGCAGAAAATCCTCGCCGGCGCCGACCTGCTGGGCGACCCGCAGCTTGAACTGAGCGTCTACGCCGACGCCGGCGCCGACCCGCGCCAATTGATCTTCCGGCATGGCCGGGCGCCTGCAGACGAGCCGGACGGCGCCTGGGAATCGCTGCCGCGCTGGCTGCACTTCGCCTACCACAGCCACTATGACCGGGCCTTCATTTCCGCCGGCCGCCCGTGGCATGTGCGCGTGGTGGCCCATCCGCGCCCCTTCCTGGCCGACCATCTGGGTTCCCTGTTCACCCTGATCACGGGTTTGCTGTTCAGCATGCTGACGGCCGCCTTCGTGCAGTCGCTGACGCAGCGTTCGCGCCGCGTGCAGCTGCTGGTGGAGCAGCGCACGGCCGACCTCAAGCGCAGCAACGAGCTGCTCAGCGCCGACGTGCGGGCGCGCCAGCGCACGGAGCGCGCCCTGCAGGAAAGCGAAAAGCGCTTCCGCCGCCTGCTGGCCCTGTCCTCGGACTGGTACTGGGAACAGGATGTGAACTTCTGCTTCACCCACATCACCAGCGGATTCACGGACAAGTCGAACATGCCGCTGGAACGCTTCATCGGCATGACGCGCTGGGACAACAACCCGGAAATGCGCAATTCGCGCTGGGGCAAGCAGCATATCGCCAACCTGGAAGCGCACCTGCCCTTTTCCAACCTCGAATATGCGATGCACGACCGCGATGGCCAGCTGCGCTGGTTCAGCATCAATGGCGAACCGCTGTTCAACGAGCTGGGCGAATTTCGCGGCTACCGGGGCACGGGTTCCGAAATCACGGAACGCAAGCTGGCCGAGCAGCAAATCCAGCACATCGCCCACCACGACGTGCTGACGGGCTTGCCCAACCGCGCCCTGCTGCGCGACCGCCTGGCGCAAGCGATGGCCCTGTCGCGCCGCAAGAACCGCGCCTTGTGGGTGCTGTTGATCGACCTCGACCGCTTCAAGTTCGTCAACGACAGCCTCGGCCACAAGGCCGGCGACCTGCTGCTGAAAACCATCGCCACGCGGCTGCAGGCCAGCCTGCGCGAAACCGATACGGTGGCGCGCCTGTCGGGCGACGAATTCGTCGCCATCCTGTGCGAACAGGCCGACGAAGTGCTCAGCGCCGCCATCGTGCAGCGCGTGATGGATGCCGTGGCCCAGCCCGTACTGTTGGATGGCAAGGAATTCTTCGTCACCTGCAGCATCGGCGTGGCCGTCTACGACATGTCGCGCTACGACGCGCCCGGCGACGTGACCCTGAATGGCGAGACGCAGAACCTGATCGAGCAGGCCGACATCGCCATGTACTGCGCCAAGAAACAGGGCCGCAACAACATCAAGTTCTATACGACGGCCATGAACCAGGCCACCCTGGAGCGCCTGCGCATCGAGACGGCGCTGCGCAACGCGCTCGAACGCGAGCAGTTCGTGCTGCATTACCAGCCGCAGGTGGACCTGGCCAGCGGGCGCATCGTCGGCGTGGAAGCGCTGCTGCGCTGGCAGCATCCGGACCTGGGCATGGTGGCGCCGCAGCGCTTCATCGCGCTGGCCGAGGATACGGGCCTGATCGTGCCGATCGGCGCCTGGGTCATGCGCGAGGCCTGCGCGCAGGTGAAACGCTGGCATGCGGCGGGACTGGACACCTTGCGCCTGGCCGTGAACCTGTCGGCGCGCCAGTTCAACGAACCGAACCTGGTCGCCTCGATCGCCGCAGTGCTGCTGGAAACGGGCTTGCCGCCCGCCTGCCTGGAACTGGAACTGACGGAAAGCCTGTTCATGCACGACGTGGCGCTGGCCGTCAGCCAGCTGCACGACATGAAGGCGCTCGGGGTGCAGCTGTCGATCGACGACTTCGGCACCGGCTATTCCAGCTTCGCCTACCTGCGCACCTTCCCTATCGACGTGCTGAAGATCGACCGCAGTTTCGTCGGCGACGTGGCGCGCGACGCGGACGATGCGGCCATCGTCGTCTCCATCATCGCCCTGGCGCACAATCTGAAACTGCGCGTGGTGGCCGAAGGCGTGGAAACGGCCGAGCAGCTCGATTACCTGCGCCGCCATGGCTGCGACGAGGCGCAAGGCTATTACTTCAGTCACCCGCTGCCCGCGCACGAGGTGGAACTGCTGCTGCGGGCGGAAACGAAGGAAGGGAACGCCATAGCCTGACGCGGCGTGCGCGCAGACTAGCCCGGCGGCAGCCTGGCGAGCAGTTCCAGTTCCTTCCAGTCGTCAGCGAGGCCGGCTGCCGCCAGAAACTCCGCCAACCCCTCGCTGGCGTCGATGTCGGGCGCGCTGCCCGGCTCGGCCCACAGATTGTCGCATTCGGCGCAGACGATCACCCGCTGCCCCGTTTTTTTGACCGTGGCATGCACCAGGTCGCCATATTCGCCACAGGTCGGACACTGCATGCGCTTTTCCTTCATGCCCGGGCCTACAGCTTGTGCTGCAGGAATTCGAGGAAGCAGCTGATGCGCTGCGCCAGCTGCGTGTTGCGGTAGTAGACGGCGTGGATCTGCTGGCGGTAGCCCGTGTAGAACGGCTGCAGCACTTTCACCAGGCGTCCGGCGGCGATGTCGTCCTTCGTCATGAAGTCGGACAGGCAGACGATGCCCTGGTCGTGCAGGGCCAGCTGGCGCAGGGTTTCGCCGCTGGAGGCGGCCAGCGCGGGCACGATCTGCAGGCTGTTGCCCGCTTCGTGGCGCAGCGGCCAGTTGTTCCCCAGGTCGTACTGGGCAAAACCCAGCAGCGCATGGCCCGACAGCGCTTCCGGCGTGGCCGGTTCGCCGTGGCGCGCCAGGTAGGCGGGCGTGGCCAGCACGTGCAGCGGGCTGGCAGTCAGCGCGCGCGCATGCAGGGTCGAGTCGACCAGGGCGCCGATGCGGATGGCGATATCGGTGCGGTGCTCGAGCAGGTCGGCGATCTGGTCGTTGCTGGTCAGCTCCAGGCGGATGTCCGGGTACATGGCGCGAAATTCGGCCACGTGGGGCACCACGCAGTGGAGCATGAAGGGCGAGGCGGCATCGACGGACAGCCGCCCGGCCGGCTTCTGGCGGCGGATGCGGATCGACTCTTCCACGTCTTCCATCGAGGCGAGGATGGCGCGCGCCTTGTCCAGGAACAGCTGCCCCTCTTCCGTCAGCTCCATGCGCCGCGTGGTGCGCGTCAGCAGCGACGTGGCCAGCTTGTCTTCCAGGCGCGACAGCGCGCGGCTGACGCCCGACGTGGTTTGTCCCAGGTGCACGGCGGCCGCGCTCAGGGTGCCGCTGTCGATGACGGTGACGAAGATTTTCAGGTCGTCCGAGTTGATGTCCATTGTTGCCTTAATTTCACATATCCCACCATTATAATGGAATCGCGGCAACAGTGATGATTACAGGCAACGTCAGGCAACGTAGAACAAAATGGCGATAAAATGGCAGCTGCTGCCGGCCAGCACGAACAAGTGCCAGATGCCGTGGCCATGGCGCAGCTTGTGGTCGGTGGCATAGAAGACGATGCCGCCCGTGTAGCAGAGGCCGCCCGCCACCAGCCACAGGAAACCGTTCCACTCGAGCGCCGCCAGCAGCGGCTTGATGCCGATGACGATCAGCCAGCCCATGGCCACGTAAATCACCAGCGACAGGATGCGCGCGCCTTTCGCGTACACATATTCCTGCACGATGCCAAACAGCGCCAGCCCCCATACGACACCGAACAGCGACCAGCCCCACGGCCCGCGCAGGGTCACCAGCATGAAGGGCGTGTAGGTGCCCGCGATGAGCAGGTAGATGGCGCAATGGTCGAGCCGCTGCAGCACGGCCTTGGCCTTGCCGCGCACGCTGTGGTACAGGGTGGAAGTCAGGTACAGGGTCAGCAGCATGGCCGCATACACGCTGCAGCTGACGATTTTCCAGGGGTCGCCCGTGCGGGCCGCCGCGACGATCAGGATGACGCCGCCGATGGCCGCCAGCGCGGCGCCCACCGTATGGGAAATGCTGTTGAACCGTTCACCGTGGTACATGCTTAAGCCGAGCGTATCGAGACGCAGCAAAATTCCGGGATCGGACCCTCAGGGACTTGGCGTCCCCGTCCGACCCCAGTCCTTGCTTTGGGGTTGCAATCAAGCCGCTTCCGCCTTCTTGCGCGCGGGACGGCGTGCCGGGGTCTTGCGCGGCGCCTTGGCCGGCTTGTCTTCCGCCACGACGGCCACTTCCACCGGCGCCGCCTCAATCACTTCCGCCACGGCGTCGGCCGCCTTCTTGGCCGGCTTTTTCGCCGCTGCCGTCTTGCGCGCCGGCGTGCGCGGCTTGGCCTTGGTCTTCGCTTCGGCAACGGCTTCGACGATCACTTCGGCTACCGGCTCGGGCACCGGTTCAGGCGCTGGCGCAGGCATGGCTTCCACCGCTGCCTCGACCACCTCGGCGCGCGCTTCACGGCCGCCATCGCCATTCTTGCGGCCGCCACGGCCATTGCGGCGCGAACCGCGCTTGGCGTTGCCCTCTTCCGCCACCACCTCGACCACCGCTTCGGCGGCGGCTTCGGCCACTTCGTGCCGCGCTTCCGGCTGCGGCGCCGGCGCATACTGCTCGACGACGGCCTCCGCGTCGGCCACCGGCACGAAAGCCTGTGGCGCGGACTCGCCGCGGCGCTGCTCGTTCTGCTTGCGGCCGCCACGGCCATTGCGGCGCGAATCGCGGCGGCTGCCGCCATCGCGGTGATTGCCCTCTTCCGCCGTCACGCCGGCTTCGCCGCTGGCGATGACGTCACTGGCGGCTTCCCCGTTCACGGGCGCAGCGACAGGCACCAGGCCGCTGCTGCGGTAGACATAGGCGCCCGATTTTTCATCGCGGCCAAATTCCAGCAAGCCGCGCGTCTGCGCTTCTTCCAGCAAGTTGCCGAAGGTGCGGAAACCATAATACGATTCGCTGAAGTCCGGCTTGCGGCGCTTGATCGCTTCCTTCAGCATCGAGGCCCAGATCTTGCCGCTGTCGCCCCGCTCGGACACGAGCGCGTCGAAGGTGGCGACGGCCATTTCGATCGCTTCCGTCTTGCGCGACTCGTATTTTTCCTTGCGGCGCACTTCTTCGTCGGGCGAACGCTTGGCCGCCGGGGTTTCGCGCGCGTCGCGCTTGGCGGCCGTGCGGCGGCTTTCGCGCACCAGGTCATCGTAGAAAATGAATTCGTCGCAATTGGCCACCAGCAGGTCGGAGGTCGACTGCTTGACGCCCACGCCGATCACCTGCTTGGCGTTTTCGCGCAGTTTCGACACCAGCGGCGAAAAGTCGGAATCGCCGCTGATGATGACGAAGGTGTTCACGTGGGCCTTGGTGTAGCACAGGTCCAGTGCATCGACGACGAGGCGGATGTCGGCCGAATTCTTGCCGGACTGGCGCACGTGGGGAATTTCGATCAGTTCGAAGTTCGCCTCATGCATGGTGCCCTTGAAACTTTTATAACGGTCCCAGTCGCAATATGCCTTCTTGACAACAATGCTGCCCTTGAGCAGCAAGCGTTCGAGGATGGGCTTGATATCGAATTTTTCGTAATTTGCATCTCGCACGCCGAGCGCGACGTTCTCGAAGTCGCAAAACACGGCCATGCTGAGGTTTTCTGGGGATGACGCCATAAGGGTGAATTCTCGCTGATGATAAGGGCGGACGGGAAGCGCAACGCTTCCCTTTTCGCCTAGTATATTCGCCCATCCCCCGTTTCGGCGACAACTATCGTGCGCGGCGGCCTATTGCGCGCCGCCGGCGGCGCTGGCGCTGGCGCCGGCGACCGGCCAAACAACGCTTTCATCGACCGAATACAGCTGGCATGGCAGGCTGCTGCGGCGCTGGCACGAAGCGAGTGCGCGCACATCGGGACTTTCGCCCTCCTCGGCCCAGCCCCAGGCGCCGCTGGCCGACAGGGCAAAGGCGCGCGGCGCGGTTTTCTCGAGGAAGAGGCGGTAGGCGGCGCGGCCCTGCTCTTCCAGGTAGGGCACGGCGGCGATATCGTCCTGCGGCGCGAAATGCGTGGCGGGCGGCGACGGCGCCTCGGCCACGCGGTAGACCTGGCGCACCGGCATGCCGATCTTCTGCAGGAAGCGTTCGGTGGCGGGCAGCCACACGGCCACCCCGTCGCGGCTGCCCAGGGTCAGGTGGGCGTCGCGCTTGAACGGACCGTAGGCCAGCAGTTCCGCCCGGCCGCCGGAACCGGTAAAGGAATTGAACATCCGCCGCGCCAGCGCCGGCGAAAAATACGAATCATTCGCGCCATACAGCCACAGGCTGGGAATGTGGTTGTAGGCGCCCAGGGTGGCGAAGGTCTTGGCCAGCGCCCCTTGCCAGTCGCAGCCCGGCATGTCGACGCGCAGGCCGCCGGAAAAATTGAGCACGCCGCGCACGCCGGGCACCATCCGCGTGGCCAGCGCCAGCGCCGCCATGCCGCCATACGACTGCCCCGCGACGACGATGCGCTGCGGGTCGACCCAGCTCTGGCGGCGCGCATACGCCAGCGCGGCCAGCATGTCGCGCGCCTGGCCCTGGGCGTTGCCCAGCATGTCGCAGCCGGCATCGCGGTAGGCGCCCGTGGAGCGCGCAAAGCCGGCGCGCATGGGCAGCATCACGGCATAGCCGCGGCGCACGAACTCGGTGGCCATATAGATGAAGCGCTCGCGCGGCTGCAGCCGGGCCGGGCCGGCCTGCTTGCCGTGATTCATCAGCAGCAGCGGGAACGGGCCGGGGCCGGCAGGGCGGAACACCGTCGTTTCCAGCACCTCGCGCAAGCCGTCGCCGGCCGGCACCATGATCACCTGCTCGTTCAGGCGCGCATCGAGCGGCAAAGGCGAGGGAACAAGCTGGGCTTTCAGGGGCAGGCAAGGCAGGCTGAGCAGCAAGCCCAGCAAAATGGGGCGAAGCAGGTGGAAAATGGCGGACTCCGTGGATGACTTCCCTGCCAGTCTAGACAGTGGAATGCCACAGAACAATATAAAAAAATTACGTGACGCACCTATTTTTTGCGGCTAGCACCTGCGGGAACAATTGTTGCCTTGCACCAACCACTTTTCCGTCTGGCGGGAGTAAACTGGAAGCCTTCTGAAGGAGTCGCCATGTCCATATCCGCCCTCACCACCGGTACCTCGGGGCTGACCGCCAACCAGCGCGCGCTGGATGTGGCCGCCAACAATATCGCCAATGCGAATACGCCGGGCTTCCAGCCGCAACAAGCTCAGTTCCAGGAAACCAGCCCGGCCGGCACGGGCGTCACGCTCTCCGTCGAAGGGCGCAAGCTGGCCGCCAGCGAAAGCGTCAGCGGCGCCAATGCGACTGCGGCCAAGGCGGCGGAAAGCCGGCCGAACGGCGTGGGCCTCGCTTCCGAACTGACCGATAACCTCGTCTACAAGGCCGGTTTTAATTTATCGGCGAATGTCGTCAAGGCGGCCGACCAGGCACTGGGCAGCCTGATCGACGTCAAGACTTAAGCACGGTCACTAGCGCTTAGATAGTCTGCTTTTGCATTTCCAGCGCCAATGGCGCCATCGCCGGCGCAATCAGCGCCAGCAGCCGTTCGGCCGGAATGCCGTCGCGCGCCTGCACCGACAAACCGTGCAGCAAGGCCGCATAGTAGTCACCCAGCGCCTGCACGTCCGCCTGCGCTTTTAATTCTCCCGCCAGCTGCGCCGCGCGCAGGCGCTCGATGACGCTTTGCGTGCGCGCGCGCCGGTGCTGCGCCAGCCAGTCGGCGATGCCCGCGTTTTCCGCGCTCGTATTCGTGGCGGCCGTCACCACCATGCAGCCTTGCGGCTGGCCGCTGCGCGTGTACAGCAGCACGGCTTCTTCCAGCATGCGCGCCACGGCATCGCGCACGTTCAGGCTGGCCGCCAGCGCATGCACGGCAAACGCGCCTTCTCCCGTTTCATACAGCTCCACGGCTTCGCGGAACAGCTGCTCCTTCGAACCGAACGCCGCATAGATGCGCGCCGAGGCGATGCCCAGCGCCGCCACCAGGTCCGCCATCGATACGCCCTCATAGCCGCGCGTCCAGAACGCGTCGCGCGCCTTTGCCAGCGCCAGCGCGCGGTCGAATTCCCTCGGTCTTCCTGCCATCTTGATCCTCTGCTTGCGAAGTGGCGGCCAGTATAACGCCTGACGCCCGCGGCGCGTTCCCGATTTATTTTGCATCACGGGCTTGACCGAAGGGAAAATTTCGCCTATTCTTTGTCGATCGACAAACAATAGGAGCCGATATGAAAACCATCCAAGGACCAAGCCTGCACCTGGCACAATTCGCCGCCGACACGGCGCCCTTCAACACCCTGCCCGCCATCGCCGAGTGGGCGGCCGGCATGGGCTTCAAGGCCCTGCAGATCCCCGCCTGGGATGCGCGCCTGTTCGACGTGGCGCAAGCCGCGCACAGCCAGCAGTACTGCGACGACCTGGTCGCCATGCTGGCCGGCCATGGCCTCGTCATCAGCGAACTGACGACGCACATCCTCGGCCAGCTGGTGGCCGTGCACCCGGCCTACGACGCGCTGTGCGACAGCTTCGCCCCGGCACACCTGCACGGCCAGCCGGCGGCGCGCACCGAGTGGGCCATCGAACAAGTGAAACTGGCGGCCATGGCTTCGAAACGCCTGGGCCTGACGGACATGGGCACGTTCTCCGGCTCGTTCGCCTGGCCGTACCTGTTCCCGTTCCCGCAGCGCCCGCCCGGCCTGATCGAGGCGGCCTTCGACGAACTGGCGCGCCGCTGGCTGCCCATCCTCGACGTGTGCGAGGAACAGGGCATCAACCTGTGCTACGAAATCCACCCGAGCGAAGACCTGCATGACGGCATCAGCTTCGAGATGTTCTACGAGCGCGTGGGCCGCCACCCGCGCTGCAAGATGCTGTTCGACCCCAGCCACTTCGTGCTGCAGCAATTGAACTACCTGGAATTCATCGACATCTACAAGGACCATATCCGCATGTTCCATGTGAAGGATGCGGAATTCAATCCGACGGGACGGCAAGGCATCTACGGCGGCTACCAGTCGTGGGAAAACCGCGCCGGACGCTTCCGTTCGCTGGGCGACGGCCAGGTCGACTTCAAGGCGATCTTCTCGAAGATGGCGCAAAACGATTACGCGGGCTGGGCCACGCTGGAATGGGAATGCTGCCTGAAGGACCAGGAGGTGGGTGCGCGCGAAGGCGTGGCGTTCATCAACGCCCACATCATTCCCGTGACCGACAAGATCTTCGACGATTTCGCCGGCGCCCCCGTCAGCGCGCAGCAGATCAATACCCTGCTCGGCATCACGCACAACTAATCAAGCAATTAACTGAATCAATACAAGGACATACCATGCATCAGAACGAAGACAGCTACACCCACGACTACGTGCGCATCGACGGCCAGCGCCTGCATTGCGTGATCGCTGGTCCCGCCACCGGCAAACCCGTGCTGCTGATCCCCGGCTGGCCGCAAACCTGGTACGCCTGGCGCCACGTGATGGCCGCGCTGGCCGCCAATGGCTACCAGGCGATCGCCATCGATCCGCCCGGCAGCGGCCACTCGGAACGTCCGGCCGGCGGCTACGACACGGGCGCCATCGCCGCCACCCTGCACCGCACCATGCTGGCCCTGGGCCATGCGCAGTACGATGTCGTCGGCCACGACATCGGCATGTGGGTCGGCTATGCGCTGGCCAGCGATTTCCCGCAGGCCGTGACGAAACTGGCGCTGACGGAAGCCGTGATCCCCGGCCTGGCGCCGGCGCCGCCGATCTTCGTCGCGCCATCGGACAACATCTTCCTGTGGCACTTCATGTTCAACCAGGTGCTGGACTTGCCGGAAATGCTCACGGCCGGCAAGGAACGCGAATACATCCGCTTCATCCTGGACCGCTGGTCCTACCGCCGCGACAAGGTGGCCGTCGACGTGTATGCGGACGCCTATGCCACGCCGGGCGCCCTGCGCGCCGGTTTCGCCTACTACCGGGCGATTCCCGAAACCATCCGGCAAAACCTGGAGCGGGCGAAAAAGAGCCTGGCCATGCCCGTGCTGGCCATCGGCGCCGACCATGCGACCAATGACGCGCCCCTCTTGACCATGCAGGGCAAGGCGGACATCCTGCAAGGCGCCATCGTCGCTGAATGCGGCCACTTCATCATGGAAGAACAGCCGGAAGCGTTCATCGCCCACCTGCTGCCCTTCCTGGCCGGAGAAGCCGCATGAGCCTCGATCCGCTGATCGCCGCCTGGCTGGAAGAGATAAAAGATGCGCCGCCGCCCGCCTCGCTGGCGGACCTGCGCGCGGCTACGGAAACGGGACTGCGCCAGCTGCACGGGCCGCTGGAAGAGGTCGCGTCGGTGCGCGACTACATCGTGCCGGGCGAGCATGCGCTCACCGTGCGCGCCTACGTGCCCGCCGGCGCGGACACGGGCCAGCCCCTGCCGGCCATCGTCTTCGCGCATGGCGGCGGATGGTGTCTGTGCTCGCTGGACCTGTACGACAATCCATGCCGCGCACTGGCCAACGCCACCGGCTGCGTGATCGTTTCCGTCGACTACCGGCTGGCGCCCGAGCACAAGTTCCCCGTGCCGTTGAACGATTTTTACCGGGCCCTGTGCTGGGTCGCCGACCAGGCGGAGACGCTGGGCATCGACGCGAACCGGCTGGCCGTGGGCGGCGACAGCGCGGGCGGCAATCTGGCGGCGGCCGCCGCCCTGATGGCGCGCGACCAGGCCGGTCCCGCGCTGGCGCACCAGCTGCTGCTGTATCCGGCGCTCGATTTCGCCTTCGACACGGACTCGTACGAGCGCTATGCAGAAGGTCATTCGCTGACCCGGGAAGCGATGCGCTTTTGCTGGTCGGTCTACCTGAACGAACCGGATGAAGGCGCGCAGCCTTACGCGGCGCCCCTGCGGGCGGCCTCGCTCAAGGACTTGCCGCCGGCCACCGTGCTGGTATGCGAGTACGACCCGCTGCATGACGAGGGCATGGCGTATGCGCGGTATTTGCGCGACGACGGCGTGGCGGCGCAATGCGTGCAGCTCGACGGCATGATCCATGCATCGATACACATGCCGGGCCTGACGCCAGCGGCGCGGGGACTGTTCGACGTGGCGGGCAAGGCCATGCGGCAAGCGCTGGCGGCATAGAAAAAACGCGCCGGGGATGGCTCCACGGCGCGTTTTTTAGTATCAGCTGCGCATCACTCCACCAGCTTGCGCACCTCGATGGCGTTCAGCCACTTCACATGGCGCGGACCCGTGCGGATATCCTTGGC
Source organism: Janthinobacterium goodfellowi (assembly GCF_051380695.1). Classification (NCBI taxonomy): domain Bacteria; kingdom Pseudomonadati; phylum Pseudomonadota; class Betaproteobacteria; order Burkholderiales; family Oxalobacteraceae; genus Janthinobacterium; species Janthinobacterium goodfellowi. The sequence continues at coordinate 368,688 of NZ_JBNYXN010000005.1, read as the reverse complement.
CGAGATGAGGGCGATTTCGCCATCGCTGTCGTCCAGCGCCTTGCCGTTTTTTTCGTAGTAGACGATCACACCCTCGCCGGCCGGCGAGTTATACAGCTCGCCCCAGGAAAACACCACCGCATAGCCATCGGTGGCCGTGGCGATGATGGCGAGCTTCTTGACATCGTTGTGGCCGGGCGCATCGAGCGCCGCCTTGTCGAGGATGTCGCGCAGGCGCACGCCCTTGTAACTGGTGATGGTTTCGGCCTTGTCGCCGTTGTGGCGCGTGACGGCGAGCTCCCCGCCATTCACGGGCGGCAGCTGGCGCAGGCCGGCCACCGTCAGGGTCAATGGCGTTGTCACCATGCCCGTGACGGCGAGCGCGCGGCTCATGTTGTCGCGCGCGGGCGCCGGGTCGGCCCACGCGGGCGCTGCCGCCAGCAGTGCGGCCGAAGCCAAACCAAGGAATATTTTCTTCAACATGCTGTGTCCTTTCATGGAACAATCAAAAAATCAGAACTGGTATTGCGCATTGGCCAGCCAGGTGCGGCCCGCGCCGGGAAAGCCGTCGGCCAGCGCGTAGTTGCGGTCGCCCAGGTTCGCCACGCCCGCTTCCAGGCTCAAGGCCGGCAAGGGGCGGTACACGGCCTTCAGGTTCACCGTCGTAAAACCACCGAGTTCCAGGGTGTTCGACACCCAGCGTCCGCTGTTCGCTTCCGCGATGGCCACCACGTCGACCTGGCGTGCCGCGTGCAGCACGGCATGCGCCGTCAGCTTGTGGCGCGGAACGTCCGTCAGGCGCATGGCGCGGTCGCTGACGTTCTTCATCTCCGTGTACGTGTAATTGCCACCGACCTCCAGCCAGGCGCCGACACTGCCGCGCACGCCCAGTTCCGCGCCGCTGATGTGCGCCCTGCCCGCGTTGCGCATCTGCGCGCGCACGCCCGCCACATTCGCCACGCTCTGGATCTTGTCCTTCACGTCGCTGTAGAACAGGGCGGCATCGAGCGCCAGCCCGCGCACGGTTGCCTGGTAACCCAGCTCATAATTCATTGCCTCTTCCGCGCGCAAGGCCGGGTTTTCAATATATGTGCCCAGGCGCTGCGAGTAGCGGTCCTTCAGGGTCGGCAGGCGCGACTTGCGCGCCACGGTGGCGTATACGCGCGATTCAAGTCCGGTTTTGTAAAACAGGCCCGCCTGCAGGTCGGTGGCCGATTGATTTTCCGGCAAGGTATACGCATTGCCGGCGCTGTAGACGGTATCGGGGCGCAGCGCGTTGCGCGAGGCGCCCAGCGACAGTTCCGTCGCCGCGTTCAGGGCGATGCTGTCTTCCGCGCCCAGAGTCCACATGGCATCCTTGTACCAGGTGGTGCGGACGCCCCTGGCGTCGAGTTCCTGGTGCTCGTCGGCCTTGTAGCTGGCCACAAAACGCAGGCTGTGCCCGGCCAGGCGGAACGATTCGAGCTCCACCGCGCCGCCCTTCGTGCGGTCGTTATAGATGCTGCGTCCGCCGCTGACGCTGCCCTGGCCGCTGGTCTTGATGGTGCTGTAGCTGCCATTGGTGAACGAGGTGATTTCATTGTCATAGCTGTCGTGGTACAACCGCAGTTTCAGGCGTTCCTGCCGGCCCAGGCGCGTCTGCGAGACGAGATACACGCTTTCCTTGTTCCAGTATGGCCATTGCCAGTAGCGCGCGCCAACGGGATTCGTCGATGGCGGCTGGCCCTTTTCGCCATGCTGCTTGTAGTAGCTGAGCGCATATTCATCGCCCGCATGCGCGCCATCGGGCGTCAGACCCACCTTGAACGACACCTTATGGTCCTTGCGATAGGCGTTATTGCGCATGCCGCCGTCTTCCGTGGCCGTAGGGTGGAAATCGGACGACAGGGGAAAGCCGTCGCTGTCGATGTACGACACTCCCGCCTGCAGATACCACAGGCCCTGGTTCGTGCCCACGTTGGCCGACACCTGGCGCTCGCTGCCTGAACCAAATCCCACTAACGCATCGCCTTCCATCAAAGCCGTCGGCTTGCGCGACACCAGGTTGATGGCGCCGCCCAGGGTATTGGCGCCGTAGGCCACGGAGCTGAATCCCTTGGCCACCTGGATGGCAGCCAGGTCGCTGGTCGTAAAGCGGTTGAAATCGACATAGCCGTCATACGGCACGTAGACGGGAATGCCGTCGATGTACAGCGGCACCTGGCGCGCATCGAAGCCGCGGATGGCGACGGTTTTCTCATTGCGCGCATTGGTCGACAGCGACACGCCGGACAGCAAATTGAGGGCGTCGCCCACGTTGTCGCGGTTGAAGCGGCGCATCTCGGCACGGCTCACCTGCGTACCCACCTGCTGTTCCACCTGGCCCTGCTCGCGCTGGCCGATCACCGTCACCGTGCCTAGCACGAACGGCACCGCCGCATCCACGTCTTCCTTGCCAGCCGCCTGCTGCGCCAGCGCCAGCATCACGGCGCCCACCATTACCTGTTTCAACATCGCTTATTCTTCCATCCATCGTTATATATCGTCTTATATAGCGATATGCAAAAAAGCGGCCGCCTCTGCGACGGCCGTCACCCAACATCGCAATATACAGACGTATATAGCGATGCTCAAGCGGGGAGAGGCAAAACGGGCGCGCAAGTCAATTTTCCGGCGATTTTTCATGCACCGCACCATTTCGCTGTGCGAACGAATGTTTCACAAAACGGTTGACATGCGCGAGTCGGCTAGGCAAACTGATTTCCAGGGAGCCAGAAAATGAATGCAAATATGACAAATATTCAGGCCGCAGCAGATCCGGAAATCATCGTCTTCAGCGATGACGAAGAAGGCAAGGACCGCCAGTTCGTCAACGCGCTGGCGCGCGGCCTCGAAGTGCTGCGGTGCTTTCGTCCCGGCGAAGTCTTCCTGTCGAACGCGGACATGGCCAAGCGCACGGGCATCCCGAAACCGACGATTTCGCGCCTCACCTACACCCTCACCAAACTCGGCTACCTCAATTATTCGGACAGCCTGGGCAAGTACCAGCTGGGCGCCGGCGTGCTGGCCCTCGGCTACCGCATGCTGTCGAACCTCGACGTGCGCAAGATGGCGCGCCCGCTGATGGAGGAGCTGGCCGAACATGCGCAGGCGTCCGTCTCGCTGGGCACGCGCGACCGCCTCAGCATGGTCTACGTGGAAACGTGCCGCAGCAGCGCCAACGTCACGCTGCGCCTCGACGTCGGTTCGCGCATTCCCCTGATGACGACCGCCATGGGCAAGGCCCTGCTGTGCATCCTGCCGCAGGCCGAACGCGACTACCTGATGGACCATGCGCGCGTGCACGAGACAGAACGCTGGCCCCGCATCAAGGCCGGCATCGAGCAAGGCTTCAAGGATTACCAGGACCGGGGCTTTTGCATCTCGGCCGGCGAATGGCAGAACGACGTGCATGCCGTGGGCGTGCCCATGCTGGGCGCCGACGGGGAACAGGTGATGGCCTTCAATTGCGGCGGCCCCGCCTTTTTGCTGTCGCGCGAAAAACTCGAATCCGACCTGGGACCGCGCCTGGTCGCCCTGGTCAAGACAGTGGAAAAAAACCTGGGCCGCGGTTAGACTGCGCGCCCCCTCTCAACAACAGATCAAATCAAAGCGCCGAGGAACCCGATGATACGCGACGAAGAAACCCTGAACATCCTGCTCGACAGCATCGCCCGTTTCGTGCGCGAAGTGCTGGTGCCGAACGAGGCGCTGGTGGCTGAAACGGACACGATCCCGCCCGCCATCGTGGCGCAGATGCGCGAACTGGGCCTGTTCGGCCTGTCCATTCCGGAAGCCTACGGCGGCCTGGAACTGAGCATGGAAGAGGAAGTACGCGTCGCGTTTGAAATCGCCCGCACCTCGCCCGCCTTCCGCTCGCTGATCGGCACGAACAACGGTATCGGCTCGCAAGGCATCGTCATCGACGGCACGGAAGCGCAAAAACAATACTACCTGCCCAAGCTGGCGGCCGGCGAGATCATCGGCTCGTTCGCGCTGACGGAAGCGGGATCGGGATCGGATGCGGCCTCGCTGCGCACGACGGCCGTGCGCGACGGCGACTTCTATATCCTCAACGGCAGCAAGCGCTACATCACCAACGCGCCCGAAGCGAGCATCTTTACCGTCATGGCCCGCACGGACCCCGTCAAACGCGGCGCCTCGGCCATTTCCGCCTTCATCGTGGAAAAGGACACGCCGGGCCTCTCGCTGGGAAAAATCGATAAAAAGATGGGCCAGCAAGGCGCGCATACCTGCGACGTCATCTTCGAAAATTGCCGCGTACCGGCCGCGAACGTCATCGGCGGCAAGGAAGGCGTGGGTTTTAAAACTGCCATGAAGGTGCTCGACAAGGGCCGGCTGCACATCGCCGCCGTCTGCGTGGGCGCGGCCGAACGCATGCTGGCCGACGCCCTCGCCTACGCGATGGAACGCCAGCAGTTCGGCCAGCCCATCGCGGAATTCCAGCTGATCCAGGCCATGCTGGCCGACAGCAAGGCCGAAATCTACGCGGCGCGCAGCATGGTGCTCGACGCCGCGCGGCGGCGCGACAACAAGGAAGACATCTCGACGGAAGCGTCGTGCTGCAAGCTGTTCGCTTCCGAAATGTGCGGCCGCGTGGCCGACCGCTCCGTGCAGATCCACGGCGGCGCCGGCTACATCAGCGAATATGCGGCCGAGCGCTTCTACCGCGACGTGCGCCTGTTCCGCATCTACGAAGGCACGACGCAGATCCAGCAGATCGTCATCGCCCGCAACATGATCAAGGCAGCGCAAAAGTGAAGGAGGCCGCGATGGACATTCCCGCCCTGCTGGCCCACTTGCCGGCGCGCCTGTCGGCCATCCCCATCTATTGGGCGACGCGCGCGCCCGACGCGCCCGCGCTGCATGAAGCTGGCCGCAGCTGGACCTACGCCCAGCTGCAGCACAGTGTGGAAAGCGCCGCGCAGCTGCTGCGCCAGCTGAACGTGCGCGCCGGCGACCGTCTGATGGTGGTGGGCGAGAACTGCGCGCTGCAGGTGGCGCTGATCTTTGCGGCGGCCAGCATCGACGCCTGGATCGTCAACGTCAATGCCCGCCTGTCGGCGCGCGAGATCGACACCATCGCCGCGCACAGTTCCGCGCGGAGGATGCTGTTCCTGGCCGGCGCCTCGCCGGAAGCGGCCGCGCACGCGGCGCGTCTGGGCGCGGCCAGCGCCACGGTCGACGGCATGGGCGAGCTGCTGGCTGGCGACCTGAACGAGGCGGCCATCGCGGAAGACACGGTGCCCGGCAACGAACAGGTGGCCGCGCTGATCTACACGACGGGTACCACCGGGCAGTCGAAGGGCGTGATGCTCACGCACCGCAACCTGCTGTTCATCGCCGCCGTCTCCAGCACCCTGCGCGGCCTGACCAGCAGCGACCGCGCCTACGGCGTGCTGCCGATTTCGCACGTGTACGGCCTGGCGTCGGTGGCCCTGGGCACCCTGTATGCGGGCGCCGCGCTGTACCTGGTGCCGCGCTTTTCCGTCGACGGCCTGCTGGCCGCATTGAAAGACGATGAACTGACCATCGTGCAGGGCGTGCCCGCCATGTACGCCAAGCTGCTGCAAACCCTGGGCGGCGCCGATACGCCGCTGCCCACGCGGCTGCGCTTTGCGTATGCGGGCGGCTCGCCGCTGGCGCCGTCGCTCAAGCACGAAGTGGAAAAGCTGCTGGGCACCGCGCTGCACAATGGCTACGGCATGACGGAAAGCGCCCCCACCATCAGCCAGACGCGCCTGGAAACGCCGCGCTTGGACGATTCCGTGGGCATGCCGATCCCCGGCGTGGAAGTGCGCGTGGTCGACGTGGCCGGCCAGGATGTGGCGCCGGGCGAGCCGGGGGAATTATGGATACGCGGGCCGAACATCATGGCCGGCTACTACCGCGAACCGGCCATGACGGCGGCCACCATGCGCGACGGCGGCTGGCTCAATACGGGCGACATGGCGCGCCAGGGCCCTGACGGCGCGCTGTTCATCGTGGGCCGCACCAAGGAACTGATCATCCGCTCCGGCTTCAATGTGTATCCGCTGGAAGTGGAAACGGCCCTGAACGCCCACGCTTCCGTGGTGCAGTCGGCCGTGGTGGGACGCACCCTGGCCGATGGCAACGAGGACGTCATCGCCTACGTGGAGCTGGACCCGCGCCAGCCCGCCAGCGTGGCAGAATTGCAGGCCTGGCTGGCGCAGACCCTGTCGCCGTACAAGTGCCCGTCCGCCATCATCGTCATGGATGCGCTGCCGGCGGCGGCCACGGGCAAGATTTTAAAGGGGCAGCTGCGGCAAATGGCGCAGAATGCACGATAAGTTGACCATGTTGTACCAGACCCGACAATAAAACCAAGCCACATCACCGGAGGAGACACGATGAAACGCACCTATACACGCATCGCCATGGCAGCGCTGGTCGCCAGCGCCTGGATGGCACAGGCCAGCGCCGACGAATTCCTGGTCGGCGCGGAAATCCCGCTGACGGGCAACCTGGCGCGGGTCGGCGCCGGCATGCAGGAAGGGATCATGGTCGCGGCCGAGGTCTTCAACAAGACCAACGGCAAGCACACCATCAAGATCGTCACCGTCGACGACGAATCGGCACCCGCCAAGGCCATCGCCGCCGTGGAAAAGCTGGCCAGCCAGGGCGTGGTGGCCATCACGGGCGGCTACGGCTCGAACAATATCTCGCCCGCCTCCGACACGGCCAATAAACTGGGCCTCGTCTACATCACTTCGGGCGGCGTGGACGACAGCCTGGTGGCCAGCGGGCGCAAGAATTTTTTCCGCATCAATAACACGGCCGGCTACGAAAAAGCCATGCTGGGACTGCTTGCCGATGTGGGCGCCAAGTCCGTCTCCATCGTGTATTCGACCAAGGATGCCACCACGGGCCTGGCGAAAGACGTGGAAAAGGCCCTGACCGCCAAGGGCGTGAAGGTGACGACGCACTCGTTCGACCCGGCCATTACCGACTTCAAGCCCATCATCAACAAGATCAAGCTGCAGGATAAATCGGAAGTCGTGGCCATGGTCGGCTACGAAAACGATTACGTGGGCATCATCCGCGCCGCCCGCGTGCTGAAACCGAAGATCAAGGCCATGGTGGGCGTGTGGTCGCTGGCCACGCCGAAGATGGCGGCCGACTTCCCCGACCTGATGCCGAACGTCTTCGGCACGGCCCTGCTGCCCTTCCCGACCGAATTCAAGACGGCCGACGGCAAGGCCTTCAGCGACGCCTACAAGCAGCTGTACAAGAAGGAGCCGGACTACCTGGGCCAGTTCGGTTATGTGCAGTCGATGCTGCTGTTCGAAGCGATCGCGCGCGCGGCCGACAAGGGCACGCTCAAGAAAGGCGGCGTGGCCGACGAGATGCGCAAGACGGACCGCGAAACGCTGATCGGCCGCGTGCAGTTCGCCGCCAACGGCGACAACCAGAACTTCGTGCACCGCATGGCGCAGCACCAGGACAAGAAGGTGGTGATCGTCTGGCCGAAGGAACACGCGACGGGCAAGCTGAACTACCCTGCCCTGCCCTGGTAAGCAGCCTCCCGCTGCACACGCGCGCGCCCGCCGGGCGTGCACCGATGAACGGCGGTCCTGGTGCCTCTTCGCGATGCGCCCGGGCCGCCTGACGGGATGACGACATGACAGAATTAATCTTGCAAGCCCTGTATTCGGGCTTGCTGCAGGGCGGCTCCTACGCCCTGATCGCACTGGGACTGGCGCTGGTCTTCGGCACCATGAAAGTGATCAACCTGGCGCACGGCGAACTGGTGCTGCTGGCCGCCTACATCGCCTACAGCGTGGAGTCCGGCCTGGGCCTGGGGCCGATGTTCGCCATTCCCATCGCGCTGGTGATCGTCAGCCTGACGTCCGTGGGCGTGTACCTGATCGTCAGCCGCATCAAGAAAGACCGCGAAATCAATTCGCTGATCCTCACCTACGGCATCGGCGTGATCCTCACCAATTTCATTTTGCTGGTATGGAAGGCCGACATCCGCTCGACCTCGTCGAGCTGGCTGCAGGAAGGCTTCGAGATCGGCCCGTTTTTCAGCATGCGCAGCGAAGTGATTTTCTTTGGCGTCAGCCTGGTGCTGATGGCGGCCCTGTGGCGCTGGCTGTCGACCAGCTGGTATGGCCGCGCCGTGCGCGCCGTGTCCAGCAACCGCGACGCGGCCAAGCTGATGGGCATCGATCCGGGCCGCACGGAACTGGTGTCGTTTCTGGTCGCCGGCATCCTGGCCGCCTTCGCCGGCGTGGCCCTGTTCAGCTATGGCGTGATCCAGCCGGCCTACGGCGGCGCGCTGACGGTGAAAGCCTTCATCATCACGGTACTGGCCGGCATCGGCTCGATACCGGGCGTGCTGCTGGCCGCCGTACTGCTGGGCGTGGCCGAGGCGCTGACCGTCACCCTGGCCAGCTCCGCGCTGCAGGAATTGTCCGGCATGGTGCTGTTCCTGCTGGTGCTGTTCATCATGCCGAACGGCCTGTTCGGCGCACAACGGAGGCGCGGATGAAGCGCTCGACACTGATTTCCACGGCAATCCTGCTGCTGGCCGCGTATGTCGCCGTGCCGCTGGCCCTGGGCGCCAACCAGTATGTGATGAGCATGGTGGTGGCGGCCCTGATCATCGGCGGCGTGGCCATGTCCTGGGCCCTGCTGGGCAACCTGGGCGGCATGGTCAGCTTCGGCCATGCGGCATTCTTCGGCGTGGGCGCGTATGTCTCCGCGCTGGCCACCGTGAAACTGGGCTTGCCCGTGTTTGCCGCCATGCTGCTGGGCGGCGCGGGCGCGGCCATCGCCGCCGTCATCATGCTGCCCGTGCTGCGGCTGCGCGGGCCGTATTTTGCGCTGGCCATCCTCGCCTACGCCCACATCTTCCGCATCCTGGCCACGGAATGGAGTGCCGTGACGGGCGGCGCCGGCGGCATCAACAATATCCCGGCTTTACCCACCGTCTTCGGCTTCGATCTGGCCAGCAAGACGGGCGCCTACCTGGTCGTGCTGACCCTGGTGGTGGCGTGCGCGTTTGCCTACAGCCGCATCCGCGCCAGCCATTACGGCATCGCCCTGCGCGCCATGCACGACAGCGAAGACGCCACGCGCGTCGTCGGCGTCAACAGCACCTTGCTGAAAGGCGCGATGCTGCTCGTGTCGGCCTTCATGGCGGGCCTGTTCGGCGCCTTCAACGCCCATTACATCAACTTCCTCGAGCCCGACTACGCCTTCAACAGCCTGTGGGTGACTTTGCCGATCGTGGCGGCCATCTTCGGCGGCTACCGCACCATACTCGGCCCCGTGCTGGGCGCCGTCGTGGTCTACCTGGTCGACCAGCTGATCTTCAAATCGCTGATCCCCACCGGTCACCAGCTGGTGCTGGGCGTGCTGCTGGTGGCGATGATCGTCTTCAGTCCGAACGGCTTGCTGCCGCTGCTGAAAAAAGCGCTGGGTAAGGAGAAAGCACATGCTTGAACTCGATAATGTGTCCGTGCGCTTCGGCGGCCTGACGGCCGTCGATTCCGTCACGTTAAAAGTGGGCAGCCACGACGTGATCGGCCTCGTGGGCGCGAACGGCGCCGGCAAGACCACCCTGTTCAACGCCATTTCCGGCCTGGTGCGCCCCACCGGCGGCAGCATCCGCTTCGAGGGACGCGACATCATGGCCACGCCCATGTACCAGCGCGCGCGCCTGGGGCTGGGCCGCACCTTCCAGATTCCGCAACCAATGCATGAACTGACGGTGCGCGAAAACCTCGTCGTGGCGCAGCGCTTCGGCACCGGCAAGGTGGACCAGCGCAAGATCGATGAAATCCTCGATTTCACGAGCCTGGCGGACAAGGCCGGGCGCGACGCGGCCAGCGAACTGGCGCTGACGGAATTGAAAGCGCTGGAAGTGGCCAAGGCGCTGGCGACGAACCCGAAACTGCTGCTTTTAGATGAAGTGCTGGCCGGCCTGGAAACGAACGGCAAGCGCCGCTTCATGGGCATGCTCAAGGACTTGCACGCCGCCTTTGGCGTGGGCATCGTCATGATCGAGCACGATATCGAAACCATCAGCAATCTGTGCCAGCGCGTGGCCGTGCTCAATTTTGGCCAGCTGATCGCCGACGGCACGCCCGATGCCGTCTTCCGCGATCCGGCCGTCATCGAAAGCTATACGGGAGCAGCGCATGCCTGAAACGATGCTTGAAGTAAATAATCTGCGCGCCGGCTATGGCGCCATCAATGTGCTGTGGGATGTGTCACTGTCGATCCAGAAGGGCAAGCTGACCACCATCATCGGCCCGAACGGGGCCGGCAAGACCACCTTGCTGCGCGCCATCATGGGCCTGCTGCCCGTGGGCGCGGGCAGCATCGCGCTCGACGGCACGCCCATCAACGGCACGCCGACGTGGAAGATGAGCGACGCGAGGGTCACGATGATCCCGGAAGGCCGCATGACGTTCCGCGACATGAGCGTGGAAGAAAACCTGATCATGGGCGCGTTTCCGAAGGAGCACCGCAGCCACATGCCGGCGCGCCTGGCCGAAGCCTACGCCATGTTCCCGCGCCTGCACGAACGGCGCAAGCAGCTGGCCGGCTCGCTCTCCGGCGGCGAGGCGCAGATGCTGGCGATGGCGCGGGGATTGATGTCGGATCCGTCGTTATTGATCATCGACGAGCCGTCGCTGGGCCTGGCGCCGCTGGTGGTCAACGAGCTGTTCGAGATCCTCGCGCGCCTGAACGACGGCAAGCGCACCATCATTTTAGTGGAGCAGAACACGGCGCGCGCCGTCGGCGTGGCCGATCACGTCTACCTGATGCAAAGCGGTAAGGTGGCGCTGTCGCAAAAAGCCGATGATGTCGATCTCGAGCATCTGCACGCACTGTATTTCGCGCGCTGAGCGATATCGGCCGCACGCGGCCGGCGTCACTCCTCCTCGTCGGCCAGTTTATCGAACACCTGCAGCTCGCTCTTGCCGAATCCGGCCATCACGAAGGGATCGTCGGCGGGGAAGCGGCCGGTATCGACCAGCATGCGCAGCTTGCTCAAGCGCTCGCCCAGCGCCAGCGCTTGCGCCTGCGGATCGGCATCGGCAGCGGCGCCGGCCTGACCGATCGCGCGGGTCACGGACGCGGGAAACTCCCATAGTTCGGCGATCCGCACCGACAAGATGCGCGCTTGCGCAAACACCTGGGCAATGAAGGCGTCCGACTGCGGAAAGGCATCGGGCGCATGCATCTGGTCGATCAGCCGGAACGCCACCACCAGGCCGACATTGGCCATCAGTCCCGCCAGATAGGCGTCGAAGGCGTTGGCCTGCATGGCCGGCGCGACCAGGTTGGCCGCCAGCGCGCATTTCTCGGACTGGCGCCAGATCAGCGGCGCCGTGCGTATGGTCAGGCCGCCGCTTTGCATGCTGACGATGGGACGGAAGGCGACGCGGGCGAGCAGCATGCGCATGCCGTTTTGCCCCAGCAGCATGATGGCGCCTTCCATGTTGTTGATCGACGGGCTGGCGTTGTAGCGCGAATGGTAGCAGGGCCGGTTCGCTTCGCGGTAGACCTCGGCGACCAGCAGCACGTCCTGGGCCAGCTGGGCCGACAGCTTGGCCGCGCTCATGTTTTCATCTTGCAAGGTACGCATCAGCTGGGGAATGATGGCCGGAATGCGCGGTATCAGTGCAGCGCCGGCGACCGGTTCACGAACCAGGCGCGCCAATTCGTCCAGGATCTGCTGCTCCGCCTCCGCCGGCGCCTGCGCCGAACCGGCGGCCGCCAGCCAACGGTAGTAAATGGCATCGATTTCGGTGATGGTGGCCGGCTGCCGTGCCACCTCGGGCGCCGCCGCTGCCGTGAGGGGCGCAGCCTTGTCGCCGCCGCTCAGTAATTTTCCTATCCAACCCATTGTATTCTTCCAGCCCTATGTGCATCACTATCGCGAAATCCGCCCCGCGATTTTACTTGATGACAGCAGCGCCGGTGCAGCGGGCGTGAGCGCTTTGTCCACCTGCCGCAACATGCTAAAGTGGCACGACCTGCCCCCTTCCCTGCCCGACAAGCGATCCATCATGAACAATCCACTTGCGCACTACCTCACCAGCCAGGCGTACAACAACGCCTGGGCCAACCACCGCCTGCTGAAAGCGTGCGGGCAGCTGACCCAGGCCGAGTTCCAGGCCACGCGCGTCAGTTTTTTTCCCACCATCCAGTTCACGCTGAACCACATCCTCACATGCGACTGGTTTTATCTCGACGCGCTCGAGCGCGAGCTGCGCGGCGAAGCCCCCCATCCCGACTGCTACGTCTTTTTTGAACAGGACGAGCCGTTCACCGATTGCGCGGCCCTGCACGCGGCGCAGCGCGCCTCGGACCTGCGCCTGATCGCCCATTGCCGCAGCCTGTGCGACCTTGACCTGGCGCGGCCCGTGACGATCTTGCGCGACACGCCGCAAGTCGACACGCGCCTGCGCCTGCTGGCGCATCTGTTCCAGCACCAGATCCACCACCGGGGGCAAGTGCACGCCATGCTGGCCGGCACGCGCATCGCGCCGCCGCAGCTCGACGAATTCTATTGCGCCGGCGAAGCGGACGAGCGGGCGCAGGATTTTGCGGAGCTGGGCTGGACGGAAGATGAGGTGTGGGGAGAGCGCTGAATTATTCCTCGCCGTGGCAGCAGACGCACAGCTTGTTGCCGTCGAGGTCGCGGAAGTAGGCGCCATAGTAGTTGGCGTGGTAATGGGGACGCAAGCCGGGCGGCCCTTCGCACACGGCGCCCAGCGCCAGCACGGCCTGGTGGCAGCGGTCCACCTGCGCGCGGCTGGCGGCCAGCACGGCCGTCATCTGGCCATTGCCGGGCGTCGCCGGCAAGCCGTCATGCGGCGCCGTCAGCACGAACAGGGGACGCGGCGCCTGCCGCGCCATCCAGCCGGCCCAAGGCTTGGCCGGATCATGAAATTTTTGGATCAGGTCGAGTTCTCCCAGCAAGACCGTATAGAAGGCGTAGGCGCGGGGAAAGTCGTTGGTGCCGAGGCAGAGATGGGACAGCATGCTGCTCCTTCATGAAGTCAAACGGGTGTGCGGCGAAGTGCGCCAGCTGATTATAATGGCGCATCTCTTTCGGACCAGATCCCATGCCAGACCTCGACCGCCTCCAACTGCTTCCTCCCACCAACGCCGACCTCCCCGACTTGCTCGCCTTCGAACTGGACAACCGCGCCTATTTTGAAACCTGGGTCACGGCCCGGGCACCGTCCTACTATAGCCAGGAAGCCATCGCCGCCGCCATCGAGCAGGCGCAGCGCGAGCGCGAGCAAGACCGCGCCTACCAGTACCTGGCCAAGCTGGACGGGCAGATCGTCGGCAGGGTCAACCTGACCGCCGTCATGCGCCCCTACTACAACAAGGCGGCGCTCGGTTACCGCATCGGCGAACGGTTCGGCGGACGCGGCTACGCCACGCGCGTGGTCGCCCTGCTGCTGGAAGAAGCGTTCGGCCCACTGGAACTGTGGCGCCTGGAAGCGACGGCGCGGCCGCAAAACCTGGGCTCGGTCGCCGTGATGCAGCGCAACGGCTTTCACCAGTACGGGCGCTCGGAAAAAGCCATGCTTTTCCAGGGTGACTGGTCGGACTTGCTGTATTTTGAACGGCGCAACACACAAGCCATGGCTTGAAATGTCGCATTTTTCTGGCGACAACGCGACTTTTATCCTATCCCCAGCGCCTTTGTGACAACGCAAAGCACGGCGATATTGGGCTGATAACGTCAAGGCTCGGGAATTTTTAATATCTTGCCAAGTCCAACATGAAACTGCGTCAACGCCTGTTCGAACATGTGCTGCTGGTGCTGACCTTGGCCATCGTCATCTTTGCCGCCGCCATCGTGCTGGCACGCATGACGCAATGGGCGGAAGCGCAGGAACTGCCCGCCTACCTGATACAGGGCATGCACCTGGTGGGCAAGGTGCTGTTTTTCCTGGACGGCGGCATCGTCGTCGCCGTCAGCAGCATCCTGGCCGCCCGGCTGTTCCGCATGCTCACCAAGGAGGATATATGAAGCACCTTCATTACCTGTTCACGCTCCGGCATCCGCGCCGTTTCTGGTGCAGCGCCCTCGTCATCGCCGTGGCCTCGGCCATCCTGCTGGGTCCCTGGCTCGACGGCATGCCATGGCTGGTGGCCATCCCCCTCGTCGCCGGCGGCCTGCTGGTGGCGCTGGGCGAACTGTGGGATGAAATGCATGGCAAGCGCCTGCCGAACGGCAACGACGATACGCAAGCGTCATGCCGCCATCCCTGATGGCTGGCACGGTGATGCGTGCACGCAACAGCGGTCACGCCATCGGCCCCGCATGCGCTGGATTTAAGACTGGCTTCAGCCTCGCCGTGCATCGTGATATGGCGCCAGCAGCAATGGCGCCTCCCTACACCATCACGGGCACAGCCCAGCGAAAGAGCCGACATGAGCACATGGATGCGCGCCAACAAAGGTTTTTTGATGTTTCTTCTGCTGTTCGGCGTGTTCCGCACGGCCGTGGCGGACTGGAATCCCATCCCGTCGGCGTCCATGCGCCCCAACCTGCTCGAGGGCGACGTGGTCTTCGTCAACCGCCTCGCCTTCAACCTGAAAGTGCCGCTTACCGATATCGTGCTGCAGCGCCTGGGCGAACCGCAGCGGGGCGACATCGTCACCTTTTCCTCGCCGAAAGACGGCACGCGATTGATCAAGCGCATCATCGCCCTGCCCGGCGACACGGTGGAAATGCGCAATGAACAGCTGGTCATCAATGGCCAGCCCGCCCAGTACACGGCGCTCGACACGGCGCCCGAAACCATCGCTCACGTGGGCCAGCTGACGGCGCAGCGCATCAGCGAGCGCAACCAGACCGAGCAGCACCGCATCCAGGTCTTGCCGCAAATCGCAGGCGCGGCGCGCAGCTTTGCCCCCGTGACGGTGCCGGCCGACCATTTCCTCATGCTGGGCGATAACCGCGACAACAGCGCCGACTCGCGCTACTTCGGCTTCGTGCCCCGTGCATTGCTGATCGGCAAGGCCGAGCGCATCCTCGTCTCGGCCAATATCGAGGAGCATTGGCAGCCGCGACTGCAGCGTTTCGGCATGAAGCTGGAGTAAATGTTGCCCGTGCAACGGCGCCGCGCTTTTCGGTTAGCATGGCGCATCATGCACAACTTTCCTTCATCCAGCCAGCAGCCCGCCAGCGACGATCCCGCCCTTGAGCAGCTGGCGCAGTTCCTGCAGCGCCATCCCGACGTGCTGCTGCTGACGGGCGCCGGCATCAGCACGGCGTCCGGCATACCCGCTTACCGCGACACGGAAGGAGTGCGGCACGGCAATGCCCCCGTACAAGGTCCCGATTTTCGCCGCCAGGAAGCCGTGCGCCGTCGCTACTGGGCGCGCAGCATGGTGGGCTGGCCCACCCTGGCGCGCGCCATGCCGAACCCGGGCCACCTGGCCATCGCGCAACTGGCGCAGCGTCAGTGCATCGGCGGCCTGGTCACGCAAAACGTGGATGGCCTGCATCAGCAGGCCGGCAGCGCCGCCGTCACGGAGTTGCACGGCAGCATACATGGCGTCGTATGCCTCGATTGCCGGGCCCGCCACACGCGCCGCCTGATCCAGGATCAGCTCGAACGCGACAATCCCCAGATGCTGGGCGCCACGGCCACGCCGGCGCCCGACGGCGACGCCTTGCTGGAGCCGTCCCAGCTGGCCACCTTCCACGTGCCTGCTTGCCCTCGCTGCGGCGGCACCCTGCAGCCCGACGTGGTGTTTTTCGGCGATGGCGTACCCGCCGCCTGCGCGGCCGAGGCCGAAAGCAAGATGCATGCGGCCAGCGCCCTGCTGGTGGTGGGTTCGTCCGTCATGGTGTATTCGAGCTTTCGCCTGTGCCGCATGGCAGCCGAGACGGGCAAGCCCGTGGCCGCCATCAACATGGGCAAGACGCGCGCCGACCATTTGCTGGCATTCAAGACCGATGCCCCGGCACAAGACATTCTGCCTGCATTAGCGGCCATGCTGGGCTGAGCGCGTGCCGGCCCCGCGCCGCTCTGGCTATACTGTGCAATTAACGAGGAGAATTCATGCTGGAACTGTTGAGTGAACACGCCTGTTTTGGCGGCGTACAACGCTTTTATCGCCACGAGGCGCAAGCCATCGGCTTGCCCATGCGTTTCTCGGCCTTCATTCCCGACACGGCGCCAGGCAGCGCCGTCACCACCAAACGCCCCGCCCTGTTTTACCTGGCGGGCCTGACTTGCACGGAAGAAACATTCATGATCAAGGGCGGCGCGCAGCGCGTGGCGGCCGAGGAAGGCCTGATCCTGATCGCCCCCGACACCAGCCCCCGTGGCGCGAATATCGCGGGCGAGACGGATGCCTGGGATTTCGGCGCAGGCGCCGGCTTTTACGTGGACGCCACCGAGGCGCCCTGGAGCAGCCACTACCGCATGTACAGCTATATCCTGGAATTGCGCGCCCTGCTGGAACAGGAACTGGCGATCGATGCGCAACGCACGGGCATTTTCGGCCACTCGATGGGCGGCCATGGCGCGCTGGTGCTGGCCTTGCGCAATCCTGCGCTGTTCCGCTCCGTCTCCGCCTTCGCCCCCATCGCCGCGCCGAGCCAATGTCCGTGGGGCAAAAAGGCATTCACGGGCTACCTGGGCAGTGACGAGGCCAACTGGCAGCAATACGACGCCAGCGTGCTGATGCGCGGCCTGCATGGCCGGCCGCCACTATTTCCTGACGGCATCTTGATCGACCAGGGCCTGGCCGACAAATTCCTGCCCGAACAACTGCACCCCGAGGTATTCGAAGCGGCGTGCCGCGACGCCGGCCAGCCCTTGCGGCTGCGCCGCCATGCCGGCTACGACCACGGCTATTACTTCATCGCCAGTTTCATGGAAGAGCACGTGCGCTTCCATGCGCGGAATCTGCGCGCCCTTGGCTGACGCCCTTGCCTGACGCACTTGCCTGATTGCGCTACTGCGCCGTACTGGTATGCCCGTTGAAATGGCGCGTGTACCAGTCCGTGGCCAGCAGGGCCGCCTGGTGGCGCGTGTCGGGGCCGCCAGGGGCGGCGATCTGTTCCAGTTGCTTGTCGCAGCGCAAGGTGGCAAACGCCATGCGGTTCAGGCCCGCCACGTCGGGGTCGCGTCCGCCCACGATCAGCAACGATGGCACGCGCACGTTTTCCAGCGCCGCCTTGCCCGCCATTTCCACCTGGCCATCGCAGACGGCCAGCGCGGCGATTTCCGCGCTGCGCCAGGCTGCCAGCTGCATCACGACGGCCGCGCTGGTGCCATAACCATACAGGCCGCAGGGCAAGCGCCGGGTGGACGGGTCGACTTGCAGCCAGCCCAGGGCTTTTTCCAGCTGGCGCGCCAGCAGCACGATATCGCTGCGCACGAAATACGCATGGCCATTGCTGCCGCCGCCAGGCTCGACACCGCCCTGGTCGAAGCGCAGGGTGGCGATGCCCGCTCGCAGAAAATCCTGGGCGGTGGCGTGGCTGGATGCGCCCAGGTAGTCGCTATCGGCGCCCGCGCCGTGGGCAAACAGGACGATGCCCACGGGCCGCTCGGGCATTTCAAGCACGCCGTCCATTTGAAGTTCATCGGCCGTGATGCTGACAAATTGTTCTTGCATGGCTGCCTCCGCTATCGAGCTGAAATCAAGCTGCTATTGCACAGATTTTGCGCTGATCTTGCCGGAACGGGCACCGCCTGCGCGCCCTGAGCGGCAAGCCTCAGTGTACCAGCCTGCGTCCGTTCACGCGCGGCGCACATCAAATTTGCCCTGCGCCCGCATCAGACGGCGCCGTGCCGGTCCAGCCCCTTGAGCACGGCTTCCGGGCGGATCGGCAAATGCCGCACGCGCGACGCCACGGCGGCAAAGATGGCGTTGCCGATGGCCGGTGCCACGGCCGTCGTGGGCGGCTCGCCCATGCCCGTCGAAGTTGCCGTGCTAGCAACGAATTCGATGTCGAGCTCGGGCACGTCGGCCATGCGCAGGGGCGTGTAAGTGTTCAGGTTGGTATCCTTCACTTCGCCATTCAGGAAGGCCGTGCCTTCATGCAAGGCCATGCTCACGCCCCACAGGGCGCCCCCTTCCGCCTGCGCCAGCGCGCCATCGGGGTCGACGATGCTGCCCGCATCGATCACCATGAACAGCTTTTCGACTTTCACCATGCAAGTGCTGCGGTCCACTTTCACCCGGGCAACGCAGGCCGTCCAGGTGGGCATGTCGCGTTCCTGGCCGAACGTGGCGGCGATGCCCAGTCCCGTGTCGGGCGGCATGACCGTGCCCCAGCCCGCCTTGTCCGCCACCCGCTGCAGCACGTGGGCCAGGCGCGCGGCGCCGCCGACGGCGTTCGGCGCGCTGCCCCCATTGCGGCCCGTCGCCTGCAGCAAGGACAAACGAAACGCCAGCGGATCGACCTTGGCCGCCTGCGCCGCCTCGTCCATGAAACTTTCCACCGCCCAATTCGTCCAGCCCGGCCCCACGGAGCGCAGCCAGCCGGGGCGGAAACTGCTGTTGGCCAGGTCGTTCGACACGGCCCGCACGCGCTGCGCGCCCACCGCATACCAGTGGTCGGCGCCGGCGATGGCGAACGGGTCATACGGATGGCCCTGCTTATCCTTGGCCAGGAAGGCGGGAATCATCGCTTGCGTGGGCCAGCCCGCGCTGGCCTCGTGCACCATCGCCGACACCTTGCCGGCCTCGTCGAACGCCATGCGAACGTGCTGCACGGAGGGCGAACGGGGCGAATCGAAACGGGCATCGTCGGACCGCGTGCAGATCATCTTGACGGGGCGCCCCACGGCTTGCGCCGCCAGCGCGGCCGGCACGCAATAATCGCCATTCAGGCGCCGCCCGAAGCCGCCGCCGAGCAGATAGGTATGCAGCATGACCTTGCTCTCCGGCACCTTCAACGCCTGCGCCAGCACGGGCAGGATCAAGGATTGCCACTGGTTGCCCGCATGGATATGCCAGACGCCGTCGATTTCCTGCGCCAGCGCATTCACGGGTTCCAGCTGGAAATGCAGCACGGTGCTGGTCGTGTAGTGGCGTTCCAGTTGCAGGCTGGCATCCTTGAACGCTTGCTCCACGCCATCATCGTCGACCACGCGGGCGCCCAGGCCGGCATCGGCCAGCTGCTTGCCCGCATAGCTGACGATATCCTGCTCCGACACGTGGGCTGCCGCGCCGGCCCGCCATTTCACCTGCACCAGCTCGGCCGCGCGCATGGCGGCCGCATAGGTTTCGGCCACCACCATGACCCAGCCGGGCACCGTGCCGCTGGGGTCCTGCAGCGCCACGCTGCGCAGATAGCCGTTCACTCTCTTTGCCGCCGAGTCGTCGATGGAGACCACCCTGGCACCGTAGCGCGTGGGCGGTATCTTCGGGCGCGCATACAGCATGCCCTCCACGTGCGCATCGATGCCGTACACGGCCGTGCCATTGATTTTCGCGGGGATATCGAGCGCCTGCACCTGCTGGCCGATCAGCCTGCGCTGCTGCGGCGTTTTCAGCACGATGGCTTTCAGTTGCTCGGGCGTGTACTGGCGCGCCAGCTTGCCACGGCGCACGATGTCGCCATAGCCGATCGAGCGTCCCCGGCCGTGCACGACGCCCAGCCGGGCGTGGCAGGCGGACACGGGCACGCGCAGCAGGCGCGCGCCCTCTTCCACCAGCGCGAGGCGCCCGGCCGCGCCGGCGCGGCTGAGCGGATCGAAATTCTGCCAGACGGACCAGCTGCCGCCCGTCACCATCAAGCCCCATTTCGGGTCCGTATCGACGTAATGCAGGCGTACCTTGCTCCAGTCCGCTTCCAGCTCCTCGGCCACGATGCGCGCCAGGGCGGTGCCGATGTGCTGGCCCATTTCCGCCTTGGCGATATTGACGGTGACGATGCCGTCGCGGTCGATCTCGAACCAGATGGTCGGATCGAACACGGGCACGGCAGGCTTGAGGGGCGGCGCGGACGCCGCCTTGCCAGCGGCCGAGGAGCTGTCGGCGCGCAGGAAGGCCAGCGTAAACCCCGTGCCGGCGGCGGCGATCAGGAAACCGCGCCGGCCCGGCGAGCTGGGACGGGTCCCTGAATTTTCATTCGGCAACTTAAACACCGGGCGCCTCCTGCATGCCGGCCGCCAGCTTGATCGCCTTGCGGATGCGCACATACGCCATGCAGCGGCACAGGTTACCGCTCATGACGGCATCGATATTCGCATCGGTCGGCTGCGGATAGTCTTTCAACAAGGTAGCCGCCTGCATGATCTGGCCCGACTGGCAATAGCCGCACTGGGGCGCCTGCGTGGCAAGCCACGCGCGCTGCAGCGGATGCGTGCCATCGGGCGAGAGGCCTTCGATGGTGGTGATGGCGCAGCCGGCCACGGCGGCAATCGGCGTAATGCACGAGCGCATGGCGCGCCCATCCACGTGCACGGTACAGGCGCCGCACATGCCGATGCCGCAGCCAAACTTCGTGCCTTTCAAATGGGCTTCGTCGCGCAGTACCCACAGCAGCGGTGTTTCGGCATCGGCCTCGGTGCCGAAGGGCTGGCCATTCACGGTAATGTTATACATAAGAAACTTTCAAGAGTTACTTGCCGGCGCGCGTGCGCGCCACGGCCGCTTCCAGGTTCGTCCAGGCCGGCTGGTGGCTGCGGCTGCGGCGCAGATAGGCGGCCAGCTGGGCCACGTCGTTGTCCGTCAGCGAGGCGGCAAAGCCCGGCATCAGCACGCCGGACATGGCCTCGTCCTTGCCGATACCGTGCAATATCACCTGGATGAGGTTGGCGGGATCGGGCGCGCTGACGGCGCTGTTTAGGCTCAGTTCCGGGCGCAGGGCCGCGGGTTTTCCATCGCTGTTCGAATGGCACGACGCGCAGGCGGCCACGTACAGGCTGGCGCCACGGTCATTGTCGACCAGGCTGACGCGCTGCGAACGTTCGATGCCGGCCTTGATCACGGCATCCGCATCCACCTTGCGCTGCTCCGCCCCGGCCACGCCGGCAAAATACACGGACAGCGCGCGGATATCGCTATCGGGCGACGCGCCCATGCCCTCGTGCACGACGGCCGACATGGGCCCGGCCGCCACGCCGTGCAGGGCCGTCGCCCCCGTGCGCAGGAAGGCATACAGTTCGTCCTGCGTCCACGGCAGGGGCGCCGTGTTGGCGCTGGTCAAGGCTGGCGCATACCAGTGATCGATGGCCGCGCCCAGATAGACCGAGCCGGCAAGCTCGGCGCCCAGCGCATTGCGCGGCGTGTGACAGGCGGCGCAATGCGCCAGACCCTCGGCCAGATAGCGGCCCCGGTTCCAGTCCAGCCCTTGCGCGGCATCAAGCTGATACGTCGCCGGCCTGAAAAACAGCAGCTTCCAGCCCGCCTGTAGCGGCCGCAAGTTCAGGGGGAAAGGCACGCTGTTGGCGGGCGCCACCGCGTACACGGGCGGGCGCGTCATGAAATACGCGTACAAGGCCGTCAGGTCGGCATCCGAGACCAGGTTGAAATGGGTGTACGGAAAGACGGGATACAAATGGGCGCCATCGCGGCCCACGCCTTCGCGCATGGCCCGCTGGAAGGCGGCCAGCGACCAGCGGCCGATGCCCGTTTGCCGGTCGGGCGTGATATTCGTCGCATAGATCGTGCCGAACGGCGTGGTCAGGCCGTGCCCGCCCGCGTACTCGGCCCCGCCTTGGGCCGTATGGCAGGCCGCGCAATTGCCCATGCCCGCCAGGATGCGGCCCCGCTCCACCGCTTGCGGGGAAAATGCCGTGACGGCAGGCGGATCGATGGGCGCCAGCGCGGGGCGCCAGTAAACCAGGTAGGCGGCCAGGGCCGCCACGATGAGCAATGCCAGCAACAGCAGCAAGCCGGTGAAGATTTTCTTGAGCAAAACAGGAGTCCGGTAAAAGGCTAAGCATACGCCTGCCGCGCACGGACGGCGGCGGCAGGCGATTGCGACAATCTTACCGCGATTGTGACTTGTTGTATGTACGCAATGACACGCAGTCGGTGCCTGCAGGCGGGCTGCGCCTTATAATCAGCGTTTCAGCACGCCGCCGCTCCTTCATGCATACCGTTACCATCATCCTCATTCTCGTGTTGACCGTCGTCCTGTGCGGCTTTCTCGCCCGCTCGCGCTGGGTCAAGCTGCCGCTGCCCCTGATCCAGATCGCCGGCGGCACGGGATTGGCCCTGTTTGGCGTGCAAGTGCCGCTCGACCCCGACATTTTCTTTTTGCTCTTCATCCCGCCGCTGCTGTTTCTCGATGGCTGGCGCATCCCCAAGGGCGCCTTTTTTTCCGATGCGCGCTCGATCCTGATGCTGGCCATCGGCCTGGTGCTGTTTACCGTGCTGGGCATGGGTTTCTTCATCGACTGGCTGATCCCCAGCGTGCCGCTGGCCGTCGCCTTCGCGCTGGGCGCCATCCTCTCGCCGACGGACCCCGTGGCCGTCTCGGCGATCGCCGCCGGCAATCCCATCCCGCCGCGCCTGATGCACATCCTCGAAGGCGAATCCTTGCTCAACGACGCCTCGGGCCTGGTCTGCTTCACGTTTGCCGTGGGCGCCATGATGACGGGCGGCTTTTCCATCGGCGCCGCCTCGCTGAGTTTCCTGCAGGAAGCGGGCGGCGGCATCGTCATCGGCCTGGCCATCTCGTGGGGCGTGGGCCTGGCGAACAAATGGCTGGTGAGCAAGGTTGGCGAAGAGCCGGGCCTGCAAATCCTCATCAGCATCCTGATCCCGTTCGCCGCCTACCTGGGCGCCGAGCAAATCCATGGCTCGGGCATCCTGGCCGCCGCCACGGCGGGCGTGTCCATGCATTACGCCGACCTGATCGGCCGCCCGCTGGCCGCCACGCGCACCCAGCGCAAGGCCGTGTGGGATACGGTGCAACTGGTCTTGAACGGCGTGATCTTCGTCATGCTCGGTGCGCAACTGCCCGCCACCGTGGCCGGCCTGCCCGCCGCCTCCATGGAAGTGGGCGCCGGCAGCGCCTGGAAACTGCCCCTGTTCGTCATCGCCATCACGGTGGGGCTGACCTTCATGCGCTTCATCTGGGTCTTCATCTCGATGAAACTGACCCTGTTCAAGCACCACAAGAAGGTGGCAGGCGAAGCGAAGGACGCGGCGCTGCTGGCCCGCCCCAGCCTGCGATTGCTGCTGGTGGCGTCGTTCGCGGGCGTGCGCGGCGCGCTGACCCTGGCCGGCATCCTGACCCTGCCGCTGTTCCTGCCCGACGGCAATCGTTTTCCCGCGCGCGACCTCGTCATCTTCCTGGCCATGGGCGTGATTTTGCTGTCGCTGCTGCTGGCCAGCGTCACTCTGCCCCTGCTGACCAAGGGCCTGGTGTTCGCGCCGCCCGCGCGCCGTTCGACGGAAGAGCGCAATGCCCGCGCCGCTGCCGCCGAAGCGGCCATCGCGCGGCTGGAAAAAGTGTGCGAAGGCATCGACAAAAATGACAAGCAGCAAGTCGTCACGGAGGCGGCCAACCGCCTGATCGAAGCCTACCGGCGCCGCCTGGCCTATGGCGAAAGCAGCAACGACGAGGCGATGCGGCTGCAGGAACTGGCCAAGGCCGAGCGCGCGCTGCGCCTGGAAGCGCTCAATGCGGAGCGCGACGAGCTGTTCCGCCGCCGCATTTCGGGCGAACTGGACGACACCATCCACTTGCGCCTGCTGCGCGAAATCGACTTGCTGGAAGCGACATTGGAAGAATAGCAACACTCTGGCATGCCAAAGCAGTGTTGGCAAGTAATTCTCATGGTAAAGAATGCAAGTTTTCATATTCGTGTTTATAATGCAAGGTTGATGGCGTCATGCCGTGATTTACTTTCGACAGGGACTTCCGTAGAGTCTGTGTTGCTGAGTAACTATTTGAATAGCCCCCGACCTGCATAAAGACACCGACGCCGTGCCCTCCTCCCTCCGCCACCGGCAGCGCTCCGCGCCGCCCGTCCTGCTCGCCGTCGTCCTGCTGGCCTCGCTGTTCGCCTGCAGCGCGCTGGCGCCATGCGCCTGGGCGCAAGCGGGCGCGGCGGCCGACGCCAGGCGTCCCGCCGAAGTGGCCCAGGTCTTGTTTGGCATCATCAGTTATGTGCGCTGGCCCGTGGCGCACCAGGAAGTGCGCGTCTGCATGCTCGGTACACCCCGCTACGGGGCGGCCATCGTCGACACCCCCGCTTCCAGCCTGGGACCGCGCATCCGCGTGAAAATCCCGGCGCCGGCAAGCGCGGCCAGCGAATGCGACGTCGCCTACCTGGGCAGCCTGCCCGACGGCGAACGCGAGCATCTGCTGGCGCAGATCATCGGCAAACCCATCCTGTCAGTCGCCGAGCCCGGCACGTCGTGCGCCGTGGGTACCATGTTTTGCCTGCGCCTGAACGAGGCGCAGATCGGTTTTGACGTCAACCTCGACGCCATCGCCCGCAGCGGCCTGCGCGTGCATCCGAACGCCTTGCAAATTGCACGTCGCAAGGGACCGCCGCCATGAACGCCCGCATGAGCAATAGGCCAGCCCGCCGGCCCCGCCCCACGCTCGACAGCGTGCTGCGGCGCGCCCACCTGAGCGTGTCGCTGATCGCCGTGCTGGCGGCCGGCCTGACCCTGACGGCCGTGGCGCTGCTCGCCCTGCGCGTGTATTCGGACCAGAACCTGCGCCTGGTGGCCCGTTCGATGAGCTATACGGTGGAAGGGGCCGTCGTCTTTGGCGACTCCTTCGCCGCCAGGGAAGCGCTGGCCCTGATCGGCGTCAATGAAGACATCGACCAGGCGCAGGTGAGCGACAAGGCCGGCACGGTGCTGGCCCGCTGGGAACGGGGCGAGCATGGCACACGCTACTACATCGAACGCGCGCTGACGGGCTGGATGCTGCCCGAGTCGCTGTCGTTCCCCATCACGCGCAATGAACAGGTCATCGGCAGCATCAAGCTGGTGCCGCACAGCCGCAGCCTGCTGCCCTTCCTGCTCAGCGGCCTGACCTGCCTGCTCGCTTGCCTGGTGCTGAGCCTGGTCGTTGCCGTGCGCCTGTCGCGCAGCATGGAAACGGAGATCACGTCGCCCCTGCGCCACCTGGCGGAAACGGCGCACCGCGTGCGGCGCGACCGCTCGTTCGAACTGCGCGTGCCGCCGGCCAACATCGCCGAGCTGAACCAGATCAATGACGACTTCAACGCCCTGCTCGACGAACTGGAAGCGTGGCAAAGCCATCTGCAAAAGGAAAACGCCTCGCTGTCGCACCGTGCCAACCACGACAGCCTGACGGGCCTGTCGAACCGCGCCTTCATGGAAGCGGAGCTGGAACGCGCCATCCTCGAAGCGCGGATCGGCAATGGAAAAGTTGCCGTGCTGTTCCTCGACAGCGACCGTTTCAAATACATCAACGACACCTTCGGCCATGCCTCGGGCGACCGCGTGCTGGTGACGATCGCCGCGCGCATCAAGCAGCAATTGCGCGAGGGCGACCTGGTGGCGCGCCTGGGCGGCGACGAATTCGCCATCCTGCTCAAGCCGCTGCGCAACAGCAGCGACGCCATGCACATCGCCGACAACATCATCGCCGCCATGGCGCAAGCCATTGAATTACCGACAGGCAACAGCATCGTCAGCTCGCTGACCATCGGCGTGGCCGTCTTCCCCGATCACGCCATCGACGCCGTCTCGCTGGTGGGCGCGGCGGATGAAGCCATGTACCGCGCCAAGCAGGCGCAGCGCGGCACGCGCCAGGTAGCGCGGCTGCCACACCCCCATACTCACCCCTGAACCAAGGAGCAACACCATGCAATTTATCTACAAGCAATTACGTCTCGGCTTCCTCGGCCTGTTCTTCGTGGGCCTGCTGGCCGCCTGCCAAAGCACGCCTGAAGTGAAATCCCCGTTCAATGCGGAACAGATCGCCACCCTGAAGGAACAGGGCTTCCGCCAAACGGACGAAGGCTGGGAACTGAGCTTCACCGACAAGCTGCTGTTCGAATTCGACGCCGCCAAGCTGACGCCGCCCAGCCGGGCCGCCATCCAGAAAATCAGCGCCGCGCTGCTGAAAGTGGGCATCACGCACATGCGCGTGGAAGGCCATACGGACAACGAAGGCACGGAAGCGTACAACAACAAGCTGTCGCTGGCGCGCGCCAATATGGTGGCCGATGCGATGAGCGCATCGAGCATTCCACGCGACAACATCACCGTCAAAGGCCTGGGCATGAGCAAGCCCGTGGCATCGAACGCCAGCAAGGCCGGCAAGGCGGAAAACCGCCGCGTGACCGTCATCGTCTCGGCCCCTTGAACGTGGGCGTGCCCGCCGTGCGCTGGGTCGTGATGGGCGTGTCCGGCTGCGGCAAGAGCGCCGTCGGCAGCCTGCTGGCCGACGCCTTGCACGTGCCCTGCGTGGAAGGCGACGATGTGCATTCCACGGAAAACGTGGCCAAGATGGCCGCCGGCATCCCCCTCGACGACGCCGACCGGGCAGGCTGGCTGGCCGCCCTGCGCGACCGGATCGCCACGGCCCGCGCGCAAGGCAGCGGCCTCGTCGTCTCCTGCTCGGCCCTGAAACGCGCCTACCGCGACGTGCTGCGCGAAGGCGATCCGGCCCTGCGCTTTGCCCACCTGGACGGCCCGCGCGCAGTACTCGAAAGCCGCTTGCAGCGCCCGGGCCATTTCATGCCGGCCAGCCTGCTCGACAGCCAGCTGGCCACCCTGCAACCCCTGCAGGCGGACGAGGCCGGCATCGTGCTCGACATCCGCCAGCCGCTGGCCGTGCTGGTCGCACAGATCCTGCAAGCGCCCTGACAGGCGCGCGGCTGGACAGCCCCCGGCCCCCTGTGTAGACTGGCGCGCACTTTCATGAAGGATTTTTATGACCATTCCCACCACCAAACCAGCACCGGGCCCGGAATTCTGGGAACGCGCCGACCAGGTCATCGCCCTGGCCAATGAACAATGCATGCACAGCGGCGGCAATGAAGTCGCCACTTCGCTGCTGTACGCGGCCGCCCGCTTCAACGCCTTCCTCGTCGCCAGCAAGAGCAACGACGTGGCCAAGATGCAGGAAGAGAAGGAAGGCGCCGTGGCGTTCTTCACGGAACAGTACAAGCGCATGCTGACCGACAACTTCAACGACTACATCACCAACTTCGACAAGTACACGCAACCGTCGTCGGCCCCCAAGGGTTGAGGTCCGCAGCCAGCCTGGACATCCATCGCGCCCGCGCCACCCACGCGGGCAGCGTGCTGGACGGCGTGGTGCGCTATGCGCCGCTGCAATCGCTGTGGCTGCTAGCCATGCTGGCCGGCGCCGTGACGGGCGCCCTGCTCTTCTTCAGCTGGGCCGGCCTGCTGCTGTTTGCGGCCGGCACGGCCATCGTCCTGCTGTTCGGCCATTCGCTGGGCAGCCACCGAAAACTGATCCACGACAGCTTTGCATGCCCGCCATGGCTGGAATATGTACTCGTCTACCTGGGCGTGCTGGTGGGCCTCAGCGGCCCGCTGGACCTGCTGCGCCAGCACGAACTGCGCGACTACGCCCAGCGCCTGCCCGCTTGCCATCCCTATTTGCGCCACGGCGCCGGTTTCTGGCGCGACGCCTGGTGGCAACTGCATTGCCGCCTCGATCTCGACCATCCGCCGCACATCGCCATCGAGCCGCGCATCGGGCACGACCGCTTTTACCGTGTTCTGGAAAGAACCTGGATGCTGCAGCAACTGCCGTGGGCCCTGCTGTTCTTCGCCTGGGGCGGCTGGGGCCTGGTTTGCTGGGGCGTGTGCGCGCGGGTCAGCGCCGGCGTGCTCGGCCACTGGCTGATCGGCTACTTCGCCCACAACCATGGGTACATGCACTTTCATGTCGACGGCGCCGCCGTACAAGGCAAGAATATCCGCCTGACGTCGCTGCTGACCATGGGCGAATGCTGGCACAACAACCATCACGCGTATCCGGGCTCGGCCAGGCTGGGCCTGCTGCCGGGCGAATGGGACCCGGGCTGGTGGATGCTGCTGCTCTTGCGGCGCCTGGGCCTCGTGTCAGGCCTGCGCCTGCCGCAAGACCTGGCGCCGCGGCCGGAACTGCGCCGCCTTGATGGCGCTGGCGGTCAGGCCGCGTCCCCGCCGGCCAGGTAATTGTTCTTGACGCGCACATAGTGCTCGGCCGAATAGCGCAGGTAGGCGATCTCCGCCTCGGTTAGCGGGCGCACCTTGGCGGCGGGACGGCCCACGTACAGATGGCCGCTTTCCAGTACCTTGCCCGGCGACACCAGGCTGCCCGCGCCCAGCATCACATGCTTTTCCACCACCACGTCATCCATGACGATGCTGCCCATGCCGATCAGGCATTCGTCGCCAATCGTGCAGCCGTGCAGAATCACGGAATGACCGATGGTCACGTACTTGCCGATGGTCAAGGGCGAACCATCGGGCTTGGCCGCATTCCTGTGCGACACATGGCCCATGGAAAAGTCCTGGATATTGCTGCCCTCGCCGATGACGATGCGGTTGACGTCGCCGCGCAGCACGCTGTTGCACCAGATGGAACAGTCGTCGCCGATCTGCACGTCGCCAATCACTTGCGCCGTGTCATGCAAGTAGACGCGCTCGCCCACGACGGGACGGGTATTCAAGTAGGAACTGACAGGCATGGCTTTCTCGCTTTTCATTAGTTAGTAAACATTCATACCCAGCCGGCCGCCAGCGCAAAAATGGCCAGGCCATGCGCCAGTGATGCGCCCAGCAAGCCGGCACGGCAATATACCAGCCCCGCCACCACGCCTTCGATCACGGTAAACACGACGATGGGCGCGCCCACCTGCGTGACGGTGGTGGCGAGAAAGGCGTGGCACAGGCCGAACAGCAGGCCAGACACCAGCGCCGCGCGCCAGGCCGGCAGCCAGGCGCGCAATTGCTGCTGCAGCAAGCCGCGGAACAGCAATTCCTCATAACAGTTGGCCGCCAGCGCAAAGCCCAGCAGCAAGGGCAACGTGGATGGCGCGACGGGCGCCAGTGACGGCAAGCCGAACGCGGCTTTCAAGCCCGTCGCCAGCGCAACGATCACGCACGCGCCCGCCACGCCCAGCAGCATGGACAGGGCCGGGCGCATGCCGAGCCAGCGGATCTGGCGGCGCGCCGCGCTTTCCAGCCAGCACGTGCTTGCCACCAGCCCCAGCGACATGACCCCCAGCGCCAGCAAGACCGGCGGCGGCGCCGTGAAGCGCAAGCCGCCCGCCGCCACCCGCCAGTAGCCGTGCGCCGTCATCGCATCGCGCGCCAGCACGAAAAAAAGGATATGCACGAGCACGCGCAGCAGCGGCACCGTCCGGGGAATGGCCAGCAGCAAGGCGGCGCAGACGAGGAAAGCGGGCGTGATCGCCAGCAGGTACTGCGCCAGGGAAGTCAGGTCGGCCATCGCTCACATCGGGAAAAGGACGGTGCCAACGGGCACGGGCGCAGCAATTGTATGCGGCGGCTGGCAATATGGGCAACCTGTCTTGCTATGCCGCCTTGCGCCAGCCATGCATCAGCGCATGCGCGGCCAGCCCCGCCGCCAGTCCCCACAAGGCGCCGCCCACGCCCAGCAGGGTCACGTTCGCGGCCGTCGCCAGGAAAGTAATCAAGGCCGTTTCGCGCATGCGCACGTCCGCCATCGCCTGCGCCAGGCTGTTGCCGATGGCGCCCAGCAAGGCCAGGCCCGCCAGCGCCGTGATGAAGGGGCGCGGCAAGACCATGAACAGGCTGGCCAGGGTGACGCCAAAGATGCCCACGAGGATATACAGCACGCCGCAAGCCAGGCCCGCCACATAGCGCTTCGACGGGTCCGCATGGGCATCCTTGCCCGTGCAGATGGCGGCCGTGATGGCGGCCACATTGAAGGCGTGCGCGCCGAACGGCGCCATGAGCAGCGAACCGAGGCCCGTCACCGTCAAAATCGGATTGGCGCTGACCTGATAACCGTCATTGCGCAGCACCAGCATGCCGGGCATGTACTGGCCCGTCAGCGTGATCAGGAACAAGGGCAGCGCCACGCCCAGCAGGGACGCCACGGAAAAGCGCGGCATCTCGAACAAGGGCGCGGCCAGGGCCAGTTCGATGCCTTGCGCATCGATGCGCCCCTGCGCCAGCAGCAGAACCAGGCCGATCAGCATGATGCCCACCACGGCAAAACGTGCCGTGAAACGGCGCAGCACGGCGTACGACAGCAGCAATACCACGACCAGCACGGGATCGGCGCTGGCGCCGCCAAACGCGTTGACGCCAAACTGCAGCAGGATACCGGCCAGCAATCCCGCCGCAATGCCGCCCGGTATCAGCCGCACGAGGCGCTCGAAGGCGCCGGACATGCCCAGCAGAATGAAGGCGATCGCGGAAATGATATAGGCGCCGATCACCTCGGCATACGGCGTGTGCGGCATGACGGTGGCCAGAAAGGCCACGCCGGGCGTGGACCAGGCCGTAATAATGGGTGCGCGGTAGCGGTAGCTGAGCCAGATGCCCGTCACGCCCACGCCGATGCTCAGCGACCAGACCCAGGACGCCGTCTGCGCGGCGCTCAACTGGGCCAGCTGGGCCGCCTGGAACACCAGCACGAAGGTGCCGCCATAGTTGACGAGGACGGAGATGAAAGCCGCCATGATGGGCGATGCCAGGTCGCGCCAGCGCGCCCGGTCGGCCATAGCGGTGATGGTGGTTGGTGTCATGTCTATGCCCCTGCCATTGAAAGGGAGCATCTTAATGGCCACATGGACTGCCCAGGCAGGCCAATTTATTTACATATAACAGACCACTTGCACTCACCCCAGCGCGCGCGCCAGGCGGACGATGCCGCTGTCGATCTCGTGCGGCGTGAGCGCCGCAAAGCCCAGCAGCCAGCCACCGCGCTCCGGCCGCGTCGCGTACAAGCGGCTCAGGCCCGGCAGCACGATGCCCGCCTGCGCCGCCAGGCGTATCGTCTCCAGCTCGTCCCTGCCCTCGTGCAGCAGACAGGGCATCTGCAAACCGCCCGGCGGCAGCTGCGCCGTGACGACGTGCGGCAGGTGCCGGTGGACGGCCTGCGCCATCGCATCGCGGCGCACGGCGTAGACCTTGCGCATGGCGCGCAGATGGGCCGCAAAATGGCCATCGGCGATGAAACGGGCCAGTGTCAGCTGGTCCAGCTGCGGCGTGTGGCCATCGAGGATGCTGCGCGCATACGTCATCGGCTTCACCAGCGCGGGCGGCAGCACCATGTAGCCGATGCGTAGTCCCGGGTACAGCGACTTGGCGAAGGTACCCAGGTAAATCGTGCGCTGCTGTGCGTCGAGTCCCTGCACGCAAGCCGTCGGCAAGCCGGCATAGTGGAACTGGCTGTCGTAGTCGTCCTCGATGATCCAGCCCTGGCGCTCGGCAGCCCAGGCGGTCAGCGCGAGGCGGCGCTCGAGCGCCAGGGTGGCGCCCGTCGGGTACTGATGCGACGGCGTGACGTAAATCGTGTTGGCCCCGCTGCGGTCCGCCCGCAGGTGGTCGATGGACAAGCCATGCGCATCGACGGGCACGGGCACGATCTGCAATTGCGCCATCTCGAACGCCTTGCGCGCGCCGAAATAGCCGGGATCTTCCATCAGGATGGGGCCATGCGCGTCGGCCAGCACCTGCGCGCACAGGTACAGGGCCTGGCGCGTGCTGCTCAGCACCAGCACCTGGCCGGCCGTGGCCCGCGCGCCCCGCTCCAGGTTCACATAGTCGGCGATGGCCTGGCGCAGCGGCTCGGCCCCCTGCGGGTCGCCGTGCAGCAGCACGTGGTGTTCGCTGGCCGCCTGGCGCCGCAAGCGCTCCCACACGTCGAGCGGAAAAGCCCGCGTTTCCGGCAAGCCCGTGGCAAACGCCTTCACGCTTTGCTGGTCGGCCACGCCGCCGCTGGCGAGTATCTGCGCGCCGCGCGCGCTGAGCGCCACCGGCTGCGCGGACAAGGACGGCAGCGTCATCGCAAGCTTGCCCAGCAAGCTCGCGCCTATCGTCGGCGAGACGAAACTGCCCGATCCCGCCTGCCGCCGCAGATAGCCATCGAGACGCAGCTGCGCATACGCCATTTCCACCGTGTCGCGCGACACGCCCAGCGACTGCGCCAGCGCGCGCGTGGCCGGCAGGCGCAGGCCGGGCGCCAGCACGCCGTCGAGTATCAGCTGGCGCAGCGCGCGCTGCACCCGCACGCGCAGGTCGAGCGCCGCCAGTTCTGGGGCGGCGATGCGGATTTTCAGGGTGTCGAGTTCGAACTGCGCCGTCATATGGCCTTGGCGCGGGCCGCATCCACGGCCGCCGTGCTGCTGGCCAGCGAAAAGCCGTGCTGCTGCAGCACCGCCACCAGCTGTTCGCCGGCGCAGCCCAGGCGCAGGTTTTCCGCCACCCAGTCCTGCCAGGCGGCGCCGATCTCCGGCATCGGTTCATCGTCCAAGGTGAGACCGAGTATGCAGCTGGCCAGCAGACCATTGATGCGCTTTGTGTCGATCAGGTGCTGCACCACCGCGTGGCCCGACTGGGGAAACGGATGCAGGGTGCAGCGGCCGAAGGCGGCCAGGCGCTGCGCGTGCATGGCGTCGAGGTTGACCGATTCGCTGGCACCCGCGCCAGGATTGGCCGCGTCA
This sequence comes from Janthinobacterium goodfellowi, assembly GCF_051380695.1. Classification (NCBI taxonomy): domain Bacteria; kingdom Pseudomonadati; phylum Pseudomonadota; class Betaproteobacteria; order Burkholderiales; family Oxalobacteraceae; genus Janthinobacterium; species Janthinobacterium goodfellowi. The sequence continues at coordinate 336,064 of NZ_JBNYXN010000005.1, read as the reverse complement.
GGACGGGTGCCGAACACCAGGTGCATCCGCGTATGCCCGGTCGCCCTGGCGCGGCACAGGGCCGCCAGGTCATAGTAACCAGAGAGCGGCGGGTCCTGCGCCAGCGACTCCATCACGGGCAGCCAGCGCAGCTCATGGTACAAGCGCGCCTGCTGCACGTCGAGGAAGGACAAGGGCCCGAAGGCGACGATCTGCTGCACGTCCAGCAGCAAGCCAAACATGACGGCCGCGTACCCGCCCATGGACTGGCCGACGGTGGTAACCTGACTTGGCGCGATGCGGCGCACGAGATCGCGCAAGGCTTGCGCCGTTTCGTCGACATGATTGCCCAGCCCCGCGATGCGGCGGTGGTACCAGGCATTGCCCGAATCGCGCACGAGGATCTTGTTCAGCGGCTGCCCGCTGGCCTGTTCGAGCTTTCTCAGGCGCCCGTAAAAATCGAAGGCGGGGCGCGTGGTCCACGAGACGAAGCCGAAGGCGATGACCAGCGGCGCGCCGGGCACGATGCGGTCGACCAGCACGTCGTCGCCAGTGGTGGCGACCAGTCGATTATCCAGCGCTTGCGCTTGCAGCATCGGCCCGGCTCCCCGATCAAGGTTAAAACAATAGAAAGCATGAGTTTAATGCCAGGACTGGCAAAATGGAAACAATCGCCGCTGCCGTGCGCTGAACGGCACGGAAAACCTGCTAGTCTGCGGGCATTCCACCCCTCACAGGAGCCTTCCATGCTGCATCACCTCAAATACCTGTCCCTCGCCGCCGCCATCGCCATGGCCGGCGGCTGCGCCGCCACCTCCGACAGCGCCAGGCCGGACACGGGCCTGACGCCCACGTACAGCCTGACGAATACCTACTGGAAGCTGACGCAGCTCGATGGCGCCCCCGTGACGATGGCGCCGGAGCAGGAACGCGAAGTGCGCATCACCCTCACCGACGATGGCAAGGTCCATGGTTTTACGGGCTGCAACCAGGTCATGGGCGGCTACACGCTGGCCGGCACGGCCCTGCGCTTCACGCAGCTGGCCGGCACCCGCATGGCCTGCCCGCCGCCGCTGATGCAGCTGGAAAGCGCCGTGCTGGCCAACTTGAACAGCGTGACGGGCTACCGTTTCGAAGGCGAGTACCTGATCCTGCTCAAGGATGGCGCGCCCGTGGCCCGCTTTGAATCGGTCTACCTGTGAAATAAAAACCGGCTGCCGTTACAATGGCTTCCAGCCCATCATCTGGAAGGAAGCCATGTCCGCACTGCCCTCGCCGTCGTCTCCATCATTGCCATCGGCCGCCGGCCGCTACCGGGCTTTTCTTTTTGACATGGACGGCACCGTCATCAATTCCATCGCCGCCGCCGAACGCATCTGGGGCACCTGGGCGCAGCGCCAGGGCCTCGACGTGGCGGCCTTTCTGCCCACCATCCATGGCGCGCGCTCGGTCGACACCATCGCCAAGCTGCGCTTGCCCGGCGTCGATGCGCAGCGCGAGTCGCAGGGCATCACGGATGCGGAAATCGTCGATGTGGAAGGGATTATTGAAATCGCGGGCGCGCTGCGTTTTTTGACGTCGCTGCCGCCCGCGCAGTGGGCCATCGTCACTTCGGCGCCGCGCGCGCTGGCCACGGCGCGCCTGAAGGCGGCCGGCATGCCGATACCCGCCATCATGGTGACGGCGGAAGACGTCAAGGCGGGTAAACCAAAACCCGATTGCTACCTGCTGGCGGCGCAAAAACTGGGCGTGGCGCCCATGGATTGCCTGGTCTTCGAAGATGCCTCGGTCGGCATCGAGGCGGGAGAAGCGGCCGGCGCGAAAGTCATGGTGGTCACCGCAACGCATGCGCACCCGCTGGCCACGCGCCATCCGGCCATCGCCAGCTATGAAGGCATCGTGGCGACCGTCGATGGCGATGGCTTCATCGTGCTGGCACAGTCATCTGACCCTGCGGCTGCAGCACCCGCGACAAGATAGCCTGCTCCAGCGCGGCGAAGGCAGCATGGCCGCGCTGACGGGGGCGCGGCAAGTCCACCTGCACGTCCATGGTGATCTGGCCATCCTCGATCAAGAGCACGCGGTCGGCCAGCGCCACGGCTTCGGCCACGTCGTGCGTCACCAGCACGGCCGTGAAACCGCGCGCCAGCCACAGCGACTCGATCAGCTGCTGCATCTCGATGCGCGTCAGGGCGTCGAGCGCGCCCAAGGGCTCGTCGAGCAGCAGCAGTTGCGGCTCGTGCACGAGCGCACGCGCCAGCGCCACGCGCTGCTTCTGCCCGCCCGACAGGGCCGACGGCCAGTCGTCCGCCCGCTCGGCCAGGCCCACCGTCCACAGCGAGGCGGCCGCCGCGCCGATGGAACGGGGCAAGCCCAGGGCCACGTTGTCGAGCACCGTCTTCCACGGCAGCAGCCGCGATTCCTGGAACATGATGCGGATGTCGGGCATCCCGACACCGCTGCCGATGGCGACGCTGCCTTCATCGATGCTTTCCAGTCCCGCGATCGAACGCAGCAAGGTGCTCTTGCCGCAGCCGCTGCGTCCCACGATGGCGACAAATTCGCCCGCCTCGAGCTGCAGGTCGACGTTTTTCAGCACGGGGCGGCTGGTGTAGGATTTGCTCAGGTTTGCCAGTTCCAAGGGGACGCCACGCCGTTGCAAAGGGGTGGATGGCGCCGTCTTCGCCTGCGGCGGCGCGCTGGCCGGGTCGTACTGCACGAAATGCGACAAAAAATCCGTTTCGATCTGGATGGGGGCGAGCAGCATGGTGTCCTCTTCAATCATTAGCGGTAAGCGGGATTCCAGCGCAGGCAGTGGCGTTCCAGCCGGCGCGAGAACAAATCGGCCAGCTTGCCCAGCAAGGCGTACAGCAGTATCCCCACCAGCACCACGTCCGTTTGCAAGAATTCGCGCGCATTCATGGTCATGTAGCCGATGCCGGCCTGCGCCGAGATGGTTTCGGCGACGATCAGCAGCACCCACACGAGTCCCAGCGAAAAGCGCACGCCGACCAGGATGGACGGCATGGCGGCCGGCAGGATCACGTCGCGGTACAAAGGCCAGCCGGACAAGCCATAGCTTTTCGCCATTTCGATCAAGCCCTGGTCGGCAGAACGGATGCCGTGGAAGGTGTTCAGGTAGACGGGAAAGAAGACGCCGAGGGCCAGCAGGAAGAGTTTCGCCGTCTCGTCGATACCGAACCACAGGATCACCAGCGGAATCAGGGCCAATGCCGGGATGTTGCGCACCATTTGCAATGTCGTGTCGAGCAGGGTTTCCGCGTGGCGGAAGCTGCCCGTCAAAAGACCCAGCAGCAAGCCCAGTCCCGCGCCGATGACAAAACCCACCGTCGCGCGCCACAAGCTCGTCTTCAGGTGCAGCCACAATTCGCCCGACCCGGCCAGATGCCAGAAAGCCTTCGCCACGGCCCACGGTTCGGGCAGGATACGGCTCGACAGCCAGCCCCACTGCGCCGCCAGCTGCCAGGCCAGCAGCAGCGCCACGGGCAAGGCCCATGGCGCCAGCGCGTGACGCAGCGAAGGCCGGGGCGTGCCGGGCAGCCTCTTGACGGCGGCCGTCGCCATCTCAGGCCGCCTTTTTCTGCGGCGCGGCCGGCACGATATTGCTGGCCATGACTTCGCCGAAGGGGCCGCTCAAGGATTGCTCGCCCACGGCCTTGCCCTTGCCCAGCAGCGGAAATACCAGTTCGGCGAAACGGTACGACTCTTCCAGGTGCGGGTAACCGGAGAAAATGAAGGTGTCGATGCCCAGGTCCGCGTATTCCTGCATGCGCGCCACCACGGTCGGACCGTCGCCGACCAGGGCCGTGCCCGCGCCGCCGCGCACCAGGCCCACGCCGGCCCACAGGTTGGGCGACACTTCGAGCTTGTCGCGCCGCCCGCCATGCAGGGCCGCCATCCGTTGCTGGCCCACGGAATCCATCTTGCCGAATGCCGCCTGCGCCTTGGCGATGATATCGTCGTCCAGGTGGCTGATCAGTTCATCGGCCGCGCGCCAGGCCGCCTCATTCGTCTCGCGCACGATCACGTGCAATCGGATGCCGAAGCGCACCGTGCGGCCTTTTTTTGCGGCGCGCGCGCGGATGTCGGCGATTTTCTCGGCAACGGCGGCGGGCGGCTCGCCCCACGTCAGGTACACGTCCATCTGCTCGGCCGCCAGTTCGTGCGCGGGTTCCGACGAGCCGCCGAAATACAGGGGCGGATACGGTTTCTGCACGGGCGGATACAGGGTTTTCGCGCCCTTCACCTGGATATGCTCGCCCTCGAAGTCGTAGCCGGCCGCGCCGCCCTCGCCCGCCAGGGTGGCGCGCCAGACCTTGATGAATTCATCGGAAATCTCGTAGCGCTTGGCATGGTCGGCAAACAGGCCGTCCGCCTCCAGCTCGCCCTGGTCGCCGCCCGTGACGACGTTGATCAGGAGCCGGCCGTTCGACAGGCGGTCGAACGTGGACGCCATGCGCACGGCCAGGCCGGGCGTGGACAGGCCGGGGCGCACGGCCACGAGGAACTTGAGCTTTTGCGTCACGCTGATCAGCGACGACGCCACCACCCACGCGTCTTCGCAGGAGCGGCCCGTGGGCAGCAGCACGCCGTCGTAGCCCAGCGTGTCGGCGGCCACGGCCACCTGGCGCAAATAATCGGCATCGACGGGGCGCGCGCCCTGCGAGGTGCCCAGGTAGCGGCTGTCGCCATGGGTGGGGATAAACCAGAAGACATTCAATGACATGATATTTGTTCCTTATTTTGCGCTGGTGGCCAGCTGGCGCGCCGGCAGCAGCGCATCCTTGACGACGATCGGTTTCGGAATCAGCTTCAGAGCGGAAAACGCATCGGCCACCCTTTGCTGCGAGGCGATGACGTCGACGGAGACGGGTTTGACGCCATACGCATAGCGCGTAGCGGCCAGCGCCACGACTTCCTTGCCCAGCCCAGTCTGTGCCGACAGGATCGCCGCCACTTCCTCCGGGTTGTTGCGGCCCCAGTCATCGACCTTGGCCACCTCGTCGAGCACGATGCGCAGGATTTCGGGATTTTTTTCCGCATACGTGCGCGAGGCGAGATAAAACTGGTAGTTCGCCACCAGACCCTTGCCATCGGCCAGCACGCGGGCGCCCAGCTGCTTTTCGGCGGCGGCCAGGAACGGGTCCCAGATGGCCCAGGCGTCCACGCTGCCCCGCTCGAAGGCGGCGCGCGCATCGGCCGGCGGCAGGAACACGGGCTGGATGTCGGCGTAGGCGACGCCCGCCTTTTCCAGCGCCTTCAACAACAGGTAATGCACGTTCGAGCCCTTGTTCAGGGCGATCTTCTTGCCCTTCAAGTCGGCCAGGGTGCGCAAGCCGGATCCCTTGGGCACGACGATGGCTTCGCTGGCGGGCGACGCCGGCTCATTGCCGACATACACCAGGTTGGCGCCGGCCGCCTGGGCAAAGATCGGCGGCGCCTCGCCCACGGTGCCGAAATCGATGCTGCCCACGTTCAAGCCTTCCAGCAGCACGGGGCCGGCCGGGAACTCCGTCCATTTCACACCCACGCCCTGTTCGGCCAGGCGTTTTTCCAAGGTGCCGCGCCCCTTCAACAACGTCAGGGTGCCGTATTTCTGGTAGCCAATACGCACCTGCACCTGCACCTGTACTTCTCCCTTGGCCTGCGCCTGTGCCGCGGCCGGCATGCCGGCCGCCATCACGCCGGCAGCGGCGGCAAACAGCAGGCCCAGAGTGGTACGGCGCGAGAGGCGTTGTGCGTGGCGGTGTGTCATGGCGGTTCCTTGGTCGGTGAATAATCAGGCGGCTTGATAGTGGGCTGCGTAAGGCTGGTCTTGCAGCGAACGCACGGGGTGCGGGACTTCTGCCGGCGCGGACGGACGCCGGCCCTGCAGCACGAACAGGCCGCCAGACAGCTCCTCGATGCCGGCCTGCACGCGCGCGGCGATCGGCGCGTCCAGGCTCAAGCCCCCCTCTTCATGCCACGCCAGCTGCTGCGCATTGGCATAGATGCTGGTGAAGACCTGCTTGGCGCCCAGCGCATGGAGCACGGGACGCAGCGCATAGTCGAGCGCCAGGGTGTGGGCGTGGCCGCCGCCCGTGGCCAGCGGCAGCACCAGCTTGCCGGCCAGGCCATCTTGCGGCAGCAGGTCGAGGAAGGCTTTCAGCAAGCCTGTATACGACGCCTTGTAGATGGGCGTGGCGATCACGATGGCGTCGGCGTCGGCCACGGCGCGCACGGCGCTGGCAATCGCCGCGTCGTCATAGTCGGCCAGCAGCAAGGCGCGCGACGGCAGGTCGCGCACATGCAGCTTGGCGTAGCTGTGGCCCTGCAGCGCCAGCTGTTCGCCGATATGCAGCAGCAAACGGCTGGAACTCGATGGGAGTTGCGGGCTGCCGCCCAATAACAAGATGCTCATGTGATGCCGTCCCTGTACGTGATGGTTTGATTTGGCTACTTGGATGCTTGCAGCCTATCGCCATCAGCGGCCCGATAAAACGAATGCTTTCGCGCTTCGATATGCGTTTTTTGACTATCCGGGCCTGACGCCCCGCAAGCGAAGGCGCTCATCCCCACATGGCTTTTTTCGCATATCCATGCGCGGTTTTCTTCGTGTACGGCGCGCGCCCGGCGGTGCAATATCGGCGTCATCGTCTTTCTGGAATCCGTCCCATGTCTAGCGCTTTACTCCATGCCGCCCATCCTCAGCCTCCTGTGCCGGAACCCCTGCAGGACGCCATCAGCATCGCCACCGCGCTGGCCGCGCGCCTGGCCGAAACGGCCAATGCCCGCGACCAGGCCGGCGGCCATGCGGCGCAGGAACGCGAATGGCTGCGCGAGTCAGGCTTGCTGACCCTGTCGATTCCCGTGGAATTCGGCGGCCAGGGCGCGTCCTGGCCCCTCGTGTACCAGGTGATCCGCATCCTGGCGCGGGCCGACAGCGCGCTAGCGCATGTCTTCGGCTTCCACCATCTGCAGCTGGCGGGCCTGCAGCTGTACGGCAGCGCGCAGCAGCAGCGCCGCCTGCTCACCTTGACCGTCGACGAGCGCCTGTTCTGGGGCAATGCCCTGAACCCCCTCGACAAGCGGGTCACGGCCAGCGACAGCGGCGACGGCTACGTCCTCGACGGCATCAAGAGCTTTTCTTCCGGTTCCGTCGGTTCCGACTGGCTGACCGTCTCCGCCTGGCACGCGCCCACGCAGACGGCGCTGATCGCCGCCCTGCCCACGCGCCAGGATGGCGTGACCGTGCAGGCGGACTGGGACGCCTTCGGCCAGCGCCAGACGGACAGCGGCAATGTCCACTTTGAAGGAGTCGCCCTGCCGCGGGAACTGGTGCTGCAGGCGCCCGCGCAGGCCGCCACACCGCAAGCCACCGTGCGCTCGCAGATCGCGCAGCTGATCATGGCGAATCTCTACCTGGGCATCGCCGAAGGCGCGTTCGAGGCGGCGCGCCGCTACACGAACGAGCAGGCGAAAGCCTGGTTTGCCTCGGGCGTGGCGCAAGCCACCGATGACCCTTTGGTGCAGCACCGCTATGGCCAGCTGTGGCTCTTGCTGCGTCCCGCGCAAGTGCTGGCCGACGCGGCGGCGCAGGAACTGGAAAAGGTCTTCCGCAAGGGCGCGCTGGTGACGGCGCGCGAACGGGGCTTGCTGGCCATGGCCGTGGCCGAAGCCAAATGCCTGTCGCACAAGGCGGGACTGGAGATCAGCAGCCAGATGTTCGAACTGACGGGCGCCCGCTCCACCTCGGCCCAATACGGCTTCGACCGCTACTGGCGCAACGTGCGCGTGCATACCCTGCATGACCCCATCGACTACAAGCTGCGCGACCTGGGACGCTTTGCCTTGACCGGCACGGTGCCCGAGCCGACGGCATATTCATAATTCACACACCAAGGAGCCACCATGACCATCGCCCGCCGCCGCATCGTCCTCACCGCCCTGGCCCTGGCCCTGACGGCCAGCTTCGCCCACGCCAAGGACCCGAAAGAGATCACCATCGGCACCAGCGCCGGGCCGTACGCGGACCAGATCAAGCTGGGCATCAAGCCTATCCTGGAAAAACAGGGCTACAAGGTCAAGCTGGTGGAATTCAACGACTACATCCAGCCGAACTTCGCGCTGGCCGAGGGTTCGCTCGACGCCAACGTATTCCAGCACATCGTCTACCTGAAGAAATTCGCGCTGGAGCACAAGCTGGCCCTGACGGACCTGATCACGATACCCACGGCGCCGATTGCCATCTACAGCAAAAAGCACAAGACCATGGACGACGTGAAGGAAGGCACGACGGTCGGCTTGCCGAACGATCCGACCAACCAGGCGCGCGCGCTGGTGCTGCTGGACCAGCTGGGCTGGATCAAGCTGCGCGCCAGCTTCGACCCCGTGCGCGCGTCGGAAAAGGATATCGCCGTCAATACGAAGAAAATCAAGCTGCTGCCCCTGGAAGCGGCGCAGCTGCCACGCTCGCTGGGCGACACCGATTACTCCTTCATCAACGGCAATTACGCGCTGGCGTCGGGGTTGAAACTGACGGACGCGCTGGTGGCCGAGAAAATCTCGCCCAACTACATCAACCTGGTGGCCATCCGCACGGCCGACAAGGACAAGCAGTTCGCCAAGGACCTGGCGGCCGCCTACCGTTCGCGCGAATTCCTCGACATCACGAACAAGCACTTTGCCGGCTACTCGAAACCCGATTACCAGCAAGCCTTGCAGACGGCAGCCAAATAAGCCATGGCCAAGACGATACGCTTCAACGCCTTCCAGATGAATACCGTCGGCCACCAGTCGCCGGGCCTGTGGACGCATGCGCGCGACCGCAGCCACCGTTATACGGATCCTGCGCACTGGACGGAACTGGCGCGCCTGCTGGAAGCGGGCCTGTTCGACGCGGTTTTTCTCGCCGACGTGCTGGGCGTGTACGACGTGTACCGGGACAGCCTCGATGCGGCGCTGGAACACGGCGTGCAGGTGCCGCTGAACGACCCGCTGGCGCTTGTGCCCATCATGGCGCAGGCCACCACGCACCTGGGTTTTGGCGTCACCTGCGCCCTCACCTATGAACACCCGTACACGTTCGCGCGGCGCATCTCCACCCTCGACCATCTGTCGAAAGGGCGTATCGGCTGGAATATCGTCACCGGCTATCTCGATAGCGCGGCGCGCAACCTGGGCTTGAGCCAGCAGCTGGGGCACGACGAACGCTACGACCTGGCCGACGAGTACCTCGACGTCGTCTACAAGCTGTGGGAAAAGAGCTGGGACGACGACGCCGTCGTCAACGACAAGGCGCGCGGCATCTACGCCGATCCGGCCAAGGTCCACCCGATCAACCATGCCGGGCGCCACTACAAGGTGCCCGGCATCCATTTGTGCGAGCCGTCGCCGCAGCGCACGCCGCTGCTGTACCAGGCGGGCACCTCGCCGCGCGGCACGCGCTTCGCGGCGCGCCACGCGGAAGCGACGTTTGTCAGTGGTCCCAGCAAGACGGTCGTCAAGCGCTACGCCGACGACTTGCGCGCCGCCGTGCGGCAAAGCGGGCGCGATGGCGAGGCGCTGCTGATCTACGCCCAGGCCCTGGTCATCACGGGCGCCACGGAAGCCGAGGCGCGCGCCAAGCACGCCGACTACCTGCGCCACGTCAACATCGAGGCGGCGCTGGTGCTGCTGTCGGGCTGGACGGGCGTCGATTTCAGCCGCTATCCGCTCGACGCCACCATCGACTACATCGATTCCCCGGCCGGCCGCTCGGCGCTGGCCTCGTTCAGCCAGGCCGACCCGGACCGCACGTGGACGGTGCGCGAGGCCGCCGAATACATCGGCCTGGGCGGGCGCGGCCCCGTGCTGGTGGGCGACGCGCGCCAGGTGGCCGACCAGCTGGAAGCGTGGCTGGACGAGACGGGCATCGACGGCTTCAATCTCGCCTTCGCCGTGGCGCACGACAGCATGGCCGACGTGGTGACCCACATCGTGCCGGAACTGCAGCGGCGCGGCCGCTACCGCACCAGCTACGAGGAAGGCAGCTTGCGCCACAAGGTATTCGGCCAGGGTCCGCGCCTGCGGGCCGATCACCCGGGCCGCCAGGTCAGCATCGCCCCTTCGGCCACGCCCGGCGCCACGCTGGCCGCCGCCTGAGCGTACGCCATCCGGACGACAGCCTGTCCGGCATCGCTGCCAGCGTTTGCGTCGCGCCCCGTTCCGTGTCAGCATATGCCACTCTGGCAATACGGATAAGGATCGCAATGCCCCTCACACCACCACGCGCGCTGGTTCTGGCCCTGCTGCTGGCCAGCTCCGCCGCCCAGGCGCAAACACCTGCCCCAGCCACGCCGCCGACGCCGGATTGCGAGATCTGCGCCACCTGGAATGCCGACCAGACGCCATTCCGCCTCTTCGGCAATACTTATTATGTGGGCGTGAAAGGCCTCAGTTCCGTGCTCATCACGTCGCCGCAAGGTCATGTGCTGATCGACGGCGGCTTGCCGGAATCGGCGCCGAAGATCATCGCCAATATCGGCGCGCTGGGTTTTCGCATCGAGGACGTCAAGCTGATCCTCAATTCGCACGGCCACATCGACCACGCGGGCGGCCTGGCCGAGCTGCAGCGGCGCAGCAATGCGCTGGTGGCCGCCAGCCCGTCGGCCGCGCTGGACCTGGCGTCGGGCGAAGTGGGACCGGACGACCCGCAATACCACGCGCTGCCCAAGTACCCGCCCGTGAAAGACATGCGTCTGGCGCGCGACGGCGGCCAGTTCAATGTCGGCCCGATCAAATTGACGGCGCACGCCACGCCGGGCCACACGCCCGGAGGCCTGAGCTGGACGTGGCAGTCGTGCGACGGCCCCCGCTGCCTGAACATGGTCTACGCGGACAGCCTCAACGCCGTCTCGCGCCCCGGCTTCAAGTTCAGCGCCAGCAGCGAATATCCGAACGCGGTGGCGGACCTGCGCCACAGCTTCGAGACCCTGGAAAAGCTGCCTTGCGACGTGCTGATCTCCGCCCACCCGGAAGCGTCGCAACTGTGGGAACGGCTGGAAGCGAGTGCCATGGCCGGCAGCGAGGCCTTCGTCGACCCGCAAGCCTGCCGCGCCTACGTGGCGGCGGCGCGCAGCCTGCTCGATGCCCGCCTGGAACAGGAAAAGCAGGACTAGGCTTGTCAACCGTGCACGCTGCCGTGGCGCGTATCTGCTACGCTGGAGGCTATCACTTCAACAAGGAAATGCCATGTTCACACTCGCCAGACTGATTCCCCTCGCCGCCATCGTCGCCATCACGGCAGGCTGCGCGCAAACGCCCGTGCGCAGCGACGCTGCCGCCGCCGCGCCAGGCGCCACCTCGCCCGCCCAGCCGGCGCCGAAGCTGGCGGGCACGCAGTGGAAACTGAAGGAATTGAAGGGCAAGAAAATCGTGCGCAAGGCGCCCGAGCAGCGCGAAGTGACCCTGCTGCTGGCCGAAGGCCGCGCCAGCGGCAACAGCGGCTGCAACCAGATGATGGGCGGCTATACCAGCGACGGCATCAGCACCCTGGCCTTCTCGCAGCTGGCCGGCACCATGATGATGTGCCAGCCGCAGGACATGGACCTCGAGCGCGAGTTGCTCACCACCCTGGGCGAAGTCAATGGCTACCGCTACGCGGACCAGGAATTGCTGCTGCTGAAGGATGGCGTGCCCGTGGCCCGCTATGAAGCGCTGACGGTGAAGTAAGGTTTTTGCAAAGCCAGGCGCCACGCCCGGCTTGAATAGTGCCCGAAAAACGTTCAGGACAAGGCGCAGCGCCGCAGGCAGTACGCTAGTACGGCCAGGCGCTGTAACGCCACCATGGACGTTTTCTCGGCCACTCTTCAATCGTTGCGCATCTGCGCCTGCGATACATTGCTATTCGCTGGCACGCTCTGCGTCAGCCACACATTCCCCCCGATGGTCGATCCCGCGCCGATGGTGATGCGCCCCAGCACGGTCGCGCCCGCGTAAATCACCACGTCGTCCTCGACGATGGGGTGGCGCGGCGTTCCCTTGATCAGCGCGCCGGAAGCGTCGGCAGGAAAACGCTTGGCGCCCAGGGTGACGGCCTGGTACAAACGCACCCGCTGGCCGATGATGGCCGTCTCGCCGATCACCACGCCCGTGCCATGGTCGATGAAGAACGATGCGCCGATGTGCGCGCCCGGGTGGATGTCGATGCCCGTCAGGGTGTGCGCGATGTCGGCGATCAGGCGCGCCAGGAACGGCGCACCGAGCGCGTGCAGCTGGTGCGCCAGGCGGTGGTACAAGATGGCGATGGTGCCCGGATAGCACAGCATGATCTCGGCCACCGAGGTGGCGGCCGGGTCGCCCGCGTAGGCGGCCTGCACGTCCGAGACCAGCAGGGCGCGGATGTCGGGCAGGCTGGCGGCGAAAGCGCGCGTGATGTCGCGCGCCTGCTGCGCCAGCGCCGCATCGTCGCTGGCGCCGTTCTGTTCATCGCCAGCTGGTATGGAAAATAGCAAGCCGCGCCGCACCTGCTCGCTGAGCCGGTTCAGGGTGGTGTTCAGCGTGTCGCCGACAAAATAGTCGATGCTTTCATCGGTCAGGTTGGGCCGCCCGTAATGCGTGGGGAACAGCGCCGCCGACAAGCCGTTGACGATGGTGGTGAGCGCTTCGCGCGACGGCAGTTCGCGCACCCTGCCGTTATGGCGGATCTTGTGCTTGTCTTCACGCGAGCTGCGCAGGGCCTGGATCACGGGGCCCAGGTTCCACTGGGCCGTGTCGTCGGCGGGCGCCGCCGGATAAATACTGTGCATGGCGTATCACTTCCAAAAAAAGGCCAACAAGCCGGGTCGCCCCAGCTTAGCGGTGACGACAAGCGATGCAAACGAAGAATTCCAAGGTTCCATATACGAAAACCGCATATGGATGGCAAACCGCCGCGGCACCGGACCCGATTCCCGCCGCTAGCGTAAAATGACGGACTAACAAAAACACTCTTCAACATGACTAAATTATTAACCTGGATTTTGGCGGGCCTGGCGATGGTCGGACCGCTTGCAATTGACACCTATCTGCCGTCGTTCCCCGCCATCACGCAAGATTTCAATGCCAGCCCCCTGCTGGTGCAGCAGACCCTGAGCTTTTTCCTGTTCACGTTCGCCTTCATGATGCTGTTTTACGGCACCCTGTCCGATTCCTTCGGCCGCCGTCCCGTGATCCTCGTCTCGCTGGTGCTGTATGTAATCGCCTCCGTGGGCGCCGCGCTGGCGCCGTCGCTGGGCTGGCTGCTGGCCTGGCGCGTACTGCAGGGACTCTCGGCGGGCGCCGGTTCCGTCATCGGCCGCGCCATCGTGCAAGACCGCTATGCGGGCGCCGCCGCGCAGAAAATCCTCTCGCATATCATGATGGTATTCGCGCTGGCGCCGGCCATCGCCCCCGTGCTGGGCGGCTGGCTGCAGGTCAGCCTGGGCTGGCGGGCGATCTTCTGGTTCCTCACGGCATTCGGCGTGCTGATGTTCGTCGTCGTCTGGCGCGCGCTGCCGGAAAGCCTGCCCAAGGAGCAGCGCCACGCCTTCCACCTGGGCGACATCGCCGTCAATTACTGGAAAGTGCTGTGCCACCGCCAGTTCCTGCTGCTGTCGACGGCCATCGGCGCGGCCTTCGGCGGCTTCGCCCTGTACATCGGCTCGGCCGCCTACTTCATCATCAACATCCTGCACCTGCCGGAAACGGCCTTCGCCTGGCTGTTCATTCCCCTGATCAGCGGCATGGTATTCGGTTCGGCCCTGTCGGCGAAAATCGCCCACCGCTACAGCCAGCGCCAGATGATCTGGGCCGGCTTCATCCTGATGCTGATCGCCGCGCTGGCCAACATCGGCTACAACTATGTGTTTGCCGCCGAAGTGCCATGGGCCGTGCTGCCGCTGTTCTTCTACTCGTTCGCCCTGTCGATCGCCATGCCGCCGATGACCTTGATGGCCCTGAACCACTTCCCCAACAACAGCGGCCTGGCGTCGTCGATGCAGTCGTTCATCCAGATGCTGCTGTTCGCGCTGGTGTCGGGCCTGGTGGCGCCGCTGCTGTTCGACAGCGCCCTGAATCTGGCGTATGGCGTGATGGCGGGACTGCTGGTGAGTTTGGTTTGCTGGGTGTTTGCGCAGGGTGGGAAAACGGAAGCGGTCAAGCAGTAGCTTTTACAGCGGATTTTTCAGGTCGGGAGCACCTGAAAAACGTTCAGGACAAGGCGCCGTGCCGCAGGCAGTACGCTAGTACGGCAAGGCACGGCAACGCAGTCATGGACGTTTTCTCAGGCGCTCCTCAAGGCCACGGTGCGGGCGTCACATCCAGATATTGCGCCCCGCCCTGCTCCGGTTCCGCTTCATTGTTCTGCGATGGCTGGTTCAAGGAACCGGCCGGCGAACGCAGGCTCAAGATTTCCTTGCGCGTCTCGACGAAGTCGGCGGAACTGAGGGGGTGCTGCTGGTCCGGCCAGTGGCTGACGGCCCATTCCTGCAAGGCTTCGAAGCGCCGCCACAGTTCGGCGATGAATTCGCGGCGCGCCTCTTCCTCCTGCTGCGGCGTCTTTTCGGCGCCTTCCCCGATAGGTACTTGCATGGCTGCTCCCTGGCTGATCAATCGTCTTGCCAGACTACGCAGGGACCAGCCTATCGTCTGTTCGCGAACGAACACAGGATTTATTCAGGCATCTTGCGAAAGCCCACGGCCAGACGGTTCCACGTGTTGATGGAGCCGATGGCCAGGGTGACGTTGACCATTTCCGCCGGCGTCAATTGCTCCGCCAGCGCCGCATAGTCTTCGTCCGAAGCGTGATTCTGCGGCAGCAGGGTCAGTGCCTCCGTCCAGGCCAGCACGGCGCGCTCGCGCGGCGTGAAGAACGGCGTTTCGCGCCAGACGGACACGGCATACAGGCGGCGCTCCGTTTCGCCCGCCTTGCGCGCATCGCTCGTGTGCATGTCCACGCAAAAGGCGCAGCCGTTGATTTGCGAGGCGCGCAAGCGGATCAGCTCCAGCAGCGAGTGTTCCACGCCCAGCTTGGCGATGGCCGCTTCCAGCGCATACATGGCCTTGATGGCGTCGGGCGAGGCTTGTACAAAATCAATACGTTGCTGTGTCATGATGCATTCCTTGATAAAGTAGAGATGCATCATTGTAGAAGCGCAGGAAGAGCGCGCGGCAGGCCAATCCTGCCGAAAAACGGCAGACCACCAACAGATAATCCATGGAATTACATATCCTGATCGACGGCACGCGCGACCTGGGCGGCCAGCTGTACCGCCAGCTCAGCGAAGCGATCCGCTCGGGCCGGCTGACGGACGGGCAGCAATTGCCGCCCTCGCGCCTGCTGGCCAGCCAGCTGGGGCTGTCGCGCAAGACGGTGTCCGACGTGTATGACAAGCTCGGCTATGAAAAGCTGCTGGTAGGAAAGGTCGGCGTGGGCAGCTTCGTGCAGACGCCGCATGCCTCGCCGCAGCGCCGCCACGCCAGCGCGCCGCTGGCCAGCGCACAGCGCATCGCCCGCTGGGAAGCGACGCCCACGCCCCTGCGCCGCGCCAGCCAGGAAACGCCGGCACGCTACGCCTTCATCGGCGGACGCGCCACGCCCGCGCATTTCCCGCAGGATGAATGGCGCGCCTGCATGCTGCATGCGCTGCGTCAGGGCGGCCAGGCGCGCGGCCGCTATGGCCCTGCGGAAGGCTTGCCCGCCTTGCGCGCGGCGATTGCCGGCCATGCCGCCTTCAGCCGCGGCATCCATTGCACCGAGGAGCAAGTGCTCGTCACCAGCGGCGCGCAGCAAGCCTTGCACCTGCTCGCGCTGACCCTGCTGGAGCCGGGCGACACAGTTGCCGTGGAAGAACCCGGCTACCCCGTGGCGCGCGCCGTGTTCGCCAGCCAGGGCGCGCGCGTGGTGGGCGTCGAAGTGGACGAGGATGGGATCATCGTCGCGCAAATCCCGGACGGCACGCGCCTGATCTATGTCACGCCCGCGCATCAATTTCCGCTGGGCATGCCGATGAGCATGGCGCGCCGCCATGCCCTGCTGGAACGGGCGCAGCAACTGGGCGCCATCATCATCGAAGACGATTACGACAGCGCTTTCCGCTACGAGGGCCGGCCCGAGGATGCGTTGCAAAGCATGGACCGCTACGGCATCGTCGCGCACGTGGGCAGCTTTTCCAAGATCATGCTGCCGGAATTGCGCCTGGGCTATGTCGTGCTGCCGCAAGCCATCGTGGCCGCCATGCAGACGGTGAAATACCTGAGCGATTGCCATACGGCCAGCCTGGGCCAGCATGCGCTGGCCAAGTTCATCGGCGATGGCCATTTGCTGCGCCATATCCGCCGCTGCCACGATATCTACGCGGGGCGGCGCGAGCGGCTGCAGCACTGGTTCAACGGCCCCTTGGCCCCATGGTTCCGCCTGGTGCCGGCCAGCGCCGGCTTCCACGTGGCGGCGCTGGCGCAGGCGCCGCTCGATATCGCGGAATTGCTGCGCCGCGCGCGCCTGGCCGACATCAGCCTGTATGCGCTGGGCGGCTTTTACCACGGTCCAGCCCGCCATGAAGGCCTGTTCCTCGGCTATGGCGCCATCGACAAGCTCGATATCGACACGGCGCTGGCCAGGGTGCTGGCGATCCTGCAAGAGATTGCGCCCCTGCCCCTCAACGGGGTTGCCAGCGATAGTGCCCCGTGATCGGATAGCTGAATAAAATGTTTTCCTCGCGCGCGCCCTCGCCGATATTGTGGATGATCAGCGGCACGCCACCCCACGACTGCTTGTCGCTGACGATGCCGATGTGGGTCAGGTTGCGCGGCAGGCGCCAGGTGACGATGTCGCCCGCGCGGTAAGCGTTCGCTTCCTTGCTTGGCGCCAGACTGGTGCCGTGGCGGGCAAAATACGTACCCAGGTTCGGCACGCGCCGATGGTCGATATTGCGGTCCGGCCCCTTCATCTGCCAGCGTCCCTGCTGCTGGTACACCTGCCACGCCTTGCGCATGTCTTCGTGCACGAGCACCTGCAAATCCTGCCCAAGCTTACGGTAGGCACGCACGACCACGTCCGTGCACACGCCACGCTCGAGCGGCACGTCGCCGCCCGGATAGGCCAGGCGTTCGTAGCGCGGGTCGTACTGCACGGTCACGCCCACCTGGCTGCGGGCTGCGGCGACGAGCGCTTGCGGAGTGGCAGGGACAGCCGACGCCAGCATGGGCGCCAGCGCAAGCAACAGGATGGAGAGCGGTTTGATTGGCATCAACGTCGATAGTCGGATGGAAATGCGCACTGTACCGCAGCGGCAGGGAAAACGTCGGACGCCTAGGCGCCTGCCAGCTGCGCCAGGTGGCCTGGGAAATCCACGGCCGGTCCCGCCGCATTGACGGTGTCAAAATAATCATGCCAGCCCGTGGCGGCGATGCCTGCCAGCAAGGCGTCCAGCGCCGCCTCGTCCGGGAAGCGCCAGACGGCATAGAATTGCTGGGCAGCGGCATGCAGCTTGCCGCCATCGATGGCGCCCATGGCCAGCGCTTCGGCGCCGCTGCCGGACAAGGCCGCCATGCCGGCGCCCACCGTGTCGAAATACGCCTGGCGCGCAGCGCCGTCGAGGGCCAGCCAGGCGGGTTTCGGGCTGTACAGTTCCAACAGGTAATGCATGTTTTTCCTCCAAAAAAGTCAAGAAATCGAGCGCTGCGCCCGCTTGCAAATGCGTGCCGTGGCGGCAACGGGGCTGTCCTGCAGCCATTGCGTGCACAGGCTGCGCACCCAGTCCGGCTGGCTCTTGGCCGCATCGTTGAGCCAGTTGGCCACGGAATCCTGCACGTAGACGGCCGGATCGGCGCGCAAGGACTGCAACAGGGGCAAGCCCAGCTGCGGTTCGGCTTTTAACCGGGCGATATGCGCGCACCACACGCCGCGCGGGCGCAGCGCTTCGCAGGCGAAACGGCGCAGGCGTTCCGACGGGTCCGCCGTCCACGGCGCCAGCAGCGCGATGGCCTCCAGCAAATGCGCGGCCAGCCGGGGCCGCAGCGCCAGCCAGGCCCATTCGCGCACGCCGAAATGGCCATCGTCGGCCAGCGACCGCAGGGCCGCCAGCTGTTGCGGCAAGGTCAAGCCCGGTTGGTCGGCGATGGCAAAGCAGGCCCAGCCCCGCACCGTGTCGGACGCATGTGTTTGCAATTGCGCCAGATCAACGTTAGCCTCCAGCAGCAATTGCGCCGCCAAGGCCATGCGTTTGGTTATGCCGGCCGCTTCCAGCGCGCGCATCCGCTCCAGGCGGGCCGGACCGATAGCGGGCACGGCCGCGGCCAGCAGCTGGGCGAAATCGATGGCCAGCCCTTCCGTCAGGGTGGCGCTGGCCACCGTTCCCTGGTTCAGCAGGGCCAGGCGCGCGGGAGCGATATCGGCGACGCCACGGCTCATGCAGCACCCTGCATTTCACCCTTATCCGTCTTGCGCCAGGCTTTTTCCAGCAGCGCACTCAGCAACTGCATTTCTTCCGGCGTGAAATCGGCGAACAGGCTGGCGATCCATTGCGCGTGCTCATCGACGAGGGTCGCGGCCGCCGCTGCTCCCTTGACGCTGAGACGCACCAGCAGCTTGCGCCGGTCGAGCCGGTCCGCATGGCGCGCGAGAAAACCGTCGCGCTCGAGGCCGTCGAGCAAGCCCGTGATGGTGCCGCGCGTCACGCCGGCCCGTTCCGCCAGTTCATGCGGCGAAAGTCCGTCAGGCACGTCGCGCAGCAGGGACAGCAGCACGAACTTGCCTTCCGAAAGGCCATGGCGGCCCAGGCGCGTGGCGCAATCGCCATCGATGGCAGATGCCAGACCCAGCACTTCAAAGCACAGGCGCAGGCGTCCGACGGATGCCGGCATGTCGGGGCCGAGCGCGCGGCGCTGCACGTCACCGAGCAGGGCCGTGTATTTCTGTTCGAGTTTTATCATATGGCGCAATATAATATGGCGCCATATGACATGTCAAATGGAAAACCGTGAAGGTTTTCCCCTAGCCTTAAAGACGGGCTTTATCCCTCGCCCACGCGACGATGGCATTCGCATCGATGGCGCCCGGCTGGCGCGCCACTTCCACGCCCCTGCGAAACAGGGCCAGGGTGGGAATGCTGCGGATATTGAAACGGCTGCCCAGGTCCGGCGACGCTTCCGTATTCACCTTGACGACGCGAAACGCCGGTTCCAGCGTCTTGGCGGCCTGCACATAGAAGGGCGCCATGCTGCGGCACGGGCCGCACCAGGGCGCCCAGAAGTCCACCAGCACGGGAATGTCGCTGCGTTCGATATGCTTGAGGAAACGGGCGCTGGCCAGGTCCACGGGCTGGCCCGTGAATAGCGCTTTCTGGCACTTGCCGCACGTGGGCTGCTCCGTGAGCCGGGCCGCCGGCAGGCGGTTGACGGCGTCGCAATGGGGGCACACGATGTGCAGGGAGTCTGGCGTGGTCGGGGTCATGGCATTCCTGGAAAGCATAGCGTCAAGTTGACAGCTATTCTACGGGGAATTGCCGCGCGCCGCAGGCAGGCTGCGGCGCTTGTGCGGCTTACAGGAACAGCGAGGCGGCGATGGCCCACATGACGAGGGCGATGATGCCGTCGAGCACGCGCCAGGCCATGGGCTTGGCAAACACGGGCGCCAGGTAACGGGCGCCAAAGCCCAGCAGGAAGAACCACAGGGCCGACGCCATGATGGCGCCGCCGGCGAAGTAAAAGCGTCCCACGCCTTCATGCTGGCCGCCGATCGAGCCGAGCAGGATGACCGTGTCGAGGAAGGCGTGCGGGTTCAGCAGGCTGAACGCCAGCGCCGCGCCAATCACGGCCCAGTAGCCTTCGGGTGCCTTGGCGGCCGATACCGTCAGGGCCGTCGGGCGCCAGGCCGACTTGGCCGCGCGCAAGCCATACGCGATCAGGAAGGTGGCGCCGCCAGCCTTGGCCCACAGCAGGAAATTGGGGTTGTCGGCAATGAAGGTGCCCATGCCGGCCACGCCGGCCGTGATCAGGATGGCGTCGCACAGCAGGCAGACCAGGATGCAGGTGAGCACGTAATGGCGCTTCAGCCCCTGCTTGAGCAAGAAGGCGTTTTGCGTGCCGATGGCCACGATCAGGCTCGCGCCGAGCCCCATGCCTTTCAAGAAAATTGCGCTGTCCATATCGATTCCTTTCCATTGCTTTCCATCACGCGCACGGCCGCCCACGCTCTGCCGGCAACGGCAAAGTCATCAAAGGTAGGTGGAGGGTGGTGCGGAACCTGGGGAACCGCGCGGGAGAGTGGAGTTGTTACCCTATTTCAACAGTGTAAAGAAAAAGTAAATATAAGTATAATGAATGATTCTAACTATATATAAGAGAAACTTATGCGCGTCGTCGATTACCGTGGATTGGCCGCCCTCGACGCCGTGATTGGCCTGGGCAGCTTTGAAAAGGCCGCGCAGGCACTGGCGATCAGCCAGCCGGCCGTGTCGCAGCGTATCCGCACCTTGGAAAACCTGGAAGGCACTTTATTGATCATCCGCAGCCACCCGCCCCTGCCGACGGAAGCGGGCCAGCGTCTGATCGCCCACTACCGGCAAGTCAAGCTGCTCGAAGCGGCGCTCGACGCCCAGCCCGGTCCCACCACGCAATTGCCGGCGCTGGCCATCGCCGTCAACGCCGACAGCGCCGCCACCTGGATCCCGGAAGCGCTGGGGCCGCTGCTGTCGCCGCCGTCGTGCCTGCTCGACATCCGCCTCGACGACCAGGACCATACCTTGAGCCAGCTGCGCGAAGGGCGCGTGTTTGCCTGCGTCACCAGCGCCAACGACCTGGTGGCGGGCACCACGGCCACGCCGCTGGGCGGCATGCGCTATCTGTGCGTGGCCTCGCCCGCGTTCGCCCAGCAATGGTTTCCCCATGGTTTTACGGTGGACGCCGTCAGCCAGGCGCCCGCCATCACGTTCGGCAGCAAGGATGCGCTGCACGAGCGCTATCTGCAGCACCGCCTCGGCTACACGGGCCGCTATCCGCACCATGTGCTCGGTTCAGCGCGCGACTTCGTGCGCTTCATCGAAGCAGGCTATGCCTATGGTATGGTGCCCTTGCTGCAGGCGGAAACGGCGCTGGCCGCCGGCAAGCTCGTCGACGTGGCGGCGGGCCAGGCGCTCGACGTGCCCCTGACCTGGCATGCCTGGGATATCCAGACGCCGCTCACGCGCACCCTGTCGGATGCCGTCATCGCCACCGCGCGCAAATGGCTGTTGCAGGATTGATAGACGCATGCGACAGTTATCTATGATGAAGAGCAACTTCCCCATGTGCGCCCCGCCCCGGCTGGCCTACACTGCAAGCATCATCCACAAGAATCGGGAGCCAGCATGACGATCCTGCGCACCACCCTGCTCGGCTTGCTGGCGGCCATCCCGCTCGCTGCCGGCCTGGCCGCCTGCTCGCCCTTGACCGCCATCAATGCCTTGTCGTCCGGCAGCGCCTCGCATGTGACGCGGGGCCTGGCCTACGGCCCCCTGCCACGGCAGAAACTCGATGTGTACGCGCCCAAGATCCGTACGGGACCCGTGCCCGTGGTGGTGTTCTTTTATGGCGGCAACTGGACGACGGGCGAGCGCGCCGACTATGCCTTCGTTGGCCACGCGCTCGCCGCGCGCGGCTACCTGACCGTGATCGCCGACTACCGGCTGTATCCGGACGTGCACTACCCCGAGATATTGCAGGATGCGGCCCGCGCCGTGGCCTGGGCCGCGATGGAATCGAGCCGCCATGGCGGCGACCCCGCGCGCCTGTTCGTCATGGGCCATAGCGCCGGCGCCTACAATGCGGCCATGCTGGCACTCGACGCCAGCCTGCTGGCGCGCCACGGCATGCGCCCGCAGGACTTGCGGGGCTGGATAGGCCTGGCCGGCCCGTATGATTTCCTGCCCATCGAAAATACCACGACACGGCCCGTCTTCTTTTACCCGGACACGCCCGCCTCTTCGCAGCCCATCCACCACGTGACGGCCGACGCCCCGCCCGCCCTGCTGATCGCCCCGCAGCCCGGCCAGGACAAGCTGGTCAATCCGCAACGCAACACGGGGGGCCTGGCGAAGGCCTTGCGGGCGCTGCACCGGCCCGTGACGGAAATCTATTTCGACCACGTGGGCCACGCTACCCTCGTCGCCACGCTGGCCGCACCGTTGCGCAGGCTGGCACCCACGCTGGACGCCGTCAGCGCCTTCATCGATGCCAACAGCGGAAGCGGGCGCGTTGACGCGGTCTCGTCCGCGGTCGTTTCCGATACGGCCTTGCCGACAAGCATAGCCTTGCCGCCTCGCGCACCTGGCGCGGCCACGCCAGTCCCTGAGCTGCACGCATACGACAAAACGCCCGCCCCGTGAAGGGCGGGCGCTCTGCCCAAACCAATACGCACAATGCCGCGTGCCGGCTGGCCGCACAGCAAGGCTCGGCCCTCGCAATGCGGCTCAGCCGCAAGCAGCCTCGTGCTTACTCTTTACGGCTGGCGCTGCTGCTCTTGCTTTGTGCGGAGCCAGCTTGCGAGGCGCTGCCGCTGGCCGAGCTTTCGCTGCCGGACGACTGCTGGCTGCCCTGATGGCTGGCGCTTTGCAGGCTTTGGCCGTCGCGGCTTTGCGCACCACGTTGCTGGTCGCGGTTGGCGCCGTTTTGCTGGTAGGCCTGGAACGGTTCGGCCATGCGCTGCATCGCTTCCTGCTGCTTGCGCACGTTTTTCTCCGTTTCTTCCGACGCCGTACGGGCCACTTCTTCGGCCAGAGCCTTGGCGGTACGGCTCGTTTCATTCACATGACGCTCTGCCACATTGGCCAGCTCGACCTGCGTATCGGCCGCCAGGCGCGATACTTGTTGCTGATATTTGCGCAATTGCTCGGCGGCAGGCTGGCCCGAGGCGGCAGCCACCTGGAACACATCTTCAGCGCGCTCGACCGTCAACAGGTTCTGGCTGGTGACCGTGCTTTCTTCCAGCAAGCCTTGTGCCAGCTGCATGTTCAGGTCACTGAAGTGCTGCATCGACTGAAACAGCGACTTCGACAAGCCATTGAAGAAAGCCAGTTGCGCTTCCAGGTGGTTCTTGGCGGCGGGGGTAACACTACGGGAATATGGATACATGGAGTTCCTCATTAAATAGCGGTTGGGTGGACATAAAAACAGATGGCGACACCACCGGCTGTCGAACGGTGAGGCAGACGACCGGGCTACGCCACGAAACGCGAAAAAACATATCCGGTTGGTGGGAAGATGCTTTGCAACGCGAGTCCCAAGGCTACGTGAGCACTGCAGGTGAGGCATGATCTGGATCAAAGGTGCGCGAGGCTGCACAAAAAGTCTGGGCTGGACGGCTTGCCCTTGGCAAACGTCAGTAACGGAGAGGAAAATCTGTGTCAGGCAGGCTCAGCTAGCGGCACCCGTGCCCGGCACGACGGGCTTGTAGCCATGGCTGCGCAGCGACGCTTCCAGCCAGCGGTTGCCGTACCAGCCGCGCGCCAGCAGGTAGCTGAGTTCCGCGCCGGCCATCAGCAGCATCATCGGACCGATGCGCAGTTCGCTGGCCAGATGGCTGCCGAACCACAGGCAGGCATCCATCGCCAGCATGAGCAGCAACAGCCACCAGCGGCGCTTGGCGACGGCCCAGAACGAGCCCAGGAACAGGGCTGGCCAGGAAAAGCCCGCCTTGACGTAGGCATAGCGGCCGGCATCGTCGGCAAACAGGGTGGCGCTGTGCTTCATGCTGCTCTCTTCAGGTAATGACCGGCCTCAAGGCTCGGGATGGTGACAGACGGCTTCAACATTGTGGCCATCGGGCCCCAGCACGAAGGCGCCGTAGTAATTCGGGTGATAGATGGCGCGGATGCCGGGCGCGCCGTTATCCTTGCCGCCCGCTTCCAGCGCGGCCTGGTAAAACGCGTCCACCTGGGCACGGTTGTCCGCCGCGAAGGCGAGATGCATGCCGGCATGCGGCGCGGCGCCCACGCCGAACCAGAAATCGGGCTTGCCATCCTTGCCCAGGCCGACCCAGCCCTGCGCTTCCATCACCACCGACACACCCAGGGGCGCCAGGGCGGCGGAAAAGAAGGCCTTGCTGGCCTGTGCATCGCTGACATTCAAACCGATGTGATCAAGAATCATGATGGCGCTCCTTGCAGGTAGTAGGAAGGGAAGCGCAGTATGCGCCAAAATTGCCTTTTAAGCAATCAAAGTTACAGATCCTGCGCGTAGCGGGCGACCATCTGCGCCTGCGTTTCCTGCGGCCCGCTGCTGCCCGTCTGCTCCGCGATCATCCGGCCCATCGTCGGCAGGACGGAGCGTTCGACTTGCGCCGTGCTGTCCCACAGGCGCGAACGCATGAGGGCCTTGGCGCAATGCAGATACGCCTCGGCCACGCGCAGGCGCATGACCAGGCGCGGCGGGTTGCGCTCGCCGGCAAAATACGCCAGCAGCGCCGGATCGTCGCTGAGGCAGGCCTCGCCATTCACGCGCAAGGTTTCATCGACGCCGGGGATCATGAACAGCAATCCCGCTCTGCTCGTCTCGGCAATATTGCTGAAACTGTCCAGGCGGTTATTGCCCTTGGCATCGGGCAGCAGCAAGGTATGGGCATCGAGCACGTGCACGAAACCGGGCGCGCCCCCGCGCGGCGAGGCGTCGAGCTGGCCGCCAGCCCCGCCCGTGGCCAGCACGACGAACGGCGACAGCCCGATGAAGGCGATGCAATGCAGGTCGAGGTAGTCGAGCTGCTTGCTCAGCGCCCTCCCCTGCGCGGCCGGATAATGCGCGCGCAGTTGCTCCAGCGAATCGATTTCCATGCGCCCCCCGCTTAGCGCAGGTTGCCCGTATGGCCCAGCGAATAGCGGCCCGGCTGCGGCCACACGGTCAGGCCGTGCGGTTCCTGGCCAACTTTCACCTTGGAAACGTCGCCTGTGGCCGTGTCGATGCGGTAGACCACGTCGTCGAAGCGGCCGGACAGCCACAGATACTTGCCATCGGCGCTCACGTTGCCCATGTCGGGGCTGCCGCCGCCGGGAATCGGCCAGTTCGACACGACTTTTTCCGTGGCGAAATCGATCACGCTGACGCTGCCCTTGCCCTTCGGCTTGCCGTGGATGCGGTGCGTGCCGCGGTTGGCCACGTACAATTTCTTGCCGTCACGGCTGGGGTACAGGCCGTGCGCACCCACGCCCGTCTGAATGAAGCCGATTTCCTTCAGGGTGGCGCCATCGACAATGTGCACGCCGTCGGCATCCATGTCGGCGATAAAGAATTTCTTGCCGTCCGGCGAGATGCGTATGTCTTGCGGCATGCCCTTCTTGACGCTGCAGATTTCATTCGCCGGGCCGCCGACGGGGCCGGATTCGGCGAAGCGCTTGGCCGGCATCTGCAATTTCAGGTAACCGTCGACCTTGCGGCCCACCAGGTCGATCTTGGCGATGGTGCCGTCGAACTCGCAGGTGAACATGGCGTAGCGGCCATCGTTCGAGAAATCCGCATGGTTGATGCCGCCGCACTGGGGCGTGTCGATCGAATACTGCACGGCCATGGTCTTCGGATCGCGGAAATCGAGGCGGTGGCGCGCCTCGGCCACGACGATGGCCGACTTGCCGTCCGGCGTGTAATACATATTGTAGGGATCGTCGACGGGCACTTCCTTGCCCGGCTTGCCCGTCAAGGGGTCGATCGGCGTCAGGCTGCCCTTGTCCGTGCGCTCGGCATTGTTCGCCACCCACAGGGTGCGCAAGTCCCACGACGGCACCACGTGCTGCGGGCCGCTGCCGACCTTGAACTTGTCCACCACTTTCAGGCTGTCCTGGTCGATCACGTAGACATCGTTCGAGCGCAGGTTCGGCACATAGACGCGGCGCAAGTGATCCTTGACGACGGGGCTCATATTGCTGCTGGCGATGCTGCCGTACACGTTTTTCGGGTCCACCAGCGGCGGCATGCCCGGCAGCGGCGAATACGTGGCCGCCGGTGCCGCGGCGACAGCGGCAGGGGCCGGCGTGCTGGCGCCGATGACCTGGCTGGCCACGCCCAGGCCGGCCAGTGCGGCAGCCAGGGCGGACAAGGTAACGATGGTGCGTCGTTGAGATTTTTTCATGTGTTTTCGCGTCGTTTCGTTGCAAAAGCCGGAAGTTCAGCACTTCCAGCGGAAGATTTACTTATTTCGTTGCAGCAATTGCTTGATGGCAGCCACCGAGGTGTCCACCTGCAGCTTGATACCGATCTGGCCCAGTTCTGCCGTCGCACGCGTGGCGTCGCCGCGCACGCCGTCCGCCACGCCAGGCTTCGGTCCGTGCGCCATGGCCTCGCTGCGCACCAGCGACGGATCCGTCGCCAGCATCAAGGCCGCGTCCGCCAAGCCCGCGTGCAGGCCGATCTCGGCGCTGCTGTGGCCGCGCTTCTGCAGTTCAGCAATATAGGCCGACTGCGTGATGTCATAGTAATCGAGCAAGGCGTAGGCGCGCGCATCTTTGGCGGTGGAATCTTTTCCCCACGCACGATTGAGCTTGTTGGCCACATTCTGCTCGTTCTTCTGGTAACCACCGTGATCGCCGAGGAAAATGATGTCGCGGAAGCCATGCTGACGCAAGCTGGCGGCAGCCCCTTCCAGCACGGCTTCGAAGGCGGCGGGCGGTATCGAAATCGTGCCGGCGAAGCGCATGTGGCCGGCCGGCGGCGAAATCGCGCCTTCCGGCACGTAGGAAACGACGGGCGCGACGATGGTGTTGCCCAGCTTTTGCGCAATCTGGCGCGCCAGCAAGCCGGCGCGCACATTGTGCTTGCCCAGCGCGATATACGGCCCGCTCTGCTCGACGCCGCCAATCGGCACGAGCACGGTCGTGGCGCCGTGATCGATACGGCTGCGCAGCTCCGTGCTGGTCAGTTCTTCCAGCATGACGCTGCTGCTGGCAGGCGCGGCCGCCATGACGGGCGCCGTGACCAGCAGAGACGACAACGTCAGGACGAACAGGGAAACGAGGGGCTTGCGTGAAATACGAAGCGTGGATGGCGCACACGGCGCCGTTCGCTGGAGGAACTGCAGAGTCATAAGCCAACATCTTTCCGAGGTCAAAACGTGACGCCGTGCCCGGCCTTGCCAGGCAAGCTGGCTGCCACGCAGGAATTGTATTCCATCATGACGGGAACGGCACGTTAATTTGACGCGGCAGTTTGCGAGGAATTGACGAGGGGAAACTATCTATCAGACGGTTGTCGCGCTAGCCTCGCCCGCCTGGTCATCGCGGGGAGTCTCGTTGCTTTGCCCGGCACAGGTCCCAACGGGGCGGAACATGCCAACGACGGAAACCGCAGCCCCGGAGCAGACATTCGGCTATTCGGGCGCGTTCCTCAATTCGATTTTCATCTTGAGCCGCTCCCGACTCCTTCCAAGCGCATCTGTATGAATTCCAGTAAAGCCCGAACCCGCGCAGTCACGGAATGCCGATGGCTGTACGCGCCAAGCAATTGCAGCGGCGCAGGGCACAGGTCCAGCGGCACTTCCCGCAATCGGCCCGCGGCAAGATCTTCCTGGCATGGGTAGGCCGCCACGATCGCGAAGCCGATGCCTTGCCGCGCGCCCGCCAATGCCAGTTCTCCGCTGTTAACACGATAGCGGCTACGCACAGCTACCTTCACGATTTCGCCTGTGGCGTCGAGAAACTGCCAGGGCTGGCCCTTTAACGCGCTCAAGGTGGTAATGCAAGGCAATGACCTAAGTTCGCGCACGTGACGCGGTATGCCAGTTTTGGCCAGCAGGGCGGGCGCCGCAACCACGATGCTGGGCAGCGTAGCGAGTTCGCGGGTGATGAAGGTACTGTCATCCTGGCGCCCACGATGGAAGACGATGGACAGGTCCATGTCTTCCCGGAGAGCTTCCAGACCGGTCAGGCGCGTGTCGCATTCCAGCTCGACACCGGGATGGAGGCTACAGAATTCGGCCAGGATAGGAGCTAGCAGCCTTGGCGCTTCGCCTGGCATGCACATCCTTAGGGTGCCGCGCAGTTCGCCCTGCACTGCGCCAAGCTCCTCCTCGGTGGAGAGCAAGGCGTCGAGCAAGGGCTTTGCGCGTTCGTAGAGCAGCGTGCCAGCTTCCGTCATGCGCAGGTGGCGGGTGCTGCGTTCCAGCAAGCGCACGCCCAGCATGCGTTCCAGCGAAGCGACGTGGCGGCTGACGTTGGAAGATGGCAGGGTCAGCAGGCGTGCCGCGCCGGCAAAGCTTTGTTCATCGACGACCGCCACGTAGACACGGACTGTATTCAGATCGAGGGCATTGCGCATGATTATCCCGATTAAGGTATGAAAGCTGCCCATTTTCACATACTAGTACTCCACAGTGGCGGAATTTAAGATGCCGTCTCGTCCGATGGACCGCCGTCGGCGGCGCGTCGGGACGAATTGAATAGGAGAGCTTCAGCATGGAAATCGGAATACTTGGCGGCGGTATTGCAGGGTTGAGCGTGGCGCTTGCCTTGAGCAAGCAGGGGTACAGTCCCCGGGTATATGAACGCCGGGCGGAGCCTGCGACGATGGGGGCTGGCGTTACGCTCTGGCCCAATGCCGGCTTTGTGCTAGAGGAACTAGGGCTGCTGCAAGACATCGCTGCAGTGGGAGGCCGGCCAGTGGTCATGCACCGTCAGGATTCCGCGGGCAATTCTTTGGGGGGCATCGACATTGGGCTGCTAGACCAGATTATGGGACATCCGACCCATACGATTTTGCGCCGGGACTTGCAAGCGGTACTGCTGGATCATGCGGCACAGGCCGGGATCCCGGTAGCATTCGGACATCGGGCAGTGGCGATCGACCTCGATGCTGGCGGCAAAGCCGTGGCGCGGTTCGAAAACGGGGCAAGCATTCGTCCGGATCTGCTGATCGGCGCCGATGGCCGCATGGACTCGGTGGCACGCCGGTTCGTCGCGGGGGACAACACCCCAGTTTATCAGGGCTTCGTGAACTGGGTGGGTGTGGCGCAGGGAGAGAGTGCATTGGTGGACGATATCGCGATTCAGGATTATTGGGGGGCCGGTGATCGCTTCGGTTGCGTGGCGGTCCGGCCGGATCTGGTCTACTGGGCGGCTGCGCAGGCACGGCCATTACCGGCGGCGCCCGCAGCGGATATGCGTAAGGAGATTGAGGATCTGTTCGCGGGATGGCCGGAGCCTGTCACCCGCATCATCCAGGCGACACCGGCGCATGCCATCCGACTGATCGCCGTGCACGACCTGGAGCCGCTGCACACGTGGAGCCGGGCGAATGTGCTGCTCGTCGGGGATGCGGCGCACGCGCCGTTGCCGACATCTGGCCAGGGCGCCTGTCAGGCGCTGGAAGACGCCTGGCATCTGGCGCGGTGTCTGGCTGGGACGGACGGCTGCCTCGATGAAGCCTTGCTGCGCTTCGCGCAGATCCGCGGGCCGAAGACCGCGAAGCTGGCCGAGCAGGGCCGCGTTTTCGCGCGCGGCCTGTTTGCCACTGATCCTGAAACCTGCCGCATTCGCAACGAGCGCGCCAAGGCGTCCGATCCCTTGCGTGACGTGCATGCCTTGGCAGCAGGATGGGCGCAGGGTTTGCCGATGGCCGGCTGCACGGACGGCACGCCGGTGGACAGCGCTGGCTCCGGCAGTCTGTACCGCCTCTGAAAGACTGTGCCAATTTAGCCACCGCATGGCGTCTCCGGCCGCGAGACGCCTCACTATTGAGCGAGCCTGGCATTTTCGGACACTTTCATTTGATAAGCTTGTGAAAGGGAGTGAAGTCAAGGCTTCTGTCACCCGTTCGTATGCCTGCAATGGGGAGACTCGGAACATCCACGCTCCCGCATGGGACAGTGACATCACCAAAGAAAAACCCCGGCGTACCGGGGCGGTTACAACGATCAAGCGCGGGCGCTGCGGCCGGGCAGTGCCAGGCGCCGGCTGGCGGCACCTGAAGCCGGGGCCGGCAAGCCGCCCGCCACTTTCAACGCTTTCCCTTGGGCATCGCCACGCAGGCGGAACACGGCCACCACGTCGACCAGTTCCACGGCGCGGTCTTGCAGCGAAGATGCCGCCGCGGCCGCTTCTTCCACCAGGGCCGCGTTCTGCTGGGTCACCTGGTCCATTTGCGAAATGGCCTGGTTCACTTGCTCGATGCCGGCGCTTTGCTCGTGGCTGGCGTTGGCGATGTCGCCCATGATGTCCGTCACGCGGCGGATGCTGGCAACGATTTCTTCCATCGTCGCGCCCGCCTGGTCGACCAGCGCGCTGCCCGTGTTGACTTTATCCACGGAATCCTCGATCAAGCCCTTGATTTCCTTGGCGGCCGCCGCCGAGCGCTGCGCCAGGTTGCGCACTTCCGTTGCCACCACGGCGAAGCCGCGGCCCTGCTCGCCCGCGCGGGCAGCCTCGACGGCCGCATTCAGCGCCAAAATATTGGTTTGGAAGGCAATGCCGTCGATCACGCCGATAATGTCGGCGATCTTCTTCGCCGACTCATTGATCGAGCCCATCGTGCCCACCACTTGCGCCACCACGGCGCCGCCCTTGCGGGCCACGTCCGAGGCGGACACGGCCAGCGAGTTCGCCTGGCGCGCATTGTCCGTATTCTGGCGCACGGCCGAAGTCAGCTCTTCCAGGCTGGAGGCCGTTTCCTCCAGGGAAGACGCCTGCTGCTCCGTGCGCACGGACAAGTCCGCGTTGCCGGCGGAAATCTGCGCGGCTGCCACGCTGACCGTATCGGCCGAGGCGCGCACGGTGGCGATCACGCCGACGATGCGCTCGAGGAACTTGTTGAAGGCGGTGGCCGTGCGGCCCACTTCATCCATGCGCTCGACGGGCATGGCGGCCGACAGGTCCAGCGAGGCGCTGACCCTTTCCAGCGTGTGTTCAATATTGCCCAGGCCGCCGCTGATGGTGCGGTAGATATGCCAGGCCAGCGCGCCCGTCAGCAGCACGGCCACGCCCAGCACGGCCAGCATGGTGTTGAATGCCGTGTCGTAGGCGGCCAGGCTTTCGGCCTTCACGTCGTCGACCAGCTTGTTGTTGTAGGCAATATGGTCATCCATGCTCTTTTTCGCGGCGGCGGCCGTGATGGCCAGCGGCGTACCGGCCAGCAAGGTGGCGCGCACGCCATCCATGTCGCCCGCATAGGCGGCGGCAAAGAATGGCACGAGCGCGCGACGGTAGGCTTCCATGGCGGCCTGGTCGGCGTCGAGCATCTTGCTGTCCGTCGCGTCGTACAGGCGCTCGGCGCGGTAGGTGGCGATGACCTTGTCGAAATTCGTGTTGGCGTCGGCCACGGCCTTGTCCAGCGCCGTCTTGTCGGCCAGGTTCGAGAACACGGACAGGCGGTAGCCGGCCAGACGCGAGTCAGCCAGGAAACCCTTGGCCGCATTCAAGCCCTGGATACTGGGAATGATGCGGTTTTGCACGGTGTCAAAACGTTCCTGGGCGCGCTGCAGCTGGATGGCGCCGCCGGCGCCCAGCAATAGCAGGGCCAGCAAGGCGATGGTGAGGGTCAGGATTAATTGCTTGGTGATATTCATGGTGTTTCACAGTAAAAAGGGTGGCCTGGCAAGGCCAGGCGGAATGAGTAGCTGCCTTAGGCCGCCAGCGGAGAGGCGTCAGGCGTGCGGCGCAGCAAGTCGCCATGCTGGCGACAAAACGCCAGGCCCGCCTTGTGGCCCACGTCGAACAGCAACTGCATGTTCGAGCTGGACCAGTCCAGGGTGTCGGGCCAATGCTGCTCCGGAATGCCGCCCATCAAGTCGAGTTTCAACAGACGCCGCTTGGGCTGGCCCGTGCGCGCGTCCGTGTTGTGCTCGAGCTCGAACAGGCGCAGTTCGCTCTTGGAAATTTTCACCAGCGGCGTGATGATGGAGCGTACCCAGGCGTCGTACAGGTTGCGCGGCTTGCGCAACAGGCGCTCGTCGCCGAGGATGTCGAGGATGACCAGGGTATCGGCGTCATGGTGCTCGCCCTTGCCTTCGATAAAGGGGTCGAAATTGAGCGTGTCGAGCGCCGCGCCCTCGATATAGTCATCGCCGGCGATGGTCGTCGGCGCATACAGGAAAGGAAACGACAGCGCGGCGCGCACATGGATGGGTTCGATCTCGTGCTTGCCCCAGATTTGCATGCGGTGCTCGCTGAGGTTGTAGGCATTGATGTAGAAATCGGGGCGCATGCGCGCCACGCCCGAGAAATCGACGGCTTTTTCCAGGAAGGGCAAGTGCGCGCACAGGCCCAGGCTTTTCGCCGACAGGTCCGTCGGCGACAGCGATGACACCATCAGCTTGCCCCAGTCCGACCAGGCCGAGGGAATGCCCGCAAACGTTTGCTGGAAGGCCTGAAAAAAAGGATTGTTGGCCGGCGGCTGGAAAGCGTCGCGGAAGGTGCTCGCGTGCATGCCCGGCTTCTGGAACACCTTGTAGTTGATCGGAATCATCTTGTAGATGCTGTCGGCCACGCCCGTGTCGGCCCAGCTTTGCAAGGCCTGGCGCGGCGTGGCCTCGTGCGGCGTCGTGTAAAGCAAGCCCATCAGCACACCGGCGCCCGAGGCGGAAATGACGTCGAACTCGATGCCCTCATCGAGGAAAGCGGCCAGCGCGCCGGCGATCAGGGTGGAATTTGGTGCGCCGCCACCCAGCAGCAAACCCGTTTTGCGTGCCGGTTTCGCGGTCGCGGCTGGCGCCGGATTCGGCGGCGTCGTTATCACTGTCTTCATGCACACTCCCTGAACGGAACGGGGTTACCATCCCTTAATTGTTGGTTACTACACGCTTATGGCGCCTAATCCTGCACATGTCCCTGTAACCGCCGAAGCGATGCAATGTTGCAGAAACAGATATGAAATTAACATAAATAAATTCCTTATGGCAATTTCCATAACGAATAACCGGTATTCAGGAAGGGTATAAGCTGATGCCGTGCGGCATAGACTGATGCAGTGCAGCAAATATAAATCCAACGGCGTTAGGATTAATCTCTTTTGGGTAGGAATATTCCCCAACCAGCCGCCAGCGCGGCGGCCAGGGGTATCAAGGGAAGGATGCAGGGTCGGGAGGGGGCGAGGAAAAATGCAGGTGGGTACACAGATGGTCAACAAAGACGCGAATTTTGGGCGACAGGTGGCGGCTGGACGGCCACAGTACCCAGAACTTGCTCGAGTACAGCAAGCAGTCGGCCAGCACGGCTTGCAGTTCGCCGCGCGCGATGGCGTCGCGCACGATAAAGTCGGGTAAATAGGCGAGGCCCACGCCCTGCGTGGCAGCACCGATCAAGGCTTCGATATTGTTGCAGGTCAAGGCGGTCGGCAAGCGCAGCTCGCCGCCGCTGTCGCCCTCGGCGCGCTGCAGCGCCCATTCCTGCAACTTGCCCGTGGTGGGAAACTTGTAGCGCACGCAGGCATGCCCTTCCAGCGCACGCGGCGTGGCCGGCACGCCGTGGCGGGCGAAATACGCGGGAGAACCCACGATGGCAAAGGCAAACGGCCCCAGTTCGCGCGCCATCAGCCGCGAATCCGTGAGCGTTCCGCTGCGCACGGCCACGTCGACGCCTTCGGCCACCACGTCGACCAGGCGGTCGTTGAAATCGAGGTCGAGCTCGATCTCCGGGTACTGGCGCGTAAAGTCCGCCAGCAGGGGCAGGATGATGCGGTAGCCGATTACGGGCAAGCTGACGCGCAGCTTGCCGCGCGGCGCCTCGGCCAGGTGCGACAGTTCTGCTTCGGCATCGCCCAGGTCGGCCAGGATGCGCTGGCAGCGCTCGTAAAACAGCGCGCCCTCGTTGCTCAAACTGATACGCCGCGTGCTGCGGTTGAGCAGGCGCACGCCCAGCTTTTCTTCCAGCCGCGCCACGCTCTTGCCTACGGCGGAGGCCGACACGCCGAGCAGCCGCCCGGCCGCCACGTAACTGGAAGTTTCCGCCGCGCGCACGAAGGCGGCAATGCCATTCAGATTATCCATATGCTCACGATTAGAGAATATTTGTCCGTTAAGAAAGGATTTTCAGCCACTTTTTCATCGATTGCGTCCATATTATCATCAGATTCCCTCTTTCTGGAATCATTCCCATGGATACGAATCACCGCATGCAGCCTGCCTCCGCGTCGCGGCGCGCCTTCGTGCTGGCCGCCGTTTGCCTCGCCGCCTTGTGCATGCCGCTCAGTTTTACGGGGCCGGCCATCGCCATTCCCGCCATCGCCGCCGATCTGCACGGCACGCCGCTGGCGCTGGCCTGGATCACGAATGCCTTCATGCTCAGCTTTGGCGGCTGCCTGATGGTGGCCGGCGCGCTGGCCGACCGCTATGGCCGCAAGCGCGTATTCTTGCTGGGCATGGGCGTGTTTTCCGCCGCCGCGCTGGCGCTGGCGGCCGCGCCCGGCATCCTGTGGCTCGACGTGCTGCGCGCCGTCCAGGGCTTGGGCTGCGCCATGGCCCTGTCGAGCGGATTGGCGGCCCTGGCGCAGGAATTCGACGGCCCGGCCCGCGCGCGCGCCTTCAGCCTGATCGGCACGGCCTTCGGCGTGGGACTGGCCTTCGGTCCCTTCCTGGCCGGCACCTTGATTACCCGCACGGGCTGGCGCGCCATTTTTGTTTCCACGGCCGTGGCCGGCCTGGCCGCTTTGCTGGCCGCCGCGCGCGCCATGCACGAAACGCGCGACCCGCAGGCGCAAGGCGTCGATTGGCCCGGCGCCGGGACGTTTACGGGCGCGCTATCGCTGTTTACCTATGGCTTGCTGCAGGCGCCGCACAAAGGCTGGGGCAGCGCCGCCAGCCTGGGACTGTTCGGTGGCGCGGCCTTGCTGCTGGCCGCGTTTATCCGCGTGGAGCGGCGCGCGGCGCGGCCCATGCTGGACTTGACCCTGTTCCGCCTGCCCGCCTTTGCCGGGGTACAACTACTGGCGGCCGCGCCCGCGTTTTCCTTCGTCGTGCTGCTGGTGCTGCTGCCGGCCCGCCTCATCGGCATCGAAGGCTACAGCGCGCTGGAGGCGGGACGCATGATGATCGCCCTGTCGGCGCCCATGCTGGTGCTGCCGGTCCTGGCCGGCATGGCGGCGCAACGCCTTGCCGCCGCGCACATCTGCGCCAGCGGCCTGCTGCTGGCGGCGGGCGGCTTGCTGTGGCTCTCCACATGCGCGCCGGGCCAGGCTCCCGCTACCTTGATCGGGCCGCTGCTGCTGATCGGCTGCGGCATCAGCCTGCCCTGGGGCTTGATGGATGGCCTGGCCATCAGCGTCGTGCCCGTCGAGCGGGCCGGCATGGCGGCCGGCATTTTCAATACGACGAGGGTGGCGGGCGAAGGGCTGGCGCTGGCCATCGTCAGCGCGCTGCTGGGCACGTTTACTGTCGCGGCGCTGGGCCACGCCGACCTTGCCGGCATCGGCGCGGAACAGGCGGCGCACGCGGGCCCTTTCCTGGCGCTGGGCGAGCTGCGCCATGCGGCGAGCCTGCTGCCCCAGGCAGGCGCCGCCGAACTGGCGCAAGCGTACGGCACGGCCTTCCGCCACTTGCTGTATGTGCTGGCCAGCATCACCACCGCCTCGGCCCTGCTGATCCTGGTCTTCTTGCGCCATCCGGCCGTTGCCGCAACGGACTCGGCCCCATTCCCCGCCTGCGACACGCCCTCCTGATTTCCTCTTGCCATACACAGCGGCGCCCACGCGCTGCCGCCCGCCGTTGATGTTTCTCCGCAACACCTCAAAAGTTTCCGACGGATTGCAAAGACAAAACGAGTTTACTTATCAAAGCGCTTTGAACTATACTCAAAGCGCTTTGAAACATAGTTAAAGCGCTTTGGTTGTGCGAATTGACGCACGCCGATCCCACACCTATAAAAACACTGGAGACGCAATGAACCAACATTTCCTGAAAACTTTGCCTGCCGCCGTGGCGTTGGCCTTGAGTGCTTCGGCCGCCCAGGCTGCCCTGCCGATCGATTTCGGCGGCTACATCCGCTCGGGCTTCGGCACCAGCAGCGAAGGCGGCAAGGAAGCCTGCTTCGGCCTGGCCGGCGCCTCGTCCAAGTATCGCCTGGGCAATGAGTGCGAAACCTACGGCGAGCTGAAATTCGGCGGCGAAGCCTTCAAGGCCGCCAACGGCACCACCTTCCGCATCAATACCCTGGTGGCGTTTTCCGTCAACCAGAACCAGGACTGGGAGCAATCGGACCCGTCGTGGCGCGAAATGAACGTCGTGGCCGACAAGATCGGTTCGGGCGCCTTCGCCGAAGCGCGCGCCTGGGTCGGCAAACGCTATTACGACCGCCAGGACGTGCACATCACCGATTACTACTTCTGGAATAACAGCGGCCCGGGCGCCGGCCTGGAAAACATCGACCTGGGCGCCGCCAAGCTGGCCTACGCCATCGTGCGCACGGCCGATGACGGCGACAGCAAGCGCATGGGCCTGTCCCACGACCTGCGTTTCTCCGGCATCAAGGTCAACCCGGACGGCGAACTGACCCTGGGCCTGCAATTCAACCAGAAACGCAACGCGCAAGGCGCGGCGCCCGTCGCCAGCGGCCACTTGCTGACCATCATGCATACGCAAGGCAATCTGCTGGGCGGCTTCAACAAGGTGGCCTTGCAGTTCGGCAAGGGCAGCGCCGCCAACACGGGCGGCTTCAGCCTGGGCGCCAGCAAGGATGACAAGGTCACGCGCCTGACGGAACAAATCATGATCCAGCCCAAGGGTTCCTGGTCCGGCATGGGCACCTTCGTCTACGAAGACAAGGAAACGGCAGGCGTGAGCAGCAAGTGGACGTCGATCGGCGCGCGTCCCGTCTACCACTTCACGGACAACTACAGCCTGGCCGTGGAACTGGGTCACGACATCGTCAAGCCGGAAGGCGGCGAAAGCCGCAACCTGACCAAGCTGACCTTCGCGCCGCAACTGTCGGCCGGCAACAGCTTCTGGTCACGCCCCGTGCTGCGCGCCTTCTACACCTACGCCAAATGGAACAAGGCAGCCCAGTCGGCCGCCGCTGCCGAATCGGCACTGTCGTCGACGGGCGTGTTCGGTGGCAAGACCAACGGCAGCTCGATGGGTTTCCAGGTCGAGTCATGGTGGTAATCGCAGG
Organism: Janthinobacterium goodfellowi; assembly: GCF_051380695.1. NCBI lineage: Bacteria > Pseudomonadati > Pseudomonadota > Betaproteobacteria > Burkholderiales > Oxalobacteraceae > Janthinobacterium > Janthinobacterium goodfellowi. Next base: position 299,042 of record NZ_JBNYXN010000005.1, on the reverse strand, counting down.
CCGCTAGAACATTGGCAAGCGTCCATGGACACTTGCCACTGGCAGCAACACCGCCCGCATTTCGGGGCAGGCAGTACCCGGACCCACCATTTCGCCGCTGCACGCAATGGCCGGCAGCTTCAATGTAGTGATTCAGCAGTATCCTCTTTTAGCGCGGGCGCCCCTGGGTTTGCCCGCGTATTTTTTTTGGCGTTGCCGCCGCTTGTCATGCCCCCGGTCACTACCCTGATCAATCCGGCATTTATCAGATAAACTACCCGTCATCGCACCGCATCGCTCCCGACCCACCCTGGATAGACCCCAACTGCAGCATCCATGAACCTCAAAAATCTCGCCAAAACGCTAGGAATATCCGAAACCACCGTCAGCCGCGCCTTGAATGGCTATCCGGAAGTGAGCGAACGCACGCGCGAGCGGGTGCTGGCCGCCGCGCAGGCGGCCGGCTACCGTCCCAATCCCATGGCGCGCAGCCTGGCCGTCGGGCGCACGAACATCGTCGGCATCATCTACCCGCTGATGCCGAACGACCTGGCCGACCCCATGTTCATCGACATCGTGGGCGGCATGTCCGAAGCGCTGGAAGCGCAGCAGATGGACATGATGATCGCGCCCGCCTCGGCCACCAACGAATTCCATACCTATGAACGCATGGTCAAGGGCCGCCGCATCGATGGCCTGATCGTCGGGCGCACGAAACCGTTCGACGAGCGCATCGCCTACCTGGCGCAGCAGGGCATGCCCTTCGTCGCGCATGGCCGCACGCAGCTGAACCAGCCGCACGCGTGGTTCGACTACGACAACGAAGCGGGCATGCGCCTGGCCGTCGAGCGCCTGGCGCAGTTGGGCCACCAGCGCATCGGCCTGATCAGCGCCACGCCGGACCTGAACTTCGTGCGCCAGCGCGTCGAGAGTTTCCAGCACGCCATGCAGGCGGGCGGCCTGGCCGTCGATCCCGACAACCTGGTCGACAATGCGCACGACCGCCGCGCCGGCTACCAGGCCATGCAGCGCCTGCTGGCCCGCTCGCCCCGCCCCACCGCCGTCATCGTCGACAACCACATGTCGGGCGTGGGCGCCGTGCGCGCCCTGCTCGACGCGGGCATCGCCATCGGCCGCGAAATGTCACTGATCGTCTGGGGCGTGATGGAAGATTCCCTGGCCGGCCACAACGTCACCACCGTCGTCCAGCCCGACCCGCGCGGCGCCGGCGCGAAGATGATCCACATGCTGCTGGCCCTGATGGACGGCACGCCCGTCACCGACCTGCAGGAACTGTGGCCGTGCGAACTGTTGCCGGGCGAGTCGGCCGGGCCCGTCATACACGCCTGATTTACCCCTAGAGCAAACTACAGGGGTCGGTCACTGCATTGGAATGCGTCCCACCGGGACGCATTCGCCCGGCGGGTCTGACCCCGGCTCTCCCGTCTTGTTGTCCTGAATCACCCTCATAAAAAAATCGTATGTCTGGCGCGTGTATCGCTTTACTTTTCAAAGCGCTTTGGACTATACTCATTTCATACCCAAAGCGCTTTGAATTTTAAAATAAGACGTTCGCCTACCAACCAGCAGCGCCACCCTGATAGCCAAGGCTACAGGCACTTTTAAGAAATCATTCATGCCGACCATTCAGAACAATCTCGCCCACCTGCCCGCCGACTGGTGGCGCAGCGCCGTCATCTACCAGGTCTATCCACGCAGCTTCCTCGACAGCAATGGCGACGGCATCGGCGACTTGCCCGGCATTACCTCCAAGCTCGATTACATCGCCGCCCTGGGCGCCGACATCGTGTGGATCTCGCCCTTCTTCACGTCGCCGATGAAAGACTTCGGCTACGACGTGGCCGATTTCTGCGACGTCGATCCCATGTTCGGCACCCTGGCCGATTTCGACCGCCTGGTGGCGCGCGCCCATGAACTGGGCTTGAAAGTGATGATCGACCAGGTGCTGTCGCACTCGTCCGATGTCCATCCATGGTTCGTGGAAAGCCGCTCCAGCCGCGACAATCCCAAGGCCGACTGGTATGTGTGGGCCGACCAGAAACCGGACGGCACGCCGCCGAACAACTGGCTGTCCGTGTTCGGCGGTTCCGCCTGGCAATGGGAGCCGCGCCGCGGCCAGTACTACCTGCACGATTTTCTCGTCAGCCAGCCCGACCTGAACTTCCACAACCCGGCCGTACAGCAGGCGCAGCTGGACAACCTGCGTTTCTGGCTCGAGCGCGGCGTCGACGGTTTCCGCTTCGATTCCTGCAACTTCCCCTACCACGACCAGTTGCTGCGCGACAATCCGCCCGCCGCGCAGCGCGATGCGAGCAGCGTGTCGGCCATCAACCCGTACGGCATGCAGGCGCACATGTACGACAAGACGCAGCCGGAAAACATCGCCTACCTGCAGCGCGTGCGCGCCATCCTTGATGAATACCAGGCCATTTCCATCGGCGAAGTGGGCGACGACAATGCGCTGGCCACGATGGCGGCCTACACGGGTGCCGACAAGCTGAACATGGCTTACAGTTTCAACTTGCTGACGGCCGAGTTTTCCGCCGCGCACATCCGCAAGCAGGTGGAAGAATTCGAGGCGCAAGTGGCCGACGGCTGGGCATCCTGGTCCGTGGGCAACCACGACAGCGTGCGCGTGATGACGCGCTGGGGTGGCCAGAACCCGTCGCCGTCGCTGGCCAAGGTGGTGCTGGCCGTGCAGGCGGCCTTGAAAGGCACGCCGTGCCTGTACCAGGGCGATGAACTGGCCCTGACGGAGGCGGACATTCCTTTCGAGGCGCTGCAAGACCCGTACGGCATCCCGTTCTGGCCCCAGTTCAAGGGCCGCGACGGCTGCCGCACGCCGATGCCATGGGTGGCCGATGCGCCGCATGGCGGCTTCAGTAATGCCAAACCTTGGCTGCCCGTGCCGCCGGAACACCTGGCGCGCGCGGTGGATGTCGAACAAAACGATTCTGCTTCACCATTGCAGTTTGCGCAAAATATCCTCGCCTGGCGCCGCACCTTGCCGCAATTGTTGCGCGGCGATATCGTCTTCTTCGATGCGCCGGAACCCGTGCTGGCCTTGCGCCGCGACTTGCCGGGACAGCCGTCCGTGCTGGCCGCCTTCAACCTGGGTACGCAAGCGGTCACCTTCGCCTGGCCCGATGCGGCGCCAGCAGCCGACCTGGCCGGTCACGGCTTGCCAGGCAGCAAAGATGGCCAACAGATCAGCCTGCCCCCGCATGGCGGCTGGTTCGGCACGCACGCTTAAACAGTACCCTTTGGCGGCCATGCCGCCAATTACAATAACGAGCCCCGCGCATCAGCGGGGCCAAATTGAGAGAACGAGGACGACATGGCTGGACTGAAGTTAACAGGCCTGAAGAAGGCATATGGCGACGTGCAAACCCTGCACGGCATCGACCTGGAGATCGCCGATGGCGAATTCATGGTCTTCGTGGGCCCGTCGGGTTGCGGCAAATCCACCTTGCTGCGCAGCATCTGCGGCCTGGAAGAAATCAGCGGCGGCGACTTATTCATCGGCAAGACGCGCATGAACGACGTGCCGCCCGCCAAGCGCGGCATCGCCATGGTATTCCAGAGCTACGCCCTGTACCCGCACATGAGCGTGGCACAGAACATGGCCTTCGGCCTGAAACTGGCCGGCATGAGCAAGGTACAGATCGCCGACGCCGTGCAGCGCGCCGCGCAAATCCTGCGCATCGAACCTTTGCTCGAACGCAAACCGAAAGACTTGTCGGGCGGCCAGCGTCAGCGCGTGGCCATCGGCCGCGCCATCGTGCGCAAGCCCGACGTCTTCCTGTTCGACGAACCGCTGTCGAACCTGGACGCCTCGCTGCGCGTGCAGATGCGCATCGAACTGGCGAATCTGCACCGCGAATTGCGCTCGACCATGATCTATGTCACGCATGACCAGGTCGAAGCGATGACCCTGGCCGACCGCATCGTCGTGCTCAACGCGGGCCGCATCGAACAAGTGGGCGCGCCTTTGGCCCTGTACCACCACCCCGCCAACCTGTTCGTGGCCGGCTTCCTCGGTTCGCCCCGCATGAACCTCCTCAAAGGCAAGATCCACAGTGTCGTCGACGGCGTGGCCACCATCGCCACGAATGCGGGCGGCATGCTGCAGGCGGCGTTGACGCAGCCGCTGGCCAGCGGCACCCCCGTCACCGTCGGCGCGCGCCCCGAGCATGTGCAGGCGTGCGCGCCCGGCGCCACTGCCGCCATCACGGCCACCGTGCAGGCGGTGGAAAAGCTGGGCGATATCAGCTATCTGTACGTGCAGGTGCCGGGCGGCGACGAGCCGCTGGTGGTGCGCGCCGATGCCGATACGGACTGGGCGATTGGCCAGTCCGTGGCGCTGCAGGTGGCGCCCGCCCGCGTCCACGTGTTCGACGAGCACGGCCAGACCCGCACCTGATCTATCCGCTTTAGGGGCCAGGCGCTACAGGCGCCGCCTGGCCTGGTTGCATCGTTTCAGCCTTGATACTCAACATAAACTTAGCATAAAAAAAGATACTGGAGATTGACATGTCCTTCACGCACCCGAAACGCAGCTTCATCAAAACCACCCTGATCGCCGCCGCCCTGGCCGGCATCGGGAACCTGGCCGCCGTCAGCATGGCGAACGCGGCCGAAGCAGGCACCCTGTTGATCTGGATCAATGGCGACAAAGGCTACAAGGGCCTGGCCAAGGTCGGCGAGGAATTCACCAAGAAGACGGGCGTCAAGGTCGTCGTCGAGCACCCGGAAGATGCACCGAACAAATTCCAGCAGGCCGCCGCCGCCGGCAAGGGCCCGGACATCTGGATCTGGCCGCATGACCGCATCGGCACCTGGATCGACGCGGGCTTGCTGCAACCATTGACGCCAAGCAAGGAAGCGCGCGCCGCCATCCTGCCGCTGGCCTGGAATGCCTTTACGGTCAGCGGCAAGACCTGGGGCTACCCGATCTCGATCGAAGCCGTCGCCCTCGTCTACAACAAGGACCTGGTGCCGACCCCGCCAAAAACCTTCGAGGAAATCGCCGCGCTGGACAAGAAACTCTCCGCGCAAGGCAAGAAAGCCATCCTGTGGGATTACACGAATACCTATTTCACATGGCCTTTGCTGGGCGCGGGTGGCGGCTTCCCGTTTGAAGTCAAGGCCGATGGCCGCTACGATGCAGCCAAGACGGGCGTGAACAATGCCGGTTCGCAAGCGGGCGTGAATGCGCTGATGAGCCTGATCAACAGCGGCGCCATGCCGAAAGGCGCGGGCTACGCGGAAATGGAAGCGGGCTTCAACCAGGGCAAGATCGCCATGATGATCAACGGTCCATGGTCGTGGGACAACGCGCGCAAATCGAAGATCAATTTCGGCGTGGCAACGATCCCTACCGTGGCAGGTAAGACCGCCACCCCATTCGTGGGCGTGCTGGGCGCGATGATTTCGAAAGCCAGCCCGAACAAGGACCTGGCGACGGAATTCCTGGAAAACCAGATGCTGCAGATCAACGGCCTGAAAACCATCAATGCCGACGTCCCGCTGGGCACGCCAGCAAACAAGGTGCTGTTCGCGGAATTGAAAGCCAATCCGAACATCCAGGCGACGATGGAAAGCGCGCAAGCGGGCCGCCCGATGCCGAACAACCCGGAAATGGGCCGCTTCTGGTCGTCGATGCAATCGGCGCTGGAAAACATCACCCAAGGCCGCCAAACGACCAAGGATGGCCTGGATGCGGCGGCGAAGCGGATTACGACCGCCAATTAACCATATTTTGATTGAGCGTAGGTCGGATTAGCGTGTAGCGCGTAATCCGACATGTGCCGCAAACAATGTTGTCGGATTACGGCCCTTTGGGCCTAATCCGACCTACGTATCATTACAGGTATCCCATCGTGCGCAAGTTTATCGGCCCTACGGTATTGACCATCAGCATGGCGCTGGGTCTGTATCTGCTCTTCATGTTGTACATTTCCGGCCAGACCATGCTGGCCGCCGTTTTCCTCGGCTTGCTGACCCTGACGACGTTTGTCTTCACGTCGCCGCGCGCCTATGCCTACCGTTATCTGTTTCCCGGCATCACGGCGGTGATCGTCTTCGTGCTGTTGCCGATGGTGTACACGGTGTCGATCGGCTTTACCAATTTCAGTTCGCGCAACCTGCTCACCTACGACAGGGCCACGCAATACCTGCTCGACGAGACGCAGCGCGTGGAAAGCGCCGGCTATGCCATGACCGTGCATGCAGACAACAAGGAATACCGCTTGCGCCTGGAAAGCCCGGACACGGGCGAAGTGCTGCTGACGCAGCCGCTGGCCCTGAAGCGCGCCGTGCCCCTGAAGGTGGACGTGGCGCCGGCCGACCCCGTACAGGCGCCCGTGCTGTCCCCTGCCCTGCCCATCAAGGACATCATCGCCCTGCAAAAGGATTTGAAGCTGCTGACGCTTATCCTGCCGAACAGGATCGAGCTGCGCATGGTGGGCTTGCGCGAATTCGGTCCCGTCGCGCATGTCTACAAGCAATTGCCGGACAAGACCCTCAAAAAAGTCGCCACGGGCGAACTCGTGACGCCGAACTTCAAGACGGGCTTTTATGAAATGCCGGATGGCACGAAACTGGAACCGGGTTTCAAGGTCAATGTGGGCTTTGCCAACTTCGTGAAAATCTTCTCCGATGAAGCGTTCCGCGGCCCCTTCCTGCGCATTTTTGTGTGGACCATCGTCTTCGCCCTGATCAGCGTGGCCACCACGACGGGCCTGGGCATGGTGCTGGCCGTGCTCCTGAACTGGGATGCGCTGCGCTTCCGCGGCCTGTACCGCACCCTGCTGTTCCTGCCGTACGCCGTGCCCGGTTTTATTTCCATCCTCGTCTTCAAGGGGCTGTTCAACAATAACTTCGGCGAAATCAACCTCGTGCTCGATGCCCTGTTCGGCATCAAGCCCGCCTGGTTCTCGGACACCACCCTGGCCAAGGCCATGATCCTGATCGTCAACACCTGGCTCGGCTACCCCTACATGATGGTGGTGTGCATGGGCCTGATCAAGGCGATCCCGTCGGACCTGTACGAAGCGTCGGCCCTGGCCGGCGCGGGACCGCTGACGAATTTCTTCAAGATCACCCTGCCGTTGATCATCAAGCCGCTGACACCGCTGATGGTGGCCAGCCTGGGTTTCAACTTCAACAATTTCGTGCTGATCAGCTTGCTGACGGGCGGGCGTCCCGATTTCCTCGATACAACGCTGCCGGCCGGCACGACGGACTTGCTCGTGTCCTACACCTACCGCATCGCGTTCGAGGATTCCGGCCAGAACTTTGGCCTGGCCGCCGCCATCTCGACCCTGATCTTCTTCCTCGTGGCCGCGATTTCGCTGGTCAACATGCGCCTGACGCGCATGAACAAAGCATAAAGGACAGCATATGGCTATCGTTGTCGACCGTTCCAACCGCTGGCGCATCCTGGCGGCGCATGTCGCCGTGATCGCGCTGATCGCGCTGGTGATGTTCCCCTTCCTGATGATCCTGTCGATTTCATTACGCCCAGGCAACTTCGCCTCGGGCAGTTTGATCCCGCCCGAGATCAGCTTCGAGCACTGGCGATTGGCGCTGGGCATGTCCTACCAGGCGCCCAACGGCGCCCTCGTCGAACCGGACTTCCCCGTGCTGCTGTGGCTGTGGAATTCCATCAAGGTGGCCAGCATGAGCGCCACCGTCACCGTGCTGCTGTCGACCACGTGCGCGTATGCGTTCGCGCGCATGCAGTTCCGCTTCAAGTCGCAGACCTTGTCCGCGTTGATGCTGCTGCAGATGTTCCCCGCCGTGCTGGCCCTGGTGGCGATCTACGCCATCTTCGATGTGCTGGGCAGCTACGTGCCGTGGCTGGGCATCGACCACCACGGCAGCCTGGTGCTGGCCTACACAGGCGGCATCGCCCTGCATATCTGGACTATCAAGGGCTACTATCAAACCATTCCCGTCGAGATCGAGGAAGCGGCCAAGGTCGACGGCGCCACGCAGTGGCAGGCCTTCGTCTACGTGCTGCTGCCAATGACGGTGCCCATCCTGATGGTGGTGTTTTTGTTGTCCTTCATCGGCGCCATCATCGAATATCCGATCGCGTCCGTGCTGCTGCATGAGCAGAACAACCTGACCCTGGCCGTCGGCTCGAAACTGTTCCTGTACGAGCAAAAATACCTGTGGGGCGACTTCGCCGCGGCGGCCATTTTGTCCGGCTTGCCCATCACGGCCGTGTTCCTGCTGGCGCAAAAATGGATGATCTCCGGCCTGACGGCCGGCGGCGTGAAGGGCTGACCATGCGACGCACCCTGACTACGCTGGCCGCCCTGTTACTCAGCGCTTCGGCGCAGGCAGGGAGCCTCAGCTTCGCTGACAACCCCATCGTCTACTTTGCCGTGACAGACCGTTTCGCCAACGGCAATCCCGGCAACGACCACAGTTACGGCCGCGCCGCCGACCCGCAAGGCGGCGATGTCGGCAGCTTTCACGGCGGCGACATCGCCGGCATCACGCAGCAGCTCAAAGCCGGCTATTTCAAGGAGCTGGGCGTCAACGCCCTGTGGATCACGGCGCCGTACGAGCAGATCCACGGCTGGGTGGTGGGCGGCAAGCAGCAATTCCAGCACTACGCCTACCACGGCTACTGGGCGCTCGATTACACCACGATGGACGCCAACATGGGCACGCGCGACGAGCTGCGCGAGATGATCAACACGGCCCATGCGCAAGGCATCCGCGTGCTGTTCGATGTGGTGCTGAACCATCCCGGCTACGCGGACTTGCGCACCCTGTCCGAATACAAGGTGCCCGTGCTGTGGCCCGGCCATGACAAGGCCACCCTGCGCGATTATCACAGCTTCATCGACTACAACAACTTCGAATTCAAGCAGTGGTGGGGCCCGGACTGGGTGCGCGCGGGCTTGCCCGGCTATTCCGATGGCGGCCAGGACGACTACACCATGCAGCTGGCCTACCTGCCCGACTTCCGCACGGAAAGCGGCAAGGCCGTGGGCTTGCCGCCCATCCTGCAACGTAAAAGCGACACGCGCGCCGTGGTCCTGCCCAATGCGACTGTCCGCACTTACCTTGTCAACTGGCTGGCCGACTGGGTGCGCGAATTCGGCGTCGACGGTTTCAGGGCCGACACCGTCAAGCACGTGGAGCCGGCCAGCTGGCTGGCCCTGCGCGCGGCGGCCACGGAAGCATTACAAGACTGGAAAACGCGCCATCCCGAACAGAAGATCGACGATGCACCGTTCTGGATGACGGGAGAAGCGTGGGGCCACGGGCCTGAGCGCAGCAGCTGGCATGATGCCGGCTTCGATTCGATGATCAATTTCGATTTTCAACACCGCGCGGGCGGCGACTGGAAAAGCATCGACGGCGTGTACCGCCAGTACGCGGGCTTGCTGAATAAGAGTCCCCGCTACGACATCCTGTCATATATCTCCTCGCACGACACCAGCCTGTTCCCGCGCGAACGATTGAAGCACGGCTTGAGCGCCCTGCTGCTGGCGCCGGGCGGCGTGCAGCTGTTCTATGGCGATGAAAGCGCGCGCCAGCCTGGCGCGGCGCCCATCGGCGACGAACAGCAGGCGACGCGGTCAAGCATGAACTGGGGCTCGCTCGATGCGGCCACTCTCGCGCATGCGCGCAAGCTGGGCCAGTTCCGCCTGCGCCACCCTGCCCTGGCGCGCGGCGAGCATCGCCTGATCGATGAAAAACCGTATGCGTTCGCGCGCGTCACCGATGGCGATGCCGTCATCGCCGTGCCCGAGGCGCAGGGCGCCGTCTCGTTGAAAGTCCACGGTGTCTTTGCCGATGGCGCCCTGCTGCGCGACGCTTACACCAATCAAACCTGTATCGTCAAAGATGGTGCCGTCGCGGTGAACGCGGCCGGCACCGTCCTGTTAGAAAAGGCAGCACCATGAGTACCTATGACATTTTAGTAGTTGGCGGCGCCGGCATCGACACCATCGTGCGCGTCCCCGACCTGCAATTGCCCGTGGCCGATTCGCTGCACGTGCCGCCCATCCGCGACTACGTGGCGCACACGGGCAATGGCGTGGCGCTCGGTTGCCACGCGCTGGGCTTGCGCTGCAAGTTCATCGATTTCATCGGCGACGATGCGCAAGGCGCGGCCATTCTGCAGCGCTATAAAGAGACCAAACTCGATTTTTCACACATCGTCGAACCCTCGGGCACGCGGCGCAGCGTCAACCTGGTCGACCCGCAGGGGCGCCGGCTGTCGCTGTACGACGGCCGCCATCCGGAAGACCTGCGCATGCCCGCCGCTTTCTATCTTCCCTACCTGGGGCCGGCGCGCCACGCGCACTTTTCCATCATGGGCTGGGTGGCAGCACTGTTTGACGATGCGCAAGCATGCGGCACGACGGTGTCGACCGATCTGCACGACTGGGATGGCGTCAACCCGCATCACAAGGTCTTCGCGCTGCGTGCCGACCTGGTCTTCCTCAGCACGGCGGCGCTGGGCGAGCGTCGGGATGACATCATGCGCGCCATTATTTCGCAAGGCCGCGCGCAGGCCGTCATCGCCATGTCCGGCGCGCACGGCGCCTACCTGCTGGAACGGGGCAGCGCGTCCGTGCGCCACACTCCGACGGCGGGATTGAAGCTGCCCGTGGTGGACACGAATGGCGCGGGCGACTCCTTCGTCGCCGCCTTCCTGCACGCCTGGCTGGGCGGCGCGGGCCTGGACGAAGCCATGCGCCGCGGCGCCATCGGCGGCGCGTTTGCCTGCGCCCAGCATGGTACGCATGAACGGTTTATCGGCCAGGCGGAGCTGCATGACTTATATCAAGACAGCACTAGCTTATGACTTAATATTCTATCAAGCGTAGCAACGAGCTAACGGGCGCATGGCACAATGGCTGCGGATTTGACCACCGCAGCCCATTCGAACCGGAGACCACATGAGAATCGAAACCCTGGCCGTGCACGCCGGCTACACCCCCGACCCGACCACCAAGGCCGCCGCCGTCCCCATCTACCAGACGGTGGCCTACGCCTTCGACAATGCCCAGCATGGCGCCGACCTGTTCGACCTCAAGGTCGCCGGGAATATCTACACGCGCATCATGAATCCCACGCAGGACGTGCTGGAAAAGCGCGTCGCGGCGCTGGAAGGCGGCGTGGCCGCGCTGGCCGTCGCGTCGGGCATGGCGGCGATCACCTACGCGATCCAGACCATCGCCGAAGCGGGCGACAATTTCATCTCCGCCAGCCAGCTGTACGGCGGCACCTATAACCTGTTCGCCCACACCCTGCCGCAGATCGGCATCGAAGTGCGCTTCGCCGATGCGCGCCAGCCCGAGACCTTCGCCGCCCTGATCGACGCGCGCACCAAGGCCATCTTCTGCGAATCGATCGGCAACCCGCTGGGCAATGTGACGGACGTGGCGAAACTGGCCGAGATCGCGCATGCGCACGGCATCCCGCTGATCGTCGATAACACGGTACCGAGCCCCTATCTGTTCCGCCCCATCGAGCATGGCGCCGACATCGTCGTCCATTCGCTGACCAAATACCTGGGCGGCCACGGCACCACCGTGGGCGGCGCCATCGTCGACAGCGGCAAATTTCCGTGGGCCGAACACAAGGAGCGCTTCAAGCGCCTGAACGAGCCGGACGTGTCCTACCACGGCGTCATTTACACGGAAGCATTCGGCCCCGCCGCCTTCATCGGCCGCGCGCGCGTCGTCCCGCTGCGCAACATGGGCGCGGCCATTTCGCCGCTCTCCGCCTTCCAGCTGATCCAGGGTATCGAGACCCTGGCCCTGCGCATGGACCGCATCTGCGACAATACGCTGGCCCTGGTCAGACACCTGAAGCAGCATCCGAAAGTCGCGTGGGTCAATTACGCGGGACTGGAAGACCACCCGGACCATGCGCTGGTGAAAAAATACATGCACGGCCGCGCCTCGGGCATCTTGTCCTTCGGCCTGAAACTGGCCGCCGGCGAAGATCCGCGCGCGGCCGGCGCCCGCGTGCTCGACGCCCTGCAGCTGTTTACGCGCCTGGTCAACATCGGCGACGCCAAGTCGCTGGCCACCCACCCGGCATCGACCACGCACCGCCAGCTCAATCCCGAGGAACTGGCCAAGGCGGGCGTGTCCGAAGACATGCTGCGCCTGTCCGTGGGCATCGAGCATATCGACGACTTGCGCGAAGACCTGGAACAGGCCTTGAACGCGGCATAAGCCCGGTTCCATCCGGCGGGGGCTTCATGGCATAATCGGCAACATGAACTCCCCGCTCCCATCGCCGGAACAGCCGGTATCTGGCCAGTTCCGCGCCGAATATGCGCGGCGCATGAATGCCGTGCTCGATCATATCGACCGCCACCTCGACACGCCGCTGGACCTGGCCCAGCTGGCCGACGTCGCGCATTTTTCGCGCTTCCACTTTCACCGCGTATTCGCCGCCTGGATGGGCGAGACGCTGGGCGACTATGCGCGCCGCCGGCGCCTGGAAACGGCCGCCCTGCGGCTGGCCTGCCGCCCCGACGAAACGATACTGGACATCGCGCTGGCGACGGGCTTCGGTTCCGGCGAAGCGTTCGCCCGCGCCTTCAAGCTGAAATTCGGCTGCACGCCAACGGCCTGGCGCGCCGGCGTCGCCGACAAAAACGCCGCCATGCTGGCGGCCATGCGCCTGCGCCGGCAAGATAGCAATCCGGATCAGGCCATGCGCAATCCCGGTCAGGAAAACGGGCCGCACTTCCAGCACCATGGGCACTCCAATCCACTTGATAGAGAGAGTCCCATGCAAGTCACCATCCTCGACCTGCCACCCGCCACCGTGGCATGCCAGCGCCACATCGGCCCCTACGGTCCCGCCATCGGCGCCTTCTGGCGCGACACCGTCGCGCCATGGATGCAGTCGCACGGCCTGGGCGACGCCATTTGCTACGGCATCGGCCATGACGATCCCAGCATCACGCCGCCGGACAAATGCCGCTACGACGCCTGCGTCACCGTGCCCGATGCTTTCCAGTCGGGCGGCCGGGCCAGCATCACCACCCTGCCCGGCGGACGCTATGCGGTGGCGCAGTTCAAGGGGCCATCCAGCGCCATCGCCGAAGCGTGGACGCGCATGATGCGCGAATGGCTGCCGTCCAGCGGACTGCAGTGGGATGAGCGTCCGTGCTTCGAACGGTTTTACGCCGCCACGGCGATGGACCCGGCCACCGGAGAATTCTCTTGCGATATCTGCATCCCCGTGCGGCCACTGTAACGTCGGCGCACGGCGCTGGCAGCCTGGCTGTCAGCCTTTGAGGCCATAGCGCGATGCCGGCTTGCCGCGCATCGCGCCCGCGAACAGAGCCAGGCGGGCCGCGTCAAAACGCTCCCACAGCTCCCGGTCTTCCACGGAAGGCAGGGTCACCAGCTCGCCCTGGTCCAACCCTGCCAGGGCCGCATCGACGCAGTCTTCCGCCCGCATGATGGTGGCTTGGTCTAGCTGCGCCAGCGGCAAGCCGCTCAATTCCCAGATTTCCGTCGCCGTCGATGCGGGCAGCACCAGCTGCACCGTGATGCCCGTGCCGGCCAGTTCCTGCTGCAAACCCCGCGTGAAATTCATCACATAGCCTTTGGTGGCGCTGTAGATGGTGCTGACGGGCAGGATATGGAAGGACAGCACGGAGCCGATGTTGATGATGGTGCCGCTGTTGCGCTGCTTGAACTGCGGCAGCACGGCGTAGGTCAGTTGCGTCAGCGCCGCCACGTTGACCTGATCCATCGCGGCGATGCCCTCGCGGGGCGCGTCCACCACGGCGCCCAGGGTCGAGACACCCGCATTATTGACCAGCATGGTGATGGCGGCGTTCGACGACAGCTCGTCGGCCACGCGCCGCAAATCATCGGCGTCGGACAGGTCGGCCGCCATGGCGCGCACGGCCACGCCATACTTTTCCGCCAGCGACCTGGCCAGCACGCCCAGGCGCTCGACCCTGCGCGCCACCAGGATCAGATCGAAGCCGCGCGCGGCCAGGCGGTCCGCATAGACGGCGCCCAGGCCCGACGATGCGCCGGTGACGAGGGCCGTGCCTTGGGGAGTAACTGCATTCATGGTCATTCCTTCTTCAATATAGGATTGGGTGAGAGCCATCAAAACATGACGACTATCATGCTTCAACACATTAAATATGACGATCATCATGTTTAATATTCCGAAGCATGACAAACATCATGTATGATGTCAACCACTATTTTTGCACCGCGATCAGGAGCCTGCCATGCGTTATCCAGCCGAAGAAACCGCCGAAAAGCACCAGCGCATCCTGGCGCAAGCGGCGCGGCTATTCCGTGAAAAAGGCTACGACGGGGTCAGCGTGGGACAGATCATGCAGGCGACGGGGCTGACGCATGGCCCTTTCTACAACCACTTCGCCTCGAAGGAAGCGCTGATGGCGGAAAGCACCCTGCACGGCTCGGAACACTCGCGCGCGGCGCTCGATGCGGCAACCATCAGCCCGGAAGCGATGCGCCAGTACGTGCGCGATTACGTGAGCGCGGCCCACCGCGATGCACCCGGCCATGGCTGCCTGCTGGCGGCGCTGGCCGGCGACGCGCGCAAGCAGCCGGCCGTGCGCCCCGCCTTTACCGTCCACCTGAAATCCATCATCGGCAAGCTGGCCGCGCATTTCCCGTGGCGGAAAAAGCGCGGCCATCGGCAGGAAGCCATCGTCATGCTGTCGGCCATGGTGGGCGCCGTGGCGCTGGCGCGCGCCGTCGACGATGCGGCGTTGTCGGACGAGATACTGGCGGCGGTCAGCGCAGCATTCGCGCCGCCAACACCTGCGCCACCTGCCTGATCCGCTCGTCCACAGAACCTGACACATCGACAAAGGCGATCCCGCGGCGCGCCAGCTCGGCCTGATACCACGCATGCTGGCGCGCGCGGAAATCCTCGTCGCGGCGCGTGCCGTCCTGGATGAAGGGAAAATCGGGGGCGCACAGCAGCACCAGGTCATAGCGGTGCTCGGCCAGCTGCGCCAGTTCCGGCTCGGCCTTGCCGAACATCTCGACGCAGTAAAAATACGTGGTCATGGGCGAGGTATCGCAAAACAGCCAGCGCCGCGCAGCCAGGAGCGCCTGCGCTTCGCGGCGCAGCTGTTCCCGGCCGATCTTCAGCAAATCCTCATAGGCCAGCACGCCATCCTGGCTTTCCCACAACTCTCGGCCATATTCGGCCACCCAGGCCGTCTCGAAATGCCGCGCCAGCGCCTGCGTCAAGGTCGTCTTGCCGCTCGACTCGCCACCGAGCACGCACACGCGCATGACGAAATCGGCGCGCACAATGGGCGACAGGAAGGCGCCGTGCGCATGCGGGTCTTGCCTCACGAGGGTGCCCGACACGGGCACCGCGATTCTCGCCTGGTCCACGCTCACGTGCGCCACCGGCCCGCGCGCGTAATGCCGTTCCAGCACCTGCGCAAAGCCGGGGCCGTAGTCTTCGCTGGTGAACACGGCATCGACGGGCAAGTCCAGCACCGTCCAGCACAGCCAGCCCATGAAGTGGCGATGCTCGTCGCCATCGGCGTCGTTGTGCGGCAGCGCGCGCGCCGGCACGCCGCGCGCCGCGCACAGGGCGGCCAGGCGCGCATCGTCCAGCACCACGATGTGCGCCCGCGGAAACCGCGCGCGCAGCCACCCTTCCCTGCGCGCCGGTTCCAGGCCGGGAAATTCCGGCTTGGTATAGCTGACCACGAGCAGTTCCTCGCACCCGTCCATGGCGCGTTGTATCAACAGTTCATGGCCCAGGTGCAGCGGGCAGAATTTGCCGACCACGAGGCCGCGTTTATAAAGGTTCATGCTGCCGCTTCCTGCAAATCCGAGGTGTATTGAATGATCTTGTCTTCCGCCAGCAAAGTCTCGACCGCGATGGCGCCGAAAAAGGGCGCCAGCAAGGCGCGCGCCCGGTCTGCCTGCGGCATGGCGCCCGGCGCCAGGCGCAGCGCGACGGCGCCGTCGCCATGCTGGTGCACGCCGAACAGGGCGATGGCCAGCGGCTTCAAGGCATGCGTGATGTCGATATTATTGATCCACTCGCCATTGATGGTCCTGTAGCGCAGGGGGCTGCGTCCCGCCAGGCCCACCAGCACGGGGCCGTCGGGGCCATGCGCCAGCGCGGCGTAGTCGCCCGTGCGGTAGCGCACGAGGGGCAGGCAAAAGTTAAAACCGCCCGTCACCGTGATCTCGCCCCGCACGCCATCGGGCACGGGACGGCCGTCCGTGTCGAGGATTTCCACGTACAAGCGGTGCTGCAGCAGCACGTGGCCGCCCGCTCGCTCGTCGTAGACGGCGACGGGTCCCACTTCATTGAGCGAATAGATGTCGAGCACGGGGCAAGCAAAAGCCGCTTCCAGCCGCGCGCGCATGCCGGGCAACAGCATCATCGAGACGGACAGCAGCGCGGCAGGCTTGTGCGTCATGGACAAGGTCAGCAACTCGGCAAACGAGATGGGGTCGCCCGCGATCAGTTCAGGCGCCATCGCATCGAGGTAGCGCGCGCGGTCTTCAGGCTGGCGCCAGTCGTCTACGTGCAGGTTGATCTTCGCCAGGCCCGATTCGTTCATCGTCGGCGTGACGGAGACATAGGTGAAGCAGCGGCGCTGGTGCCCCAGCAGCATCACGCCCACCTGGCCCGCGCCATGGCGCAGGGTGACGCCGAAGCGGCGCAGCGCGCGCTTGTGGAAGGCCAGGTAGCGCCCCGCCACCAGCGGATGCGAGGCGATCAGCAGCGGATGGCCCGTGGTGCCCGTCGTCTGGAAATTGATCATGCGCGCCAGGTCCGCATCGTCGGGCACGAAGGCGGCGATGTCGTGCGCCAGTTCGGCGCGGCTGATGGGCGCCACGTCCGCAAGGCGCGCGGGGGGCGAGCCGCAGGCGCGGTAATGCGGCACCGTGGCATAGGTCGTCCTGAGGAACTCCGCCAGCCAGGACGGCGGCGCGGCGGCGCTCCAGCTGATCGCCGCCTGCATGACTTCTCGCTCGTAGGCGTGCAAGGCCGCCACTTCCGCTGCCTGCAGCTTGTTGCCGCTGCGGTTGCGGTACCGGGGCGCGCAAGGATGGCCGCGCAGTTTGTCCAGCATGCGCGCGCCCGCCGGCGTCAGGGTGGGACAATAGTCGCGGTCCGATTCCCAGGCGCCGCCCGGCAGGTTGACGTCAGGTTTGCCAGCGAGCGTCATTCGCGCGACCACTTGTCGGCCGATTCCTCGGCCGCCTTTTTCGCCAGCGCCTCGCGGATTTCCCGCGCGCGCTGCTCGGCCAGCCGGCTCGCTTCGAGCAGGCGCCGGCGCTCCGTGCCGCTGATGGCGGATAATCTGTCCGTGGCCTGCGCCACGCTTTCATCGCGGGGCCTGAAACCCAGGCGCGCCAGCACGATGCGCGCCAGTTCCTCGCGCCGCTCCGGGTCTTGCGTGAACTGGTGGGCTGGCGTACTGGCGGCCAGTTCGCGCGCCGCCTCGCCCAGCACCTGCAGCAGATCATGCTGCGGCAACCGCTGTGCGATGAACCACTCGTCGGCCAGCAGCCAGCACAGGATCATGGCCAGCGCCAGCCGGTTGCGGTCGGCCTTGACCTGCGCGCCGACAAAACCCTGCAGGCACGCGGCCGGCGCACGCGCGCCATGCAGCAGCACAATGTCATTGACCAGCGCGGCCACCGCCACGGCCTGCGCATTGGCGACGCCGGCGATGCGGGGCTCGCCGAGGAATTCGGCGGGCGTGTCGGCCAGGCGGTGGGTCAGGGTTTCGAGGTGGGGTCCGGGATTCTGCATATCATGGTTGTATATAGTGGCGCCGGCTGAACGCCCGCGCAAAGTCCAGCAAGTCCTCGTAGCGCTCGACGGCGTGGATATCCCAGCCCTGCTCGCGGCGCGCGCGTTTTAAATCGTCATAGGTCTGCTGCAGCCACTTGTGGCTCGCCGCGCCATCCCAGTCGCGCGCCAGGTTCAGGGCCATGGTGCCGCCCGCGCCGCCCTGGGCCAGCGCCTTGGCGGAAATATCCCAGCCGCTGTTGCCCAGTTCATCCTTGTCGAACATGGTGGTGATGCCATCGTCGGAAATCATCAGGATGTGCGCGGGCCGTTCGCGCTTGCCCGCATAGGTCTTGCGCAGACAGTGGATGGGGAAGCAGGTGCCGCCGCCAAAAAATTCCGTCAGCACGCCCAGGATCAGGTCTTCATCGCGCACGAAGCCGGGCGTCTGCATCACCTCGTTCTTGCCGCTCCACAGGGTCACCTGCACTTTCGCGCCGGCGCGCAGGGCGGACAAGGCGATGACGGCGCCGGCCAGGGTCAGGAACGAGGTGTGCGCCTGCGGGTTCGGCATGGAGCCGGAACTGTCCACGTACATGTCCAGGTCGACGGGCACGGCATCGATGGCGCGCGCCGGTTCGCGGCCATACACGCGGCGCACGGTGGTCACGCCGGGCACGGGGCGCGGCGACTGCATCACGGACTGCAGCCAATCGATTTCCTCGAGCGGATCGCCGATTTCCCACGCTTCCAGCCCTTCCATCTGCGGCTCCTGCGACTCGGGCGCGGGGCGGCTGGGAAACGCCACCAGGTGCGGCAAGGCCCGCTCGCGGTAATAGCCGATGGCGATTTCATGGTCGCTCAAGTCGATGCCCGAGGCCTTCAGAATGTCGCCCAGCTCGAACGGTTCGCGCAGCTGCCCGCCGCCCTGCCTGGCCGGCGCCTCGCCTTGCGGCTCCTCGCCATCGAGGCCCGAGATGCGCTTGTCGTGCACGGGGTGGATGGCGCCGCCCTCCTCGTCATCCTCGATCTGCTGCGCGCCATACGTCTGGCAGCCGCGGGCCGCGTCGCGCGTGTCGAGCAGGTAACGGCTCGGGCTCAAGGCATCCGTATCCTCGACCAGATAGGGCAGCAGCAAGGTGGCGAAGCGGCCTGCCGCCAGCATCCAGTCGTTCGCATACACGCGGATCAGGCGCGCGGCCAGCCAGGCATCGGTGTCCAGGCGTTCGTCCGCCTCGTTCTCAGCCCCTGCTCCGCCCAGCTCTCCCTTTTCCAGCTGCCACAGGTTTTCATAGATGCGCATGTACAGCGTCCACACGCCGCCGCTTTTGGCGTCAGCTTGCGCCGTGCGCCCCTGCTGCAGCTTGCGGTAGATGTCGGCCATGCGCAGATTCGCCTGGCGCTGCAGACGGTCGTTGATGAACAGGTCCGTGTACAGATTGGCCACCATCGGCGCGTGCTGCTCCAGGGTGGGCAAGGCGCGGCGCATGCGCGCCAGCAAACGGAACTGGTCGCCGGCGCTGCCCGGCGCGAGGATATGGTGGCCGATTTCATGGGCGAGGATTTCCAGCGCATAGCCGTCCAGCCCCAGCTCCGTCACGAGCGGCAAGTCCACCACCACGCTCTGGTCCAGCAGGCGGATCATGGCGAAGCTGCCGGACAAGCCCTGCTTGCTGGCCTCGACGCGGCTGGCGCACAGGCTGGGGTCGCGCAGGCGCGTAAATTTGCTCCATACGGCCAGGGCCTCGGGCCAGGCGGCGCGCCAGGCCTCAATCAGCGCGGTGTCGGCATCGTTCTTCATGCGAGCGGCAGCAGGCGGATCGCATGCGTCCACGGCGACGTGACGGCGACCGTATGCGCATTGACGGCGATGGCGATGTCGCCGGCCGGCACATCGAGTTCGATGCGGCGCGCGCCGATCTGCAGGGTCGCCCCATCGAGCCGCACGGCCGCCGGCATGCTTGTTTGCGCCTGCTCGAACTCCTGCGCCGTGGCGCTGTGCAGCACGACGCCATAGGCGTCGGCCACCAGCAGGTAATGGCGCTCGCCGCTGCGCACGACAAAACCGTCCGCAGAAGCGCGCACCTGCGGCGGCGTGCCGAAAGCGCCACCGAGGCCGCTGAAGCTGCCGAACTCCCTGCCCTCCGCATTGCCGCGCCACGGATAGTCCAGCAACTGCGCACGCACCTGCGGCCATGGTGCACCGGGTTCGCCAAAGGCGGCCAGCGCCAAGGCGGGCGGCAAGGTGTCGGCGGCGGCCAGCGCGCCCTGGCGAAAATGCGCGACGCCGGCGCGCCAGGCCAGCACCTGGCCCACGGCACGCAGCTGCGCCAGCGTGGCGACCTGCGCCGCCAGGGCGCCCAGCTCGCGCTGCCATTGCGCGGGACGCGCTCCCGCCACGCCGCCCAGATGGATGGCGGCGTTGCTGAGCATGCCCAGCACGTCGATGGGCGCCATCGCCAGCAGCGGCGCAAACTGCGGCGCCAGCTCGCGCCAGACGGTATTGAGGAAGGGATTTTTCGCCGCCGGACCGGCCAGCCCATGGCCCACCAGTTCCAGGGCCATGTCGTAGGCGGCCAGGGTCGCGCCGCCCACGCGCTCGGGCGCGGCGGCGGCCACGGCGATTATCAGCGGATCGACGCTATCGTGCAAGAAGGCGCCGAAGGCGGCCATGTCGAGCGAGGGAAAGCGCCTGCGTGCTTCCGCCGCGCGCGCATTGAACTGGGCGCGGCCGCTGGCAAGTAGCGAGGCAAAGGCAGGAGAGATCATCGTTGCACCTCAGTCGCTGTGCGAAAAATGCAGCAGATAGCGCTCATTCCCCAGTTCGAACGCGATCTCGTCCCAGTGGATCGCGTACCAGAAACCGGCGGGCGGCGTCATCGTCACGGCATACGTGGAAAAACCGCCCAGCGCCTCGTCGAGCGATTCGAGGAAGGCGGCCACCAGCTGCGCGCGGAAGCGCCCAGGGGGCGCCACCTGCATGTGCCGCGACGAGAAAAACCAGCGCTGGCACACTTGCTCCAGCTGCGCGCGCCCGCACGGCGCCAGCTTGATGTGCCACAAGGGGGCCGGCAAGTCGCGTGCGGGTGCGATGACGTGCAAGGCATAATCCTCGACGCGCAAGCCCAGCGCCGTGGCAAGGTCCGGCGCGTCGGGCAGGCGTGATAATTCGTAGCTGGCGCACAGGTCGCTCGCTTCGCCATTGAGCATGGCCAGCGCTTCCAGGAAGCCTTGACAGTGCGGCATGCTCATTGCGAACGCAGCCAGCTGCGATAGTTGGTATAGCGCTGGTGCAGGTATTTCAATTTCAGCAGGTCGTCGTACAGGGGGCCATACAGCTTGCGCCCCTTCGTGCGTTCGCCGATCAGCTTTTCAATGCGGTTCAAGCGCGCCAGGGTCTCGCGCTCGCTGACGCCGTCGAGGCCCAGGTCGAATTCGGCCGACAGCACGCCCACCGGATCGTCGCGGTCCAGGTCCAGGCGGTTGAATTCATCGTTCGACAAATCGAACAGGCGGCGCAGCCAGCCCAGCCTGTCGCTGCGGTAGGCGGCGTTTTCCGGCAGCGCGAAAAACGGCGCGTCCGGGTCCGGCTGCAGCTTGTTATGCAGGACGAAGGGCAGCACCTGGCGCAAGTCTTCCAGCTCCACCTCGCCATTGCCGCGGAAATAAGCCATGGCCTTGGCGTAGATCATGAGCGCCATCAGGGTGCGCACGGAGATGCCGTTCAAGGTCTGGCAACCGAGGTCCTTCAAGCGGTCGCGCCCATTGTCGGCCGCCTGCGCGGCGCCACGGTCGGCGCCCGCCAGGCGGGCCGTATCCTTAGTCATGTATTCGAACTGGCCGCCGGCCGTCTCGAACAGCTCGAACTGGCTGGCAAAAAATTCCAGGCGGCGGCGCACGGCGTCGGGTATGCCCACCTGGCGGATCGCTTCGCCGATCTGGTCCACCTCCCCTTCCGTGAAGATGATATCGGGCGGCACCAGCTCTTCGGGACGCACGTTTTCTTCCACGCGCAGCAGCAGCTCGTTCAGGAAGCGCGGGTTGAAGGCGAGCGCCTGCACCGTCACGTCGACCCGGTCGCGCAGCGCCTCGATCACCTGATACGTGCCGCCGCCCTGGTCGTCGTTGGCCGTCAGATACCAGGCCGCTTCCGGGCATTCGTAGATATGGTTCAGCACTTCCGCGTAATTGTCGCCCATCACGGTGAGCAGCGCGCTTTGCGTGCGCGTGGGGATGCGGTTGTATTCATCGACGATTTTCACGCGCATGCCCAGCCAGGCGCGCCAAGCGATGCGGATATCGTCCATGCTTTGCGCGTTGACCAGGTCCGCCGGCAAGGGATTACCCAGCAAGTCGGCCACCGTCATCTGCGGGTGGCCATGCTGCATCGCGCGTTTGACTTCCTTGACGGTGGAACCGGCCAGCACGCCCATCAGCAGCGCGCTTGCCGTCTTGCCACGCCCCGGCCCGCCGACGAACAGGCATTTGCGGCGCGTGGCGAACGTCAGCAGCGGCAGCAAAATAAAGCTGGAATAGCTTTGCGCCGACGGCAAATTCAATGTGCGGCGGCTGTCGCCCACGGAATACGTCTGCGACGGGCCGTCGTTGTACTCGATGTCGTAATGGGGGCTGATGATGGCGTGGTTGACGATCCAGAAATACGCCTGGCGCAGCTTTTCATCGAACGGCCGCGCTTGCGCCTCGCCTTCCGCGCCCAGCGCGATGGGACCCTGGTACAAATCCGCCACGTCGAACTGCCGCGCGGCGGGCGCGGCCTTGGGCTTGGTGGGGGCTTGGGACAGGCGCTGGAACAAATTAAAGGCTGACATAATGTACAGACAACGTGAGGGAAATGAAATTATTGCATATCAGCCCTATTACGCCTTGTTCAAATCGACAACGGTTTCCTCCATCCCGCGCCAGCGCCACCAGCCCAGCGCCACGCAGGCCAGCAGCAAGGCCAGCAAGCCCGCCACTTCATGGCGGATTTCATATAGCGAGGCGCCCATCTGGTTGAGCGCGACAAAGCCCTGGATGCCGGCCGTGGATGGCAGCAGCCAGCGCAGCCATTGCAGCACGACGGGCATGGACGATACGGGCCAGGTCAGGCCCGCGAGGAACAGCACGGGCATCGAGGTCGCGATCATCAGCTGCGTGCCCCGTTCACGCGTGCGGAACAGCATGCCCAGCAGCATGCCGAACGCCGCTTCCGCCAGCGAGAACAGCACCAGCAGCAAGAGCATGCCGCCGAAGTTGCCGCCACGGGGGTAATCCTGGAACCAGAAGACGAAACCGAAGAAATAGCAGCAGTTGAGGAAGGCCACGCAGGCAAACGCCAGCAGCATGCCCGCATAGCCGCCCGCCGTGCGCCGGCCTGCCACGGGGAAAGTCTTGCGCTGATACCAGGTGCCGAACAGCATGGTCATGCCGATCAGCAAGGTCTGCTGCACGATCAGTGTCGCCACGCCCGGTACGACATAGGCGCCATAGCCTTCCTTGACGTTAAACAGGGGCACGGCGTCAAAGGCGATGGGCGAGCGCTGCTGGTTGGCCTGCACGGTCGACGGCGTGCCAGCCCCCAGGCGTTTGAGTTCGATCCCCGCCGACACCGTGCCCACCACTTCCGCCAGGCCGTTCAGGGCCACCTTGTTGAGCATCAAGTACAGGCCGTTGCCCGCCACCTGCGCATGGGCGGCGCGGCCGGCCAGCACGTCTGTCTGCAAGCCATCGGGAAGGATCAGCACGCCCATGACCTTGTCGCGCCACAGCAAATCCTGCGCGACAGGCAAGTCCGGCGTGACGGCAATCACCTGCAATGAGGGATGGGCCATGGCAAAGCGCGTCAGCTGGCGCGACATGGCGCTGCGGTCCTGGTCGACGACGGCCACGGGCACGCGCTGGACGATTTCCGTCGAATACGGCAACGGATAGAAAAACGAGTAAATGATGCCGCCGATGAACAGCAAGGTCAGCGCGCCCTTGTCCGTCAGCATGGCGCGCCAGGTGGCGAGGAAGGATTGCCACATCATGCGCGCCCCCATGCCGCCGGCGCATGCGCGCGGCGCGCCAGCAGGAATACGCCCACGGCGCTGCAGCCGATGGCAAAGCCGGCCAAGATCAGCATTTCCTGCACGCCATAGCGCCACGGCGCGCCGGCCAGCCAGTATTTCGTTTGCAATTGCAGATAATGCGTGAGCGGCAAGGCTTCCGCCCAGGCGCGGGCGGGCGCAGGCATGGCCATCAGGGGAAAGGCCTGGCCCGCAAATGCGAAGGCCGGTGCCGTAATAAATGCCGCGCCCGACAGGGCCAGGCGCAAGGACAGGGTGGCGGCGATCAGCAGGGTGGCCATGCCGCAATACGCGAGCACCAGCAACAGCATGCTCAGCAGCAAGGCCGGCAAGCTGCCCGCCACGGCCCAGCCACGCGCCAGGCTGAAGAACAGCAGATACAGCAGCGCCAGCGCGCAGTAGGCGATCACGGGAAACAGCAGCTTGGCGCCGACGGCACGCAGCCAGCTGCCGTTGGCCGAGGCCAGCCAGTGCGGCACCGTGCCGTCGCGCAACTCGCGTCCGATGGACGTGACGACGGCAACGACGATGAAAATCTGCAGCATGGCCGGCATCAGGGCCAAGGTCAGAAACGCTTCATAGCTGATGTTTTCATTGTACAAACTGTTCAGGGTCGTGCGTATCGGTTCGAACTGGGCCGCCGCCTGCACGCCCGACATGCCCTTCTTCACGCGTGCCGTCATCTCGATGCCGGCCGACAAGGTCGTGCTGACCGTGCGCACATCGCGCAGCAAGGCGCCCGCGTGCGAGGAAAACTGCGCGTTGTACAGCCATTGTACGGTGGCTTGCCGGCCGCCCAGCAGTTTCTGTTCGAAATCGTTCGGGATCAGCAGGTAGCCGAATGCCGTGCGCTCGCGCAAGCGATGCAGAGCTTCGTCGCTGGACGCCACTTTCGCCGCCACCGCGATGCCAGGCGAAGCGTCGAGCCAGCGCGTGAGCTGGCGCGACAAGGTCGAGTTGTCGTTATCGATGACGACGATGGGCAAGTCGCGCGCGATGCCGGCGGAAAACACCAGCCACAGCATGCCGCACAGCACCACCGGAATCCAGCTGAGCATGCCGAAGTCCCAGAAGTCGCCGCGCAGCCGCGCCCACTCGCGCGCCAGCGCAGAAACCGGCCCCTTATCCGCTTCGTTCATCGCGTATCAGAGCGGTGGAAACACGACCGACATGCCCGGACGCAAGCCCTCGACCTTGATGGCGGGGCGCAGCCGGATTTCAAATGTGCGCAAGTCCGTGCCGCCCGGGCGGGCCGCACGCCACGTGGCGAAATCGGGCAGCACGGCCACGGAACTGACCTTGAAGCTCACTTGCTGCTTCAAGGCCGGCACATTGGCCGTATGCGTGCTGCCCATGGCAAACGCGGCCATTTCATCTTCGCGCACCTGCAGCACGGCCCAGGCGTCATCGAGGTTCACCAAGGTAATTACGGGAAAGCCTTGCGGCGCCAGTTCGCCGGGCTGTATCTGGATCTTGCTGACCTGGCCCGCCACCGGCGCGGCGATCTTCGTTTCCGCCAGGGCAATCTGCGCTTCCGTCAGCACGGCGCCCACCTGGCGCGCCTGGGCGGCGGCGGCCGTCTTGTCTTCCGGACGGGCGCCCTTTTGCGCCATGTCATATTGCGCACGGGCCGCCTGCGCCAGCTGGTCGGCGGCGCGCCATTGCGCTTGCGCCTCGTCGCGTTTCTGCTGCGCGATCACGCCTTGCTCGTACATATTATTGACGCGGGTGTACGTGGTCTTGGCGATGGTGGCGCCCGTTTGCGCCCGTTCCCAGTTGGCTTTGGCGGCGGCAATTTCTTCGGGACGCGCACCCGCTTGCGCCTTTTGCGCCACGGCATCGGCTGCCTGCGTGGCGGCCGTCGCTTGCGCGACCTTCGCATCCACTTCCGGACTCGTCAGCTGGAACAGCAGCTCGCCTTTCGGCACCGTCTGGCCCAGCTTGACGTACAGCTCGCCCACCCTGCCCGGCACTTTCGACGAGACATTCACTTCCTGCGCATCCATCTGTCCCTGCAAAGGCAGGCGCTGCGGCTGGAACGCCTGGTACAAGCCCCAGCCCACGAAGCCCAGGACGATGATGGCGGCGACTATGGCCAATGGTTTTTTGGAAGTGCTCATTATTATTTGTCCACAGGTAATTGGATATCGGCCGCGGCGGCCAGGCTGCCCAGGCGCTGCGTCTCGCCTGTCGCTTCCAGCAATTGCGCCAGCCCCATCACATAGTTATAGGCCGTCTGCGCGCGCTGGGTCTCGACCTTGGCCAGGTTCAGGCGCGCGTCGACCACTTCCAGCGACGTCACTTGTCCTTGCTGGAAGGCGACCGTTTGCAAACGGATATTTTCGCGCGCCAGCTCCACCGACGACGCCGTGGACAGGTACTGGATGCGGGCGTTTTCCAGCGCGCGCCAGTTCTTTTCGATCAGGGTGGGAATGTCGCGCTCGGCCTGGCGCGCCACCACTTCCACGCGCTCCTGGTCGAGCTTGGCGGCAGCGATCATCTTGCCTGTGTTGATGCGGTGCACGAGCGGCACGGCCACGACGAGGCCGATGGCCCAGTTCGAGCGCACGAGCTTTTCGTTGCCGCGATTCAGATTGTAATTACCGATGGCAAACACGGTGGGCGCGTATTCCTTGCCGTGCAGCTTCAAGGCTTGTTCGGCCTGCACGCGCTTGCTGTCGATCTTTTTCCAGTTCGCATTTTCACGCATGCCCGTGCTGATGAACGATTGCAAGGTCCCCACCGGCAAGCTGTTGACGAACAGGGGCGTGCTGGGCCGCACTTGCGTGTTGACAGCGAGCAAACGGTCGAGCGCCACCTGGGCGATTTCCTCGTCGCTGCGCGCCTGCGCCTCGTCGCTGCGGGCGCTGTCCAGGGCCACGTCGGCACGCAGGCGTTCCGCGCGCGAAATCAGGCCGCCCTTTTCCAGCCTGGCCGCGTCGCGCTGATGCTCCGTCACGCCGGCCGTCACTTCGGCCCGCACGGCCACCACCCGCTTGGCCAGCAGCAACTGGAAATAGCGCTGCGCCACCAGGGTCGCCAGCTGTTCTTCCGCTTCCGCGCGCTCCGCCTGCGCGGCCAGGGTCAGGCTCGAAGCGAGGCCCTTGACGGCATCCAGCCGCCCGCCCGTGTAGATGGGCCACATGCCCAGCAAGCCGAACGAGGTCAGGTCCGTCACCACCTCGCGGCTCAGTGAATTGGGAATCTGTGGCTTGGGCAAGCCGGGAATCGATGGCAGCACGGACTCGATGCCGCCCACCACGCCGGACAAGCCGCTCGTATCGATGTTCAAGTCCGTCGACAGACGGCCGCGAAACGCCGTCAGGTCCACGGAAGGGCCGTCGATATTCGACAGCGCCTCCGCCTTGAGGGTTTTCGCGCGCACGTCGAGCGCGGCGCCCTGCACGGCGCCCGAAGCGGCGGCTGCCTGCTGCAGCGCTTCGCTGAATGTCAGAGGTTCCGCCAGGGCCGGCATGGCCGCGCCCAGCGCGCTCGCCAGCAATAATGATAAATGTCCTTGCAATCTGCCCATGTAGCGTCCAGTCAATGAATGAGGGGAAAGCACGGGGTTGCCATGTTTATACTTTCACAATAGCAATTATATCCACGGATGTCCATTCCAGCCTGCACTATTGGTTACGCACGCTGACAGACAAGAACGGGCGCCTCATGCGGGGCGCCCGTTTTACTCAGGGAAGCAGCTGCCGGCTTACTTCTTCGCCTTCTTGCCGCCCTTTTCCTTTTCCTTTTCAAACACGGCAAAGAACTCGGACGCCATGCTGCGGATGGCGCGGCCGATATTGGCGTAGTCGTATTCGTTCAGGTTGGCCAGCGAGACGCGGCCGGACGGATGCGTGGTGCCGAAGCCGCGGCCCGGCAGCAGGATGACGCCCGTTTCCTCGGCCAGGCGGAACAGCGCTTCGTTCGGTTTCAGTTTTTTCAGCAGCCACTGCGAAAACTCCACGCCATGCATCTGCGCGGCCAAGGATTCCATGTCCAGCAGATGGTAGTAGCGCACGGAATTGGCGTCGTGCACCATCGGCAAGCCCAGTTCGCGGTACAGCGCTTCCTTGCGGCGCAGCACGATGCGCTTCATCGACTGCTTGTACTTTTGCTCTTCATCCATCAGCGAGAACAGCGAGAACAAGGTCATCTGCGCCTGCACGGGCGTGGACAGGCCAGCCGTGTGATTCAGCGCCACCGTGCGGCTGTCGGCCACCAGGCGGTCGATGAATTTCAGCTGGCGCGGTTCCGTCGTGATGGAGTGATAGCGCGCATCGAGCTGCTTCTTGATGGTTTCCGGCAACTTGGCAATCTTGTCGTCGAGCACATTGTTTTCATGCGTGGCCACCACGCCCATGCGCCAGCCCGTCGCGCCGAAGTATTTCGAGAACGAATACACGAGGATGGTGTTGAACGGGCAGATGGCGAACAGCGAGACGAAATTGTCGGCGAACGTGCCGTACACGTCATCGGTCAAAATGATCAGGTCCGGGCGCTTCTTGATGATCTTGGCGATGTATTCCAGGGTCTCGTCGTCGATCTTGACGGATGGCGGATTGCTGGGGTTGACGAGGAAGAAAGCCTTCACTTTCGGGTCCAGCAGCTTGTCCAGCTCCTTCTTGGTGAATTGCCAGTTGTTCGATTGCGGCGCATCGATGTGCACGGTGTTCAGCTTGTAATCGTTCAGCTGCGGAATTTCGATGTACGGCGTGAAGATCGGCATGCCCAGGGCGATCGTGTCGCCTTCCTGGATGATGTGGTTCGATTTCAGGCTGGCGAACAGATAGGTCATGGCCGCCGTGCCGCCTTCGACCGCGTACATGTCGAAGTTGCCGACAAACGGATGGTCGCCCACCATTTCGCGGTGGATATACTGGCCGACGATTTTCTCGGACAGGCGCAGCATGCGGTCCGGCACGGGATAGTTGCAGCCGAGGATGGCTTCGCACATCTCATAGATGAAGTCGCCCGCGCTCAGGCCCAGCTGGTCGCGCACATACGACACGGCCGCCTCGATGAAATGCACGCCCGGTGTCTCAGCGTGCTGGCGCACGAAGATTTCAAAGCGCGCCTCGATGCCCTCGCGCGTGGGAAAGCCGCCCACGTCGTCCATGTACACATACGAGCGCTCCGCTTCCGTCATGGCGAACTGGCCGAACTGGAAGAAACCGTGGCGCGGCGTGGTGGCCAGGAAATTCGGGTTGCCGCGGCCCGCATTGAGCATCAGGCGGTTGCTTTGCTTGGCCGTCTGGATCAGCGCATCCTTCAATTCGAATGGGCTCAACAGGGCGAGTTTGCTTGGGTTACTGAAATCCATTTTTGCTACTCCTTATCAGACTGATAATTTTGAGGGTTCTTGCAAAGGTTCTTGCTCATACATGCAGACTCAGACGAAGGCCACAATCAGCGGCCCCAGCAGGGTCAGGAAAACGTTGGCCAAGGCATACGTGATGGCGAACGGTACGGTGGGAATCGAGTTTTGCGCCGCATTCAGCACTTCGCCGAACGCGGGATTGGCGCTGCGCGAGCCGGACAAGGCGCCCGCAAACACGGCCACGTTGTCATAGCGCAAGACGTAACGGCCGATCAGCATGGTCAAAATCATCGGCAGGATGGTCACCACCACGCCCACGCCGAACAGGGTCAGGCCGTGTTCGCGCACGGTTTGCACGGCTTGCAGGCCGGACGTCAGGCCGACGACGGCAACGAAGCCGGCCAGGCCCAGATCCTTGAGGATTTGCACGGCGCCGCTGGGCATGTAGCCGAAGGTCTGGCGCTTGGCGCGGAACCAGCCGAACACGAGGCCCGACAGCAGCACGCCGCCGCCGCTGCCCAGTGTCAGCGGAATCGAACCGATGCGCGCCACCAGCAAGCCCACGAGCAGGCCGACGACGAGGCCGGCGCCCATGTAGACGAAGTCCGTCTTGGCGCTCGGCACGATCATGTAGCCCACTTCGGCCGCCACGCGCTTGACGTCCTGCTCGGCGCCATAGATGGTCACCACATCGCCCGTCTGCACCACGGTTTCCGGCTGCATGGGCAGGATCTTGCCCATGCGGCTCAGCTGCACGACAAAGATGCCGTGACGCACGCCCGGCGCCGTCGCGCTGCGGATTTCGCCCACCGTCTTGTTGTGGTAAGCCTTGTTGGTCAGCACCATGTCGCGGCGCTGCATCACCAGTTCCATGCCTTCGACGGCCAGCAATTCCTTGCCCAGCTGGGAAGACACGCTGAGCATCGCTTCGCGGCGGCCCACCAGCAGCACGATATCGTCGGCCGCCAGCACCAGGTCCGGGCTGACGTCGATGATCTGGCCATTGCGTTTCACGCGCTCGATGGTGATGGCCGTGTTCGGATTGGCGCTTTCGATGTCCGCCACGGAACGTCCAGCACCGGGACCCACGTCGTAGATGCGGCCGATCAGGTCGGGCGCGGCCGGCGTCTGCCCAGGTCCCAGCACCTGCACACCCGCCTGCAGCGCCGTTTCCGCCTTGATCGCATCTTCGCGGATGGTGCGCCCCATGAGTTTAGGCAAGATGTTGACGCAGACGATGATGGCGCCAAACGAGCCGAACACATAGGTGACGGCATAGCCGACGGCCACGTTGCCCTGCAGGCGCGCCACCTCGTCGGCCGCCAGGCCCAGCTTGGTGATCGCATCGCCGGCCGTGCCGATGATGGCCGACTGCGTCAAGCCGCCCGCCGCCACGCCGGCCGCCAGGCCCTTGTCCAGGCCGAACACCTTGGCCATGATGACCACCGTCAGCAGCGCCGTCACGGCCAGCACGACGGCCAGGATGATTTCGCGCACGGACTGGCGCCCCAGCGAATTGAAGAATTGCGGTCCGCTTTCATAGCCGACCGCGTAAATGAACAGGGCGAACAATACCGACTTGACGCCGGGATCGATGGCCACGCCTACCTGGCTGACGAGGACCGCCACCAGCAGTGAACCGGCGACCCCGCCCAGCTGGAACGAGCCGAACTTGATCTTGCCGATGTAGTAGCCCACTGCCAGGGAGAGAAACAAGGCAATTTCGGGCGACTTCTTGAATAACTCATGCAACCATTCCATGCGGACCGCCTTTCGTGTTGAAGGAATTCTTTACTGCCTGTGCTCTTGCAAGCTGCTCATGCGTGGACCGAGCCGGCCAGGGCCACGATGAGCGGCCCCAGCAAGGGCAGCACCACGTTCGAGATCGCATACGTGATCGTGTAGCCCAGCAAGGGCGTGGAATTGCCGGCCGCGTTCTGCACGGCCGACAAGGCTGGCGTGCTGCACTGCTGACCGGCGATGGCGCC
The DNA here is from genome assembly GCF_051380695.1 of Janthinobacterium goodfellowi. Taxonomy (NCBI): domain Bacteria; kingdom Pseudomonadati; phylum Pseudomonadota; class Betaproteobacteria; order Burkholderiales; family Oxalobacteraceae; genus Janthinobacterium; species Janthinobacterium goodfellowi. The sequence continues at coordinate 267,888 of NZ_JBNYXN010000005.1, read as the reverse complement.
CAGCAGCACGGGCGCTTCCAGCTTGAGGAAAAAGTGACCCACCAGCAACGACAGCGAGGCGGGGATGACGGCGATCAGGACGCCCATCAGCGGCAGCGACAGGCCGTACTGGCGCACCAGCTCGATCGCTTGCGGTCCCGACGCCAGGCCCACGCAAGCGATGAAGGTGGCCAGGCCGATATCCTTCATCATGTCGAGCGCGCTGGGGTGGATGCCCGGCATGCCCGGTTTTCGCGCCTGGTACCAGCCGAACACGAGCCCCGTCAGCAAGGCCCCGCCGCCCGTGCCCAGCGAAAACGGAATGCCGCCCAGCCTGGCGCTAAAGCCGCCGATATACACGCCGAGCACGATGCCGATGCTGGCGTAGACGATATTGCTGCGGTCGCCCGTGGGCACGCGCTTGCCGATGGCGGCCAGCGCCGTGTTCAGTTCGCGCCCATCCGTCGTGCCGTACAGGCGCAGCACGTCGTCGCGCTGCAGGGCCAGGTCGGGCAAGGGTGGCATGCTGTGCTCGCCACGGACGACGGCCGCCACGTGCACGCCGGTGGGCAAGGCCAGCTGGCGCAAGGGCTGGCCCACGAGCGCGGCTTGCTGCAGCACCACTTCGACGGCGGAGACGGCCATGTTCAAGCCCGTCGTATCGGCAAATTCCTCGCCCAGGATGGCTTCGGCCGCCACCAGCGCAGGACGGTGGCCGATCACCAGCACTTCGTCGTTATTGCGCAGGCGCAGTGCCGGCTCCAGCGGCAAGACCTTGCCATGCCGGCGCACGCGCGTGATGCTGGCGCGGCCCGCAAAAATATGCTGCAATGCATCGAGGCGGCGTCCCGCACCCCGGCTGATGCGGTAGGCGCGGCCCACCATTTCCGGCGTGGCCTGCACCCCGTCGCCATCGGTTTGCGCGCCGCCCATCTTTTCCCACAATTTATCGGCTTCCTCGCGCAGGTTGACGCGCAACAACAGCGGAAAAATCTGGCTGGTGACGATGACGATGGCGATCAGGCCGAAGATGTACGTGATGGAATACGCGGTGACCACGTTGGCTTGCAGTTCGGCGATGCGGGCGGCCGGCAGCGCCAGCTTCGAGATCGCGTCCGTGGCCGTGCCGACGACGGCCGATTCCGTCGCCGCGCCCGCCATCATGCCGGCGGCCGTCCCCTGGTCCAGGCCCAGGAACCGCGTGGCCAGCAGCACCAGCGCCAGCACCACCACCACTTCGATCAGGCACAGCAGACCCAGGCGCAAGCCCTTGGCATTCAGGTTGGCGAAGAACTGGGGACCGCCCGCATAGCCGAGGGCAAAGATGAACAGCATGAAGAAAACGTTCTTGACGCTGGCGTCCAAGGTAATGCCCAGCTGGCCGATCAGCAGCGCGGCGATCAGGGTGCCGCACACGCCGCCCAGCTGGATGGGTCCGAAGCGTATCTGCCCTACCGCGTAGCCAAGCGCCAGCGCCAGGAACAGGGCCAATTCCGGCACCTGGCGCAATACCGACGTGATCGAGTCGAGCATGGGCAAACCTTCGAAAAGATAACGGATGGTTACAAGGGAACAGGACGTTCAGCGGCTGGCGGCAGCTTGCTGTTGAACGGGCGCACGGGTCCGGCACGACAGCCGCCATGGCGGCCTTCGCTGGGAAAGTGTTGCAAAGTGTTGCAAGATGGAATTATGTTCGGCGAAAATTTTATAAGTGTCAACAGGTGTTCTGTTGAACTCGCCTTGCGTTTCCTCAAACATCCTGCGCACGATTGGAGCGGTTGTTTGACACTGATCAATAAAACTATTAGTAATGTTTTGGACGATACCAAAGTGCCTTGCGCGCCAGCGGCGTCTCCTCCGGCAAGTCCGGATTGGCCAGCTCCAGCACGTACCGACGGGACAGTTGCAAAGCCTCGGCCAGGCGCCCGAAATGGCGCTGGAACAGCTGCGCGAAACTGCCATCGGCCAGCATGGTTTCCAGCCCCGTTTCGATGTGGCGCGCCAGTTCCGGCCGGTGCTTGCCGACAAAAAAATACAGCGCGGCCGGGTAGCGGATGACCAGGTGGGTGTCTAGCGCCAGCGGCAATTGCGCATGGCTGGCCAGCTCGCTTTGGGCTTCGATCACGGAGCGGGGAAAGTAATCGATGCGTCCCGCCGCCAGTTGCTGGAACAGGCCTTCGTAGGTGCTCGAGGTATCGAGGCGCAGGCCATTCGCCTGCAGGATGGCGGAGTCGGGCCAGTCGCGCATCTGGCCGGCCGACAGCCGCGCCAGGGCGGCGATGCTGCGCACGCCCCGCAGCAGCAGCGGCTGGCGGGCGTGGATCAGGGCCACGCGCCAGCCGATCAGGCCACGGTCGATGGGGATGCGCACCGGCAACAATTGCGTTTCGCGCGCGCGGCTCGTCATGGCCCAGACGACGTCGACGCTGCCCGATGCCATGGCGATTTCCTGCATGGCGCGCGTCTGCACCATGCGCAGTTCGGAGCGGCGCAAGGAATACGCCTGGCCCGACCGGGCCAGCGCCATTTGCAGCAAGGCCGTCACATAACCTTGCTGCGGATCATCAAGCGCCTGGTGGCGCGGATACACGAGCGGCAACGGCGTGCCGGCGGCGGCGCCCAACGGCCACAGGGCGGCAAGCTTGAGCAGGGGGCGGCGCTGCATGGCCCCTCCTTTCCAGTGCGTTCATCAGCATTCTTATCAGAATGACAGTATCACGCAGCAGAGCACGATTGTCGACTGGATTATGGAAACTGTGTATAAAACAACAGCAGTTTCAGGCCGGACTGGAGGGGTAGGAATTAATCCAGATCAATAAAACCGCAAATAGAAAATAAATCTTGCGTGCGGCTCTGGACGGCATGCGCGCCCCTCGCCTACGCTGTTTTTTTATCTGAAAAACAAGAGGACCACATGCAGACAGCGCGCTTGAATATTATTGGAATGGATCACGAAGGCTGCGCCGACAGATTGACGGGCGCACTTGAGGCGGTCACGGGCGTGGCCACCGTCTGCGTCTCGCTGGCGCGCCACGGCGCCACGGTGCAATTCGACGAACGGCTGGCCACGCAAGAGCGTTTGCTGGCCGCCGTCAACGACGCCGGCTTCATGGGCGAAGCGACGGATGAAGAACAGCTGGCCTCGTGCAGCGGCGCCTGCGGCCACTGCCGCCACTGAACGCCTGCCGCCGCCAGCTTCCCGCTCAGCCTTCCCGCGCGCCCCGGTCGCGCAGATGCGCCAGCACGCGGCGCGGTCCCAGCGCCTGCAGGTCGAACGGCGGCAATTCGATGGCGTCGAGCGTATTCTTGAACAGCAAACCCAGTTCCGTATCGCCTTCCAGGCTCAAACGGCGGCTGAAGAACAGGGTGTCCGGATCTTCCTGGCGCCGCGCCAGCAGCATCAGATCATGCACGCTGGCGGCGATGCACAGGTCCGGCACGTCGGCATAGCGCTCGGCCACGAACACCGTGCCCTGCCACTCGAAATCGAAGGCGATACCCGCGTCCAGCAGGCGCAAGCGCAGGCTGCGCCCTTCCAGGCTGCGCCGCACGTCGTCGGGCAGTTGCGGCGCCAGCAGGCGGTTCAAGCCTTGCACGAACAGCCAGGAGGCCGGATACGGCGGCAGCTTGGACAGCAATTCGGCCAGCGGTTCGGGCAGCCGGTACGACACGGCAGGCTTGCTCATGGCAGGCTTGGCCGGGACGGGCAATCTTTCCAGTTGATCTTGCATGGTGCTTCCTTTCGATGCGTTCAATGGGCGGCGTGCTGTTCCATGCCGGGCTGGCCGTGCCAATAGCCGTCGCAGGCGCCGGCCGGCTGGCAGGCCGCCAGCTGGGCCTGGGCGCCGATGCCGCTGACCTGCCCGCGGCGGGCGCGGTCGAAGATGGCGATGACTTTTTCAGTGTTCATCGCCTGCGGGCTGATGCGCGCCACATCCACGCCCATGTCGCGCATGGCATCGAGTTCGCGCACCAGGTTGTAGACGAGCGCCGACTGCGTCTGCGTGCCATTCAGCACGAGGAAGGGTACTGCGTCGCGCGTGCGCAGCAGCAGGCCGTCCGGCTCTTCCAGGCAGCTGTAGCCGCAGTCGTCCTTCGGCAGGTTGCGGTTGCGCGCCGTGAAGCAGCGCGCGGAAAACGCCAGCGGCATGCGGCCGTAGGCAAACACTTCCGTCTCCAGCCCTTCCGGTTTCTGGCGCTGCATCTCGGCCAGCGCCGTCTGCCCCATTTCCAGCGGCATCACCCAGCGCCGCGCACCAAGGCGCGCCAGCAGCTGCAGGCTGGGACCATTGAACAGGTTCAAATGGGGGCCGGCGACGAAGGACGCGCCCTTTTCCATGCAGTGCACGGCGCCCATGTCGTTGGCCTCGACGCCGTAGCGCCCATTGCCCGTGATGCGGCGCAGGGTGGCCAGTTCGGCGCCCGCCTCGATCAGCGCCTGCGTCGACAGCACCACTTCCTTGCCGGCGGCGGCCAGCATGTCGGCGATATCGAGCCAGTCGGCCAGGCGCAGCTCATGCCGGCGCGAGCAGACGGTTTCGCCCAGATACACGATATCGACGGCGGTGCCGGCGATCTGCTGGTAAAAGTCGAAGACGGTGGCGCGCGGCCAGTAGTACAGCAAGGGGCCCAGTGAAAGCTTCAGCATGTTCATCCTTTATTTCCAAGATCTGTGGTAGGCACCCAAGGTGTGCTGCTGGCCTTCGGCCAGCTTGTCCATGGCCGCCATCCAGCCCGGCTTGACGGCGTAGCGCGCATTGCCTTCGCGGCAGGCGTCGATCGCTTCGCGCCACACGCGCGTCACCTGCGCCACATAGGCGGGGCTGCGCTGGCGCCCTTCGATCTTCACGGCGCGCACGCCCATGGCGATCAGTTGCGGCAGCAGCGCCAGCGTATTCAGGCTGGCCGGCTCCTCGATGGCGTAATACTCTTCGTCGTTGACTTCGAAACGCCCCTTGCACAGGGTCGGATAGCTGGCGTTTTCACCGGGTGCGTAGCGGTCGATCAGCACGCCGTTCAGGCGCGATTCGAGGCCGTTCGGCGTTTCCAGCCAGCGCACGGATTTCGCCGGCGAGCACACGCCGTGCGTGTTCGGCGCCTCGCCCGTCGCATACGACGACAGCGCGCAGCGCCCTTCGACCATCACGCACAGGCTGCCGAAGCCGAAGACTTCGATCTCGACTTCCGTCTTGGCGATCAATTGTTCGACCTGCGCCATCGACAGCACGCGCGGCAGCACGGCGCGGGCGATGCCGAAGTGTTCATGGTAAAAATTGATCGCTTCGTAGTTGGTGGCCGAGCCTTGCACGGACAGGTGCAGGCGCAGCTGCGGGTGATGCTGCGCCGCATACGCCATCAGGCCCGGATCGGCCACGATCATGGCGTCGATGCCGGCCTGCGCGGCGCGGTCGATGGCGCTGCGCCACACGGCCCAGTTGTGCGGCTGCGGATAGGTGTTCAGCGCCAGCAGCACCTTGCGTCCATATTGGTGGGCGTAGCGCACGCCCTCGGCGATGGCCTTTTCGTCGAAATTGAGGCCAGCGAAATTGCGCGCATTGGTGGCGTCGCGAAAACCCAGGTACACGGTGTCGGCGCCATTGTCGACGGCCGCTTTCAAGGCGGGCAGGCTGCCGGCGGGGCAGACCAGTTCCAGCGGTCCGGCCACGCGGGTGGCGGTGGTTGATTCAAGCATCATGGTGTTCTCAGTCCTGTATCGGCTCAGGGTGCAGACTATAGCCCCGCCCATGCCGCCCAGTCCTTGACGCAGGTGAAGGAATGCATGCATGACTGGCGCGCGTTCCACTTGCTTGACCTGGCTGTAAAATGCCCCACTTTTTCCCTATCCGATTGCCCGCCATGACCCGCAAACCGCTGCTGATTTTCCTGCTTACCCTGTTTCTCACCGCGCTGCAGGTGCAGTGGGCCGGTCCGGCCGATGGCTATGAGACAGGGACCATCTCCGTGCTGTCGCCGGAAGTGCTGGGCGCGTATCCAGGCGTGCTGCTGCTGTTCCTGCTGGCCGTGTTCGCGCGCCGCAAGATGCCGCTGCTGCGTCAGGCCGCCATCTGCACGGGCCTGCTGGCCGTCTACTGGCTGCTGGCGAACTACGTCACCTTCGACGCGCGCGTGGCCAGCTGGAGCACCTACACGCCGCTGGAAATCTGGACGCACGTGCTGCCCGCGTCTGTCATCAGCATCGCCGCCTGCGGCGCCGCGTTCTTTTGCGCGAGCTGGCTGATCCTGCGCGAAACGCGCTGGAACAAACGCGGCTGAGGTGTTTTTTTCACCTGCATCAAGGATTCGTCACGCCACTGCACGCGCCCTTTGACGCCACTATATTTAGTGATTAATCTCCATAAAAACACCGCATGTTGTGTTTATTGGAGGTTTCATGACGACAAATGCAGTTTCCCCCACACGCGGCCAGGTCGACGTCGCCGCGTCCATCAATGAGTACCTGGAGCGGCGCGACTGGCGCGTGAACGCCAACGCCAACCAGGGTTACTCGCTAGGCGGCCTGATACTCAATGTGTCGGGCAAGGTCATCGCAAACTACTGGCTGGACCAGGTGTATCCGCCGGAAGTGGGCGCGGCGCACCGCGAGGCGGCGCTGCACATCCACGATCTCGACATGCTGGCCGGCTATTGCGCCGGCTGGTCGCTGCGCACCCTGCTGCATGAAGGCTTGAATGGCGTGCCGGGCAAGATCGAATCGGGCCCGCCCAAGCACATGTCGAGCGCCATCGGCCAGATCGTCAACTTCCTCGGCACCCTGCAAAACGAGTGGGCCGGCGCGCAGGCGTTCAGCTCCTTCGACACCTACATGGCGCCCTACATCCGCAAGGACAGCCTGCGCTACGAAGACGTACGCCAGTACATGCAGGAGCTGATCTTCAACCTCAACGTGCCGTCGCGCTGGGGCACGCAGACGCCGTTCACCAACCTCACCTTCGACTGGGTCTGCCCGGACGACCTGCGCGAGCAAATTCCCGTCATCGCCGGCCGGGAAATGGACTTCAGCTATGGCGAGCTGCAGGCGGAAATGGACATGATCAACCGCGCCTACATCGAGATCATGATGGCGGGCGACGCCAAGGGCCGCGTCTTCACCTTCCCCATCCCCACCTATAACATCACCGAGGATTTCGACTGGCATAGCGAGAATGCCGAACGCCTGTTCGAGATGACGGCCCGCTACGGCCTGCCCTACTTTCAGAATTTCATCAATTCGGAACTCAAGCCAAACATGATACGCTCCATGTGCTGCCGCTTGCAGCTGGACTTGCGCGAACTGCTGAAAAGGGGCAATGGCCTGTTCGGTTCCGCCGAGCAGACGGGCTCCCTGGGCGTGGTGACGATCAACTGCGCGCGCCTGGGCCACCTGTGGCGCGGCGACGAGCCAGCCTTGATGGCCGACCTGGACCGCCTGCTGGAACTGGGCAAGACCAGCCTGGAAATCAAGCGCCGCACCATCGAGGAACTGATGCAGCAAGGCCTGTTCCCGTACACGAAGCGCTACCTGGGCACCTTGCGCAACCACTTTTCCACGCTGGGCGTGAACGGCATCAACGAGATGATCCGCAATTTCAGCGGCGACGCCCATGACATCACGTCCGCCGAGGGCCATGCGCTGGCGATCCGCTTGCTCGACCACGTGCGTGCCCGCATGGTGCAATTCCAGGAAGAGACGGGCCATATGTACAACCTGGAAGCGACGCCGGCCGAAGGCACGACGTACCGCTTCGCCCGCGAAGACCGCAAACGCTATCCCGCCATCCTGCAGGCCGGCACCGTCGACAACCCGTATTACACGAACTCGTCGCAACTGCCCGTCGGCCACACGGACGACCCGTTCGAAGCGCTGGAATTGCAGGATGCGCTGCAGCGCAAGTACACGGGCGGCACGGTGCTGCACCTGTACATGACGGAAGCGCTGTCGGACGCGAACGCCTGCCGCGAACTGGTAAAACGCGCCCTGAGCCGCTTTTCTCTGCCCTACATCACCGTCACGCCCACGTTTTCCATCTGTCCGCGCCACGGCTACCTGGCCGGCAAGCATGAATTCTGCCCCACCTGCGACGCGGAACTGATCGCCCGCAAGCAGGCCCACATTGTTCCATCACTTGAGGAAACGCCATGAATGCACGTCCCGACTTCAATCCCGCCATCACCCTGCTCGACACCGAACGCCAGCGCTGCGAAATCTGGACGCGCGTGATGGGCTATCACCGCCCCGTCGCCTCGTTCAACATCGGCAAGCAGGGCGAATTCCACGAGCGCCAGTATTTTACGCAAGCGGGCGCCCGGCTTGGCCAGCCCGCCTGCCATGGCTGAGTTGAAAGTGGGCGGCCTGACGCCCTTTTCCGCCACCGACTATCCGGGCAAGCTGGCGGCCGTGGTGTTCGTGCAGGGCTGCCCCTGGCGTTGCGGCTATTGCCACAATCCGCACTTGCAGGCGCGCACGCCGGAAGGCGCCATGCCGTGGCAGGACGTCCTGACCTGGCTGCGGCGCCGCGTGGGCCTCGTCGACGCCGTCGTCTTCAGCGGCGGCGAGGCGTGCATGGACCCGGCGCTGGCGCGCGCCATGCTGGACGTCAGGGCCCTGGGTTTCGGCATCGGCCTGCACACGGCCTGCATCTACCCGCAGCGCCTGCAGGAAGTGCTGCCCCTGGTCGACTGGGTGGGCTTCGACATCAAGGCGCCGTTTGCCGACTATCGTCATGTGACCCGCGTGGCCGGCAGCGGCGACCCGGCGCGCGCCTGCCTGGACGCCATCCTCGCCAGCGGCGTCGCCTACGAATGCCGCACCACCGCCCATCCGGACCTGCTGCCCGATGCACAGCTGCTGGCCCTGGCCGCCACCCTGGCCGCCCAGGGCGTCGACAACTACGTGCTGCAGCAGTTCCGCGCCGAAGGCTGCCTGGATGCGGCGCTGGCCGGCCGCCCCCTGCACGGCTATCCGGCGGCGGACACTGTGGCGCAAATCGGCGCCATGTTTCCCCGTTTTACATTCCGTAACCATGGCAATTGATCCTGCAAGCACATAATTTCGCAAAGCCCCGCAAAATTCCCCGTTCTGCAACGCTGAAATGTCTTGCGTGCTGTAATGTATCAACTGTGCCGCGCACCACGCGCAGCCCGTTCGATTCCTCACACAGCATTACAGATAAGCGTCATCCATGAACGATTTCACCGCAGTCAGCCCAGACACCCCTTCCACCCACGCCGACATCCTGTACGGCCCGCCGCGACCGGATTTGCTGCGCGAGGAAGTGCTGGCCGACCTGCTGGAAGCGACGGCGCGCCGCTGTCCGCAGCAAATCGCCCTGATCGACGGCGCGCGCCGCATCACGTATGCGCAACTCGATGCGCAGGCGGGCCTGGCGGCGTCGCGCCTGGTGGCGGCCGGCGTCAAGCCCGGCGACATCGTGGGCCTGTGGCTGCCGCGCGGCGCCCCTCTGCTGCTGATGCAGGCGGCGATTGCCAAGGCGGGCGCCGCCTGGCTGCCCGTCGATGAAGACACGCCCGTCGAGCGCCTGCAAGTGTGCCTCGACGACGCGAATGGAGCCGGTGTCGTCAGCTGCGCGCAGTTCGCGCCGCGCCTGTTGGATGCCGGCGTCGAGCGCCCCGTGTGGACGGCGGAAAGCCTGCTGGCGCCCGCGGCGCCCGGCGAATACCTGCCCGCGCGCGGCGCCGTCTTGCCCGAACACCCGGCCTATGTGATCTACACGTCCGGCTCGACGGGCAAGCCCAAGGGCATATTGATCAATCAGCGCAGCATCTGCCACTTCCTGCGCAGCGAAAACGCCGTGCTGGAAGTGACGCAGGCCGACACCGTCTACCAGGGCTTTTCCGTCGCCTTCGACATGTCGTTCGAGGAAATCTGGATCGCCTACCTAGTGGGCGCCACCCTGTGGCTGGGTCCCAAGGAAATCTCGGGCGACCCGGAAGCCTTGCCGCGCGCGCTGGCCGAGAACAAGGTCACCGTGCTCCATGCCGTGCCGACCCTGCTGGCCCTGTTCGCCGAGGAAGTACCGAGCCTGCGCCTGATCAACCTGGGCGGCGAGATGTGCCCCGAATCCCTGGTCGAGCGCTGGTCGCGCCCGGGCCGCGCCATGTTCAACACCTACGGCCCCACGGAAGCGACCGTCTCGTGCAGCCTGGCGCGGCTGCGGCCCGGCGAGCCCGTCACCATCGGCACGCCGCTGCCCAACTACGGCTTGCTGGTGCTGCAGGTGGCCGAGCCGGGAGAAAACCGTCCCTTGACATTGCTGGCGCGCGGCGAAACGGGAGAATTGTGCATCATCGGCCCCGGCCTGGCCGAGGGCTACCTGGGCCGGCCCGACCTGACGGTGGAAAAATTCCTGCCCAACCCGTGGGCGACCGGCGACGGTGACGCGCGCCTGTACCGCACGGGCGACCTGGCGCGCATCGACCCGGACGGCCAGGTGCAGTGCCTGGGCCGCGCCGACGACCAGGTCAAGATACGCGGCTTCCGCGTGGAGCTGGGCGAAATCGAAGCCGTGCTGGCGCAGCAGCCCGGCGTGGGCACGGTGGCCGTCCTGCTGCGCAAGGATGACGGCATCGACCAGCTGGTGGCCTACATCGTCGGCAGCGACGATGCGCCCGAGCATGCCCTGGCGGCGAAAACCCTGCGCGCGGCCCTGAACCTGCACCTGCCGCCCTACATGGTGCCGGGCCGCTTTGAATTGCTGCCGCTGATGCCGCGCCTGACCTCGGGAAAAATCGACAGGAAGGCCTTGAAAGCCATGCCATTGTCCGCGCCGCCGGCCGGCGAGGCGGGTGTATCGGACGTGCCGGAAACGCCGGCCGAAGCGGCCCTGTTCGCGGCGCTGGCCAAGCTGTTCCCCGGCCAGGCGATCTTGCGCCAGCTCGACTTTTTCAGCGACCTTGGCGGCCACTCCTTCCTGGCCGCTCGCCTGGCGTCCGCCCTGCGCGCCGATCCGGCCTACGCCCACATGACGGTGCGCGACATTTACCAGAACCGGCAGATCGGCAAGATCGCCGCCGTGCTGAACGAGGCGCCCGCGCTGGCCACGCCGGAAGCGGATTGGACGCCGCCGTCGGCCGTGAAGCGCTGGGTCTGCGGCGCGGCGCAGGCGGCGGCCGTGCCGGGCCTCGTCACCCTGCGCATGGCGCAGTGGATGGCGCCGTTCTTCACCTATCACTTCTTCACGGGCGATACGGGCGACACCGTGCCGCGCGCCATCGCCGCCTCGATCGGCGTGTTCCTGCTCGCGACCCTGGCCGAATTTGCCATTGCGATTGCCGGCAAGTGGCTGATCGCCGGGCGTCTGAAACCGGGCAGCTATCCGCTCTGGGGGCTGACATACTACCGCTGGTGGCTGGCCGACCGCCTGGTCGAATCGGCGCCCGCGTATCTGCTCAGCGGCTCCTCGCTGAACAGCTGGTGGCTGCGCGCGCTGGGCGCCAAGGTGGGCAAGGAAGTGGTCATCGGCTCGATGACCCTGCGCGCGCCCGACCTGCTGTCCATCGGCGACAACGTCAGCGTCGGCAATGCCGTCAACTTTGAAAACGCCCGCGTGGAACGGGGCCGTTTGCTGCTGGGCCAGATCAGCATCGGTGACGATGCCTGCATCAGCTCTTACGCGATTTTGGAAGGCAATACCAAAGTAGGCGCGTTTGGCCACCTCGAGGGACAGTCCGCGCTGGCCGACGGCGCTTCGGTGCCCGCCGGTCGCGTCTGGACGGGTTCTCCCGCGCGCGACATCGGCCCCTATGACCGGGCCAGCCAGCCGCCGCGCCCCGCCGTCTCGCGCCTGCGCCTGACGGGCGAAACCCTGTTCTTCTGCTTCGGCATGGTCTTGATCGCCGTGCTGTTCTTCATGCCCGTCTTCCCCAGCTTCGTGCTGATCGACTGGTTCGACGAGCGCGAAATGATGCCGTGGCTGCAGGGGCGCGACGTGACGACCCAGCTGGCCCGCTACTTCCTGCTGGCCTTCCCCGCCAGCGCCGTGCTGATCGTGCTCACGGCCCTGCTGTCGGCCGCCATCCGCTGGGGCGCGCTGCCGCGCCTGAAACCGGGCAGCTCGCCCGTGCACAGCAATATCTATTGCGCCAAGTGGCTGGTCAGCCATATCCAGGAATCGAGCCTGAACGTCCTGCACGGCATCTACGCCACCGTGTACGCGCCGTACTGGTACCGCCTGCTGGGCGCCAAGGTCGGCAAGGGCGCCGAGATTTCCACGGCGCTGGGCGTCGTGCCCGACATGCTGACCCTGGGCGACGACACCTTCATCGCCGACGCCGTCATGCTGGGCGACGAGCAGATCGACGGCGGCTGGATGACCATGCGCCCCACCGTCGTCTCGCACCGCAGCTTTGTCGGCAACGGCAGCTATATCCCGGACGGCACCGTGCTGCCCGAACATGTGCTGATCGGCGTGCACACGCACGCGCCGCGCAATGAGCAGATGCACAGCGGCGATACCTGGCTGGGCTCCCCCCCCATGCACCTGCCCGCGCGCGAGCAGGTCAGCGGCTTTGCCGAGCACCTCACGTTCAAGCCATCGCTGCTGCGCCGCCTGGGCCGCAGCCTGATCGAAGCGTTCCGCATCGTCGCGCCGCACGCCGTGGTGATCGCCGTCGGCTATACCCTGGTGCTCGACGTGATGCCGATCGCGGGCGCAGGGCGCTGGGGCGAAGTGGTGGGCGACCTGGCGATCGCCGGCATCGCCTACGGCATCGGCAATTTCCTCGTGGTGGTGCTGTTCAAGTGGCTGCTGCTGGGACGCTACCGCAAGCATGCGGCGCCCATGTGGACGCCGTTCGTGTGGATCTCGGAAGGCGTGACGAATCTGTACGAAGGCATCGCCGTGCCCAATTTCATGCGCTACCTGCGCGGCACGCCGTGGCTGCCGCTGGCCTTCCGCCTGTTCGGCTGCAAGATCGGCCGCGGCGTCTACATGGACACGACGGACATCACGGAATTCGACTGCGTGCACATCGGCGACTACAGCGAACTCAATGCCCTCACCTGCCCGCAAACGCATCTGTTCGAAGACCGCGTGATGAAGATCGACCACGTGGAAATCGGCCAGCGCGTCTACATGGGCCCGCGCAGCTCCGTGCTGTACAGCGCCAAGGTGGGCGACAATGCGCGCCTGGGACCGCTGACCCTGGTGATGAAGGGCGAACACATCCCCGCCGGCAGCAACTGGGCCGGCTGCCCGGCAGCGCCTTTGCGTAGCTGATTGCAGCTGATGGATTTTACGGTGCTCTTGTCAAGAGACGGCGTGCTGGCAATCGGCATCGTGCCGCCGCCATCCCGCACGGAAGCGCGCGCGCACCTGCGCCAGGCCGTGCGCGAAGCGGCGGCGCAGTGGCAAAACCTGGACATCGAGGCGATTTCCGTGGAGTCGACGCCGGGTACTCCTCCCCGCTTGCTGCTGGCCGGACGATCAGTGGGTCTGTCGTTCAGCCATGACGAGGGACTGTCGCTGGCCGCCATCGGCCTGTATGGCCCCGTCGGCATCGACGTGATGCGGGTGCAGGACATTGCCGACTGGTTCCATCTGGCACGCGATTACCTGGGGCCGCAGGTGGCGCAGGAGCTGGCCGCCTGCCCCGCTGCGCAACGCCCGCTGCGCCTGGCGCAGGCATGGACGGTGCGCGAGGCGGCGCTCAAGTGCGCGGGACTGCCGCTGGCGGAGTGGGACGGGACCGCGCCAGCCTGCTGCCTGCAGGCTTTGCCATTGCCAGCCCCCTACGTGGCAAGCCTCGCGTATTAATCTTCCGTGCCATGTCCAGCTCCGCCGATCTGGACGAAAATCAGTTTTACGATAATACTGATAAGTACTCCCAGCACCCCGATCAATTCCAGCATGGTCTTTCCTTCGCAATGACAGCGGACCAATGCACTGTAGCGCGAACGCCGGGGCCAGGGCCAATATCAAATCAGGCAGTCTCCGATCTCGAAAAGGCATACGATTGATTTCCATCAGACAGTTCCGCTACTTTGTCGAAGTCGTCGATGCGGGCAGCTACTCGCGCGCGGCGGAAAAGCTGTACATCGCGCAGTCGGCCCTGAGCCGGCAAATCAAGGAGCTCGAGGGCGAAGTGCAAGCCCTGCTGCTCACGCGCGACGCGCGCCATATCGAGCTCACGCCCGCAGGACAGGTCTTTTATGAGCGGGCCAGGCGCATCCTCGACGACATCGAGGAAACCGTGCGCCAGACACGTCACGTGGGACAAGGCGCGCAAGGTATCATCCGCCTGCTGCATTCGAGCTCCGTCACCCTCACGCCCGACATCGGTGCCGTGCTGAACCGGCTGCTGGCGCAGTTCCCCGGCGTCTCGCTCGACATTTCCAAGGGTTCGTCGGAAAACCAGGCAGCCGACATCGAGGAAGGCCGCGCCGACCTGGGCCTCGTGCGCCTGCCCACCCTGCGCAAGCACGCCAACATCGTCGTGCGCGAACTGTTTGCGGAAAAGCTGGTGGTGGCCGTGTCGGCGATGTCGCCGCTGGCCGCGCTGGAACGCACGACGATTGCCGCCCTGCGCGATGAAGCGTTCGTCTCGATCCCGCACAAGGACCGCGGCGGCCTGAGCTACCTGGTGGCGGGCCTGTGCCTGGCGCAGGGGTTTTTTCCGAAGGCGGCGCGCGCCCTGTCGCGCAAGACGTCGCAGCTGAACCTGATCGAAGCCGATATGGGCATCGCCATCGTCCCCGACAGCATGCGCCTGGTGGCGCCGCCCGGCGTGCGTTTTATCGCCCTGCCGGACGAGGAATCGCATTCCGTCGTGGGCCTGATCTCGCCGCGCGCGGCCAGCGGCATGGTGGCCGCGTTTACGGAAGCGTTCGTGCGCGAGATGAACGCGTCGGCAACTACGGCTTAGCCTTCCGCATACAGCGCCGCATCCACGTCGCGCACGGCCGCCATCAGCAAGGCCAGCTTCATGACATCGAGCTGGCCGTCCGTGCGCACGCGCGAGCACAGGTCGATGCCGTAGGGGCGCACCTGGCGCAGCGCCTCCATCACGTTGTTCGCATCGAGGCCGCCGGCCAGGAAAACGGGACGGGGGCTGGCGCGCACGAAGCGCGCGCTGACGGACCAGTCGTGCGTGCGGCCCGTGCCGCCCAGTTCCGGCACAGCCGCGCCGGGGCGGCCCGAATCGAGCAAAAAGGCGTGGACATGGGGCGCGTAGGCGGGGATCAGCGCCAAAGCCTCGGGCCCTTCCACGTGGATCACCTGCACGCGCCGCACGTGCGGCATCAGGCGCGCCAGCTGCGCCACTTCGCCCGGGTCGATATGGTCGACGATCTGCACGGTGGACGGCTGCGTGGCGCGCACGTGTTCGGCGATGGCTGCCGCCGTCGTCTCGGACGTCAGCAGGAAGGTGGCCACGGGAGGCGGCGTCCATGCGGCGATCTGCGCGATGCGCGCGTCGGGAATCGGGCCCGGACCGGACGGCATGGCAGCCACCAGGCCCAGCGCGTCGGCACCGGCGGCAATGGCCAGTTGCGCTTCATCGATGGAAGCGATGCAGCAGATCTTGATGCGGGTTCTCATGGCCTTGCCTGCTGAGTCGGGATGATCAACATTACAACACAGGGCAGCGCGCACGCCAAGGCACGCCGTCAAGGCCGCGCACGATTGTGTGCCAGAATGGGGGCCTGCCCACATCCCGAGGAATCCATGGCCGACTACAAGAACCCCAGCTACGTGGCGCGCTCCATGCACCCGCGCTTCGATGAACTGACCTCGCCCGGCGAAGCCGTGCCGTATTCGGGCATCTACCGCTGCGACGGCTGCGCGCACGAGATTGTGTCGACGGAAGGCCACGTCATGCCGCCGCAAAACCACCATCAGCACAGCAGCGAACAGGGCCCCATTCTCTGGCGCCTGATCGTCAGCCCCCGCTGATTGACATGCGCCAGTCGGCGGACGATACTTGATTGATCCCGGATCGCCATTGGAACGTCACTGGAACACCAGCATGCGCATCGTCGATTTTGAAGTCCGCAAGGAGTGTCCGCCGCAGCTATGCGACTGCGAGCGCGAGCGGCTGCTCGACGATCCGCAGGCGGACCTCGCCATCCTGCGCCTGAACCTGACGGAAGAAAAGCGCCTGCTGGCGCACATCGAGGGTATCGCCACATATGCGCAACTGCAGAAACTGCAGCTGCTGTTGAAGAAAAACCTGGGCGTGGAATTGCAGATTGCGCCCGGCAGCGGCGAAGTGCGCACCGTGCGCGGCTTCCAGATCCGCCTGCTGGAACGGCCCGGCCTGTGCCGCAAGACGCGCGCCGCCATTCCTGCCGCCGTACGCCGCTGTCTGGCCGCGCATCCCGAGATCGCGTTTGCGATCCTGAATGAAAACGATTTGCTCGGTGGGATGCGGGGCGAGTAGGTCGGATTAGCGGAGCGTAATCCGACATGTGCACCGGGCTAACAATGTGTCGGATTACGCGGCGCGGATAGGGATGGCCTTGCCCTTCGCTTCGCGCGCCCGCAACTGCCCGCAGCCGCCCTCCACGTCCTGCCCGGCCGAATCGCGCAATTTGGTCAGCACGCCGCGCGCGTGCAGCGCTGCGGCGATGGCCCGCGCCTTGTCCCAGCTGGGACGCTTGAACGGCAAGTCATCGATGGTGTTATACGGGATCATGTTGAGCACCGCGTATTTCCCCTTCAGGAGGTCGACGATGCCATCCATCTCGTCCGCGCCATCGTTGACGCCCTCCATCAAGGTCCATTGATATTGCACCGGGTAGCCGGTGAGGCGCGCATACGATTCGCCGAAGGCCACCAGCTCGCGCGGCGTGAGCCGGGGAGCGCGCGGCAGCAGCTGTTCGCGCAGCGCCGGCTTCGTCGTATGCAGCGACAGGGCCAGCGCCGGCTTGACCCGCCCCTGCGGCAGGCGCTCGAACGCGCGCGGGTCGCCCACGGTGGAAAACACCAGGTTCTTGTGGCCGATATTGCCTTCGGTGCCCAGCAGCTCGATCGCTTCCATCACATTATTCAGGTTATGCGCCGGCTCGCCCATGCCCATGAAGACGACTTTTTTCACGGGACGCAGGGTACGCGCCAGCACCACCTGGGCGATGATTTCGCCGCTGGTGACTTGCCGGATCAAGCCGTCGCGGCCCGTCATGCAGAACTGGCAGCCGACGGCGCAGCCCACCTGGCTGGAGACGCACAGGCCGTCGCGCGGCAGCAGCACGCTTTCCACCGTCTGGCCGTCGTGCAGCCCCACCAGCAGGCGCGCCGAACCGTCCGCGCCCGGATGGGTGCTCAGCAGTTTCAGCATGCCCTGCAATTCGGCGTCCAGCGCAGGCAAGGCCTCGCGCACGGGCAACGGCAAAAAGTCTTCGGCGCGGCGCCGGCCCTGGTCGTGCGGCTGGCCCTGTATCCAGTCGCGCAGCACGCGCTGTTCGTGCAGAGGCTTGGCGCCCAGGGCGCGCAGGCGCTGGCGCAGATGATCGATTTGCATGGATTCTGAATAAAAAAACGGCGCGCAGGAATGAAGCCAGCGCGCCGTGTTACAGGTAAAAGCGTTACACCTTCTTGACGAACTCCGTCTTCAGGCTCATGGAACCGAAGCCGTCGATCTTGCAGTCGATATCGTGGTCGCTATCGACCAGGCGGATGTTCTTGACCTTGGTGCCCATCTTGACGACACCGCCGCCGCCCTTCAATTTCAAGTCCTTGATGACGCTGACCGTGTCGCCGTCCTGCAGGATATTGCCGGCCGAATCGCGGTACACACGGGCACCCTCTTCCACGGCTTCGCCAGCCGTGGCCGACCATTCATGCGCGCATTCAGGGCAGATCAACTGGCTGCCGTCTTCGTACGTGAATTCGGATTGGCATTGCGGGCATGGTGGTAATGTGCTCATTTTCTTCTCTGTCTGGTGAACAGCGCGTGCTGTAAAAGCCGACATTATACGGCCTACGCCCCGCATCAACGGGCTTTTTTCCCCATCATTGTCAAGGACGGCGAATAATCTCGATGGTGCTGTGGACGATTTCCTCGTGAATGCCGATGCGCGCGCGCAGCCGGGCCGCCGTCAAGGCAGCATCGCGGCTGACGACGGACAAGGCGCAGGAATACAGCTGCTTGCCGACGCGCCACACGTGCAGGTCGACGATGCGCGGCGTGTCGCCGGCGCTTTCCACTTCCACCGCTTCGCGGATTTCCGCCACCACGGGGTGGTCCATCTCGCGGTCCAGCAAGACCTTGCCCGTTTCCTGCATCAGCTTTTTCGCCCACAGCGCCACCAGCACGGCGCCCGCGATGCCCATCACAGGATCGAGCCACTGCCAGCCGTAAGCCCACGCGCCGGCCAGCGCAAGGATGGCCAGCAAGGACGTGGCGGCGTCGGCCAGCACGTGGATGTACGCGGCCTTCATGTTCAGGTCTTCGCCATGGCCATGGTGGTCGTGGTGCCCGTGATGGTCATGATGGTCGTGGCCATGATGGTGGTCGTGGTCGTGGTGCCCGCCGAGGATCAGCGCGCACACGAGGTTGACCGCCAGGCCGAAGGCCGCCACCGCCATCGCCTGCGGATAGTGGATGGGCTGGGGCGAGAACAGGCGCTCGACGGAAGCGGCCACCATCAGCACGGCCACGCCCAGCAGCAGGATGGCGCTCGTGTAGCCGGCCAGTACCTCGATCTTCCACGTGCCGAAGGCAAAGCGGGGGTCGCGCGCATAGCGACGCGCGGCCGCATACGCAAATGCGGCCAGGCCGATGGCCAGCGCGTGCGAACTCATATGCCATCCATCGGCCAGCAGAGCCATGGAGTTGTACCACCAGCCGGCGACGATTTCCAGCACCATGGTGGCCAGCGTGATCCACATGACGATGCGCGCGCGGCGCTCGGCCTTGTCGCTGGCGGCACCGAAGACGTGTTCGTGCTGCCAGGCGGAGAGGTCTTCGCTGAGGGATTGCGTTTGCATGCCGATCTCCTTATTTGAGGTAGGTACGCAGGATGCCCGCGATGTCGTCGGCGCCCCTGGCCCGCTCCTCGCCGGAGATATCGGGACTGGCCACGTGCTCGCGCAAATGCTCTTCGATGACTTCGGCCATCAGGCCATTGACGGCGCCGCGCACGGCGGCGATCAGCTGCAGCACTTCGCCGCAGTCGCGGCCCTCTTCCAGTCCCCGCTCCAGGCCTTCCACCTGTCCCTTGATGCGCTTGACGCGATTGAGCAGCCTGGTCTTGTTGTGTGCCGTGTGGCCCATGATTCACTCCGATAAATACTATAGGGGGGTATACTATCAGAGAGATCCGGGTGGCGCGATTTTTTGCAGCTTGCTGGCCAACGAGGCATCGGACAATTCGCCCAGGTGCGTATCGACCAGCCGCCCCTGCGCGTCATAGAACAGGGTGGTGGGCAGGGCCGTGGAACCGGCCGCCTTGCCCAGCGCCGCCTCGCTGTCGAGCACCACGTTGCGCAGGGTCGCGCCGCTCCTGTCCAGGAAAGCGGTGGCGGCGGCCGCATCCTCGCGCTGGTTCGCATACACGAAGACGATATCGGCGCGCGCCTGCTGCGCGGCGGCCAACACGGGCATCTCGCGCCGGCATGGCGGGCACCAGCTGGCCCACAGGTTGACCACCATGGGCTTGCCGCCGGCCAGCGCCGCCAGGCTGGTGGACGTGCCGTCCAACGTCTGCAGCGCCACGGCCGGCAAGGCCGCCGGCTTGTCCCAGGCGAGCGAGATCCCTGCGCTCGACACGCCCCAGGCCAGCGCACCGCAGGCCACGCTGACAGCCAGCGGACGGCGCATGAGCGCCATGGCGGGACGCCGGCAGCGCCACGCGGCGATGGCCAGCGCGGCGGCGATGCCGGCCGGCGCCAAAAACCCACCGTCGCGGATATTGAGGATGGACCCGGGCGCGGCCAGATACTGTTCGTGCCAGCGCAGCACGAACGCCAGCCGCGCCGCCAGCAGGCCGGCGATCAGCATGTCGGAAACGAGGGGGCCGGCGTCCGGCAGCCGGCGGTACTTCCGCAGCCACCACGCCGCGCCGTAGGCGACGCACAGGGAAACGAACAACAGGACCAGGCCCGTGGGCAGGGCCAGGGGGCCGATTTGCAGGGACAGCATGGGCGCTCGCTATGACATCGAATGGACGTCCATTCTGCCCCATGCGGATTAAGCAGGCGTTAATCCGTCATCAAAAAGCGGCCAGCGCCTCCTTGCGCACGAAATGCATGGCTTGCGGCTGGTCCACCAGCACGCACTGCTTGCCCGTGCGCCGGCAGTGGTCATGCACGCGCCAGTAGGCATCGTGGCTGACGCAGCCCGTCTGGCAAATTACCAGGTCGGCCGCCACCAGACCCGCTTCCAGCGCCGCCGCGTCGTCGGCGCCATCGTCGCCGCCCGCGTGATGCAGGAAGCGACCGCCCGCCTGCTCGATGGCCAGCTGCGCCACGTTGGCGCCGCCCGCGTCCTGGCCCGGCGCCAGGCTTGAATAGTTGCCCACATATAGCACGGCTTTTTCTCGCACGTCGGCCTGCAAGGCTGGCGCGGGCACGACGGAATGCGCAGGCAGCCATTGCAGGCGCAGCAGCTCGCGCATCAGGTCCTGCACGCGCTCGCCGAGCCACTCGACCTTGCGGGCCAGCCGGGCACGCGTCGGCAAGCCGGGCACGCTGGCCGCCAGTTCGGCCAGTGCGTCGCGCGCCAGCGCCAGCTGCGTATCGCGGATCACGACCTGCGCCCGCGCGCGCATCAATTCCGACTCCAGCTGCACGATGCGGGCCGCCTGCGCGGCCAGCTGCGCACTGCAGCGCGCCTGCGCGCGGCCATATTCGCCCATCAGCACGCGATGCTCATGCGCGATCAAATCCTCGTTGCCATCCAAACTACCCATCATACCCTCCTTCACATGCATGGCGCCATTGCGCCGGCCCATCGCCACCCCATAGGCACGAATTATAAATGAGAATCATTACTATTTGTGTATGCACATGCACGCAGCAGGGGTATGCGCTGGCCGCCGGCGTCACGCGGCGGGCGGGCAGGACAGCAGGCGTTTCCAGACGTCGTCCTGCACTTGCCGCACATGCCGCAAGCCGTCCGCGCCGCGATAGATGTCCAGCGTGTTCGGCCACGCCATATCGATGAACAACTGCCGTGCCGGATCGACCAGCAGGGACTGGCCCACATAGTTCCCCTTGATTTCGCCCTTGTTCACGGCCAGCAGGCGCGCCCCGCCGGCAAGCGCCCGCTCTTCCAGCTTCACGCCGCTGCGCTCGGCCACATCGCGCAGCCAGCGCTCGCGCCAGCGCGCCTGCTCTTCGAACTGCCCCTTTGGCGGCCGGTCCAGCTTGACGACGGCCGCCACGGGCCCGCCTCTCCCCGCCTGCAGCGAAAAACCCATGCGTTCCTGCAATTCGACCGTGTAGGTTTCTCCCTTGACGTCGATCTGGTAACGCCCCGCACCATCCTGCAACAACAGGTCGGCCTGGTGATAGGCGGGCTTGACGCAGGTGGCATATTGATAGGCCAGCACATCAAGGAATGGCGGTGTCGCGGGAGACGCCGCCATGGCGGGCGACAGGCTGGCACACAGCGCGGCGGCGGCCGCGCATTGCATCGTATTCATTCTTGCTCCTGTTTGTGTGGGATGGCGATGGCAGCCGGAAAACAGGCACGGCACGCCATCGCTTTACCTATAGGCAATATTTTGCACATTTTTTGCCAATGGTGGAATTGGCAAGAACTGCACTCTACCTGATGGGGAGAAAACGGCCCGCACGGCCATCGGACGACGGCCCCCGCCACACGATTCAATTGAATCGCGCTTGTTAAATCACTATTTCTAAGGTGTAATCTTATAAGCAAGTCATTGAATTAATTGCAAGTACGCTCATTTCGCCACACGGAGTTCCAATCAATGTCCGAATTGGTCCAAGCAAGCACATCGCCGTCACCTGCTGCGTCCCCCGTCGCCAACGGCTTCAGCCAGGCCACGCGCCTGCTGAAGCTGAGCACGCCCCTGGGCCCGGACAAGCTGCTGGCCGAATGCGTGCGCGGCGAGGAAGGCCTGGGACTGGGCTATGTCTTCCACATCGCCGCCCTGTCGCTCGACGCGGCCATTCCCCTCAAGTCGCTGATCGGCCAGCCCATCCTGCTGGAATTGCGCACGGCCGCCGGCACAGAGGATTGGCGCCCGTTCCACGGCCACATCACCGCCGTCGAACTGGCGGGCGCAAACGGTGGCTTTGCCCGCTACAACCTGACCATGCAGCCATGGACGGCCTTCCTGGCGCACGGCCGCGACAGCCGCGTCTTGCAGGACCTGGCGGTACCGGACATCCTCGAAGTCGTCTTTGCCCGCTACCAGGGCCAGGGCATGCTGGCGCCGGCCTGGCGCTTCGACCTGCTCGACCGCGCGGCCTATCCGAAACGCAGCATCTGCAGCCAGTACCAGGAAAGCGACTGGGCCTTTGCCGAGAGGCTGATGAGCGAGGAAGGCCTGTTTTATTATGCCGAACACACGGGCGACGCGGGCAGCGCCAGCCTGGGCAGCCACACCCTCGTCATCGCCGACCACAACGGCAGCTTCAAGCCCAATGCCCAGTCCAGCATCGCCTACAGCCAGCCAGGCGCCGTCATGCCGCAAGACACGATGGACCGCTGGCGCATGCAGCTGCGCCAGCAAACCAACGGCATCGAACTGTCCAGCTGGGACTACCGCGCGCTGGGCCAGCGCCCCATCAGCGCCGCTGGCGCCAAAGACGGGACGATGGAACTGGTCAGCCGCGACGCTCCCGGCGCCTATGCCTACCCGTCGCGCGAGCACGGACAACGGCTTGCCGAGCGCCAGTTGCAGGCGCTGACGGCGGCCAGGGAAGTGTTTACCGGCGCCGGCACCGTGCGTACCCTGGCACCCGGCACCACCTTCACCCTGAGCGGCCAGGCACAAACGGATGCGGCGGGCGATGGCGACGCGGCGACCTTCCTCGTCACCCGCACGGTGCACCTGATGCATAACAACCTCGATGCGGAGCTGGGCGGCGGACTGCTGCAGCGCTTCGGCCGGGGCTTGCTCGACGCGCTGATCGGCGAAGAGGCGGCCGGCAGCCTGCATGCCGTCGGTGACACCATCAGCGAACGCCCACCCTACCGCAACCGCATCGACGCCATCCGCAGCAAAATTCCCTACCGCAGCAGCTATGCCAACAACCACGGCCAGCTGCTGCATCCGCGCCCCGTCATCATGGGCCAGCAGACGGCCATCGTCGTCGGCCCGGCCGGCGCCCAGCTGCATACGGACCGCGACCACCGCATCAAGGTGCAATTCCACTGGCAGCGGGGAGCGCAAAGCCATAGCCGCCTGGCGCATCCGGCCGCCGACGGCCACACGGGCGCGCCCGGCGACGATAGCGCCGGCACCTGGGTCAGGGTCGCCACGCCGCTGGCCCCAGTCGCCGGCGCCAACTGGGGCAGCAATGCCCTGCCCCGCGTGGGCCAGGAAGTGCTCGTCGATTTCCTGGAAGGCAATATCGACCGCCCCGTCGTCATCGGCACGCTGTACAACGGCCGCGGCCAGGCCGACGCGCAAAACAACCAGGTCAGCCAGGGCACGGGCGCAGCGACGGGCAATGCGCCGGCCTGGTTTCCCGGCCAGGCCGGCGCCCATGCCCACCCGGCGGCCTTGTCGGGTATCAAGACGCAAGCCATGCAGACCAGCCAGGGCGGCGGCGGCGCCTACAGCCAGCTGGTGTTCGACGACAGCCCGGGCCAGGGCCGCGTCGCCTTGCAGCGCCATGCCGGCCCCCACCAGGGTACGGCCGAACTGAACCTGGGCCATTTGCGCCATCAGAGCGACAACCAGCGGCTGG
This sequence comes from Janthinobacterium goodfellowi, assembly GCF_051380695.1. NCBI lineage: Bacteria > Pseudomonadati > Pseudomonadota > Betaproteobacteria > Burkholderiales > Oxalobacteraceae > Janthinobacterium > Janthinobacterium goodfellowi. The sequence continues at coordinate 244,066 of NZ_JBNYXN010000005.1, read as the reverse complement.
CGCCGGCCGGCTTTGGCGCCGAGCTGAAAACGGAACACAGCGCCGCCCTGCGCGCGGGAGCGGGCATGCTGCTGTCGGCCCATGGCCGCGACGCCAGCGCCAGCCATATGGATGCGAAGGAAGCGCTGGAACAGCTCACGCACAGCTTGCAACTGCAGACCTCGCTGGCTGAGCAGGCGCAAAAACATTTCGCGCTCGAAATGGCCAGCCCGGATACCGCCGGGACAGCCGCCCCGACGCCCCCGGCCACACCGGACCAGGCGGAGACGCCGCCCCAAGCCGCTCAACTCCCCGCCCTCGCCCAGATGCAGCACAGCATCGAGGTCCTGGGCGCGACGGCCGAGGGGGCCGCCGCTGCGGGCCAGGGCCAGCAGGCGGCGGGCGGCGAAGGCCAGGCCAGCGCGTATGGCGACCCGCTGCTGCAATTGTCCAGCCCGTCCGGCATCGCCGCCACCACGCCGGCCAGCGCCGTGCTGGTCGCCGGCGGCAATGGCAGTCTGGCGGCGGGCGCGGATCTCAACTTTGCCGCGCAGGGCAACAGCCTGTACGCGCTGGGCAAGGGCATCAGCCTGTTCACCTATGGCAAGGCCAGCAGCAAGGACAAGCCGAACCAGGAAACCGGCATCCGCCTGCATGCGGCCAGCGGCAAGGTCAGCAGTCAAAGCCAGTCCGATGCGACACGGCTGACGGCCGACAAGGCCCTCACCGTCAGCAGCACCGCCAAGAGCGTCACGGCGGCGGCCAAGCAGCACATCCTGATGACGGCCCAGGGCGCGTACATCCGCCTCGAAGGCGGCAACATCATGCTGCACGGCCCCGGGAAAATCGATTTCAACGCCAGCATGAAGGAATTGACGGGGCCGGCAAGCAGCCAGCCCACCTTGCCGGCGATGCCGAATGCGGCCGACCTGGGCCGGGCAGTCGAGCTGAACCTGCATTATGGCGATCTCGAGCCTGTCATGAACTCGCCCTACAAAATCACGTTCGCCAATGGCACTTCCCTCAGTGGATTGCTCAACGACAAGGGCCATGCCCGCCTCGAAAACATTCCTCCCGGCGCGTATCACATTGAATATGGCGAAGACCAACGCGACTGGGTGGCGCCCCCATTGGTAGCGGAACCCCGTCTGCAGCAAGCGAGGCAGCAGCTGAAACAGGCTTCCGCATTGCTGGAAGCGGCCAGGAAAAGCAGTAAACCGGATCCCCAACCATGAGCCAGAATTTTGTCGACGAGATTGTCGAGTTTTTCAAGGACCTGATCCTGGGCGACTTCGAGGATGACCAGGGCAAGGCCGCCATGATCGTCGGCGGCGCCATTTCCCTGATCCCCGTGGTGGACCAGGTGATGGACGTGCGCGATGTCTCGGGCATGATCTACCGGGTCGGCAGGAAAGGCGTGTCGCGGGCGACCCGCGATGACTGGGTCGACATGGCGCTGGCGGCGTTCGGCTGCATTCCGGAAGTCGGCAGCCTGTTCAAGACCATCATCAAGCCTTTGCGCAAGTACCGCAAGGAAGCCGGCGCGGCGGTCGCGGGCGGCAATGTCATGATCGAAGCCATGCTGGGCAAGAGCAAGGGCGCCGCGATCAAATTCCTGAAAACCTTCCAGTGGGCGCAAAACACCCAGCTGGCGATCAGCACGGCCATGAGCGCGCTCGATAACTGCGTGGAATTGCTCGGCTACCTGTCGACCAGCCATTGGTGGCTGCCGTCGGACTTGCAGCATTTGGCACGCGACATGAAGCCGCAAGTCGAAGCGGTGCGCGGCCCCCTCAAGGCCGGCATTGCGCAAGGCGCCAAGGCACTGCAGGACTTGATCGAGGACATGCTGGGCGAAGACGCGTTATGGGCGGCAAAAAAAATCGCCGTCGCCGCCGGCACCGGCGCCAATACGGCGGCCAGGCACAATCACAAGCCCGGCAACACACATCCGCACAGCGCCAATGCCCAGTTCAAATCGCCCACGATCAGCACCGATAAAAAAACCAAGGGCGTGGATGCCAAAGCAAAAACCAAAGAACGCGACTCGCCGGGCAAGGGCAAGGAACACAAACCCGTGGACGACTCGCACCGCCAGAGCAGCGACGGCGGCACCGCACCGGTGAAGAATACGTCGCGGCCGATTCGCGAACTGCTGTCTGAAATCAAATTTGGGCCACGGGGACTGGTCGGTGAGCATATGGCCGACTACTACCATATGGATCATGTGCTCAAGAAAACAGGTGACTGGCCACATGGCAACATCCAAGGTAAATGGCGCAGCAAGTATCCACGCATCGTCGGACCAGACAGCAAACACAAGCGCCCCACCGAACTGGTACCGGAAGACCTGGCCAAGGTGACACTGTCAGGCGTCGATACGATCTGGCAGACCGACACGACTACCTATCACTTCATCGAAGCCAAATTCACCGAGAGCGTGTACAGCCTGCACGGACGGCTGAAAAAGAATATGGCAAATGGGAAAATCCCGCGTGCACCGGCATCGTTAAATGACCGGCAGTTAACTTTATGGGCGTTGCTTGGGGAACCTAAAAAGGGAACACAGATGGGGAAAAAATGGATTACCAAAAGCACGAATAATCCTGCAATGGTCACGTCCAGCAATTTCAAAAACCGCTGGGTATATCTGATGCTTGGAACTGCAGCCCTGACCAATCCATTTGTTACGGCAGCGCATCCCACAGGAAAACTTAAATTAACGGCTGCACCGGGAATTTTCGAACACATGGAAGCCATATGGGAATTGATGAAATCAAACGATCATTACAATATAAAAATACATGACAAACACAAAAAAACGCATGGAATAACTGATGAATTTGACCATCTGGAAATTGATCGAGTAGCAGATTTGCGTGAAGTAGCGACAAAGTTATCTTCCGAAAAACCTGCGGGACAGGAAAAACCTAAAGACAAGCAAGAAAAACCGAAGTCCCCAAAACGAAAGCCTGGGAAATAAATGCATAACATTCCATTCCATGATCGCCGCCGTCAGCAATTCATTTACCAGGAACTGTATGAAAAAACACTGGAAAATTCGCTTGCCCTGATACAAGTCCAACAGAGAAATAAGGAATCGGCTGAATCCGCGGCAGATCTCAGCCTGGCTTACAATTTTCTGTATCTTGAGAATTTTTGGATTTGGCTACTGGATTACACTGCGGGCATGCCCATAGAGGACCTCGCACCACGCCTGGCTGGCATCGTGGACAAGTTTGCGGAGTGGAATGAAGTCGATCAAATCCATCAGAAGGAAATATTATCGGAATATCCTGAATATGGCCCGTATAAATATCGGGCAGCACCAAATTTCGGCGACCTTGCCGATTATGAAGATACTCTGCAATTACTAAGTATCGCCATATTATTGCGCGACCAGCGTTCGGTCAGTCGCATCATACGCATACTAAGCAGCCACCGTGGACAGGATGGTTTGTTCGAGGAGCTGATTAGCGCCTATGTGGAGGATACGATCATGATCGATACTTGCGTACTTGGCAAGCCGTACGATATCTTGCTGCAGACAGTTTATGAAAATGATGAAAATTCGGCACGAAATTTACTCAAGAAGTATTTGAAACAATGGTACCCGGCAATGAAGGACCATCCTCGCTGGTACAACGGCCACCTCAGAATCAGCGATGAAGGCTACGCGCCATATTATGGTTATTGGGCATTTGAAGCAGCTGCAATGGTTTTTGTTTTTGACTTCGATGACAGCGACATAGACCATTTGGTCTATCCAAGAGACCTCGTTGACTATGCGCGCAAGTTACGTAAAGAAAATCGATATACGAGTATCGATGTGGAAGATGTGACAGGTGTCCACCGTGTCGAAGGCGGCCAGCCCTGCCCCCAAACCGGCTTCTGGGAAAGCCCAGCAAAGCTACACAGCCGCAGTCACTTCGCGCAAGGCCAAATCATGCCTATTTTTGACGATGCGGCATACGGTGAAACCATCTGGTATTGGAGTGCAGAACAATAGCCAATATGTCATCTCACACAGCCAAGTATGTCAGGCATTTACGTTGAACGCAATGTCCGACAACATCTTGCAGAAATCTGCACTAAACAAGAAAAATGGTATTTCGCCATGAAAAATAGCGTCTTTCACGAACGGCGTCGGCAAAATTTTCTTTATGAAGAACTTTATAAAAAAACACGAACAAATCAAATTTCCTTGATACGGGGAGGAGAAGAAAACAGCAAGGATGCATATTCGATAGGCGAAAGTTCCTCCGTTCATCATTTCCTGTATCTGGAATTACTCTGGATATGGATGCTTGACTACACGGCAGGCATAGACCTCGATCAACTGGCGCCTCGAATCGCCGATATCGTGGACAAATTTGAAGAGTGGAACGAAGTGGATCAAAAGTATCAACAGGAGTGTGCTCTGAAGCTGCCTGAATATGATCCGTATAAATATTCGGGCGCGCCCGATTTCTCGACACTTTCCGACTACGAAGACACGCTGCAACTGCTGAGCATTGCCATTTTGGCGCGCGATCAGCGTTCGGTCCAACGTATCATTCACATACTTCGTAGCCATCGCGGTCAAGATGGCTTGTTCGAGCAATTGATCAGTGCTTATGTCGACAACGTCGTCGAGCGCGATACCTGTGTACTTGGCTCCCCTTATGACACCTTGCTAGGTGTGTTTTATGAAGAAGATGAAACGGCCACACTCTCCTTGCTCAAGAAATATCTGCAACAATGGTATCCGGCAATGAAGGATCATCCTCGCTGGCATGACGAGCATCTCAGGATCAGCGAAGAGGGCTATGCCGGCTATTATGGCTATTGGGCATTTGAAGCCGGAGCCGCAGTCTTTATTCTCGACCTGGACGACAGCGCTATCGATCATCTGGTCTACCCTAAAGACTTGGTCAATTATGGCCGCAAGTTACGCGCCGAACACCGTTACACAAGCATGGATACTGACTTAATAAATAAAGTCGGTCGTGTCGACGGCGGCCAACCCTGCCCCCAAACCGGCTTCTGGGAAACCCCAGCAAAGCTACACAGCCGTAGCCATTTTAAGCAAGGCCAAGTCATGCCTGTTTTTGACGATACGGCATACGGTGAAACCATCTGGTATTGGAGTGAAGAACAATAGCCAAATTCCATCTCGCACAGCCAGCGATTGGCCCAGCGCCGAGCTGCGTCAGTGCACGAGCCTGTGGAATTGCGCGCCTACGCCGGCGAGGCCTGCCTGCAGGCCGGTCAGTGGCAAGCGCTGGACATTCCGCCGCAAACCCGGCGATTTGAACAGGGCGAGATCATGCGCAATCTGGATTCCGCCGATAGATTGACGATGTGGCACTTCCTGAACGCATGAAAAAACAGCAGCGTCGCTACCATCGACCTGATGCTCGACTGGAAAAGGCAATCCTGCATTGCGGTTCCAGCTCGCGCATACCCTCTTTGAAATGAATACTATTTATCCAAGAAAAAAGGTTTGTTGGTATGAAAGTTTCATCATTTCACCGGCGTAATCGCCATCAATTCCTTTATCACGAGCTTTACACTAAAACTCGAGAAAATCTACTTGCATTAATTGAAGTCCGGCTTGCAAATAAAAATATAGTAGAATCAACGTTGGAAAACTCTGTGTTGCATCAGTTTTTGTATTTGGAAGCGTTCTGGATATGGATGCTGGACTACACAGCGGGTGAACCGATCGATGCACTGGCACCACGTATCGCCGGCATCGTGGATAAGTTTGAAGAATGGAATGAGGTCGATCAATTCTGTCAACAGGAAGCTGCGCTTGAGTTTCCGGATTATGGGCCGTACGAATACAACGGAGCACCAGACTTTTCCACGCTTGCAAATTATGAAAACACACTACAGCTACTCGGCATTGCGATATTACTGCGCGATCAACATTCGATATTACGCATCATCCACGTGCTACGCAGTCACCGTGGCCAGGATGGATTATTTGAGCAATTAATTGGCGCATATGTCGAGGATAAGCAAGATCTTGATTCGTGCATTCTTGAAAAGCCCTATGATACTTTACTCCAGGTTTTCTACGAAAATAATGAAAAAGACACACTCAAACTGCTCCAGAAATACCTGAAACAGTGGTATCCAGCCATGAAAGATCATCCCCGCTGGTACGACGGGCATCTGAGAATCCGGGACGAAGGCTACGCTCCCTACTACGGTTACTGGGCATTTGAAGCGGGTGCGACGGTTTTTCTACTTGACTTGGACGACAGCCAGATCGACCATCTGGTCTATCCCAAGGACTTGGTCGATTATGCACGCCAGCTGCGGACAGATGGCCGCTACACCAGCCTGGACACAGAACCGCTAATGCGCAAGGGGCGCGTCGAGAGCGGCCAGCCCTGCCCGCAAACTGGCTTCTGGGAAACCCCAGCAAAATTACACAGCCGTAGCCACTTCGCGCAAGGCCAAGTCATGCCTGTTTTTGACGATGCGGCATACGGTGAAACCATCTGGTATTGGAGTGAAGAACAATAGCCAATATGTCATCTCACACAGCCAGGTATGTTAGGCATTTACATTGAACGCAATGTCCGACTACATTTTGCAGAAATCTGCACTAAACAAAAAATGGTATTCGCCATGAAAATAGCGTCTTTCACGAACGGTGTCGGCAAAAATTTCTTTATGAGGAAGCATATAAAAAAAACGCGAATAAATCAACCCTCATTAATTGAAGGTTAACTTTCCAATAAAAAAATAGCCAACTCAATACAAAGTAAAACTGTGATTCATCAATTTCTATTTTTTGAACTGTTCTGGATCTGGATGCTCGATTATACGGCTGGTGAACCGATCGAGACACTGGCGCCCCGCATCGCGGGTATCGTGGATAAATTTGAAGAATGGAATCAAGTCGATCAACTCTATCAGCAGGAAGCGGCGCTTGACTTTCCTGAATACGGGCCATACGAATACGAGGGAGCGCCACAGTTTTCCATCCTTTCCGATTATGAAGACACGCTTCAACTACTCAGCATCGCCATCCTGTTACGCGATCAGCGTTCGGTGCGACGCATCATCCACGTACTGCGCAGCCACCGTGGCCACGATGGGCTGTTCGAGCAATTAATTGGCGCATATGTTGAGGACAGTCAAGACCTCGACACCTGCATTATCAGCAAACCCTACGACACCCTGTTGCAAGTATTCTATGAGGAAGATGAGAAACCTAGCTTAGTCCTGCTACAAAAATACCTGAAACAGTGGTACCCCGCTATGAGAAATCATCCGCGCTGGCACGACGAGCATCTCAACATCAACGAGGAAGGCTATGCCGCCTATTACGGCTACTGGGCATTCGAAGCAGGGGCGACCGCCTTTATACTCGACCTGGATGACAGCCAGATCGAGCATCTGGTCTACCCCAAAGACCTGGTCGATTATGCGCGACAGCTATGGAAAGCAGGCCGCCACACCAGCCTGGAGATAAAACCATCGGCCGAACGAGAACGCGGCGAATAGAATGAAAAATCCACCATTTGATGATCGTCGCCGCCAACAATTCCTTTGTCAGGAACTATATGAGAAAACCCTGGGGAATTCACGCGCCCTGCTACAAGTTCAGCTGAAAAACAAGGAATCAGCTGAATTCGCTGACGACATCAGTTTGGCGCACCATTTCTTATATCTTGAAAATTTCTGGATCTGGATGCTCGATTACACCGCTGGCGTGCCAATCGAGAAACTTGCGCCACGGCTGTCAGATATCGTGGACAGGTTTTCGGAATGGAACGAAGCCGATCAGTATCGGCAAGAGGAAATCTTGTCGCAATATCCCGAATATGGCCCGTACCGATACAGGGCAGCGCCGAATTTCGGCGACCTGTCCGATTATGAAGATACGCTGCAATTACTAAGTATCGCCATATTATTGCGCGATCAGCGCTCGGTCATGCGCATCATCCGCATACTTCGCAGTCACCGAGGACAGGACGGCCTGTTTGAACAGCTGATTGGCGCGTATGTGGACGATGAGACGACCCTCGATACCTGCGTACTGGGCCAGCCCTACGACACGTTGCTGCAGACGGTATATGAAAGCGATGAGGATGCGGCACAAACGCTCATCAAAAAATATTTGAAGCAGTGGTACCCTGCCATGAAGGATCATCCACGCTGGTACAACGGCCATCTGCGCATTAGCGACGAAGGCTACGCTCCCTATTACGGTTACTGGGCATTTGAAGCCGGTGCAATGGCCTTTGTGTTTGACCTCGATGACAGCGATATCGATCATTTCGCCTATCAGACAGATCTCGTTGCGTATGGACGTGCACTGCGCGTGGAAAACCGCTATACCAGCATAGGTATGAATGAGACTGGCGATGTCGGATATGTCGAAGGCAAACAGCCCTGCCATGACACGGATTTTCGGGAGTAAGGATGCAGACTCTGAACGAACACACTTTTTTGGCCAGGCGCAGGGAACCGCTGCTGTCGTACGCGATTTACCTTGAAAGCAAAGACAGCCAGGATGATTGCTTCGACATGGTGGAGGCAGGCTTGCAACAGCCTGCCGAAGTACTGCAAAATATCCCGCCAGAAAACTTCATGACGGCCACGCGCCAGCGGGCATGGGATGGCATCGACCTGCTCAGCCTGGCTTACAGCGCCGGCCATACGACAACCGATCTGCGCGCGCTATATCCCACGATACTGGACTCGCAGACATCGGCTACCTATACCGCACGCCCGGTGACATTTACTCGCGCGATGGCCGCTCGGATACCGGCTACCTGAGCCATATCTTTGCCATCGGCATCAACTCCATGCAGCACCGGGCACCGTGCCATATCAGGCAATGGCCTCTTCCGTCGGTTGGCGATTGCTCGATATCAGCACGCTGTCGTAGCCGCTGTACACCTTGCGGTAGCGCAAATACCCTGCCTTGCCGGACAGGCCATAGCTGGACCAGCTTGAATCGAACGGTTCGCGCCCTTCCGTCTTCATGCGCGGGATCTTGCCCGTGCGTTCGAACTCCTCCGCCGCCTTGCGCTGCGCATCGTCGAGGCCATCTTTTACCGGCGTAAATTGTTGCAGACCGGTAGTCGACTTCATGCCATAGGCGCGCGCCATCATCTTTTGCCGCTCTTCGTGGTCTTTTGCTTCGCGAATATTGAACTGTTCCACCCTTTTTCGCTTCGCATTCATGGCTTTCAACTTTTCGATCAGGTCCCCTTCATTGTCTGGATTTCCGGGAATCAGCTTGAACCACGCACGCGAATCGTGCACATAATTATCAAAGAAATTGAGCGTCTCCGCACCAAGCGGCGGCGCGCTGGTCCACCACGTCGCGATCTCTTCCCATTCATTGTCGTGGTCATTGTCAAAGCCAGGTTCCTGTGCCTGCGGCTTGAAACCCTTGCCTTTCTCTGCCATCCATTTTTCGAACACCTGGATTTCCTGCTCAAATTCCAGGTTGGCGCTGTGCAAATCATTCTTGTCAAAATTGGAAGCGCGGCCAAAGCTGGCCGTCGATTCCAGCGGGGTTTTGCTGGTGGCCCGCCGTGATCTATGCCACAAAATATGATTCTTGCCCTGTTCACGCATGATGGCCGTCAAGGTGCCCGTCTTGACCTTGCACGTGGCCAGATAGGCGTTCAATGCCGTGATCGTTTCCGGCGCGACTTTGAAGCGCTCCTTGGCAACGTCATTGGCAAATTCCAGCTTCAGGGGCACGCCTGCCAGCCTGGCCGCCCGGTACATATAGATCAGCGGTATGCGCGACAGCATGTCGCCCCCCATCCTGTCCAGTCCACGGCCCTGTTCGCCGGGCATATAGCCGCAGCCGAGATCGGAGTGCACGCCAGGGACGACCACTTCATCGCAATTGGGCGGCAGCACCTGTTTGACGGAGATCGAGTCGAGCGGAAAGCTGCGCCGCAATTCATGCGCGGCGACAAGATGCAAGCACGGTATGCCCTGGGGAATACGCAGGCTGTCATCGGTATCGGCCCAGCCGCCATGACCATCGAACATCTTGCCCATCAGGCTGTTACCCAGGGTATTGCCCAGTCCGACGGATGCCACCGTGTCGAACAAGCCGAGGAAGTTGAATGCCACCTCGAAACCGCCGAGTGTCATCACGCCCTCTTTCTTGCACATGCGGGCATCGAGCGTGCACATCGACATGAGCCAGTTGAGAAAAGCCCGTGCCTGCGTGGCGCCGCGCGAAAAACCAAAAATGGAAATGAAGATTTTCTTTACCGTTGCCGGGTCTTTTTGCCGGGCATTGCCGTATTTATCGGGCATGTGCACGGCGATTGCCGCATGCAGGCGCTTGAGGATTTTTTCAAATTCAAGACGCGTCTTTTCATTTTGCTCGTCATTCGGCATTTCCGCTTCAAAGCGGCGGCGCGGCTGCATCAGGCGCCGCCGTGCCCGGTCGAGCACGATTCTATTCAGGATCGACCTTGTTTCGTCGGGCGATAGCAGGGGCTTTTTCAAAAAATAGCGGTGTATATTATTAATTGCCTGCAGCAGCGCCCACAGAATACGGCCTTCGCCGCCATAACCGGCAGCGGCGCCCCGCGTCAGCTGCAAGCCGGCGCCGCTATCGCCGATCTGCTCGAACGGCGACGCCACGCCAGGAATATACACCTTGAAGAAATGCGAATACGCCGCCTTTTCGTGTGCCCAATCGGTAACAGCGGGCAGCACTGTCGGCGTGCTCAGGCCGGGAAAACAGTCATATAACCGGGCGACATTCGAGTGATTCTTCCCGGCGTCGGCCTGAATATAGTTATTTTTTGTGCCGTCAAAGAAAAATCCAAAAAACAGGTTGGTCTTGCAGGTTGCGCAGGGAGGGCTGGCTGCAGACTTCTCGATCTCTTCCGCTGTCTTGCGTATTTTTCTCGCATCAATGTCTGAAAAAAAGGTATCGAAATCGGCAGCCTTGGAAAACTCCGCCGGGACGGGCTCGATCAGTCTGAAACTCATGGACGTTCCTTTTTTAACTGTTCCAATTTGCTTCGGCTGCCAGCCAGCAAACGGGCATAGTCCGCGCGCAAATACGCGTGAAAGCGCGCATCGTCGGGTCCCGTATAGTCGCTGAACGCCTTCGGGTCCGATTTGCGCTCGGATGCCCACACTTCCCTGGCATGCTCGGACGGTGCCAGCCGCATCTGCTCAAGCAGCTTTTCCCACAATTTCACGCCGCCCTCTTCATGCCGAATGTAGACATCCCATTTCTCTCGCCGATATTCCAGCGACGGCACGGGCCAACCTTTGATTTTCCCCGGCCAGCTGGCGTGGTCGGGCTGGTAATCGCTGGTAACGATGCTCAGCTTGCCATCGACACCGCGCAGCACCCACAGTTCGCCCGGCTTGCCATCGGCATACGCGGGTACTTCGAGCAACTGCGTCTGCTGTACTTCCGGCAAGCTGCCATCGGCCTTCCTGGGCAGCCAGTGGGTGGCGTCGACCCGCACCTGGATGCCGGGACGCCAGCGCCGGGGCAGGTCATAGCAGCACAGGGTGCCGCCGGCGGCATACGGGTCGATCAGCTCGCCTCCGCCCCTGTTCGCCTCGTTCTTTGGATCAATGATGACGTAACTGAAGACCTCGCCGCTGTAATTGACGCCGTGTATGCTGACGGGCACGTCTTTGCCCGCACAGGCGCTCAGCATGGGCAGCAACAGCATACCCAGTGCCAGCGCGCGCAAGCCCCTGCTGGCGGATGTTCGAACGCTCACCATGCTTGCCCCGCTGCTTGCAGGCTGGTTTGTTGCCGCGGCACGGCATCGGGCAATGGGCCACGCCGCAGCCAGCGCTCGCACCAGTCGGCCTTGTCATAGGTATCGAGCGGCTCGCCCGCGATGGCGGCCAACGCTTGCGTCACCAGCAGATAGGCGCCATGGCGGTCCTGGCTGTGGTCATGGCCGCGCTCGTGCAGCATGGTGAGGATTTCATCGGTTTCACTGTCACTGACCAGGCTGGCAAACTGCTGTGCGCCCAGCGCCACGGGCCGCTCGGCATGCGCGCTGTCCTGCTGCGGCACGGGCAATTGCCGCCAATGGCCGTCGCGGGCGATGTACGACCAGCTGACGGCAGGTCCCGCCAGTTGCGCCTGCTGCTCCCGTGTCAGCGCGGCATGGATGGCGGGCAGCCGGCGCGTATCGGGAAAGCGGAAATTGAAGCGCTGTCCATCGGCCTCGATGATGCACCAGGCAGCCAGGCGCGCGGCCAGTTCCGACTGGCTTTCCCGCGTGGCGATGGCGCTCAGCATGGGCCAGCCGCTGCAACGCGCCAGCCACGGCGCCTCAGGGGCGGCGGAAAAAACGGCAGCATAGTCCAGCAGCAGCGGCGACACGTCGCGCGTGGCGTCGGTGCACCCGGGCAGTGCCTCGAACAGCAGCGAAGGGGACCACGCTGCCAGCTTGCGGTGCAGTCCCGGCAGGAATACGCCGTCGAGCAAGAGATACAGCCGCGCCTGCCCCTGCATGGCCTCGCGCGCCAAAGTGTCAAGATGTGCCTGCCAGCCGTCGGCATAAGGGGCGATCAGCATCGTTATCCTGCCATGGTAAAGGCGGAGCCGGCCATCAATGACTTCTTCAGGCACTCCACGCAGATACTGCTGGGCAAACCGGGCATCGCATACGCCATGCTTTCCGGACCAATAAAACTCTTCTTGCCGGCATGCACCGTGATCTTGCCGGGACATTGCACGGTGATATTGCCGCCCTCGATCGTGATGTTCGCCCCGCCCGCCGTCGACAGGCGGATGCTTTTCGCCGCCGCCCAGTCGATGTGCGCGGCGGCGCTGACGATGTTGACTTCCTCGCGCGCCTGCACGTTGAGCACGTCGGCCTGCGCCTCGAACTCGATCGCCTGTTTCGCGGCGATCAGCTGCAGGCCGGTATTGTTCTCGCCCGCCTTGACGACGCCGGCCAGCGCGCCGATGGCCTGGCCGCTGTGCACGCGCAGCTGGCCGCCGCCGACGAACTGCGTGTCCTGGCCACTCATCAGGGAGGCTGTTTCGCCATTCGCCAGCTGGAGATCCTGGCCCGCCAGCACGCCCAGGCCGGCGCGGGCGGCGATGGCGATGATGGCGTCGCTGCTGTGCGGCAGCTTGTCGTCGCCGGGACTGGTCGGCTTGCCCGCCGCGTCGCGCCGGGCGGCCGCCGTACTGTCCCGGCTCAGCATGCCGGAGGCGCTGGTGAGGAAGGCTTGCAGGGGCGCCGCCTTCTCGTCGAGCACGCTGGCATTCGCCTTGGCCGCGCCCAGGTGGCTGGCATACGCGACCGTCTTGTGCGTGACGGCGGCGGCGCTGAAGGTTTCGCCCAGCTTGGCCGCCTGCTTGAGCAAGACCATGCCCGGCGCATTGTCGCCGGCCGGATCGCGCGCCTGCGCGTCATGGTTGACGAGGTAGCTGGAAATCAATAACCCGGCTCCGGCCCGCACGGCGCCGTAATCGTCGGTGCGCAGTTCCGCGCCCATGCCGCGCAGGCTGCCCCGGTAATTGTCGGCCGCATGGATCAGGTGGCCAAGATTGAGTGCGCTTGCCGCATGGCTGCTCTTGAGCTCGATACGCCCCTGCTGGTCCGTATCGTCGAACAGCAGCTGGTTGTAGCCTGCGGCGCCGAATTCCTTGCTGCGGATGCCCCATTGCGCGGCGCCGTTGCGGTGGCCGGCGCTGCCACCAGCCGCGCCATGCCAGAGCGGGCTGTTGCCGCCGGCCACATTGCCCTGCGCCGAGGGCGCATGGTCGCGCGCCGGCGCGAACACGCTGGCGTCCGCGGGCTTGTCCGTGACACCGCCCGGCGTGGGCGCGACGCCGCCCTCGCCCTGCCCGTTGTACAGGGCGCCGACGATGAGGGGCCGGTCGATATCGTTTTCGAGGAATTGCACCAGCACTTCCTGGCCGATGCGCGGCAGGAACTGGCTGCCCATGCCGCCGCCGGCCGCGCGCTGCGCCACGCGCACCCAGCACGTGGCGCTGCCCTCCCGCTGCCAGTGGAAACGGATGCGCACCCGGCCCAGCCTGTCGCAATGGAGTTCGCTGCCGCCGCCGGCGCTGGCGCTGCCGTCGGCACCGACGACGATGGCGCTCTGGCTGCCGCAGGCGGTCGGCTTCGGATGGTGGCGCAGGTCGCCGCCGTCCTGCAACGGCCGCCATGGGGTGTCGGCCGCGATGGCGTCAACATGGTTCGCATAGCCGCTCTCGACAGCCTGCGCGATCATCTGGTCGAGAGGCGACACGCCCATCGACGGCGAGGCCAGGCCGGCGAACGCTGTTTGCAAGGTTTCCTGCAACAGTTCCGGGATCGGGCCGAACAGTTCAGCCAGGCCCTGTCTGGCGGGTGCCGGCAAATTATTCACGCCCACGCTGCACACGCGCAGCACGACCAGCGCCGGCGCCTCGGCGCCGTCCTGCTGCAACGGTCCCTGCGTCAAGATAAAGCGCGTGCCGGCACGCAAGGTGCGCACGGTTGAACGCGCCTGCCAGCGTTCGCCGCGCGCTTCGATCGCCTGCATCTGCAGCAAGGCATAGCGTTCGGCCTGGGCCGCATCGGCATAGAAATACTGGCCTGGCGTGTCATAGCTTTCCAGCACGGGCGCGTTCTTGCCTCCCGGCGCCAGCCGCGTCGGCACGCTGGCGCTGACGGCTTTCTTGGCCTTGTAATCGTAGCTGAGCACGGTCGCCACCGCCGTGCGCAAGGCGCGTGCCCGGCTGAGCGCCTGGACGGAGTCGGCCTGTTCCATGGCCCGCGCCCCATGAAAACGGATGCCGCCGCCTTGCGCGCTGCTGGCGTCCTCCGGCACCGCGCTCACGGCGCTGCTGTCGGCGAACAGTACCAGGCAATGGCCGCCCTCGTGTTCTTCGAAACGCCAGGCCAGGCCTTCTTCGCTCAGCAGGCGCGTGACGAAGTCCAGATCCGACTCGCGGTACTGGCAGCAATAGCTGCGCGGCTGCGCTTTGGCCATGAACGGCCCCGTGTCGCCGCTCCAGCGCCAGTCGGCTTGCGGCGCGTAGGCCTGGAACACGCTGTCGACGATCTCGATCACGCTCTTGTCTTGCCAGACGCGGCTGTTGCGTACCTGGCTCAGCAACCATAGCCACGGCGTCAGGCGCAGCCGGAAACGGGCCAGCCCGCCGTCGCTGCCCAGCATCGCCGCTTCGCTGATATAGCCGCTGAAGACGGCACGGCTGCCGTCGGCCAGGCTGGCGTGCAGCGCGGCCGGCTTGCCCAGCAGCGGCGCCAGCGCCACGTTGGCATCTGTCGACAGCACGATGACGTCGCGCACGCCCACGGCCTGCAACTGCTCGTCGGCGGCAAACGCTTCCACCAGCCACTGTGCCGTCCCGCCCTCGCCGCCGTCGAGCGACAGCTCATACAAGCGCGTCACGCTGCTGAAACCAGCCAGGGAAGCGTTGACCTGATCGGCGCTGGCGGCACTCATTTGCCGCCTTTCGCGATAGCTTGCCCGGCCTTGCACTGCGCGTCGTCGTCATGCTCCTGGCAGGCGCGCGCGCGGCACGCCACGGCGGCGTCGCGCTTGAGCGCCGCGCATTGCCGCAACTGGGCCGCCAGGCTTGAAACGGTTTTCTTCGGTGCCGGCGCGGCCTGCGCGTGGGCCAGCAGGGCTGACAGCAGGGCGATATCGCTGTCTTCCGCGCGGCGGGCAGGCGTTGCCGCAGGGTTTTTCGCCGGCGCTTTTTTGGCTTCAGGGCGAGCCGCCCTGGCCACCTGTTTCGCTGCAGCGGCCGGTGGCGACGGTGTTTCCAGCGCCTTGCTCAGCACATCGCCGGGGTGCGCGGCACTCGCGTTCCCGGCAGCAGCGGCAGTGGCGTCCGCGCCGGCATCGAGCATGTCGCTCAGGCTCTGCTGCGGTACGGCTGCGCCAGGCGACGCCTCGTCATGGATGCTGGCGACAGCCGGCGGCGCTGCCACCGCGACGGGCGCGGCGGCGGGCAGGGAAACCGGCGCCGCCGGTGCACCGTTGTCGCCAGTCCGCTCCCCGCGCTGGCCCAGCCAGACGCCAGCGGCCAAAAACAGCAGCAGCGCGGCCGCCGCGCCCATGCCCCCGCGCAGGGCCAGGCTGCCGCGCCTGGCTCTGACGGACGAGCCGGTATCGCCCCCCTCGAGCGTGGTCAGGATACGGTTACGGTCGGCCTCCGCCTGCTGCGCCTGCGTCAACAGGCTGGGCCGGGCCGGGAGCCGGGGGCTATCGTCATGAGTTCGCAAAATGTGCGCTCCTGTAATATTTGCAAGACTTTACGCTATTCAACAAAATCATGACGCGTGCCATAAAATCAACAGTGCGCACCCCCCGCACAATTGAAATACACCGCCCTTAATTATCAGTTTTGTAAGATATACTTCCAGGCAATATCCATCGTTTCCCTGGTTTCGCCCGATGGACAGCACAGTTCCCCGCAGCCAAACATTTTTTGATTGAGGTTCGCGTGTTCCTACTCGCGGTAGCGCTGTATTTCATCCTGGCATGCCTGATCAGCTGGCTGGTGCTGTTCCCGGCCGGACGCGATTTCGTGCTGCACGCCGTCGATGGCGCGGAACAGCGCCTCGCCGCCTGCCTGCAGCGCGTGGCCAGGCGCCGGCAGACGGGCATGGCCAGCCTGGGACAGCGCAGCGCCACGCTGCTGGCCCGCACCGCCGACCTGCTGCGCCGTCATTACTTGCTGTGTCTCGCGGGCGTGGCCGCGATCAGCCTGCCGACCCTGCTGGCCCTGATGGCCGACAGCAAGTCCATGCTGGGCGCCTACGATGTATCGACGCGGGAAATGAATACGCAGGTGGCCAGCCTGCTGCAGGGCGAGCAGCTGGTGCCGCCCGTCGACCTGCCGCCGCTGGTGTTTGCGACGGAAGAAGTGCGCCAGGAGCGCCCGCTGCTGGTATCGGCCAGCCGCAACTGGACCTTGCTGAATGTGGAATACGCGCAGCGCCTGCTGCTGGTCTTCAAGATCATGAAAGAAAAGCATGGCTACGAGATGGCGCTGCTGGAAGGCTACCGCAGTCCCGAGCGGCAAACCATGTTGGCGGACATGGGACCCAACGTGAGCAACGCGGCCGCCTTTCAAAGCTGGCACCAGTACGGTCTGGCGGCCGACTGCGCCTTCCTGCGCAATGGCAAGCTGGTCATTTCCGAGAAGGACCCGTGGGCCATGCGCGGCTACCAGCTGTATGGCGAAGTGGCCGAATCGGTCGGCATGACCTGGGGCGGACGCTGGAAAATGATGGATTTCGGGCATACCGAGCTGCGCCTACCCGGCGTAATGAAA
Organism: Janthinobacterium goodfellowi; assembly: GCF_051380695.1. Classification (NCBI taxonomy): domain Bacteria; kingdom Pseudomonadati; phylum Pseudomonadota; class Betaproteobacteria; order Burkholderiales; family Oxalobacteraceae; genus Janthinobacterium; species Janthinobacterium goodfellowi. The sequence goes on along the minus strand of NZ_JBNYXN010000005.1, from coordinate 226,800 downwards.
AAACACTGAGAGGAGCGCGTATGGCGGGTCCGGTAATCAGATTAGGCGACAAGACATCGCATGGCGGCACCGTGCTGGAAGCATCGACGGTGAGCGACAGCGGCGGCATCGGCATGGCGCGGGTGGGCGACAAGGTGGCCTGTCCGCTGCCCGGCCATGGCGTATGCCCCATCGTCAGCGGCGACCCCAGCCTCATCGTCGATGGCAAGCCGGTGGCCCGCCACGGCGACAAGACCAGCTGCGGCGCGCTGCTGATCGCCAGCCAGCAAGCCACCACCGACCAGGCATGATGGTCCTGCCCGTATGCGGAGGAGCCCGCTGATGCGCCCCTGGCTGCGACGCTGCCTGCTGACCGTATCCGTCTTTGCGCTATGCTGGACGGGTTCCATCGCGTATTGGCGCGACAGCACGCGCATGCCGGCGCCGGGCGAACTGGCCGGCGCCATGCTGGCGCTCCCGCTGGCACTGCTGCTGATGCTGTGGCTGGGTAAAAAACTGCTGCTCAGGCTGCTGGCCGGGCCCGCGCTGGCTGCGGCGCCCGGTCTTGCCGCCCCACTCCAGGCCGAGGCGGCAGCCCCGCCCGCTTTACCGGCGCCGCTGCAGATCGTGGCCGCCAGCCTGCGCATGCCGGGCGGCGCGACGCCGGCAGAATTGCTGGCTGCCATGCGCTCCCGGCAAGCCCGCCCCGCGCTCGACGAGGAACTCCTCGATGAAGACGGCTATCCCCTGCTGTGCGGCAGGGTGGAGGGCATCGACGAAGAGGCACAGCAGCAATTGCTGGCCGCCTGGCTGCGCGAGCATCCGCAGGCCGGCCTGGCCAGCGATCCCTTCCCCTTCAATCCGGAAGACCTGCGCGCGCTGGCCCTGGGCGCCGACGTGCTGGCCGACCTGCTGGACGAAGCGCTGCAGCATGCGCTGTCCGCAGGCACAGCGGCGTCGCCGGCCAGCGTGGCGCCCATGCTGCGGCTGCACCCGCTGATGCCGGCCTCGTGGAGCGCCGCCCAGCGCCAGGCCGGCGACGCCTGGCTGCGCCACCTGGCGCGCGAGCAGGGCTGGCCAGCGCAGACATTGCTGCCGGCTGACGAGCCCGGCACCCGGCAGCCGGCGCCGTTTGCCCTGTTGAACCAGCTTGCCGTACACGCGCCGACGCAGCCGCCCTGCCTGGCCATCGTGCTGGCCTGCGATTCCGGCCTGGGCGAACTGCGCGCGCATGCCTTGTCGAGCCAGGGACAGCTGTTCAGCGCCGGCCAGGCGAACGGACAGATTCCCGGCGAAGGCGCGGCCGGCCTGCTGCTGGCCAGTCCCGGCGCAGCGGCGCCACTGGACGAGCCGGCGCCAGTGCTGCTGCACCGCGCCGCCACGGGCGAACTGCCGCAAGGCGCCAGCCAGCAGGGAAAAACGGACAAGAGCATGCTGGCGGACCTGTGCAGGCAGGCGCTGGCGGCAGCGGGCGGCGATGCGGCGGCCGGCATCGCCCTGGTCAGCGCCGATACCGACCAGCGCGCCAACCGCATGCTCGAACTGATGCAGTGCGCCGGCGCCCTGCTGCCCCAGCTGGACCTGGGCGAGCAGGTGCTGGGCGTCGGCGCCGCATGCGGCCAGTGCGGCGCCGTCACCACGCTGGCCGCATTGGCCATGGCGCGGCAGGCGGCGGCCGACGACGGCACGCACGTTTTATGCCTCAGCAATCTCGATCCGCTCCAGCGCGGCGCGCTCGTCATCGGGCCACCCGCGGAAAACAGTCACAGCGCCACCTGATACGACGACGTCCCCTCCACGCACATTAACGGTTTGCACACTATAAAACTATGATGCAACGATTCCGGCACTTCCTGACCTCACGCACCAGCCTGCTCATCCTCGGCATCGCGGCCGCCATCCTGCTGCTGTGCGCGTGCGCCGTCATCTTCGACTGGCCGGCCGTCCGGCTGCTGTCCTTGCTGGCCGCGGCGGCGCTGCTGGGCGCCGTGCTGTGGTGGCTGCGCCGCCGCCGGCGCCGGCGCGAGGGCGCCAGCTTCAACAGCATGCTGGAACAGCAGGCGGCCGGCGCCGCGCCCAAGGCTGGCCCGGTACAGCGCGAGGAAACCGAAGCCATCCGCAAGCGCATGCTGGAAGCGATCACTACCATCAAGACATCGCGGCTGGGCCAGCTGTCGGGCGATGCCGCGCTGTATGAACTGCCCTGGTATATGATCATCGGCAATCCCGCCGCCGGCAAGAGCACGGCGATCGCCAATTCTGGCCTGCAGTTTCCTTTTGTCGACAGCAAGATCGTGCAAGGCATGGGCGGCACCCGCAACTGCGACTGGTTTTTCACCACCGACGGCATCCTGCTCGACACGGCCGGGCGCTACGCCATCAACGATGAAGACCGCGCCGAGTGGTTCGGCTTCCTCGGCCTGCTGAAAAAACACCGCAAGCGCGCGCCGATCAACGGCATCATCATCGCCGTCAGCATTGCCGAGCTGACCGGCAGCAAGCCGGAATTCGCCATCGAACTGGCCAAGAACCTGCGCCAGCGCGTGCAGGAACTGACGGAAAGGCTGGAAGTCCATGCGCCCGTGTACGTGGTCTTCACCAAGGCCGACCTGATCACGGGCTTCAGCGAATTTTTCCAGGATGCCGAGCGCGCCGAACGCGACAAGGTCTGGGGCGCCACCCTGCCCTACAGCGTCAACAGTTCGAAGCAGGACGTGCTGGAGCAGTTCGACCAGCGTTTCGACGAGCTGTACGATGGTCTGAAGGACCTCAGCCTGGCCAGCATGTCGCTGCTGGGACGCGAGCGCATGCCGCCCGGCGTCTTCACCTTCCCGCTGGAATTCAGTTCCGTGAAGGGGCCGCTGCGCGCCTTCATCGCCACCCTGTTCGAGGAAAATCCCTTCCAGTTCAAGCCCGTCTTCCGCGGTTTCTATTTCACCAGCGCCCTGCAGGAAGGCGCTTCCGTCTCCGCCTCGTCGGAACGGGTGGCGCAGCGCTTCGACCTCAAGCCACAGCCACAGGAACACAAGACCGTGCAAGTCCAGGACCAGCACGGCTACTTCCTGCTGAACCTGTTTCGCAAGGTGATCTTCGCCGACAGGGAACTGGTGGCGCAATACGCCAGTCCGCGCAAGACGCGCTTGCGCTATGCCACGTTTTTTACCGCCATCGCGCTGGCCGGCCTGGCGCTGGGCGGCTGGAGCTGGTCCTACCTGGCCAACCGCCAGCTGGCAGCGAACGTGCAGGCCGACCTGGAGCAGGCCATCAAGGTGCAGGACAAGCGCCTGGACCTGCAGTCGCGCTTCCAGGCCCTGGAAATCCTGCAGGACCGCATCGAGCAGCTGGAAGCGTACCGCAGCAAGCGGCCGCTGGCGCTCAGCCTGGGCCTGTACCAGGGTGACTTGCTCGAGCGCAAACTGCGCGAAGAGTATTTCTCCGGCCTCAAGGAAGTCATGCTCGCGCCGGTGGCGCAGTCGCTGGAATCGTTCCTCGCGGAAGTGAACGCCGGCGCCGACCGCCTGCAGCCGCTGACGGCGGTGCCGGCCGCGCGGGCGACAGCAGTGACGCCAGCCGCCGGCGCCGTGCCGGCCGGCACGACGGCCGCCACCACAATCGCTACGGCAGTCGGCACAAGCAGCCAGCCCTTCAAGGATGCCGCGCCGACGAACGTGGAGGATGCCTACAATGCCCTGAAGACCTACTTGATGCTGGGCGACAAATCGCGCGCCGAGGCCGGCCACCTGAACGACCAGCTGACCCGCTACTGGCGCGGCTGGCTCGACGCCAACCGGGGCAACATGCCGCGCGAACAGATGATCCGCAGCGCCGAGCGCCTGATCTCGTTCTACCTGACGCAGATCGACGACCCGTCCTGGCCGCAGATCGAGAACAAGCGGGCCCTGGCCGACCAGTCGCGCGACAGCCTGCGCCGCGTGGTGCGCGGCATGCCGGCGCGCGACCGCGTGTATGCGGACGTGAAGGCGCGCGCCGCCACGCGCTTCCCGTCGATGACGGTGGCGCGCATCGTTGGCGAGCAGGACAAGGAACTGGTGCTGGGCAGCTACGCCATCCCCGGCACCTTCACGCGCGACGCCTGGGAAAAATACATCCAGCAGGCGTTCCAGGAAGCGGCCAACCGCGAACTGCAAAGCGCCGACTGGGTACTGAAGACGGCGTCGAAGGATGACCTGACCCTGGAAGGCAGCCCGGAACAGATCCAGAAGGCGCTGCTGGAACTGTACAAGACCGATTACGCCAGGGAATGGCAGAAATTCATCCAGGGCGTCAGCATCCGCGAATTGAACGGTTTCGACAACGCGGCGCAGGCCATGAACCGCCTCGGCGATCCGCAAGCCTCGCCCCTCAACAAACTGATCGAGACCGTGTACCAGGAAACCTCGTGGGACAACCCTTCGCTGCTGGGCCAGGGCTTGCAGCGCGCCCAGCGCGGGGCGATGGACTGGTTCCGCGAAACGGTGCTGCGCCAGAAGCCCGCCGCCACGGCGACTGGCCAGGCCGGCGGCACCATGCCGATGGGGCCCGTCGGCCGCGAATTTTCCGGCGTGGCGCGCCTGGTGGTGGCGCGCGACAAGGAAGCCTCGCCCGTGCGCGGCTACCTGGCGGCCCTGTCGAAGCTGCGCGTGCGCCTCAACCAGATCAAGAACCAGGGCGACACGGGCCCCGGCGCCAAGCAGCTGATGCAGCAGACGCTCGACGGCAGCGGCTCGGAGCTGGCCGACGCGCTCAAGTACGTCGATGAGCAGATGCTGACCGGCATGAGCGACCAGCAAAAGCAGGCCATCCGTCCGCTGCTGGTACGCCCGCTGATGCAGACCTTCGCCGTCATCGTCAAGCCCACCGAGACGGAGATCAACAAGGTATGGCTGGCCCAGGTGCTCGAACCGTTCCAGAAAACCCTGGCGCCGAAATATCCGTTCGCGCCCGACTCGCGCATCGAGGCGAGCAATGCGGACATCGGCCAGGTATTCGGACCGGAAGGCGCCATCGCCAAGTTCTTCAACACCACCATCGGCCCGCTCGTCGTGCGGCGCGGCGACGCCATCAGCGCCAGGACCTGGGCCGCGATGGGCATCACCCTGGCGCCGCCGGTGGTGGCCAGCCTGCCCGGCTGGGTCGCGCCGCTCAGCGCCAACGGCGTGGCCACGGCGGCCGGCGCCGCCGAAGCGCAGACGCGCTTCGACCTGCAGGCGCTGAGCGCGCCCGGCGCCACCGAATATACGATCGAGATCGATGGCCAGGCGCTGCGCTGGCGCGGCCAGCCGCAGCCCTGGGTGCACATGGTCTGGCCCAACCCGCAGGGCGTGCCCGGCTCGCGCATCAGCGCCATCACGCCGGAAGGACGCGCCGTGGTGCTGCTGAACGAACCCGGGCATTTCGGCCTGAAGAAGATGATCGACTCGGCCAGGCGCACGCGCAAGGAAGGCGGCATATTCGAACTGAGCTGGGAAAACAGCGGCGTCACCGTGGTGGCCAACCTGAAGATCGTGGCCGCTGCCGCGCCGGCGCCGGCCTCCGCCGGCAACCAGGGTTTCCGCGGCTTGAAACTGCCGGAATCGGTCGCCATCGGCGCGCCGGAAACGGCCACCGCCATCGCCGGGAACACGCCATGAGCCGCCCGACCGTTACCCAGATCGGCTATTTCGGCAAGATCCCCAGCCGCGGCGACTTCATCAAGCATGGCGACAACCCGGCCCTGCTGAAGATGCTCGATGAGTGGCTGGCCAACGCCATGGAACTGATGACGGCCGATGCGCGCTGGAAGCTCACCTACGATGCGCTGCCGCCGCTGCATTTCGCCTTCATCGGCCCGCGCCGCGGCCGCGCCATCGCCGGGCATATCGCCGCCAGCAACGATGCCTCGTCGCGCCGCTTTCCCTTCCTGATGATGGGCGCCATGGAAGTGGCGCAGCCGGCCGGCTTCGTGCCGACCAGTCCGCTGGTGCTGTCGCGCCTGTGGAACCGCCTCGACGCCCTGAGCGTGGAGATGCGCGGCGCGGCGGCCGGCGCCGCGCTGCCGGCCGCCGCCGCGGGCGCCAGCATCGAACTGGACTTGCGCGGCAGCGCCTACGACGCCGCCTTCGACGATTTCCTCTGCTTGCAGACGGTGGGCGCGCTCGACGCCCTGCTGGCGCCCACGGGTTTTGGCGGCTCCGTGCGCCAGGTGCTGCTGGCCCTGGGCATGCTGCTGCAGCCCGTCATGGCCAGCAGTTCCAGCCGGCTGGAAAAAAGCCTGGAACTGCCGCTGCCGGCCGACCCCCTGTACCGCAACCTGGTGGCGGCCTTCTGGATGCACCTGATCGCCCCGTTCCTGGCGCGCGCCGACTTCGAACTGGCGCTGTTCATCACCCGCATCCGCGGCCGCCATGCGCTGGTGCTGGGCTTTTGCGGCGCCTCGGCGCAAACCCTGCACGCCATCATGGAACCGCAGGCGGCGCTGGAACACCACATCGCCTTCGACGACCTAGCCTGGGTCGAGGAACATGCCGACAGCGACTACGCCATCAAGAAAGCCTCGGCCTGCCTCGCGCAGGCCAACCTGTCACTCAAATCGGCGCACGACACGTTTCGTGCCGCCTTCATCGGGACCTGACCATGCGCCACATCCGCCTTGCCATCCTTCTCAGCCTCGCATGCGCGCCGTCCGGCGCCGGCGCGCAAAGCGCCGCCGCGCCGCCGGCCGCTGTCTCGGTGCCGGCCGCCGCCACGCCGCAACCTGGCCAGGTACTGGCCAGCGGCACGGTGCCGGACGAAGCGGCCAAGGCCGCGGTGCTGGTGCGCCTGCGCGAACTGTATGGCGCCGACAAGGTCGTCGACCAGATCGCCGTCGGCCAGGTGGCGCAGCCGGCAAACTGGAACGCCTATGTGCAAAAGCTGCTGACGGCGGACCTCAAGCAGATCCGCCGTGGCCAGCTGAAGATCGAAGGCAGCGTGGTCAGCGTGCGCGGCGAGGTGGCCAACGAGGCGCAGCGGCAAAAGATCGCCAGCGACTTCGCCACCAGCCTCAATCCCACGTACACGGTCAACAACGGCTTGCGCGTGTCCGCCTCCGAGCAGGGCATCCTCGACGGCGCGCTGGCCAACCGCACCATCGAATTCGAGAGCGGCAAGACCACGCTGACGCCGTCGGGCCGCGCCATCCTCGACGAAATGAGCACGGCGCTGCACAAGCTGGCGGGCCGCAAGGTCGACATCATCGGCCACACCGACAACCTGGGACTGCGTGCCAGCAACCAGAACCTGAGCCAGGCGCGCGCCGAGGCGGTCAAGACCTACCTGGCTGGCAAGGGCATCGACGGCGACCTGCTCAGCGCTTCCGGACAGGGCCCGGACCGTCCCATCGCCAGCAATGACAGCGCCGATGGCCGCGCGCGCAACCGCCGCATCGAATTTCGCATGGTCCAGTAAGGCCGCCACGCCGCCAGCAAGCTTTCCGTCCCACAGCCGAGAACACACATGATTTCAGCCGACCAGCTATTACTTCCCATCAGCGCCGAGCAGCCATGCGGCGTCGACCTGTCCTTCTCCACCGACTTCGACGCCATCGGCCAGGCGCGCAAGTTCGACGACCCCACGCTCGACCAGGGCGAATGGGTCACCGACCTGAAGGAGGCCGACTGGGCCTTCGTACTGCAGCGCTGCGCCGCCCTGCTGGGCGAGAAGAGCAAGGACTTGCGGCTCGGCGCCTGGCTGGCCGAAGCGAGCGCCAGACAAGACCATTTGCGCGGACTGGGCGAAGGCTATCGCCTGCTGGCGGGCCTGCTGCGCCAGTACTGGGACCTGGGCTTGTACCCGCAGCCCGATGGCGACGACCACGAGCAGCGCATCGGCAACCTGGGCTGGATCCTGGCGCGCACGCCGTCGCTCGTGCGCGCCATGGCGCTGACGGACAAGCAGTCGGGCGGCTGGTCGACGGTGGACTTCGAGACGGCGCGCAAGCGGGCCGCCGGCAACCAGGATGGCGTCAACGGCACGAAACTGGTGGATATGGAGGCGGCGCGGCGCGGCACGTCGGCACAGTTCCGCGCCGCATTTGCCGCCGACGCCCAGTTCTGCCTGGACGCGCTGGCCGAGCTGGAACAGGTCGCCGATATCCGCCTGGGCAAGGACAGCCCGGGCTTTTCCATGGCGCGCGAGGCGCTGCAAGCGATGCAGCTGGCCCTGCCTGCCGCGCCCGCGGCCGCCCCTGCCTCCAGCGCAGCCGCCGCGCCGATGCCGGCTGCCGGCCAGGCGGCGGGGGCCGCCGTGCCGGCGCCGCTGCCGGCGCCGCCCGGCGAGCTGCAGAGCCGCGCCCAGGCGCTGGCGCAGCTGCGCCAGGTGGCGCAGTACTTCCGCCAGACGGAGCCGCACAGCCCTGTCTCGTACTTCGCCGACAAGGCCGCCGACGCCGGCGAGCAGAACCTGCACGAATGGCTGCGCGGCGTGGTCAAGGACGGCGCCTCGCTGGCCCACATCGAGGAGCTGCTGGGCATCGCGCCCGGCAGCGGCCATTGAGCTGGTTGACGCTTGCCGGCGTGACGCCTATTTGATCGTATACCGGAACTGCCCCTGCTTGCCGGCGCTGGCCTTGATACGGCTGATGCCTTGCCCTTCCGCCATGCGTGCCAGCACGGCTTCGGCGATTTCCGGCAGCAGGCTGCCATTGAGGATATTGTCGACATTGCGCGCGCCCGAATCGACTTCGGTGCAGCGCGCCAGCACCGCCTCGACCAGCGCCTCGTCGTAGAGGAACTCGGCCTGGTGATTGGCGGCGATGCGGGCGGCGATCCGGCCCAGCTTCAGGCCGATGATACGGGCCAGCACGTCGTCACTGATCGGATAATAGGGAATCACCTTCAGGCGCCCCAGGAATGCGGGCTTGAAGACCTTCAGCAGTTGCGGGCGGATGGCCAGCTCCAGCTGCTCCGGCGTCGGCAGTTGCTCCGCCGGCAAGTTCAGGCACGCCTGCATCATGGTGGCCGACGCCACGTTCGAGGTCAGGATGATGATGGTATTTTTAAAATCGATCTCGCGTCCCTCGGCATCGTCCATCACGCCCTTGTCGAAGACCTGGAAGAACAGTTCCATGACATCGGGATGCGCCTTTTCCACCTCGTCGAGCAGCAGCACGCTGTACGGATTGCGGCGCACCGCCTCGGTCAGCACGCCGCCTTCACCGTAGCCGACATAGCCGGGCGGCGAACCCTTCAGCCCCGACACGCTGTGGGCTTCCTGGTATTCGCTCATGTTGATGGAAATGAGCTTGCGTTCGCCGCCATACAGCACGTCGGCCAGCGCCAGCGCCGTTTCCGTCTTGCCGATGCCGGACGGGCCGACGAACAGGAACACGCCCTTCGGCTTGTCCGGGTCGTCCAGGTTGGCGCGCGCCGTGCGCACGCGCTGCGCCACCGCCTCGATCGCGTGGGGCTGGCCCAGCACGCGCTCCTGCAGCAAATCCTTCAGCCGCAGCACCGTCTTGAGTTCATCCTTGACCATCTTGCCCAGCGGGATGCCGGTCCAGCCGGCGACGATTTCCGCCACCACGTGGCCATCGACCTGCACCGGCACGAGCGGCGTCTCGCCCTGCAGCGATGCGAGTTCGGCCTGCAGCGCCAGCAGCTCGCGCCCCTGGCCCGCGTCGGCCGGCGTGCCGGCCTCGAGCTGCCGGCGGATCGCCTGGATCTGTTCCGACAGCGCCTTTTCGCTGTCCCAGCGCGCGGCCAGTTGCGCGTGCTCCTGCGTGGCGGCGCCGCGTTCGGCATCGAGCCGCTGCAGCCGCGCGCCATGGCGCGCGCCGCCGCTCTCCTCGCGCGCCAGGGCCGAGGCTTCCGCATCGATGCGCTCGCGCCGGCGCGCCACGCTGTCGAGCAGGGCCGGCGTGGCGCTCTGCCCCAGCGCCACCCTGGCGCAGGCCGTATCGAGCACGCTGATGGCCTTGTCCGGCAGCTGGCGGCCCGCGATGTAGCGGTGTGACAGGCGCACGGCCTCGGTGATCGCCTCGTCGAAGATGCGCACCTTGAAATGCCGCTCCATCAGGGGCGCCATGCCGCGCAACATGGCGCACGCCAGCTCTTCGCTCGGCTCCTCGATCTTGACGACCTGGAAGCGGCGCGCCAGCGCGGCATCCTTTTCAAAATATTTTTTGTATTCGCCCCAGGTGGTGGCGGCGATCGTGCGCAGCTCGCCGCGCGCCAGCGCCGGTTTCAGCAGGTTGGCCGCATCGTTCTGGCCGGCGCTGCCGCCGGCGCCGATCATCGTGTGCGCCTCGTCGATGAAGAGGATGATGGCGTGCGCGCTCTTGCCCACTTCGGCGATGACGTTTTTCAAGCGGTTCTCGAACTCGCCCTTGACGCTGGCGCCGGCCTGCAGCAGGCCCATGTCCAAGGTGTGGATCTCCACGCCCTGCAGGATCTCGGGCACGTCGCCCTGCACGATGCGCAGCGCCAGGCCCTCGACCACGGCCGTCTTGCCGACACCGGCCTCGCCCGTCAGGATCGGGTTATTCTGGCGCCGCCGCATCAGGATGTCGATCGCCTGGCGGATTTCCATGTCGCGCCCGATCACGGGATCGACCTTGCCGGCCCGCGCGCGTGCCGTCAGGTTGACCGTGAACTGGTCCAGCGCCGGCGTTTTCGACGCCGCCGCCCCGCCGGCCAGCTCCCCCACGGGATCGCCGCCGGCATCGCCCGCCTCCTCCTGCCCCGCGGCCGCCTCGCCGGCTTCCTGCGAGCCCTCGGTCAGCTTGTCGAGCCCGTGCTTGATCTCGTCGAGCTTGAATTCGTGGAACAGCGCCGAGCCCCGGTAGGCCAGCTGCGCCAGTTCCGGCTCGGTCAGCAGCGCCTGCAGCAAATGGCCGCTGCGGATGCTCACCTGCCGCCCGGCCCGCAAATCGAGCGAGGCGATCAGCCAGGCATGCTCGAACAGCTTGGGCAGGCGCACGGAAAACACGGGCGTGCGCGCATTGCCCGTCTGCAGGCGCGCCACTTCGGCGCGCAAATCCGCTTCCAGCATGCTCACGCTGACGCCGCTCCTGCGGGCAATCAGCACGAAATCGCTGCGCGGCTGCTCCAGCAACGCGAGGAAGACGTGTTCCAGGTCGACTTCATACTGCCCCAGGCCGACGCAAAGGCTGGCCGCGCGCGTGGCGGCCGTGCGGCAGGTGTCGTTCAACTTGCTGATCAATGTTTTCAGGTTGATGCTCATGGGGCGGCGGTCCTTGTCGGGTGAGAGTGGGCGAAATCGATGCGGTGGCGCCCGCTCAAGCCAGCGCATGCAGTTCATAGCGGACATCGGCGCGGTCGCGCGCCTCGCCGCCGGTGATCAGGAAACTGTCCCAGCCCAGCCGCCCGCCGCTGCGCGGCTCCGCCAGCGCAATGCCCTGCACGTCGGCGGCGCGCAGCACCAGCTGCACCTCGTATTCCAGGCACAGGCCGGTGAACATGGCGAGCATCTTCTCGAGCGCGAGAGCGGCCGCGCCGCCAGGCAGGAAGGCGTCGAAATGGCAGCGGGCCAGCGGGCCGATGGTCAGGCGCAGGCGCAGGTCGCGCTGCCAGACGCGCGCGCCGACCATGGCGGTGGCGCCCAGCAAGGCGTTGCTGCCGCCCAGCGTGCTTTGCTGCTCGCGCGGCACGTCGTACCAGCAGCCGACAAACTGGCTGACGGCGATGCGCTGCCCGAAATACTCGGACAGCACCTGGCCGATCAGCACGGCCGACGGCGGCCGGTGGCGCATGGCGGCGGCAAAGTAGCCCACCGATTCGTCGAGCACGCCCGTGCCGTCCCCCGCCAGGCGCTGGCGCAGCGAGGCGTTGCCCAGTCCCGCCAGCGACAGCAGCAGCGGCAGGAACTGGTCCTTGCCGTCGAGCTGGTATTTGAGTTCCAGCCGGTACTTGCGCCACGCTTCATAGAACAGGGCCAGGGCGCGGTTCGAAAACGTGTCGAGGAAGGCGCGCGGCCCCTCGTCCTTTTCATACAGCTGGTGCGTGGCGATGCGTTCCGTATAGTGCAGCGGCAGCGCGCCGGCGACGCCGAGAAAGCCCATGAAGGCCGGCGTGACGCGCACGTATTTCAGCTGCCCGCTGCGCAGCGCCGCGCCCAGCGCGTCGGCGTCCGTGGCCAGTTCGCGCGGTTCGGACGCCAGCGCCTCGAGCTGGCTGGGGGCGAAGTCGAGCGAGATGGAATTCTGGAAGCGCAGGAAACTGGCCACCGCATCATCGTGCGGCAAGCCATTGCGCCTGAGCCACAGCTCCAGCATGCGTACCGCCTGAAAATACTGGAAGCGGCAAGGCTGGGCAAACAGGCGCTCGATTACACTAGGCTCGAATCGCCGCTGCGTGGTTTGCATCGCCACAGCTCCTCTCCTGATTTTTTTGCCAATATCACCAGCTGCGTGAAGCTGTTCGCATGCACATACAAGCCCAGAAAGCACTCGATCACATGCGCAAAGGCGTGGATGCCGCTGCCGACGAAGGCTTCTTCGTCTATCGTCAGCCGCACTTCGACGCCGCGCACCAGACAGGCGAAGGGATTGCCTGGCAGCCAGGCATTGACGGCCTGGTGGGCGATGGCGGTAATGCCGCGTATCTGCCGCTGCGACGTCGCCGAACGCGGCAAGTCGTACAGGGTCAACATTTCCTGGAACGCTTCCAGACCGCTGCCGGCCAGCGACAGGTGGTTCAGCGCCAGATGCGAAATCAAGCGCCAGTGGGCGCCCCGTCCCCGTTCGAAACGGTGCGACTCGCTGGGTTTGCGCAGCAGGCTGATGCTGCGCACGCTGGAGCCGCCTTCGAGGAACAGGTCGCCGCCGTGCAAGCCGTAGGTCAGCTGCGCCGGCAAGTCGCGGTTGGTGCAGCTCAGTTCCAGGCTGAGCGTATCCGTTTCCACCGCGGCCGGATCGAAATCGATGTCGACGATCGAGATCTGCGTCTCGTAGCCGGGACTCTTGCCGGCGATGATCTCGTCGCGCCGCATGACCCAGTAATGGCCATCCCTGGCCGGGGTTTCGCCATGGCGCAACGAATAGAATGGGCGGAATTCCACCACGGATTCGCCCTGCGGCGTCTGCCGCACCAGCTTGACCGAATCGATGGACTGCACCTCGAACGCATAGGCGCGGCGCGCATCGGCCAGCACGGGATAGCTGGCGGCCGTGTGCGTGAGGCGGATCGGTTCGCCGCGCTGGCGGAACAGGTTGACCACCGGCGTGCAGCCCAGCAGCAGGTTGTGCGTGCTCATCGTTCCCAGCAGGCGCGCCGTATTCGAATCGGTGCGCAGGCCGCTCAGCGCCAGGTGCAAAGTAATGCGGCGGCAGCCGGACGGCAGCGCGGCGCACAGCGCGCCGAGGTCGATGTCGAAGAAGTTGAATTTCTCGGGAAAGCAGAAATACTCGGTCAGCAGCCGGTAGGCCGGATGCGAGCGGGCGGAAAACGGGATCAGCGCATCGTCCTCGGCAAAGCCGGCGCTGCGCAGCGGAATGCCGTCGAGCGCGACCCAGCTGCCGCTGCCGTCCGCCTCGGCGTAGGCCTTCACGGTGCGCATGAACAGGGCGTCGCGCAGCGCCGCGCAAAACGAAGGCTGGCCGTCGATGAACACGCGCAGCGACGCCAGTCCCAGCTGGCCCAGCGCCAGCTGCGCGGCGCTCGACTCGATGGTGATGCGCACGCCCGAGGTGGCATTCGCCGGCAGCAGCACCTGTTCCGGCGCCTCGATGATGGCGGAAAACGCCGCCTGCGTGAGCGCCAGCGGCGCCACCGTCACGGGGTAGGCCGTGCGGAAGGTGCAGGCCACGCCTTTCACGGGGCGCGTCGTCAGCTCCGTGCCGCGGGCGATTTCCGCGGGCGCCGTCAGCTGCGCCGCCGCGGCGCCGTAATCCATGCGCGCGATCGAGCACGAGGGAAACGGCCGCAGATAATGCGGATACAGCACCTCGAACAGCGCTTCGGTGAATTCGGGATAATCGTCGTCGATGCGCTTCGAGATGCGCGAATTGAGCAGCGCGAAGGACTGGATCATGCGCTCGATGTGCGGGTCTTCGCACACCTCGCCGCCCATCAGCAGGCGCCCGGCGATCTTCGGGTAGCGCTCGGAAAACTCGCGCGAATAGCGGCGCAGGAAACCCAGTTCGCGCTCGTAATAGGGCAGCAATTCTTCCAAGGTCAGGCTCCCGTGGGCGCGGCGCGGCGCGCCTTGCTGATCGTGTAGTGCAGGCTGGACGGCTGCAGGATGGCGTCGAAGCTGACCGGTTCGTGCGCCGCATGCACCACCAGCAGCGCGCTGATGGCGAAATTGAGGCGGTTGATCGAGCCTTCCTCGATTTCCAGCGATGCGCGCACCTGGCGCAAGCGCGGCTCGTGGCGGGCGATGGCCTTTTCCAGGCACTGGCAGATATAGGCGCGGTCGTCCGTGCTCGACAGGCTAAGCCCGGCGAAATCGTTCAAGCCGTACGTGATGATCGACTTGCCGCACTCGGGAAAGGGTTTGAGCAGCGCCTCGGGCAGCACGGCGCGCGTGTTGAGCAGCGCCTCGAGATCGCGCGCCACGGTGTCTTTCAAGTCCTCGAGCGAGAGGCGCGAGACGGTGCCGCTGGAGGCGCCGTGCACGGGCGTATCCATCAGGCGGTCGAACAGGCCCGGCGTAAAACCTTTCATGGGCTTCCCGTTTCATGGGTGGCGTGGACACCGCTGCCGGCGGCCAGGAAAGCCAGCGGCGGCAGCGCGCCGCTGGCATACGCGGTCAGGGACGGTCAAGTACGGTCGGATTTGGTCAGGCCGTCTTGTTGGCCGACAGGTCCCAGCCGCCGGAGGTGTTACCGCCCGAACCGCCACCGACTTTTTGCTGGGTGTACTTCCACTTGACCTTGGAATACTTGAGCGCCAGGTCTTCACCGAGAATGTCGCCCGCGGCCACCGATGGCGCCACGCTGCTGATCATCACATTCTCCAGTTCGATTTCGAAGTACTTGATGCGCTCGCCCTGGCCGTCGGCGCGCAGGAACTCGAGCTTGGCTTTCGGGATGGTCTTGCCCGAGGAGCAAGTCTGCAGCAGCAAGGGACTGGCGAGATCGGCCATCTTGGCGATGACGATGTCCTTGTGCTCGGTACGTTCGGCAGTATGGCCGCCGCCCGTCGAGGCGGTCGCCGATTTGGGTTGCAGCACTTGCCACTGGACCGACTTGCATTCGATCCAATCTTTGTGGCTGTTATCCGTGGATTCGCCTTTGATGCCATCAATTTGCAAGTATACGTCGATTGCCATGTCATTCCTTTCAAGGGTGTAAAGAAAAATACATTACGATTTGGTCGACTGCGGAAGCTCCGCGACCAAACGGAGTGAAACGGACAATTCGTCCAGCTGGAAATGCGGACGCAAAAAGGACACGGCGCGGTACACGCCGGGCCGGCCCGGCACTTCCGCCACCTGCACCGAGGCTTCGCGCAGCGGAAACTGGGCTTTCTGTTCCTGGCTGGCGTTATCGTCGAGCAAGACGTACTGCGTCAGCCAGCGGTTGAGGAAATCTTCCACGTTGGAGGCGGCGGCAAAGCTGCCGATCTTGTCGCGCATCATGGCCTTCATGTAGTGGGCGATGCGCGACACGGCGAAGATGTATTGCAGCTGCGCCGACAGCACCGCGTTCGCATTGGCGGCGTCGGTATTGTATTTTTTCGCCTTCTGCGCCGACTGGGCGCCGAAAAACGCGGCATAGTCCGTGTTCTTGCAGTGCACGAGGGAGATGAAGCCCAGGTCGCTCAATTCCTTTTCGCGGCGGTCCGTGATGGCGATCTCGGTCGGGCATTTCAGCGCCACCTCGCCCTCGTCCGTCTTGAAGGTATGCGTCGGCAAGTCTTCCACCAGACCGCCCCCCTCCACGCCGCGGATCGCCGCGCACCAGCCGTAATCCTCGAAGGCGGCCGTCAGCTTGGTGCCGAACGCGTAGGCGGCATTGCACCACAGGTATTTCTGGTGATCGGTGCCGTCGACGTCCTCGACGAAATTGAAGCCGTCGACGGTGGCGCCATCGAGCGGATTGAACGGCAGCCGGCCCAGGAAGCGGGGCAAGGTCAGGCCCACGTAGCGCGCGTCTTCCGATTCGCGCAAGGATTTCCACTTCGCATACTCGACCGTGTCGAATACCTTGGCCAGGTCGCGCGGCTTGCCCAGGTCGCTATAGCTTTCCAGGCCAAACAGTTCCGGCGACGCGGACGAGATGAACGGCGCGTGCGCGGCGGCGGCCACATGCGACATCTGCTCGATGAAATACATGTCTTCCGGCTGGCGGCTGAATTCGAAGTCGCCCAGCAAGGTGCCGAACGGCGCCCCGCCAAAGGTGCCGAATTCCTCTTCGTAGACCTTCTTGAACATGGTCGACTGGTCGAACTCCAGCGCGCTCTGGAAATCCTTGACCAGTTCGCGCTTGGTCGCGTTCATCATCTTGATCTTCAGATTCGTGCCGGTGGCCGTGTTCTTCACCAGGTAATGCAGGCCCGTCCAGCTGCTTTCCAGCTTCTGGAATTCGGGCGCGTGCATGATGGCGCTGAGCTGCGCGGAAATGAGCTGGTCCAGTTCGGCCACGCGGGCATCGATGGTGGCGGCCAGGTTATTCGATACCACCACCGTGCCATCCATGACCTGGCTGACCAGTTCGGAAATGAGGTCCTTGGCACGGGCGTGTTCGACGCTGGACTTGGCCACCTTGCTCTGCTCGACGATCTGGTCGAGCAAGTCGATTTCGGCGGTGCCGGCAGCGCTCAATGCGGGGGTCAGTTGTGCGGACATATCAATCTTTCCTGACGTGGGAATGTTGTTCCAGCTGGGCCAGTTTTTCCGTGCTGTTGAGCACGTCATTCAGGATGTCTTCCAGCTTGTCGTTGCCGGCCAGCTTGTTGCGCAGGTCGGCCAGCTTGGTGCGCGCCTCGAGCAGCTTGCGCAGCGGCTCGACCTGCTCGACCACCGCTTCCGGGCGGAAATCGGCGATCGCGCGAAATTTCAGCTCGACGCCGAACTGGCCGCCATCGGCGCCCAGCGCATTAGGCACGCGGAAAGTGGCGCGCGGCTCGATGCCCTTCATCACCTCATCGAAATTATCGCGGTCGATATCGACGAACTTGCGGTCCTTCAGGCGCTTCTGCTCGAGTTCGGAATTGCCGCCGAAATCGCCCACCACGCCCACCACGAACGGCAGCTCCTTGTTTTCGATGGCGTCGCCGATCTCGACGTCATAGGTCATCTGCACGCGTGGCGGGCGTACCTTTTGCAAACGCTTCTGCACACTATCTTTCTTCGACATGACATCCCCTTCCAAAATGTTGGCAGCATCGGCGATGCGCCTGTTGAACTGCGGCGTACCTGTGCCTGGCTGGCTACTTCAGGGCATTGAATGGATTGGCGCTGCCTTCATCGGCAGTGCGCTTGCTTGGCTGCTTGCGGGACGTGCGCACGGGCGGCTTGTCCGGCGGCGGCACCAGCACGGTTTCGCCCAGGCTCTCGCGCAGCAGCTTGGCCAGGTCCTGCGATTCCGCGCGCAGCGGACCGGACAGGTTGTTCTGACGGCTCAGGTCGGCCAGCGCCCGCGTCGACAGGCGCAGTCCGCTGATGGCGATCACGCTGTTGGCCAGCTTGTCGGCAGGATCGCGCACCAGCACTTCCTGGGCATTGAGAATGGCTTCGCCATACTGGCCGGCATCGTAGCGGCTTTGCGCCATGCGCACCCAGGGCTGCTTGTCGGCGGGCGCAGCGGCGGCCGCTTCCTGCCACAGCGCCAGCGCCGCCGCCTTGTTGCCCGTATCCACCGCCTGCGTGGCCTTGGCCATCAGCTCTTCCAGCGTCGGCGGCGCCACGACGGGCGGCGCTTTGGCCACCGGTGCCGTACTGCAGGCGCCGAGGGCGACAGCACAGGCGATAACGGCAAGAGTGCGTAGCGAAACCGAACGTGTCATGTTGAGCTTTCCTTCAAAAAAGAGGACTGTTTTGACGATTGAAAAGTTGCTTTTTATAGTTGCTAATTGTTTATTTTTCGGAGCGTAACATGATTTGAAAATTCACTGCGTTCAATAGAAAATACGCGAAAACTCACACTACGAACGCTAAAAACGTACAGTACGCACCATTCCTCAAGATAATGTTAAGGTTCTTGCAGTTGCGAAAAAAGCACCAGGTTGCGCGATGCGAAGCATGATCTCAGTCGCTGCCGCGCGCCTCACTGTGTCTGGCATAGAGGGCAATCCATGAGCATGGCAAACAAATTGTTATGGGGCGAAGGGCTGTTCCTGCGGCCCCAGCATTTCCAGCAGCAAGACCAGTACCACGAACAGCGCCTGCACGAGAGCGTCAAGGCGCTGCACCCGTATGCGTGGGGGGTGAACCAGTTGCAGATCGACCGCGATGCGCTGGCCAACAACAGCTTGCGCCTGCTGGAACTGTCGCTGGTCTTCCAGGACGGCGAAATCTACAATGCGGCCGGAAGCGATGAACTGCCCGACGCGCTCGACCTGGGCAACTTGCCGTCGTCGCTGCAATCGGTGACCTTCCACGCCGCCTTGCCGGCGTTCAAGCCCTTCGGCGGCAACTTCGCCGCCAGCGGCCAGCCCAACAACGCGGCGCGCTACGCCCAGGCCAATCTCAGCACGCCGGACCTGTACACCCAGGCCGCGCAGGCCGAACTGACCTACCTGAAAAAAACCCTGCGCCTGGTCGCCGATTCCGAGCCGCGCGATTCCTACGTCAGCTTCCCCCTGCTGCGCCTGCGGCGCCTGTCGACGGGCGGCTTCGAGCAGGACCCCTCCTTCGTGCCCCCCAGCCTGTCCATCCGCAGCGCGCCCCTGCTGTTCCTGCAGCTGCGCCGCCTGATCGACGCGCTGCAGGCCAAGGTCAACGCGCTGTACGGCCATCACCGCGAGCCGAGCAAGAGCGTGATCGAATTCCGTTCCGGCGACATGTCCTCGTTCTGGCTGCTGCATACGGCCAGCGCGGCCTACGCCTCGCTCAGTCATTACTTCCATCATCCGGCGCTGCATCCGGAGCGGCTGTACGAACAGCTGCTGGCCCTGGCGGGCGGCTTGATGACCTTTTCAAGAAGCCATGCGCTGGCCGACCTGCCGCCGTACCGGCATGCCGATCCCGGACCGTCGTTCGCCCAGCTGCACGCCATGATCCGCGAATTGCTCGACACCGTGATCTCGTCGAAATACTTCGCCATCGCGCTGACGGAAACCAAGCCGTCCTACCATCACGGCAAGCTGGACTCGGAAAAGATCGATGCCAAGACGACGTTCTACCTGGGCGTGTCCGCCGACATGGCCGGCGTGGAACTGGTCGACGTGGTGCCGCTGCGCTTCAAGGTGGGCGCGCCGGACGACGTGGAAAAATTCGTCCTGTCCGCCCTGCCCGGGGTGCGCCTGCAGCATGCGCCGCAAGTGCCGGCCGCCGTGCCCGTGCGTCCCGACATGTTTTACTTCACCATCGACGCCAAGGGCCAGATGTACGAACGCATGCTGCAGGCACAGTCGCTGCTGGTCTATGTCCCTTCCGGCATGCGCGAACTGAAACTCGAACTTGTCGCCGTCACTTCCTGAGGTCCAACGATGCACGCCAGCGCTCCCCCTTCCCTGATGTCCGGCAGCCAGGCCGGCTATGCCTCCGGCATGGCTGCCGGTCCCGGCACCGAACACACCTTGATGGACTTGCTGTACGACGGGTTTTACGCCCTGTTCATGCTGAAGAACGGCAGCGGGCCGCAAGACAATGCCGATTTCATCAGCAAGATGACGCACTTCCTCGATGAATTCAGCCGCGGCGCGAAAAAACAGGGGGCGTCGGCGGACGATATCGACGCCGCAAAATATGCGTTCTGCGCGGCCGTCGATGAAATCATCCTGCGCTCGCCCTACGACATCCGCGACGCATGGGCGCGGCGGCCGTTGCAGCTGGTGCTGTTCGGCGACCAGCTGGCCGGCGAAAACTTCTTCATCCGTCTCGAAGCGCTGCGCGCGCGCGGCAGCGCCCACCTGCAGGCGCTCGAGGTATTCCATATGTGCCTGCTGCTGGGTTTCCAGGGCCGCTACATCATGGAAGGTCCGGAAAAACTCAACTATCTGACGGCGCGCCTGGGCGACGAAATCGCCCAGATGAAGGGCAAGAAAACCGGCTTCGCCCCGCATGCCGAGCGGCCCGACCAGATCATCCACAAGCTGCGCAACAACGTGCCGCCATGGGTGCTGTGTTCCGTGTTCGCCCTGATCTGCGCGCTGGGCTACCTGGGGCTGCGCACCATGCTGGCCAAACAGACGCAAGCGCAGATCAATGCCTACAACGACATCGTCAAGCTGGCGCCGCGCGTGGCTAACCTGAGCATTACCCTGCCGTGATGGACGGCGCACAACCAGCGCCCGCGGCAACGGGCCAGTTCGGCACAGGTCTGAGCCAGCATGCACGACTCATCACCCTGGCCACGGCCCAGCAGTCCGGACAGCCGGAATCGCTGATGGCGGAACAGTTCGAGGGCCGCGAAGCCGTCAATGAACTGTTCCGCTTCGAGGTCGATGCCCTGAGTACCGCGGCCAACCTGGACCTGGCGTCCTTCATCGGCGAGGAAATGACGCTTGGCCTGCTGCAGCCCGACGGCAGCCAGCGCGCCTGGCACGGCATCTGCACCGATTGCGCCTGGCTGGGCGCGGACGGCGGCGTGGCGCGCTACCGGCTGCGCCTCGAGCCGGCACTGGCCCTGCTGCGGCTGCGCCGCGACAGTTATATTTTTCAGGACAAGCATGCGCGCGACATCGTCACCGAGCTGCTGGCCGACTACCCGCAGCTGCGCTTCGAATTCGACGTCAGCCAGGTGCTGGCCACGCGCGCCATCTGCACCCAGTACCGCGAAAGCGACTTCGATTTCTTCGCGCGCCTGCTGGCCGCCGAAGGCCTGAGCTGGCGCTTCGAGCACGACCAGCCCGGCGGCGCGCAGGAAGGCGGCGATGGCCAGGCACAGGCCAGACACAAACTGGTGATCTTCGACAGCAAGGCCGCCGCGCCGCAGACCCCGGGTGGCGCCGAGATGCGCTTTCACGGCGTGCGCGCCACCGATACGGACGACGCCATCGACCGCTTCGGCGCGCGCCGCCAGGTGCAGTCGAATGCCGTCAGCATCAGCAGCTGGCATCCGGAGCAGGTGACGGCGCCCGCCGCCGAGCAGGTCTCCAGCCTGGCGGCCGGCCAGTTGCCGCAGCTGGCCGTGTATGACGGCGCCGGCGAGCGCCGGCATGCCGACCGCGCGGCAGCCGGGCCGCACAGCGAGCGCATGCTGCAAGCGCTGGAACTGGACAACAAGCAGTTCGACGGCGCCGGCGCCGTGCGCCGCCTGGCCGCCGGCCACGCCATGCGCCTGCTGCAGCACGAGCAGCATGCCGATGGCGCCAACGACTTCACCGTGCTGTGGGCCGAGCACCAGGCGCGCAACAATGCGGGACCGGCCGGCGCCAGCCTGGACGGCATGCTGTCGAAGCTGGCCAGGATGGCCGGCCTGGGCGGCGTGGCCGACCGGATCGCCGGCCAGATCGAGCCGGGCACCTACCGCAACCGCTTCGGCTGCGTGCGCGCCAGCGTGGCCATCGTGCCGCGCGCCACCGCCGCGCGCACGCCAGCCGTGGCGCTGGGGCCGCAGACGGCGCTGGTGGTGGGCCTGGCCGACAGCGTGGCCACCACGGGCCGCGACCACCAGGTGCGCATCCAGTTTGCCTGGCAGCGCGGCAGCGCCGCCAATCCGGGCGGCCTGGCGCACAACACCGACCAGCAGGGCAATGCGCCCGGCAACGAGGCGTCCGGCGCCTGGGTGCGCGTGGCCGAAGCGCTGGCCGGCCCGAACTGGGGTTCGCAATTCACGCCGCGCCTCGGCACGGAAGTGCTGGTCGACTTCATCGAAGGCGACATGGACCGCCCGCTGGTCGTCGCCCAGCTCTACACGGGCAGCGACGCGCCGCCGTATGCGGCCGGCGAGGATGCGGGCGTCAACCACGCGGGCGTCCTGTCAGGCATGCACAGCCACAATTTCGACGGCGCCGGCTACAACCAGTGGGTGCTCGACGACACCCGTGGCCAGCTGCGCACCCGGCTCGCTTCGAGCAGCGCCGCCACCGAGCTCAATCTGGGCTACCTGGTGCAGCAAGGCGCCAGCTCGGCGCAGCGGGGCCGCTACCGCGGCAGCGGCTTTGAATTGCGCACCGATGCCTGGGCCATGCTGCGCGCAGGCGAAGGCATGCTGATCTCGACCACGGCGCGCGCGCGCCTGGGTGCCGGCGTGGCGTCGAGCCAGCTCGACACCAAGGAAGCGCTGGCCCTGCTGCGCGGCGCCTGTGAACTGAGCAAGACGGTGGCAACGTCGGCAAGCCAGCAAAAAGCGCTCGTCAGCAAGGATGCGAACCAGGCGCAGCTGGACATGGCGGCGCAAATCGACCCGCAGCAGGACGGCAAGTACCAGGCCAGTGTGGGCGGCCAGGAAGCGAGCAAGGCGGGCAGCGGCACGCGCGAACCCGATACGGCGCAGCCCGTGGAACGCTACGCCCAGCCGCTCGTGCTGATGGAGTCGCCCACCAGCATCAACTGGGCCACGCCCGCGTCGACCGTGCTGTTCGCGGCCCAGCAGCTGCACTGGACGGCGCAGGCCGACCTGCACATGACGGCCGGCCAGACGGTCGCCTCGGTGGCGGCCAACGCGGCCACGCTGTTCAGCCAGGAAGGCGGCATCAAGGCCGTCGCCGGCAACGGCCCCGTCTCGCTCGAAGCGCATACCGACCAGCTGGAAATCCTCGCCGATCAAGCCGTCACGGTGATCTCCGTGAGCGACAGCATCGACATCAAGGCCAACCAGAAAATCGTCCTGCAGGCGGGACAATCGTCGATCACGCTCGAAGGCGGCGACATCACCTTCCGCTGCCCCGGGCATTTCACGGTCAAGGGCGGGCAGCACGTCTTCAACGGCGGCGCCAGTGCCGCCGCCGGCCTGCCGCCGTTGCCCGACAGCCGCTTGAAACTGTTCGACGAGGGCTTCGTGCTGAAAGACCGCGACACGGGCGAACTCATGGCGCGCCAGCCGTATCGCGTCAAGCGCGCCGACGGCACCATCGAAACGGGCATGACGGACGCCAGGGGCCTGACCCACATCGTGGCGGCCGCCGCCGTCGAGGCGCTGGTGATCGAGCTGCTCAAATCGCCGGGCCAGTTGCCCGAGGCGCCGGACAGCCCTGCCCCATCCCCTGCGCCTGCGCCCGGCCCGGACACGCGCGCCAAAGGGCCGGCGCCCGGCACGACGGCCAAGGCGCCGCCCAAACCCGAGCCGACATTCCGGGAAACGGGGACGTCCAGCACCAGCCCCGTCGACAATAAACAGCGCAAGGAAGTGCTGATCAAGCGGCCTGCCTGCTGGATCGCCGACTATGAAAAGGAGATCTCCGTCTCCAGCGTGCCGCGCTATAACAACACCTTTGGCGCCAACGGCGCGCCGCACAACTATTTCGACACCGTGCGCTACAAGATCTACGTGCCCGTCAAGTCGAACACCGGCATCATCGCCGAACTGCGCGTCAAGGTGATCACCGTGCTCGATCCGCCCGACCAGGCGCTGGAAGACCGCGAGCGGGGCACACCGCAGGCCGCAACGCGGGCCAAGCAGCGCGCCGCCGTCATCAAGTACGTCAAGGGCATCGCCACCACGGGCCTGGAAAGCCACTGGAACAATAAATTCCGGATGGAGATCAGCGACCCGGAATGCGGCACGCGCACGCTGCCCATCATCTACCGCGTCGTGTATGTGGAGAGCAACGAGCATTACCTGATGCAGATCCACAAGCGCTACGAGCGCGAGGGCGTGACGGGTACCGTGATCGACGTCTCCGCCTCGACCGATGGACAGACGCACGCGCATGAATTCGGTCACTGCTATGGCTTGCCGGACGAATACTCGTACGTGGCGGGCGACGACGAGACCGTCAAGTACAAAAAACCGGACGGCACCTGGGACGCGCCCGTGCCGTCGCTGTCGGATGACGAGGAACCGGAACCGGCCGCTGCCAACATCATGAATTCGGCCGGTTCCGTCATCATCCGCGACCGTCATGCCTGGCAGATCGCCATCGAAGTGCAGGAATTGCTGCGCACGAAAATAGGACGGAAAATCAAATGCGATATCATCCTGAACGGCTCCTAAGCGCGCTGCTTGCGCTGTCCATTCAACTCACAGGAAACGCCATGCCGAACGACGTTCTTTCCATCAGCGCCCACTGCCTCGACAATCCCGCCTGCATTTTCACGGGCAGCGACATGCGCATCGAGGTGGTCATCAAGAATACCGGCACGGCGGCGGTCGGGTATCCGCTCGAGTACATTCAGCAGCGCGGCCCCAACCTGCGCCTGATCGACAACGTGAGCGAACAAAGCCAGGTATTGAAGACGGGCCTGGCGAAGCACGCGCTCAAGCGTGACTTCACCCCCATCGGGCCGGGCCAGTCGGTGGCGCTGCACACCATCATCAAGCATACGGAGCTGCTGCTGTTTCGCAAGGAGTTCGTCGACGTGACGGCCGAAATCGGCGTCTCGGCCGGCATCCAGGTGGCGGGCAGCGAGGAAGCGCTGCCCTTCAAGGGCGGCGCCAGTCTGAAGATCATCGGCAAGGATACGCTGGAACGCGAAGCGCAGCGGCGATAAGACCGCTAGCGTACCTGTGCACCGGCATGCAGCCGGCGCCAGAATGGCGCGGCGGGCCAGCGCTGCTCCCAGCCGTAATACTGCTGGCGCAGCTGCAGGTACTGCGCATGGCGCTGCGCCACCGATTGCGCCACCGCCCCCAGGGTGGCGTGGCCGGCGATGGCACCGGCGGCGGCCATGCCGTCTGCCAGCGCCTTGACGATGCCTTGCGAGGTGACGGGGTCGCAGGCCGAGGCGGCGTCGCCGATGGCCAGCCAGCCGTCGCCATGCAGCTGGTCGAGGCAGTAGGACGGCGCGGGGAAACTCTGCACACCGCCCGCCAGCGGCAGCGTGCCGCAGGCCAGCGCGGCCGTGTTGGGCGCGGCCGCCAGCCATGCCAGCCAGTGCCCGGCATGCTGCAGGCGCCGCGCCTTGACCGTGGCCGCATCGCTGTAGAACGCCAGCAGCAAGGTGGCGTCGGGCAGATGGGCGCCATACCACCAGCCATGTTCGACGGCTTCCAGGTGCGTCAGGCCGGATCGGACAGCATCGGGCGCGGCGAAGCGCATGGCCAGGCAGACCAGCGGCAGCGTTTCCACCTTGCGGCTGCCCCGCTGGCGCGCAAAGACGGCGCGCGTGCCGCTGGCATCGACCACCAGGTCGGCATGGATGGCGGCCGGGCGCGGGTGCGCCGGATCGCCCAGCCTCAGTTCCAGGTCAAAGCCGCCGCCTTGCGCCGGGACCGACGCGGCCAGGCTGGCGCGCAGCAGCACTTCCGCCCCGCGCAAGCGCGCCTGCCGCGCCAGGAAGCCATTGAAACGGGAACGCTCCAGGTGCCAGCCGTGGCCCAGCGGATGCAGCAGCGCGTCGTTGTAGCCGCGCTTGTCGCTGCCCCACCAGGAACAGCTGCCATGGCAAGGCGCGTGCGCCTCGGCGAAGAAATCCTGCGCGATGCCCAGCGCCTGGAACAGACGGTTGGCTTCAGGCGGAATGCTCTCGCCGATGCGAAACGGCGCGTAGTCGCCCGCCTCGATCACGAGCACGTCCTGCACGCCATGCTGGGCCAGCGCCAGCGCGCAGGCGCAGCCGGCAGGGCCGCCGCCGACGATGACGACCCGGTAGCGCTGCCGCGATGGCCCTGCCGCGCCGGAACTATCCGTTACCGCCGCCATCAGGGCTTCGGCTTCGGCCGGTACACCTTGTCGATGGCCGTATTGCGCCAATACTCGACCAGATTGCTTTCGTCGCTGTCGAACAGGCTTTCCACTTCCAGGTAGTAATCCTTGCAGATGGCCTTCTCGCCAGCCTTGCGCGCAATCGCCGTGCTTTGCACGACCACGCCGATGCGATGCCAGTTCAGCAGAAACTGCGCGCGGTCCTGGTAGCGGCCCACATGCATGGCGGGCCGGTCGATTTCCGCATCTTCCGGAGTGCTCGACGGCACCTCATCGGCCCGCGTGCCCTTGCCCCGCACGGAGTAGCGCGGCGTCGTCAATTCGCCGCCGTTGGCGACGACGTCGTCGTACGTGTACACGGCCACGGGCCGCTGCGCCGGCCAGGAGGAATACAGCAAGGTGTTGTAGCCATTGCCCTTGATCGCCGTGGCCGCATCGATCGACTGCTGGTTATTGAGTACCTTGCCGCCGGGATTCGGATCGGGCAGATGCGTGGCGCACGAGTTGTAATCGGTATGCCACGGCAGGGCCATGAACTTCGACACGTCGCCGGGCTGCACCTCGCCGCCGCGCAGCGGCATATAGCCGGCGCCCAGGAAGGGCTGGTCCCTGACGGCGGCCCGGTAATCGAGAGGCTGTGCATTGATGCGGAACGGCCCGCCGGCATCATGGCGCCGCCACGCCTGCCGGTACAGGCCCGGGTCGCGCACGATAAAACCCATCTCGATGCCGGGGCTGTAGCGGCCGCCCAGGCAATTGAACAGGACGGTACGGTCGAGCGCTTCACCGGCGCCCAGCAGGAAATTGCCGCTGTCGGCCACATACCGGCCATGCGCCCACTGATCCATGAAAAAATACTGGGCCCGGGTCAGGGTCAGCAGGCTGCTGCCCGCATCGCCCAGCGACAGCGGCATTTGCGGCCGCAGCGACGGCGCGCCCGTCTGGTCGGGATGGCGGATGAAATTCATGATCGGGTAAGTCAAGCCTTCCGCCGTCATCTTGCCCAGCAAGTCGTGCTCCTTGATCGCCCTGGCCGGCAGGCTGGTCGTCCATCGCTGCAGCGAGGCCGCGCGCAGGATGGGCCGGACATCGGTGCTGAAATTGCTCCGGTAGCCCGTCTGGTAGGCGCCATCCGCATAGACGGCGGGCTGCAGCGCCAGCTTTTCCAGCCAGGTGCAATACAGGTCATCCCACAGCGTTACGACGTTCGCCGTTTGCGGCGCGTACGACGGGTCGCTCGATACCACCCAGGCGCTGCCCTCGACGCTGCGCGCCGTGCCATCGGCGAAGAGCAGCATGGCCGTGACGGGACCATCGGCCACGTCATCGAACCAGTTATCGTTGTTGACATTGTCGTGCAGGACGGCGGCGGCCGAATAATTGCCTTGCGCATCGAAGCCGCATGCCTTGCCATAGCCGCCCAGCACCAGCAGGCGGCCATTCCTTTCCGTCGTGATGGCGCCCAGCGAGGCGATGATGGCACCCGGTGCCTGGCCATCCGCGCCAGGTGGCCCGCCGCGGGGAAACGACACGGGATACGCGGGCAAGGGGTGCACGGCACCGCTGCCGGCGTCCGCGCAGGAAGGTTCGGTGGCCGCATCGAACTGCACCAGCGCCTGGCGTGATGCCTGCACCGTGCGCGGCCCCGCGTCGATGACCAGCAGTGTGCGGCGCCGCAGCTCATCGCCGACGAAGTCCTTGTTGCGCATGTCCGGCTGGCGGCCATGCTCGAAGGGCGCCACGCCTTCCCCGCCCTCCCAGCTATTGGCTTTCTTGTTGGCCAGATGCACGGTCCAGACGATGTCCTTGACGATCTTGCCATCGACCATGCTGCCGATGGCCACTTCGGCCGGCGCGCCCCGCCTGCCCAGCGGGTAGCTTTCCACGCCGTCCGCTGCGTCGAATGCATACTGGTAAATCCGGAAGCGGGCCGCCTGCCGCTTGAGCTTTCCGCTGGCGTCGCGCAACTCGGTGCTCGCGATGGTCGTGTCTTCCGTACCGGGCCGTATCGGCAAGCCTCCCGTGCCATCCTGGCCATCGAGCGGCATGCCGGCCAGGCTTTCCGGGCCCAGATAATATGCTTCGCTGTTGCCGACGCGGGCGATGCCGATGGCCGGGTGAATTCTCAAACCTGTGTATGCCATGCTGAACTCCTGATCATCAAGGGTGTCTGTGCCGGTTGGGCTAAGAGTCACGGCTGCATGCCGTCCCTGACCCACTGGTCGAAGATGTCGATGCCCTCCTGCGGCATCCTGCCGTCGGGCGGCATCGGGTGCGGCGCGGACATGACATACTGGCCTTCCCCTCCCCCCGGCTTGCGCAGGCGGTGGTGGGCGTCCACCAGCCATTTCTCGTTGCGGCTGTCATAGTCGTAACCGTGGATGGCCACCTGGATTTGCCAGGCAAACGCCTTCACGCTCGCATAGTCGTTCAGATACAGGCGCTGCACGCCCGTCGATGCGGGGTTCGACAGCTTGACCTTGTTCATGTCGGCCACATAGCGGGAAAACAGGCCCTGCACATCGCGCTTGAAGCTGGTCCGTTCGCTCATGGCTTGCTCTCCTCATACGTGGGTTCGGCAGGTTTGCGGCGGTCGACGACCTGGATCACGGGCGAGGAAAAATCGCCTTGCCGGATCAGGCCGCGGCCCTTGTCATTGGTGGTGATGGCGGCCGTGATGCGCCAGGCCTGCCCGTGTTTTTTGGGGACCAGGCTGTCGACGATGCCGGTGATGTCCGTTGCGATCACATACTTGTCATGCCGGTGGGCGCCGGACAAGGCCCAGTGGCTGGTGCTGGTGACCAGGTAGCGGTCGCGGAACGATTTGTCGCCGATGCGCGCGCTCACGTTGGCGGGATACAGGTAGATATCGGCCTGAAAACTGTAGTCCTCGTCGGCATGCGCGCGGTCCAGCAGCATATTGGCCCGCTTGTCCCTGGCCACCGGCCGCGCCGGGATGCTGTAGGCAGCCGTGACGGTGAGATCGGGCCTGGCGACCGCGCCATCGGCCGCATCGTCGCTGAGCAGGGCGGCGAACAGGCTTTTCTGGTTGTCGCCAAACACGAAGCCCGCCTGCTGGTGCCGGTCGATCAAGGCCTGGATATCCTTCTTGCGGGCAAACTCCCCGCCATACCGCGGCTGGAAGGCATAGCCCTGCCGGACGGTGTCGAAGTACAGCTCCGCCTGGCCCATGTTGGCCGTGTAGTCGCCCGAGTCGCCGCGCGGGTCGTCGCCGCTGCCGGCGCTCCAGCCGACGGGCCGGGGCAGGCTCGCGTCCTGTTCGCTGCGCATGAACGCCGTGCGCCCGCTGCCGCGTATGCCGGCGTCGCCATGCTCGTCGAGCCACTTCTCGAAACTGTAATCGAGGAAATTATGGAAGGCGTAGAACAGCGGATCGAGGCCGGCCGTGACGTTGTCGCCCATATTGCCGCCCATGTAGGTGGCGTGCATGTGATTATGGATCTTCGTCTCCAGGTTGCCGCCGCCCAGGCTGCCGTATTCGTCGCCGCCGAAATCGGCCCAATCCATGTAATAGATCTGGTAGGCCAGCAAATTGGGCGAGGCCGTGGCCAGCGAGCTGTCCAGCCCTTCCTTGTTGCGCGTGGCATCGTACAGCGGCGAATCGACGTCCTCGAACGCTTTCGGATAGCGCACGCCGCTGGGTTTGCGGGTGAAATTCCAGTACGGCAGCGCGACGTCGCGCGTGCTGGGCCCCCGTTCGCCGTGCGGGTCGGCTGCCTGCAGCGCCTGCTCATAAAAGTACAGCTGCGCCCGGTGCCATTGCAGGAAGGTGTTCTTCTGGTGCTCGCACTCGCCCGGGAATTCCTCGTGCGCGTTGTCCTCGGTCGCCACCTTGTCGAGAAAATAGGCAATGTCGCAGCTGTTGCGCGTCGGATCGCCCAGCAGCTGTTTCAGCCTGTCGCCGGGCAAGGCCGCCTGGCGGTCGTTGAAGACGTCGACGGAGGGGCAGTTATGCACCCAGGCTTGCCACAGGAAGCCGCGCCGGTCGTACACGTTTTCCTGGCTCTTGCGTTTCATCTCGCTCACCGCATGCTTGAAGGCGTCAAGCTCGGCCGGGGTCAGTTCATCGATATTCTTGCGGTAGCGCACGACGCGCGCGCCGCCCTGCTCTGCCTGGGCCGGCAATTCAAGATTGCAGCGGGCGACAGCCAGCTCGCCCGTGCCGGCGCCGGCATGGCCGCCGGCCAGCGCGCAGCCGGCCAGCAGGGAAAGGGTCAATGTTTTCATGCGTAACATGGGCAGATGCTCCAGAGGCAGGTTGGGAGAGGCGGCAACGCGCCAGGCGCACTGCCGCCAGGAACGGTCAGTGGCCGTGTCCGCCCATGTCGCCGCCGCCCTTGCCGTCCGGCAGCACCACCTTGACGTTTTGCATCATGCCCTGGTCTTCATGCTCGAGGATGTGGCAATGCAGCACGTATTCGCCGATGTAGCGCTGATAGCGCGTGGCGATCTCGATCTTGTGGTCCTTTATTACCAGCAAGGTGTCTTTCCACGTGCCGATCAAGTCCTTGTATTGCGCGTCGACCGTGCCGCCGTCGGTGCGCGTGATGCCGATGATCTGGAAGGGATTGACGTGGATATGGAAGGGATGATTGCCCTTCTTCGACGCGAGCTCCCAAATCTGCTCGGTGCCCAATACCAGCGTGTGGTCGATGCGGTGCGGATCATAGACGTACTTCATCTCGGGTGTCGGCGAGTCTTCCGGCTTGCCTTCCACCATGAAACGGAACTTGCCATCCACCTTGGCGATATTGAAGGTCGCATACTCCTTCTTCTTGCCGCGCATCGCTTCCTTTGCCGCTTCGCTGAAGCTGGCGTGCGGCACAAACTTGCCGAGCTTGAGGCCATTTTCCAGGTCGCCGAGAATGGTGTTCTTCACGCTATCGGGCAGCTGGACGCCGGGCAGGCTCTTGACGGCGTTGCGCAACTCGGCCAGCAGGAAATCGCGCGGCGATTCGCCCGCCCTGGCGCGGGCGGACGCCTTGGCGTTGGTCTTGGCGGCGATCACGGCGATCAGGCGCGTGTTGTTGACGTCATGCATCGTCGTCATGTTATTGACGTTAGTTTCCGCATACACGCAATACGCGCCGGCTTTCGGCAGCGAAAACAGGATGTCGCTGCGGTAGCCCGGCTGCAGGTAGTTCAGGGTCTTGGGGATGATTTTGTCGTGCGTCAAGCCGTCGCTGGCCACCTCGAATTGCGTGACGTCCTCGCCATTGCACAAATCCATTACATCCTTGTCCTGGTTCGCCACGCCGAGCGCCCGGAACAGCTTTTGCGGATCGTTGGCACGGCGGATGCGCAGCACCACGCTTGCCTGGAAACCCGTGTCGATCATGCGCCAGCGGTACAGGCGCTGCGTCCTCATCTTCAGCACCGGCTGCACCTTGCCGTTGACGGAGGTGTACCGGCCCGACATCAGCCAGGCATCCGGATCTTCGACCTGATCGAAATCCTCCAGCACGCCTACCCCATCCGTGGGGCACGGCTTCGTCGGCGTCAGGCTGTTGCTGGGGCAGTCATACGGAATTTGCTGCAGCAGCATCACCTCGCCGGCGCTGCCGCTGCCATCGTCGGGCTGAAATTGTTTCAGTATCACATCGAGGTCGCCATTCGCCGTCGCCGTCGGATACCGGTCGCCTTCGACCACCAGCGCGCCGGCCATGCCGCTGGCGACCTGCATCGCCGTCGCGCCATGCTGGTGCGGGTGATACCAGAACGTGCCGGCCGGATGGTCGATGGGAATATTGTATTCATACTCGAAATCCACGCCCGGCTTGATCGATATCAGCACATTGTCGCTATTGCCCGAAGGCGACACCCACAAGCCGTGCGAATGCAGATTCGTGTCGTTGAAGCAGCCGCGCGGACGCGGCGCATTGGTATCGGCCGTGGCGCACTGTTCGGCCGGCAGCGCCGGCAACTGGTTGTACAGCTTGAAGCGCACGGTTTGCCCCGGCGCCATCACCACGGTGGGCGCCATGAAGGTGGCCGCATTCTCGTCGCGCCCATCGAGCGCCAGGCCGTTCGTCTGCTGGTAGGAGCGCAGGCGCACCTTGTCATGCTTGGCCGTGGTCGGGTTATAGATGGTGCCGTTGGCATAGCGGATGTACATGTCATACGACTTTTCAAACTCGTCGCGCTTGCTCGCCGCGCGATTGGCGGGCCTGGCGCGCGTCTTCAGCTTTGGCGGCTCCTGCAGCAGGCGCAGCTCCAGGTTCGGCACGGACTTCAGGTTTAGCTCAAGATTGAGATTGACGGTGCTTTCCGCGGCGAAGGCGGTACTCCAGGCAAACGGCATGGCGGCCAGGCACAGCAGCGTGCGCCTGCGGGGAAGACGATAGGACATGACAACTCCTCGATTGGACTCGGCAATGGAAGCATGGCTGGGCATGCGTATTTTTTATTAGTAACATTGCTATTATCCATAATGACAAAGAGTCAATACTCACATTAAGTCACTTGTTGTTTTTATTGCTGAGGGGGTACTGACTGTGGGCTGATGCGATGGGAGCGCTTGCCGCTAGTGCCTGAGATGAGGGGACCACGTTGGCCGCGCAGCGGCCAACGGGGCCGCGCGGGGCGCGGCAGATGGGCGATTCGGAGAGGGCTGGGCCGGCACGGCCCAGCCCTTCGAATCCCACCGTTCCGTCCAGACAAATAAAAAAGCCTCCCGCAGGGGAGGCTTTTTTATTTGATTCTGGCGGAGACGGTGGGATTCGAACCCACGATACAGGTATAAGCCGTATGCATCCTTAGCAGGGATGTGCCTTCGGCCACTCGGCCACGTCTCCTAGCTGATTACTCAACTATGTCTCTGTAGCTAACTGCGCTGCAGCGACGAACGTCATAATATCGATTGCCCCCCCTTTGGTCAAGGGCGTGGGGCAATATTTTTGGATATTTAAGCTTTTTCCAGCTCGAACGCTTTATGCAGCGCGCGCACGGCCAGTTCCATGTACTTTTCATCGATCAGCACGGAGATCTTGATCTCGGAAGTGGAGATCATCATGATGTTGATGCCCTCTTCCGACAAGGTGCGGAACATTTGCGATGCGACGCCCACGTGGCTGCGCATGCCCACGCCGACGACGGACAGCTTCGACACTTTCGCGTCGCCCGTGATGCTGGCCGCGCCCAGTGCTTCGCGGTTCGCTTCCAGCACGGCCAGCGCGCGCGTGTATTCGCCGCGCGAGACGGTGAAGGTGAAGTCCGTTTTACCGTCGACCGACTGATTCTGTATGATCATGTCGACTTCGATATTCGCGTCCGCCACCGGCCCCAGGATGTGGTACGCCACGCCTGGACGGTCGGGCACGCCGAGCACGGTGATTTTGGCTTCATCGCGGTTGAAGGCGATGCCGGAGATGACTGCTTGTTCCATGTTTGTATCTTCCTCAAACGAAATCAGGGTGCCTGAATTGGCTTCTATTTCCAGCGGCAACATCGGGTCGGTCAGCGACGACAGCACGCGCGTGGGAACGCGGTAGTTGCCGGCGAATTCCACCGAACGCGTTTGCAGCACTTTGGAACCCAGCGAAGCCAGTTCCAGCATTTCTTCAAAGGTGATGGTCTTCAGGCGGCGCGCCTCGGAGACCACGCGCGGGTCGGTCGTGTAGACGCCGTCGACGTCCGTGAAGATCAGGCATTCGGACGCCTTCATGGCGGCGGCGATCGCCACTGCCGAGGTGTCCGAACCGCCGCGGCCCAGGGTCGCGATGTTGTCGTGTTCGTCGACGCCCTGGAAACCGGTAATGATGACAATCTTGCCCGCATCGAGGTCGCGTTTGACTTTTTCGTCATCGATCGACTGGATGCGTGCCTTGGTAAAGGCGGAATCGGTCTTGATCGCGACTTGCCAGCCAGCATAGGATACGGCTTGTTTGCCGATCGCCAGCAGTGCCATCGACAATAGGCCGACGGACACCTGTTCGCCTGTCGAGGCGATCATGTCAAGTTCACGGGGATCGGGTTGATCCATGATTTCCTTGGCCAGTCCAATCAGGCGGTTGGTTTCGCCCGACATGGCGGATGGCACCACCACGATTTGATGCCCAGCGTCGTGCCACTTGGCAACGCGCTTGGCGACATTCTTGATACGGTCAGTCGAGCCCATCGACGTACCGCCATATTTGTGGACGATTAAAGCCATAAGAGTGAAGTTTCCGCTCAAGAAGAATAAAAAAGGAGGGCTTTACTCTACATGCCGCAATGCAAAATAACAAGCTAAAAAGCGCATTAGCTCATACCAATTACACATATGGAAATAACCAATCCATGCAGTCCAGCTGGCTTGAGCAGCCGCTGGGCGGCCACCCCGGGAGCGGCCGTGGCGGCGGTCCTCACGCTCAGCAGGAGACCCAGCGCAAGGCCACGCGGGGACGGTCCAGCAGACTCAGACAATGACAATCGAGGCCGATACCGGCCGCGTACAGTAATTGTTGCGCCGCACAGACAAGGGGCAGGCGTTCGCGCTCCCAGGCGGGCACGTCGAACGCCTGGTAATGGTATTTCAAGCTCTTGGTGGGACGGTTCAAGGCCAGTTTCAGGCGCTCGCCGCCCTGGCGGAAGTCGATGGTCAAGGTTTGAGCTTGCAACCAGGCAATATCAATACCCTGGCCACCCTCTTCCACCGCATCGAAATGCAGCACGCCGCCATACGCGGGAAAGGCCAGGCTGGCTTCGCCCTGCCACGTAAATTGCTGGCCGGCTTTTTCCAGGCCGGGAATGCCCGCATCGTCACGCTCGCGCATGCCCGCCAGATCATCGAGCTTCGGCGTCAGGTACAGCCGGTCGCGGTGGCGCCGCACGTGGCATTCGGGATGCGTGACCAGCAGTTGCGCATCGGGCCGTGCCTCCAACAGTTGCGCCAGCATTTCCGCCAGCCATGCCGTCGACGGCATGCGCAAGCCGCGCGTGCCGAACCAGTGGCGCAGCAGGTTGTAGCAGCGGTCCGCGCTCAGCACGCGCAATTTCGCCAGTTCGATGCAGTCGCCATCGAGGCACATTGCCAAATCCTGCGTCGCCAGTTCCGTCAGCAGGCGCTGCGCCGATTGCGCGTGCTGGGCGCTGCGGGCAAAACGCTCCTGGAAACCGGGAAACGCCTGCGCCAGCACGGGCATCACCTGGTGCCGCAGGGCATTGCGGGCAAAGCGGGGATCGTCGTTCGACTCGTCATGGATGTGCGCGATCGCATGCTTCGCCACATACGCTTCGAGTTGTTTGCGCGACCCGGAAAGCAAGGGGCGCGCCATCACCAGGTCCGGATTGCCCAGCAGCTCGGGCGCGCTGTTGGCGCCATCCATGCCGGACAGCCCTGCCGTGCCCGAGCCGCGCAGCAATTGCAGCAGCACCGTTTCCGCCTGGTCGTCCTGGTGGTGGGCCGTCAGCAGCAGACGCACGCCGTGCGCGGCGCACAGTTCGCCCAGGGCCGCATAACGGCGCTTGCGGGCCGCCTCTTCCGTGCCCGTCTTCGCATTCTTTTCCAGGGTGACACGGCGTGCTTCGAAGGCGATACCCAAGCCGGCGCACATCTGCTCGCAGTGGGCCAGCCAGGCATCCGCATTCGGGCTCAGGCCGTGGTGCACGTGAAACGCGTGCAGGGCCACGCCGTGCTCTTGCGCCCAGGCATGCGCCAGGTGCAGCAGGGCCGCGGAATCGAGGCCGCCGCTCAGGGCGATGCCGACGGTGCTGCCGGGTGCAGGTGCGCAGGCGTCCAGCGCGCGGGCGAAGATGTCGGGCACGGTGGCGGTTTGTTGCTTTTTCATTCGGACTCCGGGAATGCAAAGAGGGACAGGCGGCTAAACGGATGGTGTCGTTTAGCGGACTGTCCCTGGTGTTTTACTGTCTTGTCGGCTTACGTCTTGTCGGCTTACGCTGCGCCAAGCCGACCTACGCCGACCTGCGCCGGCTTACTCGCTCGGCGTGGTTTCCTTGAACTTGCCGTAGCTCAGCAGTTTTTCATGGCGCGCGGCCAGCAAGTCCTTGGTTTTCATGCCATGGAACTGGCGCAGGGTGTCGGCCAGCGCACGTTTGAGCAAGGTCGCCATCTGTTTCGGATCGCGGTGGGCGCCGCCCAGCGGTTCGTTGATGATCTTGTCGATCAGGCCCATGGCTTTCAGGCGGTGGGCGGTCAGGCCCAGCGCTTCGGCCGCGTCGGAGGCGCGCTCGGCGCTCTTCCACAGGATCGAGGCGCAGCCTTCCGGCGAAATCACGGCATAGGTCGAGTATTGCAGCATCAGCACGGCATCGCCCACGGCGATGGCCAGCGCGCCGCCGGAACCGCCTTCACCGATGATGGTGGCGATCAGCGGCACTTTCAGTTCGGCCATCACGTACAGGTTGTGGCCGATGGCTTCCGACTGGCCGCGCTCTTCCGCGTCGATGCCGGGGAAGGCGCCTGGCGTGTCGACGAAGGTGAAGATGGGCAGGTTGAACTTTTCAGCCACTTTCATCAGGCGCATGGCCTTGCGGTAGCCTTCCGGTTTCGGCATGCCGAAATTGCGCATGGCGCGCTCTTTCGTGTCACGGCCCTTCTGGTGGCCGATGACCATGCAGGGCTGGCCGTTGAAGCGGGCCAGGCCGCCGACGACGGACAGATCGTCCGCGTAGCTGCGGTCGCCATGCAATTCGTGGAAATCGGTAAAGATTTCATTCACGTAATCCATGGTGTAGGGGCGTTGCGGGTGGCGCGCGATCTGCGCCACTTGCCATGGCGTCAGCTTGGCGTAGATATCCTTGGTCAGCTGCTGGCTCTTCTTGGCCAGGCGGTCGATCTCTTCCGAGATGTCGACGGCCGAATCGTCTTGCACGAAGCGCAACTCTTCGATCTTGGAATCGAGTTCCGCGATCGGCTGTTCAAAATTGAGGAAAGTCGTTTTAGTCATTGTACCTCCAGGTTTTACCGGCCACGGCGCCAGGGCGCGCGGCGTCATCTATGTTTATTTTACCGTACCGGCTGGTGCGCCGGGGGCTGCATCGGGTTCGGCAGGGGCGGCTGCAGGGTCGAGACTGCGCCACAGATACCACGTCGCCACGGTGCGCCACGGTTCCCAATTGGCGGAAACTTCGCGCGCATCGCTGCGGGAAACGGGTTCGCCGGAGAAGTAATTGACGCTGATACCCTGGATCAGACCAGGGTCGTCGAGCGGCAAGACATTCGGCCGGAGCAGATTAAATATCAGAAACATCTCGGCTGTCCAGCGGCCGATGCCGCGGATCTGCACCAGTTCGGCGATGACGGCTTCGTCATCCATCTGGTCCCACTGGCTCGCGTGCACGCGCTTGGCCTTGAAATGGTCGGCCAGGTCGAGGATGTATTCGGTCTTGCGTTTGGACAAACCGCAGGCGGACAGTTGCTCGGCGCCTGCCTTCAATACTTGCGAAGGCGTGCATTTCGGGCAAGCCAGCAGCAGCTTTTTCCAGGCAGCATCGGCCGCCTTGGGCGTGATCTGCTGGCCCACCAGCGAACGGGCCAGGGTGGTAAACGGGTCGCTGTGGCCGACCAGGTGCAGGTCGCCAAATTGCGGGATGAGCTTTTTCATGATGCGGTCGCGCTTCATCAGCTCGATCTTCGCCTCTTCCCAGTAGTGCGGCACCTGGATCACCTGCGCAGCTAGTACTGGCGCTTCCCCGTTTTCCCTGGACGTCGCCATCATGCGCGGCGCCAGTTGGTCGAGCCGTCAGGCTTGTCTTCAAGAATGATGCCCGCCGCCAGCAATTCGGCGCGGATCTTGTCGGACTGGGCAAAGTCGCGCGCCTTTTTCGCCGCACTGCGCGCCGCGATGGCCGCTTCGATGCCGGCCGCCTCGTCCTGGCCGCCGGCGGCAGCACCGACGGTCGCTTGCAGGAATTGCTGCGGCGTGCGTTCCAGCAAGCCGAACACGCCCGCCAGGCCTTTCAATTGACGCGCCAGGGTGGGCGACTTGCTCTTGTTGACTTCCGTCGCCAGGTCGAACAGGGCAGCCACGGCCAGCGGCGTATTGAAATCGTCGTCCATCGCTTCGCGCACGCGCACGGCATGGGCTTCGTTCCAGTCGATCGCGCCCTCTTCCACCGCCACGTCGGCCAGCGCCGTGTACAGGCGCGTCAGCGACAGGCGCGCATCGTCGAGGTGCACGTCCGAGTAATTCAGGGGGCTGCGGTAGTGCGCGCGCAGGATGAAGAAGCGGATCACTTCGGCATCGAACTTTTGCAGCACTTCGCGGATGGTGAAGAAATTGCCGAGCGACTTGGACATCTTTTCATTGTCCAGGCGCACGAAGCCATTGTGGATCCAGTAATTGACGCTGGTGTGGCCGAACGCGCCTTCGGACTGGGCGATCTCGTTTTCGTGGTGCGGAAATTGCAAGTCCGCGCCGCCGCCGTGGATGTCGAATTGTTCACCGAGCAAGGCGCAGGACATGGCCGAGCACTCGATATGCCAGCCCGGGCGGCCTTTGCCCCACTTCGAATCCCATTTGACTTCTTCCGGTTCGGACTCCTTCGACGACTTCCACAGCACGAAGTCGAGCGGATCGCGCTTGCCCGTGTTGACGTCGACACGCTCGCCCGCGCGCAGGTCGTCGAGCGACTTGCCCGACAGCTTGCCGTAGTGGGGGAAATTGCGCACGGCGTAATTGACGTCGCCGTCGGCCCCCTGGTAGGCCAGGTCCTTCGCTTCGAGCTGCTCGATCAGGCGCAGCATCTGCGGCACGTATTCGGTGGCGCGCGGCGTGTGGTCGGGCGTCAGGATGCCCAGCGCGGCCGTGTCTTCATCCATGTACTGGGTGAAACGCGTCGTCAGCTGGGAAATCGTCTCGCCGTTTTCCACGGCGCGGCGGATGATCTTGTCGTCGATGTCCGTAATGTTGCGCACATAGGTGACGTCGAAACCGGACGCTTTCAGCCAGCGGTAGATGACGTCGAAGGCCATCATCATGCGCGCATGGCCGATATGGCAATAATCGTAGATGGTCATGCCGCAGACGTACATGCGTACCTTGCCCGCTTCCATCGGGACGAATACCTGCTTCTCGCGAGCCAGGGTGTTGTAAATCTTTAGATTGCTCATCGTACTTTGCAAGTGAAGCGGCCGCCAGCCTGGCAAAACGACAGACAGGCGCGGACACCGGGGGTGCCGCGCCACTGAACTGCCGTGTGCGCCGAAAACTGTCGACCCGCTATATTGTTGTTCTTGTTTGTTAGAATTGGGGCGTTAGCGGTCAAGTATAACATTGATAAAAACCATACTGGCCCGATATGAATCAGGTTTTTACGATGTTCAACCGAATTTTCAGTTCTTTACAATTAAAGCAAGTTTAGAGAAAAATAACGATCAAGGACGCCTTCATGCAAGAAACCAAATCGAAACGCCTGTCTTTCCTGGCCCGCTTTTGCACCCTGTTTGCCGGCCTGACCCTGGGCAGCGCCGTCGTGGCGGCCGCACCGGCAACCGCCCTCGACCCCACGCCCCACGTGGCCCTGAAAACCAGCATGGGCGAGATCGTGCTGGAGCTGGATCAGGAAAAAGCGCCGAAAAGCGTGGCCAATTTCTTGCAGTATGTCAAAAGCGGTTATTACAAGGGTACCGTGTTTCACCGCGTCATCGACGGCTTCATGATACAGGGCGGCGGCTTCGACAAGAACATGAAGCAGAAAGCCACCAAGGCGCCGATCCAGAATGAAGCGCAGAACGGCTTGCAAAACGTCACCTACAGCATCGCCATGGCGCGCACGGGCGACCCGCATTCGGCCACCGCGCAATTCTTTATCAACGTGGGCGACAACGGCGCGCTCGACTACCCTGGCCGCGACGGTTTCGGCTACACGGTGTTCGGCAAAGTCATCAAAGGCATGGACGTGGTCGACAAGATCAAGGCCGTGCCCGTTGCCGACAAGGGACCGCACCAGAACGTGCCCGTCACCCCCGTGGTGATCGAATCGGCGACTTTACTCAAGACAGCGCCCGCAAAACTGTAAAATAGCGTTTTTGCGGCGCCGGCCAGCCTGGCGCCGCTGAATCAATTATTCATCCAATTTATTAAGGATCATCATGACCTCCGTCATCATCACCACCAATCTGGGCAAGATCACCGCTGAACTGGACGCCGAGAAAGCGCCGAAAACGGTTGCCAACTTCCTGGCCTACATGAAAGCCGGTCACTACGACAACACGATTTTCCACCGCGTCATCGACGGCTTCATGATCCAGGGCGGCGGTTTCGAGCCAGGCATGAAACAGAAGCCTGCCGACACCACCGTGGAAAACGAAGCCAAGAACGGCCTGAAAAACGATACCTACACCCTGGCCATGGCCCGCACGTCGGACCCGCATTCGGCATCGGCCCAGTTCTTCATCAACATCAAGAACAACAGCTTCCTCGACTATCCAGGCCAGGACGGCTGGGGTTACGCCGTGTTCGGTAAAGTTACCGACGGCAAGGAAGTCGTCGACGCCATCCGCGCCGTGAAAACCTCGCGCGCCGGCATGTTCGCCGACGTGCCAGTGACCGACGTCATCATTGAAAAAGTCGAAGCAGTTTAATTCGGCTAAGGCATCATGAATCACAGGCATTGCCGCGTTGGCGCCTCTCCAGTCACATCACTTTTTGGGAGCGTTGAACGATGACAATGCCTGCCGCACTCTTCATTTCCGACCTGCATCTGCAGAGCTCGCACCCGCGCACCAGTGCGGCGTTTCTTTCTTTCCTGGAACACCATGCGCAATATGCGCAAGCGCTGTATCTATTAGGCGACCTGTTCGAATACTGGGCCGGCGACGATGACCTGGAAGACCCGTTCAATGCGCGCATGACGGCCGCCATCCGCGCTGTCAGCGATGCCGGCGTGCACGTCTACTGGATCGCCGGCAACCGCGACTTTCTTGTCGGCTCCGGCTTTGCCGCCGCCGCCGGCGCCACCCTGCTCAGCGAACCGCACGTGGCCACGATTGCAGGCCGCCGCATCGTCTTGCTGCATGGCGACGCCGAATGCACGAAAGACGTCAGCTACATGGAGTTTCGCGCCATGGTGCGCCAGCCCGCCTGGCAAAAACAGTTCCTGTCCATGCCGCTGGCGCAGCGCAAGGCCATCATCGATGGTTTGCGTCAGAGCAGCCGCGAGCACAATGGCGAAAAATCCATGGACATCATGGATGTCACCCCCGATGCCGTCGCGCAAGTATTTGCCGAACACGCGAGCACCGTCATGATCCACGGCCATACGCACCGCCCTGCCGTGCATAAAGTCGACGAAACCTTGCGCTATGTCCTGCCCGACTGGGAATGCGACGTGACGCCGCCACAACAGCCGCGTGGCGGCTGGATCGCCATCGATACGCGCGGCAACATCACGCGCCACGACCTGAACGGCGAGATCGTCGACTAGGCTTGCGCCGACGGCCGCACGGGCGTTTGTCCGATAGCCGCGCCCGCCTGGGCTTGCTGTAATGGCGCCATGCATACTGTTTACATCGGCACGGCCGGCTGGAGCATCTCCAGCGCCGCCGCCAGCCGCTTTCCCCTCGATGGCAGCCACCTGCAGCGCTATGCCCAGGTGCTGGACTGCGCGGAAATCAACAGCTCATTCTACCGCCCGCACCAGCCGTCAACCTACGCGCGCTGGGCCGCCAGCGTGCCCGAGCATTTCCGCTTCAGCGTGAAATTACCGCGAAGCATCACACACGAACGGCGCTTGCGCGATGGTGCGGCCGAACTCGACCGTTTTGCGGGAGAAGTCATGCAACTGGGGAACAAACTGGGCTGCGTGCTGGTGCAGCTGCCGCCCAGCCTGCGTTTCGAGGCCGACGTGGCCGGCGCATTTTTCCATGCGCTGCGCCAGCGCTTCGACGGCATGCTCGCCTGCGAAGCGCGCCACCCCAGCTGGTTCGAGGCAGGCGCGACCGAACTATTGACGATGCAAGGCATCACGCGCGTGCGGGCCGATCCGCCTGCGGGACAGCCGGGGCCGCACGTGCCGACGACCAGCGTGGCCTACCTGCGCCTGCACGGCAGCCCAAAGATTTATTACTCGGACTACCCGGCCGACTATCTGGCGGCGCTGGCCGCCGACTTGCGCACATCGGCGCAGGCGGGCAGCTGGTGCATCTTCGACAACACGGCGGCCGGCGCCGCCCTG
This sequence comes from Janthinobacterium goodfellowi, assembly GCF_051380695.1. NCBI lineage: Bacteria > Pseudomonadati > Pseudomonadota > Betaproteobacteria > Burkholderiales > Oxalobacteraceae > Janthinobacterium > Janthinobacterium goodfellowi. The sequence continues at coordinate 184,852 of NZ_JBNYXN010000005.1, read as the reverse complement.
TTCAATGCGCTGGACCTGCATGCGCGGCTGGCCTGAAAATACGTGTTGATTTTTTGAGACTTAGTGTTATAGTTCACTACAACACCAACCCAATAAACCACGGAGCTTTGATGCCTACAGCATTTTTCACGCGCCGCACCGCCCCGCCCTTGTGGGAGCGCATCCCATGAGCGCGGAATGGAACGACAATAGCCCCATCTACCGCCAGCTCAAGGCCAGGGTGGTGGGCATGATGCTCGATGGCGTGCTGCAGTCCGGCGACGCCCTGCCTTCGGTGCGCCAGGTGGCGGCCGATTATCAATTGAATCCCATCACGGTTTCGCGCGCCTACCAGGAACTGGTCGACGATGCCCTGGTAGAAAAACGCAGAGGACTCGGTATGTATGTCTTGGAAGGCGCCCGCGACAAATTGCTGGCCAGTGAACGCGAGCGCTTCATGCGCGAAGAATGGCCGGCGATGCTGGAACGCATCACGCAACTGGGCCTTAACCTCGAGCAACTACTGCAGGCGAGCCGCGACAGTGGCGCACACGGAGAGAGCGCATGAATGCATTGAACAAGGACAGCGTCATCAGCGCACGCGGCTTGCGCAAGCAGTATGGCAAGCAGGTCGCCATCGACGGCATCAGCTTCGATATCGCGCCGGGGCGCATCGTCGGCTTGATCGGGCCGAACGGTTCGGGCAAGACCACCACCCTGAAAGCCATCCTCGGCCTGACGGGCTTCGATGGCGAGCTGTCGGTGCTGGGGCGCGATCCCCGCGTGCAGCGCGACGCGCTGATGGACGACGTGTGCTTCATCGCCGACGTGGCCATCCTGCCGGGCTGGCTGCGCGTGGCCGACGCCATCGATTTCATTGCTGGCGTGCATCCACGTTTCGACCGCAGCAAGGCCGAGCGCTACCTGGCGCACACCAAGCTGGCGCCGAAGATGAAGGTCAAGGCCATGTCGAAAGGCATGGTGGTGCAGTTGCACCTGGCGCTGGTGATGGCCATCGACGCCAAACTGCTGGTGCTCGACGAGCCGACCCTGGGCCTCGATATCCTGTACCGCAAGCAGTTCTACCAGAACTTGCTGGAAGACTATTTCGATGAAAACAAGACCATCGTCATCACCACGCACCAGATCGAGGAAGTGGAACACATCCTCAGCGACCTGATGTTCATTCGCGACGGCAAGATCGTGCTGGCCTCGAGCATGGAAGAAGTGGGCGAGCGCTATATCGAGGTGATGGTGGGCCCGCAGCACGTCAATCCGGCGCGCGCCCTGCAGCCGATCAGCGAACGCAGCGTGTTCGGCAAGTCGGTGATGCTGTTCGACGGCGTCGCCCGCACTCAGCTGACCGCCCTGGGCGAAGTCCGCACACCCAGCCTGGCTGACCTGTTTGTCGCGACCATGAAAGGATCGTACCAATGAGTATTTCCCCTGCCAACAAGATGCAATGGCTGATCCGGCGTGAATTGTGGGAACACAAGGGCATGCTGGTGTGGACGCCCGCCCTGATCGGCATCGTCATGACCGTGCTGGGCGCCCTGATGACGATAGGCACCATCGCCAAGACCAAGATGCGCACGGCGCTCATCGTCAATGGCGAGGAAGTGTCCTGGAGCACCGTCTTCAACACCCGCACCTTCGGTCCGCGCCGCACGGAAATCATCGACGCCGTCGCCAACAACTATATCTATGCGGCCGCGCCGCTGTTCCTGGCACTGGGCTTTCTCGTGTTCTTTTATTGCCTGAGCGCCCTGCACGACGACCGCCGCGACCGCAGCGTGCTGTTCTGGAAATCGCTGCCCATCTCGGATGCGCAGACGGTGCTGTCGAAAGCGGCCATCGCCCTGCTGGTCGCGCCGCTGATCGTGGCCGCTGCCGCCAGCGTGACTTCGCTGCTTCTGGTCCTGATCCTGAGCGGCGTGCTGGCGGCCAACGGCATCCACGTGTTTGCCGAACTGCTCGCCACCCCCGGCCTGTACCTGGGACCGCTGCGCGTGTTCGGCTTGCTGCCCGTGTATTGCCTGTGGGCCTTGCCGACGGTCGGCTGGCTGCTGATGGTATCGAGCTGGGCCAAGTCGAAAGTCTTCCTGTGGGCTGTCGGCGTGCCGCTGCTGCTGCTCATCCTGGCCGTCTGGGCCGGCAAGCTGACGCAGACGGAAAGCGGTATCGACTGGATACAGATGAACGTCATCGGGCGCGCCCTGCTGGGCACCCTCCCCGGCAGCTGGTATCTGTTCGAGCCGGGACTGCTGCCGCACATGCACGCCCTGGCAGAGGGCGGATCGCACATGACGCGCGTCGACGTGTTCAGCAATTCCTGGTCCAGCCTGGCCTTGCCGGCCGTCTGGCTGGGTGCGGCCGCAGGCGCGGCGCTGATTTACGCCGCCATCCGCCTGCGCCGCTGGCGCGAGGAAGGCTGACTGCGCAATATCATTGCGCCCATCAAAAACGCCCCGTCCGCCGGGGCGTTTTTCATTTTATTCCACACAAGCCCCCTGAAATAATAACTACTTTACTGATAGTTATTATGAAAAAACCTGCCCGCCACATTACGACTATTTATTCGATAGCATTAATGCGATATAAAAATTACAAATAATTATTCCTATCGTATTTTATTACCAATCACCTTTGATAATCGTCAGACAAAAAAACAACAACTAGCAATTCGATAGCAATATGGCTTTTTGGATAAAAGGCGCAGAAATACGCCAGCACGACAGAAAATTCAGCCGAAAAAAGTCATTTCGTGACAATCCGTGAGAATTACCCTGCGTGGCGCTGGACAGAATAGCGTTATGGAAAATGATCAAAATGAAATTGAAAGTTTCAAAAATGAAACTATTCTCAGAGTGGGAGCCAGTGCATTCCTTGTAAAAATGCCGCACCCTGCCAGTGCATCCGGCCGGACAAGCCTGTTACCGTCGCAACAGGCCACAACAAAACGGCGACACATAAAACAAATATGGAAATGATATTTTTAATATTGTTGAAGTAGCGATCTTTTGACTCAGCGTTTTTTTTCCAATTATGTTCTACTTGCCACTATCAACATCGGAAACACCCAAGTTCGACCACGGCCCAAGCCTCGCCGGAGCAAGCAAGGAATCGAAGCACATTATTGATTTTTTATTATTTTTAGAAAATTCGACGAATACATAACCTTTTCCGGAGACTTTCAAATGGCCACGACCGCAAACCCAGCCCAAGTTCCCGTCAATCCCGAAGGCGCTGGCGCCAAGATCATCCCGACGCCCGCAAAAAAAGCCGTCGACCCGAAAACCGGCGATCGCAAGCAGTATGACGACGATGAACTGCTCAAAGGGGCCGATGCCAGCGCGACCATGCCGCCTGAAAATGTCGTGGAAGTCACGGGCAGCGCAGAGAACGGCAATGCCGCCGCCCTGGGCACGGCCGCCGCTGTGGCTGCCGCCCTGGCCGCCGGTGGCAGTGGCGCGGCCGCCGGCCAGGCCGGCGGCACCGACCTCGGCACGCCGCAAAGCGATAACAATGGCGGCGCCGCAGGCGCTGCGGGTACAGGCGCGGGCGCCGCCGGCATCCCCAGCGGCAGTGTCGTCGATGTCGCCGGGGCATCGGCGGGCGCAGGCGCGGGTGCGGGGGCTGCGGGTGGACTGGGCGGCCTTGGCGTGCTGGGCGCGCTCGGCGGCCTTGGCCTGGTCGCCGCCGCGGCTGGCGGTGGCGGAGGCGGCGGCGCCGCGGCTGGCGGTTCCGGCACGGGCGGTACGGGAACCGGAGGCACCGGAGGCACGGGCACGGGAGGCACCGGAGGCACGGGCACGGGAGGCACCGGCACGGGAGGCACCGGAGGCACAGGCACGGGCGGAACAGGTGGCACGGGTACCGGCGGCACCGGTGGCACGGGAACGGGAGGAACAGGTACTGGCGGTACCGGGGGCACGGGCGGCTCGACCGGCGGACAGGGTGGCACGGGGAATCAATCCACCACCACCGTCGTGACCGACGCCGCCGTGCTGGCCGCCGCCGCCGCCGCGGCCGCAGCCGCCAATGCCCTGGCCGATGACGCCGCCGCCGCCGCGGCAGCAGCCACGGCAGCAGCGTCGCAGGCCGCCGCGAATGCGGCCAGCCAGGCCGACCAGCTGGCGGCGCAAGCTGCCGCCGCCGCGGCAGCAGCCTTGCTCGCCGCCAATAGCGCCACCAGCGACGATGCGCTGGCGGCCAGCACAGCCGCTGTCGTGCCCGGCGCACAAGCGGCCGCCACGGCAGCGACAAATGACGACAGCGCCGCGGCCGCGGCCGCTGCTGCGGCGGCCGCCTCGCAAGCCGCCACCACGTCGGCGCAGAATGACGATGCGGCTGCCGCCACGGCCGCCGCCAACGCCGCCGCCGCGCACGCCGCCGCCGATGCGGCACAAACGCAAGCGGACCAGACCAACGCCCCGGCATTGCAAGCCATCGCCGATGCGACCGACGTCGTCGCCAACGCAGCCAACACCCAGGCGGCGCTGACCGATGCGGCGGCGCTGGCCGTCATCTCGGCCAATGATGCCGCCGCTGCCGCTGCCGCCACGGCACTGGCCAATGCCACGGACGCCGCCGCGCTGGACCTGGCGGCCACCGCCGCCGCCAATGCCGCCATCGCGGCCGGCATCCAGGCCGGCCTGAGCGATGCCGCGGCACTGGCCCTCATTTCGGATGCCGATGCCGCCAACGCCGCCGCAGCAGCCACTCTGGCCGCCGCCACCGATGCCGCCGCCCTGGCTGCCGCATCGAACGCCGCCGCCACCGCGGCAGCGAATGCGGCGGCAAACGCCAATGCCAGCGACGCCGCGGCACTGGGCATCGCCGCCACCGCCGCCGCGAATGCGGCCGCCGCAGCCAATACGCAAGCGGGTCTGACCGATGCCGTCGCCTTGAGCATGGCAGCGGACGCCGCTGCCGGCGTGGCCGCCTGGGATGCCTCGATCGCCAACGCCACCGACGCCGCCGCCCTGCAAGCGGCCGCCGATGCCGCCGCCACGAACGCCGCCAATGCGCAGACGCAAGCGAACATGACGGACGCGCCCACCCTGGGCTTGATCGCCGACGCCGCCACTGCCGCGTCGGATGCCGCACAACTCCAGGCCGGCTTGACGGATGCGGCCGCACTGGCCCTGATTTCCGACGCCGACGCCGCCGCGGCGGCCGCCGCCGCATTGGCCGCCAGTACCGATGCCGCCGCACTCGACGCCGCCGCAGCCCTTGCCGTCAGCGCCGCGGCGAATGCCGTCGTCACCGCCAGCCTGAGCGATGCGGACGCCCTGCAAATCACGGCAGATGCGGCCGCCAGCACGTCCGCCGCCGCCGCCGCACAGGCGGCATTGACGGACGCCGCCGCCCTGCAAGTGATTTCCGACGCCGATGCCGCCGCCGCGCTGGCCGCGCAAACGACGGCCAACCAGACGGATGCGGCCGCCCTGGCCGCTGCCGACGCGGCCGCCGCCAGCGATGCCGCGAATGCCCAGGCCGTAGCCGACCAGACCGATGTCGTCGCCCTGCAGCAAGCTGCCGACCAGGCGGACGCGGATGCGGCCGCCGCCAATGCGCAAGCCAGCTTGCTGGATGTCAACGTCGCCCTGAATGCCTTCAATCTGGCCAACCTCGCCGCCCTGGCCGCCAGCGTCACGGCCGGCCAGACCAGCGTGATCGATCTGACGGCGACCGTCAATGCCTTGCAGCTCGATGCCGACAATGCCGATATCACGGCCGGCCTGACCGATGCCACCCTCCTTGCCGGCATCTCCGCCGCCGATGCGCTGGTGGCCGCCGGCTTGCAAGTCACCGCTGGCCTGACCGATGCCAATGCGCTCATCGCCACTGCGGCCGCTGCCGTCTCGGCGGCGGAAACAGCCGCCTTGCTGGGCGGGATCGACATCTCGGCCGTCAGCGCAGCTGCCGCGGCACAGGCCGCCGCAGCGACTGCCGCCGCCACGGCAGCGCTGACCGACGCCGGTGCGCTGGGCATCATCTCCACGACCGATGCCGCCGCCGCAACTGCCGCACAGACGGCGGTCACCACTTTGACGGCAGCCAATACCTTGGCGCAAAATGCGCTGGCGACGGCACAATTCGTTGCCAACCAGACCGATGCCGTGGCCCTGGGCCTGGTCTCGTCGACCGCCGATGCGGCCGCCGCCGCAGCCATCACGACGGCTGGCCAGACCGATGCCATCGCACTGAGCCTCATTTCGAACGCCGATGCGCTGGCCGCCACCTCCGCCGCCAACCTGGCGGCGCTGACGGATGCCACGGCGCTGGGTTTGGTCTCGACCGCCGACGCCGCCCTGGCCGCCACCCTGCAAGCGACGGCCAACCTGACCGATGCCTCCGCCCTGGGCCTGATCGCCACGGCCGCCGCGGCGGCCGCCAATACGGCAACGAATGTTGCCAACCTGACCGATGCCGTGGCCCTGGGCACGCTCTCTGCGACGGCCACCGCCGCCGCCAATGCGGCTGCCGCCACCGCCGCGCTGACCGACGCCACGGCATTGGGCCTGGTCGCCACGGTCGATGCGGCAGCAGCTGCCACGGCGCAAACGACGGCCAACCTCACCGACGCCGTGGCGCTGGGCCTCGTTTCGACGGCCGCCAACACGGCCGCCAGCGCCGCTGCCGCCGTTGCCAACCTGACCGATGCGGTTGCACTGGGCACCGTCTCGACGGCCGCCACGGCCGCCGCCAACACGGCTGCGGCCACCGCCGCGCTGACCGACGCCGTCGCCCTGGGACTGACGGCGACCGTCGACGCGGCCGCCGCCACCGCCGCGCAAACGACGGCCAACCTGACGGACGCCGTCGCCCTGGGCCTGGTCGCGACCGTGAATGCCACGGCCGCCACGGCCGCCGCCACCGTCGCCGGCCTCACCGACGCCGTCCTTCTCGGCACCGCCCACACGCTCGACGTCACGGCCGCCACCGTGGCAGCCACCAAGGCCGCCCTGACGGATGCCGCGGCGCTCACCACCATCGCCAACAACGACGCGGCGAATGCCGCTTCCCTGGCCGCTTACTCGCAGGCCCATCCGCTCGACCTGGTGGCGGCGCTGGCCGCCACCGTCGCCGCCACCACGGCATCCTTGTCGCTCGCCGCGGCGCAATCGGCGCAGGCCGATGACGCGGCGGCCGCCTCGACGGCAGCCACGGCGGCAGCGTCCCTGACCGCGCTGAACAATGCGCTCGCGGCCGACAATGCCGCCACCGCCGCCGCCACCCTGGCCCTCACTTCGCAAGCGGCAGCCACGGCGGCGCAGCTGGACGACACGCTGGCGGCCACCGCCGCCGGCGTGGCTGCCACCTCGCTGGCGGCGGCCCAGGCGGCGCAGGCGGCAGATACCGCTGCCGCCGCGACGGCAGCAACGGCAGCCAATGCCCTGGCCGCCCTGAATGCGGCCTTGCAGGCGGACGCGAATGCGGCCGCCACCGCCGCTACCGCCGTGACGGCCAGCGCAGCCACGGCCGCCGCCATCGCCGACGATCTGGCGGCCGCCGCCGCGGCCACCGTCGCCACTGCGTCACAAGCGGCCGCGCAGGCGGCGCAACTGGCCGACAATGCCGCCGCCAGCACCGCCACCATCGCGGCCAACGCACTGGCCGCCCTGAATGCGGCCCTGGCCGACGATGCGGCCGCCGCGGCAGCCGTGCTGAACTCCACCAATGCCACGGCCGCCGCAGTCGCCGCTACCGCCGCCGATACGGCTGCCGCCGCAGCCGCCGCCGTGGCCGCCATCTCGGCCGCCGCCACGCAGCACGCGCAAGCGGACGATATCGCCGCCGCGGCAGCCGCCCTCACGGCGTCCATCTCGCTGGCAGCCACGCAAGCCGCCCAGGCGGCCGATGCCGCCGTCGGCACGACAGCGGCAGCGGCAGCCGCCGCACTGGCCGCACTGAACCAGGCTCTGGCAGACGACAACGCCGCAGCAGCAGCCAGCACGGCAGCGACCAACGCGCAAGCGGCCCTGAATACCGCCACGACGGCGCTCAACGCGGCCATATTGACGGCCAGCGCCTCGCTCGCCGCCACCAATGCCGCCCTGGCCGACGACGCCACGGCGGCAAGCACGGCGGCAGCCGCGGCGGCAGCGCAAGTTCTTGCCGACGCCGCGCTGGTGGCCGACGCCGGCCTGGCCGCCCTGGCCACGGCGGCCAACAACGCGCTCAACGCCGCCAGCGCCGCCCTGGCCGCCGACGATGCCGCCGCCAATGCCGCGCACACGGCCGCCCTCTCGGCGGCCGCCACCCTGGCGGCGCAACTGGCCGATACGGCAGCGCTCAACGCGCATGCCGCGCTCAACGCGGCAATCCTCAACCTGAACGCCGCCGTGACGGCCGATACCAACGCCCTGGACGCCAACAATGACAGGACGCTGAAACTGAACCTGCTCCTCACCGCCCAGGGTGCGGCCGATGCCGCGGCCCAGGCAAATGCCAATGCCGCGGCCGCCCATGCGGCGCTGGCGGCGGCCCAGGCCGACGATGCGGCGGCTGCCACCGCGGCAGCCAATGCGACTGCCGCGCATACGGCGGCCGTCGCGGCGCAAAACGCCGATGCCGCCGCGGCAGCGGCGGCGGCGCAAGCAGCCATTTCCATGGCCGCCACCCTCAATGCCCAGGCCGACGACGCCACGGCGGCAGCGGCCGCCACGGCGGCAGCGAATGCGCAACTGGCCCTGGACGCGGCCCTGGCTGCCGATGCGAATGTCGCCGCCGCCGCCGCCGCGGCAGCCGCCGCCCAGCTGGCGGCGCAAAACGCGCACGACGCCGATGCAGCGGCAGCGGCAGCGGCCGTCGCGGCAGCCATTACCCTGGCAGCCACGCAGGCGGCGCAGGCCGATGACGCGGCGGCGGCGCTGGCAGCGGCGAACGCCGCCAACGCCCAGGCGGCGCACAACGCAGCCGTCGCCGACGACCAGGCGGCAGCCGATGCCGCCGCCAACGCGGCGCTGGCGCAAGCGGCTGCCACGGCAGCGGCAGCGGCCGATGCCGCCGCCACCGCCAGCGCGGCGGCAGCGGCAGCGGCACTGCTCGCCGCCCAGGCGGCGCAGGCCGACGACACGGCCGCCAATCAGGCCGCGGCCAACGCCGCCGCCGCGACCGCCGCGCACACGGCCGCCATCGCCGCCGACGCCCTCGCCGCCAGCACGGCGGCAACGGCCGCCAGCGCACTGGCAGCGGCCACGGCAGCGCAGAACGACGACAATGCAGCCGCGGCAGCGGCAGCGCAAGCCGCCGCCTCGCTGGCGCTCACCCAGGCGGCACAGGCCGACGATGCGGCAGCGGCAGCCGCCACCCTCAACGCCAACAATGCGGCGGCAGCCGCGCTGGCCGCCCACGCGGCCGATGCGGCCGCGACAGTGGCACAGGCACAGGCGGCCGCTTCCCTGCTGGCCCTGCAAGCGGCGCAAGCCGACGATGCCGCCGCCGCCAGCGCGGCGGCGGCAGCGGCGCAGGCGCATGCCAACGCGAACGCGGCATATGCCGATGACGCGGCGGCGGCGCAGGCCCAGGCCGACGCACAGGCAGCCGACGTCGCCCTGGCGCAAGCGAACGCCATCGCCGCGCAAACCGACGCCAATGCCCTGGCCGTCGTAGCGACGGCGGACGCCGCCCACGCCGCCGCCGTGCAGGCGCTGGCCGACCAGACCGATGCCGTGGCGCTCACGCAGGCTGCCGATGCGGCAGCGGCGGCGGCGCTGGCGGCGGCCCATACAGCCGACCTGACGGACGCCAACGCCCTGCACCTGGCAGCCGATGCGGCAGCGGCCGCCGCCCTGCAGGCGCAGGCGCAGGCGGACCTGACGGACGCCAGCTCGCTGACGGTGACGGCGAACGCCGATGCCGCGGCGGCAGCGGCTGCCCAGGCCCAGGCCGACCTGACGGACGCGAGCCAGCTGTTCGTGCTGAGCCAGAACGCCCTGCACAATCCGCTGACGGTGGCCGACTTCAGCACGGGCCTGCCGGCCGCCGGCGGCGACGTGATCGACATGTCGGCCATCGCCCACCTGACGGCGTCGGTGGCAGTGGGCGTCAACGTGGGCACGGACTTCAGCAACAACAACCTGTTCATCTTCGACGGCACGTCCGTGTCGATCGGCGCGGCGGCCAGCGCCATCGCGGCCGACGACAGCGTCCTGTCGGGACAGGGCTACATCGTCATCGCCGATGCGCAAAACAGCGGCGCCGTGACGGTGTATCACTCGAGTGACCTGAGCAACGCCAACGCCATCGACACGGCGCTGGTGCTGCTCAGCGGCGTGAACATCACGCAGCTGACGGCGGCCAACTTCGTGGTCTGACGCCGTGCACCACGCCAGGCGCCGCGCCTGGCACGGCGGCGGGAACGTGCAGCAGCGCGCTCCCGCCCATACCTTGAAATGCGTCAGGCCTTGGGCCGGAAAAATACGGGATGAGATTACGCGGTTTCCCAGCATTGTTCTTACTGCCTCATGGTGCGGCCTTGCTGGCGGCGATGGCCATGGCATCGGTATCCTCTTTCGCCGGCGCCCAGGGCGCCACGGCCTGGAGTTTCGACCAGGTCTTGCAGCAGGCGCTGCAAAGCCATCCCGCCGTCCAGGGTAAGCGCTCGGCGCAGGCGGCCGCGCGCGCCGAACTCGATGGCGCGCAGTGGCAGCGCTTCCCCAGCCTGTCGGCCGAAGTGCCCACGGGGTCGCGTGAAACGGGCGGCGTGGTGCGCATCGAGCAGCCGCTGTGGAGCGGCGGGCGCATCGACGCCGGCATCGATGCGGCCGGCAGCCGGGTCGACGCGGCCGGCGCGGCCATCGAGGAAGAACGCCTGACCCTCTCGCTGCGCGTGATCGCCGCCTACACCGAGGCGCTGCGCCAGACGGCCCGCATGCGCTCGGCCGAAGAGGGCCTGGCCGAGCACCAGCGCCTGCTGGACATGATCAAGCGCCGCGTGGCGCAATCGGTCAGTTCGCAAACGGACCAGCGCCTGGCCGAATCGCGCGCCTACCAGGCGGCCAACGACGTGTCGAATGCGCGCCAGGCGCAGGAAAACGCGCTGGCGCAGCTGTCGCAACTGGCCGGCAAACCCGTGCGCCTGGTCACCGGCGCGGGCATCGGCGTGGGCGAGCCCTTGCCCGACGCCAGCCTGGAGCGGGTCATGCGCCAGGCCATCGACTACTCCCCCACCCTGCACCGCCTCGATTTCGAGGCGCAGGCCGCCGATTCCGAGATCACCCTGCAGCGCTCGGCCTACATGCCGAAAGTCGTGCTGCGCATGGAAAAGCCCACGGGCGGCATCAACGCCGACAACCGCACGCGCGCCATGCTGGTGCTGCAGGCGCAGCCGGGCGCCGGCTTGTCGGCCAAGGCCGGCGTGGATGCCGCCGTGGCCCGGCGCGAAGGCGCGCGCGCGGCGCACGATGCGGCCGAGCGCGACGTGCGCGAGCGCTTCACGCTGGACTGGAACGAGGCCGAGGCGAGCCGCCAGCGCCTGGGCAATGCGGGCGAGGCCAGCACCACCTCGACGCAGGTGTTCGAATCGTATGCGCGCCAGTACGTGATCGGCCGCAAGAGCTGGAACGATGTGCTCAACGCCGTGCGCGAAGCAACCCAGGCGCAGTTTTCGCTGGAAGACACGCGCGCGCAGGCGATTGCCGCCAGCCTGCGCCTGGCCGCGCAAACGGGCACCCTGGCCGGCCGCACGGCGCCGGCGGGCATGGCACGCACGAATTGACACCGACATGATGCACACAGGAGACAGCGTGGATACCTCCATCAAACACGGCTTGCTGACACTCATCGACCGGGCCGCCCGCCTGACGGGCCAGCACCTGGCTGCCGCGCGCCTGGCCGACCTGCAGCGCCAGCTCGACGACGTCGATGACACCGGCGCGCCCGCCATGGTCCTGACCGCCATCTGGCAGGCGGCCGGGCTGGAGGGCGCGGCGCGCCCGCTGCACGAGCCGACGCCGGGCGAGCTGCCGTTTGCCGTCTACAGCGCCAGCACGGGCTGGGGCTTGCTGCAGTCGCGCGGCGCCGACGGCGCCTGGCGCGGCGAAGGCATCGAAGGCCGCGCCTTGCAGCTGGAATCGCTGGCCGGCCTGGCTTGCGTGGGCCTGCCGCGCCGCAGCGAAAAAAGCGGCGCCCGCCCCGGCGCTCTGGGGCTGGTGCGCAACGCCCTGTGGCTGAAGAAAAGCGTGTTTGTCGACGCCGTGCTGGCCACCGCGCTGGTGACCCTGCTGACCATGGCCACCTCGCTGTTTTCCATGCAGGTGTACGACCGCGTGATCCCGAACCAGAGCTTCAGCACCCTGTGGGTGCTGGTGGTGGGCGTGGCCCTGTCGATCGGCCTGGAATTCATCCTCAAGCAGGTGCGCAGCCGCATCGTCGACCACTCGTGCAATGACGTCGACCATGAATTGTCCGAGTGGTTTTTCCAACGCATGCTGGGCATCCGCATGGAGGCGCGCCCCGCTTCCGTCGGCACCCTGGCGGCGCAGGTAAAAGGCTTTGAAATGGTGCGCGGCGTGCTCACGTCGACTTCGCTGTTCGTGCTCACGGACGTGCCCTTCGCACTGATTTTCCTCGCCATGATCACCATCATCGGCGGCTGGCTGGTGGTGGTACCGCTGGTGGCCCTGCCGCTGGCCCTCGTGTGCGGCCTGATGTTCCAGCGCGCCATCGAGAATCACACGCGCAAGAACCTCAACGCCAGCAACCGCAAGGCGGGCCTGCTGGTGGAAGCCGTCGACGGCGTGGAAACCCTCAAGGGCAGCAGCGCCGAATGGATGATGCAGTCGCGCTGGGCCGAACTGGTGGCCGAGAGCAGCCACGCGGAACAGAATATCCGCGACTATGCGGCCCTGTCGCAAAACATCACGGCCGCCTTCCAGCAGCTGACCAACGTGGCGCTGATCTCCATGGGCGCGTGGTTCGTGGCCGAGAACCAGATGACCATGGGCGCGCTGATGGCGTGCACCATCATCAGCAACCGCGCCCTGATGCCCATCGTGCAGCTGCCCGCCGTGATGGTGCAGTGGGCGCATGCGCGCGCCTCGATCGACGGCCTGGAACAGGTCATCAGCCTGCCCAACGAAGCGGACAACGCGCAGTTCGCGCTCACGCCGCGCAGCCTCGATACGGGCTTGCGCTTCGAACGCATCCGCTTTACGTATGGCGGCGCGCAAAAGGTGGCGCTGGAAGTGGAAAGCATGGCCATCCATCCCGGCGAACGCGTCGGCCTGGTGGGCGCCATCGGCTCGGGCAAGAGCACCCTGCTGAAACTGGCCTCGGGCCTGTACCAGCCGGCCGAAGGCAAGGTGTACCTGGGCGACGTCGACATGGCCCTGCTGGCGCCGGCCGTGGTGCGCGAAATGGTCGGCTACCTGCCGCAGGAAACGCGGCTGTTCAGCGGTACCCTGCGCGACAACCTGTTATTGGGACTGGCCGACCCGGGCGAGGAAGCGATCCTGGCGGCGGCCAGGCGCACGGGCCTGATCGAGCTGATACTGGGCCAGCCGCGGGGCCTGGCGCTGGCCATTACCGAGGGCGGACGGGGCGTTTCGGGCGGCCAGCGGCAATTGATCGCCGTCACGCGCCTGCTGCTGGCCAAGCCCCGCATCTGGCTGCTCGACGAACCGACGGGCGCCATGGATGCGAAAACGGAAGCGCGCATCGTGGGCCTATTGGGCGAACTGGCCGCCGAAGGCGTGACCATGGTCGCCACCACGCACAAGAACGCCCTGCTGCCCCTGCTGGACCGCCTGGTGGTGCTGCAGGCGGGACGGGCGTTGCTCGACGGCCCGCGCGACGTTGTCCTGGCCAAGCTGTCTGGCAAGCCGCAGGCCGTGCCCAGCCCCGCAACCGCGCCGGTGGCCGCGCCCGCGCCGCAAGGAGCGGTCGCATGAAACTGGCCAAAATCGAAACGAAAGAGGAAGCGAAGCGCGGCCGGGTGCTGATCTGGAGCTGCACGGCGGCGCTGGCGGGTGTCATCGCCTGGGCGTCATGGGCGGAGCTGGACCAGGTCACGCGCGCCAACGGCCAGGTGATCGCCAGCTCGCGCAACCAGATCATCCAGGTGGCCGACGGCGGCGTGCTGGCCGAACTGCGCGTGCACGAAGGCAGCGTCGTGAAAAAGGGAGAATTGCTGGCCCGTTTCGACCGCACGCGCGCCGAGACGAGCTACCTGGAAAGCACGGCCAAGGCGGCCGGCCTGAAGGCGGCCGTGGCGCGCCTGCAGGCCGAGGTGTTTGGCGGCGCGCCGAAGTTCCCGCCCGAACTGCAGGCGTTTCCGGAATTTCGCGCCAACCAGCTGGCCCTGTTCAGCAAGCGCCAGGGCGCCGTGCAGGCCGAAGTGGGTTCGCTGGACAGCGCCATGAAGCTGATCAAGGAAGAGCTGGAAATGAATCTGCCGCTGCTGGAAACGGGGGACGTGAGCCGCGCCGAAGTGCTGAAACTGCGGCGGCAGGTGGTCGATATCCAGGCGCAGATCACCAACCGTCGCAACAAATACCTGCAAGACAGCCAGACGGACCTGGTGAAAGCCCAGGAAGACCTGGCCGGCGTGCTGCAGACAGTGACGCAGCGCAAGGAGCAGCTGGGCTCGACCGACATTTACGCGCCCACGGACGGCATCGTGCGCAACGTGCGGCTCACCACCCTGGGCGGCGTGGCCAAGCCGGGCGAGGAAATCCTGCAGATCGTGCCGACGGACGATGACCTGATCATCGAGGCGAAAGTCAAACCGGCCGACATCGCCTTCATCAAGCCGGGCCTGCCCACGGCCGTGAAACTCGACGCCTACGACTACGGCATCTACGGCCGCCTGCGCGGCACCGTCAGCTACATCAGCGCGGACACCCTGAGCGAGGATAACAAGGGCAACGAACAGCCGTACTACCGCGTGCAGATCAAGACCAGCGGGCGCAACCTGATGGGCAAGAATGGCGAGCCGATCCTGATCCAGCCCGGCATGACGGCCACCGTGGAAATCAACACGGGCCGCAAGACGGTGCTGCGCTACCTGACGAAACCGATCACCAAGACGTTCTCGGAATCGATGGGGGAGCGCTGAAGCAGCCTGCTTTTAGCGGGCAGGCTTCAGGCGGCCGATGACGCTGGCCACCTTGGCCGTGATCATGTCGACCGCGGGACCGTTGGCGCCGTGCGGCAAAATCACATCGGCATTGCGCTTGGTGGGCTCGATGAATTGCTTGTGCATCGGGCGTACCGTTTCCAGATACTGCTCGATGACGCTTTCCACGGAACGGCCGCGTTCCGTGATATCGCGTTGCATGCGGCGGATGAAGCGCACGTCGGAGGCCGTGTCGACAAAAATCTTCAGCGACATCATGTCGCGCAAGTCTTCGTCATACAAGGCAAACAAGCCTTCGATGACGATCACCGGCGCCGGCTTGACGGGAATGGTCCGGCTGGAGCGGTTGTGCAGCGTGAAGTCGTACTCCGGCATCTCGATCGCCTCGCCATTGCGCAAGGCCTGGATGTGCTGCACCAGCAAGGGCCACTCGAACGCCTGCGGATGGTCGTAATTCTGCTGACGCCGGACTTCGGGGGAGAGGTGGGTTTGGTCGCAGTAGTAATCGTCCTGCATCACGACCGAGACCATGTCGGCGCCGAACGACGCCAGCACCTGCTGTGATACGGTTGACTTGCCACTGCCGCTTCCGCCAGCGACACCAATGATAAACGGTTGGAAGGAAATATTATTCATGCCGAATGATACCGGAAACGGGGCCGGATCGACAGGGACCGCTTGATCCACGGCAACCCGCCGCTCCGTGATGCCAGCCTGATACTTGCCACTGGGCGCATGCCTGCGGCCGGCTGCCGTTGATACCCCGCCTACGTGTGCGACAGAATATTGATGAGCTTGCCGAAGGGGTCACGCACGAAAAACCGCCTGACGCCCCAGGGTTCATCGGCAGGCCCATACTCGATGGGAAACCCTGCTGCGGCCATTCTTTCAAATGCCGTATCCACGTCATCGACTTCAATGGAAAGGTCTGGCACTGCAGTGTTCGAGCCGCCTTCCGTGGCGAAGCTCACCTGAACGCCCATCTGGGTTTGCGAACCGTACGTCATGATCCAGCCATGGTCCATTAACAGGCTTAGCCCCAGCACGTCCTCGTAAAAGGTGCGTGCCCGCGCCGGTTCCGGCGCGGGAAAATTGGCAACGATACGCATGACTTGCATATTTTTCCTCTATGCCGAGATGAAAACATTCAGCCGCGCGCGCATCCGCTATCGCTTACGGAGGCCCACGGGCGGCAGGCGGATTGCCCGGCAGCTCAGCGTTTTTCCTTATTGATCAGCTGCAGAAGCTTGAACGCTTCGTGCTCGATCGCCGGCTCAGCCTCCGCAAGCTCCTTGCTGGCCCGGACATAGGCGGCGCGCTTGCGCTCCTTCTTTTCTTCCGGCGGCACTGCCGGCGTCATGCCCGGCATGATGAGCTGCGCACCGGAGTTGTACTTCTTGTAGATCACCTGCTTGCCGTAGGGGGTGCTATAAAAGCGCTGCATCTCGATCGCCGTATCGACGGAGATGGCGCGCGTCAGCGCCGGCGCTAGGCGCTGGTAAATCTCCGCAGGCGGAATCTTGTCCAGCTTGGCCAGCACTGCCTGCTTCTGGCTTTCGGCAGGGTAGCGGCTACGGGCGGCGACGCCCTTCAGCACCTTTTCAATCTGCATCGCGCCAAGCAGATCCTGCACGGCTTTAAGGTGTGCCGGGCTGGATACCCCGGACTGCGCCGCGGGCGCCGTGGCAGCGGCAAATGCGGGGGCGACACAGATCAGCGATAGACCCAGTACGATTCGGATTGCAAATTTCATGAATTTCCTTTGAATGAGGATGGATACGCCATATGCGCGCCGCATAAGAATGACAGTTTGTGATGGCGGCACGAGGCGGGCTTGTCACGCGCCATGCGCCAGCCGCGCATACAGCTCGGCCACCCGCTCCCCCGTGATGCCGTCGCGCTGCTCCACGGCCAGCGGATGGTCCGTCGGCTCCAGCTCGAGGTAGGGCCGCAGGCCGTCGTCGCGCAGGTGCACGCGGGTTTTCAGGTTCAGGGTGTCGGGATACACGGGCAGCTGCGTGCTGAGCCAGCCGAAAAAGGGCCCGACGTGTACGCGCTTGGCGTCGTGGAAGCAGGCATCCCATGCATCGAAGCTCTCGCCGCTGAGCGACACCCACACGCCCCAGCTGAACGGCTCGTCAAAGCCATGCACGGGGATGTCGATGGTGGCGCGTACGAAGCAGTACGTTTCGTCGACGATGCAGGCATCGCTGTCGAGCTGGCAGCGCGCTGCGCGCTCGGCGGGCGCCATCTGCTCGTACAGCCACGGCGCGTCGGCGCCGAAGCTGGGCATGCCCGTGTGGATCTCGCCGCAGCTGCGGCACAGGAAGGAAAAAGTCATGCGTGGAGGCCGCCTATGCGAATTGTCTGTGGTGTCGAATGCAAAAAGTTACTTGGGGAAACTGTGCGCTTGGCATTCGGGCAAGATGATATTCTAAACAAGCTCAGAATGCACAGACGGGACGCATCGCGCCACCGGCATTGCATGCCTGAGCTCTTTCAGTATCGATGGACCATTTACCTGGAATGCACCATGAACGAAGAAAAATTTTGGCAGCTGATGGAGAAAGTCGACCGTGAAGCCCTGGAAGACGGCGACGCCGATGCCGCAGTGGAACCATTGACCGAAGCGCTCGCCCGGCTGCCCGTCAAGGACATCAAGGGCTTCGACAGCGTCGATGATGAAACCGGAAGCAATGCCGCCGCCTGGCCTGGCTAAGGCGCAATGGACGCCATCGCCGCAAGCAAGGCGCATATCCGGCTGGCCGAAGGCGATGCCGGGCGCTGGGAAGCGCACATGGCGGCAGCTGAAGCCGTGCTGCGCAGCGCCTTGCAGGCCGCCCCGCAAGACACGGCCCTGATCACCTGCCTCGGTGCCGTACTGTGTGACCAGGGCAAGTACAAGGAAGCCGTCATCGTACTGGAAACGGCGCTCAAGCTGGGCTCGGCGGACAGCCATACCCATTACAACCTGGGGGTGGCCCTGGCGGGCCTGGCAAAACCGCGCAAGGCCATTGCGCAATTTGGCAAGGCGCAGGGCCTTGCCCCTTCCAGCCTGACCTGGACCGCTTATTTCGACCCGCAGGCCCAATAGGCGCGCGCCCGGAAGATTAATCGAACTGCTTGCGGAACGCCTCGAACTGCGCCGCCAGGCCGTCGAAATCGCTGCGCAATTGCAGCACTTCCTGTTCCAGCTGGGCGACACGGCTGCCCTGCTGCGGCGCGCTGACGGCGCCCGCAAAACCTGCCGCCGTCTCGCTCTGCGCCAGCGCTTCCTCGCCGCCCAGCAGATGGCCGTAGCGCGGCTCCTTGGCGCCGGGCGCGACGGCCAGCCTGGCCACCAGCGGCGGGTATTTGTCGATCAAGAATTGCAGGCCCGATTCCACTTCCGCCACCGACTTGAATTCATGCACGCGGCCGCTGCGGCTGCGGATCTCGCCCGCCGTCTGCAGGCCGCGCAGCATCAGGATCGTCAGGATGGCCAGTTTATCTTGCTCCAGCGACCACTTGATGCGCATGCGGTGCTCGTACTTGGCGACCCGCGCGCCCGCCTGCGTGATGCCGTTGACGAATTTGCGCTGCATCAGGCGCTGCAGCACGTCATAGACGGTTTCCTCGGACAAGGCCATGACGGGGTCGCGGCTCGACAACTGGTTGCAGCCGTTCGTCAGCGCATTCAGGGACAGCGGATAGCTGTCCGGCGTCAGCGCTTCCTTTTCGGCCAGCACGGCCAGCACGCGGATCTCGAAGGGGTCGAGCAGATTCGGATTGTCATTGCTTTTTTCGCCTGCCGTCACATCAGTATTCATGCCTGTATCCTTAATCAACCAGCTTGTTCATTTGCTCGGAATCGAATTTATCACACTCGGGCACGCCCTGGCAGCAGATGCCCGCCGCCTTCAGGGTGGCGAGGATGGTTTCGATGCGCTGTTCCTGCGCCACGGCGTGCGTGATCAGGCCTTGCAGGGCTTTCGACAGCGGGTCGTCGCCGTTGGGCGTGACGCCATACGCGGCAAACAGATGCGCCGTGCTGCCTTCGCGCAGCGCGCTGACATCCTTTTGCACGATGTGCGCGGGGTTGCCAACGGCCGTTGCGCCGGACGGCACGGGTTTGAGCAGCACGGCGTTCGAGCCCACCTTGGCGTACTCGCCCACCGTGAAGCTGCCCAGCACCTGCGCGCCGGCGCCGACGATGACGCCGCGCTCCAGGGTCGGATGGCGCTTGGCGCCGCTGTGCAGCGAGGTGCCGCCCAAAGTGACCCCCTGGTAGATGGTGCAGTCGTCGCCGACGACGGCCGTCTCGCCGATCACCACGCCGAAGCCATGGTCGATGAAGACGCGCCGACCGATGACGGCGCCAGGATGGATTTCGATGCCCGTGATGATACGGGCGATATACGAAATGAAGCGCCCTACCCACTTCATGTGCCGCGTCCAGCACCAGTGCGCCCAGCCGTGCATGACGATGGCGTGCAGGCCGGCATAACAGGTCAGCACCTCCCAGCCGTTGCGGGCGGCGGGGTCACGTTCAATGATGCTGTTGATATCTTCGCGCAGGTGGTGGAACATAATGAAAATGGATAAGGTGGAATGCAAATGGTAGCGTATTCGGCGGCGTGCTGCCGGAGGGGCAGATAAACAACCGCCGCCTCAAGGGCGGCGGCATATCAAAGAAGCGCTACAAAACGTTCAGGGCAAGGCGCATTGCCGAAGACAGTACAAAAGTACGGCGAGGCAATGCAACGCCGCCCTGGACGTTTTTTAGCCTTCTTTCGCGATACGCTGGCGGCGGGCTTCGTAGAGGCACACGCCGGAGGCGACCGACACGTTCAGACTCTCGACGGAGCCGAACATCGGGATGCTGACGAGGATGTCGCAGGTGTCGCGCGTCAAGCGGCGCATGCCTTCGCCTTCGGAACCCATGACCAGGGCCGTCGGGCCCGTGAAATCGGCTTCGTACAAGCCTTTTTCGCCGTCATCCGACGTGCCGATCAGCCAGAT
Source organism: Janthinobacterium goodfellowi (assembly GCF_051380695.1). Lineage (NCBI taxonomy): Bacteria > Pseudomonadati > Pseudomonadota > Betaproteobacteria > Burkholderiales > Oxalobacteraceae > Janthinobacterium > Janthinobacterium goodfellowi. The sequence goes on along the minus strand of NZ_JBNYXN010000005.1, from coordinate 164,784 downwards.
GCCGCGCTCTTTCAGTTCGCGCATGGTGCGCGCCAGGTTCGTCACGGTGATGTACGGGACGGTTTCGGCGGCGCCGCTGGCGACCTTGGCGGCCGTGGCATTCAAGCCCACGGCACGGTCCTTCGGCACGATGACGGCATGGGCGCCGACGCCGTCGGCCACGCGCAGGCAGGCACCCAGGTTGTGCGGGTCGGTGATACCGTCGAGAATCAACAGCAGCGGCGGGCCGTCGATGGCGTCCAGCAGCTCATCGAGATTGCGCGCCAGCGACAATTGCGAGGCAAACGCGATCACGCCCTGGTGGCGGCGCGTGCCGACGATTTTATCGAGACGCGACGAGTCGACGGGCATGACGCGCACGTTGGCCGCCTTGGCGGCGGCGATCATGTCCTTCATGCGGCCGTCGACGCGGCTGGCATCGACGAAAATTTCTTCCACGGACGACGCTTCATGACGCAGACGCGAGGTGACGGCGTGGAAGCCGAAAATCATTTTATTCTTCATTTGTTATCGTTTCTTTTATCGCTTGTTCTTGCTTGATTTTGATACAGTTTTTGCTGCTCGTGGTGCCGCCGCAGCGGCTGCCGCGGCTGGTTTCTTGCTGCGCTTCGGTGCGGCGGCCTTGGGGGCTTCCTTGGCTTGCGCCTTGGCGCCGTTGGAACGGCCGCCGGAACCATTGCCCGGTTTGCCGCCATTGTTGCCGCTGGCTTTGATCTCATGGCGCTGCTCGGTCGCAGGACCGGGCTTGACCATCGATTTCTTTTCGCCCTTGCGCTTGCCGCCAGACTGTTTGGCCGGCGCTTCGTCGCCCGCCAGTTCCGCATCGGTGACCAGGCGCAGGTCGATCTTGCGCGTTTCCAGGTCGACACGCGCCACTTGCACCGTCAAACGGTCGGTCAGCTGGTAGCGCTTGCCCGTGCGTTCGCCGCGCAATTCATGGCGCGCATCGTCGTACTGGAAGTAATCGGTGCCCAGCTCGGTGACGTGCACCAGGCCTTCGACAAACAGGGTGTCGAGCTGGACGAACACGCCGAAGGTGGTCACGCCGGTGATCGTGCCGGTGAATTCCTCGCCCAATTTATCCTGCATGAAGTAGCACTTGAGCCACGCTTCCACGTCGCGCGACGCTTCATCGGCGCGGCGCTCGTTGGCCGAGCAATGCACGCCCAGCGCATCCCAGATGGTCAGGTCCGTCTTCTTCGGCTTGCCGTCGGCCTTGTCCTTCGCCTGCTGCTTGCGCGTGGCGTTCGACACGTTCGTGTTCAGCACGACCTTGTCGGACAGTTTCGGCTCGTATTTCTTGCCTTGCAGGATGGCCTTGATGGCGCGGTGCGTCAGCAGGTCCGGATAGCGGCGGATCGGGCTGGTGAAGTGGGCATACGCCTCGTAGGCCAGGCCGAAGTGACCGATATTGTCCGGGCTGTAGACGGCTTGCTGCATCGAGCGCAGCAGCATCGTTTGCAGCAGGGCCGCGTCTGGACGCTGCTTGATCTGCTGCATCAAAGTCTGGTAATCGGATGCCGATGGCGTGTCGCCGCCCGTCAGGTTCAAGCCAACCTGTTTCAGGAAAGTACGCACTTGCGTGAGCTTTTCCTTGGTCGGGCTGGCGTGGATGCGGTAGGTGCCGGGGTGCTTGTTACGCAGCAACAAATCGGCTGCGCAGACGTTGGCCGCCAGCATGCACTCTTCGATGATCTTGTGCGCTTCGTTGCGCGTGCGGGGGATGATTTTTTCGATCTTGCCCGCGCTATTGCAGACGATATACGTTTCCGTCGTCTCGAAGTCGATGGCGCCCCGCTCCGTGCGTGCTTTCAGCAAGGCGCGGTAGACGGCTTCCAGGTTTTGCAGGTGCGGCAGGATGTCCGCGCGGCGTGCCGCTTCGGGTCCCTTGGTGTTGCCCAGCACGGCGGCGACTTCGTCATACGTGAGGCGCGCGGCCGAGTGAATCACGGCCGGGTAGAACTGGTAAGCCTTCAGTTCGCCCTTGTCGCTGACGACGGCGTCACAGACGAGGGTCAAACGGTCGACGGCCGGGTTCAGCGAGCACAGGCCGTTCGACAGCTTTTCCGGCAGCATCGGAATCACGCGGCGCGGGAAGTAGACGGACGTGCTGCGTTCGAGCGCGTCGATATCGAGCGCGTCGTTCGGTTTCACGTAATGGCTGACGTCGGCAATCGCCACGATCAGGCGGAAGCAGTTGGCGCGGCCGACCTTGACGGGTTCGCAATACACGGCATCGTCGAAATCGCGCGCGTCCTCGCCATCGATGGTGACGAGCGGCACGTCGCGCAGGTCGACGCGGTCTTTCAGGTCGGCGGCGCGCACTTCGAACGGCAGTTTTTCCGCCTGTTTCAAGGCGGCGGCGGAGAAGATGTGCGGCACATTGAATTTGCGCACGGCAATCTCGATTTCCATGCCGGGATCATCCAGGGCACCGAGCACTTCGACGATCTTGCCGACCGGCTGCTTGAAGCGCATCGGTTGCTCGGTCAGCTCGACGCTGACGATCTGGCCGGCCTTCGCCTTGCCCACCGAACCGGTGACGAGAATGTCCTGGCCGATGCGCTGGTCTTCCGGCGCCACGACCCAGGTGCCGTTTTCCTGGATCAGGCGGCCGATGACGTGGGTATTGGCGCGCTGCGTGACTTCGACGATCGTGCCTTCCGGGCGGCCGCGGCGGTCCGTGCCGACGATGCGGGCCATGACCTTGTCGCCATGCAGTACTTTCTGCATTTCTTTCTCGGGCAGGAACAGGTCGGCGCTGGCGTCGTCGGGAATGACGAAGCCGAAGCCGTCGCGGTGGCTCATGACGCGACCGGCGACAAGCGCGCTCTGGTCGGCCAGGCTGAAAACACCGCTGGCGTCAGACTTGAGCTGGCCGTCGCGCTCCATCGCCTTCAGGCGACGGACCAGGACATCCATGGAATCGGCATGCACTTGCAGCGTTTTCCCGAGAGACTGCGGGTCGAGAGGCGCGTTGACGCTGCGGAATATGCCGAGAATGTCCTCCCGGCTGGGGATGGTGTGGGTATTTTGGCTCAAAAGTATTTCTATAGTTGTTATTGACAGTGATCAAACGGAAGACAAAGACCGATGACATCACCGTCAATATTGACACGGTGATGTCCGGTAGTGTACCGGAGGACGCCTTGGTTTGCCTAACGGACAGCGTAGCGGAAACCGAACAAGTGCCCCGCCGATGAAAAAAAGGAGAAAAGCTGCGCAATGCATTTGACTTCGGCAAATATTGCTCTATAATCTCGGTCTCTTGCAGCGACAAACCTTCACGGGAATGCAGTTGCAGGAAAGCGGTACAGGGTTGATGTGCAGTATGGAGCGAAAGCTCATCTGGCGCAAAACTCTTCAAGTCGCTATAATAGCAGAATTGCTGTAAAGTTATTTTGCAACAAGTACTCGAGCAGTAAAAGTAGTAAGTCACAGCAGCATCAGTGCCCACGTGGCGGAATTGGTAGACGCGCATGGTTCAGGTCCATGTGCCTTCGGGTGTAGGGGTTCGAGTCCCTTCGTGGGCACCATTACCTAATTCGCAAAAAAGCCGCAAACTTTCACGAGTTTGCGGCTTTTTTCATGGCGGCTCCCCTGCCAGCGGCCGTCCCGCATTTATTTCACGTTTTGCGTATTTTTTCATTGACCGCCAGGCTGGCAGCCTCTATGATCCTGCCTTCTCTGCAGAACACGCAAAGAAAGCAGCAAAGCAGCATCAGTGCCCACGTGGCGGAATTGGTAGACGCGCATGGTTCAGGTCCATGTGCCTTCGGGTGTAGGGGTTCGAGTCCCTTCGTGGGCACCATTACCAAAATTCGCAAAAGAGCCGCAAACTTTCACGAGTTTGCGGCTTTTTTCATTTCCAGTCCCGGCACATCCTGTCGCCATTCTTGACAGTTGCCCACCGCGTACACGCCAAGTCCCTGATTTTAAAGCCGAGCATGCTTCTTGCCTGCAGGATGGCATCGCCATTCCGGAGCGCCGCCATGAAAAGCCTCGTCGCCGTCCTCGCCCTGATCTTGCCCGCCAGCGCCATCGCCTCGCCCCTGTTCCATCTGCAATACGTGCCCGGCACTTCGCTGCAGGCGCAGCAGGGATTCCAGGCGGCCGCCGCGCGCTGGTCGCGCGTACTGAAAGACAATGTCACCATCGACCTGACGGTGGGATTCAATTCGCTGGGCGGCAATATCCTGGGACAAACGGGCTCGTCGGAAGCGTTTTACCGCTACAGCGACTTTCGCGGCGCCCTCGCCGCCGACGCCACATCCACCATCGACCAGCGGGCGCTGGCGCACCTGCCAACGGGCGACAGCGTCGGCATGCTGATCAACCGCACGGCCAACAACCCCAACGGCCCCGGCAGCGCCCTGCCCTATGTCGACAACAATGGCGACGCCAACAATCAGTATCTATCCCTGAGCAATGCCGAAGCCAAGGCCGTCGGCCTGGCGCCGCCAGCCCAATCGCTGGATGGCTGCATCGGCAATTGCGATGGCTTCATCCAGTTCAACAGCGATTTCAACTTCGATTTCGATCCCGGCAATGGCATCGACGCCCACAGCATCGACTTCATCGGCGTGGCCATGCATGAAATCGGCCACGCACTGGGCTTTATCAGCGGCGTGGACATCCTCGACTACAATTCGCCGCCGCTGGGCGGCCCGTATGACGACACGGAATTTACCTACGTCTCGGGACTGGACCTGTTCCGCTATTCGGCCGAGAGCGCCGCGGCCGGCGTGATCGACTGGACGGCCGACAACCGCGACAAATATTTCTCGCTCGACGGCGGCGCGACGCGCGGCCCCCTGTTTGCCAACGGCAGCTATCACGGCGATGGCGACCAGGCCAGCCACTGGCGCGACAACTTACACCTGGGCATTATGGACCCGACGGTGGCGTACGGCGAATTGCTGCGCCTGCGCTGGAACGACTTGATCGCTCTCGACGCCATCGGCTGGGATATCGCCCCGAACGCGATCCCGGCGCCGGGCACCTTCCCGCTGCTATGCCTGGCACTGATGCTGCTGGCACTGCAGCAACGACGCTGAATACGCTGAAAAAACAGGCAGTTTTCAGCCATTTCTCATAGGGAAAACCCTTTTTTCAGCGGAAAAGGGGGTTTCTTGAAGAAAAGAGCAAAATGTTCATTGACCGAATCGCCGCCAACCCTTATTATTTTGTCCGTCGCTGCAGAACACGCAGCAGACAGCAAGCAAGCAGCAAAAGCAGCACAATGCCCACGTGGCGGAATTGGTAGACGCGCATGGTTCAGGTCCATGTGCCTTCGGGTGTAGGGGTTCGAGTCCCTTCGTGGGCACCACCAGCAACGAGTCGTTTTCGTTGTAATCCGCAGTACAGTAGTGAGATATCGCAGTAAGCAACAAGCAACATCAGTGCCCACGTGGCGGAATTGGTAGACGCGCATGGTTCAGGTCCATGTGCCTTCGGGTGTAGGGGTTCGAGTCCCTTCGTGGGCACCATTACCTAATTCGCAAAAAAGCCGCAAACTTTCACGAGTTTGCGGCTTTTTTCATTCCAGAATGCCGCGCGGTATTCCCAACCTGCGGCACCCTCCCCTTACTTGGCCAGCGCCGCCTTCACGGCGTCAAGCAAGGTCGTCGTCGGACGGCCAATCAGCGCGCTCAATTGCTTGCCGTGGTCTTCCAGGGCGCCCTTGGCCGCGCCCGCATCGGAATCGGCCAGCAGGTCCGCAAAGCCTTCCGGCACGCCCACGCTCACCAGCGCCGCCTTGAAATCCGCCTGCGGCAAGTCTTTATAGACGATCGTCTTGCCCGACTGGCGCGCCACTTCGGCCGCATACTCGGCCAGGGTAAAGCCATGGTCGCCGGCCAGTTCATAGATGGCTTGCGGCTGGGCCGCCGTCAGCACGGCAGCGGCGGCCGCCGCATAATCAGCGCGCGCGGCGGACGAGAAACGGCCGTTTTGCGCCGCGCCCAGCACGACGCCATGCTCGAGCACGGGTGCCAGGTGTTCCGTATGGTTTTCCAGGTACCAGCCGTTGCGCAGGAATGTGTACGGCAGGCCGGACGCGCGGATGGCCGCTTCCGTGATCACATGCTCGGCGGCCAGGCCCAGCGGCGAGGTGTCGGCGCGCAAGACGCTGGTATAGGCCAGCAGTGACACGCCGGCGCGCCTGGCCGCATCGATGACGTTCTGGTGCTGCTGCGCGCGCTGGCCCACTTCGCTCGACGAGATCAGCAAGATCTTCGTCGCGCCCTTGAATGCCGCATCGAGGCTGGCGCCATCGTTGTAATCGGCCTGGCGCACTTGCACACCCTTGGCGGCGAGGCCGGCGGCCTTGGCCGGGTTGCGCACGGCGGCAATGATGTTGGCTGCGGGGACGGATTTGAGCAGATTGGCGATGACGTGCTGGCCCAGGTTGCCTGTGGCGCCGGTAATGACGATCATGATTTCTCCTTGGAAGGTGGGTCGTAAAACCCTATAATAGGACTATTACTTACTTATTGTAAGTACGTACCTTTTGGTAAGTATGAATGACCTCACATTGAAGGCCAACTATCATGTCCACAGACACTCCCGGTGCCAGCCTGCGCGCCGCCCTCGCCCGCCAGAACCAGGGCGCGCAGCTGCTGGCGGCCGCCTGCCCCTCGCGTGCCGTGCTCAGCCACCTGACCAGCCGCTGGGCCGTGCTGGTGCTGGTGCTGCTGCTGAGCGGCACCCGGCGCTTCAGCGAACTGCGCCGCGAAGTGGGCGGCGTCAGCGAAAAAATGCTGGCGCAAACCCTGGAAGCGCTGGCGGGCGACGGCTTCGTGCTGCGCCAGGCGTATCTGGTGATCCCGCCCAAGGTGGAATACAGCCTCACGCCGCTGGGACGCGAGGCGGCCGAACGCCTGGCCGTGCTGGTCGACTGGATCGAGGATAATTACCCGCGCATCGAACAGGCGCGCGCCGACCTGGCCATGGCGCCCGACGCGCAAAACGCCGCCTGAACGGACGCTGCGGCTCTTGCTTTTAGTCATCAAGAATTATCGTTTACTCCTACTTGCCTTGATGTAATACTAGGCCCATGAACCGCGTAAGGGCGCGACACCATGAACCAGTTGATTTCTTCCATCACCGACCGGGCCAATGTGCTGCTGGTCAGCAATTCGCCGAACGATGTGCGCGAACTGCTGTATGTGCTGGACCGGCATAACCTGGGCACGGGGCTGGCGGGCGATATCGACGAAGGCGTGGAACTGGCGGCCGGCGGCACGGACCTGATCCTGCTCGACGCGGCCCTGGCGGGCTCGAATATCGGTGCCACCTGCATGCGCCTGCGCAATGCGGGCGGACGCCACAGCGTGCCCCTGCTGCTGATGTCGGCCACGCCCAGCGCCGAGGAACAGGGCCGCAGCGTGGGTGCCGGCGCTTCCGACTACATCAAGATGCCCTTCAATGCGCGCGACGTGGCGGAAAAGATCCTCATGGAACTGGCGCTGCACAAGGCCGAGGCGCCCGCCGCCAGGCCCTTCGCCACGCCCGCCGCGCCGCCTCGCCCCGTGCATCCGCAAACGCTGGAAGTCAATTACCACTCGATCCTGGCCGGCTCGCCCGACGCCGTGCTGCTGTTCGATATCGACAACAACCTGCTGATCGACGCCAACCACCTGGCCGAAGACCTGTTCGGCCTGCCGCTGGCCGCACTGCTGCAAGGCGGCATGGAACCGCTGTTCCCCAAGCATCAGAGCGATGGCCGCGCCTCGCCGCAACTGCTGGCAGAAAAGATCCGCGATACCCTGCAAGGCAAGATCGTCGTCTTCCGCGCCAGCTGCTGCCACCGCGACGGCCACCCGATCGCCTGCGAAATCCGCCTGATGCGCCTGTCCGTGCCGGGCCGCCAGCTCGTGCATGCGCGCATCATCGACTTGACCGAACGCAACCTCGCCGAAGCGATGCGCTCGGGCCAGAGCGCCCTGCTGGAAATGGTCGCCAAGGGCGCGCCCCTGATCCCCACGCTGAACCAGCTGCTGCTGCTGATCGAGGGCCAGTCGCGCGGCGTGCTGTGTTCCATCATGCTGCTCGACGACGACGGCGTCCACATGCACAGCGCGGCCGGCCCCAGCCTGCCGCCCGACTACATGGCCCTGCTCGAAGGCGCGGCCATCGGACCCGGCGTGGGCTCGTGCGGCACGGCCATGTTCCTGCGCGAACCGGTGGTGGTCAGCGACATCATGCTGGACCCGCTGTGGGCACCCTACCGCGAGCTGGCCGCGCCGTTCGGCTTGCGCGCCTGCTGGTCGCGCCCCATCTTCGGCCAGGATGGCGCCGTGCTCGGCTCCTTCGCCATGTACTACCGCGAAGTGCGCCAGCCCGATGCGCGCGACCTGGAACTGATCGACACGGCGACCGACCTGGCCGGCATCGCGATTGGCCGCATGCGCCACGAACGCGAGCTGCAGCGCCACCGCGCCCACCTGGAAGAGCTGGTGGCCGAACGCACGGCGGCCCTGACGCAGGCCAAGGAACACTCGGAGCAAACGAACCTCGAACTGGCCGCCGCGCTGGAAAACCTGTCCATCACGCAAGAAGAACTGGTGCGCCGCGACAAGCTGGCCGCACTCGGTGCGCTGGTGGCCGGCATCGCGCATGAACTCAATACACCAATCGGCAACGGCCTGGTGGTGGCCACCACGATGGCCGAACGCACGCGCGAAATCCAGGCCAGCTTCCTCGACGGCCTGCGCCGCTCCGAACTGGGCGCCTACCTGACCCAGGCCAGCGAGGCGGACGCCATCATGCTGCGCAACCTGCAGCGCGCCGCCGACCTCGTGTCGAGCTTCAAGCAGATCGCCGTCGACCGCGCCAGTTCGCAGCGCCGCCATTTCCTGCTGCGCCAGTTCGTGGCCGAGCTGATGCTGCCCCTGTCCACGCCGCTCAAGGCCGCCGGCCTGAGCCTGACGCAGGACGTGCCGGACGATCTGGCCATGGACAGCTATCCCGGCCCGCTGGGCCAGGTGCTGAGCAACCTGGTGGAGAACTGCCTGCGCCATGCCTTCGAGGGCCGCAGCGGCGGCACCATCGCCATCACGGCGCGCGGCAGCGACGACGGACAGACGATCACCCTGTCCATCGCCGACACGGGCGTGGGCATCGCCGCCGACGATCTCGTGCATGTCTACGACCCCTTCTTCACGACCAAGCTCGGTTCGGGCGGCTCGGGCCTGGGCCTGCATGTGGCGCACAACATCGTCACGGGCGTGCTGGGCGGCCATATCGACGCCATAAGCAACACTGGCGAGGCCAGCGGCACCACCTTCACCCTGCAACTGCCCGCCGCAGCGCCGCAATCGCCCGCGCCCTGACCGGCAGGCGCGCTACAATACCCGCAAGCTTTTCTTTCGGAGCACCTATGAAATACCTGATCGCCACAGCCCTGCTGGCCGCCTGCGCGTACGCCTCGGCCGGACCGGCCCCCTGGTACAAATGGCGCAGCAAGATCGACGGCACCCTGTCATGCGCCCAGTCCACCCTGGGATTTGGCTGGGAACTGGCCTCGGGACCATACAAAGATAGCCGTTGCGAAAAACCGGCGCTTGCTAAATAATGGGGCCATGACCACACGGGGCACCGGCTTGAGATCAAGCGATGGCAATGCGGCGTCGAAAGAGTATGGAACGATAAGAACGTATCTATTCAAACCGAGGAGACCACATGTTTACGAATCCCGAACAATTCGCATCGGCCACCAAGGCCCTGTTTGAATTCCAGCTGATGACCTTCAACACCCTCACCTCCAAGGCCGTGCAAGGCGTGGAACAGGTGCTGGCGCTGAACATGGCCACCGCCAAGTCCGGCATCGAGGATGGCCTTGCCGCCGGCAAGGAAATCAGCCAGGCCAAGGATCCGAAGGCCGCCATGGCCGCCGCCGCTGCCCAGCTGCAACCGGGCGTGGCCGGCGCGAAGGCGTATAAACAGCAACTCGACGACATCATCAAGGAAATCCACACGGAATTCACCACGGCCGCCGAAGCCCACGTGGCCGAGGCGAAAAGCAATCTGAGCGCCCTGATCTACGACGTCACGAAGAACGTGCCGCCAGGCTCGGAAAACGCCGTCGCCATCGTCAAGGCCGCCATCGACAACGCCTTCCTCGGCTACGAGCAAGTGACCAAGGCCACGAAACAGGCCGTGAAGACCGTGGAAGAGCAGATCGCCAAGGCCAGCGCGCAAGTGGCGCAGGCCACGGAAAAGGCGACGAGCGGCGCCACTGCCGCAGCTGAAAAGGCGGCGCCTGCCGCCAAGCCGAAGGCTGCCAAGAAGTAACGATGCAGGTCGGATTAGCGCGGCAACGCCGCGCGTAATCCGACACATTGTTGGCGCCAATGGTGATGTCGGGTTACGCGCGCAGCGCTAACCCGACCTACAACCCGGCCGACGACGCATCCACCGGCACGAGCCGGTACACGCACCACCTCCCCTCCAGCAGATAGTCGCCCCCCATACCCGCCGAAAGATGGCCAGCGCCTAACTGCAGAAATCCTGGCAAGCCTTCGCCTCGACGGTTCCGGCCAGCTGGCGGCGCCAGGCCGCCATGCGCCATGCGGCCCAGGCGGCGGACAAGGCGCCCGCGACGAGGATCAGGCGCGTGTCGATCAGGGTCAGCACGGAGCCGCTCAAGGCCACGACGATGTTGGCGATGCAAAAGGTGGTGGCCAGCAAGCCCATCACGGCGCCCTGCCCGTGCGCGCTGAAGCGCTCGGCGCACCAGCCCTGTATCACCGTGTTGTACAGCGCATTCGGAATGCCGAACAGCACGATGGCGGCGATGCCCACCCAGATGTTGCCCAGCGCCAAAATCCCGACGGCCAGCGCCACGCCGCAGGCATACCAGCTGGCGCGCAACAGTGGCGCATGGCGGCTGGGACCGCCCGCCAGCAAGGACGTGACCGTCATCGTGCCGCACAGGCCCACATTCACCCAGGCAATCGCCTGCGCATGGTAATTGGCCGTCTCGACCAGCCACAGCGGATAGAACTCGTAGAAACTGGCCACGCCGCAGGTAAACGCCAGTTGCACGATGAACAGGGTGCGCAGCTCCTCATGGCGCAGCAAATTGAGCGAATGGCGGTCGCGCGCCACTTGCCACCACGACGTCGTCAATAGCGAGGGCGTTTCGCGCGGCAAGCCGACAGCCACCAGCACGGCGACGAGCATCAGCGCGGCGGCGGCGATCCAGAACGGCACCGTCACGCCCCAATGCAGGGTCGCGCCCGCCAAAATCGGCCCGACCAGCCAGCCCAGGTAGAACGCGCCGTTCAGCCACGACATGGCGCGCAGGCGCAGCGGTCCCGTCAGCTGGTCGGCCAGCATGGCGCGCGCCACGGCGCCGTTACCTTCCAGCAAACCCGTTATGAAACGGGCGACGATGAACAGCGGATAGGACTGGATCACCAGGGCCCAGGCCGTGATGGCATGGCCGATGGCGGCGCCCACGGCCGTGCGCATCAGCAAGGGACGGCGGCCGTAGCGGTCGGACAAGGGGCCCAGCAGGGCCGAACCGATCAGCAAACCCAGCGGATTGATCGTCAGCGCCAGGCCGAACAGCAGCTTGGATGGCAAGCCGAGGAAATTATTGAAGGCATTCGGCGCCTCAGCCGCGAACAGCGGCGGCAGGATCGGGTATGGCAAGGAGGCGCCGATGGTCGACAGCAGCGCCAGCAGGCAAGCGGCGGAAATCAGGATGATGTTTTTCATGCGGGCTCGGCGAATTTTAGTCTGGCAAGCATACGTTGACCATGCCACACAAGCAAACTTCAATGTTTATTAATTATGTTCATCATTGCCGCCGTGAAGCGTGCCAGACAAGGCCTCGGCTATCATGCGTCCATAACCCACGTTGAACAGGACAAACATGACACTGTCAGAAATTGAAAGCAAACACGGCTTCACCTATCCTGCGCTGTACCGGCAGCTGGAACGCGACGGCATGCTGGCCGTGGGCGAATATGGGCCCGACTGGTACAAGCTGGTCTATCCCACCTTGACGGAGCGCCCCACCCTGCTGCTGCATGCCGACGACTTCGAATTGCTCAATATCAAGGCCGTGGCCGAAGCAGCGGACACCTTGCTGGATGCGGACGATTACCGGCAGATCGATCCCGCCTTCCGCTTCATCCCGTTCGCGCAAACGGGCGCGGGCGACCACTACTGTTTTTTCGTTTCTGGCCAGCACGATGGCGACATGCCCATCGTGCTGCTGTGGCACGACCAGAATGAAGCGCAGTACCTGGCGAAAAACCTGCAGGATTTCGTGTTCCACATGTTGTTGAACAGCATGGCCGATCAGGATACCTATAACGAGGTCAGCGACGAGGCATTCAGGGAGCAACTGGCCAACACCCTGGGCACGCATGCACGCTACCTGACGGCGCGGCAAGCCGAAGTGCTGCAAGCCTTGCTGGCCAGGGACATCCTCGATTACGAGGTGGCGTTGCCGAAGGGACGCAAGGAAGCGCACCGGGGCTTGCTGACCGATATCGAACTGGCCCGCCTGCGCGAGGAACTGATTCCCTACGAAAAGTTCAACAGCTGTTTTGCCTACAGCACGGCTGGCTGAGCATAAATCGCTGGGCAAGCGGCGGATGAAGGTTTAAACTGTATATAAACACAGTAAAATCCGTCACCTTGCATCTTTGCCCTATTGCCCCACCATGTTGAGAGTCCTGGAAAATCCCCTGTACTATCTGGATAATTTCCAGGACGTGCTGAGCTGGATCAGCGCGCGTTACGCCGATCTGCTGAGTGCTGAAGAAACGCGCTTCATCGCCGACTTCGGCCAGCTGCCGCAGCCGTCGCGCGCCCTGTTCGTGCGCCTCGTCATGCGAAAGGGCTGCCTGTTTCGCGCCAGCAAGCTCAATTATCCGGAAATCGGCGACACGCGCGCGGCCGCCCTGCCCTTGCTGGCCCTGGCATGGGTGGAAGCCGATCCCGTCATTGCGCTCGAAGAACTGTTCGATCAACTGCTGAAAGCGGAAATCGCCCAGGCTTTCGGTCTCGCCGCGCCCCTGAAGGCGGCGCGCAAGGCCGAGCAGCTGGAAGCCTTGCGCGGGCAGCATGCGGAAAACAGACCGTTTTCCGCCTGGCATCCGGCCTCCGATGACGTGCTGTACCGCATCGGTTTGCAGCCCCTGTGCGACCGCTTGCGCCTGATTTACTTTGGCAACTATCACCAGGACTGGTCGGAATTCGTGCTCTCCGACCTGGGCGTGTATCAATATGAAAAAGTGGAATTCTCGCCCGAGTCGCGCGGTTTTCGCACGCGCCAGGATATCGAGCACTATGAAGTGCTGCACCAGTGCCGCGAGCGCTACAACGACAGCGCGCCGGCGGACGAAGTGCTGCAGGAACTGGCGGCGCTGCCATTGCCGGAGGATAATACCTGGCTGGCCAGCCGGCGCGACAAGCTGCGCTTCCAGATCGCCCAGCACCTGGAAAAATGCCAGGACTGGCCGGCCGCCTACCGCGCCTATGCCGATTGCCGCTATCCGGGCGCCCGGGGCCGCGCCATCCGCGTGCTGGAAAAAGACGAGCAGCCGCAAGCGGCCTACGAACGCCTGACAATCGCGCTGGCCGCGCCGGAAAGCGAGGCGGAACAGCAATTGCTGCTGCGCATGGCGCCGCGCTTGCGGCGCAAGCTGGGCCACGCGAAGCAGGCGGCCAGCGCCCCCGCCGCCGTCGAGCGCATCGACCTGCTGCTGCCGTATCCTGAACAAGCGTGCTACGTGGAAAGCGTGGTGCAGCAGCACCTGATGCAGCACGACGCACCCGTGTACTACGTGGAAAACACCCTGATCAACTCGCTGTTCGGCCTGCTGTGCTGGCCCGCCATCTTTAAGGCCATGCCGGGTGCCTTCTTCCACCCGTTCCACCGTGGCCCGGCCGACTTGCACAGCGCCGATTTTTACCAGCGCCGCAGCATCGACTTCGCCGCCTGCCTGGCGCAGCTGGACGACGGCAGCTACCACGCCGCCATCCGCGCCACCTTTGCCGCCAAGCATGGCATCGTCTCGCCCTTCGTCAACTGGGAGGCGCTGGACGACGGCTTGCTGGACCTGACGCTGGCCTGCATCCCGGCCTTTCATCTGAAGAAGGCGTTCGAGCGCATCTTGCTCGATATCAAAAGCAACCGCAGCGGCTTGCCCGATCTGATCCAGTTCTGGCCGGCGGAACGGCGCTATCGCATGATCGAAGTCAAGGGTCCGGGCGACCGCCTGCAAGACAACCAGCTGCGCTGGATCGCGTATTGCGCCGAACACGCCATGCCCGTCAGCGTGTGCTACCTGCAATGGGAGGGTGCATGAAATACACGATTGCCGTGCGCGCCCTGTGCGAATTCACGGCCAAGGTGGGCGACCTGGACTTGCGTTTCACGCCCTCGCCCACGGCGCAGGAAGGCATGGCCGGCCACGCCACCGTCACTGGCCGGCGCGATGACGATTACCAGCGAGAAATCAGCCTGTGCGGCGACTTCGGGCCCCTGCACGTGCGGGGCCGCGCCGATGGCTACGACCCGGCGCGCCGGCAGCTGGAAGAAATCAAGACCTACCGGGGCGAGCTGGACGCCATGCCCGCCAACCACCGCCAGTTGCACTGGGCGCAGGCGCGCATCTACGGCCACTTGCTGTGCCAGCAGCTGAACTTGCCCATGTTGCGCGTGGCGCTCGTGTATTTCGACATCGCCAGCCAGAAGGAAACGGTCATGCACGAGGAATGCACGGCCGAGGCGCTGCGCCTGTTCTTCGAGCAGCATTGCGCGCTGTTCCTCGACTGGGCCGAGCAGGAAATGGCGCACCGCGCCAGCCGCGACGCGCAGCTCACGGCCATGGCCTTTCCCCACGCGGACTTCCGCCCGGGACAGCGCCAGCTGGCCGAAGCCATGTACAAGGCCAGCAGCCGCGGCTGCGGTTTGCTGGCGCAGGCGCCCACCGGTATCGGCAAGACGGTGGGCAGCCTGTTCCCCATGTTGAAAGCGACGGCCGCGCATGGCCTCGATAAACTGTTTTTCCTGGCCGCCAAGGTGCCGGGCCGCCAGATGGCGCTCGACGCCTGCGCCATCCTCAAGGAGAGCGCTCCGCTGCTGCCCTTGCGCGTGCTGGAACTGAGCGCCAAGACCAGCGCCTGCGAACATCCCGACAAGGCTTGTCACGGCGAATCGTGTCCGCTGGCCAAGGGTTTTTACGACCGCCTGCCGCTGGCGCGCGAGGTGGCGCTGGCCAGCGGTTTGATCCTCGACAAGGAAGCCGTGCGCGCCGTCGCCTTGCAGCAGGGTATTTGCCCGTATTACCTGGGCATGGAACTGGCGCGCTGGAGCGACGTCGTCATCGGCGACTACAATTATTATTTCGACCTCAGCGCCATGCTGTACGGCATGACATTGGCCCACGACTGGAAAGTCAATGTGCTGGTCGACGAAGCGCACAATATGGTGTCGCGCGCGCGCAGCATGTATTCGGCCGAACTGGCGCAGATCGACCTGAAAATGCTGCGCAAGTTCGCCCCCGAGGGACTGAAAAAGCCGCTGGACCGCCTCTCGCGCCAGTGGACGGCCCTGCTCAAGGAGCAGGATGGCGATTACCATGTCCATGCGGCCCTGCCCGACAAATTCTTTGACGCCCTGCAAGGCGTGGCGACAGCCATCGGCGACTACATGGCCGAGCATGCCACGGCCCTGGACGAGGATTTGCAGCGCTTTTATTTCGACGTGCTGCTGATCAACCGCCTGGCGGAGAGTTTCGGCGAGCACTCGCTGTTCGATGTCAGCAAAACGGACACGGGTTCCACCGTCTGCATCCGCAACATCGTGCCGGCCCCCTTTTTGAAAGAGCGCTTCGCGGCCAGCCACAGCACGGCCCTGTTTTCGGCCACCCTGAGCCCGTGGAATTACTACAGCGATACCCTGGGCATGCCGGCCGATACGGCCTGGGTCGACGTGGAATCGCCGTTCCAGGCGGAACAATTGTCCGTGCGCGTGGCCGACACCATTTCCACGCGTTACCAGCACCGCGCCGCCTCGCTGCTGCCCATCGCCCAATTGATGGCAAAGCAATACACGGAAACACCGGGCAACTACCTGGCCTTCTTCAGCAGCTTCGATTACCTGGAAAAGACGGCTACCCTGTTTGCCCAGCATTATCCGAACGTGCCCATCTGGCAGCAGCCGCGCCGCATGGATGACGGTGCCCGCGCACAATTCTTGGGCCGCTTCGGCCTGGACACGCGCGGCATCGGCTTTGCCGTGCTCGGTGGCGCCTTCGGCGAAGGCATCGACTTGCCCGGCGCGCGCCTGATCGGCGCCTTCATCGCCACCCTTGGCTTGCCGCAGATCAATCCCGTCAACGAGCAGATCCGCCAGCGCATGGGCGACATCTTCGGCGCCGGTTACGACTACACGTATCTGTATCCGGGCATGCAAAAGGTAGTGCAGGCGGCCGGCAGGGTCATCCGTACCCAGTCGGACAAGGGCGTCGTGTACCTGATCGACGACCGTTTTTCACGGCCGGAAATACGGCAACTCTTGCCCACGTGGTGGGATGTGCAGCTGGCCTGCTAGCCCACCAGCAATCTGAGCTTTTGATACCCCGCCTTGCTCACGGGTATCCTCGTCTCGTCGCGCAAAATGGCCACGTGGCTGTCCTTGGTGGCCGCCTCGATGCGGCGGATGCCGTCGATATTGAGCAGGTAGGACCTGTGCACGCGCAGGAACTTGGCCGGGTCGAGCTGGGTTTCCAGCTCCGCCAGGGTCTGGCTTTTCAGGTAGGACTTGCCCTCGGAACGGATGCTGATGTAATCGTCCTGCGCCTCGATGTAATCGATACGCGCGCTGGCGATGACGTGGACCTTGGCGCCGTCGCGTATCAGCACGCGGTCCAGCGGCGCGGCGCGCGTGGCCGCCTCGCGCGCCAGCGTTTGCACAGTGTCCGACGTGCTGCGGTTGGTGCGCGCATGGGCCAGCGCCTGCTCGAAACGCTGTTCGCTGAACGGTTTCAGCAGATAATCGAGCGCATGGCAGTCGAACGCCTTCAAGGCGTACTGGTCGTAGGCCGTGACAAAGATCAGCCTTGTCTTCGCGCCGATCAGCTCGGCCACCTCGAAACCGTCCAGGCGCGGCATCTGGATGTCGAGAAACACCAGTTCCGGCGCCAGTTCCGCGATGGCCTTGACGGCGTCGAAGCCGTTGGCGCATTCGGCCACGATGTCGATATCGTCGTGGCGCGCCAGGTATTCGCGCAACACGCCGCGCGCCAGCGCTTCGTCATCGACGATGACCACCCGCATTCTTGCCTGCATCATGCTTCCTCCGTGCCGCCGGTGTGCGCCGGCAACGATAGCGTCACTTCAAACGTCGCGCCGTGCCGCGCCCAGTGCACGCCCGCTTCGTGGCCATACGCGCCGGCCAGGCGCTGGCGCACATTTTCCAGCCCCACGCCATTGCCACGCGCTGGCCCCTGATCCGCATCAACCGGGTTGCGCACGGCAATCTGCAACTGGCTGCCCGCGCGCCGGACCTCGATGGCGATCAGGCCGCCCTCCGTCAAGCCGCAGATGCCGTGCTTGACGGCATTTTCCACCAGCGGCTGTATCAGCATGGGCGGCAGCAAACACGCCAGCGCGGCAGTATCGATGCTTTCCGCCACTTGCAGGCGTTCGCCGAAGCGCACTTGTTCGATGGCGAGAAAGTGGCGGATCAGCACCAGTTCCTCTTGCACGGTGATGTGCTTGTGCGCTTCCAGGCTCAGGCTCTGGCGAAAGAAACTGGCCAGCTGCACCGTCATCTGGCGCGCGCCCGCCGCATCGATAGACGTCAGGGCGCTGATGGAGTTCAGGCTATTGAACAGGAAATGCGGATCGATCTGCGTGCGCAGCATGCGCAGTTGCGCTTCCTGCGCCATCAGCTGCGCTTCCAGGCCCCGCTGCTCGGCCATCCTGGCGCGCACGAATTCCAGCAGCAGATAATGCACGGCGGCGGCCAGGCAATACAGCAGCACGCCCAGGCCGAAGAACAGGGCCAGCAGCGATGGCGTCAGGTCCACGCCCAGCCAGTGCTGCTCCAGCAACAGACTGACGCTGTTCAGAAATTGCAGCAGGGTGGCCCACAGCAAGCCCGCGAACAGGGCCGCCACGCCCATCACGCCGGCAATGGCGAGCGGATGGCGCGCGTGCAAGGGGTAGGCGCGGCACAGGTAAAACGCGGAAAACCCCGAGCCGATCGCATACACGAGCGTGGCGGGCACCACCAGCAGGGTCGCATTGAGCCACGGCGCATGGGCCACCCTGGCCAGGATGGAGGCCAGGGCCAGGCCCAGCGCAATGCACACCAGGAACACCACCACGGCGCCGCGCCGCTTCGACAAGGGTCCGGACATGCGCGTCTAGTTGCGGATTTCCAGGCCGCCCATGATGGCGTAACCCGTCACGTACAGGCGCTTGTTCTGGTTCGGCGGCACGATGGTCTTTTCCTCGAAGCCGCCGAGGATGGGCGTGCCTTGCAGCACGACGCTCCAGTCGGGCGGAATCTTGATCGTGACGCCGCCGCACAGGGCGAACACGTTGAGCACGGCTTCGCCTTCGATCGAGGCCTGGCGCAAGTCGATTTCGCAGCCGGCCATGATGACGTTGATATCGCCGCCCCTGAAGCGCTGCGACGACACGCGCCGCACGTAGCCGCCGAGAATGGCCGTCACTTCGATGATGCTGTCGTCGTCCGCCTGGGCGCTGGCGCCAGGCGCTGCAGTGGCATCGGCGGGTTCCTTGTCGAGCGATACGGCGCCATTCCTGGCCTGGCCGAAGGCGTCGGGCGCAGCGCTGCCATCGGGCGGCGCGGCAAAGTGCCGGCGGCGCTGCCGCTGCTGTCCGCCAGGCAAGGATTTCGACACCACGGCCACGCCGGCAGCGATGATGAGCAGCGGCCACAGCATGCTCCAGTTAATATAGAACAAGCCCATGGCTTTCAGGGTCCAGCTCAGGCCCAGCAAGACCATCACGCCGCCGAGAATGTAGCCGGAGCGGTTATGGCTTTGCGATATCTTCAGCAAGCCGAAAATGATGAGGATGGTGGGCCAGAAGCGGAAGGTGTAGCGCACGTTGATGAAGCCTAGGTTATCGAGCAGGAACAGCAGCCCCAGGCCGATGACGATGACGCCCAGCACGATCTGCGATGGCGAGTGCAGCGGCGGTCTATTTTTCATGCTCGGACTCCCGATAGGCAATAAAATGTTTGTTCAGCAGCGGTTCCAGCACGAGGCCCACGCCCCAGGCGATCAGCAAGGCTGGCCAGCTATTGTAGAAATTCAAGTTCCACAGTTCTTCATACGATACATACCACCAGGCGGCAAAAAAGATCAGCCACAAGCCGCTCAATACCTGCTTGGCGGACACAGGCGCGACCAGCTTGTTGAGGCCGAAGACGACCAGTATCAGGGGCCAATAATGCCATAGTGCATAGTAATCATGGAGATAGATCACATCGAGCCGGTCCAGCAGGATGACGGCGCCGATGGCGATCAGCAGCACGCCCCACAGCAGCTGGGTACGGCGGTAATAAGCGGGTTCAGGTTTCACGGTCGTCCCTTGAAGTGAATTGATCGTAAAGATACGCGGATTTGGGCCGCACGAAAACTGCGCTTCGGCGAATGGCGGACAGGTGGCGGTGAATGGCGCAGCGGAAGGAACGACAGGCAAAAAAAGACCGGCTAGCGCCGGCCTTGAAGGGGTTCGCAGTACACACCGCGACCTGGAGTTGCAGTGCACAGCCGCCTGGCGCAAGCGCGCAGGCAGCGTAAATCTGGTGCCGATCCTTGAGGCGACCGGCTGACCTGCTGGAAGATCGAACATGCCGCCAACTTCACGGCAGTGCGTCTCAACCAAGCAAAGCCATCATACTCCCGTTCGGGCAAAAGCACCGTTCGCTAGCGCACACAGATGCTGCTTTACTGAGCTGCATCAAACAGCCGTGGCGTGCGGCGAACGCAGCATGTCGTTCTCGATCCATGCCAGTACGGACGGCCCCTGCGGCTGCCAGCCCAGCAGCTTGCGCGACCGTTCCCCGCGCACGCGGCTGTTGGACCCGAGGCCGTACGACGCCATCTCGTAGCCCCATTCGGCAATGGCTTCCGGCAGCGGCCAGTCCTGCGCGGGCCCCAGGTCCAGTGCCTGGGCGATGGCGGCCGTCATGTCGCGGAAGGCCGCTTCGCCCGATTCGACAAAATAAAACGTGCCGGGAGGCGACTTTTCCAGCGCCAGCAGATACAGGCTGACGACGTCGTCGATGTGCACGTTGGACCAGATATTGCGGCCCGGACCCACGTGGCGCACGATGCCGCTCTTGCGCGCCTGTTTCAATAAACGGGGCAATTGCACGCTGTCGCGCGGCAAGGCACCGTGGCCGTAGATCAAGGTGTTGCACAGCACGCTGGCGCGCACGCCCTGGCCTGCGCTCGCCAGCACCAGCTCATCGATGGCGACCCGTGCCGCCTTGTCGGCCGTCGGCGCCGGCAGCTTGTCTTCGTAATAAACCTGCTCGGTGCCCTCGCCGCCCGAGGCGTCGCCCACGATGGACGAGCCGCTGGTGTGGAGGAAAGGCTTGTTGCTGCCGGCCAGCGCTTCAATGATGGCTTCCACGGCGCCCCGGTGGTCGCTGCTGGCGGCATTGATGACGGCATCCGCCGCCTTCGCCTGTTCGATGATCAGCTCGCGGTCATTCAAGGTGCCGACGATGCCCTGCACGCCGATAGTGGCCAGCTCGGCCACCTGCTCCGGCTTGCGCACGAGGCCCGTCACCTGATGGCCGGCACGCACGAGGCCCGCCGCGATGGAACTGCCGATGAAACCTGCCGCACCTGTCAAAAACACCTTCATATCTTGCTCCCTGTCTGGTTAGATTGCTGTCAATCACACCAACTCAGTATGCCCGCTTTCGTCTTTCGCAAAAAGCGGCCGCACGGCAAAAGATCTATGACTTGGGCGCAACAGTCTTGTTTTTCAGCTGCAGGGCGGCGATGTAGCGGCTCCGGTAGGCGGGATCTTCGGGCGTCAGCAAGGTGAGCCTGTCGCGCGCGCGCGTGGCGGCCACATAAAAACGGTTCTCTTCTTCCAGCGGGTCGGTCTTGCTGCGCGGGAATTCGTCGACGGCCAGGTAAGGCAGGATCACGTGGTTGTACTCGAGGCCCTTGATCTGGTCGATACAGGCGATGACCAGCTTGGCCTTGCCGGTCGAGACCGTCACGGCCTCTTCCATCTCGCCCAGCCAGCCGGCAAAGCCGCCCAGCGCCACGCCCGCTTCGCGGCACACGGCAATGAAGCCATGCAGGGAACGGGCGACGACCCGCGCCTGGGCCGGATCGACATAGATGCGGCGCGCCGTCTGTTCCAGCTGCATCAGGCCAAAGATGTGCTGCAGCGCGTCGCCGGCCAAGGCGTCGGGAGGCAGCGCGCGCAGGTAGTCGACGGCGGCCAGGGTCAGCGCCGCCTTGTCCTGGTTGTGCGACTTGGCCAGCTGGTTCGTCAAGAAGCCTTCCAGCAAATCCGGGTAATTGGCCACATCGGCCTTGGCTTGCTGCAATTCCGTGCGCGTAAACGGGATTTCCGCGAAGGCCACCAGGGCTTCGAGAATCTCGCCGCGGCGCGGGCCGCTCTTGATCGCATGCAAATCCTTGCGGGCGATGGCGACCATGCCGCGCAGCATCAGCACTTCCAGGCTCAGCAGATAGCTGTTCATGTCCACCAGGCCATACGCGATGCCGCTCTGGAACAGCGCCGTTTCCACGCGGATGGCCTGGTCGCGGTCGCGCAGCAAGATGGCCGTCGTGCCCGCATGCGCGTGTTCGAGCGCGGCGATCAACTGGGCACTGCACGCTTGCGGCTGCGCATGGTCATACTCGAGCAGCTCGATGTGGGTGGCGCGCGACAGGGCCGACACGCTGGCCTTGTTCTTCAGCACGCCCACGGCCTGCGCCAGCTGCGGGCCGTAGCGGTAGGATGCCGTCAGCGGCAGGCGCTGCAAGGCGGGAAATTCCTGTTCGAAGCGCTGGCGCAGGAAGCGGTGGTCGGCGCCCGACCACGTGTAAATCACCTGATCCTTGTCGCCGGCGCCGCAGAAAAAGGCGTTGCCACGGCGTATCAACATGGTCAGCAGGCGGAACGACGCTTCGTTCAAGTCGTGTAATTCATCGGCCACGATGATCTGGAAGGCCGGCAATTGCTGGCGCAGGGGCTCGTCGCCATCGAGCATGCGCACGAGGTCGTAGGTGGCGTCGAATGGGGCGCGGAACTGGATATCGCCTGTGTCGGCGCCGCGCAAGCCCTCGTATTCGCGCAGCCACAGATAATGCGTGCGCGACATGCCCAGCATTTCCAGGTTGTCATCGAGGGAATTGCTCTCGAAGTCAGGATTCTGGAAATCCAGGCGCGCCTTGGTGCGCAACTGCAACTTCAGGAATTCGGCGATGGCCCCGTTCGTCGTATTGATTTCCAGCGGGTAACGGTCGGCATACTTCTCGGAGACCACTTCCAGCGCTTCCCAGGCAATCGGGCGCAGCTCTTCATCGCTGCGCATGATTGCTATCTGCATGTTCTCCAGCTGCAACAGCACCTTGGCGGCAAAGGCGTCGAAGGTATCGACGGTCAGGCGCTTGACGACACCGAGCGGCACGCCCACTTCCAGCAGGCGCTGGCGCAGGGCCACGCGCGCCGCTTCCGTGAAGACGAGGGCCAGCATGCGTTCGGGCGCGCGGCCCCGGTGCAAGGCTTCGGCCAGGCGCAGGGCCAGGGTCGTCGTCTTGGCCGCGCCGGCATTGGCGTCGATCAAGACCACTTTCTTTTGCGCCGTCTGGATGGCGACCTGCTCCGGCGTGGGCGTGATGCGTTTGGGAATGAACTGCGGGGCGTTATCTGTACTCAAGGGTATCCTGAAATGATGTCTGTTCTGGCGCGCTACCAGGCGCAGGTGCGCAGGCCGGCAAAGATGTCGCCCCGTTCGGGCGCATGGAAGGCACGCATGCAGGCCGAATGCAGGCGCGGCGGCGTGGCGAAGGCGGCGCCGCGCAGCACCTGGTACTGCATGAAATATGGCGCCGAATACTCGCGCCAGGCATCCACCGCAAAGCCCGGATACGGTTCGAACGGCGTCGCCGTCCACTCCCACACCTGGCCCCAGTGAAAGCGCGGGTGGCCGGACAGCGCAGCATACTCCCATTCCGCCTCGGTCGCCAGGCGGCGCCCCGCCCAGGCGCAATACGCCTGCGCTTCATACAGATTGATGTGGCGCACGGCTTCATTCGGCGGCAAGGTCGTGCGCTGCCCGAAACGCATGGTGCGCCACTGCGTCGCTTCGCGCAGCCAGTACAGGGGCGACGAGCGCTCCTGCTGCATCAGCCAGGCGCTGCCGGCCGCGCTCCAGAACTGGCGGTTCTGGTAGCCGCCGTCGGCGACAAAATCGGCAAACTGGGCATTGGATACGGCGCAGGCATCGATGGAAAACGGCGCCACGTAGCAGCTATGGGGCGGCGATTCATTGTCGAAGGCAAAACCGGCACCGCGCGGCGAGCCCATTGCGATGGTGCCGCCAGGAAAAGCGATCTGCCCCGCCCCGGGCGGCAAGGCCGGGCTGGCGGCCAGGGATTCCGGCGCTTCCAGGCCCAGCCATTGCAAGCCGGCCAGCATTTCCTCGCCACACATGTCTTCATGCGCCAGGGCCAGCCGGTACGGCGCCAGGGCGCTGTCGACATTGGCTTCGCGCGACAGTTTATCGAGGACCCTGTCGAGCACTTCATTGCAATACGTTTTGACGGCGCCGGGGCTGGGCAGTTCCAGCTTCCAGCGCGCGCGGTGTTCCACCATGTTGGCGTCGAACAAGTCGTCGCCGCGCGTTAGCAGGGAGTTATAAATGGCGTCGGCCGGATGGCTGGACGCCGCTTCGCGCAGGATGAACCACTCGGCAAACCAGGCGATCTGCGCCAGTTGCCATAAAGGCGGATTGAGGCGCGGATGACGGGGCAGGCCCGCCACCACGTCCAGGCCGGCAGTGACGTAACAATCGAACAGGGAAAGGGTATCCTGGCGCGCGGCCTGCAGCGACTGGGCCAGTTGCTGCGCGCCGGCATGGCGAAAAGAGGCGTTGATTAAAGTCATAGCCAGATTGTAACGACTTATGCCAACCTTGCACTAGTCGCACAGGAAACAGGAAGGGAATACTCCCCTCCCCGCCTACTTGACCAGCAACTCGCCCTGCAGCGGCGTGACGACGGATTTGGGCATGCTGACGATGAAGCTGCTGCCCTTGTCGGCCACGGACTGGATGGCCAGGGTGCCGCCGTGGCGCAGCAGCACGTGCTTGACGATGGCTAGGCCCAGGCCCGTGCCTTGCGTTTCGCGCGAGCGGCTCTTGTCGACGCGGTAGAAACGTTCCGTCAGGCGCGAAATATGTTCCGGGCTGATGCCGATGCCCGTGTCTTGCGCGATGAATTGCGGTCCGGCCGGACCGTCCTGCCAGCGCAGGGTGATGGTGCCGCCCGCCGGCGTGTAGCGCACGGCGTTCGAGGCCAGGTTGCCGAAGGCGCTGTACAGTTCATCGTAGCTGCCCAGCACGTCGGGCCCGTCGCATTCCATGGTCACTTCATGCTTGCCGGCCGACAAGCCCTTGGCGTCGCGCAAGACTTGCTGCATGAGCTTTTTGATGTCCACGGGCTCGGGGCGCAGCGGATAATCGACCGATTCCAGGCGCGACAAGGTCAGCATGTCCTCGATCAGATGCTGCATGCGGTGGCCCTGCTCCGTCATCAGCTTGAGGTGGGCCGCACGCGTGCAGGCATCGAGGTCCAGCTCGGCGGAAGCGATTTCCAGGAAGCCGACGATGACGGTGAGCGGCGTGCGCAATTCGTGCGAGGCGTTGGCGATGAAGTCGCGGCGCATCATTTCGATGCGTTCCGTCTCCGTCACATCGTGCGTGACGAGGATCTGGCGGCGGTTCTCGAACGGAATGATCTGCACGATCAGCTTGCGGTTGCGGAAGGTGATCGTCAGCGGCTGGTCATAGCGGCCCAGGATGATGTAATCCATGAACTCGGGGCTGCGGATCAAATTCGTCACGCGCATGCCTTTGTCGCGCTCGTGCGTGAGGCCCAGGTGTTTCTCGGCGGCAGGATTGCACCATTCGAGGAACAGCACGTCATCCATGATGACCACGCCATCGGGCAACAGATGCATGGCCTGGCGGAAACGCGCCAGCCATTCCGTCAGCTCGGCCTGGTTTTTCTCGTCGTCGCGGCGCATGCGGTACAGGCGCGCGAAAATGCTGGTCCAGGCACCCCAGCCGTCGGGCAGCTTGGCGCTTTGCGGATTGTCCAGCCAGTTACTCAGCTGGAACAGATACGACAGCTGCACGAACACCATCATGGCCATCAGCACGAAGGCGATGCCCAGCGCATACGTGGCGCCGAACAGATACCAGACGACGGCCACGCCCAGCAGCGCCAGCACCATGCGCAAGGCGGCCGGTACCCAGAACAGCAATTTCGGATTCATAGAGTGAGGCTTTACTTTTCAGACAACATGTAGCCGACGCTGCGCACGGTCTTGATCAGGCTTTCCGCCTCTTTCAAGGCTTTGCGCAAGCGCAATACGTGGACATCGACCGTGCGTTCCTCGATCACCACATGGTCGCCCCACACCTTGTCGAGCAGCTGGCTGCGCGAAAACACGCGCTCAGGATGCGCCAGCAGGAATTTCAGCAGCTTGTATTCGGCATGGCCGATATCGATCTTCTGTTCATCCATCATGACGGTGCAGCTGACGGGGTCCAGGGCCACGTTGCCGGCGCGCATGGGCGCCTGCGCGTGTTCCGGACTCTTGCGTCGCAACAGCGCCTTGGCGCGGGCCAGCAGCTCGCGCGGCGAGAACGGCTTGGTGACGTAATCGTCGGCCCCGCTGTTCAGTCCGGCCAGCTTGTCTTCTTCCATGCTCTTGGCGGTGAGCATGATGACGGGGATGGCGGCGAAATTGCGGTCGGCGCGGATGCGCGACAGCAGGCGCAAGCCCGTCTGGTCCGGCAGCATCCAGTCCAGCAGGATCAGATGCGGCGTGCGGTGCTGGATGAATTCCCAGGCATCGGCGACGTTTTGTACGGAACAGCAATTCCAGCCGGATTCGCGCAGCGAATAGGTCACCAGTTCAACGATGGCCGGCTCATCTTCAACAATCAATACCGTGGTTTTATCAGATGCCATAAAGCTTACTCAGGGAGCTCCTCGGAAATGGCGGGAGCAGCCACCTTGGTGTGGCGGATGTCCTTGCCTTCAACCACGTAAATCACGTATTCGGCGATGTTTTTCGCATGGTCGCCGATCCGTTCGATGGCCTTGGCCACCCACAGGGTATCGAGCGCCGCCGAAATCGTGCGCGGGTCTTCCATCATAAAGGTGATCAAGTTGCGCATGATAGACCGAAACTCATGGTCGATGATGGCATCTTGTGCAATTAATTGTAAGGCCTGCTTGCCATCGTTGCGCGCGAAGGCGTCCAGCGCGTCGTGCAGCATGTCGGTGGCCGTGTTGGCGATGCCGCGCACCATCTCGTAATGGTTGACGACGGCGTTGCCCCGCTTGTGCAAGTTCTTCGCCACGCGGGCGATTTTGGTCGCCTCGTCGCCTACGCGCTCGAGGTCGGTAATCACCTTGATGGTGGCCATGATGGTGCGCAGATCGTTGGCGGCCGGCTGGCGGCGCACGATCAGATGGCTGCAGGCATCGTCCAGCGACACTTCCAGCTGGTTGACGACGTCGTCTTCGCGCATCACGCGGTCGGCGCGTTCCGGGTTGCCGATGCGAAAGCATGTCATCGCGTCGAGGAACTGGGTTTCAACGATGCCGCCCATCAGGAGCACTTTCGAGCGGATCGCTTCGAGTTCGTTGTCGTATTGCTTGGATGAATGTTCGCCTATCATGCTGTCTCTCCGTATTCAGTTGTCTTGTATATCGTTATTCTGGGCGGATCAGCCGAAGCGGCCCGTGATGTAATCCTGCGTTTCCTTGCGGGCCGGATTCATGAAAATCTGGTCCGTTTCGCCGAATTCCACCAGCTCGCCCAGATACATATACGCCGTGTAGTCGGAGCAGCGCGCCGCCTGCTGCATATTGTGCGTCACGATGGCGATCGTGTAATCCTGTTTCAGTTCGCTGATCAGCTCTTCCACCTTCGAGGTCGAGATCGGGTCCAGCGCAGAGGTCGGCTCGTCGAGCAGCAAGACGTCCGGCTTCACGGCCACGCCGCGCGCGATGCACAAACGCTGCTGCTGGCCGCCCGACAGCGACAGGCCGCTCTTGGTCAGCTTGTCCTTGACTTCGCCCCACAGCGCGGCCTTTTTCAAAGCCCACTCGACGCGCTCGTCCATTTCGCCCTTCGACAGGTCTTCATACAGGCGCACGCCGAAAGCGATGTTGTCGTAGACGGACATGGGGAACGGCGTGGGCTTCTGGAACACCATGCCGACCTTGGCGCGCAGCATGTTGACGTCCTGGTCGGCGTCGAGCACGTTGCGGCCGCGGTACAGGATGGAGCCTTCCGCGCGCTGGCCCGGATACAGGTCGTACATGCGGTTCAGGGTGCGCAGCAGGGTCGACTTGCCGCAACCGGACGGGCCGATGAAGGCCGTGACCTTCTTCTCGTGGATGTCCAGGTTGACGTTATGCAAGCTTTGCGTTTTGCCGTAAAAAAAGTTCAGGCCCGAAATCTCGATGGTTTTTTTCTTTGGTGCCAAGTCTTGGGCTGGATTCATTTGCGTATTCATATGGGTTCGCTTCGCTCGGTATCTGTTTAATGTGGGACTTTTTGGCTGAACACGGTGCGCGACAGGATATTCAGGGCCAGCACGCTGAAGGTGATCAGCAGTGCGCCGCCCCAGGCCAGCGAGCGCCAGTTGTCGTACGGGCTCATTGCAAACGATGCGATGACGGACGGCAAGTTGGCCATCGGCGCATTCATGTTAAAGCTTTGGAACTGGTTATTCAGGGCCGTGAACAGCAGCGGTGCCGTTTCGCCGGCGATGCGGGCCAAGGCCAGCAGGACGCCGGTGATCACGCCAGCTTTTACAGCGCGCAAGCGCACCAGGGTGGCGACCTTCCAGCGCGGCGCGCCCAGGGCAAATGCGGCTTCCAGCAGGCTGTTCGGCACCAGGCGCAGCATATTGTCGGTCGTGCGCACCACCACGGGCACGGCGATCAGCGACAGGGCGATGGCGCCCGCGTAGCCGGAGAAGTGTTTGACGTGCGCCACGTACAGCGCATACACGAACAGGCCGATGACGATGGATGGGGCCGACAGCATGATGTCGGTGACGAAACGCGTCACTTGCGCCAACCTGTTTTCTTCGCCGTATTCGGCCAGGTAGATACCGGCCAGGATGCCGATCGGGGTACTGACGACGGTGGCCAGGCCCACCATCAGGGCGCTGCCGACGATGGCATTGATCAAGCCGCCGCCTTCGCTGCCGGGAGCCGGCGTCGTTTGCGTGAACAGGTCGATGGACAGCGCGCCGAAGCCCTTGATCACCAGGGTGAACAAAATCCACACGAGCACGGCCAGGCCCAGGGCCATGGCGGCCACCGACAGGGCGATGCCGACGCGGTGCATCAGCAAACGCTTGCGGTAGACGGGGTTCATGGCCGGCTTGGCCGGAACGTCGAGGGTGCTAACTTGGCTGAGCTGGCTCATTTCGTGCCTTCCTTGCGGGACATGCCAGCCAGCATCAGCTTGGCGGCGGATAAGACGATAAAGGTGATGACAAACAGGATCAGGGCCAGCGAGAACAGCGACGATACGTGCAGCGCCGATTGCGCTTCGCCGAATTCGTTCGCCAGCAGCGAGGTGATGCTGTTACCGGCGGCAAACAGCGACCACGACAGTTTATTCGCGTTGCCGATGACGAAGGTCACGGCCATCGTTTCGCCGAGCGCGCGGCCCAGGCCCAGCATGACGCCGCCGACGACGCCGGTCTTGGTGTATGGCAAGACGATCTTGCGCACCACTTCCCAGCGCGTGCAGCCCAGGCCGTAGGCGGATTCCTTCAGCACGGCAGGGACGATTTCAAACACGTCGCGCATCACGGAAGCGATGAAGGGGATGATCATGATGGCCAGCACCAGGCCGGCCGTCAGCAGGCCGATGCCCATCATGGGGCCGCTGAACAGCTGGCCGATGACGGGGACGTTGCCCAGGGTGGCTTTCAGCAGGGGCTGGACGTGGTCGGCGAACAGAGGGGCGAAGACGAACAGGCCCCAGATGCCGTAGATGATCGATGGCACGCCGGCCAGCAGCTCGACAGCCGTGCCCAGCGGGCGGCGCAGCCAGGCCGGGCAGATTTCCGTGAGAAACAAGGCGATGCCGAAGCTGACGGGGAAGGCGATCAGCAAGGCGATGACGGACGTCACCAGGGTGCCGATGATGGGGATCAGGGCGCCGTACTGGTCATTGACGGGGTCCCATTCCGCGGACACGATGAAATGCAGGCCGAAGGTCTTGAAGGCCGGTATCGATTCCATGATCAGCGAAATGATGATGCCCACCAGGACGATCAGCACCGACAGGGCGAACAGCATCGTCACCTTGTGGAACAGGAAATCCTGGAAGCGCTGCTTGCGCATGGTGGAAAGCATTTGCGCGTGACTGATGGAATCGGTCATGTTGCCGCCTGGCATGGGGATCGTGGAGGAGGTAGATTGTGCGCTCATATTGTGCCAGATGTGGGTGGTACTGCCGGTGTCGCTATTTTGAACTCTTGTTTTATTGTTGCTTCTTTAGCCAGGACCGTCTGCAAGGGCTTGCGGGCGGTCCTGGCTAACTCCCTGCCCCGCCGTGCTGCTGGCGGGGACAAGGATCGGTACTTACATGGTCAGGCTATCAAATTAATAGATGGCTTTGCCCGATGCATCTTTCAAATTAGCTTTCCACGATTCCTGCACCAGTTTCACGACCGATGCCGGCATTGGCACGTAGTCCAGTTCAGCAGCAGCGGCGCCACCGTTCTTGTAGGCCCAGTCGAAGAATTTCAGGACTTCTTTTGCCTTGGCTGCGTCAGGCTGGACTTTGTGCATCAGGATGAACGACACGCCCGTGATAGGCCAGCTGTTCTTGCCAGCCTGGTCGGTCAGGACCACGCCGAAGCCTGGGGTTTGCGTCCAAGGTGCCGAAGCGGCTGCTGCCTTGAAGTTGTCGTCGTCAGGCTGCAGGAAGTTGCCGTCCTTGTTTTGCAGCTGGGTGTGCGACATCTTGTTTTTCTTGGCGTAAGCCCACTCGACGTAGCCGATCGAACCCTTGATGCGCTGTACGTTGGCGGCGACGCCTTCGTTACCCTTGCCGCCCACGCCCACGGCCCATTTCACAGCCGAGCCAGCGCCGATTTTCGATTTGAATTCCGGGTTGGTTTTCGACAGGAAGTCGGTGAACAGGAAGGACGTGCCCGAACCGTCGGCGCGGTGCACCACGGTGATTTCCGTGTCCGGCAGCTTGACGCCCTGGTTCACGGCGGCGATTTCAGGAGCGCTCCACTTGGTGATCTTGCCCAGGTAGATGTCGCCGACGATCTTGCCCGTCATTTTCAGCTGGCCCGGGGCCACGCCGTCGAGGTTGACGATGGTGACCACGCCGCCCATGATGGCCGGGAATTGCATCAGGCCCGCTTCTTCCAGCTCTTCCGCCTTCAAAGGCATGTCCGAAGCGCCGAATTCAACAGTCTTGGCCTTGATTTGCTTGATACCGGCGCCGGAACCGACGGACTGGTAGTTCAGGCCGTTGCCCGTGTTGGCTTTGTACGTCTCAGCCCATTTGGCGTAGATCGGGTACGGGAAGGTTGCACCAGCACCTGTCATATCTGCCGCCATGACGGAAGCGGAAGAAAATGCCATCGCTGCCGAAGCACCCACGACGATAAATTTGAACATTTGCTTCATTTGCATATCAAGTCCTCAGGGTTGTTAGGGCTCAAAGTCCCGGTTGAATGCTGCGCAGTCTAGCAAGCGAATATGACAGCTTTATGACATGGTCAAAAAATCCTGAAATAATTGCCTACGCCCCGGGAATTGCCCTTTTGGACGCGAAAAATGACAGGATGGGCGACGCTTTATGACAGCTTATGTCACGCTTACGTCATATTTCATGATTACACTCACAACGCGTCATACATGATGAAATACGGCTAGAATTAACTATCTGCAAAGACAAAAGAATATGAAACCTGAACTGCACACGGAAGTGACCAAATCGGGCATCCTGCTTGACCGCGAACTGTCGCAACTGACTTTCAACCGGCGCGTGATGGCCCAGGCGGAAGACCCGAACATTCCGCTGCTCGAGCGCCTGCGCTACCTGTGCATCGTCAGCAGCAACATGGATGAGTTCTTCGAAGTGCGCGTGGCCAGCCTGCTGGCGGCCGGCAGCATCGGCGGTTCGCTGGCCGGCCACCCTGCCCTGGCGGCCAATCTGGAGCGCATCGGCAAGGAATGCCACGCGCTGGTGGAACGCCAGTACGAGATATTAAATAGCGAAGTCTTGCCGGCCCTGCGCGAAGCGGGCGTGCACCTGTTGCGCGACAACGACCGCAACGATGCGCAGCGCGCCTGGGTCAAGCAGTATTTCGACCGCGAAGTGCGCCCCCTGCTGACCCCTATCGGCCTGGACCCGGCCCACCCGTTCCCGCAGGTAGTCAACAAGAGTCTCAATTTCATCGTCTCGCTGAGCGGCAAGGATGCGTTCGGCCGCGGCACGGCCATCGCCATCGTCAAGGCGCCACGTGTCTTGCCGCGCGTCATCAAGCTGCCGGACGACATTTCCGGCGACGGCGTGTCCTTCTGCCTGTTATCGTCCGTCATCCATGCGCATATCTCGGATTTGTTCGCCGGGCGCGAAGTCATTGCCTATTCGCAATTCCGCGTCACGCGCGACAGCGACCTGTGGGTGGATGAGGATGAAGTCAAGAATCTGCGCCAGGCCTTAAAAGGCGAACTCGTGGGGCGCCAGTTCGGCACCTCGGTGCGCCTGGAAGTGGCGCGCAATTGCCCGCCAGAATTGTCGCAATTCCTGCTCGACCAGTTTAATCTGGATCAAAGCCGGCTCTACCGCGTCAACGGCCCCGTCAACCTGGTGCGCCTGTCGGAAATGATCGACCACGTCAAGCAGCCCGAGCTGCGCTTCCCGCCGTTCTTCCCCGGCCTCGCGCACAAAGCCATCGGCAACGACATCTTTGCCGCGCTGACCAAGCACGACATCCTGCTGCACCACCCGTATCAATCGTTCCAGACGGTGATCGACTTCATCCGCAGCGCCGCCTACGATCCGTCCGTCGTCGCCATCAAGCAGACGATCTACCGCACGGGCATGAATTCGGACCTGATGGAGTCGCTCATTACGGCGGCGAAGATGGGCAAGGAAGTGACCGTCATCGTGGAATTGATGGCGCGTTTCGACGAAGAAGCCAATATCAACTGGGCCGACAAGCTGGAACAGGCAGGTGCACAGGTGGTGTACGGCGTGGTGGGACTGAAAACCCACGCCAAGGTGGCGCTCGTCATCCGCCGCGAAGAAGGCGCGTTGCGCTTCTATGCCCACTTGGGCACCGGCAACTACCACCCCACGACCACCAAGCTGTACACGGACTTCGGTTTGCTGACGGCGAACCAGGACCTGGCCGTGGAAGTGAACGAAGTCTTCATCCACCTGACCAGCCTGACCAAGCCGCACAACCTGAACCACTTGTGGCTGGCGCCGTTCGGCCTGCAAAGCGAAATCATCAAGGCCATCCGCAACGAGGCGAAGATCGCCCGTTCGGGCCGGCGCGGTCGCATCATCGTGAAAGTCAATGCGCTGGTCGACGAATCCGTGATCCGCGCCCTGTATGCGGCCTCGACCGATGGCGTAAAGATCGACCTGATCGTGCGCGGCGCCTGCACCCTCAAGCCGGGCGTGCCGGGCTTGTCGGAAAACATCAAGGTACGGTCCGTGATCGGCCGTTTCCTCGAACACAGCCGCATTTACTACTTCCGCAACGACCTGGCGCACGATGTCTACCTGGCCAGCGCCGACTGGATGAGCCGCAACCTATTCCGCAGAGTGGAAGTGGCCTTCCCCGTGCTGGACCGGGCGCTGAAACGGCGCGTGATCGCCGAGGGCTTGAATCCGTATTTGAAGGATAATACTAATGCATGGGAACTGGAGCCGACGGGCCATTACGCGCGCCGCAAGCCGCGCGGCAAGCAGACGCCGTTCAGCGCCCAGCAATACCTGATGCATACACTGGGCACGCCGGGCGCGGAGGTCGGCGAATAGGCAACTCTACACACAGGAGCACAGCATGGATCTCATCTTGTGGCGACACGCAGAAGCCGAGCCGGGCGTCCCCGACCTCGAACGCGCCCTGACCGTCAAAGGCCAGAAACAGGCGCGCCGCATGGGGGAATGGCTGGCCTCGCAATTACCGGAAAATTGCCGCATCCTCGTCAGCCCCGCCCTGCGCACCTTGCAAACGGCGGAAGCGCTGGGACGCAAGTTCAAGCTGATGCCGGAACTGGCGCCCGGCGCCGAGGCGGAAGACATCCTGAAGGCGGCCAACTGGCCCGGCGGCAAGGAAACCGTGCTCATCGTCGGCCACCAGCCCACCCTGGGCCAGGCAGCCGCCCTGCTGCTGACGGGCGAAGAGCAGGAATGGGAAATGCGCAAGGCCAGCGCATGGTGGTTCTCGCAGCGCGAACCGGGCGACCCGATCAGCGTCTACTTAAAAGCCGTGATGGCGCATGACTTGGTAGTGAAATGAGGGTGGTGAAATAAGGGGGCTGAAGCAGAAAATGCGCAAAAAGTGCGCTGGGACAAATACTGGTAGGAATTACAACTCGGCAGCCTTGTAAAGCGCTGCCGATCTGCTAGAGTTTAATTGCATCAACTACGTGCTGGAGCGCTGCTCCCGCACATTGAGCAACCCAGCGGACGGCCGTCCAACGGCGGCTGAAAGACCATGTTAATCACCTTCCTCGTTTTTCTCTTCATCGCCATCTTCGCCGCCATCATCGGCTTTGTCGCCTTTGAACTGGTCGAAGAAATGCGCGGCAGCCACCACAAGCTGATGGACCGCTACCACGAGTAGCGCTCACCTCGGCACTATCGCATGGCGCCAGCGACGGCCTACCGGCCCGTCTCTCGCGCCATCCTTGTATTTACGCTCCAGCCTCAAACTCCCGTCTTGAACTTCGTATAGATGCGCGTCATCAGGCGGCGGATATCGGCCGTGGTCGCTTCTGGCGCCGCCATGCGCTGCTTGTCGGCGTCCGGCAGGAAGATGGCCTTGTTTTCGCCGATGTCCTTGCGCACATACTTGATGCTGGCCGGATTCGGATTCGCGTAGAAGACCTTGTTGCTCAGGCTGGCATGCACTTGCGGGCGCAGGATGTAGTTGATGAACAGGTGCGCATTGTTCGGGTGCGGCGCATCGGCGGGAATGGCCATGGTGTCGAACATCAGGGCGGCCGTCTTCGGCACCAGCACCTGGATCACATTGCCATTCTTCGCATCGATGGCGCGCTGGCGCGCGATGTTGATGTCGCCCGACCAGCCCAGCGCGACGCAGACGGAGCCGTTGGCCATGTCATTGATATAGCCGGACGAGCTGAACAGGGTTACGTAGGGACGGATCGCCTGCAGCACCTTGCCCGCTTCCTGGTAGTCGGCGGCCGTTTTCGAGTACGCGGGCTTGCCCAGGTACTGCAGGGCGGCCGGCAGCACTTCCGACGGCGAGTCGAGGAAGGATACGCCGCACGATTTCAGCTTGGCCGCGTATTTCGGGTCGAAGACCAGGTCCCAGGCATTGTCGGGCATGGGCATGCCGCCCAGCGCGGCCTTGACCTTGTTGACGTTGATGCCCACCGTCGTGTAGCCCCACAGCCAGTCGACCAGGTAATCGTTGTTCGGGTCGATCTTCGACAGCTTGGCCTGCAGGTTCGGGTCGAGGTTGCCCAGGTTGGTCAGCTTGCTCTTGTCGAGCTTGCGCAGCAGGCCCGCATCGATCTGCAGACGCGCCCACTGGGCCGTCGGCACGACGATGTCGTAGCCGGACTTGCCCGCCACCAGTTTCGCATTGAGGATTTCGTTATTGTCGAAAACGTCGTAGCGTACCTTGATGCCCGTTTCCTTCTCAAAATTCTTGATCGTATCGTCGCCGATATAGTCCGACCAGTTATAGATGTTCAGGACCTTCTCTTCCTGAGCCTGCGCTTGGCCAGACAAGGCCAGCACGGCCGCCGCCAAGGTCAGTCCCAGTCCAATGCGCCGCCCTGCTTGCCATGTGTTTGCCATCGTACCGCCTCCGAAAATTAGTCAGAAAATAGTGACGATGATAGCAAGAAGGGCGGCATCAGGTCTAGCCTGATACCGCCCTGTCAGACGTCGCAAATCGTCGTCACAGCAAATGCCGTGAAACTGGGGGCAGACCCGACGGGGGAAGCTACCCCAAATGGAATAGCTTCCAATCCCGCAGGGACTGACCTGCCAGCATTACACCTTGTCCAGCCCCACCTGTGCACCCGTAAACACCAGGTTGCCGTTCTGGGCGTCGATGCGGATCTCGTCTTTCGGGCCAAAGCGGCCTTCGAGGATCAGCTTCGACAGCGGATTTTCGATCTGCTGCTGGATCGCCCGTTTCAGCGGACGGGCGCCATACACCGGATCGTAGCCCGCTTCGGCGATCTGCTGCAGTGCGGCGTCCGTCAAGCTCAGCTGCATGTCCATGCGCGCCAGGCGTTCTTCGAGGATCTTCAGCTGGATCTTCGCGATCGCGCCGATGTTTTTCTCGTCGAGGCCGTGGAATACGACGATTTCGTCGATACGGTTGACGAACTCGGGACGGAAGTGCGAGCGTACCTCGGCCATCACGGCCAGCTTCACGACACCGGGATCATCGCTTTCCATCGCCTGGATCTTATGCGAACCCAGGTTCGAGGTCATGATGATGACGGTATTCTTGAAATCCACCGTACGGCCCTGGCCGTCCGTCATGCGTCCGTCGTCGAGCACTTGCAGCAGCACGTTGAAGACGTCGGCATGCGCCTTTTCCACTTCGTCGAGCAGGATCACGCTGTACGGCTTGCGGCGCACGGCTTCCGTCAGGTAGCCGCCTTCGTCGTAGCCCACGTAGCCCGGTGGCGCGCCGATCAGACGGGCCACGGAATGCTTCTCCATGAACTCGCTCATGTCGATGCGGATCATCGATTCTTCCGTATCGAACAGGAAGGTCGCCAGCGCCTTGCTCAGCTCGGTCTTACCCACGCCCGTCGGCCCCAGGAACATGAAGGAACCATAGGGACGGTTCGGGTCGGAGAGGCCGGCGCGCGAGCGGCGGATGGCGTCAGCCACGGCCGTGATGGCTTCATCCTGGCCCACGACGCGCTCATGCAGCTTCTCTTCGATGTGCAGCAGCTTGTCGCGCTCGCCCTGCATCATGCGCGACACGGGAATCCCCGTCGCGCGCGACACCACTTCGGCGATTTCCTCGGCGCCCACTTCCGTGCGCAGCAATTTCGGCTGGTCGGGATCGAGTTTCGGGATGCCGCTGTCAGCCTGCTTGAGCTGGGCTTCCAGCTGCGGCAGCTTGCCATACTGCAGTTCCGACACTTTCTGCCAGTTGCTTTCGCGCGTGGCCTGCTCCATCTGCAGCTTGACCTGTTCGATTTCTTCCTTGATGTGCGTGCTGCCCTGCACCACGGCTTTTTCCGCCTTCAGGATTTCCTCGAAGTCGTTGTATTCGCGCTGCAGCTTGAGGATTTCTTCCTCGATCAGGCCCAGGCGGCGCAGCGACGCTTCGTCTTTTTCCTTCTTGACGGCTTCGCGCTCGATTTTCAGCTGGATCAGACGGCGTTCCAGCTTGTCCATCACTTCCGGCTTCGAGTCGATCTCGATCTTGATCTTCGCCGCCGCCTCGTCGATCAGGTCGATCGCCTTGTCGGGCAGGAAACGGTCCGTGATGTAGCGGTGCGACAGCTCGGCGGCCGCGATGATGGCCGCGTCCGTGATCTCCACCTTGTGGTGCAGCGCGTACTTATCCTGCAAGCCGCGCAGGATGGCGATCGTCGCCTCCACGGTCGGTTCGTCGACGAGCACTTTCTGGAAGCGGCGTTCCAGCGCCGCATCCTTCTCGATGTATTTGCGGTACTCGTCGAGGGTGGTGGCCCCCACGCAGTGCAGTTCGCCGCGCGCCAGCGCCGGTTTGAGCATATTGCCGGCATCCATCGCGCCGTCGGCCTTGCCCGCGCCCACCATGGTGTGCATCTCGTCGATGAAGACGATGGTTTGCCCTTCATCCATGGCCAGTTCCTTGAGCACGGACTTCAGGCGCTCTTCGAACTCGCCGCGGAACTTGGCACCGGCAACCAGGGCGGCCATGTCCAGCGCCAGCACGCGCTTGCCTTTCAGCGACTCGGGCACTTCGCCATTGACGATGCGCTGCGCCAGGCCTTCGACGATGGCCGTCTTGCCCACGCCCGGCTCGCCGATCAGCACGGGGTTGTTCTTGCTGCGGCGCTGCAGGATCTGGATGGTGCGGCGGATTTCATCGTCGCGGCCGATCACGGGGTCGAGCTTGCCCTTGCGCGCCCGCTCCGTCAGGTCCAAGGTGTATTTTTTCAAGGCTTCGCGCTGGCCTTCGGCTTCTTGTGTATCGACCTTGTTGCCGCCGCGAACTGCGTCGATGGCCGACGCCAAAGCCTTGCGGGTCAGGCCGTTTTCGCGCGCCAGCTTGCCGCAGTCGGACTTGTCGTCCGTCATGGCCAGCAAGACCATTTCGCTGGACACGAACTGGTCGCCCGCCTTTTGCGATTCCTTGTCGGCCAGGTTCAGCAAGGCCACGAATTCGCGGCTCACCTGCACGTCGCCGCCCGTGCCGGACACCTTCGGCAAGCGTTCGATGGACGCGCCCAAGGCCTTGGACAGGCCGCCCACGTTGACGCCGGCCCGCTGCAAGAGCGAGCGGGCGCCGCCGTCGTCCTGGTTCAACAGGGCCGTCAGCAGGTGGACTGGTTCGATATAGGGGTTGTCGTTGCCCACGGCCAAGCTTTGCGCATCGGCCAGGGCTTCCTGTAACTTGGTAGTCAGTTTATCTTGTCGCATGAAAAGCGCTCCCGGTTAATTAGTTGTTAACCAAATTGGGGTGAGGCAGTACTTTTCAAGCATACACAAAGCAGAAAACTGATGCATTTTGGCAAATGCTACTGTGCGGGACGCGTTCGCTTCAAATCGGGCTTGCGTTTGTCGCCCATTTGTCCAGGGCCGTCTCGTCGCTGTCGCGCGCATCGACCCAGCGCGCCCCTTCTGGCGTGTCTTCCTTCTTCCAGAACGGCGCTTCCGTCTTCAGGTAATCGATGATGAATTCGCAGGCGGCAAACGCCTCGCCCCGGTGGGCGGACGAGACCGCCACCAGCACGATCTGCTCCTGCGGTAGCAAGGGCCCCACGCGGTGGATCACCAGCGCGCCGGACAGGGGCCAGCGCGCCCGCGCCTGCTCGATGATGGCTACAATGGACTTTTCCGTCATGCCCGGATAGTGCTCGAGCTCCATGGCGGCCACGTCCAGCCCCTCGTTCATGTCGCGCACCGTGCCGACGAAGCCGACGACGGCGCCCACCTTGGGGTTGCCTGCACGCAATTGTGCAATTTCTTGACTCAAGTCAAAATCGGCTTGCTGGATGCGGACGCTGGTACTCATTTGACGTTACCTCCAATGCGGCGCAGCAGAGTTTCGATGCGGCTGGCCGTGCGCGCATCGGTGGCGGCGGCAATCGCGCACAGCTGCATCAGCTGCGACACTTGCGTGAGCGGCTTCTGGCCCGATTTGAGCGACGATTGCAGCACTTCCACCTGCATCTTCAGGCGGTCGCGGGCAAATTCGGCGCCGCTGTCGACGCCGGCGACGATTTCCAGGCGCAACACTTCAGCGAGCAAGCGCTCCTGGTTGGCCTGCAATTGCCGCACGTAGGAGGCAGCGCCCTCGCCCAGCGCGGCCTGGGCGGCGGCAAAGCGCTGCTGCAGGCTGCGTTCGTACTGGGCGTCCAGCGGCGGCAAGGCGCTCCAGCGTTCGGACCACGCTTGCGCGTCGGCGCCGTCGCCGCCATCGGCCAGTGCGGCTTCCAGCGATTGCACCAGGCGCAACTTGTCGCGCAGGGCGTTGGCCTGCGCCGCGCCAGCGCGTTCGGCGATGGCATCCGCCTGCGCCTGCACACCGGCGAGCGCCGCCTGGTAGCGCTGCTCGATCTTCGCTTCGCTGGCGCGCGGCACGGGACCCGTGGCGTTCCAGGCGGCGCGCGTGTCGCGCAGCAAGTGATTGATGAAGGCCGTGCGGGCCTTGTCGTCGCCTTCGGGCACGACGGCCGTTTCCAGCGCGGCGCACAGCGCTTCGCGCGCATGCAGGTGTTCGCGGCGCTCGTGGTCGGCCGCGTGGGCCGTTTCCTTGCGCCTGGCGAAGATATCGTCGCAGGCGGCGCGGAAACGCTGCCACAGCGCCTGTTCCGCGCGACGTTCCAGCGGCAGGGCCTTGGCCAGCTCCTGCCACTTGTCCTGCAAGGCTTTGAGCATGTCGACCGTGTTGCGCTCCGATGGCTTGAGCAAGCCCACTTCCACGATCAATTGCTCGCGGCGGGCCGTCTCGATCTGGCGCTGCGTGTCCAGCGGCTTGGACAGGGCGTCCAGCGCGGCGCCGAATTCCGCGTCCAGGCGCTTCTTTTCCTTGCGGTCGATGGTGCCCAGGCGCGTCCACGCCTGGCGCAAACGCTGCGAGGCGGAAGCAACATGTTTCCAGTCGGTACTCTCTTCGGCCGCCAGGGCCGCCGTTTCCGCGATCAGTTCCTGGGCCTTGGCCGCATTGCCGTGGCGCTCTTCCGCCAGTTGCTTGAAATGCTGGGCCGCGGGCGCATACGCCACGCTGCAGGCGGCGTCGAAACGCTCCCACAGCGATTTCGGTGCGGGGCCGGACAAGGTGTCGAGCGACTTCCAGCGCTCGCGCAAGCTGCCCACTTTCTTGGCCAGCTCGGCCATCGGCAATTGTTGCGCCGGCAATTCCTCGCCCGCCTTGACCAGTTCCTCGCGCGACACGTTGCCGCCCCAGCGCGCCCAGTCGGCCAATTGCTTGAATTGCGCACGCACATGGGCCAGGCGGTCCGCTTGCGCGGGCGTCAAGCGGCCGTGCTTGCTATCGCGCAAGGTCTTGTCGTGCTCGGAAGCCACGTGCAACAAGCCTTCCTGCAGGGCCGCTTCCATGGCGTCGAGCGTCTTGAAGAACTGCTCCGTCGCTTCCTTCGACACGGGCGCGTGTTCCTGGCGCGGCTTGCGCGGCGCCGGTTCCGCATGCGCTGGCGTGTCCACGGCTGCGGCAGCGACGACCGGCGCTGGCGCGCTGGCCAGCAGGGCCGCAAATTGCTGCTGCAGGCTGTCGGACAATGGCGATTCCGGCAGGCGCGGCAAGGCTTGCCAACTACGTTTCAGCACATCGGCGTCCAGGGTGGCGGCATCCTGCGCCTGCCATGCGGCCAGAGCAAGCTGGCGCGCGTCGAACACGGCCTGGTGCTGCTGCAGCGCCTGCAAGGCGGACTGCGCCTGCTCGCGCGCCTGCGTGAAATCGCTTTCCAGGTGTTTCGGCAAGGAAGCGCGCTCGGGCGATTGCGCATGCTGCGCATGTTCCGCGTCCAGGCGGGCCAGCGCCTGCGCCAGCTCGCCGGCGGACTGGCCATTGCTCGCCACGGCGCGCGCGGCGGCGACGGCGTCGATCACGGCGCGCTGCAGCACCACTTGCGCTTCCAGGCGGGCGGCCAGCGCGGCGCGCGCGGCGGCAAAGGCGCTCTCCAGCTCGGGCGTGGCCTTGATGACTTGCCATTGGCGGTCCAGCTCGGCTACCTGGTTCGGACTCAGCTTTTCATCGTTCAACAGGCGCTGCGCCGTCTCGATGCTGGCCTGGGCGCGTTGCGTCTCGGCAGCCTGATGACGGATCAGGTCGATGCGGCCCTGCATCAGCTTGGCAACGCGGCGGTCCGTGTTGCGCATGGCGTGGTGGATTTTTTCCAGCAGGGGCAAGCTATGGACGTGTTCGGCCGCGATCAAGCGGGCATCGGCAAATTCGCTGGACAGGATGAATTCACAGGCGGCGGCTTCGTCGCCCGCCACGGCATGGGCACGCGCAACCTGTTCGGCGCGGCGCGATGCGCTCTGCGCCGAGGCGGCGGCCTGTTCTGCCACGACAGGATCGGGGACGGCAGTCTTGCTGGCAGAACGCTTGAAGAGAAATTCGAACATGACGGGTTTCGCGTGGATCAAAACCACCATCATAACAAAGCCCGGGGTATTGCATCGGACAGGACTGAACAAGTTATCAAATGAATAAAGCGAATCTTTTCCGTATATTTTTGCCCTATGACAGCTGGCCAGTCACCATGACAAAAGCACCTCCAGCAGACTCCGCTTGCCGGGGTGTGCGCTCGCTACCCGTTCAAGCCTGTGCACGCAGCGGCTGTGCCGGTACGGGCAACGCGGGCGTGCCGACCTCGGCTGCCGTTTCAGCGCTGCCGCCGGGTGCCGGCAACGCTGTTGGCACAGGCGCTGGCAAGACAAAGGGCAGCACCTGCGCCTTGCCGCGGCGCGCTTCCTGTGCGCGCGCATCGTGGGCGAGGAACTGGTAGGCGATGGCAAACCACGCTTCGCCGACGATGACCTTGCGCGCCAGCGCGAACAGTTCGCGCTCCTCTTTTTCGAGGCGCTGCAGCAAGGCTGCGCAAAAGGCGTCGATGGCCGCGCACAGCTGCTCGGCCTGCAATTCGGAATGGTCGATGGCGGCGCCCGCGCATTGCTGCACCACATTGATGCTTTCCAGCGCCACGTGGTTCAAGCCATTGATCTCATTGAGCAAACCGTCGAGCAAACCGTCGGCATGCGGTGCGGCCTGGCGGATGGCGGGCACCAGATACATTTCCACCTTGCGCCAGTAGCCGCCCTGGTACAACCGGTTCAGCCAGTCGCCCGCGTACTGCAGCTGCGCCAGGCTGAGCCTGCTTTGCTGGCGCAGCTGCACATGCATGTACTTCTGAAAGGCCAGCAGGCTCATGCGGATGCTGGCCTGTTCCACCGACAGGGAAACCAATATATATGTTGCCGTAAGCATGCACTCACTCCCGAAAACGCGCTGGATGTCTGATCCTGGAAGTGAAAGTGTAAAGACTACCGACAGCGATGGGTTTGATCCTGCACAAACCCGCAGCGGGCCAGCCGCGCTTTCTTTTACGGCGCGCGCAGGCCGATATGCAGGTTGACGACGCCGGGCTCTTCCGATGGCGTGACCTCGCCGCCAAAGCTTTTCACCAGCCGCTGCATGCCCTTGTTGCGCGCCATCGCCTCGCCCACCAGCGCTTCCGTCCCCCGGCTGCGGAAGTAGTCGACCAGCTTCTCGAAGAGGATGTGGCCGAGTCCCTTGCCCTTCAGGGCCGAGCGCACGGCGATGGCGAAATCGGCGTGGATATTGTCCGGGTCGGCCACGGCGCGCACCACGCCCAGGGTTTCCGGCTTGCCGTCCGGCCCCGTGTGGGTGGCGATGAAGGCCATGGCGCGGTCGTAATCGATCTGCGTCAGGCGCGCCAGCTGCGACACGGGCAGCTCGCGCATGGAGGTAAAAAAGCGCAGGCGCACGTCGTCCGGGTCCAGCGCGTGGAACAGATCCATGTGCTGCGGCGCATCCTCGGGGCGGATGGGGCGCAGCAGGATCGATTGATCCATCCACGTCACCTGCTCTTCCAGTTCCTGCGGATACGGGCGGATGGCCAGGCGGTCGCGCTGCTGGCCCGGCTGCAAACGGATGCGCGCATCGAGGGCGATCACGCCGTGGGCGTCGGCCACCAGCGGGTTGATGTCGAGTTCGGCCAGCTCGCCGATGTCGGCCACCAGTTCGGCCACCTGGATCAGGGTATAGCAGATGGCGTCGATGTCGGCCGGCGGCTGGTTGCGGTAGCCGGCCAGCAGCTTCGACACGCGCGTGCGCGCCAGCATGTCGCGCGCCAG
Source organism: Janthinobacterium goodfellowi (assembly GCF_051380695.1). Lineage (NCBI taxonomy): Bacteria > Pseudomonadati > Pseudomonadota > Betaproteobacteria > Burkholderiales > Oxalobacteraceae > Janthinobacterium > Janthinobacterium goodfellowi. The sequence continues at coordinate 121,704 of NZ_JBNYXN010000005.1, read as the reverse complement.
CACCATGTTCAGCGGCGGCAGGCCGATCGCATGGTCGGCCGTTACTTCCACGGCGATGCCGCCCTGCCCCACCAGGATCACGGGGCCGAAGGCGGCGTCGGTCGTGACGCCGACGATCAATTCATGCGATTGCGGCCGGCGCGCCATCTGCTGCACCGTAAAACCGTCGATCAGCGCGTCGGGCCGCATGCGGCGCACGCGCTTGAGCATGGCGGCGGCGGCCGTGCGCAGGATGTCGGGCGTGTCGAGGTCGAGCGCCACGCCGCCCACGTCGGATTTGTGGGCGATGTCGGGCGAATGGATTTTCAGCGCGACGGGATAGCCGATGTCCGCCGCCACGGCCAGCGCCTCTTCCACGTCGGCCGCCATGCGCGTGGTGGCGACGGGAATGCCGTAGGCGGCCAGGATCTCCTTCGAGCGGCATTCGCCCAGCACCGTCTGGCCGGCGGCCAGCGCGGCGGCGACGATTTCGCGCACGCGCGCGCGACGCGGCGTGGCCGACATGGGCAGCTGCGCCGGCACCTGCATCAGGGTTTCCTGGTTGCGCCGGTACTGCACGATCTGCATGAAGCCATGCACGGCCTTTTCCGGCGTGTCGTAGGTGGGTATGCCGGCGCGATTAAAAACCTGGCGCGCGGGCGCCACGGTGGTGCCGCCCAGCAGGCACGACAGCACCGTGCGCGAGGTGGCCTTGATCAGCGGCGTGACGGCTTCGGCGATGTCGATCGACGAGACCATGGCCGTGGGCGCGTGCAGCAGCAGCAAGGCATCCGCCTGCGGCTCGTCGAGCAGCGGCTTGATGGCGTCGGCATAGCGCTGCACGGCCGCGTCGCCGGGCAAGCCGACGGGATTGTCGTGCGACCAGCCCCGCGGCAGCGCCTTTTCCAGCGCGATCACGGTGTCCGGCGACAGTTCGGCCAGCTTGCCGCCGCTGCCCACCAGCGCATCGGTGGCCATCACGCCCAGGCCGCCGCCGTTGCACAGGATCGCCAGGCGCTCGCCGCGCTGCGAGCGGATGTGCGTGAGCGTTTCCACGGCGTCGAACAGTTCTTCGGCCGAATACACGCGCAGCATGCCGGCGCGGCGGATGGCCGCGTCGTAGACGGCGTCGGAACCGGCCAGCGCGCCCGTATGCCAGGCCGCCATGGCCGCGCCTTCCGCCTCGCGCCCCGCCTTCAGCACGATCACGGGCTTGCTGCGCGCGGCGGCCCGCGCCGCCGACATGAATTTGCGCGCCGCCTGGATATCTTCCATGTACAGCAGGATGGCGGCCGTGTCGATGTCGCCGGCCAGGTAGTCGAGCAGGTCGCCGAAATCGATGTCGTAGCTGGCGCCGAGCGAAATGAACTTGGAAAAGCCCACGCCATGCGCGTTGGCCCAGTCGAGCACACCCGACACCAGCGCGCCCGATTGCGACACGAAGGCGATCTTGCCGCTCGTCGCGCCGACATGGGCGAAGCTGGCGTTCAAGCCCAGTTTGGGCACCAGCAGCCCCATGCTGTTGGGGCCGAGGATGCGCAGCAAATGCGGCTTGGCCGCCTTCAGCATGGCCAGGCGCAGCGACTGCTCGCGCACAGGGTCCAGGCCCGAGGTCATGACGATGGCGGCGCGCGTACCCAGCGCGCCCAGTTCGCGGATCAGCGCCGTGATGGTGGCGGGCGGCGTGCAGATGATGGCCAGGTCGGGCGCCTTGGGCAGGTGCGCCAGCTTGCGGTAGCATTTCAGGCCCATCAGCTCGTCGTACTTGGGATTGACGGGCCAGATGTCTCCCTGGTAGCCGCCGCCCAGCAGGTTGTACAGGGCGATGGCGCCCAGCTTGCGTTCGCGCGCCGTGGCGCCGATCAGGGCCACCGAGGCCGGCTTGAACAGCTTGTCGAGATTACGGATACTCATGTTCTGGCCTCATGGTTTGCCGGAGTGGCTAAAGGTACTCCCCCAGTGTATCGGATGCCTTGCCAAAAAAATTTGACCTTGTCGCGCGTTTCGCAAAAAAACGGGCGCCTACCAGCGCGAACGGTGGCTTTCCGTCACGCCCGCCAGCTGCGCCACGATGCGCTTGGGCGAGTCCGCGCTGGTACGCACCCAGCCGCTGAACGTGCCGATGGGCTGAATGTAGCGGCTGGCGGCGATCCACAGGTTTTTATCCTCGCGCCGCGCCCCTTCCGGCTTGAAGTGCAGGTCCAGCAAATCGTCGTCCGTCCACACGTGCCACGGCGCCAGCGGGTTGTCGGGATTGAAGTCGAAATGCGCGCGGCCCAGCCGATACAGCTGGCCATCGAGCCACAGCGCATTTTCATGCGCGCCGAAATAGCCGGCCTGCAGGTTGAAACCGAGGTCCAGGCTGTGGGCCGAGGCCCAGCGCCATTCCGTCTCGCGCGCCAGCAAGCCGTTCGAATAATCGAAGCTGGCCACGCCGTCGTCCAGGCTGTAGCCGACGGCGCCGCAGCGCACGCTGCCCCACAAGGGCAGGCCGCCCGACTTTTGCGTCGCATGCGCGCTGCCGCCCTCGCCCACGGGGCCGATGGCCAGCAAGGTGGGCGCCACGGGCGGGCCGAACTCCGCATCGATGCCGAAATGGCCGCAATCGAGCCGCAAGCGGTAGCGCTGCTGCGGCTGCGCCTCGATGCTGATTTTCTGCGACAAAAAACGGAAACGGCTGGAAGCACCCGCATGCGGCGCCAGCGTGGCGCACAGGCCCGGAATGCCATCCTGCGAAAAGCTCGCCACGATCTTGCCCTTGTGGCGGTCGAAGGCATACGCGAACGCGGTGCTGGTCCAGCCCAGGTCGACGATGGCCACGCCGCAGAATACGGCCGGTGTCGACAGGGCCACGTAATGCCAGCGCTTGTGGTGGAACAGGCGCCAGAGGGCGCCGCGCGCGTAGGGCGGCGCCAGCGCGGCCCAGTCGTAAGCGTCCAGCTGCCCCGTGTAGCGGCCGAAACGGGGTTGGCCGTCGGCGTCGAGCAGCGCGGATGGGGCCGGTGGCAGCGTCATGCGGCCCGCCTTTCCCCGTGAGCACCGTCCTGCAGCGCCTCGGCCAGCTGCGCACCGAAGGCTGCCGGTTGCGCTTGCGCAATATCAATATCCGGGCACGCATGCCAGCCGGCCAGGCGCCGCACGGCGCCGGCCACGTCCTGCACCAGGCGGGGGCTGACGCGCACGCCCTCTTCCAGCGCCAGCGACTTGATTTCGAAGCGCCCCTGTGCGCGGTGCGCCTTGGCGTCCAGCCGTCCCACGAGCGCGCCGCGCCGCAGGATCGGCAGCGTGAAATAGCCATAGCGGCGCTTCTCGGCGGGCGTGTAGCACTCGAGCCGGTAGTCGAAATCGAACAGTTCCAGCGCGCGGCGCCGGTCCCAGACGACGGGGTCGAACGGCGACAATATCGTCGTCAAGGTGGGCGCCAGCTTGCCGGCGGCCGCCGCGCGCAGCAACTCCCCATGCTCCGCATGCACGTAGACGGCGTCCATCCAGCCGGCCACCGCGCAGCGCAGCAGCGCGCCCTCGTCCACCAGCGCCTGCAGATCGTGCGTCAGGCTGGCGCGCGGCTGTTTGGTGCGAAAATAATCGCTGATCCAGCTGGCCCGCGCCAGGCCCAGCGCCTTCACGCTGGCCAGCAGCAGGCGGCGGCGCACCTGGTCTTCGGGCGGCAGCAAGCCGTCGTGCCAGCCCGGCAGCACCCGTTCGGCCAGGTCGTAATAACGCTGGAAATTGTGCCGCCTGGCGATCATCAGCACGCCCGATGTAAACAGCACTTCGAGCGAGCGCTTTTCCGGCTTCCAGCTCCACCAGCCGCCCGCCTGACCATCCGTGCGCTCGAAGTCGGCCGAGCGCGCGGCGCCGTTGGCGCGGATATGGTCGAGCACCGAAGCGACGGCCTCGCCCTGCTCGGCCATCCATTTGACTGAATACTTCCAGCCCATGGCGGCCGGGTCCAGCATGCGGTGGCGGTACAAGCCATAGTCTTCGATGGGCACGAAGCAGGCTTCATGCGCCCAGTATTCGAACAGCGCGCCCTCGGCCAGCAACTGCTCCAGCCACGGCTGCGGATAGTCGCCCAGCCGGCTCCACAGCACCAGGTAGGGGCTGCGCGCCACCACGTGGATGGTGTCGATCTGCAGCACGCCCATCTGGCGGATGGCGGCCAGCACGTCGGCCTTCACGGCTTTTTTACGCCGCGCCTGCAGCAAGCCTTGCGCGGCCAGGTGCAGGGCGCGCGCGGCGGCCAGCGATAGCGGGGGGAGGTCGGAAGGCGGGTGTTTGTCAGGTCTGTGCATAACAGAAAGATACCGCATTCCGGACGCGCCTTGTGCGTTTTATCGCTATCGGATCGCGCAGCCGGCAGCCACGCTACGCGGCGGGAAACACCAGCGTCACCGCCAGCCCCCTGCCCTGCAAGCCGGCGCCCAGGACAATGTCCGCACCATGCCGCTCGGCGATGCGGCGCACGATGGACAGTCCCAGCCCGCTGCCGGGCAGCTGCGCGCCGTCCAGGCGCACCAGGCGTACAAAGCGCTCGAACACGCGTTCGTGCCATTCCTCGGCGATACCCGGTCCCGTATCGGCCACGCAAAGGTAGCTGCGTCCCGCTTCCACGCCGCAGCTGATCTCGACGGCGCCCGGTGCCGGCGTGTAGCGCAGCGCATTCTCGACCAGGTTACGCAGCAGCATCTGCAGGCTGTCCGCATGCAGCGCGCACGGCGCCAGGGCCACGTTCACGGCCAGCGACAGCCGGTACGGCGCGGCCAGCGCCTGCCACTGCGCGGCCTGCTGCGCCAGCAGCTGCGCAAGGTCGCCCGGCGCCAGCGCCGTCTCCTGGGCCTGCGGGTCGAGCCGGGCCAGCGCCAGCAACTGGTTGACGAGCCGCGTGGCGCGCTCCACGCTGGCGCCCAGGGCGGCGATGAATTCCTCGCGCTCGTCCGCGCTGCGCGCCCGCTGCAGCACTTGCAGATTCGTCTTGATGGCGGCCAGCGGCGTGCGCAGTTCGTGCGCCGCATCGGCCGTGAAGCGCTGCTCGTTGTCGCGGCTGTGCCGCACCCTGCCGAACAGGCGGTTAATTTCCAGCAGCAGTGGATGCAGTTCGTCCGGCGCGCCAGCCAGCCTGACGTCGGCCAGTTCATCGGGCGTGCGCGCCGACACTTCATCGGCCGACGCCTGCAGCACGCGAAACACGCGGTGGATGCTCCACCAGATGGCGAGGGTGGCCAGCGCCACCAGCAGCAGGCCGAACAGCGCGATACGGTAAAAGAAGCCGCGGCTGATGTCGTCGCGGTGGCTGGTCGGCTCGGCCACCAGCAGCTGCAGGCTGCGCTGCGGGTCCCACAGCGAAAACAGACGCCAGCGCTGGCCCGCTATCGTGGTCCACGACAGGCCATCGGGCGCGCTGCGCGACAGGGCGATGTCGGACGCTGCATCGTTACGGTACAGCACGCGCTGCTGCGCGTCGCGCACCTTGAACAGCAAATAATGGTGGGGATTCGGCTGGCCGCGCAACGGCAGGTCGATGGGCCCCGTCAAGCCGTGTTCGCGCGCCTCCTTTGCCACCAGCGACAGCAGCAGATGTCCCGTCTCGGTCAGCGACTGGTCGAACAATTCCTGGCTTTCGCGGCGCGCTTCCACGTACACGATGGCGGCGCTGCCCACCCACAAGGCCAGGGTCAGGCCCAGCAGGACCGTCAGCAGAGTGCGCCGCAGCGACCAGGTTTGCACGCCGCCGCCTGCCGTTAAGAATCTCTTAAGAACTTCTGCGCAAGATCCGAAGCGAAATATTTTCTGGGTAGCCATGACCGCAATTGTAAATGATTCTTATTGTCCTCATGATTCCCATTCCCTCGAAAACACAAGCCAATAATTAACTCATCCCAGGAGTTTGCATGTCCAACAGCACCCGCCGCGCGCCCCTGCCGCGTCCCACCACCCTGGCCCTGGCGCTCGCCGCCCTGTCCTGCCTGCCGGCTCACGCCCAGACAGGCACGCCGGCCAGCATGCCGGAAGTGGTGGTCTCCGCCTCCGGTTTCGAGCAGGACATCAAACAGGCGCCCGCGTCGATCACCGTGCTCACGCGCGAAGAGTTGTCGAAGGAGCGTTTCGGCAACCTGACGCAGGCGCTGGAAAGCGTGGAAGGCATCGACGTGGGCGCGGCCGGCGACAAGACGGGCGGCATGAACATCAGTATCCGTGGCATGCCCAGCGACTACACCCTGGTGCTGATCGACGGGCGGCGCCAGAACGCGGCCGGCAATGTCACGCCGAACGGTTTCGGCGGCACGCAGACGAGCTTCATGCCGCCGCTGGCCGCCATCGAGCGCATCGAGATCATCCGCGGCCCCATGTCGACCCTGTACGGCTCGGACGCCATGGGCGGCGTGATCAACATCATCACGCGCAAGGTGGGCAAGCAGTGGATGGGTTCCGTCTCGGCCGACTACACCGTGCAGCAGGAATCGGACTTCGGCGACGTGAAAAGCGGCCGCTTCTACCTGAGCGGGCCCATCGCCGCCGACCTGCTGGGCTTGTCCCTGCGCGGCAGCAAGCAGCGCCGCGATGCGGCCGACATCCGCTACAGCAACGCGGCCGGTACGGAGGTCACCCCGAACATGGGCGCCAATCCCGTGCGCGCGGACATAGCCAACTTCGGCGCGCGCCTGGCCTTTACGCCAAACCGCCACCACACCGTCATCCTCGACGCGGACGCGGGCCGCCAGACCTACGACAATTCGAAACAGCAGCTGGGCACCGTCGGTTTGCAGGGAGGCTACGGTCCCAAGCAGAAATACCAGCGCGACCAGTGGACCCTGTCGCACACGGGCCGCTTCGGCTTCGGCACCCTCGACAGCAGCTACATGGTGAACAAGACGGAAACCCTGGGCCGCACGATTCCGCCGGGCACGCCAGGCGCCGTGGCCGGCAGCGCGCGCACCCTGGAAGTGGAAAGCCAGGTCTTCGACACCAAATTGGTCATGCCGCTGGGCAAGCACATGGCCACCGTCGGCGCGCAATGGTGGAAAGCGGACATGACGGACGGCGTGGCGCCAAAGAAATTCGAATTCACGCAAAAAGCCCTGTTCGTGGAAGACGAATGGCAGGTGCTGGAGAACGTCGCGCTGACCTTCGGCGCCCGTTATGACGACCACAGCATCTTCGGCGGCCAGACCAGTCCCCGCGCCTATGCCGTGTGGAACGCGACGCCGAGCTGGACCGTCAAGGGCGGCGTCAGCAAGGGCTACAAGACGCCGCGCGTGGAACAATTGTCGCCAGGCATCAACGGTTTCGGCGGCCAGGGCACGATCCCCCTCGTCGGCAGCCCGGACCTGAAGCCGGAAACGAGCACGACGACGGAAATCGGTGCCTACTTCGACAACCTGGCGGGCTGGACCGCCAGCGGTTCGCTGTTCAACAATGCATTCAAGGACAAGATCACGACGGGCACCGGACTCGTCAACTGCGATTATCGTCCATCGCCGAACCGTCCCGGCTGCGTCAGCTTCGGCAACTGGCCCAACGTCGATGCGTTTGGCCAGTCCGTCAACGTGGATGAGGCCGTTACGCGCGGCGTCGAGCTGAACACGCGCTTCCCGCTGGGCAAGACCTTGTCGGCCAGCGCCAACTACACGTACACGGAAAGCGAACAGAAGAGCGGCAGCAATGCGGGCAAGCCGCTGAGCGACACGCCCAAGCACGCCGTCAACGCGCGCCTGTCGTGGGATATCTCGCGCGAATGGAACGGCTGGCTGCGCGCCGAATACCGCAGCGAGCGCTTCCGCGATCCGGGCACCTCGACCGCCACGCGCGCCGCCAAGGCCGCGCTGGGCGACTACCAGGGCTACACCATGCTGCACTTGGGAACCAGCTACCAGCTGAGCAAGCGCGTGACCCTGAATGCGGCCGTGTACAACCTGCTCAACAAGGACTTCATCGACTACCAGCCTTACCGTACGGGATCAGGCCCGGCATTGACCTACGCTAACCGCTATGTCAACAGCCTCGATGGACGCCGCCTGTGGCTGTCGGCCACCGTCGATTTCTGATCAAGGGGGCGGCCTCCCGGTCGCCTTCCTCAGCCCGCTTTGGGCTTGTCGATGCAATAACCGACCGCATGCACGGTGCGTATCAAGTCCCGCCCCAGCTTCTTGCGCAGGTGGTGGATATGCACTTGCACGGCATTGCTTTCCACCTCATCGCCCCAGCTGTACAGGTTTTTCTCCAGCTGTTCCCGGCTCAGCACGCGGCCGCCATGCTCCAGCAGCAGTTGCAGGATGCGGAACTCCTTCATCGTCAAGGTCACGGGCACGCCCCCTTGCGTCACCTGCCGGTCCGCGATATCGAGCGCCAGGTCGCCATGCACGAGGTACTCGCGCAAGCGGCCCGCAGCGCGGCGGCAGGCGCTGCGGATGCGCGCGGCCAGTTCGTCGAGGTCGAACGGTTTGACGATGAAGTCGTCGGCACCCGCGTCCAGGCCGGCGATGCGCTCGCCCACCTGGTCGCGCGCCGTGACGACCAGCACGGCGCCGCCGTAACCATTGTCGCGCAGCGCGCCCAGCGCCTGCATGCCGTCCTGCCCCGGCAAACCCAGGTCGAGCAGGATGCAGCCGTAGTCGTGCAGGCGCACGGCCGTGTGCGCCTGTTCGGCGCTCGTGACCCAGTCGACGGCATGGCCGCCCTGTTCCAGGCCGATCTGCGTGGCGCGGCCCAGCTGCGGGTCGTCTTCGGTCAGCAGGATGCGCATGAGGAAGCGGCGCGGTCCGCTCAGTCCTTCTTCTTGATCAGGCCGGCCAGCGCGGCAAACGGATTGTGCGTGGCGGGCGCCACCTCGGCCGACAGCAGGCCGGCGCCACGGTCCGCTTCCAGGTAGCGCGAGTGCTCATTGTCGTGGCAATACAGGCACAGCAACTCCCAGTTGCTGCCGTCGGGCGGATTGTTGTCGTGATTGTGGTCGCGGTGGTGCACCGTCAGTTGCTGCACGTTGGCACGCGTAAATTCGCGCATGCAGCGGCCGCAGACCCACGGATACATCTTCAGCGAGCGCTCGCGGTAGCCGCTCTCGCGCTGGTCGGCGGCGCGGCGCGCTTCGGCCACGATCTTGTCCAGTCTTGCCGCGTCGGGCTTTTTACTCTGCATGACAACTCTCGATATGGGAGGAAGAAGCATCCATTTTAATGAGGATGGGGGCCCAATTGTACTTTTTCTGCCACGGCGCCAGCCCGTGCCGCTCCCGGCGTGCTTTTTTTAGCGTGCGCAGCGCCACAGGTACTTGATTTAACGCAAAATAAGCCCAGCGACAGACCACGAACAGACGCTAGGGCAGCAGGCAGCGCGCAGGTCAGCATATTTCGGCTATGATGCGCGCCACGCCGCCCTTCACCTTTCCATGACCCTAGCCTGCAAGCGCCCGTGATAGCGATAACAAGACCCCTGCAACGCCTCGCCCGCCGCCTGTACCGTCTCAGCCTGGTACCCCTGTTCGCGCTCATCTTGCTGCTGGCGCTGTGGGCGGCCGTCTTGTACCAGGTGGGCCAGGAACGGGCCAGCGCCGTGCGCGACGCCGTGGCCGTCAGCCAGTCGCTGGCGCGCACCCTGGCCGACCATACCAGTTTCACCCTGCGCCAGACGGACCACGCGACGCAATTGTTCAAGCTCAAATACGAGGAAACGGACGGCGGCCTGCGCCTCAATGAATTCACGCGCCGCCAGGGTTTGCTCGACAGCGTGCTGCCGTCGAAACTGGAACTGCCGATCGCGCTGGTCGATGCGCATGGCGACGTGATCGACAGCGCCAACGCGTACTTGCCGGAAAACCTGGCCGGCCAGGCATTTTTCAGGGCGCTGGCCGCGAATGCGTCCGACACGCCGCTGGTCGACACCCCCATGCTCGACGCGGGCAGCAGGCACTGGACCATCCGCCTGGCGCGCCGCCTGAACGATGCTCAGGGGCGCTTTGCCGGCGCCATCATCATCCACGTCGACCCCACGTATTTTGTCGACGATTACGACCGCCTGAACCTCGACGAGCAGGGCGCGCTGATGCTGGTGGCGCGCGACAGCGGCCTGACGGCGGGGCGCATCGGCGAGCAATTGATCCTCAGCGACCGCATCGACTTCCGCATGCCGGGACCGCCCGAACACGCGCCAGAGGAACTGCTGATCGAGCCGCCCGTCGACGCGACGGCGCGCATTTACAGCTACCGCGAGCTGCCGCGCTACCCGCTGCTGGCCGTGGTGGGCGTCAGCCGCGCCGTCGCCCTGGCGCGCTTCGAACACCGCCGGCTGGCATATGTCGGCGCCCTGCTCGCCGCCAGCGTGCTCATTGCCGGCTTCACGGCCCTGCTGATGCGCCAGAGCGCGCGCCTGCGCCGCAGCATCCGCCAGGCCAAGGAAACGCAGGCGCTGCTGCGCGCGGCGCACCAGGCCAGCCTCGATGCCGTGCTGCTGCTGAAAGCCTGGCGCCCCGCGCCGGGCAAGCCGGTGGAAGACTTCATTTTCGCCGACGTCAACGAGCGGGCCGCCGACATGCTGGGCAAGCCACGCTCCGAACTGCTGGGCCAGCGCGTGCTGCCGCGCGTGCCGCTGCTGCGCGGCGAGCGCTTTTTCAAGCGCTTCGTGCTCGTGATGGAAACGGGCCAGCCGCTGGAAGACGAATTCGAGCTGACGCTGGCCTCGGGCGGCACGCGCTGGCTGCGCCACCAGGTGGTGCCGATCGCCGACGGCGTGGCCGTCACATCGCGCGACATCAGCGCGCGCAAGCACGACGAACTGGCGCTGCAGGACAACCGCAGCTTCCTGCAGTCGCTGATCGACCATTTGCCCGTGCTGGTCTACGTGAAAAGCGCGCGCCCGGAAAACTTCGGCCAGATGGAGGTGTGGAACAAAGCGGCCGAGGACATCACGGGCCACCTGGCCGCCGACGTCATCGGCAAGACCGATTGCCAGGCCTTCCCGCCCGACTTCGGTCTGCACGACGCCGAGGACGACCGCGCCATCCTGGCCGAGCGCGGCGTCATCGACCACACGGAAAAGCCGCTGCGCCTGGCGGACGGCAGCCTGCGCTACCTGCGCGCCGTCTCCGTGCCCGTGTTCGACGAGCGCCAGCAGATCGAGCATATCCTGTGCATCGCCGAGGATATCTCGCAGCGCCGCCAGCAGGAACTGGAACTGCGCCAGAAACAGGCCGAACTGGCCGCCGTCAACGACGCCTCGCCGCTCGGGCTGGTGCGCCTGGACCGCCAGCGCCGCTGCACCTACGTCAATCGCACCTTCGAATCGATCACGGGCCTGCCGCGCGCCGCCGCCCTGGGCGCCGGCTGGACCAGCGCCCTGCACCCGGACGACTATCCGCTGATGCACGTGGCGCTGGAACAGCTCACGCGCAGCCACGCGCCATTCCAGTCCACCCTGCGCTGGCTGCAGCGCGACGGCAGGCTGGTCTGGGTTTCCGTCAAAATTGCCCCCATCCTCATCGATGGGCGTATCGAAGGCTACGTGGGCAGCCTGGACGACATCACCACCTTGCGCGAATCGGAAGTGGCGCTGCTGGAAAGCGAGGCGCGCCTGCGCACCATCGCCGACACCTTGCCGGCCATGATCGCGTACATCGACGCCGACCAGGTCTACCGCTTCCTGAACATCGCCTATGAACGCGAATTCGGCCTGACGGCCCGCCAGGCGCTGGGCAGCAGCGTGCGCGACACGGTGGGCGAGGCGCGCTACCGCACGGTGGCGCCGTATATCGAACGGGTGCTGGCGGGCGAAACCCTGAGCTTCGAGGAAGAAGACGACAAGGAAGGCATCGAGCGCTGCATGGAAGTGATCTACATCCCGCAGATCGGCGAAGACAGGCTGCAGGTGGTGGGTTTTCACGTGATGCGCCAGGATATCACCGTGCAAAAGCGCGAAAAACAGCGGCTGCTGAAACTGGCCCAGGTCGATGCGCTGACGGGCCTGTCGAACCGCGCCGGCTTCCAGCAAAAACTCAGCGACGCCATGCACGCGAGCCGCCAGCAGCGGCACCTGATGGCCGTCATGTATATGGATATCGACCGCTTCAAGCCCGTCAACGACACGCATGGCCACGGCACGGGCGACGCCCTGCTGCGCGCCTTCGCCCAGCGTCTGACGCAAACCATGCGCGCCACCGACATCGTCGCCCGCCTGGGTGGCGACGAATTCACCATCATCATGGAACAGATCGCCCGGCCCGACGACGCGGCCGTACTGGCGGAAAAAATCGTCGCCGCCATGCGGCAGCCGTTCGAACTCGATGGCATCACCGTGCGCATTTCCGCCAGCATCGGCCTGGCCTTCTACCGCGACGAAGACATTTCCCCCGCCGCGCTGCTGCAGCGGGCCGACGTGCTGCTGTACCAGGCCAAGCAGGATGGGCGCAATACCTATCGCGCCGGCGTGTTGACTACTTGAGCACCTGAGAAAACGTCCATGGCTGCGTTGCAGTGCCTTGCCGTACTATTCGTACTGCCTACGGCACTACGCCTTGCCCTGAACGTTTTTCAGGCACTCTGGATGTATCGATAAAAATCGAAAACGCTCTTCGAAATTCGTTCAATTCTCCAGTACCTGCCTCATTTCAGCTATATTGGCGCCTGTCTTCCCTACCCTTGCCCCACCATGCGCCTGCTGCACACCTCCGACTGGCATCTGGGCCAGACCCTGCACAATTTTGAAAGGGGCTACGAACACCAGCGCTTCCTCGACTGGCTGCTCGACACGCTCGTGGCCGAGCAGGTCGACGTGCTGCTGGTGGCGGGCGACGTGTTCGACAATGCCAATCCTTCCGCCGCGTCGCAAAAGCAGCTGTATGTATTCCTGCAGCAGGCGCGCGCGCGCCTGCCCGCGCTGCAGCTGGTCGTCGTCGCCGGCAACCACGATTCGGCGGGACGGCTGGAAGCGCCCGGCCCCCTGCTGGCCGCGCATGGCACGCACGTGATCGGCCATGTGCTGCGCGGCGACGATGGCCAGATCGACCTGGAACGCCTGCTGCTGCCGCTCACCGGCAGCGATGGCCAGGTGCAGGCCTGGTGCCTGGCCGTACCGTTCCTGCGTCCCGGCGACGTGCCGAAACTGCCGGCCGGCGACACCCAGGATGCCTACCTGGGCGGCATCGCCCTGCTGTACCGCCAGCTGACCGACCTGGCCCTGGCGCGCCGCCAGCCCGGGCAAGCCATCATCGCCATGGGCCACTGCCACATGGTGGGCGGCGAAATGTCGAACGATTCCGAACGCCGCATCGTCATCGGCGGCACGGAAATGCTGCCCTCGGGGATTTTTGATACGTCCATCGCGTATGCGGCGCTGGGCCACCTGCACAAGGCGCAGGCCGTGGGCGGCCAGGAGCACATCCGCTACTGCGGCAGCCCGATCCCGCTGTCCTTCGCGGAAGTGAACTACCGCCACCAGGTGCTGTGCCTCGATATCGACGGCGAAACCTTGCAATCCGTGCGCGCCATCGAGGTGCCGCGCACCGTGCCCCTGCTGCGCGTGCCGGCCACGCCGGCGCCCATCGCCGAGGTGCTGGCGCAGCTGGCGGCCCTCGACGTGCCCGACGCACCGGCCGAAGCGCAACCGTTCCTGGAAGTGCGCGTGCGCCTGGACGCGCCCGAACCGGGCCTGCGCACGCGCATCGAAACGGCCCTCGACGGCAAGCCCGTGCGCCTGGCGAAGATCGAAACGTCGAGCGCCGCGCGCGGCAGCGCGCCGGAAAACATGACGCTCGACCAATTGGGCCAGCTGCAGCCCGACGACATCTTCCGCCGCCTGTACCTGCAAAAATACGGCCGGCCCGCACCGCCCGAACAACTGTCGGCCCTGGCAGAACTGCTGCTGCCCGGCGCCTGAGTGCACCTGAAGAATCATGAAAATACTCAAAATCAGCGGCAAGAACCTGGCTTCGCTGGCCGGCGAATTTGAAGTCGACTTCCAGCAGGAGCCGCTGGCCTCCGCCGGCCTGTTTGCCATCAGCGGCCCCACGGGCGCGGGCAAGAGCACCCTGCTCGACGCGCTGTGCCTGGCCCTGTACGACGCCACGCCGCGCCTGCTGAAAGTGCTGGGCCGGGGCAGTGCCCTACCCGACGTGGGCAAGGAAACCGTCAACGCGCAGGATACGCGCACCCTGCTGCGCCGCGGCACGCCGGACGGCTATGCGCAAGTCGATTTCGTCGGCAACGATGGCGGTCACTACCGCGCGCGCTGGAGCGTGCGCCGCTCGCGCACCAAAGCCGAAGGGGCGCTGCAGGCGACCGCCATGAGCTTGCACCAGCTGCCCGCGCTGCAGCCCCTCGGCGGCACCAAGACGGAAGTGAAGGAAGAGATCGAAAAGCGCATCGGCCTGTCCTTCGACCAGTTTACGCGCGCCGTGCTGCTGGCGCAAAACGAGTTTTCCACCTTCCTCAAGACGGAAGACAATGAGCGGGGCGAATTGCTGGAAACCCTGACGGGCAGCAGCATCTATACCGACATTTCCATGCGCGCCTTCGAGCGGGCGAAAAAGGAAAAGCAGGTGCTCGAACGGCTGGGCGAAAAGCTGGCCGACCAGCGGCCGCTGTCGCCGGAAGAGCGCAGCGAGACCGAAGCGTCAAGCGGCGCGGCCGAAACCGCCCTGCAAACCATCGACCTGCGCAAAGCCGTGCTGGAATTGCAGCAGCGCTGGCACCAGGAGACGCACAAGCTGCAAACCCAGGTGGCGGCCGCGCAGGAAGCGCTGGACAGCGCCGATGCCGAACGGGCCGCCGCGGAGGAACGCCGCGCGGCGCTGGCGCAGTGGGAATTGCTGCAGCCGGCGCGGCCCCTGATCGACGACGTGGCGCGCCTGGCCGGCGACATCGCCGGCACGGGCGCCGCGCTGGAAGCGTCGCGCGCGCAGGCGGCGCAGGCCGTCGCCAGCGAGGCGCAGCTGGCGCAGGCCGTGCAGCAGGCGGCAGCGGCCTTGCTGGCCCGGGAAGCGGCGCAGCGCGACGCGGCGCCCCTGCTCGACCGAGCCAAGGCGCTCGACGCGGGCATTGCGGCGCACATGCCCGCGCATCGCCAGGCGCAAGCTGGCGCCCTGGCCGCCGACCAGGCCAACGAGGCGGCGCGCGCCGCGCTGCACGATCTGCATCAGCGCCAGCATGCCGCGCAGGCGGAACAGGAAGCGGGCCGCCAGTGGCTGGCATCGCACCAGCAGTGGCAGGCGCTGGCGCAATCATGGCAGTTGTGGGATCAATTGTTTGCCCAGGCAGGCCAGGCGGCCGCGCAAGCCGATGCGGCCGACGCCAGCATGGCCGAGTCAAGACAGCAGCTGCGCCAGGCCTTTGACGCCGCGCAGGCGGCGCAAGCGGCGCTGGCCAGCGCCGCTGCCGTGCTGGCGGCGCGCGATGCGGAACGGCGCGAGGCGCAAGCGGCCGTGCAAGCCATCGATGGCCAGGGGTTGCAGGAACAGCGCGGCCAGCTGGAGGCGCACGCGCGCCTGTTGACCAGCGCGGAAAAAATCTGGAGCGAACTGGCGCGCCAGCAGCAGGCGCTGGCGCACTGGCAAGCGAGGGCAGCCCAGCTGGCGCAGGCCGCGCAAACGGAAAACACGGCATGGGCGGCGGAAGCGGCGCAAACGGCGCTGCTGGAAGCGCGCCTGGCGCAGGCGGAAAAATCCTTGAAAGGCGCGGAAGCGGCATGCGCGGCCAGCGTCGGGCAGCTGCGCGCCACCTTGCAGGACGAGCAGCCCTGCCCCGTCTGTGGCGCGCTGGAACACCCGTACAGCCACGCCGATCACGCCTTGCAGGCGATGCTGGCCAGTTTGCAGGATGACGTGCTGGCTTGCCGCACGCAGGCGCGCGGCAATCTGGAGCGGCTGGCCACGCACAAGGCGGCGCTGGCCGCAACGGCGCGCGAACAGGCGCAAACGGAGGCCGAACTGGCGGCCCTGCCGCCCGCCATCGACAGCCTGAACGCGCAGTGGCAGCCGCATGCCGATACCTTGCAGCTGCCGCCCGAAAACCAACGCGCGGACTGGTTCGCGCAGCAGCTGGCGGCCAATGCGGCCGGCTTGCAGGCACTGGCGCAGCAGGAAACGGCGCTGCGCCAGACCAGCGCGCGGCGCGAGCAGGCGCAGGCGGCGCATGAACTGGCGTCGAGCGAGCACGCGCGCTGCACAAGCACCGTCGCCGAAACGCAAGCGCGGCTGGCGCAGCTGCAAGCGCAGCAAGCGGGCAACGCCGACAAGGGCGAGACGGCGCGCGCCGCGCTCGACGCCTTGCTGGTGCAGCTCGATGGCGCGTTCGCCGACGCCGATGGCGCCGAGGACTGGAAAGACAGCTGGCGCGCCGGCCCGGCCGCCTTCCGCGCGGCGCGTGAAACGGAAAGCCGGCAATGGCTGAAACAGCAGGCGGACCAGGACCACCGCGGCCACGCGCTGGCGACCCTGGCTGCGCAGCTGGAAGCGGCACAGCTGGCCGCCGCCAAGGCGCAGCAAGCGGCGCAGGAAGCCAACGCCGTCTTTGCCGCCGCCGACAAGCAGCGCACGGCAATGCAGGCGGAACGCCACGCGCTATGGCAGGGCCAGAGCGTGGCCGAGGTCGAGCGCGCGCTGGCAGGCGCCATCGCGGCGGCCAGGGAGCTGCTGGCGCGGCAGCAAACGGCGGCGCTATCGGCCGGCCAGCAGCGCACGCGCCTGGACGAAGCGTGCGCGCAGCTGTCGCAGCGCCTGGCCGCCTTGCGTGAACAGGAACACGGCGCCAATGCCGCCCTGCACGACTGGCTGCGCCAGTTCCAGGATGCCCATCCGGCCCATGCGCCTGCCGACATGGACGCCTTGCACACGCACCTGGCCATCGCACCGGAAGCCATGCGCGCCGAGCGCGACGCCCTGCAAGCGATCGCCGATCGCCACACGGCGGCCGTCTCCGTGCTGGCCGAACGCCGGCAGCAACTGGCGGCGCACCTGGCACAGCCGCCAGACGGCCTGGAAACGGACGCGGCGGCGCTGCAAGCCGCGCTCGACGCGCTGCTGCTGGAACGCCAGGCGGCCAACCAGGAAGCGACCCGGCTGCGCCTGGCCATCGCGCAGGACGACGCGCGGCGCCACAGCGCGCAAGCGATGCTGGCGCAGATCGAGGCGCAAGCCGTCATCGAGCGGCGCTGGGCCAGTCTGAATGAACTGATCGGCTCGGCCGACGGCAAGAAATTCCGCAATTACGCGCAGCAATTCACGCTGGAAGTGCTGCTCGGCTATGCCAACGCGCACCTGAACCACCTGGCGCGCCGCTATCAGCTCGAACGCATCGACAACCCGAGCAATCCGTCGCTGGGCCTGATGGTGCGCGACCAGGACATGGGCGGCGAACTGCGCTCCGTGCATTCGCTGTCGGGCGGCGAATCGTTCCTCGTCTCGCTGGCCCTGGCGCTGGGCCTGGCCTCGCTGTCCTCGAACCGGGTACGCGTGGAATCGCTGTTCATCGACGAGGGCTTCGGCAGCCTCGACACGGAAACCCTGCGCGTGGCCATGGATGCGCTCGACGGCTTGCAAGCGATGGGCCGCAAGGTGGGCGTCATCTCGCACGTACAGGAAATGACGGAGCGCATCGCCACCCGCATCCTCGTGCAGCCCGGTTCAGGCGGCAAAAGCGTGGTGACGGTGCGCTAGGTCGCTAGCGGCTGACCGGCTCCCGGCACAGCTTGAGCATATCCCAGCCCAGTTCGCGGCGGATCTGCTCGGGGTCGGGCGGGGGCCGGCGCTGTTCCAGCTCCGCTTTCAGCCACTTCCTGACCAGCTCCTTGGCGGGCTGTACAGGCTTTTCCTTGTCATGCTTGTCCATGGTGCTACCTCTTCAATGGCGGTCAGACGACCTCCTATATACGCTCAACGTCATGGCGCGGATTCAGTTGACCTGCGCGTGGCGCAGATGCAACAACGTGTAACGATGGACGGAGTGCGTTAAAATCGCCGCCTTCGCGTAACGACCCGCTACGCCCCGCAACAGTTCAAGGAAACCCATGAAAGCCGCCCGCAGCCTCACCTTCAAGTGCGTAAAATGTCACAAATCCATGCAGGTCTACCTGCAAAAAGTCTCCGCCTGCTCGCATATCCAGCCATACCAGGGCATTTGCGCATGCGGCGAACTCAAGCGCCACGCCACGGGCCAGGCCGATGCCGTCAAGTCTTACCTGGAGTCGGCGGACGGTAGCTGGTCGCACCACCACTAATGGTTAAAGAATGGGGCACGGCTGCCGTTAACTGAGTACTTACTCATTCGGAATTTGTTCATGTCCCAGCTTCCCGCCCTCGTTCCCGGCTCGCGCCAGCCCGCCGCCAATACCCCGGCAGGGCAAACGCCGCCTAAAACGGGCGCCGGCCTGGCCGCTTCGCCTCTGATGCAGCGCACGGCGCAAGACGTGGTGGCCCTGTCGAAGAATGGCCTGGACCTGTCGGCCAAGGGACTGTCGCAACGGACCGATGCGCTGGGCAACGCCACGGTCGACGCGGCGCAGGATTTCCTGAACAACATGACGCGCCAGATGTTCGGCGACGGCGCCAGCATCGCCTTCGATTCCGTCGACCTGCAAGCGGGAGCCAGCTTCAGCAGCGGCAGCGCCAGCGTCTCGGGCGCCGGCAGCAGCAGCCGCGCGGCCGCCTTCAGCCTCGATGAAAACGCCCATTTCATCGGCAAGGGCAAGATCACCACGGCCGACGGGCAAACCTTCGACTTCGAACTGGAAGTGCAATATCAATCGAACATCAGCGCGGGCGTCCTTGAGCAAACGCAAGGCGAAGCGCCGGAAGCCACATCATCCGAAGACGACTCCCTGCCCGCCAGGGAGTTGCCCGCCACGACCTTCGCCGGCAATCTGCACGACCTGTTCAAGCTGCTGGGCCAGCAATTGCAAAGCAACATTTTTAATAACAACGTCAACAGCAAGGCCGATGGCGCCAGCGCCAGCGGCAACGATGGCGACCTGGCGGGCAGCCTGAGCTTGCGTTTGCTCAAGCTGGTGCAGCCGGACGCGGCGGTCAAAGCCGACCAGAAAGCCGTGGAAACGACGCCGGAAGACCAGGCGCGCGCCCGCGCGCTGGCACTCGCCTATGGCACGGACACTGCTGACGGCACGGCCAGCGACGTATAATGGAAGACGGCCTGCGCAGGCGACCATGCCGCGCGCCCCCTTCTATCGATTGAAACCCATGTCCGACACTTCTTCCCCTACCGTTCATCCGCAGATCCACTGGAGCGAAAACGGCGCCGAGCATTCGGCCCGCTGGCGCTCGGAAAGCGGCATGCCGCCGCCCAAGCGCGTCGTCATCGCCGACGACCGCACGACGGCCGACCAGGCTTACCGCCTGGCCTGCGAAGGCACGGCCATGCTGTGGCGCGGCGACTTCCAGAACGCGCGCCAGCTGCTGCAGGCGCTGGCGCGGCGCGCCGACCACAAGAACGACAAGCCGAGCAAGAAGGCCAAGGCCGCCAAGCTGGCGAAACCCGAACCATCGGCCACGGAAGCCTTCCATTTGCACCGCCAGGCGCAGTCGCAGCGCGCCCGCACCCTGGCCATTCTGCTGCTGCCTTTCGATGCCGACTACACGATTCCGCTGCGCCGCGCGCCGGACGTGAAACTGGCTTGCAATGAAGCGTATGGCCGCGGCGAGGAAGCGTTCGTCGCCTCGCTGCGCGAGCTGCTGGGCCTGATCGGCGCGCACGAATGGCGCCGCACGGGCGTGGAACTGCCGGCCCTGGGCCAGCGCATCCACCCGCACTACGGCGTGTTCGCCCCGATCCGCGGCGAGTACGTGGGCCTTGTGGCGGAAGCGCCGCTGCCCGCGCGCGCCAGCCTGGCCTTCGACATCGGCACCGGCACCGGCGTGCTGGCCGCCGTGCTCGCGCAGCGCGGCGTCAAGCGCATCGTCGCCACCGACCAGGACCCGCGCGCCCTGTCCTGCGCGCGCGAAAACCTGGCCCGCCTCGACTTGATCGACAAGGTCGAGGTGGTGCAGGCCGACCTGTTCCCCGCCGGCCGCGCGCCGCTCGTCGTATGCAATCCGCCATGGCTGCCGGCCCGTCCAAGCTCGCCGATCGAATACGCCGTCTATGATCCGGACAGCCGCATGCTGCGCGGTTTCCTTTCCGGCCTGGCGGAACACCTGGAAGCCAACGGCGAAGGCTGGCTGATTCTATCGGACCTGGCCGAGCACCTGGGCCTGCGCCCGCGCGCGCAATTGCTCGAATGGATAGAACAGGCAGGCTTGAAGGTCGTCGACCGCCTGGACGTGAAACCCACGCACCCGCGCGCGCAGGACGCCACCGACAGCCTGCACGCGGCCCGCTCGAAGGAAATCACCTCGCTGTGGCGCCTGGCGGCGGCGTAATCGAGGCAGCCATTGCGCATTGCAGCAAACCCCGCTATAATTCGGCTGCGGGGTGGAGCAGTCTGGCAGCTCGTCGGGCTCATAACCCGAAGGTCACAGGTTCAAATCCTGTCCCCGCAACCAATATATGAAAGCCGCTGATTCTTGCAAGAGAATCAGCGGCTTTTTCTATTGCGGCGCAGTATCTCAATGACCATCCTGCAAGCCAAATATCCTTCATTTCCATCCGCTCTTTCGCAATGCAGCAAACTCGGTTATAATTCGCCTGCGGGGTGGAGCAGTCTGGCAGCTCGTCGGGCTCATAACCCGAAGGTCACAGGTTCAAATCCTGTCCCCGCAACCAATACATAAAAACCGCTGATGCCTGCAAGGGCTTCAGCGGTTTTTTCATTCCGGGCCGGGCCCACGCTTTTACGCGGTGACGCTGGCCCTGATCTGCCTGGCCGCCGCATGCAGGCTGGCCGCCACCCGTTCCAGCTTGTCGGCGCCCGCCGTTTCAGCCAGGGCGGCAAAGGCGCTGATATGAAACGTGGCCACCATGGCGGGCGACACTTCCAGCTCCAGCGCGGTCTTGCTCAATTCCGTCGACGCCTCGAGATAAGGCTCGCTGCCCGCCTCGAATGCCTGCTTGGTTTCCAGCAATTCCTGGCCGCCTTCCGCCTTGGCCAGGCAAGCATCGACCTTTTGCTGGAACGCCGGCAAGGTATCGCGCACGGGGCCGGCATCCGGCGCCGCTTCGGGTTCCGCTGGCGCGGGAGCGGCTGGCGCCGGCTTGTCCGCCGCTGGCATGTCGCGCAAAGTGAGCCAGCGTTCGACGGCGAGGAAGTCGGCAAACGGCTCCTCCACCTTGGGGTTCATCAGCCAGACTTCGCCCGTGCGCCAGTCTATCCTGGCGCCGCGCTCGTTTCTCGCCAACAAAATATCCTTGCCGCCATCGGCATTCGACACGCGGCCGATGTCGAGCCAGTTCATCAATTCCGCCTGGCGCGACATCGCGTTGACCCGATGAAAAAAGGCCAACCATAAAAATCTGGCGACCAATAGAACCAGGGCACCGCCAACCATCCACATCATTTTTCGCTCCGCACCACATCGACAGCCCGCATTTTCTCACATGAAAGCTTGCGCCAAGGAAACTTTTACATCTGCCGTGCGCAGGCGCAAATCCCTCGCCGCAGGCGGCCCAGGCGCAGTCGCATTTCAGCAACGCCGCGTTTTCCCGATTGCCTGGCGTGCGCCGCTAGGCTATCATGAGAACAATTCTCATTTAGATTAAGCCATGCTGTCCGCCCCTTCCCCGCCATCCGATTTCCAGGCCCTGTACGCCGAGCACCACTCCTGGCTGCTGCACTGGCTGAAGCGCCGCCTGCACGATGCGGGGCTGGCGGGCGACCTGGCGCAGGATACCTTCCTCAAGATCTTCGTCGCGCGCAGCAGTGCCGGCATCGCGCAGCCGCGCCCTTTCCTGGCCACCATCGCCAGGCGCCTGCTGGCCAACCACTGCCGGCGCGAAGAGCTGGAACGGGCCTACCTCGACGCCCTGCTGCACCAGCCACAAGCCTGCACGCCATCGCCGGAAGCGATGTCCATGCTGCTCGAGTCGCTGCAGCTGATCGACCGCGCGCTGGAACGGCTGTCCGCCAAGGCCAGGGCCGCTTTTTTGCTCGCCCACCTGGATGGCATGAGCTATGCCGAGATCGCCGCCGAACTGGGCACCAGCACGCATTCCGTCAAAAAATACCTGAGCAAGGCCAACTTGCTGTGCTTTTTTGCCGTGCCCGATTTTGCCGCGCCCTGACATGCGCGCCGCCACCGTCTACGCCCAGGGCCAGCCCATCGATCTGGCCATCGCCATGCAGGCGGCCGAATGGCTGACCACCCTGATGAGCGGCGAAACCACGCCGGCGGAAAAAACGGCCTGGCAGCAGTGGCGCCAGGCGCACCCCGATCATGAACGGGCATGGAAACACATCGAAAACGTCAGCGGCGGCTTGCGCGCACTCGATGGACCAGCCAGCCGCCAGGCGCTGCTGCAAAGCCCCCATTCGCGTTCCGTCTCGCGGCGCGGCAGCCTGCGGCTGCTGGCGTGGGTATCGGCCATCGGTCTCACCGGCTGGTTCGGCGCGCGCTCGGAATATGCGCCCGGCATGGCCCGCGCCGCGCTGGCCGACCTGTCCACCGGCGTGGGCGAACGCTGCGAGCTGGCCCTGTCCGACGGCAGCCGCCTGCATTTGAACAGCGGCAGCGCCGTCAACATCCGCTACACGGACACGCAACGGCTGCTGCAACTGGTGCGGGGCGAAGTCTTCATCGCCACCGCCCGCGAAACGGGCCGGCCCTACCGCCCCTTCCTCGTCGAAACGGCGCAAGGCCGGGCGCAGGCGCTGGGCACGCGCTACTCGGTACGCCAGGACGAGGGCCACACCCAGGTCGCCGTCGAGGAAGGCGCCGTGCGGCTGATGCCGCGCCAGGGCCACGCCAGCCTCGTGATCCAGGCGGGCCAGGGCGGCGGCATGACCGCACAAAGCATCGTGCCCGCGCACGCCGTCTCGCCCGATATCTGGGCCTGGCGCCAGGGCTTGCTGCTGGCCGACGCCATGCCGCTGCGCGACTTCCTGCATGAGTTGAGCCGCTACCGCCACGGCTTGCTGGGCTGCGACGACGCGGTGGCCGGCCTGCGCCTTTCCGGCGTCTTCCCGCTGGCCGACCTGGACGCCGTGCTGCTGTCGCTGCCCGATTCGCTGCCGGTGGACGTGCGCCTGCGCACGCGCTATTGGGTGCAGGTGGAAGCGCGGCGGAAGCGCTGAACATGTATTTTCACGCCAGCGCAAAAAAAGGTACCCGTTTTCGATTCTCGCGTGACCTGTGTAGGCAACGTTCTTTTTGACGACTACACCACAAGGTAACCATGTCCCAAGTTATGTCTTCCCGGTTTCGGTCCCGGCCGCGCATCAAGCGCATGGCGCATGCCATCCAATGCATCTTCATCGGTTCGGCCCTGCTGCTGAATATCCCCGCGCCAGCCCTGGCGCAGGAAATCGTGGCCGCGCCAGCGGCCAGCCTCGACTTCCAGGTGCCGGCCGGCGACCTGGCGGCGGCGCTGCGCCAGGTCGCCAGCCAGTCGCGGGTCATCCTCAGCTTCACGCCGGACCAGACGCGCGGCAAGACGTCGGCGGGCCTCGCGGGCCGCCACGACGTGCTGGCCGCCCTGAACGGCGTGTTGCGCGGCACGGGCCTGAAGGCCGAGCGCAGCGCCAATGGCAGCTACGTGCTGCGCCCGGCCCAGGCCCAGGTGGAATCCGGCGCGGAGGCCATCGCCATGATGCCGGAGGTGTCGGTCAAAGCGCAGCAGGACGCCACCGAAGGCTCGGGCGCGTATGTCTCCGCCCTGCCGATCGCCACGGCCACGCCGCTGGGCCTGTCGATCAGGGAAACGCCGCAGTCGGTCAGCGTCATCACACAGCAGCGCATGCAGGACCAGGGCTTGAGCACGATCGCGCAAGTGATGGCGCAAACGCCGGGCGTCACCCTGTTCTCGCTGGGCAGCGAGCGCACGGGCTTTACCTCGCGCGGCTATTCGATCACCAATTACCAGCTCGACGGCGTCAGCACGCATTCGGAAAACCTGGGCCTCGATGCGATACCGTCGCAAAGCCTGGCCGACATGGCGCTGTACGACCGCATCGAAGTGCTGCGCGGCGCCTCGGGCCTGATGACGGGCGCGGGCGACGCGTCGGGCGTCATCAACATGGTGCGCAAGAAGCCGACGGCGCAGTTCCAGGCCGCCGTCGAGGGCGAGCTGGGCTCCTACGATGAACGGCGCGCGATGGCCGACATCTCGGGTCCGCTGAACGAGGCGCGCACGGTGCGCGGCCGCCTCGTGACCGTGTACGAGGAAGGCGACAGCATCATCGACGGCTACAGCCGCGACAAGAAAGTGGTCTACGGCGTGGTCGAGGCGGACCTGTCCAGCGACACGAAACTGACGGCCGGCGTGACGCACCAGCGCAAGCGCTCGGACGGTTCCCTCTCCTACCTGGGCTTCCCCCTGTTCTACAGCAATGGCGTCATGACGGACCTGCCCCGCTCCTTCAGCCCGGCGGCCAGGTCGAATCGCTTCAACACCAATTCAACCGACATCTTCGCCACCGTGGAACACGCGCTGGCGAACGACTGGAAGCTGAAAGTCTCGGCCAACCGCGTACAGTCGTCGCAGGAAGAGCGCGCCGTCTACATGAACGTGAGCGGAAGCTTCCCCGACCAGGCCACGGGCGATGGCCTGGGCTTGAGCGCCGACTACCGCGATTACCAGCTGAAGGTCAACAGCGTGGACGTCAACGTGCGCGGGCCGTTCAACGCCTTCGGCCGCCAGCACGAACTGGTGCTGGGCATGGACTACAGCGAATTCCAGAGCAAGACCGATGGCCGCTTCGACTGGAGCATCCAGGGCAGCGACGTCAACCTGTACCGCTGGAATCGCCTGGCAACACCCGTGTTTGGAGATACCTACGTCACCTACGACAGCACGCGCCGCCAGGCCAGCGCGTATGCCGCCACGCGCCTCAACCTGTCCGAGCGCCTGAAACTGATCGCCGGCGCCAAGGTGCTGCGCTACAGCGAGAACTACATCTCGGACGCGCCTACCGTGCCGTTTTACAGCGCGTCGCCGGCTTCGGAAAGCCGTGTCTTCACGCCGTATGGCGGCCTGGTGTTCGACATCGACGCCACGCACAGCGCCTACGCCAGTTATACCACCATCTACCAGCCGCAAGCCCAGCAAGACCGCTACGGCAAGCTGCTGGCGCCGCGCGAGGGCAAGACCTTCGAAGCGGGCGTCAAGAGCGGCTGGCTCGATGGCCGCCTGAACACCTCCGCCGCGCTGTACCAGATCCGCCAGAGCAACCTGGCCGAATCGGACCCCGGCTACACCGTCCCTGGCACGAACAATCCCGCCAACCGCACCATCAAGGGCGCCAGGACCCAGGGCGTGGACCTGGAAGCGACGGGCGCGCTGACGCCGGACTGGAACATCTCGGCTTCGTGGTCCTACAGCCAGACGGAAAACAATACCGGCAAGGCGATCCTGACCACGTTCCCGCGCCACCTGGTGAAACTGTGGACTACTTACCGGCTGCCCGGCGAGCTGCATCGCCTGACGGTGGGCGGCGGCGTGAACTGGCAAAGCCGCGTGTATTCCGACATCGACGCGTGGCAGATCGACCGCACCCTGCACTGGGAACAGAAGGCGTACTCGGTGGCCAGCCTGATGGCGCGCTACGACGTCAGCGACAAGCTGTCGGCCACCGTGAACGTGGCCAACCTGTTCGACAAGCAGTACACGGCTTCCGTGTCGGACTGGTGGTACTCGGGCATGCATGGCCCGGCGCGCAAGGTGGCACTGAAGGTCCGCTACCAGTTCTAAGGCAGGCCGAATATTTCGCACTGGCGCAGGGCCGGTGATACAATTTTCCCGCTTCACGGGCGTTGCCGGCCATTGCCGCCAACGCCCGTGCCCATAGAGACACCCAAGGAGAATGTGTGAAGGACCTCGCCCCCGCCCTGCCAGCCGATCCGGCCGACCAACCCGCCAATCCCTCGCGCCGGCGCATTTTCCAGGCTGCTTCCGCAGTCGGCCTGGCCGCCAGCCTGCCGGCGCTGGCCGACGCCGCGCCAGCCAGGAAGACCATCGCCAAGGGTTCGCTCGACGCGAAACTCAAGGCGCACGTCAAGAACGTGGTCGTGATCTACCTGGAAAACCGCAGCTTCAACAACCTGTTCGCCAACTTCCCCGGCACCAGCGCGCCCCTGTCCGCCGTCACGGCGGAACAGGCGCAGCAGATGGACCGCGACGGCAAGCCGCTGGCCAGCCTGCCGAAGATCTGGGGCGGCCTGGTGCCGAACCAGCAAAACATCGGCGGCACCGATTACCTGATCAAGGAAGAGCAGATTTCCGGCCTGCCCAACGCTCCCTACAAACTGAGCGACGCGGCCGGCAAGCCCCTGCCCGAGAGCATCATCACACGCGACCTCGTGCACCGCTTCTATAACAACCAGATGCAGATCAACGGCGGCAAGAACGACGGCTTTGCCGCGTGGGCCGACAGCGGCGGCCTGGTGATGGGTCACTACGGCGAAACGTCGAAAAACCTGAACCTGTGGCAGATCGCCGAGCAGTACACGCTGTGCGACAACTTCTTCATGGCGGCCTTCGGCGGCTCCTATATGAACCACCAGTTCCTCGTCACGGGCCGCGCCAATGAATACTTCAATGCTGCCGAGACGGCGGCGAAGAAAAAGATCGCCGTCCTGTCCGACGGCCCGCAAGGCGTGCGCCTGGCCATCTCGCCCGACTGCCCCGCCTCGGCGCTGGACGGCAAGCCGAAATACGTGAACGACGGCGCCATCACGCCGGACGGCTATGCCGTCAACACCATGGCGCCGCCATATCAACCGAGCTACATCCGCCCCGCCTTCGACGGCGACCCGCTGCACGCCGACCCGGCCGACGCGAATACCCTGCCGCCGCAAACCTACGACACCATCGGCGACCTGCTGTCGCGCAAGGGCGTCAGCTGGGCGTGGTATGGCGGCGGCTGGCAAGCGGCGCTCGACCACAAGGGCGGCGGCAGTAAACCAAATTTCCAGTTCCACCACCAGCCGCTGAACTACTTCAAGCAGTTCGCCCCCGGCACGGCTGCGCGCGCCGAACACCTGCGCGACGGCGGCACGGGCGACAGCCCGATCTCGAACAAATTCCTCGCCGCCGCCGTGGCCGGCAAGCTGCCGGCCGTGACCTTCTACAAGCCGCAGGGCAATCTGAACCTGCACGCGGGCTACTCGGATATCGAGTCGGGCGACCAGCACGTGGCCAACGTCATCCAGCATCTGAAGGAATCGCCGCAGTGGAAGGACATGATCGTGGTGATCACGTTCGATGAGAACGGCGGCTGGTGGGACCACGTGGCGCCGCCGAAGGGCGACCGCTGGGGTCCGGGCACGCGCATTCCCGCCATCGTCGTCTCGCCGTACGCGAAGAAAGGCGCCGTCGACCACAGTTTCTACGACACGACGTCGATCCTGCGCCTGATCACGCGCCTGCACGACCTGCCCCTGCTCGAAGGCCTGAAAGTGCGCAACGACGCATTCGCGGCACGCGGCGCGCTGCCGCCGGGTGACCTGACGGGCGCCCTCAGCTTCCGCTAAACGCCATCCAAAACCTGCTGCGCGTCGCGATTTGCGGCCTGCGATGCTCACTGTGCTAAAGCACAGTTGCGCTTCTCAGCCACAACTCACTGCCGCTCGCTACGGTTTTGTCAGGCGTTATAAGCCACCCACGGTGCGGCACGCCTGTGATACACTGCGTGCCGCACTTAAATCCGCAGGACAGGTATTCCTGACGGTTGCATCCACAATGAGCCCGACTCCAGTAGCCGGGCTTTTGTTTTGTGGATGAAGTTAAAGCGTATTGGACATAGGCGGGCAGCACCTTGCCCGCCCCTTGGCTTTCACAGGCCAGGGACAGAGGTTAGCAAATGAGAGATAAAAAAGACAACGCCACCATCGACTTGCCCGGTTTCGGCCCGCCGCCAGCGCTCGAGGCGCCAGAGCCGGCGCCGGAGCCGCAGCGCCGCGCGCGCGTGCGCAAGGCGGCGCTGAAGCAGGTGCAGCTCGAATTGCTGGAGCCGACCGACGCCACGGGCTTGCCCGTATGGACGCGCGACGCCGGCCTCGATCTGACCGGCTTGCCCATATGGGCGCCCGATAATTAGTACCCACGCCGGCGGCCGTTTGCCGCCGGCTTCCACACCACCATCCGCACAAGGGCGTAGAACGCCTGTAGACTGTGCCCATCCACCCGCTTTTTACCGGCTCCGCCCTTTATGAACACCACCACTGCCACCACCTCTTTTTCCAGCCTGCCGCTGACGCCCGCCTTTTTGGCCAACCTCGATTCGCTCGGCTACCACGAGATGACCACCATCCAGGCGCAAAGCCTGCCGGCGGTGCTCGATGGCCGCGACCTGATCGCGCAAGCGAAAACGGGCAGCGGCAAGACGGCCGCCTTCGGCATCGGCATCCTGCACAAGCTCAATCCGGCCTGGTTTGCCGTGCAGGGCCTGGTGCTGTGCCCCACGCGCGAACTGGCCGACCAGGTGGCCAATGAGCTGCGCCGCCTGGCGCGCGCGGCTGGCAACATCAAGATCCTGACACTGACGGGCGGCGCGCCGATGCGCCCGCAGATCGCCTCGCTGGAACACGGCGCCCACATCGTCGTCGGCACGCCGGGCCGTTTGCGCGACCACCTGGGCCGCGGCACCATCAACCTGAATCATGTGCAAACCCTGGTGCTCGATGAAGCGGACCGCATGACGGACATGGGCTTTTATGAGGAAATCGCCGGCATCGTCAGCGCCTGCCCGGCGCGCCGCCAGACCCTGCTGTTCTCGGCCACGTATCCGGAAGACATCCGCCGCGCCACGGCGTCGTTCCTCGTCAATCCGCTGGAAGTGACGGTCGAGGCGCAGCACGACAACGACAAGATCGAACAGCGTTTCTATGAAATCGGCTTCGACGAGCGCAACAGCGCCGTCGGCAAGCTGTTAAAACACTTCAAGCCGGAGTCCACCCTGGCCTTCTGCAACACCAAGGTGCATTGCCGCGAGCTGGCCGAGGAACTGCGCCAGCAAGGCTTTTCCGCGCTGGCCCTGTACGGCGAGCTGGAACAGCGCGAGCGCGATGAAATCCTCGTGCTGTTCGCCAACCGCAGCTGCTCCGTGCTGGTGGCCACCGACGTCGCCGCGCGCGGCCTCGATATTTCCGACCTGGGCGCCGTGATCAACGTCGACGTCTCGAAGGACACGGAAGTGCACATCCACCGCATCGGCCGCACGGGCCGCGGCAGCAAGAAGGGCCTGGCCCTGTCGCTGTGCGCGCCGAACGAGAAAAAATGGGTCAAGCTGATCGAGCAGTACCAGAACAGCGCCGCCGAATGGCACGACCTGAAGGAACTGGCGGAAGATGACGGGATGGAGGCGCTGCCGGCGCCCATGGTCACCCTGTGCATCATGGGCGGCAAGAAGGACAAGCTGCGTCCGGGCGACTTGCTGGGCGCATTGACGGGCGATGCTGGCCTGACCAAGGAGCAGGTGGGCAAGATCAACGTGTTCGAGTTCATGACCTACGTGGCGCTCGACCGCAAGGTGGCAGAAGCGGCCTTCAAGCGCCTGAATGCGGGCAATACCCTGGGCCGCGACTTCGGCAACATCAAGGGCCGCAGCTTCAAGATGCGCTTTATCGAGGCGTAAGGCCTTGCAAGGCACGCAGGGCCGCCATGGTCCTGCGTCCCGGATAATCTTCCCACACGGGATAGCGCCAGCGGTAGTAGCAGTTCCAGTAGCTGATGGCGCGCCGCTCCAGCGTATCGAGATATGCTGGGTTCTCCCGCAGGTAGCGCGCCAGCGCCTCCCCATTCCAGGCCGGCAGCGCCGCGCCAATGACCTCGATCATCTCCAGCACGTATTCGCCGCACAGGTGCACCAAAAAAGGCACCGTCCACACCCGCTCCTGCCGCAACAGCTGCCTGACACACGCTTCGCGCAGATGGCCGTCGTGGTGGCGCGTACCCAGGCACAGGGCGATCACGCCCGCGTCGCCGGCCAGCCGCGTACAGTCCAGCAACCGCTCGCGGTCGTAATAAGTGCGCGCCGGGATCAGCAAGGCCTCGCCATTCTGATACACGGCAAATGGCGGGTGTGCCCGGCTGCTTCCCAGCGCGGGCAGCAGCTGCGCCACAGTGCCGGCCAATGCCGCCGGAAAGGCGTCCGCTTCAGCCATCGCGGCCCTCCCGGCACACCTTGCGCACGCCCAGCGCAGGCTGGTCCATCTTTTCAAAGATCACGTTCGAATACCATTCGGCAGGGTCGCCTGCGGTGGGCTTGCCCAGCGAAGTATAGTAGCCGCCATGCGTAAACAGGGCCGTGGTTTCCTTGCCTGGCGTGGCGCGCTGCAGGAAGGCCGGCCAGGCCGCCTTGTCGACTGGCGCAAAACGCGCGGCCAGCAGCGCCAGCAAACGCGCGTGCGTGGCCGGCGCATACGGGAACAGATACAGGTATTCGACCAGTTCGCCGCCATCGGCCAGGCGCGTGACGGCGGCCGTCGCCGCATCGACCGTGTCCTCGGCGTCGCCAAAGCGGCACAGGGTACCGCCGCTGTAGGCGAAATCGATGACGGTCGCCGGTGCGCACGCCTGCCGTTCGCGGTCGACGCCGACGGGCGGCAGCGCGCGCACTTGTGCCAGCAGCGCTTCGCCGGACGTGGCCAGCACGGGAAAGCCCGGACACTCGCCGGCCGCCTGCGCGGCAGAAAAGGCAAGACAGCAACTCCATAACAACACGCCACGCTTCACGGCATCTCCCGCGTTTATCATGCGGCCATTATGCATGGCCGCCGCAGATACGGCCACACGCTCACAGGGTGTCACAAAGCGCGCGCCTGCTGGCCCTGCGGCGTATCGTCGATGTCATAGCCGGCCGCGCGCGCCAGTTCGCGCAGACGGTCCGCCTCGGCCCACTGGCGCTGTGCGCGTGCGCTGGCCCGTTCCGCCAGCCACGCCAGCACCGGCTGCGGCACTTCCACCTGCGCCGGCTGCCAGGCCAGCAGATCGAGTCCCAGAACCGCATCGAAGCGGGCCATGGTGGCCTTTTTCACGCCATCGGGCAGCGCGCTTTTCAGCAGCTCCCAGGCCACGGCCAGCGCGCGCGGATAATTCAGGTCATCGTTGATGCAGGTCCTAAAACGCGCCAGCCATGTCGCATCGGCCTCGCCGTCCGCATCCCCCAGGCCATGCACGGCCACGCGCAGGCGCGCCAGGCCGCTGCTGGCGGCGCGCAAGGCCTCGTCCGTAAAATTGAGGCTGCTGCGGTAGTGGGCGCCCAGGCACAGGTAGCGGTAGGCCAGCGGATCGATGCCCTGCTCCGCCAGGCTTTGCAGGCGCAGGAAGTCGCCCGAGGATTTCGACATCTTCGCATCCTGGGTCTTGAGGAAGGCGCCGTGCAGCCAGAAGTTGGCCAGGCGCGTGCCGTGGCGCGCTTCCGTTTGCGCGATCTCGTTGCTGTGGTGGACGGCCACGTGGTCTTCGCCGCCGCAATGGATGTCGAAATACGTGCCCAGGTGCTTTTCCGCCATGGCCGAGCATTCGATATGCCAGCCGGGGAAACCCAGGCCCCACGGGCTGTCCCACTCCATCTGCCGCTGGCCAGGCACGCCACTGAACTTCCACAGCGCGAAGTCGCAGATATCGCGCTTCTGTCCCAAGTCCACCCGTTTCCCCGCCTGCAGGCCGTCGCGCTTCAGGCGCGCCAGCTTGCCGTAGCTATCCTGGCGCGTCGTGTCGAAATAGATGCCGTCGTCCGTGCGGTAGGTATAGCCCTTCGCTTCCAGGTCGAGGATGAAATCGATCTGTTCCGCGATGTGGTCGGTGGCGCGGCACCAGACGGTGGGCGGCAGGATATTGAGCTGGCGCAGATCGTCCTCGAACGCGCGCGTGAATGCGGCGGCGATATCCCAGGCCGACTTGCCGCTGCGCCGGCTGCGCGCTTCGACCTTGTCGTCGCCGCTATCCGCGTCCGACGTCAAATGGCCCACGTCCGTGATGTTCATCACATGACGCACCTGCAGGCCGTTGAATGCGAGCGCGCGGCGCAAGCCGTCGACGAACAGGTAGGTGCGCAGGTTGCCGATGTGCGCGTAATCGTAGACGGTGGGGCCGCAGGCGTACAGGCCCGCCTGGCCCGGGGCGATGGGTTCAAACGGGCGCAGGCTGCGCGCATAGGTATCGTACAGATGAAGTGTCATGCGGGGCTTTCATTAACGCTGCGGAAAAAGAAAATGGCCACAGGTTTTTCAACACTGTGGCCATCAATTGAGGAGTAAAACGTCAGCGGCGCGCAGCCGCATCCTCACGGGGCCAGGCGCACGGACACAGCGCAGCAGCGGCGCCGGATGCGGAAACTGGAGGGAGGATGAAAGTGATCATGGGACGAATATCGCATGTACGCGGGCGGGCCGTCAAGCCCTCCCGCGTCCCCCGCTTATTTTTTCGCCTGCTCGATATGCGGCAGCAGCACCGTCAGAATGCCCAGCAGCGGCAAATAGGAACAGATTTTATACACATAGGCGATGCCGGAGATATCAGCCAGGTGGCCCATGGCGGCCGCCGCGATGCCGGAGACGCCGAACATCAGGCCAAAGAAGATGCCCGCGATCATGCCCACCTTGCCCGGCACCAGTTCCTGCGCGAAGACGACGATGGCGGAAAAGGCGGACGAAATCACGAAGCCGATGATCACCGTCAGGACAGCCGTCCAGAACAGGTCGACATACGGCAGCAGCAGGGTGAACGGCGCGGCGCCCAGGATGGAAATCCAGATCACGCGCTTGCGGCCGATGCGGTCGCCGATGGGCCCGCCCATGAAGGTGCCGGCCGCCACGGCGGCGAGGAACAGGAACAGGTAGAGCTGGGCATCGCCGAGCGACAAATGGAATTTGTCGATCAGGTAAAACGTATAGTAGCTCGACAGGCTGGCCATGTAGATGTACTTCGAGAATACCAGCAGGGCCAGCACGCCCAGCGCGCCAATCACCTTGTTGCGCGACAAGTTCGGGCCATGGCCGCCCGCCTTCGGCTTGAAGCTGGCCAGGTGGCCGCTGTACCAGTGGCTGACCTTGTACAGCACGCCGATGGCCAGCACGGCCAGCAAGCTGAACCAGGCGACATTGCCGTGGCCACGGTTCACGATGACGGCGGCCGCCAGCAGCGGCCCCAGCGCGGAACCCACGTTGCCGCCCACCTGGAACAGGGACTGGGCAAAGCCGTAGCGCCCGCCCGAGGCCATGCGCGCCACGCGCGACGCTTCCGGGTGGAAGGTCGAGGAACCGACGCCGATCAGGCCGGCGGCGAGCAGCAGGGTCGGGAAGGTCGAGACGACGGACAGCATCAGCACGCCGGCCAGGGTGAAGCACATGCCGACAGGCAGCAGGAATGGCAGCGGACGGCGGTCCGTGTACAAGCCGATCCAGGGCTGCAGCAACGATGCCGTGCACTGGAACGTCAGGGTTATAAGGCCGACCTGGGTAAAACTGAGTGAAAACTCGGCTTTCAGCATCGGATAAATCGACGGCAATAATGCCTGGATCAAGTCATTGAGCAAATGCACGAAGGCGACGGCGCCCAGGATGTGCATGGCCAGACCGGATTGTTGTTGGGAACTATGAAGCGAAGGGGAAGCCGGCACGGACTTGGCCAATGCTGGGGCAGTTGTGGTTGTATGCATGTGTCATCCGCAATGATCGGGCTCGGCGGGCGGCCCGGCAAAGAACCCAGTATAGTATGGTCACTGAACTGATAACTTCCAATAATCGTCGCCCAAGTGACAACTAAGTGACAATCAGGTGACAATCAAACCATCTATATGTACACCCACCCACCCGCCCAGACCCACCCCGATGGCGTGCCGTTCAGCCGCAGCACCAGCTCGCACGACTACCAGCATGTGCCACGGCCCGTGACGGCCATGTCCAGGCAATATGCGGCCGGCGACTATACGGCGCCGCACAGCCACGTGCGGGCGCAACTGCTGTATGCGACGGAAGGCGTGATGCGCGTCTCCACCGGGCACGGCGTGTGGATCTTGCCGCCCCGGCGCGCCCTGCTGATCCCCGTGGGCGTCGTGCATGAAGTCCACATCTTGAGCGAACTGAGCATGCGCACCGTGTACATCGATGCGCAGGTGGCGGCCCCGTACGGCGCCGATTGCAAGGTGCTGGAAGTGAGCCGGCTGCTGCGCGAGCTGATCCTGGCCTTGCTGGCCGAACCGATCGAATATGCGCTGGCGGGGCGCGGCGACTGGCTGGCGCACCTGATCCTGTCGGAACTGGCGGCGGCCGATACTGTGCCCCTCGCCATCCCCTGGCCTCGCGACCGGCGCCTGGTGGCCGTGTGCACGGCCATCATGAGCGCGCCCGGCAGCCGGCGCAGCATCGAGGACTGGGCGCAGGATGCGGGCGCCAGCGCGCGCACCCTGATCCGCTTATTCCCGAAGGAAACGGGCTTGCACTACCGCCAATGGCTGCAGCAAGTCCACCTGGCCGAGGCATTCTGCCGCCTGGACCGGGGCGAAGGCGTGGCGGCCATCGCCTATGCGCTGGGCTACGCCAGCCCCAGCGCCTTCAGCGCCATGTTCCGCCGCATCCTGGGCCGCACGCCGCAGCATTACCTAAGCGAATGGCGCGCCGCGTAGGTCGGCTTAGCGCGGCGCAGCCGCGCGTAAGCCGACAAGCTACTGTTGGCATCGTCGGCTTACGCCCTGCGGGCTAAGCCGACCTACTCTTTTTCGCCCGCGATCAAGCGGTAGGCCAGCGCGCCCAGCAAGGCGCCGATGATCGGTGCCAGCCAGAACAGCCACAGCTGGCTGGTGGCCCAGTCGCCCACGTACAGGGCCACGCCCGTGCTGCGGGCCGGGTTGACGGAGGTATTGGTCACGGGGATGCTGATCAGGTGGATCAGGGTCAGCGCCAGACCGATCGGCAGCGGGGCGAAGCCGGCCGGCGCGCGCTTGTCGGTGGCACCCAGGATGACGATCAGGAAGAACATCGTCAGCACGATTTCAATGACCAGCGCCGACAGCATCGAATAGCCGCCCGGCGAGTGGGCGCCGAAGCCGTTCGAGGCAAAGCCCTTGCTGACGTCGAAACCGGCCTGGCCACTGGCGATCACGTACAGCACGCCACCGGCCACGATGGCGCCCAGTACTTGCGCGATGATGTAAGGCAGCAGTTGATTGGCGGGAAAGCGGCCGCCCGCCCACAGGCCGATCGAGACGGCGGGATTCAAGTGGCAGCCCGAGATGTGGCCGATGGCGTAAGCCATGGTCAGCACCGTCAGGCCAAACGCCAGCGCTACGCCGACAAAGCCGATGCCGAGGCCGGGAAAGGCGGCGGCCAGCACGGCGCTGCCGCAACCACCCAGTACCAGCCAGAACGTGCCGAGAAATTCGGCGCCATATTGTTTCATGATGTATTCCTTTAAAGTGACGAGAAAACGTGCCAGGGACGACCAATCGGACCGCTCACCACCTTTGCCCGCGCCCGGAGGCGATGGCAAAGCACAGCACCAGCAACGCACCGCAAGCTGCAGAGCGCGAATAATGACATGACGTCATTATCAATGCAACATTATTAAGTATAATAATGTTAATAGTTCTCTTGACACCTAAAGGTTGTTTTGATAATTTTCACGGCGCGGGGCGGCGCATGTACTTTTGCGGCGCCTCCAGCGGCGCAAAACCAAAGCTTGCATACAGGCCATGGGCGTCATCGGTCCCCAGCATCCAGGCGACATCGCGCAAGCGCGCATCGCCGAGCACGGCGGCCACCATCTGCCTGCCATAGCCGCGCCCCTGGTATGGCGGCAGCACGAACACGTCGCGCAGGTAGGCAAAATCCGTGTAATCGGTGATGACCCTGGCGAACGCCACTTGCTGGCCATCCACATAGCCACCGAAACACAGCGCATTGTCGATGCCCTTGCGTACCGTTTCCAGCGCCACGCCGCACTTCCAGTACGACTGCTCGCTCAGGTAGCGGTGAATCATGGGCACGTCCAGCCCATCGCGCTCGCTGGAGATGCGCAGTGGCGCGTGCATCAGTTCTTGTACAGCAAGTCGGCTTCGGCGATGCTGGGCTCGCCGAAATACACGGTGCGCAAGCCGCCCTTGGCATCGCTGCCCATGTACACGCCCGTCATGCTGCGCGCGACCGGGTCGTACAAAATGGAATAGCGGTGACCGCAATTGTGCGGTTCGCAGACACTGCTCAGCAGGCGCGCCTTGCCGTCGATTTCGACAGGCTTGAGCGGACTGGCCACGCCATCTGGCACCCAGCGCTGGCGCTTCAGGCCCGCCTTTTTCAAGCCCACATTGAAGGCCTGGCGAAAGGCGTAGTCCGCCTTGTAGACATCGGGGAAATATGGGCAGGTATGGCCGCCGTCGCAGCTTTGCGCCTGCTCGATCAGCGACAGTTTGGGCGTACGCGCTTGTGCCGGCATGGCGGCCAGCGCCACGGCGGCGCCCAGAAACACGGGTAAAAGCAAACGTACAGGCATGCCATCTCCTAAAAGCATAGAGTAATGCCGGAAGCATAGCAGAATGGCATGCTGGTGTGCGCGCCTCAGGGAGAACAGCGTATGCCGACCACCCCGTTGACCTTGCCTTCCGGCCAGCCCGTCTCGCGCCAGCGGTACACGCCGGGCGCGACGATGATCAACTGCCATTCCACCAGCTTGCCAGCGTCGTTGAGGCGGGTTTCATTGTCATAGCGTAAAGTCAGGCTGCGCTCCGTTTCCGCCACGACCGTCGCGGCAAAGCGGTTGGTTTCGCCCAGCTTGCTTTTCCACGTGCGGTCATTGAAGATCGCCAGCCGCTGATGATCATCAGACAACTGCATGCGCGTAAAGTGCCGCGCTTCTTCGCACACACTATTCGTATTCACGCTGTCGGACCAGCTGCCGGACAGTTGCGCGGCATCAAAAGGAGTCGGGGTGGCGGCCGCGGCCGCAGTCAGCAGCAAGGTTGCAAGCATAGATTATCAAAAGAAAACGAAAGGAAAAATCATGGTCAACGCAGCGCCAGGGCGATGCTCGATGGCAGTGCGGGCGTGCGCCGGTGCAAAGTCGCCTGCTCGTAGGCATACGCCATCGCAATGAGACGCATATCGCCGTGGGCGGGACCGATGAAGGATAAACCGACGGGCAAGCCCCCGGCAACGCCTGCCGGCACCGTGATATGCGGCAAGGCCGACGGCGCCGGCGACACGCCATGGCACGTGGGGCCCGCCAGCGCGTCGAGCCTATGCGAGCCCAGCAGCGCCTCGATGCCGCCAGGCGCGGGCGCGGGCGGCGTCTCGACCAGTTCCGCACCCAGTTCGCGCAGCACCAGCAGCGCCTGCTCGATCACGGCGTCGGTCCCGGCGCACAGGCCGAACAGGCTGCGCGCCACGCCGATGCGGCGCCCTTGCAAGCCGGCAAGGTCGAGCGCCATGCCATCGGCCAGGCCTTCGCCCGTCAGAGCGGCGAGCAGCCAGGCCGCTTCACGCACGCTGGGCGCCATCGGTCCGGCCGCGGCTGGCTCGCCGCCCTGCCCCGCGACAGTCCTGCCCGTGGGCTTGATGGCGACCAGGCCGCAGTTTGACGCAGGTGCGACGATGGAGCCGTCCGCCGCGCTGTCGACGGCCAGGATGGTCAGCCCAGCCCAGCTGGCACTGGCATGCGGCACGCTGACGGCGGCCCACTGGCGCAAATTGCTTTTGCCGATGATGACGGCGCCGGCCGCGCGCAAGCGCGCCGCGACGAAGGAATCGCAGCTGGCATGCGTGGCCAGGGTTGCCTGCGTGCGCGTCTTCATGCGGTCGCCCGTGGCGATATTGTCGCGCAAGACGATGGGAATGCCATGCAAGGGGCCGCGCACCTTATGCACCTGCCGTTCGCGGTCCATTTCCAGCGCGATTTTCAGCGCATCGGGATTGATTTCAATGCCGGGATAGGCGCGCGCGCCGGTGCTGCACAGGGAACGGATGCGCCTCAGGTACTGCGATGTCAGCGCATGCGAACTGAGTTTGCCTGCCTGCATCATCTGCTGTTGCGGCAACACGCCCGCATCGAGCAGATGGGCCATGGGACTGGCGGGCGCCGTGGCGCGGGCCAATACGGGACGCGCCACGCCCCGGGACGCGCCACTGCGTGACATCTGACTGCGCTGCATGCTATCTCCAGGAAACTTCAATGTTTCTACCGCAATAATGTGCTAGCCATAGCATAGCAGTCCTTGCAACACAATTGTTGTTGAAAGGAATTATTTTTCAAGCAAAAAAAAACGCCGCCCGAAGGCAGCGTTTCTTGATGGTCAAGCACTGGCGCGTATCAGTTGCGCACGACACGCTTGTATTCGTTGGTACGGGTGTCGATTTCGATGACGTCGTCCTGTGCCACGAACAGCGGCACTTGCACGGTGTGGCGGTGCGCGTCGATGGCGTTTTCGATCTTGGCTTCTTTCAGGACGTTGCCCGACGTGTTGCCCTTGACCGCTGGCTCCGAGTACACCACTTGACGCGCGATGGTCGTCGGCAGTTCAACGGAGATAGCCTTGCCGTCGTAGAAAATGGCTTCGCATTCCATGCCATCCTTCAGGTAATGCAGTGCATCGCCCAGGTTTTCTTCTTCGATTTCGTACTGGTTGTACTCGGTGTCCATGAAGACGAACAGCGGGTCGGCGAAGTACGAATACGTCACTGGCTTTTTATCCAGAACAACCACGTCGAACTTGTCGTCGCCGCGGAACACGTTTTCCATCGGGGTGTTCGTCAGAAGATTTTTCATCTTCCATTTGTAGGTGAAGCCCGTGCGGCTCGAACCGTTGACATCAGAACGCAACACGATCATTGGCTTGCTGTCGACCATGATGATATTGCCAACACGAATTTCTTTTGCGGGTTTCATAGGAATGTACGTAAAAAGTGGGTTGCATGAAGACCATCTGCCGCCTGTGCGCCATCAGCGCCGCAAGCTTGCGTTTGATCGGTTAAAAATACGTTAGAAATAACCGGGCATTTTACCTTAATTTTGGGCAAGCGCCTATCTCGTCGCGCCGGCGAACGCCAGCAAGTTACTTGCCAGATCGCCATGAGCCTGCATCTGCTGCCGCCAGGCCTGCGCCCGCGCCCGGATGCGCGGCAGATCGGCCTGCAATGCGGGCCACAGCCGCGCCCACGGCAAGGCGTCCGCGCTGGCGCCATTCCAGGCCAGCGCCGCCCGCACCAGGCTGTCGATGGCGCCGTCCGCGTCCACCGCATAGCGCTGCAGGAAGGCGCGCAATTTCACGTGATGCAAGTTTTCGTCCTGCAAGTAGATATGCCAGATAAACGGCTGGCACGCCCATTGCGCGCGCACGAAGGAATCCTCGCCACGCACGAAATTGACGTCGCAAGCCCACAGCAGGCGGTCGTAATCGTCCTGCGGCACGAAAGGCAGCACGCGCACGGTGAGCGCGCCGCGCGTGTGCGCCGCACCGGCCACCGCCGCATCGTCGCCGATAAACGCTTGAACGGCATCGAACGCGACGCCTTCCGGCACCAGGCATGTGATGGGCTCGCTCCCCGCCTGCCAGGTCGCGAACAGTTCGGCGACGGGCGCGGACGGATAGCAGAACAGCGACACTTTCACGGCACGCATTTGCGCCGCCGTGACGCCGAACTGCCCGAGGAAGGCCGCCATGGCGGGCACATCGGCCTGGAACGCCAGCCTTTTTTCATCGAGCGCCGCTTCGCGCAGCAAACCGCCCGTCTTGTCGGTAAAACCGGGAAAGAAGAAATGCTTGATCATGCCGTGGCGCGGCGACGTCAGCGCATGGCAACCCTCGACCCACTCTTCCGCCGTCAAGCCTTCCAGGTTCAGCCACACAGGCTGCGGCGAACACTGCGCCATGGCGGCGATATAGCCGGGCGGAATGTCGCAGGCAAAAAACTCGATAACGATGTCGGCGACGTCGGCGGGCGCAAACGCGCCATCCTGGCCGCGCCAGTGGCGGACGGTGATGCCGGACACCTGCTGCGTCTCGGCCTTCACGTCGATTTCGGGGCAGATGCGCCGGAAACTGGATAAATCATCGACCCACAGGGTGACGGCCACGCCATGCTCGCCGCTCAACTGCCGCGCCAAACGCCAGCAAATGCCGATATCGCCGTAGTTGTCGACGACTTTGCAGAAGATGGCCAGGGATGGTGCGCGATCGGTAGGTAATGGCATAGTCGACGGGAAGAGAAAAACATGGGCATGGCGGCCAATAACAAAAAAGCCGCACTGTTACCAGGCGGCTTTTTTGTTGGCTGATTCAGCCGGTCTGGCGTCCCCAAGGGGATTCGAACCCCTGTACTCACCGTGAAAGGGTGATGTCCTAGGCCTCTAGACGATGGGGACAGAAAATCTGTCCTGGATGCGCTGCTCTGCATCCCGACCTGTTACTTGCTTGCTACTTGCGAATCTGGCGTCCCCAAGGGGATTCGAACCCCTGTACTCACCGTGAAAGGGTGATGTCCTAGGCCTCTAGACGATGGGGACAAAATCTGTCCTGAATGCACTACTTCGCATCCTGACCCGGTACTGCAGCAATATGGCAGAAACAAAAAAAGCCTGACTTGTCAGGCCCGTTCAGCACTGCACTCTTGCTTTACAACTAAATCCTGGCGTCCCCAAGGGGATTCGAACCCCTGTACTCACCGTGAAAGGGTGATGTCCTAGGCCTCTAGACGATGGGGACCTGTGCTGGCTTTACTCTCAGCGGACTCTTCGTTGAAGGCTTTGCTTAGCCCCTCAAAAAAGCGTGCGCGAAGTATAGCACGGGGCCATTCACAAAATCAACCGCAGGCGCATCTTATTTTCCACGGAGGAAACCGTTTCCGGCGGCGATTGCTCAATGTGCAATCGATCGGCTGCGCGGGCGAGGCACAGGTCCTCGGCAACAGCAGCCAGACAAGCAAAAGGAAAGCTTCTTGCCCCCCTTCGTTTGTACTGGCCCAAACCCACGTCATGCAAGGGTTGGGCGGCGGGAGGCGCTGAGCAAGCTTGGCCCGCCGCCTTGACCATCAGTTCTTGTAATGACTGAAGCGATAACCTTGGTCGAAGTATGCTGCCAATGCGACGATCGCTCCGGAGCACGTGAGCATCAAGGCCACTGCGCTCGTGTCACGAGTCGCAGACTGGGCAACCATTGATAACGCCCACAACGGGGCAATACCGCCGGCAATGGCAGTGCCGATTTCACGCCCCGAACCGACCCCCGTCGAGCGGTTTTGCACGGCAAACTGGCGACTGAGGAAAGAACCCTGTGGGGCGAACATCATCGGCGCCAGCACCCCGGTGCCGACGATCAGCGCCAGGTAAATCAGCCTGTTCTCGCCGCTATCCAGCAACTGCATGAACGGGTACGCGAACAATGCT
Source organism: Janthinobacterium goodfellowi (assembly GCF_051380695.1). Classification (NCBI taxonomy): domain Bacteria; kingdom Pseudomonadati; phylum Pseudomonadota; class Betaproteobacteria; order Burkholderiales; family Oxalobacteraceae; genus Janthinobacterium; species Janthinobacterium goodfellowi. The sequence goes on along the minus strand of NZ_JBNYXN010000005.1, from coordinate 80,329 downwards.
GACAGCAGGCCGCCGACGATCAGCAGCTTCTTGCTGCTGAACTTGTCACACAGATAGCCGAAGAGCGGGACGGTAAAGATTGCGACCAGACTGGCCAGTGTCACCGATAGCGATGTCACGCTGGCCGAAATGCCCTTGAACTGGGTCAGGTAGGCCAGCGAGAAGGTCTTGAAGACATAGCTCAGTGCGTTGTAACCGATGGCGACAAAGAAGACGACGCCCAGGCCCTTAAGATTGGTTTTCCACAATTCGCGGAACGGCCTCTTCTGGCGATGGCTTTCCTCGAAGTGGTGATACTCTGGCGTTTCCGGCAGACTCCCGCGCACCCAGAGCCCAACCAGTACCAGCACGAAACTGAGGATGAAGGGAATGCGCCAACCGCCGGCAAGCAAAAACTTGTCGCCATTGACGGTCAGCAGATAAACGGTCAGCGACGATAGCAACAGGCCAAGGTTCAGCCCCAATGCAGGCCACGCACCTTGTCGTCCCTTCTTGTTGTCGGCCGCATGTTCGTAGGAAGTTACCGCCGCCCCCGCCAGTTCAGCACCGGCACCCAGGCCCTGCACAATGCGGATCAGCACCAGGCACAGGGGCGCCCAAACGCCGATGCTGGCGTAGGAAGGGACCAGGCCAATGGCGGTCGTGCACAAGCCCATCATACAGAAAGTAACGAACAACATTTTCTTGCGCCCGTAGCGGTCGCCGAAGTAGCCGAAGAACAGCCCCCCGATCGGTCGCGCCACAAAGCCGATGGCGAAGGTGGCAAAGGCTTGCAGCGATGCATTCGCCGGGTCCGAGGTATCGAAGAAGACCTTGCTGAAGACAATCGACGCCATCGTCGCGTAAAGATAAAAGTCATACCACTCCAGCATTGAGCCGACGATGGTCGCTGCCGCCACTTTGCGCAAACGACTTTTTGTCTGTGCCGGGGTTTCCTGTTCCGTTTTTTGAATGTTCAAAATGTCTCCTTCATGAATTAATTTTTTTCTTTTTCGCCTAGAGCGTTCGAGTTGGGGCTGGCTGGGGAGCGACAGACAACCGTACGTTGTCCGCTACGCAAACTCAGCGCCTCATCACTTCACGCACAATGTATTCAGCAATGGCTAGCGACGATGTCGCCCCTGGTGACGGTGCATTGCGGATGTGGGTAATATTGCCGTGTTGGCGAATCACGAAATCGTCAACCAGCGCACCATTGGCCTCCATTGCCTGGGCACGGATCCCACGAACCGCCGGAACAATACCGACCGAGGCAAGCGTCGGCACATAGCGCGCCGCCTCGCGGACAAAGCTCGCCTCGCTGACCACAGTCTTCAGCTCCCGAAGCGTCGCCGGCAGGTTACGGGCAGCAAACTTCCAAAAGCCGGGGTAGCTGGCAAAATTGAAGATGTCGGCCAGGTTCATGCTGCGGCCGTCATAGTTCTCGCGACCGAAGGATATGAAAGCATTCGGGCCGATCGTCATCTGTCCGTCGATACGCTTTGTGAAATGCACCCCGAGGAAAGGAAAGCGCGGGTCCGGCACCGGGTAGATCAAGCCTTTGACATGCGACTTGAAAGCCTCGTCGATCACGTAATACTGGCCGAAGAACGGTACGATGCGTGGCGTGCCCTGATCGCCCGAGCGCTCTGCCAGGCGATCTGACTGCAAACCCGCGCAGGCAATTGCCTGATCGAATACCGTATCGAAGACCTCTCCGTCTGCAAGTTCGACCCGTACTTCGCCGCCTTGCTCAAGCAGGCGCCCAACCGGCGAATTCAGACAAATGCGCCCGCCACGTTCCCTGATTTCATCGGCGATTCGGGCCGCAATTTGACCGTAACTGACAATCGCCGTTTTCGGTGAATGCAAGGCGCCCAGGCCGATGCAGTTGGGCTCGATTTCGCGCAACTCATTTGAGCCGATCAGCCGCACGCCAGGCACACCGTTGGCCTGCGCTTTCCGATAAATCGCCTCTAGGCGAGGCAACTCTTCCTCTTGTAGCGCGACGACAACTTTGCCGCACTCGTCGTAGGGAATCGCATTGTCGCGGCAATAGTTGCCAATCAATTCGCCCCCGCGCCTGCAAAGTCGTGCCTTGAGCCCCCCCGGCTCATAGTACAGACCGGCATGGACCACACCCGAATTGTGGCTGGACTGATGACTGGCGACACTCGCCTCCTTTTCGAACAGCACCACCGTGGCGTCGGGAAAATCCAACAATAACTGACGTGCGACTGCGAGGCCATTTATCCCCCCGCCGATAACTGCATAACGCTTCTTGTTCATTGCGCCTCTCAAAAAAATGGCAAACTCGTCATTTCACTGCTACATGCATCACTTTGGTGAAGGGTGAGGGCCTGCATAGGCCGCCCGCCCAACGCTTGGCACCAACGCGATTTGCCCTGTTAAGCATTTTTGATCAACCACAATTTAGATAAAAGCGAAAAATTATGTACAATTAATTTCGAAAAAAGAGAACAAGTGATGTCCATGACTTTAAAGCAACTCGAAGCGTTCTACTGGGCCGCCACCTGCGCCAACTTTGCGATTGCCGCCGAACGCCTGCATTTGTCCGTATCGTCTCTCTCCAAGCGCATTTCAGAACTGGAGGAAGCGCTTGGCATCAATCTGTTCGACCGGAGTGGCCACCGCGCCGTACTCAGCGATGCAGGCCAGGCATTGCTGCCACGCGCGCTGGCGCTGCTCGATGACGCCGCCGCAATACGTACCGCCTTCGCACCCTCTGCCGGGCTAGTTGGCCGTTGCACCTTTGGTGTTGGCGAACTCAGCGCGCTGACCTGGTTACCGCAGTTCATTGCGCAAGTCCGGGCACTGCATCCCAAATTGACGCTCGAACCCTATGTCGACGTGGGCTCAGTTCTGGAGAGCCGTGTCACCAAGGGCGAGCTCGATTTTGCGATCATTGCCGGACGCTCATCGCACCACGGCATCCTGTCGCAACCAGTCAGCCAAGCACAATTCATCTGGCTTGCCGCGCCAACCCTGGCTGTATCTGACAGCCCGCCTGGCTTACGTGGTGCCGCCGATTTACTTGACGCTGGACAGCCCATCGTTGCCTTACCGCCATCAGCTGGCACCACGCGAGTGATTGATGACTGGCTACTGGCTCACGGCATCGCTGCCGTTGAGCGTATAAGTTGCAATAATTGGGGGGCCATTGCCGGCATGCTGATTGCCTCTGTCGGGATCGGCATACTGCCCACTGGCTGGAGTCAAAAGCTGGTTGACCAGGGTCTGCTGCTCCCGCTCGCCGCCGCCGAAATGCCAGCGCCGGTAATCTATTCTTTTCAGTGGCGGCGCGGAGACAACCGTCCACTGATCGAGCAGCTACGCGGGCTTTCCACCCAATATGTCGACTTCACTGCCGATCTATCGCGACCGCTGGGCAGCATAACGGAACGCTGATAACTGCCGGCCATGCGCCGCCCGCTGGCCACCTCGACTTCCAGCAACGCATGCATGGGCATCAGCGGGAGCCAAGCACTGACGTCTTGCATGCCATGCAAGCGCGCTAACAGCTTGGCCACGCTCGCCGAAGGGTATGGCGAAATTGGCCCGGAAATAAAAAAAGCCGCTCGAGGCGACTTTGATTATCATGTGATTTATGCGCTGTTGGTGGAGGCGGCATGGATACGGATGTTGGCTTCAGAAGATGGTGCTGTCGGATTACGCTACGCTAATCCGACCTACGCCACACTCCGCTGTCAGGTATGGCGATAAGTGCCACGGAAATAAAAAAAGCCGCCCAAGGCGACTTTGATTATCATGTGATTTCTGCGCTGTTGGTGGAGGCGGCATGGATACGGATGTTGGCTTCAGAAGATGCTGCTGTCGGATTACGCTACGCTAATCCGACCTACGCCACACTCCCCTGTCGGGTATGGCGGAAATATTTCGGACATAAAAAAAGCCGCCCGAGGCGACTTTGATTATCACGTGATTTCTGCGCTGTTGGTGGAGGTAAGCGGGATCGAACCGCTGACCTCTTGCATGCCATGCAAGCGCTCTCCCAGCTGAGCTATACCCCCCGGGCGCAGAAACACTGCTACTTCTTTACTACCAAACACCAGACTGAACTGGCGTCCCCAAGGGGATTCGAACCCCTGTACTCACCGTGAAAGGGTGATGTCCTAGGCCTCTAGACGATGGGGACCTCGGTACTGCACTTTTACTTCTACAATTTGTGGCCTTACTTCTGCGCTGTTGGTGGAGGTAAGCGGGATCGAACCGCTGACCTCTTGCATGCCATGCAAGCGCTCTCCCAGCTGAGCTATACCCCCCGGGCGCAGAAATAATAAAAGCCGCACTTGGCGACTTTGTTCCACTACTTGCTTTCCATCCAGATTCCGTTTTTTACGGACCTGAACTTACAACAATCAGTACAAACAACTGCCACTACTATACCACAACTACCTGGCGTCCCCAAGGGGATTCGAACCCCTGTACTCACCGTGAAAGGGTGATGTCCTAGGCCTCTAGACGATGGGGACCGCGGAACTTCCAAACAACATCTGCACCACTTCAACGACTAACAAAACCTGACTGCGATTTTGCTGCTGGTGGAGGTAAGCGGGATCGAACCGCTGACCTCTTGCATGCCATGCAAGCGCTCTCCCAGCTGAGCTATACCCCCGTTGGTGCAGAAACAAGAGTATAGCAAAGAAGTTTCACTCTGCAAATACCCTTTTTCGTCTATGAGCAACTTTTCATAGGGGCGGTTTCTGCACGCTATTTTTACGACTATTCAAGCGCGGCGATTACAGCCACTTTGTCAGGCGCGCCAGCACGGTATCGCGGCCGAACATGACCACCACCTGATCGATGGCCGGCGTCTGCAGCTGGCCCGTCAAAATCAGGCGCAAGGGCATGGCCAGCAGCGGCATCTTGATGGTGTTGGCGGCCAGCACTTCCTTGATCATGGCGGCGACGGCTTCCTTGCTCCACTCCACCGTGGCGATACGCTCGGCAAACTGCGCCAGCACGGGCTTGATGGCATCCGTGATGTGCTGCGTCACCAGTTCCGCTTCCGGCTGCGGCTCGCGGAAGAACAGCATCGAAGCGTCAGCCAGTTCATTGACGGTGTTGGCGCGCTCTTTCATCATGCCCAGCACTTGCGCCAGATCAGGCGCGCCTTCGAAGACGGCGCCGGCGGCGGCCATTTGCGGACGCGCCAGGTCGGCCAGGCGGGTATTGTCGGCCTGCTTGATGTACTGATTATTGAGCCACTTGAGTTTTTCCAGGTCGAACTGCGCGGCCGACTTGGTCAGGTGCTCGAGGTTGAACCACTCGCAGAACTGCGCCACCGAGAAGACTTCATCGTCGCCATGGCTCCAGCCCAGGCGCGCCAGATAATTCAGCATCGATTCAGGCAGGAAGCCCTGCGCCGGATAATCCATCACGCTGACGGCATCGCGGCGCTTCGACATCTTCTGGCCGTCCGAACCCAGAATCATCGGCAGGTGGCCGTACAGCGGCAGCGGCGCGCCGATGGCGCGCAGGATGTTGATCTGGCGCGGGGTGTTGTTGACGTGGTCGTCGCCGCGCAGCACGTGGCTGATCTGCATGTCCCAGTCATCGACGGCCACGCAGAAGTTATAGGTTGGCGTGCCGTCCGGGCGGGCGATCACCAGGTCGTCCAGCTCGCGGTTGGAAATCGTGATCGTGCCCTTGACGACGTCGTCCCACGTCACGTCGCCATCGAGCGGATTCTTGAAGCGCACGACGGGCTTGCGGTCCGCTGGCACGGCAGGCAGGGTCTTGCCCGGTTCCGGACGCCAGGTGCCGTCGTAGCGGGGCTTTTCACCGGCAGCGCGCATGCGCTCGCGCATCGCTTCGACTTCTTCCGGCGACGAATAGCAGTGGTATGCAGTGCCTTCGGCCAGCATCTGCGCCACCACTTCGCGGTAGCGGTCCATGCGCTGCATCTGGTAGAACGGGCCTTCGTCATGGTCCAGGCCCAGCCACGTCATGCCTTCGATGATGGCTTGCACGGCTTCCGGCGTGGAGCGCTCCACGTCCGTGTCTTCGATGCGCAGCACGAAGGTGCCGCCGAAGTGACGGGCATACGCCCAGCTGTATAAAGCGGTGCGGGCGCCGCCCAGGTGCAGATAGCCGGTCGGGCTGGGAGCGAAACGGGTACGGACGGGAGTAGCGGTTGTGGTCATCGAAGTAATCAGGCTTGAATAAGTAAAACGCCATTTTACTCTGTTGACCGCCGCCGCTCCACAAGCGCCGTCACAGCTGCAGCAAGCGCCTTTTCACCTCGTGCGCCTGCGCATGCAGCGCCTGCTCGAACAGGGCCACCAGCTGCGACAGGGGCCGGTGCAAAGGCTTCACGAGATTCACGGTGAACGGCAGGGATACGGCAAAGCGGCGGATCTGCAAGCCCTGCCCCGCATAATCGAGGGCCGTGAGCGGATTGACGATGGCCAGCCCCACGCCTTCGCGCACCATCGCGCACACAGAAGCGGCGCTGTGCGTGTCGAGCGCCATGCGCCGCTCCACGCCCGCCTGCGCGAAGATGGCGTCGATCTGCTGGCGGTAGGGGTCGACGGCGGCCAGGCTGATGAAAGGCTGGCCCGCGAAGTCCGCCGGCGCCAGCACGGTTTTGCCAGCCAGCGCATGACCGTCGGGCAGCACGCACACTTCATCGACGGACATCAAGGCATCGAGCACGGTGCCGGGCGGCGCATTGCCCACTTCCGTCAGGCCGATATCGTGGCGCTGCGCCGACAGCCATTCTTCCAGCAGCGGCGACTCCTGCGGCGTGATGCTGATGCTCACCTTGGGAAAATCGGCGACGAAGCGCTTGCACGCCTGCGGCAGCAAGGATTGGGAAAACACGGGCAGGCAGGCGATCGACAACTGTCCCTGGTCGAACTGGCGCAGGGCCGCCGCCGTGCTGACGATGCGCTCCAGACCGAAATACGCGCGCTGCACTTCCTCGAACAGCTGCAGCGCCTGGGCCGTGGGGCGCAGACGCCCCCGTTCGCGCTCGAACAGGGTCAGGCCCGTCAAGTGCTCAAGGCGCGCCAGCTCGCGGCTGACGGTGGGCTGCGAGGTGTGCAGCATGGCGGCGGCGGCCGTCACGCTGCCCGTCGTCATGATGGCCCGAAAAACCTCGATGTGGCGCAATGAGATGGTCATACCCATATCATAAATGAATAAGGTCACCTTAAATGGATATTTTATGTTTGCGAAGAAAACCCGCATCATGATCGGAACGTAGGTCGGATTAGCGCAAAGCGCGTAATCCGACACCCCTCCATAAAATGACAAAGACCACCGCCATGAAACCAGTGCCAGACGCCACCCTCGCCCAACTCGCCCAGGAACACGGCACGCCCCTGTGGGTATATGACGCGGCCACCATCCGCGCGCGCATCGCGCAGCTGGCGCAATTCGACACCGTGCGCTTCGCGCAAAAGGCCAATTCGAACATCCATCTGCTCACCGTGATGCGCGAAGCGGGCGTGCACGTGGACGCCGTCTCGCTGGGCGAGATCGAACGCGCGCTGCAGGCGGGCTTTACGCCGGCGCAAACGAATGGCGCCGCCGGCGTGGTGTTCACCTGCGACCTGTTCGACCGCGCCACCCTGGCGCGCGTGGCGGCAGCAAAAATTGAAGTCAATTGCGGCTCCGTCGACATGCTGCGCCAGCTGGGCCCCGTGTCGCCCGGCCACCGCGTCTGGCTGCGCATCAATCCCGGCTATGGCCATGGCCACAGCAACAAGACCAATACGGGCGGCGAAAACAGCAAGCACGGCATCTGGCACGAAGAGCTGCCGGAGGCGCTGGCCGTCATCCGCGCGCATGGACTGCACCTGGTGGGCCTGCACATGCACATCGGCTCCGGCGTCGACTACAGCCACCTGAAAACCGTCTGCGGCACCATGGTCGACCTGGTGAAAAACATGGGCCACGACATCGAAGCCATTTCCACGGGCGGCGGCCTGTCCGTGCCTTACCGCGAAGGCGAGCAACCGGTCGACACGGACCACTATTTCCAGCTGTGGGATGCGGCGCGCAAGCAGATCGAGGCGCACCTGGGCCATCGCGTGCACCTGGAAATCGAACCGGGCCGCTTCCTCGTGGCCGACGCGGGCCTGCTGGTGGCCGAAGTGCGCGCCACCAAGCAAATGGGCGGCAACCACTTCACCTTGCTCGATACGGGCTTCAATGAACTGATGCGCCCCGCCATGTACGGCAGCTACCATGCAATGTCGGTGATCGCGCACGACGGCCGCGCCCTGGACGCCCAGCGCGCCACCGTCGTCGGCGGCCCCCTGTGCGAATCGGGCGACGTCTTCACCCAGCGCGATGGCGGCGTGGTGGAAACCCGCTTGCTGCCGGCAGCGCAGGTGGGCGACTACGTCGTCTTCGAAGGCGCGGGCGCGTATGGCGCGTCGATGTCGTCGAACTACAACAGCCGCCCGCATGCGGCCGAATACCTGGTCGATGGCGCCGATGATCAACACCCGTCGCGCCTGATCCGCCGCCGCCAGACGGTGGCCGAGCTGATCGCGCTGGAACAACTCTAAGCCGCTTCAACGGCGCGCCCCGTGCGGGCATGCGCATCTGCTAACATCGGGGCAACTCGATGAAAGCCCGCCATGCCCGCTCAAGTACTTCCCTTCCGCAGCGCCACCCGGCTGCTGCTGCCCTTGCTGCTGTCCGTCGTCCTTGCCGGCTGCGCTTCCCTGCCTTCGCTGGACGGCCGCATCCCCTCCACCATCATCACCGATACGGCCGATACCCGGCTGGCCACGGCCATCGCGCCCATGGTGGCGCAGCATCCGGGCGTGTCCGGCATCTATCCGCTGGTCGACGGGCGCGACGCCTTTGCCGCGCGCGCCCTGCTGGCCGCCGCCGCCCAGCGCAGCCTGGACGTGCAGTACTACATCTGGCACAAGGACATCACGGGCACGCTGCTGTTCGACGCCCTGCGCCAGGCGGCGGAACGGGGCGTGCGCGTGCGCCTGCTGCTCGACGATAACAACACGGCGGGACTGGACCCGACCCTGTCCATGCTGGGCAAGCAGCGGAATCTGGAAATCCGCCTGTTCAATCCCTTCGTGCCCCGCGCGCCGCGCGCGCTGGCCTTTGCCACGGATTTTTCGCGCCTCAACCGGCGCATGCACAATAAATCGTTCACGGCCGACAACCAGGCCACCATCGTTGGCGGGCGCAATGTGGGCGATGAATATTTTGGCGCGGCCGGCGACGTGCTGTTTGCCGACCTGGACGTGCTGGCCGTCGGCCCCGTCGTCGGCGAGGTGTCGCAGGAATTCGACCGCTACTGGAACAGCGCCTCGGCCTACCCGGCCAGCCTGCTGCTGACCAGCCCTGTCGATGGCGACGCGGCCACCATCGCCGCCGAGGCGGACCGCATCGACGACACCAGGGCCGCCGAGGAATACGTGCAGGCGCTGCGCACCTCGCCCTTCGTCAAGCAGATGATGGAACGCACCCTGCCCTTCGAATGGGCGCGCACGCGCATGGTCAGCGACGACCCGGCCAAGGTGCTGGACAAGGCCAGGCCCGGCACGGGCGTGGCGGAAAACCTGCAAAACCTGCTGGGCGTGCCGGAAAAGGAAGTGGACCTGGTGTCGCCGTATTTCGTGCCCGGCAAGGCCGGCACGCAAGCCTTTGCCGACCTGGCACAAAAAGGCGTGGGCGTGCGCATCCTGACGAATGCGCTGGAAGCGACCGACGTGGCGGCCGTGCATGCGGGTTACGCGAAGTGGAGGAAGCCGCTGCTGGAAGCGGGCGTGCTGCTGTACGAATCGCGCCGCTCGTGGGAAGCCGGCGACGCGCGCGAGCAGACGGGCCGCTTCGGCAGCTCCGCATCGAGCCTGCATGCGAAGACCTTTGCCGTCGACGACCAGCGCATCTTTGTCGGCTCGTTCAATTTCGACCCGCGCTCGATCGAATTGAACACGGAAATGGGGCTCGTCATCGACAGCCCCGCGCTGGCCAGCCAGCTGGGGCAAGCCATGCGCACCACCATCCCGCAGCGCGCCTATCAGGTCCTGCTTGGCGACGACGGCGCGCTGTACTGGATCGCCCGCGACGCCAGCGGCGCCACCACGCGCTACGACACGGAACCGGGCACCAGCGTATGGAAGCGCATGGGGGTGGCGATTCTGTCGGTGCTGCCGATAGACTGGCTGCTGTAAGCGGTTTTGCCGACGATGCTGTCGGATGACGCGTGGCTGCGCCCCGCTAATCCGACCCACAAGGTCATCGTAGGTCGGGTTAGCGCAAAGCGCGTAAGCCGACAAGCGCGCAGCACCGCCCTTTACCGCACCGCTTCCGTCAAGATCCGCCCTTCCGACGCCGATGGCTGGCGTATGCGCAGCAGATGCGCCAGGGTCGGGGCGATGTCGACCACTTCCGCGTACTGGCCGTAGGCGCCCGGCTTGATCCAGCGGGGGCCGAAGACCATCAGCGGCACGTTGGTGTCATACGTGTACGGCGTGCCGTGCGAGGTGCCGCCGCTGCCCTTGCCGAAATACCAGGCCGGTTTTGTGACGACCATCAGGTCGCCCGACAGCTGGCGGTTCCACGCGCGGCGCATCAGCGTGTCCATGCGCGTGGCGACGGCCCCTGTTTCCATCTGCGTGCGCGTATAGACTTGCGCCAGGCCGTCCTGCTGCAGCAGGAAGCGGGCCGCCGCGTCTTCCAGGGCGGCGCGATGGATGCCGCCCTTTTCCGCCAGCGCGTAATCGAGGTAGATATTCGGCAGCGACGACGTCGTCACCAGCTTATCGATGCCCAGGCTTGTCGCCAGGTGCTGGTTCAGGCTTGCGACCAGCTTGTCGCCGTCGATGCGCTTGGCCGTAAAGCCGCCGCGCGCTTCCGTAAATTCCGGCACGTTGGCAAAGCCATGGTCGGCCGTCAGCACCACCAGCACATTGTCCATGCCGACTTTTTTATCGAGGTCGGCAAAGAAGCCGGCCAGCATGCGGTCCAGGCGTTGCAGGTGGTCGTGCGACATCTTGCTTTCCGGGCCGTAGGCATGGTTCACATAGTCGTGCGCGGACAGGCTCACGCCCAGGATGTCGGGCACGCCAGCCGGGTTGCGGCCCAGGTTCTCGCCCTCGACGGCGGCGCGGGCAAATTCCAGGGTCAGTTCATCGAGGAAGGGACCGGACTTCAAGCGGCTGTAGTACTCGCCATCGAGCTGGCCGCTGTCGCTGTAATAGGCGAACGGGAAGGTATTGCGCGTGCCCGGCTTGGCCGCCACCAGATCGTCGCGCGCATCGTTGACATAAGCCCCGTCGGCCAGCAGCGGCGTCCAGCTCTTGCCGTAATAACGGTCCTGCGGTTTGGCCGCCTGGTAGCGCTGCACCCATTGCGGGTGCTGCTGCATGTAATAGGTGCTGCTGGCGAAGTTGCCCGTCTTTTCCATGTACATATAGGCCGTGCCCGTTTTCCCGGCCAGCAGGATGGCGCCGCGGTCCTTGCCCGACACGGTGACGACCTTGGCCTTGTCGCCCGTGGCATAGCGCAGCTCGTCGCCGAGGGTGCTCACGCGCAGCTTGGTCGGCGCGGTGCCGTCGTCCGGCTTCGTCTCCTCGCCGATGTAATGGAAATTGCCATCCTCGGTGCAATACACGGATTTTTTCGTGACGGGATCGATCCAGTTATTGCCGATCACGCCATGCTGGTACGGGTAGGCACCCGACAGCACGGCCGAGTGGCCGATGGCGGTGACCGTGATGCCATGCGCCTGGTGCGCATCGCTGAACCACGCGCCCTGCTCCAGCAGGCGGCGGAAACCGCCCTGGCCGAACTGCTCGCGGTAGCGCGTCACCTGCTCTTGCGGCAAGCCGTCCACTACCAGCACCACGACCAGCTTCGGCTGCGCCGCAGCCGAGGGTACGGCCTTGGCCGCATATGCCTGGCAAGCCGCCACGCTAGTGACCAGCAGCAGCGCCTGCGCCAGTTGCCGGGAAAGGGAGAAATGTTTCGTCATATCCACTCATCAAAAGTTAGGCCACCGGGCAGCATACGCCGACTATATGACACAACAATGACAAGAAGCAACAATATGAAAAGGCCGGGCTCCATCGCTGGAACCCGGCCTTCTGCGAACAGATGAGTATGCCGGATTTATTTACCCGATTTACTTGACCGTCACTTTGATGCTTTTGCTTAACTCCGGCCCATACGACTGGTGCGCGCCATTGGCGAACTGCATGGTGAGCGTGTACTGGCCCGGCGGCAAGGTGACGTCCGTTTCCGTTTGACCTTTGCCGAAATGCAAATGCTTGTCATCCATGGGTATCATCTCGCCCGCCTTCATCGGCCCTGTATTGATGAGCAAATGATGGTGGCCCGTCTTGGCCGTCATGTCGCCGGCCGGCTTGACGTCCATGCCGCTGACGGCAAATTTCACTTTGAACGGGCTCGTCACCGTCGCGCCATCGGCTGGCTCGACGAAGGAAACGGATTGGGCGAAGGCGCTGGCTGCCAGCAGGCCGCCGGCGAGCAGGACTGCGGCCTGGCGCAGGAATACGGTAGTCAATTGCATGATGTCTCCTCTTGTTAATAACAACACGGACTGCATGAAACCATATTCCTGGCGGTCGTGGCGCCAGGGAAGAGTTAAGCCAATGGATAAATCCAATGGTGCCATGGTGGCCTTAAAAACCGTAGCGAGCAAGCTCAATGTCGGGTTGAGTAACGCAACCGTACTTTAGTACGGTGAGTAACGCCGACCCGAAAGTGAGCTGCGCAGTAGGTTTGCAAGGCCACCCAGCCACTAGTCGTTCTTGATGACGATCGACGGAAACTTGCTGGTCATATCCTTCGCCTTTTCCGCCACCTTGATGGCGATGGTGCGGGCGATCTGCTTGTAGATCACGGCGACGGGGCCTTCCGGCTCGGCCACGACGGTGGGCGTGCCCGAATCCGTCTGCTGGCGAATCGCCATGGTCAGCGGCAAGGCGCCGAGGAATTCCACGCCGAAGTCCGCGCACATCTTCGCGCCGCCGCCGGCGCCGAAGATTTCTTCCGCATGGCCGCAGTTCGAGCAGATATGCGTGCTCATGTTTTCCACCACGCCCAAAATCGGAATGCCGACCTTCTCGAACATTTTCAGGCCCTTGCGCGCGTCCAGCAGCGCGATGTCCTGCGGCGTCGTGACGATGACGGCGCCCGTGACGGGCACTTTCTGCGACAGGGTCAATTGAATATCGCCCGTGCCTGGCGGCATGTCGACGATCAGATAATCGAGGTCGCGCCAGTTGGTCTGGTCCAGCAGTTGCTGCAAGGCTTGCGTGACCATCGGGCCGCGCCACACCATCGGCTCGTCCGGATCGATCATGAAACCGATCGACGACACTTGCAGGCCGTGGTTTTCCATCGGTTCCATGCTCTTGCCGTCGAGCGTCTTCGGCTGGCCGCTGATGCCCAGCATCATCGGCTGCGAGGGGCCATAGATATCGGCGTCCAGCATGCCGACGGTGGCGCCCTCGGCGGCCAGGGCCAGGGCCAGGTTGACGGCCGTGGTCGATTTGCCAACGCCGCCCTTGCCGGAAGCGACGGCGATGATGTTTTTCACGTTGCTCATCGGCTTCAAGCCGCGCTGCACCGTGTGCGAAATGATCTTCGACGACACGCCCACGCTGACGTTGCCCACGCCCGGCAGCACGCGCAACGCGGCCAGCACGGATTTGCGGATCAGGTCGATCTGGCTCTTGGCGGGGTAACCCAGTTCGATGTCGAGCGAAATGTCGCTGCCATCGACCTTCAGATTCTTGACGGTTTTGCTGGAAACAAAATCTTTATGTGTATTTGGATCAATAACCTGGGCCAGCGCGGCCTTGACGTCTTCTACTGTGATGCTCATGTAAATCTCCGTGTGTACTACATATGTGCAATACGCGCAGTCTAGCGCAAATTTGCATGGTGCGATGGCGGCAAAAGCATCACTTGCCGGCGCTGCATCTGCTCATATTGCCTTTCCGCTGTTAAAATGTCCTATTATCCATCCCAAAAGTGCATCAATCATGACTCGCAAGCTGTTCGTCACCACTGCCCTGCCTTACGCAAACGCCGCTTTTCACATTGGCCATATCATGGAATACATCCAGGCTGATATCTGGGTCCGGTTCCAGCGAATGCAACGCGATGGCGAAGCCGGCCGTGAAGTGCACTTTGTGGGCGCCGACGATACGCATGGCACGCCCATCATGATCGCCGCCGAAAAGGAAGGCATCACGCCGCAGCAATTCGTCGCCAACATCGCCGCTGGCCGCGCCCAGTACCTCGATGGCTTCCATATCGCTTTTGACAACTGGTATTCGACCGATTCGCCGGAAAACGTCGACCTGTCGCAATCGATCTACCGCAAGCTGCGCGATACGGGCCTGATCGTCACGAAAACCGTCGACCGCTTCTTCGATCCGGTCAAGGGCATGTTCCTGGCCGACCGCAACATCAAGGGCGAATGCCCGAAATGCGGCGCCAAGAACCAGTACGGCGACAATTGCGAAGTGTGCGGCGCAGCCTACCAGCCGACCGACCTGGTCAACCCGTTCTCGGTCTTCACCAACGCGACGCCCGTGATGAAGCCGTCGGAGCAGTATTTCTTCAAGCTGTCCGACCCGCGCTGCTTCGAATTCCTCAAGGATTGGCTCAACACGCCAGGCCGCTTGCAGCCTGAAATGGTCAACAAGGTCAGCGAATGGCTGGGCGAGGCGGGCGAAAAGCTGGCCGACTGGGATATCTCGCGCGACGCGCCCTACTTCGGCATCCCGATTCCCGATGCACCGGGCAAGTTCTTCTATGTATGGATGGACGCGCCCGTCGGCTACCTGGCCAGCCTGAAAAACTATTGCGACAAGAAAGGCATCGATTTCGACGCTTTCCTGAACGATCCGACGACGGAACAGATCCATTTCATCGGCAAGGACATCGTTTCCTTCCACCTGCTGTTCTGGCCTGCCATGCTGAAATTTGCCAATCACCCGGTGATCGACAAACTGAAAGTCAATGTGCACGGCTTCCTGACGGTTAACAACGAAAAGATGTCGAAGTCGCGCGGCACCGGTATTTCGCCGCTGCGCTACCTGGACCTGGGCATGAACCCGGAATGGCTGCGCTACTACATCGCCTTCAAGCTGAACTCGAAAGTGGAAGACCTGGACTTCAACGGCGAGGACTTCGTCGCCCGCGTGAACAGCGACCTGATCGGCAAATACGTCAACATCGCCAGCCGCTGCGCCGGCTTCATCGCCAAGCGTTTCGACGGCAAGCTGGCATCCACGCTGTCGGAAGGCGCGCAAAGCTGGATCAACCGCGCGCTGACGGTGGACGTCAACGGCGTCATCGTCGAGCGCCAGGCCAGCATCGCCGCGCACTTCGAGAACCGCGAATTCGGCAAGGCCTTGCGCGAGATCATGGAAATCGCCGACATCACGAACCAGTATGTCGATGAAAACAAGCCGTGGATCCTCGCCAAGGACGTCGAAAAGACGGCCGAACTGCACGACGTGTGCACGACGGCGCTGATCCTGTTCCGCCAGCTGACGATTCTGCTGTCGCCGGTCCTGCCGGGCGTGGCGAAGAACGTGGCATCGTTCCTTAACGACGCCGAGTTCACCTGGGCCGATACGCAAGTGTTCGGCGACGCCGTCTCGAACAGCATGCTGGGCCGCACCATCGGCGCCTACAGCCACTTGATGACGCGCATGGATGCGAAGATGATCGAAGCGCTGTTTGACGCGCCGCAAGCAGCCGCCGCCATCGCGGCGCCGGCTGGCGACGCCGCGAACGACGCCGCGGCCCCTGCTGCTGCCGCCATCGAGGAGCTGGCGCCCGAGATCAAGATCGACGACTTCCTCAAGGTCGACCTGCGCATCGCCAAGATCGTCAACTGCGAACTGGTCGACGGCTCCGACAAGCTGCTGCGCCTGACCCTGGACGCGGGCGAAGGCCGCTTGCGCAATGTCTTCTCGGGCATCCGTTCGGCGTATCAGCCGGAAGAACTGATCGGCAAGCTGACGGTGCTGGTGGCCAATCTGGCGCCGCGCAAGATGAAGTTCGGCATTTCGGAAGGCATGGTCATGGCCGCCTCCGCCGCCGACGAGAAGGCCAATCCGGGCATCTACATCCTGAACCCATGGCCGGGCGCCGAACCTGGCATGCGCATCCGCTAAGCCCGCACAAGGACCGATGATGAATATCGTGGTGCGCGAAGCAACAAATGCCGATGCACAGCTGATGGCCGAGCTGACCCGCGCCGCGTGGGCCGGCAAGGTCGCGGCCTCGTCCAGTGGACACCACGAGACAGCGCAGCAAGTGGAAGCGCAATTGCGCCACGGCGGCGGTTTTCTGTTGCTGATCGACGACATTCCAGCCGGTTCGCTGCGCTGGATGCCGCTCGACAGCGACCCCGCCATCTGGAAGATTTCACGCATGGGCGTGCTGCCCGCTTACCGGGGCAGCCACGTCTCGCAGCACTTGCTCGAAGCCATCATTCATCACGGCCTGTCGTGCCAGGCCGAGGAATTGCGCCTGGCCGTGCGGCGCGACCAGCGCAAGCTGATCGATTTTTATGCGGCCTTCGAATTCGAGCTGGCCGAAGAACTGGAATATTCGCACGCCAACCCCGCCGAACCGGCGCCGATGGTGATGCGACGCCTGCTGCGTTATTGATTTTTAGCAATTTCGCCCCGGACTTGCCGATACAACAACCCGCCAAGCCGCACGGCGCGGTAAAATACGGCCGGCTGACCTTACCCATAAGACACTCAGAAGAGAATATGAAACTGCCTGCAAAACACAACAACTACGTATCCGACCACACCTTGTTCATCGCCGAACTGAAGGCCAAGAACCCTGGCATGGAAGCGGGCCAGCAAGCGGGCCGCGCCCTGCTGTGGGACAAGCCGGCCGTCAGCATCGATGAGCAGGAGCGCCAGCTGGCGTCGGCCGTCAAGCAACAGGCTTACGTTTACCAGAACAAGAACTAAGATCTGGAACCGGCACGATGTTGCCTGAAGAGTCTGCAGTCACGCCGGAAGCCGACGCTTCCGGTGCCGGCGCAGTCATCGAGTCGCCCGAACCTGTCGCCGATGGCGACGGCAGCGGCGACCCTGCAGCATCCGCAACCACGGACGCGGCGCCCGCCGCCGACCCGCTGGGCATCGCCCGCCTGTATGGCGAGCCCATGCTGCGCATGCCGACGGATCTGTACATTCCGCCGGACGCGCTGGAAATCTTCCTCGAAGCCTTCGAAGGCCCGCTCGACTTGCTGCTCTACCTGATCCGCAAGCAAAACTTCAACATTCTCGACATCCCGATGGCGCAGGTGACCCTGCAATATCTGAAATATGTCGACCAGATCCGCGTGCGCAACCTGGAACTGGCCGCCGAGTATCTGCTGATGGCGGCGATGTTGATCGAGATCAAGTCGCGTATGCTTTTGCCATCGCGCAAGAGCGACGTCGAGGAAGATGGCGGCGATCCCCGCGCCGAACTGGTGCGCCGCCTGCTCGAGTACGAGCAGATCAAGCTGGCCGCCTACGACCTGAACGCCATTCCCCAGTTCGAGCGCGATTTCGTGCGCACGCAGATTTTCATCGAGCAAAGCCTGACGCCCACCTGGCCCGACGTGGAGCCGGTGGACTTGCAGCAGGCGTGGCTCGACGTGCTGAAGCGCGCCAAGCTGACCCAGCATCACCGCATCAGCCGCCAGGAACTGTCCGTGCGCGAGCACATGTCGAGCATCCTGCGCCACTTGCAGTCGTCGCGCTTCGTCGAATTCAGCGAGCTGTTCGACATTGCCGGCGGCGTGCCCGTGGTCGTGGTCAACTTCGTGGCCTTGCTGGAACTGGCCAAGGAAACCCTGATCGAAATCACGCAGGCAGAACCGTTTGCCCCCATCTACGTCCGGCTGGCCTATTCGCCCGCCTGATATCCTTCCCTTTGTCACTGACCACCGTACAACGGGGTTTTAGCGAAAGCAATCCATGAAAATTATTTCCGACATTGAAGAATTGCGCGACCAGCTCAGCGGACAGCTGCGCACGGCGTTCGTCCCCACCATGGGCAACCTGCACGAAGGCCATCTGTCGCTGATGCGCCTGGCGCGCAAGCATGGCGACCCCGTCGTCGCCTCGATCTTCGTGAACCGCCTGCAATTCGGCCCGAACGAAGACTTCGAGAAATATCCGCGCACCATGGCGGCCGACATCGCCAAGCTGGAAAAGGAAGGCGTGTACGTGCTGTTCGCGCCGACGGAAAAGGAACTGTATCCGGAGCCGCAGGAATACCGCGTGCGCCCGCCCGATGACCTGGGCAATACCCTGGAAGGGGAATTCCGCCCCGGCTTCTTCGAAGGCGTGTGCACGGTCGTCACCAAGCTGTTCTCGTGCGTGGGTCCGCGAGTGGCCGTGTTCGGCAAGAAGGATTACCAGCAACTGATGATCATCCGCAACATGGCGCGCCAGTTCGCGCTGCCGACGGAAATCATCGCCGCCGAAACCTACCGCGCCGACGACGGCCTGGCCCTGTCCTCGCGCAATATGTACTTGTCGGAAAGCGAACGGGCGGAAGCGCCGGAACTGTTCAAGGGCCTCAATTTCGTGGCCGAGGAAGTGCGCAAGGGCAACCTGGCCGTGGGCGAACTGGAACAGGCCAGCATGCAGCTATTGAACAGCCGCGGCTGGAAATCGGACTACATCGCCGTGCGCAAGCGCGCCAACCTGCAGGCGCCGAGCGCCGCCGAACTGGCCGCGGGCGAACCGCTGGTGGTGCTGGCCGCCGCCAAGCTGGGACAGACTCGCTTGATCGACAACTTGGAAATTTAACATACAACAAAACCTACTGCGCGTCGCGATTTGCGGCCTGCGATGCTCACCGTGCTTCAGCACGGTTGCGCTTCTCGGCCACAACTCTCTGCCGCTCGCTACGGTTTTGTTAGATGTTTTAAACGCAGTCACAGCGGGGCCGTTCGGCCCCGTTTCTTTTATTACTTCTCCATCCCTACCAGCTTGAGCTCGGCAAACAGCGGTTTGTTGCTGCCGCGTGCCGCTTGCAACATGTCATAGCTGGCCGCATCGAGCACGATTTCCTCTCCCGCCCACAGCTTGCGCTGGTGCGCAGGCAGCCTCAGGCTGCGCAGGATGGCGCGCACCTGGGCCGGATCGGCTGCCAGCAGGCGGATGGCGTGCGCATGGCGCTGCGTCCCCGTGAGTATCGGCAAGCCGCCCTCGGGACCATGCTGGCTCAGGCTGACATAATCGCGGCCCCCCACACGGTGCAGATAGGCATGCCGGCCATCGCCTTCGGCAGGCCACTGCGCGGCCGGCTCCTGCATCTCGACGGACGCGACAGGCACGACTGCGGTTTGTTCAAGGCTCACGCCGCAAGCTGCCAGCAAGGCCGTGCTCAGGGCAAAAAATAATACGGGTGCTCGGCGCATGTTGCGCTCCTTCTTGTCGGGGTCGGGGACAAAGGGCAATACTGCAGCGATCATGGGCCAAATTATTTGACGTGTAAAGTTAACTTTGGGAAATATTTAATTCCTTTGCGCAATTACTTATGCTCAGCGGCACCACGCCTGTCCATACCAGCGAGGCCAACAATCATTGTTAATGGAATTTGCACATTGAAATCAATATCCCCATCTTTATCCATGTATCGATAAAGATCACAATGGCTGCACTGGCCCATGCGGGCCTCCACCACGACAGGAGAACACCATGAACACAGCATCCCATTCCGCCAAGGTCGCCATCGTCACGGGCGCCTCGCGCGGCATCGGCGCGGCCATCGCCCGCCGCCTGGCGCGCGACGGCATGCGGGTCGTCGTCAATTACGCCAGCAGCCAGGAGGCGGCCGACGCGCTGGTGGCGGCCATCGCGGCCGAAGGCGGCGCCGCCATCGCCCTCAAGGCCAACGTGGCCGATGCGGGTGAGGTGCAAGCCTTGTTCGATGCGGCCGAGGCGGCCTTCGGCGGCGTCGACGTGCTGGTCAACAACGCCGGCATCATGCCGCCCGCGCTGCCGGCCCTGGCCGACACGGACGACGCCACCTTCGACAGCCTGTTCGCCATCAACGTCAAGGGCAGCTTCAACACCATGCGCCAGGCGGCGACGCGCTTGCGCCACGGCGGCAGCGTGGTCAACTTCTCCACCAGCGTGATCGGGCTGGCCCTGCCCGGCTATGCCGTCTACGGCGCCAGCAAGGCGGCCATCGAGACGATGACGGCTATCTTCGCCAAGGAATTGCGCGGCAAGAACATCACCGTCAACGCCGTCGCCCCGGGCCCCACGGCCACGGCCCTGTTCTTGAACGGCAAGACGGAAGAGACGATAGAACGCATGAGCAAGATGGCGCCCCTGGAACGCCTGGGCACGCCGGACGACATCGCCGCCGCCGTGGCCTTCCTGGCGGGCCCCGACGGCCGCTGGGTGAATGGGCAAACCCTGCGCGCGAATGGCGGCCTGGTGTAAGCGAGGTGAACAAAAAAAACGCTGCCAGTTCGCACTGGCAGCGTTTTTTTGATGCGTATCAAACCGTGATCAGGCGCCGGCTTTTTCCAGCTTCTCGAAAATCTTGTTCAGCTTTTCATCGAGGGTGGCGGCCGTAAACGGCTTGACGACATAACCGCTGGCGCCAGCTTGCGCGGCGGCGATGATGTTTTCTTTTTTCGCTTCAGCGGTGACCATCAGCACGGGCAGCTTGGCCAGTGCGGGATCGGCGCGGATATGCTGCAGCATCGTCAGGCCATCCATGTTCGGCATGTTCCAGTCCGAGACGACGAAATCGTAGGATTCCGCGCGCAGCTTGGCCAGGCCCATCACGCCGTCTTCCGCCTCATCGACGTTGGCATAACCCAGTTCCTTCAACAGATTCCGGACAATGCGGCGCATCGTCGAAAAATCGTCAACGACTAAAAATTTCATCTTTGGATCAGCCATGAATAACTCCGTTGTTTCTGTAGCGGTTTGTTAATAATATCGACATGAATGCCGACATTATGGTCGACACTACGGCAGCAAGTTGTAGGATAGCATTTTCGTTGCTTTTAGGCGAACAAACTTGCCTCAGATCATATAAAACGTGGCTTACACGCGCAAAGCACGCATGCCGTGCGCCGCCAGGTGTCCCAGCACCATGCCAGGCAGCGCCGTCAGAGCGCCGACCTCATGCGTAGCGCCGACGGCGATCGCCTCGCGCGGCATGCCGAACACCACGCAACTGGCTTCATCCTGCGCAAAATTATACGCTCCTGCGGCCTTCATCTCCAACATGCCTTGCGCGCCATCCTTGCCCATGCCGGTCAGGATCACGCCGACGGCATTTTTACCAGCCGATTGCGCGGCCGAACGGAACAGCACATCGACGGACGGACGGTGGCGGTTCACCGGTTCGCCCTGGTCGATCTTGGTCATGTAGTTGGCGCCGCTGCGCGTCAGGGTCAGGTGCGAATGGCCGGGCGCGATATAGGCGTGGCCGGGCAGCACGCGTTCGCCGCCTGCCGCTTCCTGCACCGATATCTTGCACAGCGAATCGAGGCGGCGCGCAAACGAGCGCGTAAAGCCTTCCGGCATGTGCTGCGTGATCAGGATGCCGGGGCAATCGGACGGCATCTGCATGAGGAATTCGCGGATCGCTTCCGTGCCGCCCGTCGAGGCGCCCACGATGATCAGCTTTTCGCTCGACGTCAACGGGCTGCGCAGCGCAGGCAGCGGCGCGGCGACCTTGTCGCCGGCCGACGGCAGGGTGCGCGCGCGGATGCGCGCCTTCGAGGCGGCGCGGATCTTGTCGGCGATCATGTCCGTGTACTCGCGCATGCCGCTCTGGATGGAAATCTTCGGCTTGGTGACGAAATCGACGGCGCCCAGTTCCAGCGCGCGCATGGTGATTTCCGAACCGCGCTCGGTCAGCGACGACACCATCAGCACCGGCATCGGGCGCAAGCGCATCAGCTTTTCCAGGAAGTCCAGGCCATCCATCTTCGGCATCTCGACGTCGAGGGTCAGCACGTCGGGGTTGGTCTGCTTGATCATCTCGCGCGCCACCAGCGGATCGGGCGCCGCCCCCACCACTTCCATGTCGGGCTGGCTGTTCACGATTTCCGTCATGACGCTGCGGATCAGCGCCGAGTCATCCACGATCAATACCTTGATCTTCATAGTTATCCTTCCAGGCCTTGCGGCCCTTGTTTCTTATTAAATTAGTACCCGGACCACACCGCCGCACCCCGCACAACGCGGTGCGCAGCAGGTTTGGTCCGATATGTATCAGAACAGCTCGACCTCGCCGCCCACCGGCGCGACCTTGAGGCGGCTGGCGTAATCGAGTTCGCGGCGCACCAGCGTGTCGTTATGCGTCTGCATCAGCTTTTTCACCAGCACCTTGCCGCTGCGGGGGAAGAAATACACCTTGCGCGGGTGGATGTCGTTGAGGTCTTCCGCCACCACGCGCATCTTTTCCGCCTTCAGGTAATTGATGACAAAGGCCGCATTGCGTTCGCCCACGTTGATCGCCGTGAAGCCGCGCAGCACGGCGCCGCCGCCGAACACTTTCGCTTCCATGTTCTCGCGCCGTGCGCCGGCCTTCAGCAAATCGTTGATCAGGATTTCCATGGCGTAGGTGCCGTAGCGCATCGACGCGGAAATCGGGCTGTTCGGATCGCTGCCGCCATCGGGCAGCATGAAATGGTTCATGCCGCCCAGGCCCGTCACGCGGTCGCGGATGCAGGCCGAGACGCAGGAGCCGAGCACGGTGACGATCAGCATGTCCTTGTTGGTGAAGTAATACTCACCAGGCAAGATCTTGGCGGCGTCACAATTGAACGTCCTGTCGTAATAGACGTTAGTGGCGAATTGCTCTTTGGATTCCAGGCTCATATTTCACTCTCATGTACGATGCGACGATACCTTGGGCGCGGCGCCCCGAGGCTGATCGAGCTCATAGACTGTTTTACCGCGCAGCTTCAATGAATCCGACACGTACAGAAAATTCTCCGAATGTCCCGCGAACAGCAGGGCATCGGGCTTCATCAATGGCACAAAGCGCGACAGGATCTTGCGCTGCGTCGCCTTGTCAAAATAAATCATCACGTTGCGGCAAAAGATGACGTCGAACTGCCCCGTCAATGGCCAGCTGTCGGCCAGCAGGTTGAGCGGCTTGAAGGTGATCATCTGGCGCAGTTCCGGGCGCACCCGTACCTGCCCCTCGCGGTCGCCCTTGCCGCGCAAGAAAAAGCGCCGCGCGCGGTCGGCCGGCATCTTGTCGAGCCGGTCCAGGTTGTAGACGCCATTGGCGGCCGTGGCCAGCACGTTCGTGTCGATGTCCGTGGCGATGATGGTGACCGGCGGCGTAAGCGTATTGAACGCCTCGCACACCGTCATGGCGATCGAATACGGCTCTTCGCCGGTGGAACTGGCCGAACACCAGATGGTGATCGGCCCGCTCAGTTTTTTCACATGCTCGGCCAGCAGCGGGAAATGATGCGCCTCGCGGAAGAACGACGTCAGGTTGGTCGTCAGCGCATTCGTGAACGCTTCCCACTCGTCGCCCATGCGACCCGCCTCCAGGTCGTCCAGGTAGCGGACGAACGAGGAGATGCCGGTCGCGCGCAGGCGCCTGGCCAGGCGGCTGTAGACCATCTCCTGCTTGCTGTCGGCCAGCGCGATGCCGGCCCGCTTGTAAATCATGGCGCGGACCCGTTCGAAGTCCTTGCCAGTGAAATCAAATTCCTTGACCGATTCCGTTTTAGTTTGCGGCATTTTGTTTTTACCTCTCTATGACTACTCTGACCAATGCCTTTGCAAGTATAACTAGCGGGACCGGGTTGGCGTCAGAACTCTTCCCAATCGTCGCCGCCGGCCGCCGCCAGCTTTTTCGCGGGCGGCGGCGTGCCGGCTTGCGCCGTCTTTGCCAACCGCCGTGTAGTTGCCGCCACGCCAGGCGCCGGCCGTGCCACCGCTTTGACTACGGGCGCGGGCGCGGGCATGGCTGCCTGCGCCGCGCTCTCGCCGTCCAGCTTGAAGATACTGACAGCGTCGGCCAGTTTCTGCGCCTGGTCCTGCATGCTTTCGGCGGCCGCCGCCGCTTCCTCGACCAGCGCCGCATTCTGCTGCGTCATCTGGTCCATCTGCGCGATGGCCTGGTTCACTTCCTCGATGCCATGGCTCTGTTCCTGCGTCGCCGCCGTGATCTCGCCCATGATGTCGGCCACCTGCCGGATCGACGTGACGATCAGGCCCATGGTTTGTCCCGCCTCGTCCACCAGGCGGCTGCCCGCATCGACCTTGTCGACCGAGTCGCCGATCAGGCCCTTGATTTCTTTCGCCGCGCCGGCCGATCGTTGCGCCAGATTACGCACTTCCGACGCCACCACCGCAAAACCGCGTCCCTGCTCGCCTGCGCGCGCCGCTTCGACGGCCGCATTCAATGCCAGGATATTCGTCTGGAACGCAATGCCGTCGATGACGCCGATGATATCGACGATCTTGCGCGAACTGTCCTTGATGGAACCCATGGTATCGACCACTTGCGCCACCACCTTGCCGCCCTGTTCCGCCACCGACGATGCCGACACGGCCAGCTGGTTGGCCTGGCGCGCGTTGTCCGCGTTCTGCTTCACGGTCGATGTCAGCTCTTCCATCGACGACGCCGTCTCTTCGAGCGAACTGGCCTGCGTTTCCGTGCGCGCCGACAGGTCCGCATTGCCGCTGGCGATCTCGCGCGACGCCACGGTGATGGTGTCCGTCCCGGTGCGCACGTCGCTGACCGTCTGCACCAGGCTCTCGTTCATGTCCTTGAGCGCCTGCTGCAGCGCGCTCGTTTCATCCTTGCCTTCGACCACCACGCGCGACGTCAGCTCGCCGGCCGCCACTTTCTGCGCCACGGCCAGGGCGCCCGACAGCGGCACCGTGATCGAGCGCGTGATGAAGATGGCGCACCAGGCGCCGATCGCCACCGCCGCGCCACCCAGGATGAACAGTACCGTCATCAGGCGCGCATCGGCCGCCAGAGAGTCGTCCATGAAGCTTTGCTGCGCCACGTGCTGCAAGTCGAGCAGCTTGTTGATATCGGCCAGGGTCGCCTTGTTCAAGGGATCGATGCGGGTGGCAATCACCTTCGCCGCGCCCTCGCTGTTAAACGCCAGCACCTGCCCCATCGCTTCCTTGAAGGCGGCGTCGACTTCGCCGTCGACCTTGGCGATGTTGGCCAGCAGCGCCTTCTCGCCATCGGACAGGCCCAGGCTGGCCAGCTTGCCGCGCGCGCCGTCGTACAGCTTGCGCTGCTCGCGCACCTTGCCCTCTTCCACCTGCATCAGACCCACATCGCCCTGCAAGCCGATATTGCGCATGGCGATACCGGTTTCCAGCATCGCGCTTTTCATCAGCGACGCCTGCGTGTTCTTTTCGCTTGCCAGTGCCAGGCCCGTGAGCAACTGGGCCTTGTTACGGTAATTCAGGGCATTCGCCGAAACGATCACCACCACCAGGATGGCGAGGATGCTGCCAAAACCTATCCCCAGCCGGGTGCCTATCTTGAAATCGCGCAAACTCATTACAGTCTCCAATATTTATGTGAACGGCGCCCGTTCAACCGGACGGCGCCGTGTTGTGGCCGGGTCTCTGTCGGACCTTGCAGCCTGCCGGCGCGCCTCTGGCTGATGCCCGCGCCGGTACATGCATATCTGTAGTGATTCTTTGCGTTCTAAAACGGCGGCGCACCGGGCGCCGCCTTGCTGCCGCTTACGCCGCCAGCTTGTCGATCAGGCCCATCTCGCTGCTCGACATCAGCTTGTCGATGTCGACCAGGATCAGCATGCGCTCGTCGATGGTGCCCAGGCCGATCATGTAGTCGGTCGAGAAGGCGGTGCCCATTTCCGGTGCCGGCTTGACCTGCTCCGGCGTCAGGGTGGTGACGTCGGAAACGCTGTCGACCACCATGCCGACGATACGGCCGCCGATGTTCAGGATGATCACTACCGTGAACTGGTCGTACACGGGCGTGCCCAGGTTGAACTTGATGCGCATGTCGACCACGGGAATGATGATGCCGCGCAGGTTAATCACGCCCTTGATGAATTCAGGCGCGTTGGCGATGCGGGTGACCGCTTCGTAACCACGGATCTCCTGGACCTTCAGGATATCGATGCCGTACTCTTCGGAGCCCAGGGTGAAGGCCAGGAATTCACGGCCGGCGATGTCCTTGCCGTCGCCCGCATTGCTTCCGGATGTTTGTTGAGTATCTGACATGGTGCGTTTTCCTATCTTTATCTATCGGTATTACGAAAAAATGGACTCGTCGGCCAGCTGGCGAGAGGAACGGATCAGGGCGGCGACATCGAGAATCAGCGACACGCCGCCATCGCCCAGGATGGTGGCGCCGGAAATGCCCACCACCTTGCGGTAATTCGATTCGAGGTTTTTCACCACGACCTGCTGCTGCCCCACCAGGTCGTCGACAAACAGGGCCGCCTTGCGCCCTTCCGTCTCGAGGATCACGCAGATGCCTTCCGAGGGACTGGTAAAGCGCGGCGCGATGTCGAACATCTGGTACAGCGGAATCAAGGGCAGGTATTCGCCGCGCACTTTCACCACCTGCCCCTTGCCACTGATGTCCTTGATGTCCTCAACGGCCGGCTGCAGCGATTCGATGACAAAGCCCAGCGGCAAAATATACACTTCGTCGCCGACGCGGATCGACATGCCGTCCAGGATGGCCAGGGTCAGCGGCAGCGAAATGGAAATCGTCGTGCCGAAACCCTTGGCCGAACGGATGTCGACGACGCCGCCCATGGCGCTGATATTGCGCTTGACGACATCCATGCCCACGCCGCGGCCCGACACGTCGGTGACCGCTTCGGCGGTGGAAAAGCCGGGCGCGAATATCAGCTGCCACACGTCGGCGTCGCTCATCGACTCGGATACGTCCAGGCCTTGCTGCGCGGCCTTGGCCAGGATGCGCTCGCGGTTCAGTCCCGCGCCGTCATCGGATACTTCGATGATGATGTTGCCGCCCTGGTGACTGGCCGAGAGGAACAGACGGCCCGCCTCGGTCTTGCCGGCGGCCACGCGGGCGGCCGGCATTTCCACGCCATGGTCGATGCTGTTGCGCACCAGGTGCGTGAGCGGATCGACGATGCGCTCGATGAGGCCCTTGTCCAGTTCCGTGGCGGCGCCATTCGTGATGAAGTCGACCTTCTTGCCCAGTTTCGTGGCCAGGTCGCGCACCATGCGCGGGAAGCGCGAAAAGACGAAATCCATCGGCATCATGCGGATCGACATGACCGCTTCCTGCAAGTCGCGCGTGTTGCGCGTCAGGTGGCTGACGCTGTCGAGCAGTTTTTCATGCAGCATCGGGTCGAGCGCGCTGGCGCGCTGCTCGATCATCGCCTGCGTGATCACCAGTTCGCCCACCAGGTTGATCAGCTGGTCGACTTTCTCGATCGAGACGCGGATCGACGACGACTCGGCGCCGGCCTTGTCGCCCTCTTTCTTGGCCGGTTTCTTTTCCTGCTCCGCTTCGGCCACAACGCTCGCCACGGCCGGCGTGGCGGCGGCGCTGCCCGCCTTGGCCGCGTCGGCGCGAATCTGTTCTAGCGGCTGGAAGAAACCGTAGCCCTGTTCGGCATCGCTCTGCACGCCGGCGGCGGCGCGGATATCCTCGAGCGGCTGGAAGAAGCCATAGCCGGGGTCCGCCGCGCCCTGTGCGGCAGGTGCGCCTGGCAGCGGGTCGAAGAAACCATAGCCCTGGGCTTTTTCCTGCGCCGCGCGGGCCGCCTCGGCTTCGCCTGGCGCCAGCGGCGGCGCCTGCGTGATCACCATGTCGTCGGGATTGAGCACGAACGAGCAGATGGCCAGGATATCGTCCAGGCTTTCATGCGTCGTCACTTCCAGCACCTTGCGCGCGTCGGGCAAGCTCGATACGGCGACGTCGCCCAGCAAGCCCAGTTCGGCCGCCAGCGCATCGACTTCGCGCGGCTCCATGGCCGGCAGCTCGAGGCGGATGCGATGGCCGCCGGCATGGCTGACGGCGGCTTTTTCCGCCGTATGGAAGGCCGGCGCGACGGGCGTGAGCGCGGCCACCGGCACGTCCTGCGAGAACGACTGCAGCATCATGCGCACGTTGGCCACGGCATCCTGGTCGACGGCACTGCCCAGGCGATGGCCGTCGAGCTGCATCTTGAGGATATCCTTGGCGGCCAAAAAGGCGTCGACGTGTTCCGCCGTCAGGGCCATCTGGCCCTGGCGGATGCGGTCGAGCAGCGACTCGAGGATGTGCGTCACCTCGCTCATGTCGGAGAGGCCGAACGTCGATGCGCCGCCCTTGATCGAATGGGCGGTACGGAAAATGGCATTCAGATCTTCGGCGTCGGGCGCCGCAATATCAACGGCCAGCAGCAGCCGTTCTTTTTCAGCCAGCAGTTCTTCGGCCTCATCGAAAAAGACCTGAAAAAACTGGCTAATATCGATGGTCATAGGGTGACTCCGTCAATTGCATCGTTGTGCTGCGCGGCTGGCATCAGCCGATCACCTTCTTGACCACTTCGATCAGGCGTTGCGGATCGAACGGCTTGACCAGCCAGCCATTGGCGCCGGCGGCACGTCCTTTCGATTTCATCTCGTCCGACGACTCCGTCGTCAGCATCAGGATGGGTACCTTCTGGTAGGTCGGCAGCTCGCGCAGCAGCTTGATCAGCTCCAGGCCATCCATGCGCGGCATGTTCTGGTCCGTCAATACCAGGTCCACGGTTTGCAGCTTGGCTTTTTCCAGTCCATCCTGGCCGTCGACGGCCTCCACCACCTGGTAACCGGCGGCTTTCAGGCTGAACGCCACCATCTGGCGCAATGAGCTGGAATCGTCCACTGCAAGTATCGTTTTGGCCATCTTTGCTCCCACTTATTCCGGGCATCCTGCCCGAGTATTTGATTAATCAATCCATGCAACCACAAGCGCTCCACACTGGCATGCTAGAACAGCTCGATGTCGCCGCTTTCCAAATGCTGCTGACTGACAGCCTTGCGCAGCACGCTGCGCAACTCCAGGCTTTGAATCGCCA
The DNA here is from genome assembly GCF_051380695.1 of Janthinobacterium goodfellowi. Classification (NCBI taxonomy): domain Bacteria; kingdom Pseudomonadati; phylum Pseudomonadota; class Betaproteobacteria; order Burkholderiales; family Oxalobacteraceae; genus Janthinobacterium; species Janthinobacterium goodfellowi. The sequence goes on along the minus strand of NZ_JBNYXN010000005.1, from coordinate 51,276 downwards.
GCGCCATGCTGACCCGCCCCAGCAAGGCGACAATTTCTTCATTGTCGCTCTCCGGCAACATCTCCGCGCCATGCTCGCCCAGGGTCCCGAGGAACTCGCGCAAGCCCGTCACGCGCTTCAAGGTGCGCTCGATCAGCTGGCTGGTCATGTCCTGGAACTGCAGGCTGGTGATGGCGGCATTCACATAGCCCCCCACCTCATCCTGCAAGGCCAGCAGTTTTTCCCGCTGCTGCTCGGCAGGAATACCGCCGTCGAGCAGCAAGGCGATCGTGTCTTGCTGCGCAGCGACGGCTGCGTGTATCGCCATGAAATTGAAGGACAGCTTCTCGATCGCCTCTTCCAGCAAGATGCCGGTCTGCACCAGGTCGGTTTCCACCTCCGTCAAGTGCTTGCGGCCATGGTCCGACACGCCAGACAGCAGGCGCTTTACATGCGAGCCAAGTATTTTCTTTCTTGTCATAAAGGTCTCATTGTTTCAATACACCACGCGTCGACAGCCTTGCGTGTTATTTTTTCGCCGCTGCCGGGGCGGGGACTGGCGCCGCCGCGGGCGGCGCGCCGGCCGCCAGCCCTGAAGCGACAGCGGCGGAAGCGGCATCGGTCACCGGCAATTCGATCGCCGCACCATCGCGCAGGACATTTTCTTCCGTGCGTTTGTTCATGACGATGATGCTGATGCGCCGGTTGATCGGATTGAAGGGATCGAGCTTGTCCAGGTGCGCGGCCGAGCCCAGGCCCACCACGCGCAAGACTTTTTCTTCCTTCATGCCGCCGATCACCAGTTCGCGCCGCGACGCATTCGCGCGGTCGGCCGACAATTCCCAGTTGCTGTAGCCGGCATCGCTCATGTAGGGGGTCGAATCCGTATGCCCCGACAGGCCGATGCGGTTCGGCACTTCATTGAGCACGGAGCCGATGGCGTGCAGGATTTCCTTGGTGTACGGTTGCAGGTTCGCATTGGCGAGCGCAAACATAGGACGGTTCTGCTCGTCGACGATCTGGATGCGCAAGCCTTCGCTGGTGATATCGAGCAGCAACTGGTTCTTGTATTTTTTCAGCAGGGGATTGGCGTCGATGGTCGCTTCGATGCGCGCCTTGAGCGCCTGCAGGCGCTTGCTCTCCTCGCGCTCGAGCGCGGCCTTGGCGGAATTGAGGTCGAACGATTTGCGCTGCTGCTCTTCCTGCGCCTTGCGTACCTGCCCGTCCTGGCGCGACAGGTCCTGGCCGCCGCCCTGGATCACGGAATTGCTTTCGCCGCTGCCGGAGCCGCCCGCCATGGCCACTTTCAACGGTGTCTTGAAGAATTCGGAAATGCCGTTCAAGTCGCCCTTCGAGGTGGAGCCGAGCAGCCACATCAGCAGGAAGAAGGCCATCATGGCCGTGACAAAGTCGGCGTAGGCGATTTTCCACGCCCCGCCATGGTGTCCGCCAGCCGTCTTCTTGATACGCTTGACGATAATCGGGCGCATGCCTTCATCGGCCATGGCGTCCCCCTTCCGTGTGCTGCAAATGACTCATGGTGTCCAGGCGTAGTTTCACTGCTTACTTCGTTTTCGATTTCTTGATGTGGTCTTCCAGCTCATTGAACGTCGGGCGCTCGGTCGAGAACAGCACCTTGCGGCCGAACTCCACGGCCAGCGCCGGCGCATAGCCGTTCAGGCTGGCCAGCAGGGTCACTTTCACGCACTGGAACATCTTGCTCGACTCTTCCAGCTTCTGTTCCAGCAGGCTGGCCAATGGCCCCACGAAACCGTAGGCCAGCAAGATGCCGAGGAAGGTGCCGACCAGCGCGTGCGCGATCAGCATGCCCAGCTCGGCCGGCGGTATGCCCACCGACTCCATCGTGTGCACCACGCCCATCACGGCGGCGACGATACCGAACGCGGGCAAGCCATCGCCCACCTTGGCGATCACGTGGGCCGGCACGGCGCCTTCGTGATGGTGCGTCTCGATTTCGTTGTCCATCAGGTTTTCGATCTGGAACGCATCCATATTGCCCGATACCATCAGGCGCAGGTAATCGGTCATGAATTCGACGATGTGGTGGTCGGCCAGCACGGCCGGGTATTTGGAAAACAGCGGGCTCTCTTCCGGCTTGTCGATATCGCCTTCGATCGACATCAAGCCTTCCTTGCGCACCTTGCTGAGCACTTCGAACAACAGCGACATCAGTTCCATGTACAGCTCTTTGGTATAGCGCGAGCCCTTGAACAGGCTGGGCAAGGCGGCGATCGTCGCCTTGATGGCCTTGTTATTGTTACCAACAAGGAAGGCGCCCAGGGCGGCGCCGCCGATCATCAGCAACTCCAGCGGCTGGAACAGCGCCGCCAGATGGCCGCCGGCCAGCGCGAAGCCGCCAAAGACCGAGGCGCAGACGATGATGTATCCGATTATGACTAACAAGTGCCCTGACTCCCAATAATGGCCGTGGCTGTGTGCCCGGCATGTTCAAACCTGTTTCTGTCTCTTGGCGGCTGCGCCGCCGACAAGGACAGCGGCAAAAAAAGTAACCGAAAGTTAATTGAAATGTGCTGCTTTTCAATGCAATTCCGAGAAAATGCCGTGTGGAACTACAATAACGTGAGATTGCCCTCCGGGCAAGCAAATAACGCAGACAATTGCTTAAAAGCACCATATGTAAAGTAAAGGGCCACTCTCTGTGGCGGCGATGGTCTTATCGGGCTCGCGCGCCGCAATCCGGAATTCGTAACTAAGAAGCATGCTACCGGGCAACATTTCCCTTTCCGCCTTGATCCACAGGGCCGCCATTGCCGCCGGCGACAGGTAGGCAAACACGGCATCGTAGCGGCCGAAGTCGAGCGCTTCGTAATCGCCGCGCAGGAAGCGCGCCCGACTGCCCGCCAGCCGCGCGCGCAAGCGGCTGGCCAGCCACGGCAGCGGGGCCAGTTCGATGCCGGAAAACTGCCCGTCGGGCCGGCGCCGCGCCAGGTCCAGCACCAGGCCGCCCAGGCCGCTGCCGATGTCGACCAGCCGCACGCCGGGCCGGTCCGCGATCAGCTCGGCCACCGCCTGCCACACCTTCGGCCCCGACGGGTAAAACGGCACTTGCGTGCGGAACGTGGACCAGTACAGGCTCAGCAGGAAAACAAAGGCCGCCAGAAACACGGCCGGAGGCCAGTCGAGCAGACTGGCGCCCAGCAAGGCGGGCGCAAACAGCAGGCCGATGGCGCACCACCAGCGCGCCAGGCCCGCGCGCCACGTGATAAGCGCCGCCAGCACACCCTGCAGCAAGGCCACGGCCGGCAGCGACATCGTCGCGCCGGCGCGCGCCAGGCCATATACCAATAGCAACATCAAGGGAAAGGCCAGCACCTGGATCAGGATCGCCTTGAGCGCGGGTGCGCGCAGGATTTGTTGCAGCATGGGACAGCCATCGGAGGAAAACGCCAGTGTAAGCGAAAGCACCATGAAAAAACCGGAGTCCGGTCTGGCGACCGCTCCGGTTTTCACTGAGGCTATTCTTGAAGCAGTATCAGGCGACGACACCGGGCGGCGCGACAGCGGCCGCTTCGTCGCGCGCCTTCTTGGTCTTGCCGGCGCGCGAAGGCATGTGGCACAGGCCGCACACATAATCGGCGTTCAGGTCGAGGCAGTTGACGACAAACTTGCCGCCGCACTTGCCGCAGGGCGCCATGTCCAGCATCTTGCTGCTGAAAAAGCGCACCAGGGTCCAGGCCCGCGTCAGCGACAGCAGCGGCTCTTCGCCCGCTTCGGGCGGCATCTGTTCCAGATACAGCTTATACGCCTTCATCACGGCTTCGATGCCGGTGGCGCCCGCGTGGTCGACGAGGAATTTGTGGATGTTGATGAACAGCGAGGAATGGATATTCGGTTGCCAGGTGAGGAACCAGTCGGTGGAAAACGGCAGCATGCCCTTGGGCGGCGAGACGCCCTTCAATTCCTTGTACAGATTCAGCAGGCGTTCGCGCGACAGCGACACTTCCGTCTCCAGCAGTTGCAGGCGCGCGCCCAGCTGTATCAGTTCGATGGCCAGCTGGATTTCCTGCGCTTCCGATACGACACTTTTCTTGGCCATGCTGTGTACTCCGCGACTGACTGATACTGACTAACTGAGACTGACTAAAAGGTTGCCGGCAAAATGTTCAAGGCAAGGCGCGTTGCCGAAGACAGTACGAATGTACGGCGAGGCAATGCAACACAGCCATGGACGTTTTGATGGCGATCTTAGGCGATTTCTTCGACGCCCTGTCCGGCCATGAGGATGGCAGCGTGCGACTGGGCCAGCGAGCGGTCTTTATTGTAGTTCGTCAACATGCCCAGGATGGCGCTGTCGTCGAAGCGGAAGCGGGCCAGCATCATGTTGCCGCCAGCGAGCTTCAGGATCTGCGCATTGCTCATGCCTTCGATCAATTCGGCGATGTCGGCGGCAATGCCCAAACGGAAGATGGCCGTTACCTTGTCCGCACGAATCATTTGCTGGGCCAGCATCAGATAGCTCAGGTTAGCGTCGCGAATCTCAGCCATCATGTCGTTAGCAGTCATTTCCATCTCCTCAATCCGTTGAATTCAGCCAGCATTGTTTGTTGCCAGTGAGATACATTCTGCAGGAGCAACATCAAACGCAACAGAGGTGCAGCGCTGTATTTTTGGTCGGGCAATAGAGGATGGGATCGTAGGTGTTTGTCTGACAAACACTGCTCGATCATGGTCGCACGCCAGCAACGGCGCGGATGTGGGAAGTTGGCTCCGCGACGGATTTACCCGTCTTTTGGCCTGTAAAAAATATCACTTTTTTACAACAACTTGATCGGAATCAAGCCTGTCTACTGAGATAACGGCCGCCTTGGCAGGAACTTTAGGGCTTTTTCGAAAAATATTTCAAAGACCCACATTCTTTTTTGGCCGGTTTGACACCGTTCATGTAATCGTTGACGGCGGCGCCTGGCAAAACTTTAGGGCGATTTGAAAATATTTTTAAAAATCGTGATTTTTTTCGTTGACGCCCGGCAGCGAGGCACTTTTCGCGCTGCAGCCAGGGTGGAAATGCCGCTTTTCGGCATGGATTTGCTACACTGCCTGCTTCCGCACAATACTTTAAGCCTCAAGCAATATCGTGCCATTGAGACAAGTATCAACATGAAAGCCACCATGATTTCTCGACATGACTGCAGCGCGCGCGACCTCGACGATCCTCTGGCGCCCCTGCGCCAGCAATTCGACTTGCCGCAAGGCGTGATTTACCTCGACGGCAATTCCCTGGGCGCGCGGCCGAAAGCGGCGCTGGCCCGCGCCCAGCACGTCATCACGGCCGAATGGGGCACGGACCTGATCCGCAGCTGGAATACGGCCGGCTGGTTCGACCTGCCCAAGCGTCTGGGCGACCGCCTGGCGCCGCTGCTGGGCGCCGGCACGGGCGAAGTGGTGATCACCGACACCACCTCCGTCAACCTGTTCAAGGCCCTGGCCGCCGCCCTGCAGATGCAGGCCAGCGATCCCGCCCAGGCTGCGCGGCGCATCATCGTCAGCGAACGCAGCAACTTCCCTACCGACCTGTACATGGCGCAAGGCCTGGCCGCCTGGCTCGACCGCGGCTACCAGCTGCGCCTGGTCGACAGTCCGGACGAACTGGCGCAAGCCATCGATGCCGATTGCGCCGTCGCCATGCTCACGCACGTGAACTACCGCACCGGCTACCAGCACGACATGGCCGCCATCAGCAGCCACTGCCACGCGCAGGGCGCGCTGGCGCTGTGGGACCTGGCCCATTCGGCCGGCGCCGTGCCGCTGGACCTGAACGGCGCCGGTGCCGACCTGGCCGTCGGCTGCACCTATAAATACCTGAACGGCGGCCCCGGCTCGCCCGCCTTCATCTGGGTGCCGGAAAAACACCAGGCGCGCTTCCGCCAGCCGCTGTCCGGCTGGTGGGGCCACGCCACGCCGTTCGCCATGGACCCGGGCTTCGCGCCGGCCGACGGCATCACCCGCGCCCTGTGCGGCACGCAGCCCATCATCTCGCTGGCCCTGGTCGAATGCGGCCTCGAGATTTTTGCGCAAACGAGCATGGAAGCCATCCGCCGCAAGTCGCTGGCCCTGACGGATCTGTTCATCGCGCTGGTGGAACAGCGCTGCGCCAGCCATCCGCTGGGTCTCGTCACGCCGCGCGAGCATGCGCGGCGTGGCAGCCAGGTCAGCTTCACGCACCCGCACGGCTATGCCGTGATGCAGGCGCTGATCGCGCGCGGCGTGATTGGCGACTACCGCGAGCCGGCCATCATGCGCTTCGGCTTCACGCCCCTGTACACGAGTTTTGCCGACGTATGGGATGCCGTGGAAATCCTGCGCGACATCCTCGACACACTAGCCTACGACATCGCCGCCAAGCGCGATGCCGTCACCTGAGGCATCCCATGAGCGACGAAAAAAATATGAACAAGGAAAACACCAGCGGCTGCCCCATGCATGCCGGCGGCCAGGATGCGCAGTGGCATGGCGCGCAGATGGATTTCAGCGAATCGATGAGCTACGGTAACTACCTGGCACTGGACCGCATCCTCACGGCCCAGCACCCGCTGTCGCCGAACCACAACGAAATGCTGTTCATCGTGCAGCACCAGACCAGCGAATTGTGGATGAAGCTGATGCTCCACGAAATGCACGCCGTGCGCGCCAACCTGCAAAGCGGCGACCTGGCCCCCGCGTTTAAAATGCTGGCCCGCGTGGCGCGCATCATGGACCAGCTGGTCCATGCCTGGGACGTGCTGGCCACCATGACGCCGCCCGAATACACGGCCATCCGGCCCTACCTGGGCGCCTCGTCCGGCTTCCAGTCCTTCCAGTACCGCGAGATCGAATTCATCCTGGGGAACAAGAACGCCGCCCTGCTGAACGTGCATACGACGGCACCCGACACCTACAAGGTGCTCGACGCCGCCCTGCGCACGCCGTCCGTCTACGACGAAGCGATCAAGCTGCTGGCGCGCAGCGGCTTGCCCATCGCCCCCGAGCGCCTGGACGCCGACTGGACCCTGCCGACCGCCTCCGACGCCTCCGTCAAGGCGGCGTGGCTGGAAGTCTACCGCGACCCGTCGAAACACTGGGCCCTGTACGAGCTGGCCGAAAAGCTGGTCGACCTGGAAACGGCCTTCCGCTTCTGGCGCTTCCGCCACGTGACGACGGTCGAGCGCATCATCGGCTTCAAGACGGGCACGGGCGGCACGGCGGGCGTGAGCTATTTGCGCAAGATGCTCGACGTGGTATTGTTCCCTGAACTATTCGCCCTGCGCACGGAGCTTTGATTTTACAAGGAGATTTGATGTCGCCTCTCGTCCTGACCCTGGCCGGCCTGTGGAATTCCGGGCCGCAGCATTGGCAAACCCATTGGGAAGCGCGCCACCCGCAATGGTCGCGCGTGCCGCACCGGGAATGGCAGACGCCGGACAAGGACGAATGGGTGATGGAACTCGACCGGGCCATCGCCGCCTGCGAGCGCCCGCCCGTGCTGGCGGCGCACAGCCTGGCCTGCACGCTGGTGGGCCACTGGGCGGCCAGCGGCTCGCCGCACAGGATCGCCGGCGCCTTCCTCGTCGCCCCCAGCGATGTGGAAGCGCCCTCCTACCCGTCCGGCACCACAGGTTTCTCTCCCATGCCGCTGCAAGCCTTGCCATTTCCCAGCCTGGTGGTGGCCAGCGGCGATGATCCCTACGTCAGCTTCGCGCGCGCACGCGCGTTTGCCGCCGCCTGGGGCAGCGACTTCACCATGATCGGCGACGCCGGCCATATCAATGGCGATGCGGGCTACGGCCCCTGGCCGGACGGCGAACAGCTGCTGCTGGACTTCTGCGCCGCGCACCAGCCCTGAACCGGGGTGCGCACGCGCACACGATAGACGCACCCGCATTTGCCCACAAGTAAGAACGCAGGCAAAATCGTGGCCTTTCCATTGCGGCGCCCCGGCGCCAGCCTCACGATGAAACGTCCGCTCTTGCCAGTTCTCCTGCCCTTGCTGCTTTGCTCCGCCCTCGCCCACGGCGCGCCCTTCTACGAAGGCAAGACCCTCGCCCATCCCGCCATCACTGCATCGCAGGATAGCGGGCTGGATATCGCCTTCATCAAGGAAAAAGAAGGCGTCAACGGCTATTACTGCGAGTGCGCGAACAGCGCTTCGAAAACCTTCCTGCTCGACCAGTTCGGCAACGCCGTCATCCGCTCCGTCTTCTACGCGTCGCTGGACAAGGAATCGGACACCAGCGTGCAAACCATGCTGGTGCTGTTCCGCCAGGGCGACAGGAACGGTCTGCGCGCCTACCGCTACCACCGCGGCTCCGGCAAGTACCGGCGCCTCGACGGCTTGCAGCCGGCCCTGAACCGCATCGTGGCGCAAAGCGCCGCGCCCAACGCGGGTCAGGTCAAGGCGGCGCTGGCCAAGCTGGCGCCGATGGACTACAGCGTCGCGCGCGGCAAGAGCGGCAATGCGGACTTCGACGCCATCGACCATACGCAAGGCACCATCGTCGGCTACTACAGCGATGACGGCAAGCCCGTGGCCGGTGCCGGCAAGGAGGCCATCACCTACAAGAAAACCTTCCAGAAAAAAGGCGACCATTACCTGACGGCCAGCTACACCCTGTACAGCGATGCGGGCGCCGGCATCCTGCCCAATTACCGGCTGTGGCAAGTGACGTGGGAAACGGCGCCGCAGCAGTTCACGGGCAGCGAAGACGGCCCGTCCGTTTTCTACAGCCTGGCCTGGGACGACGGCTCGGTGGTCGAGCGGGGCCAGTACGTGAAGGGCAAGCGCCAGGGACTGTGGGTGCGCGAGGGCATGCATGAAGGCAGCGAGAAAGGCCATTACGTCAACGGCCTGCAGGAAGGCATGTGGCACTTCGACTACCCCAAACAGAGCGAGAGCGGCATGTACCGGGCCGGCAAGCGCGAAGGCCGCTGGACCGTCGTCAACTATGCCGACGAGGATGAGGTGACGGGTTTCGACACCTACGCCGGCGGCCAATTGAACGGCCCGCACGAACGCCGCATGGGCGGCAAGCTGCAAACGCGCGGCACCTACGTGAACGGCACGCGCCATGGCGCATGGATCACGGAAGACGGCGAAGGCAGCTTCATCGACGGCTTGCGCGATGGGCCGTGGAAGCTCAAGCTCAAGGACAAGGTCACGCAAAGCGTCACTTTCGTCAAAGGCAAGAAGCAGGGCGAGGCCATCGACACGGATGCGCAAGGCGCGCTGCGCGTGCGCGACCACTATCAGGCCGGCGTGCTCGAAGGCAGCCGCACGCGCTACCTGGGCCCGGCAGGCAAGGAATACGTGGTCTACACGGCCACCTACCGCAACGGCCAGCTGGACGGGCGCGAACAGGCGTTCGACGACAGCGGCAAGATCCTGCGCCTCGATACGCTGTGGGACAACGGCAAGAAGCAGGGCCTCGACGCGCGCTACTACCCGAATGGCAAGCCGGAACGCCTGGCCGTCATCGACCAGGGCCGCCTGCTCACGCACCTGCGCGAATACTATGAAGACGGCCAGCTGCTCAACGACATCCACCGCTGCACCTTCAAGGAGTACGGCAGCACGCGCGACGACGTGTGCGAGTACCACCACATGTACTACCCGGACGGCAAGCCGCAGTACTACTATGCCTTCCAGTACGGCCAGCGCCAGGAAGGCTATTCGAACTACCCGAACGGCAAGCGCAAGGATGAACTGCTGGTCGACCGCGCCGCCGACACCTCCGTCGTCAACGCATACTATGAAAGCGGCCAGCTCAAATGCACGGAGCCGCGCAGCGGCCACAGCACGCGCACGGTCAACGGCGAGACCATGATCAGCTACGCTTCGGCCGACCGCGATGGCGACAATATCTGCTACCACCCGAACGGCAAGGTGGCCAGCATCTACACCTTCCGCAAGCGCGTGCTCGTCGATTGCGGCAAGCGCTACGACGACACGGGCAAGCAGACCTTCCCGGGGCCGGAAGGCTGCCCTCCTCCCAGGAAAGTCGACTACCCGATAGGACTGTGACAATGACGCAAGCAAGACAGCCGCAGTGCATCCAGAACCCCGAGCGCATCGATGCCGGGGCGATCCGCGCCGCCATCGCGGGCGGCCAGGAGGTGCTGGTGCAGTTCAATACCCTGGCCGAGCCAACGCCGCTGCTGGCCGACCTCGACGCCCTGGCCGCCACTTGCGGCACGGCGCTGACCATCCGCATCTACGGCTACGACCCGAGGGTGTTCGATGCCCGCATCCTGCGCGCGCTGCCGCATGTGGCCAGCCTGTCCATCGACTGCCACCGCAACGCCCTGTATCTGGAAACCCTGGGCGAGTTGCGCCACCTGAAGCGCCTGAGCCTGGGCGTGTACGAACTAGGGCAAGCCGACATCCTGCAGCTGGACAATTTGCGCGCCCTCGAATACCTGAACCTGGGCGAATCTGCCAGGAACAATATCGACCTGGCGCCCCTGCGCCAGTATGCGCACCTGGCCAGCCTCGTCATCGAAGGCCACAGCCAGCATATCGAGACCCTGGCCAGCCTGCCGGCGCTGCATGACCTGTCGCTGTACCGCATCAAGAACAAGGTGCCGCTGGATTTCATCTCGGAGATGAGCCGCCTGGACAGGCTGCTGCTGCAACTGGGCGGCCGGGAATCGCTCGCACACATCGAGGCGCCGCTGTTGAGGAAACTGGAAGTGATACGTGTGCGCGGTCTGGAAACGCTGGGCGATATCGGCCGTTTCCCGCTGTTGCAGGCGCTATGGGTGGAAGACCAGATCAAGCTGCGGCAGATCGCGCTGGGGCCCAATCCTGCGCTCGAACGCCTGAACCTGCACACCTGCAAGACGCTCGACAGCCTGCCCGGCCTGGCCGCCTTGCCCGCCCTGCGCCAGTTGTCGGCATCCGAGACCATGCTCGACATCGACGCGTTGCTGGCGCATGGCTTGCCCGCGTCCCTGACGCATGCTCGCCTGCGCACCGGCAGGAAAACACGCGATGACGCCATCGCCGCGCAGCTGGCGCAACTGGGCTACGAACAAGCGCGCCCTTGCTAAAATCAGCGGCCCGCCGCCAGCCTGCGCTGCCACAGCGCCACGTCGATCATCACGCCGTCCGCGCCCGTGTTGCGGATGTAGACGCGGTAGCTGCCCTGCCCCATGTCGCCATCGAGGTAGGCCGTGCGCTCGTTGCGCTGCAGCCTGGCGCCCTTGGCCAGCTGGCGGTAGCGCTCGACCACCGTGTCGAAACTGGCATAGCTGCGCAACGCCACTTCCAGGTCGCGCGGCGGACGGCCTTCCGCATGGTCCAGCACATTGTTCTGTTTCTTGCCCTTGAGCGTGAGCGGATAGGCAAACACGCCGGCGCCGGCCGACGTCAGCACCGTGGATTTATCGAGCAGCAGCGGCAGCAGCGCTGGCGGATAGGCGGGCGGCAGCTGCGCGCGGTTCCAGCCCGGCAGGGCCGGCTGCGCCAGCACGTATTCGACGCTGGCGATCTTCTGCCCATCTGCGCCCGCTTCCTTGTCGCCCGCGATCAGCGCCAGCATGGGCGGCAATTGACGGGCCCAGGCCAGCAAGGGCGCCGCATCCCCGACCAGCATGCCCTTGCGGTGGAATACCGTCAGCACCGCGTTCGGATCGGGCTTGCAGACTTTCGCCAGCGGCTGGCCCTCCAGGTGGCAATGCCCGTTGACCAGGCCAAAGGCGATGATGACGCCGCGTTTGTCGAGCAGCATGGCGCCCCGTTCGCGACCCTGCTTGCGGTCATTCATCGACGCCAGCAGTTGGCGGCCATCGGCCAGCACGGTGCGCGTGGCGTCGCGCTTTTCGCTGATCGCTTCGAGCGCCTGCGCCAGCAGCAGTTCATCGTCTTCCGTGTAGCTGCCGCGCGCGTAGCCGAAGAAATCGAACAGGGCCGCGCGCACTTGCGGGTCTTCGCTCAGGCGCGGCAAGGGACCGCCGGCCAGCAGAGAGGACAGGCTTTTCCCGGCCGGTGCCGAGGGCGCCGCCGTGGCGCGGGCGGGCTGGGAAAGGACGCAGGCAGCAGCCAGCAAGGCGCCGCCCAGGGTACGGTAATTCGAAAAGATGATATGCATGATTCTGTCTGTCGGGGGATTTTGCCGCTACCAGTGGCCACTGGCCACGCATGGCGCGCCGGCGATTCTAGCATGGCGCCAGTCCCCATGCCGTGCGGCAGGCGGACGGCAGGTGCGCCGGTGCGGCTGTTATGATGGCTGCAATGACCACCTTTCACCCCGCCTCGACACTGCTTGTCCTCCTGCCCGGCATGGATGGCACGGCCCGGCTCTTCCACCGTTTTGACGCCGCCTTGCGCGCGCAGAGCACCATCGACACCCAGGCCATCGCCTACCCGGCCGCGCCGCTCGATTACGCGGCGCTGGAAGCATTCGTGCGCGAGCGTTTGCCGCGGGACCGCCCTTTCATCGTGCTGGCAGAATCGTTTTCGGGACCGCTGGGGGCAGCTTTGCGCGCCGATCCGCCGCCCGGCATGCGTGCCCTGATCCTGTGCTGTTCGTTCGTGCGCAATCCACGCCCGATGCTCGCGCCCCTGCGCCACCTGCTCGGCCTGGTGCCCTTTGGCCCCCTGCCCGGCTTCGCCCTGCGCCAGGCGCTGCTGACGCCGTATGCGACGCCAGCGCTGCAGGCGGAACTGGCCGCGGCGCTCGCGCAAGTGCCGCCCAGCGTGCTGCGCCAGCGCCTGCGCGCCGTGCTGGAAACCGACGCCTCGCGCAGCTTCGCGCGCGGCAGCCTGCCCGTGCTGTATCTGCGCGCCAGCCACGACCGCCTGGTGCCGCCGGCGAACGCCGTGCAAATACTGCGGCAGGCAGCGGGCACGCAACTGGCCGACATCGCCGCGCCGCACATGCTGCTGCAGGCGGCGCCGGATGCAGCCGCCGTTGCGGTGGCCGCTTTCATTGCGGGCCTGTCAGCCGCGCAGGTATCCGCTTAGGCGTGCGCTGGCCAGCACGGCCAGCCAGCTCAAGCTGCCCGACAGCACGCTGAAGTAGATGGCCCGCAGCGGATGCTGGGGCAGCAGGTACGCGAGCACGACCGCGCCCAGCAAGCCGCACAGCGCAGGCTTCCACCAGCCAGACGGCAGCAGCGCCAGCAGCAGATTCGTGCCCGCATACACATAAAACACCAGCAGCAAGGCCAGGCCGCCGGCCACGCCGCGCGAGCCGAGGCTGCCGAACAGCTGCGTGTACAGGAAAAACCCCAGCCAGCTCAATGCGATAAACAGCAGGCAGCCCAGCGCATGCGCGCCCAGGCCCGCCATCAGGCGAATTTTCACGGTTGCTTGAGTAGGGGAATGAAGCGGTGGCCGCAGGCATGGCACATGAAGGTACGCGCATATTTATCCTGCAAGGCGGCGGCCTCCTTGTCCCAATTGGCGACGAAGGACGTTTGCGACAAGGCGACGGAGACGACACCCCCTGCTACGAAGATCCAGAACAGGCCATTTGCGCCAGCCTGGTAAAAGATGACGGCGGCGATGACAAAAATGATCACGCCCAACACGATCAGCCCCACTTTCTGGTGGGTCTGCATCGTCGGCCCGGCGGCCTGGCGCGATAACAAGGTCTGGCTGCGCGTATGCGCATGACCGTGGATGAAATCACCATCGATCCTGCCCGACATATGGGTCGATGTGCCGGAAATGCCGGAGGCATGCACCATGGAGAGGCGTTGAATGTTGGAACTGTCACATGCCGGGCAATGCGCCATTGCTATTTCCATAAAATAAAATAATCGCGCACTGTAGCATAAAAAAAGCCGGCCCTTTCATGACGAAAGGGCCGGCTTCGCTGCATCAGTCGCCGCTGCGGCTGTCGGATTACGCTTGGCCTCGGCGGCCCCGCTAATCCGACCTACGCAGCGGTGGCGATTACTTCGCCGTATTGAGCAGCAACTCGTTCAGGCGCTTGACGAAACTGGCCGGGTCGGCCAGCGAACCGCCTTCGGCCAGCATGGCCTGGTCGAACAGGATGTTGGCCCAGTCGCCGAACTTGCCGCCTTCCGCGTCCTCGTATTTCAGACGCGTCACCAGCGGGTGGTTCGGGTTGATTTCCAAGATCGGCTTCGATTCCGGCGCGCTCTGACCTGCCGCCTTCAGCATGCGCAGCAGGTTGCCCGACAATTCGTTTTCATCGGCCACCAGGCAGGCTGGCGAATCGGTCAGACGGAACGTCACGCGCACGTCCTTGGCCTTGTCAGCCAGCACGGTCTTCATCTTGCCCACCAGGTCGGCGTACGAGGTTTCCGTTTCTTCGTGCTCTTTCTTTTCCGCTTCGTCTTCCAGCGCGCCCAGGTCCAGGCCGCCCTTGGCCACGGAGACCAGTTCCTTGCCTTCGAAATCCTGCAGGAAGGACAGCATCCATTCATCGACGCGATCCGTCAGCAGCAGCACTTCGACGCCCTTCTTGCGGAAGATTTCCAGGTGCGGGCTGTTTTTCGCTGCGGCGTAGTTGTCGGCCGTGACGTAATAGATCTTGTCCTGGCCTTCCTTCATGCGCGCCACGTAGTCGGCGAACGAGGTGACTTGCTCGTCGCTGTCGTTGGCCGTCGAGGCAAAGCGCAGCAGCTTGGCCAGGCGTTCCTTGTTGGCCGCGTCCTCGCCGATGCCCTCTTTCAGCACCTGGCCGAATTCCTTCCAGAAGACGGCGTACTTGTCCTTCTTGTCCTGCTCGTCCGCGTTCGCCAGTTCTTCCAGCATGCCCAGCACGCGCTTGGTCGAGCCTTCGCGGATGACCTTGACGTCGCGCGACTCCTGCAGGATTTCGCGCGATACGTTCAGCGGCAAATCGGCAGAGTCGATCACCCCGCGCACGAAGCGCAGGTAGGTCGGCATCAGCTGCTCGGCATCGTCCATGATGAAGACGCGCTTGACGTACAGCTTGATGCCGCCGCGCTTGTTGCGGTCCCACATGTCGAACGGCGCCTTGGCCGGAATGTACAGCAGCTGCGTGTATTCGCTGCGGCCTTCCACGCGGTTGTGCGTGTGCGTCAGCGGCGACTGGAAGTCGTGCGACACGTGCTTGTAGAATTCGTCGTACTGTTCCGGCGTGATGTCGGCCTTGTTGCGGGCCCACAGGGCGCTGGCCTGGTTGACGGTTTCGAATTCGTCTTTCAGGACGGTTTCTTTTTTCTCGTCGTCCCACTCTTCCTTCTGCATCACGATCGGCAGCGAGATATGGTCCGAGTATTTGCGGATGATGGACTTGATCTTCCAGCTCGACAGCAATTCGTCCTCGCCTTCGCGCAGGTGCAGGATGATGTCCGTGCCGCGCGACGGCTTGTCGATCGATTCGATGCTGTAATCGCCTTCGCCCGCCGACTCCCAGCGCACGCCTTCGGAAGCGTCCACGCCGGCGCGGCGCGTTTCGACGGTGATCTTGTCGGCGACGATGAAGCCGGAATAGAAGCCCACGCCGAACTGGCCGATCAGGGCCGCGTCCTGCTGCTGGTCGCCCGACAGCTTGCCGAAGAATTCCTTGGTGCCCGACTTGGCGATGGTGCCCAGGTGCGAGATCGCCTCGTCACGGGTCATGCCGATGCCGTTGTCGGAAATGGTGATGGTGCGCGCATCCTTGTCGAAGCTGACCTTGATCTTCAATTCGTGATCGTTGCCATACAGGGCGTCGTTATCGATCGCTTCGAAGCGCAATTTGTCGGCCGCGTCGGACGCGTTCGAGATCAATTCGCGCAGGAAGATTTCCTTGTTCGAGTACAGGGAATGGATCATCAGGTGCAGCATTTGCTTCACTTCGGTCTGAAAACCCAGGGTTTGCTTTTCGGAGACAGCCATTTTTACCTCATAGTCTTGTGGATGGGACGGATTTGATGAAGTTGGGGATTATATAAGCGATTTCAAGGCGTCTTTGCAGCAATGTGCGGGTGGGGTGGTTGCAGCGTGCACCGACGCCCGTCGGCCGGTGTGACGGAGGTCATAGCAAAGTCGATAACAAAACAACCTCATCAATTGAGCGGCTTGCAAGCAGCATCGGCATTAATATTGATTTTCTATTATCAAACAGGAGGAGACCGTCGTGAAACGCCTATCCATGCTGTCCGTTCGCACCTGCACGCCGCCGTCCATGGCGGACTCCCGCCGCACACCGACAACGGCGCCCGCGGTTCCCGAAAAGTCCGTCACTGCGCATCAGTGCAAGACCATGATGCAGGCCATGCGGACCGGGATCTTGGCTGGCCTGCTGGCACTGCCCGTCATGGCCCAGGCGACCGTCATCGAATTCAGCGTGAGCGGCATCGTCGCCCAGGGGGTGGACGAACTGCACCTGTTCTCCGACTACGGGGAATCGCTGGTCGGCAAGCCATATACGATGAAATTCCTGCTCGATACGGCCACGCTCGCAGAGAGCCAATCCGGCAACATCCATGGCGCCAGTAACTCGACCAATGGCGCCCCCGTGTATTTTTCCGGCGAGATCACGATGGGCAGCCGCCGTTACAACTGGACTCTCGATCCAAACGGCTACGCCAGCATGTATTTGCTACCGACAAGCAATATCATGATGCAGAGTTCCGGTGGCTACGGCTTCGGGCAATACAAGGTGTCGTCCATGCTCGACGTGTCCACCGGCGGCTCGACACCTTATTTTGACACCGCGGAGTTTGAACAGCGCATCGAATTCAAGGATTTCGTCGACCCCTGGGGCTACAGTTCAGAATTCCAGCTGACGTATACCGCGCCGCGCTATCCGGACGACCATGGCGCTTACGTCGCCAAGACCAATTTTGTCGGCACCGGCACCTACGCCCTGTGGCAAGTACGCGAGGTGCCGGAACCGGGACAAGTCGGCATGCTGCTGGCCGGCGCGGCCCTGCTGACAGCCGTGGCGCGCCGGGAGCGCCGCCGCGCCTGAGCATCGGGCGGCCGCTGCGCGCAATCAGGCGCTATCTCGCCGGCTTGTTCAGAGCGGATGGGACGGCGCCGCCCGCCTGACCCAGCGCACGCGCGAAAAAATCCCAGATCCGCTCGTCCTGCACCGTGGCCAGGTTCAGGCGCATGCAGGTCGACGGCAGCTGGCGCGGCGAAAACAGGCTGCCCGGCCCCAGCACCAGGCCTTCGGCCAGCGCCTTTTCGGCCAGCACATTGGTGTCGCAGCCCGCGTCGGCCCAGATGAACATGCCGGCCGGTGCGGGATCGAAGCGCAGGCCGGCCCGCTCGGCGCGGCGGTACGTGCCCTCGCGCACCTTGTCGAGCCGCGCGCGCAGCCGCTCCGCGTGTTTGCGGTACAGGCCTTGCGAGAGGATTTTATATACGACCCGCTCGCCGATGTCGCTGGTGGTCAGGGTGGCCAGCATCTTGCGGTCGGCCAGCCGCTGCGCCCATTCAGGCGAGGTGGCGATGAAGCCCACGCGCAGGTTGGCCGACAGGCTCTTGGAAAAGCCGCCCAGGTAAATCACGCGGCGCAACTGGTCCAGCGCGGCCAGGCGGGTGGCTGCCTGCACCGCGCCGCCCGGGTGCATGTCGCAATAAATGTCATCCTCGACGATGAGGAAATCGTGCTGTTCGGCCAGGCGCAGCACCTGGAAAGCCTTGGCGGCCGACAGCGACGTCGAGCTGGGGTTGTGCAGCACCGAATTGATCACGTACAGCTTGGGGCGGTGCAGCGCCGCCAGCTCGGCCAGCACGGCGATATCGGGGCCGTCTTTCAAGCGCGGGATGCCGATGACGTTCATGCCCATGGCGGCAAAGGCGCCGAACATCAGCCAATACGCGGGATCGTCGACGAAAATGGTGTCGCCGGGGCGGGCAAACTCGCGCGCCACCAGGTCCAGCGCCTGCATCACGCCCACCGTGGTGACGATCTGTTCGGGCGGACAGGCGATTTCCAGGCCCGCCAGTTTCAGCTGCAACTGCTGGCGCAGCGGCAAAAAACCCTGCGGCGAGCCGTAACCGAGCAGCAGGCTGCCCGGCTGGCGGCTGACATCGCGCAAGGCGCGCGCCACCAGCTCGCCATCGAGCCACTCGGCCGGCAGCATGCCGGTGCCGGGCGCGGGGATGGCCGGCGTCTGGCGGAACATGTTACGGATCAGCCACACCACGTCCATCGGCTGCGCCGCCGCGTCCTGCGCGCCGGCGGGCGGCGCCGGCGTGTTCAGCGGCGAGCGTTCGCGCACGAAAAAGCCGGCGCCGCGCCGCGATTCGAGGTAGCCGCGCGCCACCAGCTTGTCGTAGCTGGCCACCACCGTGGCGCACGAGACGTTCAGGCTGGCGGCGGCCTGGCGGATCGAGGGCATGCGCGCGCCGCCGCGCAGCAGCTTGTCGTCGATGCGCGCCGCCAGCGAACGCGCGATCTGGTCGATCAGGGTTTCGCCCGAGGCGCGCGACAGCAAAGGCAGGGACGGTGAGGCGGGTGTATTGCTCATATGACCATGACAGTATGTGAAATTATGCGTTGAAGTGTATTTGTACTGTATTGCTATTCACCTCTAGGATAGCAGTACGGGGCGGATTGATCCACCCCGCTTTATTTACCCATGCCACCCGTACCAGGACAGCCATGCCATCGCCCGCCACCACCTCCCCCACTTCTCCCCTGCGGCTCGGCGCCGACCGCAAAGGCATGCTGCTGGGCTTGACAGCCGTCGCCCTCTTCAGCCTGACCCTGCCGTTTACGCGCCTGGCGGTGGCCGAACTCGACCCTACCTTTGTCGCCCTGGGCCGCGCCCTGGTGGCCGCCGGCCTGGCCGGCCTGTGGCTGTGGCAGCAGCGCGCGCCGTTGCCGCGCCGCGAACAATGGCTGCCGCTGGCGTTCGTGTCGCTGGGCTGCGTGCTGGGCTTCCCCTGGCTGACGTCGATCGCCATGCGCAGCCTGCCCGCCTCGCACGGCGCCGTGCTGGTCGGCATTTTGCCGCTGGCCACCGCCGTGTTTGCCGTGCTGCGCGGCAAGGAACGCCCTTCCCCCGGCTTCTGGCTGATGGCCCTGCTCGGCACGGCGCTGGTGGTGGCGTTCGCGCTGCGCCAGGGCGGCGGCAGCTTCCACCTGGCCGACTGGCTGATCTTTGCCGCCGTGCTGCTGGCTGCGCTCGGCTATGCCGAAGGCGGACGCCTGGCGCAAGCCATGCCGGGCCAGCACGTGATTTCCTGGGCCCTGCTGCTGGCCCTGCCTTTTGTCCTGCCCGTGGTGCTGTGGAACGCGTGGCCGCAGCGCGCGCTGATGGCGCAGGCCGGCGCCGCCGCCTGGCTGGGCTTTGCCTATATTTCCGTGTTTTCCATGTTTATCGGCTTTTTCTTTTGGTACCGGGGCATGGCGCTGGGCGGCGTGGCCCGCGTGGGACAGACGCAGCTGCTGCAACCCTTCCTCACCCTGGTGGGCGCGGCCGTGCTGCTGAACGAGCCATTGACGGGCGAAAGCCTGCTGTTTGCCGGCGCCGTGATCGCCGTCGTGGCCATCGGACGCAAGCTGAAGTAAGGTTCCCTGACGCCCATTTGCAACGCCGTTGCGCGTGCGGATGGGCACGGCGGCGTGCAAGCCGTACAATACCGCAGCACCATGGCGACGCCTATCCGGCGCCGCTTGCGCACGCACCGCCACAAGCGGGCCAACAAATCCAGCCGGCGCAGCTCGGCATCTTCTGTGAGACTCGTATGAAAATTGAAAATCCGAATCCGATCCAATGGCGCTTTGCCGAACGCGCGGAACAGCTGCAAAGCTCGTTCATCCGCGAAATCCTGAAGATCACGCAGCGTCCCGAGATCATCTCGTTTGCCGGCGGCCTGCCCTCGCCCGCCACCTTCCCCGTGGAAGAAATGAAGACCGCCTTCGACAAGGTCCTGTCGAACAATGGCAAGGTAGCCCTGCAATACGGCCCCACCGACGGCTACCTGCCGCTGCGCCAGTGGATCGCCGACTCGCTCTCCGGCAATGGCAGCACCATCCTGCCCGAACAGGTGCTGATGACGTCCGGCTCGCAGCAGGCGCTGGACTTGCTGGGCAAGGTCCTGATCGACGAAGGCAGCAAGGTATTGGTGGAAACCCCCAGCTACCTGGGTGCCCTGCAGGCGTTTTCCGTCTACCGTCCCGAATTCGTGTCCGTCGATACCGATGACGAAGGCCTGGTGCCGTCGTCGATCGATCCCGTCGCCGATGGCGCGCGCCTGTTGTACGCGCTGCCGAACTTCCAGAACCCGACGGGCCGCAGCCTGTCCGTGGCGCGCCGCGTGGAACTGGTGGAAACCTGCGCCCGCCACGGCCTGCCGCTGATCGAGGATGATCCGTACGGCGCCCTGAGCTACAGCGGCGAGCCGTATCCGAAGATGATCAACATGAATCCGGACGGCGTCATCTACATGGGCTCCTTCTCGAAAGTGCTCACGCCCGGCATCCGCCTCGGCTACGTGGTGGCGCCGATGCCGCTGGTGCGCCGCCTGGAACTGGCCAAGCAGGCCGCCGACCTGCACACCTCGCAGCTGACGCAGATGGTCGTGCATGAAGTGATCAAGGATGGCTTCCTGGAGCGGCATATCCCCAGCATCCGCAGCCTGTACGGCAACCAGTGCCAGGCCATGCTGTCGGCGCTGGAAGAGCACTTCCCGGCCGGCGTCACCTGGACGAAGCCGGAAGGCGGCATGTTCATCTGGGTCACCCTGCCGAAACATATCGATGCGATGAAACTGCTCGATGAAGCCATCGCCAACAAGGTCGCCTTCGTGCCGGGCGCGCCGTTCTACGCGAACACGCCGGACACGCACACCTTGCGCCTGTCGTTCGTGACGGTGCCGCCGGAACGCATCCGCGAAGGCATCGCCATCCTGGGCAAACTGATCGCCGCAAAAATGTAACCCGCCTCTTCACGCCCCGCAGCTGCGGGGCGTGTCCCAGCTGCCCCCTGCACCGCCGGGCACGCGTCTTTTCCGCCCAAAAACCGCTTTCACGATAGCAACTGCGTGTATTTATTTTTAAAAATAGCATAAAAATAATACTTTCCCGCCTCGTGCAGCATCGATTTTTTCACCCAAAAAATTAGCAAGGCGGTATGATTTGATCGCTGTATCAGATTTGAATCCGCTCAGCATCACCGAAAGTGCAGCAAATGCTGGCAGCGCAGAGTACATCCGAGAAGGCCGGTAGCAATGAGTTCAGGCAGTGTGGGGCATTCCCAGCGG
Organism: Janthinobacterium goodfellowi; assembly: GCF_051380695.1. Taxonomy (NCBI): domain Bacteria; kingdom Pseudomonadati; phylum Pseudomonadota; class Betaproteobacteria; order Burkholderiales; family Oxalobacteraceae; genus Janthinobacterium; species Janthinobacterium goodfellowi. Next base: position 30,134 of record NZ_JBNYXN010000005.1, on the reverse strand, counting down.
CAAGAAGCCGCGATTTTGATTGTCGACGATGCGCCGGCCAACCTTGAGCTGCTGCGCAAGCTGATGAGCGAACAGGGTTATCAAACCTATGTCGCCACGTCCGGCGAACGGGCGCTGGCGATCGCCCAGCGTGCCCAGCCCGACCTGATCCTGCTCGACGTACTGATGCCGGACATGGACGGCATCGAGACGTGCCGCCGCCTCAAGCAGCACCCGCTGACGCAGCGCATCCCCGTCATCTTCATGAGCGCCAAGACGGAAACGGAAGACGTGGTGGCCGGCTTCGACTGCGGCGCCGTCGATTACATCAGCAAGCCGCTGCGCATGGCCGAAGTGTGCGCGCGCGTGCGCGCCCAGCTGCAAATCCGCAGCAACAATGAGACCCAGCAGGAACAGGCCGAGCGCCTGCGCACCATCGTCAATAACATGGCCGAGGGCTTGCTGATCATCGAGGCCGACGGGCGCATCCAGTACACCAATCCGGCCTGCGACCATTACCTGGGCTACCGCGAAAACGAACTGGCCGGGCGTTCCATCGGCGAACTGCTCAGCCCCCTGGTGACGCAGGAATACCTCGATTACTTCGCCATGCACGCGGCCAATCCGGAAAAAGCGCACAACCACGGCACGCGCGAAGTGGCGATCCGCCACCGCAACGGCGCGGCGCTGAGCATGGACCTGACGCTGACGCCCATGTATCTGCGCCAGCCCCTGTATATCGGCCTGCTGCACGACATCACGCACCACAAGCAGTCGGAAGACGCGCTGCAGCGCGCCGCCTATCTCGATCCGCTGACCAAAATAGCCAACCGCCGGCATTTCGACAGCTTCCTGGAAAAAGAATGGCAGCGCGCCGTGCGCGGCGGCGGCGCCCTGTCGCTGGTGGTGCTCGACGTCGACCACTTCAAGCTGTACAACGACAGCCTGGGCCACCCGGCCGGCGACAGCTGCCTGCAGCAGGTCGCGCAGGCCATCGATGCACATGCCAGCCGCTCCGGCGACCTGGCGGCCCGCTACGGCGGCGAGGAATTCGTGTTGCTGTTTGCCGACACGGACGCCGACAGCGCCCTGCACCTGGCCGAGGCCATCCGCGCCAGCATCGAAGCGCTGCAACTGCCGCACCCGCGCTCCAGCACCTCGCCATGGATCACCGTCAGCATCGGCGTGGCGACCATCCACCCGCACCAGCTGGACGACCGCGAAGCGCTGTTCGTCGCCGCCGACCGCGCCCTGTACGTGGCCAAGGAAGAGGGCCGCAACCAGGTCCGCGCCACGCACTCGGGCAGCACGGCCTGGGAGACGGTCAAGGCGATCGTATTGCGTTAAAGCTTAAGGGAAAATGCAGCGGACCGGGAGTAGGCCCAAGTCAAAAACAAAGGCACCCCGGGCCAAGCGGGCCTGAAAAATGGCGAGGGCAAGGCGCAGCGACGCAGACAGTACGCAAGTACGGCAAGGAAGCTGCAACGCCGCCATCGGCATTTTCTCAGGCCCGCGTCTCCGGCCCGCCGTTCTCAAAGCGAATCAAAATTTTCTCGACACGCTCAACTTCGCATTGCGCCCCACACCGGTGACCGCCTCGCTCAGGTAGGGCATGTAATTGCGGTTGAAGACATTATCGACCGTCAGCCGCACTTCCGTGCCGCGCCACACGCCCTGCCTGCCATTCCACGACGCGAACAAGGTATGCAACGCATAGCCTTTCGATGGCGGCAGGCGGTACACGTTCCCCACCGGCAGGACGCGCTCCTGCTTCGCCACGAAGCGGCCCTGCCAGCCGATGCTGGCCCCAAGGTCGGGCATGCGCCAGCCCAGGCCCGCCATCAATTTATCGGGCGCGATGGTCGACACGGCTTCGTCCTGGCCCCACGGGTCACGCTGGGAACCGGTGCGCGTGCCGCGCTGCTTCGACAGCGATGCGCTGGCAAACAGGCGCGGCGAGTTGTAGTAGGACTCGACTTCCACGCCCTGCGTGCGGAAACCGGCCAGGTTGCGGTAGGACGACAGGGCGGGCGGCACCTTGCCCGATCCCGGCACATAGCCTTCGACCAGGATGCCAAGGCGCGGGCCGATATTGTCGCTAACGCGGTTCTGGTACGCCGTCAGGCGCAGCTGCACGTCGTCGCGCTCCATGAACACGTTCTGGCGGTGCAGCATGGCGCCCGCGCGCACGGCCGTCACGCGCTCGACGGCCAGGTCGCGGCTGGTGCCAGGCGTCGATGAACCGAGCCGGGACGACACATAGTATTCGTTCGAATACATCTCATCGATCGTCGGCGCGCGCCAGGTGCGGCTCAAGTCGCCGAACAAGGCCAGCGTGCCGGACGCCTTCCAGAACAGGCCCAGGCGGGGCGACCAGTCTGCGTGCGCCTTTTCGCTGAAATCGTGGCCGGCCGCCGCCAGCGGGCTGTTGTAGCGCGACGCCTTGTTCGGCACGCCCTCGGAGACGACCCGGTCATGGCGCAGCGCCGCCGTCAGCGTCAGATCGCCATACGTCATCGCATCCTGCAGATACAGGCCCGTGGTTTCCTGGCGCCCGGCCGGCATGTAATAGGGCTGGAAGTAGCCGTAGTTGTAGCTGGGGTCCTTCAGCGCCGTCGACGACGGGTAGTACATCAGGGTGTCGCGCACGTTCTTGTGCCATTGCAGGCCCGTTTGCAGCACGTGCGACACGGCGCCCGTCGCAAACACGCTTTCGTTGCGCACCTCCGCGATGCGGTCCACGTACGACGCCCAGCTCTCGTTGCCGAGGGAACCCAGGTAGGAGCCGAGCGAAGCCGATGGCAGGCGCTTGTCATGCTGGTCCGTGTGCGAATAGCCGGCGCTGGCCGTCAGCTTGATCCACGGATTATGTTGCGGCGCGTACTGCCACTTCACGGAATACGTATCGTCGTCCTGGTCGCGGTAGACGGCCTTGCGCTGCCACGCCTCTTCCAGTCCATATTTTTTGATTTCCGCCTCGGTCGGCGTGGGCACGTCCTCGCCCATGGCGGCGAACGGGCCCCAGCCCGAACTGCCGCTCTTCATGGCCGTCAGGGTCAGGAGCTGCTCCGGCGTCAGCCGGATATTCAGCTTGGCCAGGCTCGATGGCGCGTCGATGGCGGAAAAGCGGAATGGCTTGCCATCGGGCTTGCGCAAATCGTCGGACTTGCGCCGCGTGGTAAACGCCATCGCGTCGAAGCGGCCGTCTTCCGTGCGGCCGTAGACGGCCACGGTGGCGTCGTTTTCGCCGTTATTCGAGTGGCGCGAATACTTGAGCATGGCGCCCGCTTTCTCGCCGCCTTCGAGCAAGTCCTGCGCATCCTTGGTCTCGACCGTGATGACGCCGCCGAAGCCGCCATTGCCGTACAAGCTCGTATGCGCGCCCTTGTTGACTTCGATCTGCTTGATCAGTTCCGGCTCGATGAAGATGGAACCCTGGCGGTATTTTTCAAAACCCTTGGGCACGCCGTCGAGGATGACTTTCACGTCCTGCACTTTATTAAAACCCCAGATATTGAGGCTCTGGCCACTGGGACGGGCCGTGCCGGCCAGGTCGACGCCGGGCAAGGTGTCGAGCAAGGACGCGACATTGTCGGCCTGCTGGCGTTCGATATCGGCGCTGGTGATATACGAGCGTCCGGCCGTGCCGGCGCTGATGGCGTCGCCAAACACGCTGATGGCGGGCATCTGCACCGCATCGATCCTGTCTGCCGCCCACGCATGGCCGTGCGCGCCGCCCAATGCCAGCGCCAGCGCGGCGGCCAGCGGGGTCCATCCTTGTTTGCTGCTGCTCTTCATCGCTATCCTTGCCTAGTTTGCATACTGCTGGAATGAAAAAAATGCTGGGGCAGAGGACGGCGGTGCGCGATCAAGCGGCGGCGTTGAAGGAAGCGTTGCGGCGGAACCCTGCCCGCGCGGACACGCCGCCGGCGCAAGGCCGGCGGCGCACTGCAGTCACCGGGGATAAGTTGCCTTAGTGAAATGCGGAACACATCATATAATGGATGAGAATGATTCGCAATAGCATTTGATGCGAAAGCTACCCGGGATAACCGGTGATATCGGCGATCTCGCGGTACAGCGGCTGCAGCCGCGCATACATCTTGCGGTACACGCGCCGGTACAGCTGTTCGTAGATTTTGCGATGCTCGGGATGGGGCTGGAATACCTTGCCCTTGCGCGTCATCGCTTGCACGGCGGCGGGAAAGTCCGCATGCCAGCCCAGGCCCACGGCGGCGGCGATGGCCGCGCCCAGGCCCGAACTTTCATACACGTGGGCGCGCGCGGCCGGCAAGCCGAAGATGTCGGCCGTCAGCTGCATGGCCGCGTCGCTTTGCGAGCCACCGCCCGCGATGCGCAGCTCCGTGATGGCAATGCCGCTGCGCCGCTCGATGCGTTCCTTGCCCTCGCGCAGCGCATACGCGAGGCCTTCGAGGATGGCGCGGTAGATGTGCGCGCGCGTATGCACGTCGCCAAAGCCGATCATGGCGCCCTTCGCTTCCGGCCCCGGCACCTTGATGCCGGGACTCCAGTACGGCTGCAGCATCAGGCCCATGGAGCCGGGCGGCACGGCGTCGACCAGGCGGTCGAACAGCGCCTCGGCGGACAAGCCCGTGCCGTCTTCGGCGGCGGCCGCCCGTTCGCGGTCGCCGAACTGCTCCTTGAACCAGTTGACCATCCAGTAGCCGCGGAATATCTGCACTTCCGTGCTGTAGGCGCCCGGCATGGCGGCCGGATACGGCGGAATGAAACGCGTCACTTCCACGTATTTGCGGCTGGTCGTGTTGATGGTGGCCGTGGTGCCGTAGCTCAGGCACGCCACGTGCGGCTCGACGCAGCCGGCGCCCAGCACTTCGCACGCCTTGTCGGCGGCTGCCGCCAGCAGCGGCGTGCCCTCCGGGATGCCCGTCGCCGCGGCGGCCGATGCCGTGATGGCGCCCATGCGCGTGCCCGGCGCCACCAGTTCCGGCAGCATCGAACGTCGTATCGCCAGCGCCTGCCACTTCCAGTCGAAGCGCCCGGCCCAGGCATGGCGCTTGTAATCAAACGGGATGTAGGCCACTTGCGAACCCGTCGAGTCTATGTATTTTCCGCATAGGCGGTGGTTCAAAAAGCCCGACAGCAGCAGGAATTTATGCGTGCGGCGCCAGATGTCGGGCTGGTGCGCGCTGATCCAGTTGATCTCGGCCTCGCGGCGGAAATACCGGATCGTGCCATCGAGGCGCGTGGCGCGGAACAGGGCGCGCCACCACGGCGCCAGTGGGGGAATGTCGCGCGTGCTGCGCTGGTCCAGCCAGGTGATGGCGGGCCGCAGCGGCGCGCCGTGTTCATCCACGTTGACCACCGTGCCGCGCTGCGTCGTCACGGCCACGCCGGCCACCGAGGATTGATTGATGTCCGTGCTGCGCCACAGCTGCTGGCACGCCGCGCACACGGCTTGCCAGTAGCCGTCGGCGTCGTGCTCGGCCCAGCCGGGGTGGTCGGAGTAATACGCTTCGAGGAAGACTTGCGCCTTCGCCGCCAGCCTCCCCTCCCGGTCGAACAGCAGCGCGCGCACGCTTTGCGTGCCATTGTCGATGGCAAGGATGTACGGTCCCTGGCCGGATACGCTGGCCATGGCTTATGCCAGGCTGGCCAGCGCGGCGCGCAGCGCCTGCAGCAGCGCTTGCGGATCCTTGTCCGGCTGCGCGCTGAAGACGGGCGCTTCCCAGTCCTGCCCGCGCACGGCCACCACGCGCAAGCGTCCCTCTTCGCTCCAGGCCGGGTACCAGCCCACGTCGACGATGTCGCCATTCGCGCACGTGATTTGCAGCAGGTCTTCGCCCAGGTCGTCGACAAGGACGTCCACGGGCTGGCGCAGGTCCAGCGGCGACAGGCTGTCGTAGGTGATGCAGGCGTCGCCCAGCGCCAGGGACTGGCCAAACAGGGTGGTATCGATGATGCTCTCCTCTTGTATATTTTTTATGGTTTTTCAGTCGCCCTGCGGCACGCTGTAATGGCGGCGCCACAAGGCCAGGTAGCGCTGCTGCTCTATCTCCCAGCGCGCATCGTCCCAGCCCAGTTCATGCTGGCAGATGGCGCGCAGGCGCGGCATGATAGCAAGCGCCCCGCCAGCCAGCTGCAAACCGAGGCGCGTGCGCCGCAGCAGCAAGTCGTCCAGATGCTGCACATCCTCGCTGCGCGCCCCCCAGCGCAGCTGCGCCCACAGGGTCTGCGTACCGGGAATCGGCTCCAGTTCGCCGTCCAGCGCCGCATCGCACAGCGCCTGCGCGGCAGCCCCATGACGGCCCAGCAGGCGCGCGCGCTGCTCGCCGTCGAGCAGCAAGGCCTTGCCCGCCAGCGGTGGCGTGGGGTCGAAAATCGGCAGCGGGCGCAAATCCGCCTGCCAGCCCGGCAGCAGCGGCGCGGCGCGGCGCAACGCATCGAGGGCGATCACGCGAAACGTCGTCAGCTTGCCGCCCGCCACCGTCAGCAAGCCGTTTTCCAGCCATAGCGCATGTTCGCGCGCTTCCTTCGACGGGTCAAGCTGGCCGCTGTCGATCACGGGGCGCACGCCGGCAAACGTGGCCAGCACGTCGTCTTCGCCCAGCGCCAGCTGCGGAAACTGCCACTGCAAGGCGGTCAGCAGATAATCGAGTTCGCCGCGTGTGATGGCCGGCTCCAGGTCCAGGCTGGCGCCGTGGTCGACATCGGTGGTGCCGACCAGGGTCACGCCCTCCCACGGATAGGCAAACACGGGGCGGCCATCGTGCGGGTGCATCAGGCTGACGGCTTGCGCCAGCGGCAAACGCCAGGCCGGCAGCAGCAAATGGCTGCCGCGCAGGGGCCGCAATTTCGGCGGCTCTCCCACTTGGCCGCGCAAGGCGTCGGCCCAGGCCCCCGTGGCGCTGATCACCAGGCGCGCGCGCACGGTGAATGCCGCGCCATCGACCGCATCGTTCAAGGTGGCGCCGGCGACCTTGCCATCTTCGCGCAGCAGCGATGCCACGCCCAGGTAGTTGACGGCCACGCCGCCATGGCGCCGCGCTTCCTGCAGCACGCGCAGCACCAGGCGCGCATCGTCCGTCTTGGCGTCCTGGTACAGCATGCCGCCCCGCAGCTCGTCGCGCCGGACGTGCGGCGCCAGCATGGCAAAGTCAGACGCATCGACATAGCGGCGCGCGCGCTTGCCCGCCATCGCGTCGTAGATGGCCAGGCCCAGCATGAACTGGCGCCGCCCCGGCTTCCTGCCCGCGTAGTCGCCGAAGGCGAAGCCCTGCGGCTCGACCAGCCCCGCCGCATCCGCCAGCAAGGCTTGCCGCTCATGCACCGACTCGCGCGTCATGGCGAACTGTCCCTGCTTCAGGTAGCGCAAGCCGCCGTGCACCAGCTTCGAGGAACGGCTCGACGTGCCCCAGGCGAAATCGCGCTGCTCCACCAGCAGCGCCGCCAGGCCGCGCCGCGCCGCTTCGAGCAGGATGCCGGCGCCCGTAATGCCGCCGCCGACGACCAGCACATCCCACTCGCGCGCCAGGATGCCAGGCAGATCCGCCCTGTTCATGACGGGCCGCCGGCCTCGGGCAGCAGTTTGCCGGGGTTCATCATGCCCTGCGGGTCGAACTGGCGCAGCAGCGCGCGCATGGCGGCGATGCCCAGTTCTCCCTTTTCCGCCATCAGCCACGGCGCGTGGTCCGTGCCCACGCCATGCTGATGGCTGATGGTGCCGCCGTTGGCGACGATGGCGGCGCTGGCCGCGTCTTTCAAACTGCGCCAGCGCGCCATGTTGTCTTCATACGTGGACGCCAAGCGATACACATACGTGGTGTAGACGCTGGCGCCCTGCGCATACACATGCGACAAATGCGTGTAGGCGTGCACCTGCTCGCCGTGTGCGGCCAGCGCACTGGCGCCCGCCTGCTCCAGCGCCGCCATCATGGCCGTCACGCGGGGCCAGTCGACGGCCGTTTCCACCGTGTCGATGACATAGCCGTGTTCCCAGGCGCCGTTGCGCAGGTAGACGTTGCGAAAGCGTCCCTGCTTCCATTTGTCGCCCATGTGGCGCCCCACGTGCACGCCCTTGTGCCGCCGCGCCAGCGCCAGGGCGCCGCGCAGGGCCGCGCGCGCCGGTTTCTCGTCGCCGCTGATGCCCAGCATCAGCATGCATTTTCCTTCCGCGCAGCCGCGCAGGGACAGATAACGTTCCAATAATCCCACGAGTTTTTTATGCCCGGCCAGGGTCAGCATGGTCTGTGTTTCGACCGCGTTCGACAGGCGCAGCATGCACAGGGGCAGGCGCGACTGGGCCAGCGTCCGCACGGCCGCTTGCGCCTGGCCCCAGTCGGCGAAAAACACGACGTGGAACGCCTCATACGGCGGCAGCGGCGACACGCGCACGGTGGCCTGCGTCAGGATGCCCAGCCGCCCTTCGGAGCCGAGCACCATTTCGCGCAGGTCGATGCCGGCCGCCGAGGCGGGAAAGGTGGGGATGCTCAAGGTGCCGGACGGCGTTTCCACCTCGCCGCCCGCGAACAGCTGCTCGATGCGGCCATAGCGCAGCGATTGCTGGCCCGACGAGCGCGTGGCGATCCAGCCGCCCAACGTGGAATACTCGAACGACTGCGGATAGTGTCCCAATGTATAGCCGTGTGCGCGCAGCTGCGCTTCCAGGTCGGGACCATACACGCCCGCGCCAAACGTGGCCAGCTGCGCCTCGCGGTCCAGGTGACCCAGCGCGCACAGGCGGGTCAGGCTGATTGACAGCACGGGACGCGGCCCCGCCGCCACCGTCAAATGCCCGGCCACGCTGGTGCCGCCGCCGTGGGGAATGATGGCCACGCACGCCTGGCGCGCATACGCGAGCAGCTGGCGCACCTGCAGCGCGCTGTCGGGAAAAGCCACGCCATCGGGCACTACGCCGATGCGGCCATGGCGCAATTTGAACCAGTCGGGCAGGCTTTGGCCGAGCGCATGGCGCACGCGCGTGGCTGGCTGGGTGTCGATCAGCGGATGGGGCGCCAGGCGCGACGCCGGCACCTGCGCGCAGGCGTCGTCGAAGGTGGCGTCGACAATACCGCTGCCCGGCCCCAGGCGCTCGCGCAGGAAGGCCAGCGCACCCCCGTTCAGCGCATACACGATGCTTTCATCTCCCCAGCCATTCCAGCGTTGCATGGACATCCCCTGTGTTCGGCCAGTTGCGCGCCACGGCGGCTTGCTATACTGTTCTTGCCTGATTTTCTTGCTAGATCAATAGCATATGCCGCCACAGACGAAGGGTATTGGTTTTTCATGACAATCGCATTGTTCCATCATGACAAGCACTGACGGCCGGGTCGCCGGCGCCTATCTGCTGCCGCTGCTGGAAGCGGCGAGCGCGCACGGTATCGATAGCGCCACCCTGGCGCAGGCGGCCGGCGTGGCGCCGCACAGCCTGGCAGCATCAGCGCCCAGCTTGGCCTTGGCCGCGCGCGACTACGTGCGCCTGCTCGATGCGGGCGCGCTGCTGGCGGGCGACGCGCATTTCGGCCTGCACGTGGGCCAGCGCGTGCGCATGGGCACTTACAGCGCCTATGGCTTGATCTTGCTCAGTTGCAGCAACGTGGGCCAGGCACTGGAACAGACGGCCCGCTACGAACGGCTGGCGCACGACCTGGGCCGCTCGACCCTGCAGCGCGACGGCGCCATCGCGCATTACCGCTGGGCCAGCAACTACCCGGGCGCCAGCCGGCACCTGGTCGACAGCGTCTTTGCCGGCGTCAAAGTGTGCGGCGACTGGCTGGCGGGCATGCCGCTGCCGCCGGCCCGGCTGGCCTTTACCCACGATGGCGGCCGCGACTTGCTGCGCCACGCGGCGCACCGCGACGAATACGTGCGTGTGCTGGGCAGCCTGCCCGCCTTCAATGCCCCCGCCAACACGGCCACCTTCGACGCGCAATTGCTGGACTGGCCCGTGCCGAACGCGGACGTCAGTCTGTACCCGGTGCTGTGCCAGCATGCGGAACAATTGCTGGCGCAGCGCCAGGCGGAGATGGACACGGGCGCCGGCATCGACGCGCAAGTGCACGCGGCCATCGTCGCGGGCTTGCGCCAGGGTTCGGCGCGGCTGGCCACCGTTGCCGCCACGCTGGCCATCACGCCGCGCACCCTGCAGCGCAAGCTGGCCGACGCGGGCACCAGCTTCCAGGCCCTGCTGGACCAGGCCAGGTACGGCCTGGCGCGCGACTATCTGCGCGCGCCGGACCTGTCGCTGGTCGACATCGCCTTCCTGCTCGGCTACCAGGAACAAAGCGCGTTCAACCACGCGTTTCGCACCTGGTCGGGTACCAATCCAGGCGCCTGGCGCATGCAGGAGATGCTGGACAGGCAGCTTGACCGGCTTGAGCGGCAACAAGCCGTTTAGGCGTGCGCGGGGCATGCGCAGCGCGTTTTCTGGCTATACTGGCATAGTCAGGTTTTCCACGATCACTCCAACCCGCAATGCAAAGGATTAATATGCAACTCAAAGACAAAGTCGCACTGATTACCGGCGCCGCCAGTGGCATCGGCAAGGAAATGGCCATCGAATACGCAAAACAGGGCGCCAAGGTCGTCATCGCCGACCTGGCCCTGGAAGCGGCCAGCAAGACGGCCGAGGAAATCAAGCAAGCGGGCGGCCAGGCGTTTGCCGTGGCCATGGATGTCTCCAGCGAAGAACAGGTCGACAAGGGCGTGGCCGATGCCGTGGCCCACTTCGGCGGCATCGATATCCTGATCAGCAATGCGGGCATCCAGATCATCAGTCCCGTCGTCGACTACCCGTTCGACCAGTGGAAAAAGATGCTGGCCATTCACATGGACGGCGCCTTCCTCACCACGCGCGCCTGCATGCGCGAAATGATCAAGGCGGGCCGCGGCGGCGCCATCATCTACATGGGTTCCGTGCACTCGCACGAAGGCTCGCCGTTCAAGAGCGCTTACGTGGCCGCCAAGCACGGTTTGCTGGGCCTGGCCAAGGTGGTGGCCAAGGAAGGCGCGAAAGATGGCATCCGCGCCAACGTCATCTGCCCCGGCTTCGTGCGCACGCCGCTGGTCGACAAGCAAATCCCCGAACAGGCGGCCCAGCTGAACATCAGCGAGGAAGACGTGATCAAGAAAGTGATGCTGAAAGACACCATCGACGGCGAATTCACCACCACGCAGGACGTGGCGCAAACGGCCATCTTCCTGGCCGCCTTCCCGTCGAACGCCCTGAGCGGACAATCTATAGTAGTAAGTCACGGCTGGCACATGCAATAATAGTGACGCCCGCCCACATCGGCTGCGCGGCGCCCTGTGCGGCCTGCGATGCTCGCTGTGCCCCAGCACAGCTGCGCGTCTCGGCCACACATCGCTGCCGCTCGCGATGATGTGGACGGGCGTTGCAGCGTCAGCGTATTAATCTTCCTGCGCCTTTCCAGAAAGTTCCTAATTGCAAGACAACACTTACCGCCACCCGCGCGCGGGCTGGCCGGGGCGCGTGTTTGCCGCGCTCGCCAACTGCGCGCATTTCGCCAGCGTGCGCCAGGCCGTCATGTCGCGCCTGCCCTTCCTCACCCTGCACAGTGACGTGCGCGACGTCGTCTACGTGAGCTGGCTGGTCGATGCCGCCGCGGCGCAGAAATTATTGCCGCCGGGCGTGGCCCTGTGGCAGCGCGATGGCAAGACGCCATTCACCGTGCTGACCTACCGCCACGGACATTTCGGCCCTGCCCTGCTCGGTCCCTTGCGCCGCCTGCTGCCGTCTCCCCTGCAAAGCAACTGGCGCCTGTACCTGGACCGCACGCCGCCGGGCGCGCCGGCCGTGCCTTGCGTATATTTTTTGAAAAACATCATGGCCAGCCTGCCGCACGCGCTGGGCACGCGGCTGTTCAGCGATATCCTGCCGACCCACCTGGCCGACAACATGGCGCTGGACGTCACGGCCACGCGGGCGCACTGCAGCATCGCCGGCGGCGACGGCAGCGCCCCGGCGCTCGATGTGCAGGCGGCCATCACGGCGGCGCATGGCCTCGATGCCGACTGGCAAGCGCTATTCGGCAACTGGCGCGACGCCGTCGCCTTCCTCGCTTGCCAGGATGCGGCCATCGCGCACGTGCCACGCAACGGCAAGCTGGTCTTCGGCGAAATCGACTTGCCCGTTGATGTGGATCAAGTGCAAGCGCTGACGGCCTTGCGCGCCGACTGCGGCTTGCTGGGGCAGTTGCCGCCCATGTCAAAACCGTTCGCCTTCCTCGTCCCCAAGGTGCCCTTCAAGGCGTTGTCAGAGCGCCTGCTGTAGTACGCCTGCGTTCCAGCTTGAACAGGGCCATCGCCTGTTCCAGCTGCAAGGTCTGATCTTGCAGCGAGGCCGAGGCGGCCGCCGATTCCTCGACCAGCGCCGCGTTCTGTTGCGTCACTTCATCCATCTGCGTGACGGCCATGTTGACCTGGCCGATGCCATGGCTTTGCTCGCGCGACGCCGAGGCGATCTCCTCCATGATGCCGTGCACGCCCTGCACGGCGCCCAGCATTTCGGCGCTGCTGGCGCCCGCCTGCTGCGCCAGCGTCGCCCCCGCCTGCACCTGCTCCAGCGATGCGGTGATCAACTGCTTGATTTCCGTGGCGGCCGCCGCGCTGCGGTGGGCCAGGCTGCGCACTTCGCCCGCCACCACGGCAAAACCGCGTCCCTGGTCGCCCGCGCGCGCCGCTTCCACGGCCGCGTTCAAGGCCAGGATATTCGTCTGGAAAGCGATGCCTTCGATAATGCCCGTGATGTCGCCGATCTTCTTCGACGAGGCGTGAATGCCCTCCATCATGCTGACCATCTGGCCGACGATTTCGCCGCCGCGCCCGGCCAGGCCATGCACCTTGCCCGCCATGTCGCTCGCTTGCACGGCGTTGCCGCTATTTTGCTGCACCGTGGCCGCCAGCTGCTCCATGCTCGACGCCGTCTGCTGCAGGGCCGAGGCCTGCGCTTCCGTGCGGCCCGACAAATCCATATTGCCGGCGGCGATTTCCTGGCTGGCCATGCTGATGCGCAGGAAATTGCCGCGCACGTCGCCAACGATGGAATGCAGGTTCACGCGCAGCTGGCGCAAGGAGCGCAGCAGCTGTCCCATCTCGTCGCGCCGCGTGGTATCGAGCTCGCCCGTCAGGTCGCCGCCCGCCATCACGTCGCAGGCCTGGCGTGCCCGCTGCAGCGGCTGCAGCACGGCGCGGTGCAAGCTGTGCCAGAAATACAGGGTCGCGCACAAAGCCAGCACGGACAAGCCCGTCAGCCAGCCGTGGGCCGCATCGGGCAACACCCCGGTATTCCACGCCAGTTGCAGCAGCAATACCAGGCTCAGCAGGCCCAGGTTCCAGCCGATGCGCTGGCCCAGCGGCAGGTCGCGCAGCCTGGAGACCTTGGCCAGCCAGCCCGTGCGCACGGCAGCGCCCTGGCTGATGACGATGCCGTCGGCCTGGCCCGCCTTGATGCGCGCGTACAGGGCGGACGCCTGCGCCACCTGCTGGCGCGTGGGCTTGGTGCGCACGGACATGTAGCCGACGGCCACGCCGTCTTCCACCACGGGCGTGACGTTCGCCAGCACCCAGTAATAATCGCCGTTCTTGCAGCGGTTTTTTACCATGCCGCTCCACGAGCGCCCCGAACGGATGGTGGCCCAGAAATCGGCGAACGCTTCGGCCGGCATGTCCGGATGCCGGAGGATGTTTTGCGGCGCGCCGATCAATTCTTCCGCGCTGTAACCGCTGACGGCGATGAAATACGGGTTGGCATACGTGATATTGCCTTGCAAGTCGGTAGTCGAGACGATGGTCTCGCTATCGCTCAGGTTGATTTCGGTATCGCTGACGGGAAGATTGAGTCGCATGGTCACATCCTCAAAAGTAGCCCGTACGGTGACGGGGTTGCGGACAAGGAACGGTCGCCAGCCAGCAAAGCGGGCACGGCACTGGCACCATTATTTTAATATTTTATTATTAACAAAATGCACTTTATTACGCTCGTGCCAGCCGTCATGCCACGGCAGGCTCGCCGGCCCAGTAACGGTCGATGTCCTGCAAGCGCCACTGGGCTGCGCTTTCCGTGGAAACGATGCGCTCCTGGCAGCCCGGCGCGGCCAGGTCGAGCAGAGTCGGGACGATGCAGGTGCCAGAGCGGATGGAAAAAAACACGCGCACGCTGGGCTGGGTCAGCGGCTTGCCCGGCGCCTGTCCCACCACCACGGCCAGGCGCTCGGACTGCAGCCGCACCAGGGTGCCCAGCGGATAGATGCCCAGGCATTTGACGAAGGCGGCAAACAGCTGCGCGTCCAGGTGTCCGCCGCGCCAGCCTGCCATGCGGCGCAGCGAATCAGCCGGGCACCAGCCCTGCTTGTACGGCCGGTTCGAGGTGATCGCGTCGTACACGTCGCAGATGGCGCCCATGCGCGCAAACAGGCTGATTTCCTCGCCGCGCAGCCCCATGGGGTAGCCGCTGCCATCGAGTTTTTCATGGTGGTGCAGGCACACGTCGAGCGCCACCGGATCGATCTCGCCCACTTCCTGCAACATGCGGTGGCCGGCGGCCGGATGGGCGCGCACGGAGGAAAACTCCGCTTCGCTCAGGCTGCCCGGCTTGTTGAGGATGGCGGACGGCACGGCCATCTTGCCGATATCGTGCAGCAAGCCCGCCAGGCCGGCCGAGCGCACCTGCTCGGGCGCCAGGCCCAGCTCTTTGGCCAGGGCCGTCATCAGCGCGCACACGGCCACCGAATGCATATACGTGTAATTGTCGGCGGTTTTCAGGCGCGCCAGGCCCAGCAGGACGTCGCCGCCGCGCTGCACCGAGGCGGCGATATCGTCGACCAGCTCGTAAGCTTGCGCCGCAGACAAGGCCTTGCCCATGCGCACCTCGTCGAACATCGTCTGCACAGCCTGGCGCGAGCGCCCGATCTGGCGCCAGGCGCGCGCCAGCTCCTCGTCGCGCGAACGGGGTGGGCCCGCATCGGCGCCGGCGCCGGTTTTGCCTGCGGGCGCGGCTGCGGCGGCAGGCGGTACCGCGGGAGCAGGCGGCGCGGCGGGCGGCGCTACTTGCGGCGCCTGCCCGCGCGTCGTGTCGATCCACACTTCGCACGGGCGTGCCGAGCGGATGCGCTCCAGGTCAGCCGGCGACTCCAGCAAGAAAGAACGCGTCCAGAAAGGGGTATCGAGCCAGGAACGGCCCAGGCGTTCCACAAACATTCCCAACATCAGTTCGCTACTCGTTATTTTTTTCAGCACGGCGGTTCTCCAGGCATTCAGATCGCAGCATTTACTTGCGCATTATCAATATCATACGCCGAAATAACGATTAAAACGAATATATTGTTTTATATGGCAAAATCACCGCAAAAATAAAAATAATAACCAATTCTATCATTTCCATTGTCGTGGAATATTAAATCAACAAATATACCGATTCATCCATATTGGATGTGCTTGACTGAATGTCTTGTACCGATGAGGGATGCGATATGCCTCTCGGCGGCCGCATGGGCCGCCGCACGGGCATGGTGTGCAGGAAGGAATACACCAGCGCCAGGCGCCCCGAACTGGGGCTGGCGCTATGGGGACAGGAATGTCTGGCTGCTGCGCGAGCGGCGTGGCGGCCGCAGCTTAGCGCGGCACGTAGCGCCAGCCGGCGTTTTCCAGCATGAAGGTCAGTTCCGTCTTGATGCCTTCAGGGCGGCTCGGCACGCTCAATTCCGTGTCGCACACGAGGTAGCCCGTCTTGCGCTTGACGTCGCATTCGTTGACGGCCTTGACCTGCATGGTGCTTTGCGCTTCCTGCATCTGCACGTCCTTGGCCGCCTCCGGATTGCGCGCCACTTCTTCCTTGGCCCAGGCGCGTATCATCGCTTGCGCCTCAGCCGGCGACGGTCCCGCAAACTTGGCGTCCTTGCGCTCGACGCCGACCCAGGTGCCGTTATCGTTACGTAGCGGCAAGACCATAAAGCCGTCGCGCATGCCGGCGCGCATGCCGACCAGGCACACCACCTCGCCCGGCACTTCCTGCGACTCCTGGCAACCCTGCAGACTGGTGGCCTTCACTGGAATCGGGATGCTCGATTGCATCTTCGCCTGGGACTTGGCCACGCCCGCCTGCACGGCGGCCTGGATGTGTTCGAGCGTGGGCATGGTAGCGGCCTGGGCCGGCAAGGCGGCGAACAGGGCGGCGGCGGTCAGGGCGAGAGTAGTCAGGCGCATGGGTGTCAAAAGTAGTGGTCAAAGGCCCGCAGTCTAGCACTTTGCATAAAAAACAGCTGTTTCTATAGAGAACTATCCACGGCATCGGGCGCGAGAAAGGCACCGCCCCCGTCCGCCTGTCCGCGCAGGCGCAGGCCGATGGCGCGCAGCATCTCGACCAGCTCGCGCAAGCGCAAGCCCTCGTCCGTCAGCTGGTATTCCACCTTGACGGGCACTTCCGCATAGATCGTGCGCGTCAGCAAGCCCGCCTCTTCCAGCGCGCGCAAGTCCAGGGTCAGCATGCGCTGCGAGATATTCGGCACGGCGCGGCGGATTTCGCTGAAGCGCTTCGGCCCCGCCATCAGATAGCTGAGCAGCACCGCTCTCCAGCGCCCGCCCAGCAAACGCATGGCTTCTTCCACGGCGCAGCCGGAGACATTGTCCTTCATGGCGATCCCTATCTGGTATAAAAAATATACCCATACCACATTATTCTGCCTTCTTCCAAATAGTAACCACAACGGCTAGACTGCCCTTCCCTCAGCTCAAAGGAATTCCAGCATGGAAACCACCCTGATCTACAGCGTGCCATTCGGCTGCTCGTTTGCCGCCATCACCGCCCTCGAATGGAGCGGCTTGCCGTATCGCCTGGCTCGCGTCGAAGCGCGCGACCCGGCCAGCAAGCAGCATCCGGCCTTTCTCGCCATCAATCCCCTGGGCCAGACGCCGGCCCTGCTCACGCATACGGGCGCGCCGCTGCTGGAAAGCATGGCGATCCTGCTGCACCTGGCCGCCCGCGCACCGGCCAGCGGCCTGGGCTTTGCGCAGGGAACGCCCGCCTGCGACCGCCTGAACAGCGTGCTGTCGTTTCTGCACACGACCTTCCACGCCGCCTTCATGCCCGCCTTCCAGGCCAGCCGCGCGGCAGAAAACGATGCGCGCGCGGCCGTCTGGCGCGAAATGGCCGTCGAGAAGGTGAATAAAAGCCTGGCGCATCTGGAGCGCCTGCTCGATGGCCGCGCCTGGCTCGCTTCCGATGCCGCGCCGACGATTGCCGACGCCTACCTGGCCGCCACGGCACGCTGGGCCGAACCGCTGCAGCTGGCACGCTTAAGCGACTATCCGCACGTGGCGCGCGTGCTGGCGGCGCTGGAACAGGACCCCGGCATCCGCTTTGCCCACGCCATCGAGGCGGGCTTGCCGGCCGTCAGCCGGGGCGGTTTCCTGGGCCACGTGGCGCTCGACCAACTGGCGGTGCCGGCCGGCTAACCGGCGGTCAACTCCCGCAGCGGGCGCGTCTTTATTGCTATGATGTCGGGCTGCCGGCGGTACAGCCGGCCACGTCAATACCATATCGATAACGTCGTCATAAGAATTGGGAGTTTGAATGAGTTTACGTCTGCTGCTCTTGGGAGCATTCAGTGCCGCCATGGCCACCACCGCCGCTGCTGCGGAACCGGCGCTGGCTGCGCCACGCGGTTTCACCGTGGAAGACATGGTCGCCATGGAACGGGTGGGCAGCCCCGTGCTGTCGCCGGACGCCACGCGCGTCGTCTACACGGTGCGCACCATCAACCTGGAGAAAAACCGCGGCAACACGCAGCTGTGGATGATCGACCTGCGCGCGCCGAACGCCGCGCCGCGCCAGCTCACGCGCGGCGACGCCAGCGCCAGCGACCCGCAATGGTCGCCGAACGGCGACGCCATCTACTTCCTGTCCGGCCGTTCCGGTTCCTCGCAAGTGTGGCAGCTGCCCCTGAACGGCGGCGAAGCGGCCAAGGTCACCGACCTGGCGCTGGACGTCGATACCTACCGCCTGTCGCCGCAAGGCGACCGCCTGGCCTTCAGCATGGGCGTCTTCCTCGATTGCGCCGATATCGCCTGCACCAGGAAGCGCCTCGATGAAAAAGCGAAAAACAAGGCCAGCGGCATGGTCTACGACCAGATGTTCGTGCGCCACTGGGATACCTGGGCCGACGGCCGCCGCAATGCGCTGTATTCGGCACCGATCGACGCGACCGGCAAGGTCAGCGCCGCACCCGTGAGCCTGAGCGGCACCCTCGATGGCGACGCGCCATCAAAACCATTCGGCGACAACGGCGAATACCACTTCAGCCCGGACGGCAAGACGGTGGCCTTCTCCGTGCGCGTGGCCGGCCGCACGGAAGCGTGGTCGACCAACTTCGACGTCTACACGATACCCGCCACCGGCGGCCAGGCGCCGCGCAACCTCACGGCCGACAATCCGGCCTGGGATGCGAAAGCCACCTACTCGCCCGATGGCCGCACCCTCGCGTATGTCGCCATGACCAAGCCTGGCTTCGAAGCGGACCGTTTTCATTTGGTGCTGATGGATGTCGCCACAGGCAAGAAGCGCACCCTGGCCGACGACTGGGACCGTTCCGTGGCCGATTTCCGCTGGACGCCGGACGGCAAGGCCTTCCTCGTCGCCGCCGATGACGTGGGCCAGCACCGTTTGTTCCACATTGACGCGGCCAGCGGCAAGGTCAACGCGCTGACGGGCAAGGGCGCCGTGGGCGACTTCGACGTGCGCGGCAATACCATCGTGCTGGCGCAAGCGAACCTGGCCTCGGGCGCGCAGCTGTACACGCGCAAGCTCGACGCGAAGTCGGAAACCGCACCGATGGTGCAGCTGACCAGGCAGAATGCGGCAGCGCTGGCCAACGTGCGCTTTGGCGAATATGAGCAGTTCTCGTTCGCGGGCGCGGATGGCGAAACCGTCTACGGCCACGTCATGAAGCCATGGAATGCCAAGGCCGGCGAAAAGTACCCGATCGCCTTTTTGGTGCACGGCGGCCCGCAGGGCAGTTTCGGCAACAGCTGGAGCTACCGCTGGAATCCGCAAGTGTATGCGGGCGCCGGCTACGCCACCGTCTTCATCGACTTCCACGGTTCCACCGGCTATGGCCAGAAGTTCACGGATGCCATCAGCGGCGACTGGGGCGGCAAGCCGCTGATCGACCTGCAGAAGGGCCTGGAAGCGGCCACCAAAAAATTCCCATGGCTGGACCGCGAGCGCAGTTGCGCGCTGGGCGCGTCGTACGGCGGCTACATGATGAACTGGATCGCCGGTAACTGGCCGGACGGCTTCAAGTGCCTGGTCAACCACGACGGCGTGTTCGACAACCGCGGCATGGCGTACGCGACGGAAGAACTGTGGTTCACCGAGTGGGAAAACGGCGGCACCTATTACGATGCGCCAGCCAAGTACGAGCAGTTCAACCCCGTCAACTTCGTGAAGAACTGGAAGACGCCGATGCTGGTGGTCCAGGGCGACCTGGACTTCCGTATCCCCACCGCGCAAGGCCTGGGTACCTTCACCGCGCTGCAGCGCCGTGGCATCCCGAGCAAGCTGCTGGTCTTCCCGGACGAAAACCACTGGGTGCTGAAGCCGGCCAATTCGCTGCTGTGGCATCACACGGTGCTGGACTGGCTCAATACCTATACTAAATAACACCTGACCAAACCTACTGCGCGTCGCGCTTTGCGGTCGGCGATGCTCGCCGTACTAAAGTACGGCTGCGCTTCTCGACCACAAATCGCTGCCGCTCGCTACGGTTTTGTCAGGTGTTGAGGCGATGTGATTTTCATAAATTAAAAAAGCCGTGCTGAATCCAGCACGGCTTTTTTTCATCCGTCAAACGGCATCAGTACGTATTGAGCGCCTTGGCGAACTTCACGATCCACAAGCGGCTTGGGCGCTCGCGGTCGTCGCCGCGCGCCACGCGGATGGTATTGCCTGCGGTGCAGCCGGTCGCGCTGCTCGTGACGATGGCGCCGTTGGCGTCGACCGTGCACTTGGTCACGTCGGCGTCCGCCACTTCCACGCCATTCGCGTCGAAGACCTTGGTTTTCAGGCCGAAGTCATTGTCATTGGCCAGCGCGATGGTGGAGTCGTCGATCAGGGTCAGGCCTTCGGCCTTTTCCGCCGCCCAGCCGATGGCGTTCAAGTCCAGCAGCAGGGTTTTCTTCAGCGGCGTGACAGCGGCCCAGTCGGCGCCATTGACGGCCGCGCCGCCCATGCTGCTCTTTTCCAGGTCCGAGGTCGTCGCATTGAAGGCGGCGGCCGCAATGTCCGTGGCGCCCTTCAATTCGACCAGCATCAGCTTGTTGAAGACCTTGCCCGACGGCGCGGCGCCCTGCTCGATGACGAGGAACTTGCCGCCGCCCAGCGCCACCATGTCGCCCAGCTTGGCGTTGCCCGTGCGGCCATCCTGGTAGTCGGCCGCATTCAGCGGATACGCATACATCTTGCCGCTGGTGCCCGTCGTCGGGTCGAATTCGATCCAGCGCGTGAAGCGGGCGAAGCGCTCGACCTGTTCATTCTTCTTCGTCACAGAATATGGTGCCGTGCCGTCGGACAGAGGGCTTTGCAGGAAGGCGTACAGCTTGTCGTTGCTCGTGTCTAAGGTCATGCCTTCCATGCCGCGGTTCGCGCGGCGCTTGGCGAACAGCGCCGGCAAGCCCTTGCCCGGCTCGTACTTGGCCTGGATGATACCGGTGGCCGCATCGATCTTGACGATGAAAGGGCCGTATTCGTCGGACACCCACAGCGCATTGCGCTTGGCATCGACGACGATGGCTTCCGAATCGAGACCGCCCGCATTGAAGACGGCCTTGCCGGTCGCGTCGAACTTCATCGCATCCATGACGGGAATCTCGGCCGAATTGCCGACGGCGCCCACGGGCACGGGCAAGCCCGAGCTGTTGACGGCGGCGGACACCTTGATCGGCGTCGACGAACCCAGCACGGCGCCGTTCTTGCCCACCGTGATGACGCCAAACGACGGGGTAAAGCTGGGCGACGGGAAGATCTTGCTGCCGATGGTGCCCTTGCCCGATGGATCGGGGACCAGCGGGCCGTCGCCGTTCGGGCCGCGGTCCGTCAAGCCATAGAATTCCAGGTCGCCAGCCGCGTTCTTGCCCTTGTAGGCCAGGCCGGAACCGTACGACGGCAGGAAGCCGTTCGGGAATTCGCCCTTGATCTTGGCGTTGGCGCCTTCGTACGGCACGTAGAATTTATCGGCCGCCTGGATCTGGTAGCGCGTCACGGTCACTTTCACTTCGCCCACCGGATTGGCTTGCGTCAGCGCTTCGTTGACGGGCGCGCCCGCCTTCGAGGCGAGGGTGTCCTCGAAATGCTCGCGCACGAGGGCGCGGCGCTCGGCATCGACCGTGCGGCCGGCAAATTTTCCGCCTACCGACGCCAGGTGCGCGGCCAGGGCCGTGTTGAAGACGGCCGGGGCGGTGGCAAAGTCCAGTGTCTTGCCGGCCAGCGCTGCCTTCACTTCGGCCGTCAGCTTGATGCCGTTCGACGGATCGCTGTCGTCGTCGAGCAGTTGCAGCGCCAGCAGGCGGTTGACGACCTTGTCGTCCGCCACGTTCGTGCTGGCGGCCAGCGCCAGCGGCGTGACGACGGCGCCGCATGGGGCCGAACCGAGGGCCAGGCCGCCCACGCTGAAGGCTACCGTCTCGCCCGGGTTGCAAATGAATTCGCCCTTGGCATTGGTGCTGGCCTTGGCCGCGCTGCCGGCCACGTAATCGAGTCCTTCCACCGCGCCGTCGAGGAACACACCCGTCTGCGCCACGGGCTTGGAGGGCTCCGCCGGCGGATTATCGCTGCCGCCGCAAGCGGCCAGGGCCAGGCCGGCGGCGATGGCCAGCAGGGTCAGTTTCGGGGTCGACGTTACAGCAGTGTTCATGCATTCCTCGGCTAAGATGGGTTGAAGCCGTGGAGAGTAACTGGGCAAAGTGACAAGCCCATGACAGCCGTCACGCCAGTGGCGTATCCGCAACAGGTCCGCCGATGCCGCCGAAGCGGCCATCGGCCTGGCGCCGGAATTCCTTCGGCGTGACGCCCTTCACCTGCAGGAAGCGGCGGTTGAAGTTGGCCACGTTCTGGAAACCCACGTCGTAGCAGACGTTCGACACGTATTGGTCGGTGTCCATCAGTAGCTGGCAAGCCTTGTTGATGCGCAGCCGGCTGACGAAATCGGTAAAGCTGTTGCCCGTCGCCTTGCGGAAGAAGCGCGAGAATTTACTCAGCGACATGCCCACCTGCTCGGCCAGCATTTCCGCCGAAATCGGCTCGCGGTAATTGTCCGTGATGTAG
The DNA here is from genome assembly GCF_051380695.1 of Janthinobacterium goodfellowi. Lineage (NCBI taxonomy): Bacteria > Pseudomonadati > Pseudomonadota > Betaproteobacteria > Burkholderiales > Oxalobacteraceae > Janthinobacterium > Janthinobacterium goodfellowi. The sequence goes on along the minus strand of NZ_JBNYXN010000005.1, from coordinate 7,843 downwards.
TTGAGGACGGAATTGACCTTGGCCAGGGTAGCGTCATCGTCGTAGGAACGCAGGGAAGCGCTCGACAGCAGACGGTAGTTGGCCGTGCGCGCCAGCTTGCTCATTAATTGCACGAATTCGGCGAAGCGCTCGGCCCCATGCGTGGCGCGGATGCGCGCCAGGTGCTGTTCGGCCTCGCTGCCCATGTCGAAAAATTCCACGCCATAGCTGGAGCGCTCGAGCAGCGGCAGCAGCTCGCGCAATTCGGGAATCACGCGCGCGGCGCCCGCCAGTGGCGCATGGGCGAACTGCACGATCATGTCGCGCAGGGCCACGCCGCCGTCCGGCATCACATTGGAAATCCAGTTGTGCGGCAGGCGCGGGCCCGTCAGCACCAGGTGGCCGGGCGAGAATTCGCCGATATAGTCGCCCACGAACAAGCGCCCGCTGGTGGCGACGATCAGGTGCAGCTCATACTCTTCGTGGCAGTGCCAGCGCACGCGCGAGCTGGGATAACCATGTTCCAGGTAATTGATGATGCCGTCGTAGCTTTCGCGTTCCAGTTCGGGCGCCTTGCGCTCGCTGTCCTTGTGCCATAGGTGTTCCATGCTTGTCTCTCTCAGGCTGTCCCCGCCCGTGCCATCGAATGTACCTCAAAAAGCTTCACTCGCCAAAACGGCCCAGCGCCTGCTGGCGAAATTCCTTCGGCGTCATGCCCTTCAATTCCAGGAAGCGCCGGTTGAAATTGGCCACATTATTAAAACCCGCCTCGTAGCAGATGTTGCTGACATAGCGCTCCGTCTCCATCAGCAGCTGGCACGCCTTGTTGATGCGCAGGCGGTTGACGAAATCCGTGAAGCTGTTGCCCGTGGCGCTGCGAAAGAAGCGCGAAAACGTCCGCTCGGGCATGTCCACCTGCTCGGCCAGCTGTTTCAGCGAGAACTGGCTGCTGTAATTGTGCACGATGAAGTTGATGGCCGAACTGATGCGCGCCAGCGCCACGTCGTCGTCGCTCGACTGCATGGGCACCGTCGACAGCAGCTGGTAATCGCTGGTCTGCGCCAGCTCGCCCAGCAGGGTGAGAAATTCGATGAAGCGCGGCAGGCCGCTCGTGTCGCGGATGCGCCGGAAGCGCCGCAGCGACTGTTCGCTGACGCCAAAGAATTCCACGCCATGCAGGGCGCGCTGCAGCAGCGGGAAGATCCCCTTCAATTCGGGAATGGCGGCCGCCATCGACGCCAGCGGCGCATGGCCGAACTGGATCACCATGTCGCGCAGGGCCACGCCCTCGGCCGGCGTGTCGAGCGAGACCCAGTTGTGCGGCACGCGGGGCCCCGTCAGCACCAGGTGGCCGGGCGTGAACTGGCCGATGTAATCACCGACAAAGACCTTGCCGCTGCTCTCGACGATCAGGTGCAGTTCGTACTCGTCGTGATAGTGCCAGCGCACCAGCGCATTCGGAAAGCCGTGCTCGAGGTAGCGGATGAAGCCGAAACTGCCTTTCGGCTCGAAGCCGGGCGTGGCGTCGCGCTGCTGTTCCAGTTCCATCTGCGGCAACGAGGCATCGGCCTTGCGTGGCATGGCGCGCCCTCCCCGTCAGGCGACGATCTGTTCCAGCGCCGCGCGCGCGCCCAGTCCATACAGGCTGGCCAGCGACTGCCCCACCGTCTGCGTGAACGCCTCTGCGTCGCTCAATTCGCCAAACAGCTCGCGCAAGGACAGCAGCGCTGCGGCGTCCGCCCCGCCCTGCAGCGCCAGCGCGCGCAGGCGCACCGCGTACGGATCGTTCAGTGGCATTTCGCGCCCCTGCTCGTCGTGGCCTTCCAGGTAGCGGAACCAGCACGCCACGGTAAACGCCAGCAGCTTGATGGCGCCGCCCCGGGCCAGCGCTTCGCGCACGGACGGCAGCACGAATTTCGGGATGCGCGCCGAGCCTTCCGTGCCGATGCGCGCCAGCTGGTCGCGCACGGCCGGATTCGAAAAGCGTTCGATCAGGGTAGCCTTGTACCGTTCCAGATCGATGCCTTCCACGCTATCGAGCAAAGGCGTGACCTCGTCATCCATCATGCGCCGCACGAGCGCGCGGATGCCCGCATCCTCCATCGCTTCATGCGCAAACGTGTAGCCGAGCTGCATGCCGATGTAGCACAAGGCCTGGTGGCTGGCATTCAACAAGCGCAGCTTCATCTTTTCATACGGCAGCACGTCGTGCGTCATCTGCGCACCCACCTTTTCCCAGGCCGGCCGGCCCTGCGGGAATTCGTCTTCGATGACCCACTGGCGGAACGGCTCGCACACGACGGGCCAGGCGTCGACGATGCCGAAGCTGTCGCGCACGAGCTCCCGGTGTTCATCCGTGGTAGCCGGCGTGATGCGGTCGACCATGCTGTTGGGGAAGCTGCCATGCGTGGCCAGCCAGCGCGCCAGTTCTGCGTCGCGCAAGGCGACAAAGGCCAGCAGCATCTTGCGCGTCACATCGCCATTGTTTTGCAGGTTATCGCAGGACATGATGGTAAATGGCGCCAGTCCCCGCTGGCGGCGCAGAGCCAGCGCCGTGGCCAGGTAGCCGAACGAGCAGCGCGGCGCCTCCGGGTGCGCCAGTTCCTGCACGATGTCGGGGTGTTGCGCATCGAATTCGCCCGTGCCCTGGTTGACGTAATAGCCGCCCTCCGTGATGGTCAGCGCGACGATGCGCGTGCCGGGGTCGGCCAGCTTTTCCAGCACGGCTTGCGGGCCGTCCGGCGCATACAGGTAGTCGCCGATACAGCCGATGATGCGCGCCGAGTCGCCGGCCGCGCTGCGCTCGACCACCGTATATAAACCGTCCTGCGCGCGCATGGCGTCGCGCATGGCCGCGTCATGCGCGAGCAAGCCCACACCGCAGTATCCCCATTCTGCGTTGCCGGGCAAGGCCAGCAAATCGTCGAGATACACGGCCTGGTGGGCACGGAAAAAACCGCCCACGCCGATGTGCACGATGCCGGGCACGAGCGCCTCGCGCGCATACGCGGGCACGGCCACGTTCGCCGGCAGCTTGGCCAGGTTCGATTGCTTCAATGCGATCGCATCCATTACAGCGCTCCTTTCGCCGCCGCGTAGGTCTTGCCGGCGCGGTCGAAATAATGGACGAAGCCCGGTTCGAACGTCAAATGCGTCTGCTGGCCCGGCTGCAGGCTGCTGCGTTCCGCGCCGCGCGACACCACCTGCACATTGTTCGGCAAACGCACATAGGTCAGGGTTTCCACGCCCAGCGATTCCACCAGGTCGACGGTGACGGGTACGCTGCCCGGCTGCGCCGCGCCCAGGTGCACGTGCTCGGGGCGGATGCCGACAAAACCGTCCGCCTGCGCCGCGCTGCCCGCCTGCGCCAGCAGCTGCGGCGCCGCATCGGCCGGCACCACGTTCATGCTGGGCGTGCCGATGAATTGCGCGACGAAGCGGTTGGCGGGACGGTCATACAGTTCCAATGGCGAGCCATGCTGCTCGATCTGCCCGTCGCGCAGCACCACCACGCGGTCGGCCAGGGTCATCGCCTCGACCTGGTCGTGCGTGACATAGATGGTGGTGGCGCCCAGTTCGCGGTGCAGCTTGGCGATCTCGATGCGCGTCTGCACGCGCAGGGCCGCGTCGAGGTTGGACAGCGGCTCGTCGAACAAAAACACTTTCGGGTCGCGCACGATGGCGCGGCCGATGGCCACCCGCTGGCGCTGGCCGCCCGACAATTCCTTCGGCGTGCGCTCCAGGTATTTGCCCAGATCGAGGATGGCGGCCGCCTTGTCGACCTTTTCGCGGATGATGGCCGGATCGACGCCGGCCAGTTTCAGCGCGAACGACATGTTCTGGAACACCGTCATGTGCGGATACAGCGCATACGACTGGAACACCATCGCCAGGTCGCGCTTCGATGACGGCAGCGCCGTGATGTCGCGCCCGTCCAGCGACAGCTTGCCGCCATCGATCGGTTCCAGGCCCGCGATCAGGCGCAGCAGAGTGGATTTGCCGCAGCCGGACGGCCCCACGAAGACAACGAACTCGCCCTGCCGGATCTCCAGGTCGATGCCCTTGATGGCGCGGTGCTCGCCAAAGAATTTCTCGATATTGCTCAGTTGAAGGTAAGCCATGATGTCATCCAATAGTGTTTACTTAACAGCGCCGAAGGTCATACCCTGGACCAGTTGTTTTTGACAGAACCAGCCCAGCGCCATGATCGGCGCGATGGCCATCAGCGAAGCGGCCGACAATTTGGCCCAGAACAGGCCTTCCGGGCTCGAATACGAAGCGATGAGCCAGGCCAGCGTGCCCGCATTGGAAGCGCTCAGGTTCAGCGACCAGAACGATTCATTCCACGACCACACCATGCAGACCAGCGCCGTGGAAGCGATGCCGCCCACGGACAGGGGCAGCACGACGTGGCGGAATTCATCCCACACGGTGGCGCCATCCATGCGCGAGGCCTCGAGGATTTCGCGCGGCAGCTCCTTCATGCTGGTGTACAGCAGCCAGATCATGATGGGCAGGTTCATCAGCATGAACATGATGGTCAGGCCGATGCGCGTATCGAGCAGGCCGAAATACTGGTAGCAGATATAGATGGGCATCAGCGCGCCCACGCCGGGCATGTAGCGCGAGCTGAGCATGAATTTCAGCAGACCGATGGTGCCGCCCGTGGGAAAGAAAGCCATCGAATACGCGGCCGGGATGGCGATCAGCAGGCCAATGGCGGTGGAGACCACGCTGGTAAACAGCGAGTTCCACGCGTAGCTGAAGTAATTGTCGCGCGCCAGCACTTCGCGGAAGCTGTCCAAGGTCGGCGTGAAGAACAGCAACGGCGGCGTGGAAATGGCTTGTCCTTCCGTCTTGAAGGCCATCAGGCCCAGCCAGAAGATGGGAAAGAACAGCAGTAGCGCGCACAGCCAGGCGGCGGCCGTGCGGCCATACAGATTGAATTTGCTATGCATCAAGGTCTCCTTATTTCGACAGATTCTTGCCGATGACGCGCATCAGGAAGAAGGCGGCGATGTTGGCGATGAGCACGGCGAACAGGGCGCCGGCCGAGGCCGCTCCCACGTCATACGACAGCAGTGCCTGCTGATAGATCATGAAGGTGATGGTCGTCGTGTCGAAGCCGGGTCCGCCGCCCGTGGTGGTAAAGATTTCCGCGAAAATCGACAGCAGGAAGATCATCTCGATCATCAGCACCACCGAGACGGCGCGGCCCAGGTGGGGAATGTAGAGGTAGCGCAACTGCTGCAGATAGGTGGCGCCATCCATGCGCGCCGCTTCCAGCTGTTCGCGGTCCATCGATTGCAGGGCCGTCATGAAGATCAGGCAGGCAAACGGCAGCCATTGCCACGAGACCATCATGATGATGGAAAACAGGGGGTGGGCCGACAGCCAGTCGACGGGCGCGGCGCCAAAGAACAGGCTGATTTGCGCGAACAGGCCATAGATCGGGTTGAGCAGCATGTTCTTCCACATCAGGGCATTGACGGCCGGCATGACGAGAAACGGCGAGATCAGCAGCACGCGCACGATGGCACGCCCCGGGAATGCTTCATTGATCAGCAGCCCCAGCGCCGTGCCCAGCACCACCGTGATCAGCATGACGGAAAACAGCAAAGTAAATGTGTTCTGCAAGGCCGGCAGGAACGAGGCATCGGTAAAGAAAAAGTGGAAATTGGCCAGACCATGGAAAGGATGGCCGCTCGGATCGAGCATGGAATAGCGCACGAACGCGTAATACAGGGTGATCAGCAACGGGATCACGGAAATGACGGAGACGGCAAGCACGGCCGGCGTCAGCAAAGTCCGGGGGATAATGCGTTTCATAGGGGTTCTCTTGAGACGTGAGGTGAGTGATTGATCTCTGCAATAGCAAGGCCAGTCATGTCACCTGTTTTACAAACCAAACGGCACAACAAAGATGCCTGACAAAACCGTAGCGAGCGGCAGTGAGGCTCGGCGCCCCCTTGTGCCCAAGAAGCGCAACCGTACTGGAGTACGGTGAGCATCGCCGGCCGCAAAGCGCGACGCGCAGTAGGTTTGGTCAGGCTATCCTCTTACTTGTAATAGCCACCCTTGCGCATCTCACGTTCCGCCGTCTGCTGCGACAATTCCAGCGCCTGCTCCACCGTCACCTTGCCCAGCAATGCGGCCGCCATCTGCTGGCCGGCGGCCACGCCGATCACCTGGAATTCGGGAATCGACGCAAATTGCACGCCCACGTACGGCGATGGCGGCAAGGTGCTTTGCACGGCGCGCGTGGTGGCCAGGGCCTTGCCTTCGGCGGCGGCGAATTTCGCCACTTTCTGGAACTCGGGGCTCGCATACGTGGACTTGCGCGTGCCCGTCGGCACGTTGGCCCAGCCCGTTTCCTTGGCCACCAGTTTCACGTAATCGGGCGAGGTGGCCCAGTTGATGAAGCGTTGCGCTTCGTTCGGGTGCTTCGAGCTCGACGGGATGGCCAGCGACCAGATCCACAGCCAGTTGGCGCCCCGCTCCGTCACGCCGATGGGCGACTGGGCGAACGCCACCTTGTCGGCCACCTTGCTCTGTTTCGGGTCCGTGATGAAGGAGGCGGCGATGGTCGCGTCGATCCAGATGCCGCACTTGCCTTGGTTGAACAGTGCCAGGTTTTCATTGAAGCTGTTGGCCGCCGCGCCCGGCGGGCCGTATTTCTTCATCAGGTCGACGTACATGGTGACCGCATCCTTCCACGGCTTGCTGGTAAATTGCGGCTTCCATTGCATGTCGAACAGCTGGCCGCCGTAGGAATTGGCCATGGTGGTGATCAGCGCCATGTTGTCGCCCCAGCCCGGCTTGCCGCGCAGGCAGATGCCGTACACGCCGTTGGCCGGATCGTGCAGCTTGGCCGCCACGTCGCGCAACTGGTTCCAGCTGGGGCGGTCTTCGATCATCACGCCCGCCTTTTTGACCAGGTCGCTGCGGTACATGATCATCGAGCTTTCGCCATAGAACGGCGACGCGTACAGCTTGCCGTCGCCGGACAGTCCTTCGCGGATGGCGGGCAGCAGATCGTCGATATCGTACTTGGCATCCGGCTTGATGGGAATCAGCCAGTTTTTCTTGCCCCAGATGGGCGTTTCATACAGGCCGATGGTCATCACGTCGAACTGGCCGCCCTTGGTGGCGATATCGGTGGTCATGCGCTGGCGCAAGACGCCCTCTTCCAGGGTCACCCACTTGAGCTTGATGTCGGGATTGGCTTGCTCGAAGAACTTGCTGAGCTTTTGCATTTCGATCATGTGGCCGTTGTTGACGGTGGCGATGACGAGGTCGGTTGCGGCAAAAGCGGACGAGCTGAGGCAGAGCGCGCCGGCGCACAGCGCGGCAATGGCGGAACGTTTCATTGTGTGTCTCCAGTGTTTTTTGTCGTTGGCAATGCTCAGGTACTTAGCACCACGACCACAATGTAGCACCGGACTTTGATACTTTCTGATACTCCAAAACCGCAATTCGATACTCTTTTGCACCCGCTCCATGCACCAGAGTATCGATATTGAGTAAAAACAACACTTTGAAAGAAAGTATCGGTACTTGTTCGATTTGTATCAGGGTGGTTAAAAAAGCGCTGCTAGACTTGGTTTTCGGCATTAGACCGTGTGCGGTGACCGGCCTTCCGGGGCGCCACCGCTACCACCAACATTCTTCTGGAGACCGCATGAATCGCACTGCATTGAAAACTTTACCTGCCCTGCTCCTGGCCATCGCCAGCGCTTCCGCCATGGCCGACCCCATGTACCCATCCGACTCCGAAGGCTTCCACGGCTACCTGCGCGCCGGCGCCGGCAGCAATACTTCGGGCGACGGCGGTTCGCAAGGCTGCTTCGGCCTGGGCGGCAAT
>NZ_JBNYXN010000004.1:0-663160 GCF_051380695.1 Janthinobacterium goodfellowi | reverse complement strand
TGAACATTTGATATTTTAAGTTAGACGCCAATCCGAAAATTGACGCTGCACTTGCATCAAATGCCCACACTTATCGACTGTTAATTGTTAAAGAACTGTATTCGGTTACTGCTTTCGTGCTATCGACAAAGCGTTGTGTTTGTCAGCTGCGAAGAAGGAAGAGTATGAAGCATTTCACTACATCCGTCAACTCCTTCTTTTTCTCGTCTCACTCGGCATTTGCATGCGTCGTTCAGCGAGGGGGCGAATTATAGCCCTGCTCCGCGCGGCCCGCAAGCGCTATTTTCCCGCCCCCGCCGCCCAGCAAGCATAGTCTTCACTTCAAGCGCCTTTTTGTGCAGCCTGTCGCAATCGGCTGGCGTAGTTCGTGGTCTTTAGGCACAGTGGCAACATCAGACTCTGACGCTACTCAACAAGGGGTTAAACTTGCCCGCTGCGTCGATTAACTCTTGTACTTGAAAGTGCCCCCCATGCTTCCGATTTCCAGCCTGCCCCAATTGTTGAAAACCATCCTCGCTTGGTTGCAACGGGCATTCGACGCGACGACGACCTGGGTTACCCAGTTGTCGTGGTGGAAATTCTTCCTGTTCGCGGCACTGGCTCTGATCGCCGGTTCCATTTTGCAAGATGAGCTGTTCTCGTCCAGCCCGGACGAAGAAGTGGTCATCAAGTCGCATAAACGCAGCAGCAAGGGTTCAGGGGAAACCAATATCCTGATCGACGATACGGGCATCCATTTCAATCCCCGCAACGGCAAGAACCGGCGCAGCAGCACGGCCGATGCGGCCAGCGATCCAAGCGATGCCGCCGAGGCGGACGCAAAAGCCAGCGCCGTGCCGCCGGAACCGCCGCAACCACCGGCCGCCCCTGCCAAGCCCAACTATCCGGTGACCACCAATGCTTCGGGGGAAGAAGTCCATATCGAATTACCGCCGCAAATCGGCGAAGAGTTGTCGAATGCCATCGAAGAAGCCGTCGATGATGCGGCGGAACAAAAAGTGTCGCGCTACCACCAGCAAGCCTCGACCTGGTTCAAGAGTTTTGTGTCCTTGCTGGTACTGGCCCTGTTCGCCATGAAGGCCCTGGTCGGCGGCAAGAAACGCGCCGAAGCGGAAACCGTCACGGCCAACGAAGCGGCCGAGCGCGAATCCATGCAGCGCCAGCTCAGCGAAGCGAAGATGCAGATGATGCAGGCGCAAGTCGAGCCGCACTTCCTGTTCAATACGCTTGCCTCCGTCGAACACCTGATCCAGGTCGACCCGCCGCGCGCGGCCAAGATGCAGCGCAGCCTGATCCAGTATCTGCGCGCCGTGCTGCCGCAAATGCGCGACAACGCCCTGATTACCAACCTGGGCCGCGAAGCGGACATGGTGCAAGCGTACCTGAACCTGCTCAAAATGCGCATGGAAGAACGCCTGACCGTCGATTTCCAGATTCCCGACGGCCTGCGCAGCGCCGCCTTCCCGCCCATGATGCTGCAATCGATGGTGGAAAATGCCATCAAGCACGGCCTGGAAGTCAAACCGGAAGGCGGCACCCTGCGCATCGTGGCCGAAGTGGCGCACAGCAAGCTGCGCGTGACGGTCACCGATGACGGCCTGGGCTTTGGCGTGGTGCCCAGCGATGGCACGGGCCTGGGCTTGCCCACCATCCGCGAGCGTTTGAAACTGCTGCATGGCGACCAGGGCAGCCTGACCATTACGCCAAATCAACCGTCCGGCGTGTGTGCGGTGATCGAAGTGCCATATCAATTGTCCAAATAAGACAGTTGATAAAAACGCTAAATCATTGAATAATCAATCTTCGCCTGTTCACACTTGAGACCTATGCCTACCGCTATTATTGCCGACGACGAAAGACTGATGCGCGACCAGCTGCGCCTGCGCCTGGGCCAGGCCTGGCCTGAACTGGAAATCATCGGCGAAGCCAAGAATGGCGACGAAGCGATCGAACTGGTGGAACAACTCAAACCGGACTTTGCCTTCCTCGACATCCGCATGCCGGGCAAGACGGGCATGGAAGCGGCGCAAGTGATAGGCAGCAAGACGCATATCGTCTTCGTCACGGCCTATGACAGTCACGCCGTCGAAGCCTTCGAGCGGGGCGCCGTCGACTACGTGCTCAAGCCGCCCGAACATGAGCGCTTGCTGGTGACGGTGGAGCGCCTGAAAACGCACTTGAACAAACCGGCCCTGGATGTCAACAGCAGCGTCACGGCCATGCTGTCGCAACTGGCGGAAAAAATCACGGCCAAGCCCACTTACCTGCAATGGATACAGGCCAGCATCGGCCAGGACTTGCGCATGATTCCGGTGGAAGAGATTTTGTTCTTCCGTTCTGACGAAAAATACACGTGCGTGCAGACGGCCAAGTATGAAGCGCTGATCCGCAAGCCCGTGCGCGACCTGGCCGAAGAGCTCGACCCTTCGCTGTTCTGGCAAATCCACCGCGCCACCCTGGTCAACGTGAATGCCATTGAAGGCGTGACGCGCGACATCCGCGGCCGCCACCTGGTCCTCATCAAGGGCAAATCCGACAAGCTCGAAGTCAGCCGCAGCTTCTTGCACCTGTTCAAGCAAATGTAAATCGCTCGCCGCCGCCCGGCCCAGGCCGGTGCGGCGCCTTGATCTCTTCCTTTCCCCTTCCTGCGCCACATCAAGCCGCGCCGCGCCAGCAGGCATAGGCTAGATAAAGTCCAACTCGCCACCGCTGTCTTGCCTGCCTTCGTCCACGTTCGCAAGGAGAACCCCATGCCCGACCGAGGCAGTCCCGCACTGCTGCGCATCTTGCCGCTGGGTATGGCGGCTGCGCTTTTGCTGTGCTTGTTTCCTCCACTGAAAGCCCGCCGCCAACAGCAGGCGCGCGGCCAGGCCATCATCGACAGCGCCAGCGACGCCATCATCAGCATCGACAGCCGGCAAATCATCCTGCATGCGAACGCGGCGGCAGCCAGATTGTTCGACGACACGCCGGCCGGCATGCGCGGCATGCGCCTGGGCCACTACATCCTGCGCGACTTGCGTACCCTGGGCGGCCTGGGCAAGCACGATGGCGAGCCGCCGTTTGGCGATATCAGCCAGGAACTGCGCCTGACGGGACGGCGCGCCACCGATTACACCTTGACGGGACGGCGCAGCGATGGCGCCATGTTTCCCCTCGAAGGATCGCTCTCGGCCATGCAGGAAGATGGCCATAGCGTATTTACCATCATCGTGCGCGACATTACCGCGCGCCAGCAGATGCATGAGCAGCTGGCCCGCTCCTTTTCGCAATTGCGTGAATTGTCGAGCGCGTTGCAAACCATCCGCGAAGAAGAACGCAAGCATATCGCGCGTGAACTGCATGATGACCTGGGACAATTGCTGGCCACCTTGCGCGTCGACCTGACCCTGGTGCGCCAGCACACGGACACCACCGCGCCCCTGCAAGCCCTGCTGCACAGCATGGACGGCTTGCTGGTGACGGCCATCACCTCGCTGCGGCGCATCGCCAGCAACCTGCGCCCGCGCGCGCTCGATGAAGGGGGATTGTATTTTGCACTGCAAAAACTGCGCCACGACTTCCTGTTGCGCCGCGCCATCCATTTCGACTTGCTGGCCGACGAGGCCGACCTCGTGCTCGACGACGCGCGCAGCACGGCCATCTACCGCATCGTGCAAGAAGCGCTGACGAATATCGCGCGCCATGCCGAAGCCAGCCGCATCACCATCGCCCTGCACCGCATCGACTCCTCGCTGGCGATCACCATCCAGGATGACGGCCGCGGCATTGCCGAACACGACCTGGAAAAAGACACGGCACTGGGCTTGCTGGGCATGCGCGAACGGGTGTGGGGCTTGAACGGCAGCATCCATATCGGCGCCGATAGCGAATTGGGCGGCACGCGCATCGACATCTCGCTGCCCATGCACGCGGAGGCGGCAACCGCGGCGATGCAATAAAAAAGGCGCCCGCAGGCGCCTTTACTTCGTCACATCGAATGATGCTTAGAATTTGTGTGCCAGACCAATCTGGTACGAGGTCAGCGACTTGACGCGCTCGCGGCCAGCGTAGGCGTACACATCGGTGCGCTTCGACAGGTGGTAGTCGTAGCCGACGCCGAATTCCTTGATGGTGTCCTGATCCTTGACCTTGTTGTTGCTTTGCTCTTGCTTGCCATACGACACTTTGGCATCGCCGCCACCCACCGTGTAGTTCAGACCGATCAGGTAGGACTTGAATTCGCCCGTGGTGGCAACCTTGGTGTCGCCTTTCGAGTAGGCGGCCGTGATCTTGGCTGGGCCGAATTTATAGCCGCCGCCGATGGACCACAGGTCGGCCTTGGCTGCCGTTGCCGTTGCTTGCACGGCTTTTTCGTAGCCGGCGTGCAGGCTGATCGGGCCATTGTCGTAGGTTGCCAGGCCGATTACGCCTGCATCAGCGCTGTTGACTTCGCTCAGCACGTATTGCAGGCTGCCCACGAAACCGTCAAAGCTTGGGCTGTTGTAGGTCACGGCATTGTTGACGCGCGACGTGCCGACGCCCGAACGCAGCAGGGCTTCATTGTTCTTGCCGACCACGCCGTAGGTGTTGAATGGGTCGACGCGGGCGATGGTGCCATCGACCAGGTTCTTGGTGCGGCCCAGGATGGCGGTACCGAAAGCGCCTTTCAAGCCCACGTACGCTTGACGGTCGAACAACACGCCTTTTTGCGCGCCGGTGTCGGCCAGGAATTCACTTTCCAGGTTGAAAATTGCGGACAGGCCGCCACCCAGATCTTCCGTGCCCTTGAAACCGAGGCGCGACGCATTGTTTTCGCGCTCGACCGTTGGCTGGCCAGTGGTCTTGGCGATACCGAGGTCAACCAGACCATACACGGTGACGTTCGATTGTGCTTGCGCCGTAGCTGCTGCGAAGGTGCCGACGATCAATGCTGCCAGAGTAATTTTTTTCACTTGAGAATCTCTACATTAGGTTGGACAAGATGAGCTGCTGCTGAGCTGCTTAGCTGCTGAACCGAATCATGCCCACGAAATACTTCAACAATATGACATCGACAAGATGTTGTTTTTTAGAACAACATCTTGTCAGATAAAAACAACAGGCGAAAAAAAACCGCCCGAAGGCGGTTCATGCTGCAACAACAGTGGCTGTCAGGCGTAGGTCGGATTAGCGTAGCGTAATCCGACAACATTGTCGGCACACCACATCAAAAGGCCAGCGTTACTTCAGACGGCAGCTCAACAGCCAGTAGTATTCCAGGCGCTTCATGCGGATTTCGCGGGCCGAGTGGGCAAACTTCTTGCGCAGGTGGCTATCCGACGGGAAATTCTTCAGCACTTCATAGCGCTCGCCCCCATCCGTCGTGCGGAACTGGTGGGTATTGCCCTCCAGGTCGGTGCGCGCGATCACCGTGCTGCTGCCATCGACATAAGAATTGTCGATCAGCACCAGCAAGATATCCTTGCCCAGCTTGCTGCGCAATTGCTTCAGGTATTTGTCCTGGTCTTCGCGCTTGACGTGCGACCACCAGAAGCCCGCGAACACAGCCGTGAACTTGCCCAGCATGTCGTCGGGCAAGTTGAACGCGTCGAGCTTGGCGAAGGTGACGTTGTCGGGCAAGCCGCGCTTTTGTGCCAGCGCCAGCATTTCATCGTTGATATCGGTGGCCAGCACGGACTCGGCCGACTCGGCGACCACTTCCGTCCAGTAGCCGGTGCCGCAAGCCAGTTCCAGCACGGTGTGGCCTTCCAGCACGTCGGCGACCTTGTCGCGCAACACTTCCAGGTCTTCCTGGCGTTCGGGCTTGTCATAGACGCGCTCGTACTGCTGCGCGATGGTGGCGTAATATTTGGCAAGCTGATCGGTAATCATTGTTTCTTCTCTTCTTAAATAATCTTGGCCAGGCACCTCGCCCGGCCGACTTCATGCATTGTTATAGTTCGTAGTGCTCTTTATCACCGCTCATCGCCTGCTCGATGAGCTTGCGGTTCAAGGTCGGCGTCAGCAACTCGATAAAGGTATAAATATAGCTGCGCAAATACGCGCCCTGCTTGACGGCCACGCGCGACACATTCATGCCGAACAGGTGCCCGACAGGAATGGCGCGCAAGCCTTTGTCGCGCTCGGCATCGAAGGCCATACCCGCTATGATACCAATCCCCATGCCCAACTCGACATAAGTCTTGATCACGTCCGCGTCGATGGCTTCCAGCAAGATGTCGGGCTTCAGGCCGCGCAGCACGAAAGCGTGGTCGATCTTGTTGCGTCCGGCGAACGCGCTGTCATAGGTAATCAGCGGGAAGGCGGCGATTTCTTCCAGGGTCACGGACTTCGATTTGAGCAGCGGATGGTCGACCGGCACCACCACCACGTGTTCCCATTGATAGCATGGCAAGGTGATCAGGCCATCGATGGCGGCGATCGATTCCGTGGCGATGGCCAGGTCGGCCTGGTCGCGCTGCACCATCTCGGCGATCTGGCGCGGATTGCCTTGCAGTAACGACAATCTTACCTTCGGGAACTTCAGCATGAAGGCTTGCACCACCTTGGGCAAGGTGTAGCGCGCCTGCGTATGCGTGGTGGCAATGGTGAAGCTGCCGCTGTCCTGCGCCGCGAATTCCTTGCCGATGCGCTTCATGCTGTCGATTTCCTGCATGATCAGCTCGACCGATTCCAGCACCAGGCGGCCCGGCTCCGTCAAGCCGCGGATGCGCTTGCCGTGGCGCGTAAAAATATCCACGCCCAGCTCTTCCTCCAGCTCGATGATGGCTTTCGATACGCCCGGTTGCGACGTAAACAAGGCCTTGGCGGCGTCCGTCAGGTTGTAGTTCTGCCGGACCGCTTCGCGCACGAAGCGCAGTTGATGGAGATTCATTGCTGGTTTGCCCTAGATTGCCGTGATTTGCCGAGTTTCCGCCCCACCCATGATTTTGCATTCATGCATATACGCATATCGCATATAAGCAAATGCGTACTTAGTAGTTTGGATTAAACACTAAGTTTATTACTATTGCGGGTACTTTGGGGGTGCAAGCATGACTTTGTCTTATATAGTCTCAGGATTTGCCGTAGGATTACTCGTAGGAATGACCGGCGTGGGCGGCGGCTCGCTGATGACGCCGCTGTTAACCCTGCTGTTTGGCGTACCGCCTTCCGTGGCCGTGGGCACCGACTTGGCGTTCGCCTCGATCACCAAGAGCGCCGGCACCCTGACGCACCGCCTGCGCGGCACCATCCGCTGGGATATCGTCAAGCGCCTGTGCATCGGCGCCCTGCCCGCCGCCGTCCTCGCGACCCTGGCGCTCAAATCGTTCGGCACCCTGTCGCCGCAAATCGGCCAGATCATCCGTTACTCGATCGCCGGTTCCGTGCTGCTGACCGTCGTGGCACTGATCTTCAAGGGCCGCATGCTGGCCTGGATCAATGCCCATCCAGAGAAACAATTGCAAGGCAACAAGCTTTCCGCCGCGACCATCCTCGCCGGCGCCGTGCTGGGCGTGCTGGTGACGGTATCGTCGATCGGCGCCGGCGCCATCGGCGCGACCTTGCTCGTGATGCTGTATCCACGCATGAGCTCAGCCGAAGTGGCGGGCACCGACATCGCCTACGCCGTGCCCCTGACGGCCATCGCCGCGCTGGGCCACTGGTGGCTCGGCTCCATCCACTGGGAATTGCTGGCCTCCTTGCTGGTCGGCTCCCTGCCCGGCATCACGCTCGGTTCCTGGGTCGCCCGTTCGGTACCGGAAAAGTTTTTACGCGTGCTGCTGGCGATGACCTTGACCGGCGTGGCAGTAAAGCTAATCTATTAAGTGGCAAGAGCAGTATCAAGAACATAATCCCAGGCAATCTTCCAGCACCCCGGCTTTTTTAGGAATTGATATGTACCATTACGATCAGTACGACCACCTCATCATCAAAGAACGCATCGCCCAGTACCGAGACCAGGTTGCGCGCCGTATCGCCAATGAACTGACGGAAGAGGAATTCATTCCGCTGCGCCTGCAAAACGGCCTGTACATGCAACGCCATGCCTACATGCTGCGCATCGCCGTGCCGTACGGCTTGCTGTCGTCCAAGCAGATGCGCATGTTCGCGCACATCGCGCGCAAGTACGACCGCGGCTATGGCCACTTCACCACGCGCCAGAACATCCAGTTCAACTGGATCGAGCTGGAACAGACGCCCGATATCCTGACGGACCTCGCTTCCGTGGAAATGCACGCGATCCAGACTTCCGGCAACTGTATCCGTAATACAACATCGGACCCGTTCGCCGGCGTCGCCGCCGACGAAATCATCGATCCGCGCCCGTACGCAGAAGTACTGCGCCAGTGGAGCACCTTCCACCCCGAGTTCATCGCCCTGCCCCGTAAATTCAAGGTCGCCATCAATGGCGCCGAGGAAGACCGCGCCGCCATCGCCGTGCACGACATCGGCTTGACGGCCGTGCGCAACGCCGCTGGCGAAGTGGGCTTCAAGGTGATGGCCGGCGGCGGCATGGGCCGCACGCCGATCCTGGGCAGCGTCGTGCGTGACTTCCTGCCTTGGCAGCATTTGCTGACGTACATCCAGGCGATCATGCGCGTGTATAACTTGCACGGCCGTCGCGACAACAAATACAAGGCGCGCATCAAGATCCTGTTGAAAGCCATCGGCGTGGAAGAATTCACGCGCCAGGTGGAAGCGGAGTGGGTCGACTTGAAGGACGGTCCGGAAACCCTGACGGCCGAGGAAATGCAGCGCGTGGCGGACTTCTTCAATCCCCCCGCCTACCTTGCCCTGCCGGAACTCGACTACCAGGCCGAACATGCGGACAACAAGGCCTATGTCAACTGGCTGGCGCGCAACGTCAAGCCGCACCAGCGCCCCGGCTACGTGGCCGTGGTGCTGTCGCTGAAGAAGACGGGCGTGCCGCCGGGCGACGCGACGGCCGAGCAGATCGACTTCGTGGCCGATCTGGCCGACCGCTACAGCTTTGGCGAACTGCGCGTGACGCATGAACAAAACCTGGTGCTGGCCGACGTGGAGCAATCGAAACTGTTCGCACTGTGGCAGGAAGCCAAGGCGCACGGCCTGGCCACGCCGAACATCGGTCTGCTGACGGACATGATCTGCTGCCCGGGCGGCGATTTCTGCTCGCTGGCCAACGCCAAGTCGCTGCCGATCGCGGCCGCCATCGCGGAACGCTTCGACAGCATCGACTTCCAGCACGACATCGGCGAGATCGAACTGAATATTTCCGGCTGCATCAATGCCTGCGGCCACCATCACGTGGGCAGCATCGGCATCCTCGGCGTCGACAAGGATGGCAGCGAATGGTATCAAGTGTCGATTGGCGGCGCGCAAGGCAACAACGCGGCCATCGGCAAGATCATCGGCCCATCGTTCTCTTCCCTGCAGATGCCTGAAGTCATCGGCCGCCTGCTGCACGTCTACGTGCGCGACCGCCACGAAGGCGAGCGCTTCGTCGATACGGCCCAGCGTCTGGGCCTGGCACCGTTCAAGGAACACGTATATGCAACGCCGATCACCGTCGGCAACCTGGTGGGAGAAGACGAATATGTTTGAAGTACGCGAAGAAATCATCAAGAACGCCGCCGTGGTGCCGAATACCTGGGGCTTGCTGCGCCTCGATGAGACCGACACGCCGGAAACGGTCGTCGTGCCTGCGGGCAAGGTCATCGTCCCCCTGCCCGTGTGGCAAGCCCAGCGCGAGACCCTGCTGGCCCGCCTGCCCGACATCGGTGTCTGGCTGGCCAGCGACGAGCGGCCGGAAGAACTGGCGGCCGACGTGGCGCAACTGCCCGTCATCGGCGTGGATTTCCCGAAATTCACGGATGGCCGCGGCTATTCCATCGCCTTCAACCTGCGCGCCCGCCTGGGTTTCCAAGGTGAATTGCGCGCCATCGGCGACGTGCTGCGCGACCAGCTGTTTTCCATGCACAGGGTAGGCTTTGACGCGTATGCCACCCGGCCCGACCGCAGCATCCACGATGCCCTGAAAGGTTTGTCGGTCTTTTCGGAAACCTACCAGGCGTCGTGGGACCAGAAATCGCCGCTATTCCGCCGCCACCACCGCGAAGGCCAGAATCCTGACCTCGACAACGCGGCCGGCATCTGAGGACCCATCATGAGCGATCTGACTTCTTTGATTCACGCCACCGAGCAAACGCTGACACGCATCGCCGCCGATTTTTCGCCGGCCGTGTTCGCGTCCAGCCTGGCAGCCGAAGACATGGTGCTGACAGACATGATTCTCAAGGCAAAGCTGCCGATCGGCATCTTTTCCCTGGAAACGGGCCGACTGCACCAGGAAACCCTGGCCGTGCTCGACAAGGTCAAGGCCCGCTACGGCCACGACATCACCCTGTACCGCCCGCAGCCGGAGCTTGTCGCTGCCTACGTGGAACAGAACGGCCTCAACGCCTTTTATAACAGCGTCGAGATGCGCCGCGAATGCTGCCGCATCCGCAAGGTCGAGCCGCTGGGCCGCGCCCTGGCCGGCAACAAGGCCTGGGTCACGGGACAACGCCGCGCGCAGTCCACCACGCGCGCCGAATTGCATGTGCAGGAAGAGGACGCCGCGCACGCGATGACGAAATTCAATCCGCTGGCCGACTGGTCCGAGCAGGATGTGTGGGACTATATCCGTGCCAACGACGTGCCGTACAACGCGCTGCACGACCAGGGCTACCCGTCCATCGGCTGCGAACCGTGCACGCGGGCCGTGCAGCCGGGCGAAGATGTGCGCGCCGGACGCTGGTGGTGGGAAAACCCGGATTCCAAGGAATGCGGCCTGCACATGGTGGACGGCAAATTGATACGCATCAAATCCGTGGCAGCCTGACCAGACATAACAGACTCAGCAGAACAAGAAAGTACCCATATGAGCAATATTTTGAACCAGCGTCACCTCGACAGCCTTGAATCGGAAGCCATCCACATCATGCGCGAAGTGGCGGCCGAATCGGCCAATCCCGCCCTGCTGTTTTCCGGCGGCAAGGATTCCGTCGTCCTGCTGCGTTTGGCCGAAAAGGCCTTCCGCCCGGGCAAGTTTCCATTCCCCCTCGTGCATATCGACACGGGCCACAACTTCCCGGAAGTCATCACTTTCCGTGATAAAAAGGTGGCGGAACTGGGCGAGCGCCTGATCATCGGCTCCGTGGAAGACTCGATCAAGCGCGGCACCGTGCGCCTGCGCAACCCTGCCACGGATTCGCGCAATGCGGCGCAAGCGGTGACCTTGCTGGAAACCATCGCCGAACATGGCTTTGACGCCTGCATCGGCGGCGCGCGCCGCGATGAAGAAAAAGCCCGCGCCAAGGAACGCATCTTTTCCTTCCGCGACGAATTCGGCGCCTGGGACCCGAAAGCCCAACGCCCGGAACTGTGGGACCTGTATAACACCCGCGTGCATCCCGGCGAAAACATGCGCGTCTTCCCCATCTCTAACTGGACGGAGCTGGACGTGTGGCAATACATCGCCCGTGAAAAACTGGAATTGCCGCCGATCTACTTCGCGCACGAGCGCCAGGTAATCCCGCGCAACGGCCTGCTGGTGCCACTGACGGATCTGACGCCGCCGCGCGACGGCGAAACGGTGGAAACGCAAGTCGTGCGCTTCCGCACGGTGGGCGATATCTCGTGCACCTGCCCCGTCTCGTCCGACGCGGCGACGGTGGACGCCATCATCGCCGAGACGGCAATCACGCAAATCACGGAACGGGGCGCCACCCGCATGGATGACCAGACTTCCGAAGCCTCGATGGAAAAACGCAAGAAAGCAGGGTATTTCTAATGAACGCAGCAATCTCCAACACCACTCTCACCGACAGCGTTGAACGCGGCATGTTGCGTTTTATTACGGCCGGTTCCGTCGATGACGGCAAGAGCACCCTGATCGGCCGTTTGCTGTTCGACAGCAAGGGCATCTTCGCCGACCAGCTCGACGCCATGTCGCGCTCCAAGCACAAGCGCACGGTGGGCGACACTGTCGACCTGTCGCTGCTGACGGACGGCCTGGAAGCGGAACGCGAGCAAGGCATCACCATCGACGTGGCCTACCGTTACTTTGCCACGCCGAAACGCAAATTCATCATCGCCGACACGCCGGGCCATGAACAGTACACGCGCAACATGGTCACGGGGGCGTCCACCGCCGACGCCGTCATCATTTTGATCGATGTATCGAAAGTCAAACTCGGTGACGACGGCAGCGTGGAATTGCTGATCCAGACCAAGCGCCATTCGACGATTGCCCACTTGCTGCAGATCGAGCACGTGGTCGTGGCCGTCAACAAGATGGACCTGGTCGACTACGATGAAACGGTGTACAAGCGCATCGTCGCCGCCTACCGCGAGTTCGCCCAGTCGCTGGGTCTGAAGGACATCACGCCGATTCCATTGTCGGCCTTGACGGGCGACAACGTCGTCGAGCGCGGCGACAAGCTGGGCTGGTACACGGGCCCGACTTTGATCGAGCTGCTCGAATCGCTGTCCGTCTACGACGAATCGCACGACACGCCATTCCGCTTCCCCGTGCAGCTGGTAGCGCGCCACAACGGCCACGAAGCGAACGACTTCCGCGGCTACATGGGCCGCATCGAGGCGGGCAAGGTCAGCATCGGCGACACCCTGGTGGTGCAGCCGTCGGGCCAGACGGCGACAGTGAAAGATATCGTCACCCTCGACGGTTCGCTGCCGACGGCCGTGGTGGGCCAGTCCGTGACCCTGCTGCTGAATGAATATCTGGACATTTCGCGCGGCGACTTGCTGGCAAGCAGCGAGCGCCCTGCCACGCTGCTGAAACAGGTAGTGGCCGACGTGTGCTGGCTGTCGGAAGACGCGCTGGACCTGCGCCGCAAGTACTGGATCAAGCACGGCACCAGGCAGACGGCGGCCAAGGTGACGGCGATCGAATCGATTCTCGACATCAATACGCAGCAGCGCCATCCCGCCGAAGGCTTGAAGCTGAACGACATCGCCCGCATCAGCCTGAACGTGCAGCAGGCGCTGGCGGCCGATGCGTATGCCGATATCCGCGCCACCGGTGCGTTTATCCTGATCGATGAAGTCACCCACCAGACCGTTGCGGCCGGCATGGTCCGGCTCTAACCCCGTATCGTCCAGGAAAGGCAGCCATATGAACAGCTCCCCATCTCTCCCCGGCAAGGTCTACCTGATCGGCGCCGGCCCCGGCGCGCAAGACCTGATGACCTTGCGCGGCGCCCGCCTGCTGGCGCAGGCCGACGTCGTGCTGCACGACGCGCTGGTCACCGACGAGATGCTGGAGCTGTGTCCCAAGGCGCAAAAAATCCTGGTCGGCAAGCGCTGCGGCCAGTTGTCGACGGCGCAAGCCTTTATTAACAAGCAACTGGTCGACAACGCCCGCAAGCACGCCGTCGTGGTGCGCCTGAAAGGGGGCGACCCCATGCTGTTCGGCCGCGCCGACGAGGAATTGCGGGCACTGGAAGAGGCAGGCATCGCCGTCGAAGTGGTGCCCGGCATTACCACGGCACTGGCAGCGGCGGCCGCCACACAGCAGCCGCTGACCAAGCGCGGCGTGTCGCGCAGCGTGGCCTTTTTCACGTCCAGCACGGCGCCGGGCGAACCGGAGCAGACGCGCATCCCCGACTGCGACACCCTGGTGCAATACATGGGCGGACGCGAAGCCATCGCCACGGCGCAGCGCCTGCTGGCCCTGGGCCGCCGGGCCGACACGCCGGTGGTGGTGATTGAAAACTGCAGCCGCCCGGACCAGCGCATCGTGCGCCTGACGCTGAGCGCCCTGGCGCACGGCCTGGGCGACACCCACGGCCCGGTGCTGGTGATGCTGGGCGACGCCATGGCCGCACGCACGCACCAGGCCATCGAAGAAACAGCCGCCATGCCGGCGCGCCATGCTTGAATAAACACACCGTATTTTACCGACTTTAAAGTCAGTAACCGACGTCTTCCGGGGAAACATGATACGATGCTCACGCATCTTTTCTCGAGAAGTTGTTGTGTGATAGTAATAAATTCACGCTTCGCCCCGCCATAGCGCTTGCCGTGCGGTATCCCGGCTGACCCTCCCCGAAAAAAGCTGCGCCCGCAGGCTGCAATACCGCGCCGCGCAACTTTAGCCTTACGATCACACATGAATTTCACCTCCATGCGCGAAGCCCTGACTTCGCTCAGCCGCAGCAATGTCGGCGTCGCCAGCGCTGTGCTGTTCAGCATGCTCGCCTCCATCGCCCTGTGGACGGTGTTCCCGGATATCGACGATGAAAACCATTTATTGGAATGGCTGCAGGCGCTGTTCCTGGCCCTGGCTTGCACCGTGCACGGCGTGCGCGCATGGCAGGAGCCTGACCGCCAGTCGCTGCGCTTCCTCATGCATGCGGGCTTGTCGGCCCTGATGTTCGGCTTCCTGCTGCGCGAACTCGATATCGACCAGTTCGGCACGGCGCCCGCTTGGGCGCAGCTGGAAAAAGCCCTGCGCGTGGTGGAATTGCTGATCCTGATACGCGTGCTGATCTTTTTCGCGCCGCGCGCGCGCAAAGTGTTTGCCCATGCGCCGCAGATTTTCAGCATGCGCATCACCATCCTGACGGCCATCGGCGGCTTGCTGATGGTCGCCGGCTGGCCTTTCGACAAGAAGGTCTTTCACGGCATGCCGGACGCTTACGCGCTGCTGGGCGAAGAAGTGCTCGAACTGGGCGCGTATTTGCTGCTGTTCCTCGCTGCGCTGTCCGACAGCACGGCCGCCGCCCGCATCAGCCTGGCGCCAAGGAAGACAGCGGTTTAGCCGTCTTCAAATCTCGAAGGAAGACGGCAGCGGCAGCAGCCGCTGCAAGGTGGCGGCCACGCGCAACAGGCGCGGGTCGTCGTCCTCGGCCTCGTCGCAGGTATCGTTGATGCAGAAAAACGGCAAGCTGCCGAAACGCGCCGCCAGCTCCTCAAGCTGCCGCGGCGCCTGCGCATCGCCGCTGGCGATATGCAGCGGGTCGAGCATGCGCGAGCGCGCAATCCCCTGATGCACCATCCAGCGCGGCACCAGGTCGGGCAGCAATGCCGGCACCTGCCAGGAGCGGAACACCGTCGCGCGCACGCCGGCAAACATGGCCGGCGCCAGCCCTTCCAAGGCATGCAGCGCGCTTTTCAGCATGGGCCGTGGCGCATGCGCATACAGGCGCGGTTCATGCCGGTAAGCAGGGTACTGCGCCGACAGCCATTGCCGCGACAGGGTGGCGCAATTGACGGGCGCCGCCACGTCGGCGCGCAAGCCCGGCAAATCGGGCTGCAGCGCGCTTTCCGTGAACACGCTCAAGCGCCGGTCCTCTTCCCCGCCAAACCAGAATGCCGGCTCGAACGGCGCGCCAAAGAATACGTCGTCGTTCAGATACAGGAAGCGTTCGGACAGGCCCGGAATATGGTGCAGGTACGATTCGATATGGCCGGAATCGAACACGGGCAAGGCGGCGCCGGGCATCAGGCTCGCGTGGTCGATCACCGTCAGGCGCGGTGAAGCGCGCAGCCAGGATGGCACTTGTCGGTCCGTCAGCAGGTAGATGTGTCCATGGCCGGGGAAGAAGCGCTCGAGCGCGCGCAGGTTGTAGCGCAATTCCCCGTTGTCGCGGTAGCGTCCCGCCACGTTGCCGTGCAAGGCCAGCTGGCCGGGATGCGCCTGCGCCCAGGCGGCATACGCCTGACGCCGGCGCGTGCGCCACGCGGGATCGGCGCCGTCTACCCACAGGTAGACGATGTCGATGCCGCTCAAGGCAGAGGGCTGGAGCCTGGCGCCGCCACGCAGTAATCGGCGATGGCGGCGAGCACGCTGGCGTTCTCGCCCACGGCCTCGACCACCTTCAGGCGCAGTCCCGGATGCTGCTGGCGCAGTTCTTCCAGCAGCAGCGGCAAGTCGCGCAGCACATGCCCGCCCTGTCCCAGGAACACGGGCACCACCGTGACGTCGAGGATGGCGCCGGCCGGCAGCTCGGCCAGCAGGGTCGCCACCAGTTCGGGCAGGCGTGGCGTCATCAGTTCCAGGAAGGCCAGATGCACGCTGGTGCCGGGCATGCGCGCCTGGGTCAGGTCGCGCAGTCGCTCGAATGGGGCGGCCCACGATGCGGCGCGCGCGCCATGGGCAAACAAGATCAGAGCCTGTTTCACATTGGTCTCCATCAGTGCCGCTCCACCCACCACAGGGCGCCCAGCGCCAGCAGCAGATACAGGGCGCTCGGCGCCACAGCCGTCAGGAAGGCGGGCCAGGTGCTGAGCAAGCCAAGATGCGAGAACAGCGTGTTGACCAGCATGAAGCTCACGCCGATCATGATGCCGATGAAGATTTTCAGGCTGATGCCGCCGCTGCGCGTATGCATGTAGGCGAACGGCAGCGCCAGCGCCATCAGCACGAAAATGGCCAGCGGATCGATCAGCTTTTTCCAGAACGCGATGCGGAAACGCTCTGTCTCCTGTTTGTTCTCGGCCAGGTGGCGCGTGTACACGGCCAGTTCGCTGGCCGACATGCGCTCGGGATCGGACGCCGACACCGTGAGGATCTTCGGCGTCACTTCCGACGTCATGTCCTTGCTGGCGCTCTGCACCGTGCGCACCAGGCTCGTTTCCTGCCCATAGTAGTTCGCCAGCTTCGGCTCGAAGCCGGGCGAAGTCGTCGCGCTGTTCGAGAACGACGTTTCCGTCACATCGCTCAGGCGCCAGATATTATTGCCCTGATACGTAGCCCCCTTGGCCACGGTCAGGGTGCGCAAGCGCATATCGGTGTCGAATTCATACAGCTTGACGTTCTTCAGCTGGCCGTCGGGACGCGCTTCGCCGACGTTGAAGAAGCGCGAACCGGTGACGGTGCCCGTCAGACCGTCGCTCTTGACCATGTCCTTGGTCCACAGGCCCGAGCGAAACTCGCTCGACACGGCCGCGCCGCGCGAAGTCAGCTTGAGGCGTTCGGCCAGCGGCTCCGTGCGCGGCGTGATCAACTCGCCGAAGATGAAGGTGATGACGACGAAGACGATACCGATGCGGAACAGGAAACCTGCGGCCATCGCCGTCGACATGCTCGATGCGCGCATGATGGTGAATTCGGAACTGGCCGCAAACTGCGCCATCGTGTAGATGGTGCCGATCAGCGCCGCGATCGGCATCACCTCGTACACGTGTCCCGGCACCAGCACCAGCACGTACAGGAAGGCGTACTGGATGGTGTAGCCGTTGCGGCCCACCTTGGGCAGCTCGCCCGTCAGGTCGATGAAGGCTTGCAGTGCCAGGAAGGCCAGCAGCACGAACAGCACCGCCTGGAATATCGAGACCGCAAAATAGCGCTGTAAGATCTTCATGTCGATGCCGCTTTACTTGGTTTGCCGGCGCGGCGCGCGCGCTTGAAAGCCGCCAGCAGGACCAGCGGATGGTAGCGGTGGTTCACATTCAGGCGCCATGCAAACAGCGCCACCACGGCCAGCGCCGCCAGCAGGTGCAGCGGCCACCAGGCCAGGCCGAAGCTCAGGCGGCCCTGTTTCACGCTCGCTTCGAAAACCTTGATCAGATTGCTGTACGTAAAGAAAATCAGCAGGGCGATGATCAGGTTGGCCGAACTGCCGGCACGCGGATTGACAAAGCCCAGCGGGATGGCCAGCAGGATCAGCATCAGGCCGATCAGCGGCGCGCTGACGCGCCACAGCAATTCGGCCATGGTGTAGGGATTCGGATCGGCGACCAGCGCCATGGTGCTCATGGCGCGCACGCCCAGTTCCGCGCCCAGTTCCTGCTGCTTGCTCTCGATGCGCATGATGTACTGCTCGAACTCCATGGTCTGGAAGTCCGCCTGCGTCGGCACGCCCTGGTAGCGGCGGCCGCTCTTGAGCACCAGGAAGCGATCGCCCTTGGCGTCGGTATTGATCACGCCTTCCCTGGCGACGACAACGACGGCGCTGCCTTTCTCATCGACGGTATTGACGAAGACGTTCTGCACCACGTTCTTCTCGCCGCTGGCGCCCTCGACGAAAAAGATCCGGTTGCTGCCGGCCGATTCGCGGAACTGGCCCGGCGTGACTTTCTGCAGGTCTTCGCGCTTTTCAAAGCGCGCCACATATTCATCGCTTTTCTTTTGCGCCCACGGCGTGGCGTACAAACTCAGGATGCCCGTGGCCAGCACCAGCGGCAGGCCGAAGCTGAGCACGGGCCAGATCCAGCGCGACAGGCTCAGGCCCGAGGCGAACCACACCACCATCTCCGATTCCTTGTAGCTGCGCGTGACGACCATCAGCACCGAAATGAAACCGGTGAGGATGATGATGGTGGGCAGCTGCATCAGGGCGGAAAAGACCATCAGGGACATGACGTCGGACGATGCGATCTTGCCGCCCGCCGCCTTGCCGAGAATACCGATCAGCATCCAGGTGAGCAGGATGCTGAACAAAACAGTGAAGGTGGCCCCGGCGGCACTAGCCAATTCACGTCGAAGGGCGCGTTGAAAGATCATTCGGAGTTTATAATTCGGGTCAGTTAGTTGAGTAACACGTTACTAGTAAATGAAAACGGAGAACCAAATGGACTTTAGCATAAAAGCATTCGATACCAAGAGCACCCTCGGCACGGCCAAAAGCGGATGCATCGCGGTTGCGGTATTCGAAAACAAAAAACTGTCGCCAGCGGCAAAATCGCTGGACAGCAAGGGTGCGATTTCGGCTGCGCTGAAGTCCGGCGACATCAGCGGCAAGCCTGGCAGCACGTTGCTGCTGCGCGCAGTCGATGGCGTCGCCGCCGAACGTGTTCTGCTGGTAGGCATGGGCAGCGATGACACTGTCAGCGAAAAAAGCTTCGCAACCGGCGTACAAGCCGCGCTGAAGGCCTTCGGCTCGCTGGGCGCTGCGGACGCCATTATCGCATTACCGCTGGCTGAAGTGAAAGAGCGCGACGTAAATTGGGCAATCCGTTGCGTGGTGCAAGCAGCGCACGACAGCGAATACCGCTGCGACTCGCAAAAAAGCAAAAAAGATCCGGCGCCAGCAGGCGTGCGCAAGATCGTCCTGGCGGCGCCAGCAACGGCAGCCACGCGCGGCGCGCTGGCGCAAGCCATCGCCATCGCCAACGGTTCCGACCTGACGCGCAATCTGGGCGACCTGCCGGCGAACATCGCCAATCCGAGCTACCTGGCCAGCACGGCCAAGCAGCTGGCCAAGGATTACAAGTTCGAAGTCGAAATCCTGGACCGCAAACAGCTCGAAGCGCTGAAAATGGGCAGCTTCCTGTCCGTCACCAACGGCAGCGAACAGCCGCCGAAATTCATCGTCCTGAAGCACATGGGCGGCAAGGCCAAGGATGCGCCGGTGGTCCTGGTCGGCAAGGGCATCACCTTCGACACGGGCGGCATTTCGATCAAGGCCGGTCCTGGCATGGATGAAATGAAGTACGACATGTGCGGCGCCGCCTCGGTACTGGGCACCTTCCGCGCCATCGGCGAAATGAACCTGAAGCTGAACGTCATCGGCGTCATCGCCGCGTGCGAAAACATGCCGTCGGGCCGCGCCACCAAGCCGGGCGACATCGTCACCTCCATGAACGGCCTGACCATCGAAGTGCTGAACACGGACGCCGAAGGCCGTCTGGTGCTGTGCGACGCGCTGACCTACGCCGAACGCTTCAAGCCGGCAGCCGTGGTCGATATCGCCACCCTGACGGGCGCTTGCGTCGTCGCCCTGGGCCACCACAACAGCGGCCTGTTCACCCGCAGCGATGCGGCGCATGACCAGCTGGCCAATGAGCTGCTGGCAGCGGGCAAGCAAGCGAGCGACACGGCATGGCGCATGCCGATCGAAGAGGCGTACAACGAGCAGCTGAAGTCGAACTTCGCCGACCTGGCCAACATCGGCACGCCAGGCGGCGGCTCGGTGACGGCAGCGGCGTTCCTGGAAAACTTCACCAAGAAGTACACCTGGGCGCATCTGGACATCGCCGGTACGGCATGGAAATCGGGCGGCTCGAAGGGCGCGACCGGCCGTCCAGTCCCACTGCTCACCACGTTCCTGATCAACCGGGTGTAACGCCAGACCAAACCTACTGCGCGGGGCTATTGGCGGCCGGCGATGCTCGCTGTACATAAAGTACAGCTGCGCTTCTCGACCACCACTAGCTCCCGCTCGCTACGGTTTTGTCAGGCGTCGTTACGCAATAAGACAGCCGCCACGGTCACTGACCCTGGCGGTTTTTTCATGCGTGGGATATTAATCAGTAGACGACGGGATTGGGCAAAGGCGACGGCGCCACCTTGGGCTGCACCACCGCTTCCGGCACGGCGGGTGCTGGCGCTGGCGCGGAAATCGGCGCGGGCGGCGGCGCCAGACGGGCCGGGTCTTGCATGACGATGGTCAGGATCGAAGGGTAGTCGAAGCCGGCGCCCGTGTTGCGGTCGACGAAGTAGCCAACGCCCAGGGTCAGGATGACATTGCCCCAGACGCTGCCATTGAGCTTGGGGTCGATGTGGTCGTCCGTCGCGATGGCGGGCGAACCGTGCTTGCGGCAATCGACCTTCAACGGCTCCTGGCTCTTGCGGATGGTGATGCGTCCGGGCGTGGTGACGAACCACTTGCCCACGTCGTTGCTGAGGATGCAGCCGGCGCCCGTCAGCTCGCGGTTGTCCTGGATGGTTTGCACCAGCACCATCTGGTCCGTGTTGCCCGTCAGGGTGGCGCAGCCGCCCAGGCCAAACAGCAGCAGCGTCCTGGCGGCAAGGGCGGCAGACGATGGTACGCGCATGGGAAGCTCGCTTAACGGACGGGGATCGGCTGGTCGCCAGGCACGGCGACGGCGGTGACGCTGTTTTTCGGGCTGCCCTCGATCAGGCGGTCGGAATACACGAGGTAGACCAGCGCATTGCGCTTGCTGTCGACCATGCGCACGACGCGCACATGCTTGAAGAAGATCGAGGCACGCTCGGTAAACACTTCTTCCTGGCGCGGCAGCTTGCCCTTGAATTGCAACGGCCCCACCTGGCGGCAAGCCACGGCCGCATCGGCCTTGTCCTCGGCCAGGCCGACGGCGCCCTTGATGCCGCCCGTCTTGGCGCGCGACAGATAGCAGCTGACGCCGGCGACACGGGGATCGTCATAGGCTTCGACGACGATTTTATGGTCAGGGCCGATCAGCTTGAAGACCGTGTCGACCGAGCCGATGGTTTCGGCATGCGCCGCGGCGCAGGCAAAGGCCAGCACCAAGGCTGCAGGCAGCAATTTACGCATGAAAAGTATCCCGGGCACGCACGCAGGCGGCCATCAGTTGATGGGAGCGAAACGCTGGACCATGACGCCTTCGACTTCGATCAGTTGAAAGAACACGTCTTTCGGGCGGGTCCAGATGGAACCGTCCGCGGCGCGATACACGATCATTGGCGTCAGATCCGCTTCCAGCGTGGCTTCGCACACCAGTTCATAAATGCCGCCCTTGTAGTGCCGATAACGCATCGCCGTCCCCTCAAGCCGTTGAATCTTCGCTCTTGTCGTCGGCCAGTGCCTTCTGCTTCATCTTCAGGCCCTGGATCACTTTCAGTATGCCTTCCATGCCGGCCGCGCCATCGGCGCCGCTGAAGGCATCGAGCACCTCATTGAGCACCTTGTTGCGCACGGTCGCCTCATCGGAGGACATTTCCAGCGCGCGCTGGGCTTTCGCCGCCTTTTCGGCCGCGCTCACGCGCGGCTTGGGCGCCGTCTTGCCATGCGTCAGAGCTGCCTGCCAGATAACCCAGCGGCGCTGGGTCTCGAAAATCAGGTACTCATCCGGTTTGTCTTCTCTTCGCCGCACAATGTGGCCGTCACGCTGCGCCCACGCTTCAAATGCAGTTCGCATTTTCTTCCTTTGCAAATGCTACGCGCAAGTCTCACTATTAAAACTGCAACATTTCAAAATAGTACCATCTATTGATGTCGCAAAACAGTCTCATAGATATAGTACTGCAATTTATATAACAAGTTTGGCGGCGCCAAGGACGGAATTAACGTTCCGTCCCCGGCACAGTGGTCATGTAATCGGAATAGCAATTACAACTAATTACAACTGCTTCCTGTTCGGTTCTTAACTTGGCTGTAACAAAGCCGTATGACACAGTTGTTACATTGTGCCATTTTAGTAGTTTTTATCGCGTTTTAGCCAGAAACTTTACACCTTTGTCGCGTCAAACAGCGAGACGCAGCCTGCCGCGCCAGCCACTTATGCCAAATCAAGCATAGTGGTTGATCAATGATACACAAAAACATAATATTCATGCGTCACGATTGGTTAAATGAAAATACTTTATTGATACCGCTTTGGCCCTGCCGGTCCATCAAGCCCATGCCCGGCAGGCGGGGCAGGACGCCATCGGCACGCATGCGGTAAGATTCGCGCCTATCGCCACCTATTCACGCAAGGATTTTTCCCATGAAACTCGCCACCTGGAACGTCAACTCGCTCAAAGTGCGCCTGCCGCAAGTGCTGCAGTGGCTGGCAGACAACCCGGTCGACATACTGTGCCTGCAAGAGACCAAGCTCACGGACGACAAGTTTCCCGTCGCCGAGATCGAGGCGGCCGGCTACCAGGTGGTCTTCAGCGGCCAGAAGACCTACAACGGCGTGGCCATCCTGTCGAAGCTGCCGATCACCGACGTGGTGAAGAACAACCCGCGCTATGAAGATGCGCAGCAGCGCATCCTGGCCGCCACCATTGGCGGCGTGCGCGTCGTCTGCGCCTATGTACCGAACGGCCAGAGCGTCGACTCGGACAAATACGAATACAAGCTGGGCTGGCTGTCCGCCCTGCACGACTGGCTGGCCGAGGAAGCGCGGCAGCACCCGCAACTGGCCGTCGTCGGCGACTACAATATCGCACCCGACGACCGCGACGTGCACGACCCCGTCGCCTGGGAAGGCCAGGTACTGGTCTCGGACAAGGAACGCGCCGCCCTGCAGCGCCTGCTCGACATCGGCCTGACGGACGCCTTCCGCCTGTTCGAACAGGCGGAAAAATCGTTCAGCTGGTGGGATTACCGCCAACTGGGCTTCCGCCTGAACAAGGGCCTGCGCATCGATCACATTCTGCTCTCGCCCGCTCTCGCTGGCCGCTGCACGGCCTGCGTGATCGACCGCGTGCCCCGCAAGTGGGAGCAACCTTCCGACCATGCGCCGGTCGTGGCAACCATCGATTAGGCAATGCGGGCATCATCGAAGGTGGACCACTGCAAGTGGGAACAGCCGTCCGACCATGCGCCGGTCGTGGCGACGATCGATTAACCAAGGGCTATCCGCTCCAGCAAGGCCTGCGCATTGACCGCCGGCACGGGCGCGGAAAACAGATAGCCCTGCGCATAGCGGCAGCCGTGTGCCTGCAGCAGGGCGAACTGCTCTTCCGTTTCCACGCCCTCGGCCACGGCCGACAATTGCAGACTGTCGGCCAGCGCGATGATGGCCGACACGATGGCGCGGTCTTCCGCGCTATGCTCGAGGTCCTTGATGAAGGCGCGGTCGATCTTGACCTTCTTCACGGGGAAGCGCTTCAGATAGGCCAGGCTGGAATAGCCGGTGCCGAAATCGTCGATCGACAGGCGCAAGCCCATGCCATTGATCTGGCGCAGGATCTCCAGGGTATGCTCGCCGTGCTGCATCAGCGCCGTCTCGGTGATCTCGAATTCCAGCAGCGCCGGATCGATGCCCGTCTCCCGCACGACGGCGCCGATGGCCGCCACCAGGCCCTTGTGCATGAACTGGCGCGGCGACAGATTCACGGCCAGCGGCACGGGCTGCAAGCCCTGGCGCTGCCAGGCCATGCTTTGCTCGCACGCCTGGCGCATGACCCACTCGCCCACCGGCACGATCAAGCCGTTTTCCTCCATGATGGGGATGAAGCGGTCCGGCAGCACCAGGCCGTGGCCCGGACGGCGCCAGCGCAGCAGCACTTCCATGCCGTGCAGGCGGCGCGTGGCGATATCGATGACGGGCTGGTAAAACAGTTCGAACTGCTGCAGCGCCAGCGCCGTGCGCAAGCTGCTTTCCAGATCAAAATGCAGGGCCGCCGCCTGGTTCATCGTCTGCGTGAAGAACTGGTAGTTGTTGCGGCCGTTGCCCTTGGCGTGGTACATGGCCGCATCGGCATGGCGCATCAGGGCGTCGACATCGCCGCCATCGTCCGGATACAGGCAGATGCCGATCGACGGCGTCACGTGCAGCACATGGCCGTCGAGCGGAAAGGCGGGCGTGAGCGCCTCGATGATCTTCTCGGCCACGCGCGCCGCTTCCTCGCCGCCACGGATGCCCGGCACCAGCACGACGAATTCATCGCCGCCCAGGCGCGCCACCGTGTCGCTGGCGCGCACCGCGCCGCACAGCCGGGCAGCCACTTCCTTGAGCAGCAGATCGCCCGTCATGTGGCCCAGCGAATCGTTGATGGTCTTGAAACGATCGAGGTCGATGAACATGACGGCCAGCTTGCGTTCCGAGCGCTGCGAGGCCAGCATGGCCCGTTCCAGCCGGTCCGACAGCAGCGCGCGGTTCGGCAAGCCCGTCAGGTTGTCGTGGTAAGCCATGTGGTGCACCCGTGCCTCGGCCTGGCGCCGCTCGACGATCTCGCCCTGCAGCAGCAGGTTGGCGCCGGCCAGTTCGGCCGTGCGTTCCTGCACGCGCAATTCCAGTTCGTCGCGCGCGCGGCGCACCGCCTCGGCCGCCTCGCGGCGCGCCGTCACGTCGTCGACCAGCCACACGGAACGGCCATGCGCATGCGCCAGGTCGAACGGCCGGCCGGACAGGCGCGCCCAGAAGCGGCTACCGTCCTTGCGCACCAGCTGGTATTCGGACATGTGCACCCTGCCCGCCTCGAAATCGCGCGCCGTCTCGCCGCGTGCCGCCTTCCACGCGGCCACGTCCGGATACAGGGTCTGCACCGACAGGCCGTTGATCTCGCCGGGCCCATAGCCGAACAGCTCTTCCATCTTGCTGTTGGCGCGCAAATTGTGGCCGCCCTCCACCACCGAGATGCCCAGCACGGCGCTGTCGAGGATGGCCTGGTTTTCCAGCAGCGCGTTGCGCAGCGATTCTTCGGCGCGCTTGGCTTCCGTGCGGTCCTCGATGATCCAGATGGTGCCGGCGGCGGGATCGTCGGGATTGACGACATAGGCGATCAGCTGCGCCCACAAGGTCGTGCCGTCGCGGCGCATCATTTCCACTTCCGTCTGGAAGGGCTTGGCCACGGACAGGAAGGGAAAGGCCGCCGCGCCCAGCAGGTCGTAGGACTGCTGCGACACGTACAGGGCACGCCCGGGCAAGCCCAGCGCCTCGTCGCCGCTGTAGCCAAACATCGCGGCAAAGCCCAGGTTATAGCGCGTGATCTGGCGGTTCTTGGTGTACAGGATGCTGACCGAGGCATTCGTCATGATGGCCGCCACCTCCATCTGCGCCTGGCGGCTGGCCGTGATGTCTTCGAGTATCCAGATGGCGCCCTGCTCGCTGTGCGCCTGGTCGACGGCCTTGGCGCGGATGCGGCACCAGAACAGGCTGCCGTCGCGGCGGCGGAACAGCGATTCGTCCTGCTCGTACGGCAAGCCCTGTCCCAGCAGCGGCGTCGCCTGCATGCCAAACTCCTCGTAGGCCGCCAGCGAGGGAAACAGTTCGGCGGCGGGCAGCCCCTTCATCTCCTCCTGCGCGTAGCCGAACATTTCGGCGAAGCGGGGATTGCAGCGCAGGATCAGGCGCGAACGCGAAAACAGGATGCCGACGGAGGCGTTGTCGAGGATGGCCTGCTGCTCGAGCATCAGCTGGCGCGTCGCCTCCTCGGCCGCCTTCTGCGCGCTGCGGTCGTCGAACAGCCAGATCGTGTCGCGCAGCGCGCGGTCGGACTGGCTTTCGGGATTCAGCACATAGCCATACGCCAGCGCCCAGAACGTGGAACCGTCGCGGCGGCGCATCTCCATCTCGCCCTGGAACGGCAAGCCGCGCCGCAGCAGGGGCGCGGCCTGCCGCACGACGTTCTCGTAGGCCGCGCGCGACGGATACAGGTCGGCGACGGCCAGACCCACGCCGCTGTCGCCATCGAAGCCGAAGCATTCGGCGAAGCGCTGGTTGTAGCGCAGCACGCCCTTGTCGCGCTGAAAGCCGATGGCCAGCGGCGCGTTGTCCATCACGGCCTGCATTTCCAGCATCGCGCGGCGCAGCTGGTCTTCATCGCGCCGGTGGTCGCTGATATCCTCGATGATCCACACCGTGCCGTCATGCGTATTGAGGGGATCGACGGCGCGTCCGTGCAGGCGGCTCCAGAACAAGCTGCCATCCTGGCGCCGCAATTCCAGCTCCGTGCGGTATGGCTTGCCCTTCGACAGCAGCGGCGCCGCTTCCAGCCCCAGGGCGCGGCAATGCTCGGCGGAGCGGTACAGCACCGCGCCCGGCATGCCCGTCAGCTGGTGGCGCGCATAGCCGAGCATCTCGGCGGCGCGGATATTGCATTCCTCAATGAAGCCGCCCTTGGAAAACACGATGCCGACGGCCGCGCTTTCCAGGATGGCCTGCTGTTCCAGCAAGGTCTTGCGCAAGGCTTGCTGGTCGCGCTGCTGTACGCGGATGTCGGCAAACACGAGGGTCGCGCCCGGCAAGCCATCGTCCACCAGCAGGGGCCTGGACCAGACCTGCACGGCGATGGCGCCCGCCTCCCCTTGCAGGCTGCTGTCCCACTGCCGCTCGCGCCCGGCCGCACCGAGCGCGCCGCGCAGCATGCTGCTGCTCGACGCGCGGTAGGCGTCCGTAAAACAATCGGCCAGCAGCCGGCCCGATATATCCCTGCCCAGCAAGGACTGCAAGGCGCCATTCGCGGCCACCACCATGCCGCAGGCATCGCACGCGCACGCGGGCAAGGCGATCAGCTGCAAGGCATCGGCAATGAAATCGGGACTGGTCGGTACGCGCTTCATGGACACCATGGATGGTTAAAGGCAAAGTGAACATGTGCCTGGGAAACACATTCTTCCAAGCATCATGGTGCTGCTAGATCATAAACCAGTTTCCGGCCGTTTTTTCATATTCCTTATTGGCAATATCTGAAACGCCACAGACCACTTGCAACACGCCCGTTGCAACGGCGTTGCATGGCAAGAAATTGAAACAAATCGTTTAGAATAAAGCATGCGCCGCCCTCCCCAACCTCCGCTCGACCACCGCGACAAACCCGTCATCTGGACCGTCTCCGTCTCGCGGCTGTTCGACCTGTTCCGCGACATCACGCTCGAATACGACGACCTGGCGACGATCGAACCGATCAACCTGGGCTTCGACGACGCCGTGCGCCATATCCGCGAACGCATGGCCACGGAGCGCTGCGACGCCGTCATCGCGGCCGGTTCCAACGGCGCCTACCTGAAAGGCCGGCTGTCGGTACCCGTCATCATCGCCAAGGCCAGCGGCTACGACGTGATGCAGGCGCTGGCGCGCGCGCGGCGCATCTCGCCGCACATCGGCGTCGTCACCTACCAGGACCCGATGCCGGAACTGGGCGAATTTGCCGCCACCTTCGGCTTCCGGATCGCCCAGCGCACCTACGCCACCGAGGAAGACGCGCGCGCGCAGATCAATGAACTGAAGGCGGAGGGCGTCAAAGCCGTCGTCGGCGCGGGCCTCGTCACCGACCTGGCCGAAGAGGCGGGGCTGGCCGCCGTCTTCGTGTATTCGGCCACGACCATCCGGCGCGCCTTTGACGACGCGCTGGAACTGGCGCGCCTGACCCAGATCGAATCGAACCGGGGGCGGCGCGCGGTGGTGGCCGACACCCTGCGCGCACGCCACGGCCTGCACGACTTGCGCGGCGAATCGGAGGCGATGGAAGCGCTGCGCCAGTCGGTGGTGCTGTACGCCCGTTCGCCGGCGACGGTACTGATCCAGGGCGAGACGGGCAGCGGCAAGGAACTGGTGGCGCAGGCCATCCACCGCGAAAGCCCGCGCAGCCTGGGCGCGAACCGGCCCTTTATCGCCATCAATTGCGGCGCCATCGCCGAATCCCTGCTGGAATCGGAACTGTTCGGCCACGAGGACGGGGCGTTTACGGGCGCGCGCCGGGGCGGCCATGCGGGGCTGTTCGAGGCGGCCAACCACGGCACCCTGTTCCTCGACGAAATCGGCGAAATGCCGCTGGCCCTGCAAACGCGCTTGCTGCGCGTGCTGGAAGAGCGCGAAGTGGTGCGCGTGGGTGGCACGCGGCCCATCGCCATCAACGTGCGCATCATCAGCGCCACGCACTGCGACCTGGAGCAGCGCATCCGCGAAGGACGCTTCCGCGCCGACCTGTTCTACCGCCTGGCCGTGCTGCGCCTGCATTTGCCCGCCTTGCGCGAACGCGCCAGCGACATTCCCGGCCTGGCCGAATGGTCGCTGAAAAACGCGCTGGCCGCGCTGGGCGCCCGCCCGCACCCCAACCTGCACGCGGAAATCCAGGCGTGCGCGCCGCTGCTGCGCCGCTACGGCTGGCCCGGCAACGTGCGCGAACTGCGCAACCTGGCCGAGCGCCTGGCCCTGTTCCTGGCAGCCGAACCGCTGCAGGCGCTCACTCCCGCCTTCGTGCTGGGCGTGGCGCCGGAACTGGGCAACGCAGGCGGCACACCGGCGCCCCTGCCGGCACCGGCCGCCGCCGCGCCGCCGCGCCTGGAAGACGAAAGCGCCAGCGCCGTGCTGGCGCGCTTCGGCGGGCGCCGCGACGCCGCCGCCCATTACCTCGGCATCAGCCGCACCACGCTGTGGCGCCGCCTGCGCGCCGGCTGATTTTTTCACTCAGACGAACAACATCATGGACGACTGGCCTCACCTGCACGATTTATGGCAGCGCTGCACGGGACACGCCGGCGCGACAGGCAAGCAAGGGCTGGCGCGCGACCAGCGGGACGTCCAGGCCCTGTACGCGCGCGGCATTTCCATGGAAGACACGCTGCACTTCCTGTATCAGCAACGCCCTACCGTGGAAGCCTTCCAGGCGTGGCTGGCTGGTCGCACGCGCGTCCGTCCCGCGCACGCCAACAGTCCCCACCAGGACGTGCTGTCCGCCGCCGAGCTGCGCCATTTCGACGAGCACGGCTATCTGGTGCTGCGCGGTGCCGTGCCGCGCGCGCAGTGCCTCGCCGCACAATCGGCCATCTGGGATTACCTGGGCGCCAGTCCCGGCGAACCGGCATCGTGGTACCAGCCGCACCCCGGCAAGCGGGGCCTGATGCTGCAGTTTTCCGACCATCCGGCCCTCGATAAAAACCGCCACAACGCGCACATACGCCACGCCTACCAGCAGCTATATAACGCCGGCACCGGCGCCGGCACAGGCATCTACGCCAGCATCGACAAGGTGAGCTTCAATCCGCCGGAAACGCCGCAGCACCGCTTCCTTGGCAGCGCCCTGCACTGGGACGTCAGCCTGCAACAGCCGATTCCGTTCAAGCTGCAAGGCATGCTGTACCTGAGCGACTGTCCGGCGCAGCACGGCGCCTTTCACTGCGTGCCCGGCTTCCAGCGGCACGTGGCCGACTGGCTGCGGCAAGTGCCGCCGGACCGCCAGCCGCGCGAATGGGCCGTCGACGACCTGCGGCCCGTGCCCGTCGAAGGCATGGCCGGCGATTTCATCATCTGGCACCAGGCACTGCCCCATTGCGCCACGCCCAACCACGGCCCGGCGCCGCGCATGGTGCAGTACCTGACCTACCATCCGGACCACTGCCAGGACCACGATGGGTGGATCTGAACCGCTCATCCCGCCCTGGCGCCGCTCATCCCGCGACGCTGGCCGCGCGTTCCCGGCAACGCTAGCATGGTCGTCAAGGAGGAGTACCCCATGAAACGAACACTGCAAACATTGATCTTGCTCAGTACCGCGCTGCTGGCGGGCGCCAGCCAGGCCGCCGCGCCCAAGGCCTTCACGGTCGAGGTCACCGGACAAGGCAGTCCCCTGATCCTGATTCCCGGCCTCGCATCCTCGGGCGAAGTGTGGCAAGCCACGGTGGCGCGCCTGTGCGGACCGCAAGCCGCGCGCCAATGCCACGTACTGACATTGGCCGGCTTTGCCGGCGTGGCGCCCATCGAAGGCGACCTGCTGGCGCAGGCGGAACAGCAGCTGGCCGACTACATCGGCACCCGCAAACTGGGCCAGCCGGCCATCATCGGGCATAGCCTGGGCGGCTTCCTGGCCCTGAAAATGGCCATCGACCATCCGGCGCAAACGGGCAGGCTGGTGATCGTCGATTCGCTGCCGGCGCTGAGCGCGACGCAGCTTCCCTCCATCACGCCGGAGCAGCTGCAAGCCATGTCGCAGCAGATGCAGGCGGCCATGCGGGCCCAGGATGCGGCGACCGCCAGCGCCAGCCAGCGCCGCACCGTCGCGGCCATGGCCAGCGCGCCGGCCGACGTGGAACGCATCGTCGGCTGGGGCCAGCGCTCGGACCGCGAAACGGTGATCAACGCCATGGGCACCCTGATGGCCAGCGACCTGCGCCAGGACGTGGCGAAAGTGCAGTCGCCCACCCTGGTGCTGGGCACCTGGATCGCCTACAAGGACTACGCGCCGCGCGCCGCCATCGAAGCCACGTTCCAGCAGCAGTACCGGCAGCTGCCGGGCGTGCAGATCGCGCTGGCCGACACGGCGCGCCACTTCATCATGTACGACCAGCCGGACTGGATGTTCGGCCAGATCGAGCAATTCCTGCGTTGAGCCATGACGCTACCCCACCGCCCCCCGCTGCTGGCCCGGATCGACTGGTACTGGACCTTCCAGCTGGCCGGCTGGGGCGCGCTGGCCCTGTTCAACAGCGTGTACGGCGGCTCCTCGCAACTGCGCATCGTCGCGACCATCGCCTGCTGGGGATCGCTGGGCGGCTTGCTGCTGTCGCACCTGTGGCATGGCGTGCTGCGCCGGCGCGGCTGGGCGGCAAATGGCTTGCGCTGGAAACGCATCGTGCCGTCGCTGATCCTGCTGGCCGCCATCCAGACGGCCAGTGTGACGGCCGCCTTCCACGTCATGTATCCGCCCGACATCCTGCGCGGCATCGCCTGGCTGCCTGGCGCGCTGCTGTTCTGGTTCGGGGTCTTCCTGACCTGGACGGTCTTTTACTTTACCGCGCTGTCGCTGCGCCGCGCCGCTCGCCTGGAAGCGGAAACCCTGCGCCTGCAGCTGCACGGACGGGAGGCCGAACTGCGCGCCCTGCAGGCGCAAGTCAATCCGCATTTTTTCTTCAACAGCCTCAATAGCGTGCGCGCGCTGATCTTCGAAGACCGCGAGGCGGCCGCGCACATGATCGACCAGCTGGCAGGCCTGATGCGCCACGCGCTGCAATCGGGCCAGCACGCCACGGTGCCGCTGGCGGCCGAACTGGACGCCGTGCGCGCCTACCTGGCCATCGAACAGATACGCTTCGAGGAACGCCTGCGCGTCAGCTTCGCGATCGAAATCGGCGCGCCCGACGTGGAACACGTGCGCGTGCCGCCCATGGCTCTGCAAACGCTGGTGGAAAACGCCGTCAAGTACGGCGTCGAAGCGAGCGCCGAGGGCGCC
The DNA here is from genome assembly GCF_051380695.1 of Janthinobacterium goodfellowi. Classification (NCBI taxonomy): domain Bacteria; kingdom Pseudomonadati; phylum Pseudomonadota; class Betaproteobacteria; order Burkholderiales; family Oxalobacteraceae; genus Janthinobacterium; species Janthinobacterium goodfellowi. Next base: position 631,662 of record NZ_JBNYXN010000004.1, on the reverse strand, counting down.
GACATCCGCATCGCGGCGCGCCGCACCAGCCCGGCCGACGGCGCGGCCATGCTGCAGATCGACGTGGCCAACACGGGCGCCTTGCGCGAACCGGGCAACTCCACCTGCATCGGCCTGCGCAATGCGCGCCAGCGCCTGCAGTTGGCCTGCGGCGAGCGCGCCAGCCTGGAATTGCGCGAACAGGCGGGCTGGGTACATGCCACCATCCACCTGCCGGAGCAGGCATGAACGGCCAGCCGCTCAAGGTACTGCTGGTCGATGACGAGCGCCTGGCGCGCGCCGAACTGCGACGGCTGCTGGCGCCGCATGTGCAGCGCGGAGCCGTGGAGATCGTGGGCGAGGCGGCCAGCGCGGCCGACGCCGTCGCGCAGATCGGCAAGCTGCGGCCCGACCTGCTGCTGCTCGACGTGCAGATGCCGGGCGGCTCCGGCTTCGACCTGCTGGCCGCGCTCGATGATGCGCCTGACGTCATCTTTTGCACGGCCTTCGACCAGTACGCGCTGCAGGCGTTCGAGGTCAGCGCCCTCGACTACCTGCAAAAACCCGTGCAGGCGACACGCCTGGCCACGGCGCTGGCACGCGCCGGCGCGCGGGCGCAAGCCGTGCCGCCGCCGGCGCCGCGCAAAGTCTTCATCAAGGATGGGGAACGCTGCTGGTTCGTGGCGTTTGACGATATCCGCCTGCTGGAATCGGAAGGCAACTACACACGCGTGCATTTCGGCGCGCAGCGTCCGCTGATGCTGCGCACCCTGAACCAGCTGGAAGAAAAGCTCGATCCGGCCCTGTTCCTGCGCGCCAACCGGCGCCAGATCGTCAACCTGGCGCAGGTGGCGCAAGTGGCGCCGAATGCGGCCGATGGCCTCGACCTGCACCTGCTGGACGGCAGCGTGGTCGAGGTGTCGCGCCGCCGCGCGCAACAGTTCAAGGCCGCCTGCGGCCTGTAGCCGGATTACTTCAGCGCGGGGATCGGCTGCGCCTGGAACGCGGGGCGCGGCTGTTCCCTGAGCTTTTTCGCCAGCATGTCGAGCGCCACTTCCAGCTGGCGGTCGGCGCCATTGAAGGTGGCGTGCGGCGGATTTTCCACCTCAACGTCCGGCACCACGCCCACGCCTTCGATCAGCCACTGACCATCGATGCCGAACTGGCCGTTTTCCGCCACGCGCGCCATGCCATTGTCGGCCAGGCGCGTATTGTCGCTGAGCCAGACGCCGGCGCCGGCCGTGCGCTTGCCCACCAGCGGCGCCAGTTTCAATGCCTTGATGCCGGCGGCGAAGGTCTCGCCATCGGAATACGTGAGTTCATCGACCAGCACGACCAGATGGCCGCGGAAGGTGTTCTGCATGTTCGACGATGGCTGCACGCCCGGCGGCGCCCAGTAGGCCCAGGCCTTGCGCAGCAGTTTTTCGATGATCCAGCTGTCGATATTGCCGCCGTTATTGCGCCGCACGTCGATGATCAGGCCTTCGCGGTTGATGTTGGCGTAAAAATCGCGCGCGAACGAGGCGATGTCGTTGGCGCCCATGGCGCGCAGATGCAGGTAGCCGACGCGCCCCTGCGAGGCGGCGGCCACCTGCTCGGCGCGGCTCAATTCCCAGTCGCCATAGCGCAGCGCCGTCTGTTTCGCCATGTTCACGGGCGTGACGATGACGGCGCGCGGCACGCCCTTGCCATGACCCCGTTTGACCTGCAGCAGCACCTGCTTGTCGGCCTGGTTCAGCAGCAGGTCGCTGATATCGCGCGCGCCCAGAACGTCTTTGCCGTTGACGGCCGTGATCACGTCGCCTTCCTTCACATTCACTTCGGGCCGCGACAACGGTGCGCGCGCCGAGGGCAATTCCGCCTCGCTGCGGTAGACATGCTCGACCCGGTAGCCCTCGTTTGTCCGCGCCAGCACGGCGCCCAGGCCCGCCGGCGCGCCTTCCTGCTCCGTGCGGCGCAATTCGCCGGGACGGATCTGCGAATGCAGGGCGCCCACTTCGGCCACCATCATGCCCAGCACGTCATTGAGCTCGGCGCGGTCCGTGACCCGCTCGACCAGCGGCGCATACTTGTCGCGCGCCGCCTTCCAGTCCACGCCGCGCATCTTCGCGTCGTACAGGAAATCGCGGTGCAAGCGCCACGCATCGTTGAACATCTGCTTCCATTCCAGGCGCGGGTTCGACACAAACGTCCAGTCGTCGACTTTTACTTTCGCCTTCGACAGGTCGGACGGCAGCTTGGCGCCCGCCTCGATCACCAGCATCTCGCCCGGGCCCGTGGCCGCAGCCGTGCGGTAATACAAATGCTTTTTATCCTGCGCCAGGTCGAATTCGCGCACATTGGCCACCAGCAGTTCCGGCTTGGAGCCCGCATTGCCGATGGCGAGCGTCTTCAGGCTGGACTTGTTCTCGCCGCTTTCCCGATCGAGGAAATACAGGCGCTTGTCATCGATGGCCAGCGCACTGTAATTGCCCGCCGCCAGCGGCACTTCATACAGGCGCTCGGCCAGCCCCTTGAAGACGACGTCCGGCAGGGCGGCCGGCGCTTTCTTCACGGCCGACTTGCCGCCGGCCTTTTCCAATGCCTTTTCCGCCGCCGATTCGGCCGCCTTTTCATCGTCCGTCTCGGCCGGTTTCACTCCCGGACGGCTCAGTTCATCGTCGGGCTGGAACGGGAAACGGTTGCCCGGCTGCAGCGCCAACGCATACACGCCGATGCGCTTGTCGAACACGGGACCCATGTTGCGGTCGCCCCACGGCGAACCGTTGGCCAGCTGGAAATTGCGCGCCGACATGAAATATAGCCAGCGCCCGTCCGGCGAAAACACGGGCGAAGCGGAGGTATAGCGGTCGCTGGTGACGAACTGCAGCTGTTTCGATGCGAGGTTGTACAAGCCGATCTGCTCGCGCTGCTCGTTGCTGGCCACGCGCACGATGGCCAGGTTGCGGCTGTCGGGCGACCATTGCACCTCGTCGTGCTTGTCCACGCCCGCCTTGCCCGCGTCGTCGATCAGCTGGTTGCCCCTGGTCGCCAGGTCCAGCAGCCAGAAACGGCCCTTCTTGTCCGTGTGCGCCAGCCAGCGTCCGTCCGGCGACGGGTACAGCTTCCAGCGGTGATTATCTCCCTGCGTCGTCAGCTGCTCGCCCTTGCCCGAGCCATCGGCGGCGTACTTCCAGATTTCGTTCTCGCCGCTCGTGTCGACGATGGCGAACACGGATTTCTCGTCGCTGGAAAAGACGGCATCGCGCGCCCGTGCCCCTTCGGGAATGGCGATGTCGACGCGGCGCTGACTGCCCGTGCCGGCGATGCTGACGCGCCCGCGAGCGGTGAGGATGATGCGCTCATCCTTGCCCGACAGCTGCACATTGCTCAAGGTATCGAGCGGCGAGCGGATCTGGCGCGCGCGCTGCTGGTCGAAGTCGGATACGAGGCTGATCGGCAATGGCGATGAATCCGTCCCTGCGGCCAGATCCAGCACCCGCAGGTCTGCGCCCAATTGATACACAATCTTGCCGTCGCCCAGCTGTGCGTTGCGCACGTCCCACTGCGTGTGGCTGGTCAAGGCGCGGCGGTCGGAGCCGTCGGGCAGCATGCTCCACAGATTGTCGCTGCCGCCCTCGTCGCTGATGTAATAGATACGGCCCTGCCACCACATGGGACGCTTGTTGTTGCCCGCCAAGACGCCGGCATCCGTGTGCATGCGCACGGCCTCGCCCTTGCCGTCGAGGTCATAGCGCCACAGGGTGGCATGCGCGCCGCCCCGGTAGTTGCGCACATTGTCGTTCGTCATGGCCAGACCGAAACGCGTGAAGAACAGCGTCTTGCCAGCGTCGTCGAGCACGGCATCGTTGGCGTCGGCCACGGGAAACACGCGCCGCGTCTGTTTCACGGGATCGATGGCGGCGACGATGCGGCGCGAGGCGGGACCGTCCGTATTCTGCGTGCTGACCAGCACTTCGCCCTGCGCCGTCCAGCCCAGCACCAGCACGCCGCCATTATCAAAGGAAATACGGCGCGGCAAGCCGCCCGACAGCGGCATCACATACGCTTCCTGCGCCCCTTCATAGGCGGCGGAAAACGCCAGCCACTGGCCGTCGCGCGAGATCGCCGCGTTCGTTTCATAGCCGGGATGCGTGGTCAACCGCTGCGCCGCACCACCGCGCACACTGCTTTTCCACAAATCGCCTTCGGCCGTAAAGACGACGGTATCGCCGCGCACGGCGGGAAAACGGAAGTAGCTGGTGGCGGGCGCGGCAGCGGCGGCCGCAGCGTTAGCCAGCATTCCGGAGGACAACAGCAGCAAGGCGAGAGTTCGGGAAATTTTCATGTGGGCATCCAGATAGCGGTCAGGTGGCATGGACATCATGTCGATACCGGACAGCAATTCTGGCATAACCGCGACCAAAGAAAACCTTCTTTATTGCCCACAAAAACGTAAAAAAACCCGCGCCACTTGCGTGGGCGGGTTTTTCGTTGACGGCAGGAAGCTTATTCCACTTCCACCGTTTCCGGTGCTGCCGTCGGCGCCGCATCTGGCGGTTCCGGAAATTCCAGCAAGACCTGCTCCTTGTCGTCGAGGTCGACGGTGACCCGTCCACCCGTGACCAGGCGGCCGAACAGCAGTTCGTCGGCCAGCGCCTTGCGGATCATGTCCTGGATCAAACGCGCCATCGGCCGCGCGCCCATCAGCGGATCGAAGCCCTTCTTGCCGAGGAAAGCACGCAGCTTCTCGGTAAATACGGCCTCGACCTTTTTCTCGTGCAACTGCTCTTCCAGCTGCATGAGGAACTTGTCGACCACGCGCAGGATGATGTCCTGGTCCAGCGCGCGGAAGCTGATGGTCGCGTCGATACGGTTGCGGAACTCCGGCGTAAACATGCGCTTGATGTCGGCCATCTCGTCGCCGGCCTGCTTCGAATTGGTGAAGCCGATCGACGTCTTTTGCAGGCTTTCCGCACCCGCATTCGTCGTCATGATGATGATCACGTTGCGGAAATCGGCTTTGCGGCCATTGTTGTCCGTCAAGGTGCCATGGTCCATGACTTGCAGCAGGATATTGAAAATGTCCGGATGGGCTTTTTCAATTTCATCGAGCAGCAAGACCGCATGCGGCTTCTTGGTGATCGCTTCCGTCAGCAAGCCGCCCTGGTCGAAACCGACATAGCCCGGCGGCGCGCCGATCAGGCGGCTGACGGCGTGACGTTCCATGTATTCCGACATGTCGAAACGGATCAGCTCGATACCGAGGATGAAGGCCAGCTGTTTCGCCACCTCGGTCTTGCCGACGCCGGTAGGACCGGAGAACAGGAAGGAGCCGATCGGCTTGTCCGTCTTGCCCAGGCCGGCACGGGCCATCTTGATGGCCGACGCCAGCGCGTCGATGGCCGGATCTTGCCCGAACACGACATTGCGCAAGTCGCGGTCGATCGTCTGCAGCTTGCTGCGGTCGTCCTGGTTGACCGTTTGCGGCGGAATGCGCGCGATCTTGGCGATGATGTCCTCGATCTCGGCCTTGCCGATGGTTTTCTTTTGCTTCGACTTCGGCAGGATGCGCTGTGCCGCGCCCGCTTCATCGATGACGTCGATCGCCTTGTCGGGCAGATGGCGGTCGTTGATGAAGCGCGCCGCCAGTTCGGCGGCCGTCGACAGGGCCGAGGCCGAGTATTTCACGCCATGGTGCTCTTCGAAGCGCGATTTGAGGCCGCGCAAGATTTGCACGGTTTGTTCGACGGTCGGCTCGTTGACGTCCACTTTCTGGAAACGGCGGGAGAGCGCATGGTCTTTCTCGAACACGCCGCGGAATTCCGTGTACGTGGTCGCGCCGATGCACTTCAATTGACCGTTGGCCAGTGCCGGTTTCAGCAGGTTGGACGCGTCCAGGGTACCGCCCGAGGCCGAGCCCGCACCGATGATGGTGTGGATTTCGTCGATGAACAGGATGCCGTTCGGATTGTCCTTCAATTGCTTGAGCACGGCTTTCAGGCGCTGTTCGAAGTCGCCGCGGTACTTGGTACCGGCCAGCAAGGCGCCCATGTCCAGCGAATACACGACGGCATTCTGCAGGATTTCCGGCACGTCGCTTTGCGTGATGCGGTAGGCCAGGCCTTCGGCGATGGCCGTCTTGCCCACGCCCGCCTCGCCGACGAGCAGCGGATTGTTCTTGCGGCGGCGGCACAGGATCTGGATCACGCGGTCGACTTCTTCCTCGCGGCCGATCAGCGGGTCGATCTTGCCTTCGGCAGCGGCCTTGTTCAGATTTTGCGTGAACTGGTCGAGCGGGCTTTCCTTCGGCTGACCATCGACAGGCGCTTCTTCCACGCCTTCGGAGGCTTTTGCGCTTTCCGTCGACTGGTCCTTGCGCACGCCGTGCGAAATAAAATTGACCACGTCCAGGCGCGTCACGCCCTGCTGATGCAGGTAGTAGACCGCATGCGAATCCTTTTCGCCGAAGATGGCCACCAGCACATTGGCGCCCGTGACTTCCTTCTTGCCGTTCGAAGCGGACTGGACGTGCATGATGGCGCGCTGGATCACGCGCTGGAAACCAAGCGTCGGCTGGGTGTCGACTTCGCCCGTGCCAGGCACGGTCGGCGTGTTATCGCCGATGAAATTGGTGAGGGTCTTGCGCAGGTCCTCTATATTGACCGCGCAGGCACGCAATACCTCGGCAGCGGAGGGATTGTCCAGCAGTGCCAGCAGTAAATGCTCAACCGTGATGAATTCGTGCCGTGCCTGCCGAGCTTCGACAAACGCCATGTGCAAACTTACTTCTAATTCCTGCGCAATCATACTTCCTCCATCACGCACTGCAGGGGATGCCCCGCCTTGCGCGCATGCGTTAAAACGAACTCCACTTTGGTACACGCTATATCTTTAGAGAACACGCCGCACACTCCTTTGCCGTAGCGATGAACACTGAGCATGATTTGCGTCGCCGTTTCACGGTCCTTGTTGAAATACTCCTGAATGATGGCCACCACAAATTCCATCGGGGTGTAGTCGTCATTGAGCAAGGCCACCTGGTAGAGCGGTGGCGGCTTCAGCACTTGCCGCTCCAGCAGGGTTTCTGTGTCGTGCTTGGTTGCCATACGCTTATTCTAATGCTTTCACAGTGGTTGTCATGCGCAATATCTACGCCTTTCCAATTGTTTTCAATCTTACGCGTTTTCTTAATAGTGCGCAGATGGCGACCTTGCTGTCAAAATCAAGAGTTGCTTTTTTGGTTGTCGTGAAGAATTTGTCAATATCGATGGAAAAGCGCTTGACTTCATTATTTATTCCGCCAACAATGCTGTATCGACTGTTGCAGTAATGTACAGCTTGATAAGAAGTGAGACGTCGAGGAGGGGGCAAGAAGCTTCTTGCTTTTATGGCTCGTGTGATTTGTTTTAATTTTGAAAGTTCTTTTTATGGCAACAGGTACAGTTAAGTGGTTCAATGATTCCAAAGGTTTTGGCTTCATCACTCCAGATGATGGCGGCGAAGATTTGTTTGCTCATTTCTCCGCAATCAACATGAACGGTTTCAAGACCCTCAAAGAAGGTCAAAAAGTTCAATTCGAAGTCACGCAAGGCCCTAAAGGCAAGCAAGCTTCCAACATCCAAGCAGCCTAAGCATCGCCGGCCCTCAGATGTGAAAAACCCCGTTTCCTTGAAGCGGGGTTTTTTTTCGTCCGCAGGGTGCGCGGCACCCTGCCCCGCCCCTGCTATTACATGTGCTCGATCATCACTTCGCCAAAGCCGGAGCAAGACACTTGCGTGGCGCCTTCCATCAGGCGGGCGAAATCGTAGGTGACGCGCTTCGACGCGATCGATTTTTGCATCGAAGAAATCACCAGGTCGGCCGCTTCCAGCCAGCCCATGTGGCGCAGCATCATTTCCGCCGACAAAATCAAGGAACCGGGGTTCACATAATCCTTGCCCGCGTACTTCGGCGCCGTGCCGTGCGTCGCCTCGAACATGGCGACGGAATCGGACAGGTTGGCGCCCGGCGCGATGCCGATGCCGCCCACTTGTGCCGCCAGCGCGTCGGAAATGTAATCGCCGTTCAGATTCAAGGTGGCGATGACGCTGTATTCGGCCGGACGCAGCAAGATCTGTTGCAGGAACGCGTCAGCGATGGAATCCTTGACGATGATGTCGCGGCCCGTCTTCGGATTCTTGAACTTGCACCATGGACCGCCATCGATCAACTCGGCGCCGAATTCCTTTTGCGCCAGCGCATACGCCCAGTCGCGGAAGCCGCCTTCCGTGTATTTCATGATGTTGCCTTTGTGCACGATCGTCACGGAAGGCTTGTCATTGTCGATCGCGTACTGGATGGCCTTGCGCACGAGGCGCTCCGTGCCTTCGATGGAGACGGGCTTGATGCCCAGGCCCGAGGTGGCCGGGAAGCGGATTTTCGTCACGCCCATTTCATTGACGAGGAAATCCATCAATTTCTTGGCTTCCGGCGAGCCTTGCTGGTATTCGATGCCGGCATAGATGTCTTCCGAATTTTCGCGGAAAATCACCATGTCCGTCTTTTCCGGCTCTTTCACGGGCGATGGCACGCCCGTAAAATAGCGCACGGGACGCAGGCAGACGTACAGATCGAGCTGCTGGCGCAGCGCCACGTTCAGCGAGCGGATGCCGCCGCCCACGGGGGTCGTCAGCGGGCCCTTGATGGAGACCACGTAATCTTTCAGCACTTCCAAGGTTTCTTCCGGCAGCCACACATCGGGGCCGTACACATTCGTCGATTTCTCGCCCGCGTAGATTTCCATCCAGCTGATCTTGCGCGCGCCGCCGTAGGCCTTGGCCACGGCCGCGTCGATCACCTTGATCATGACCGGGCTGATATCGATGCCCGTGCCATCGCCTTCGATGAAGGGAACGATGGGATTATCTGGTACATTCAGCGAAAAATCGGCGTTGACGGTGATTTTTTGGCCGTCAGCAGGTACAGTGATATGTTGATACATCGTGATCTCCGAAGTGGGACACACCGCTGGCGGGCAACACGGGCCGGCGACGCGCTCTGCGGTTGCAGAGTTTACAAAAACAAGTCCGAACAGGGCGGCAATAACGCACTTTAGCAGGGAAAGAACAGCCGGGCCATCCGCGGCGCCAAAGAACCTCGTTGCCATACCGCCCAAAGTCTTCTATAAGACATAAGACTAACGTTTCACATTATGCACCAGTATCTTACAGGGCGCCACGCTTTTGCGGCGCCGACCAGCAGCCACCCTCGTTTGCATCAATTTATCCAGCATGCCACTCATTCTCTTCAATAAACCATTCCAGGTCCTGTGCCAGTTTTCGCCGCAGGACGGCCGCGCCACCCTGGCCGACCACATCACGATTCCCGGCATCTATCCGGCCGGCCGACTCGACGCCGACAGCGAAGGCTTGCTGCTGCTGACGGACGACGGCCGCCTGCAGCACGAGATCAGCCACCCGGACCGCAAGGAAGCGAAAACCTACCTGGTGCAGGTCGATGGCGTGCCCGATGCAGCCAGCCTGGCGCGCCTGCAGGCGCCGCTGGACCTGGGCGACTTCATCACCAAGCCGTGCAAGGCCGTGCGCATCGCCGAGCCGGACTGGCTGTGGCCCCGCAATCCGCCCATCCGCGCGCGCGCCGACAAGCCGACCTCATGGCTGGCGATCACCTTGAAAGAAGGAAAAAACCGGCAAGTGCGGCGCATGACGGCGGCCGTCGGCCTGCCCACCCTGCGCCTGGTGCGCAGCGCCATCGGCCCGTTCTCGCTGGCCAGCCATCCGCTGATGCCCGGCGAATGGTGCGAAGTGCCGGCCGAGAACATTGGAAAAACGTGAACAGGGCAAAAAAAAACGGCGCCGGCACCGTCATTTTTCCAATAAGCATTATTTATTTTTAGATAATATATTAAAATCATCGGACCTTCACATGACGGAAAAGGAAAGATGATGACTAAAGTAATATTCACCCTGGCCGCTTCCCTGCTTGCCGGCGCCGCACTGGCCCAGTCGGGCGCTCAGGTGCACGCCTCCGCCGCGACCGACGCCGCCAAGCCCGTGCCGCCGGCGTCGGCCTCCGTCAGCGCATCGGCGGCGACGGACGCGGCCCGTTCCGGCGCATCGACCAAGGCATCGGCCGCAACCGATGCACCGCGCGTGATTCCCCAGGCGCGCAAGACGAAGCAGCCGGCAGCTGAAGCAGGCAAGCCGGTGAAGTAAGCGCCGTTCCCGGGGTGACGGCAGCAACCATGTTGCTGTAACCCCACGCTTTCGATGCGGCCGGGCCGCATGCTTGACCAGGCGGCTGCCAGCATGGCTTAATCGCCGCTTCGCAGCCACCATCCCGTCCCATGAAAAACTCCCTACGCCGTCTCGGCCTGTCCATCGCCCTGCTGTCTTGCATCAGCATGACCCAGGCGCAAACACCGCAAGGCAAGAGCGTGCAACTGTCGGCCGGCATGCATTTGATCCAGGCGGAAGTGGCCGCCACGGAAGAGCAGCGCGAACAGGGCTTGATGTACCGTGAAAAGATGCCGGCGAATGCGGGCATGCTGTTTGTCTTTGGCAACCCGTCAACGCAATGCATGTGGATGAAGAACACGCCGCTGCCCCTGTCGGTGGCTTTTATCGATGCCAGCGGCAAGATCGTCAACATCGAAGACATGCAGCCGCACACGCTCGACAGCCATTGCTCCACGAAGACCGTGCCCGTGCGCTATGCGCTGGAAATGAACCTGGGCTGGTTCAAGCAAAAGAATATCAAGCCGGGCATGAGCATCGGCAACTTGCCGGCGCTGCGCTAGACCGTGGCGGCCGGCAGCAAGGCGCTGCCGGAAACCGTCGCCGCAGTTGCGCGGAAAAGCACGCGCGCACGCGAAAAAACCCGCCAGAACGAATCTGCGGGTTTTTGCTTTTCAACCAGTGCCAGCGTACCGGCACAGGCAAGGCCACCGTGGTGGCTTGCCTGCTGGCGAATATTAAGCGGACAGTGCTTTCAAAGCAGCTGCCAGACGGCTCTTATGGCGAGCTGCCTTGTTTTTGTGGATGATCTTCTTGTCAGCGATACGGTCGATGGTCGACACGGATGCTTGGAAGATTGCAGCAGCAGCTGCCTTGTCGCCGCCCTGGATCGCTTTGCGAGCAGCTTTGATAGCCGTGCGCAAGGTCGAACGTTGGGACGAATTGTGTGCGTTTTGCTTAACTGCTTGACGAGCGCGTTTGCGCGCTTGTGCGGTATTTGCCATGGAATTTCCTAAAACAGGGTCAAAGTGCGTTTGCAAACATTAGTGTTTGCCAACCGGTGCGTTCTGTGCGTCTGCCGAACCATGTGTGCCAAACCAGTGCCTGTCAAACATTAGTGTCTGCGTAACAGAATTCTGTACAGCCTTCGATTATAGCGATATTTTCAAGCGGGGGCAAATCAAAAAACCGGGTGTGACGCCAAAAACACCTGAAATTGGGACTGGCAAGGGCGAATCGGCAGCAATTGTTACCATATTTTAAGCGTTTAACGGTAGCGCGCCCGGCTATAATCTGCCCCCATGAACTTGCTTAAAACCCTCGCCGCCATTTCCAGCATGACCATGCTGTCCCGTGTAACCGGATTATTGCGCGAAAGCCTGTTCGCGCGCGCCTTTGGCGCCGGCGCCTACACGGACGCCTTCATTGTTGCCTTCCGCATCCCCAACCTGTTGCGCCGATTGTTTGCCGAGGGCGCGTTCTCGCAAGCGTTCGTGCCGATCTTGTCTGAATACAAGAACCAGCATGGCCAGGAAGCGAGCAAGCAATTGGCCGACCATGTGGCCACCACGCTCGTCTGGGCCACCCTGCTCGTCTCGGCCATCGGCATCGTCGGTGCGCCGTGGTTCGTCTACGTGATCGCCACGGGCCTGTCCAAGGACCCGGGCGCCTTCGACGCCGCCGTGTGGATGACGCGGCTGATGTTCCCTTATATTACTTGCATGTCGTTCGTGGCCCTGGCCGGCGGCATCTTGAATACCTGGCGCGAATTCAAGATTCCCGCGTTCACGCCGGTGCTGCTGAATTTGTCCTTTATCGCCGCCTCGCTGTTCCTCGCGCCATACCTGAAACAGCCGATCTACGCCATGGCCATCGCCGTGTTCGCCGGCGGCCTGCTTCAGGTGGCCATCCAGATTCCCGCGCTGATCAAGATCGGCATGCTGCCGCGGCTGTCGATCAATCCCGCCATCGGCCTGTCGGACGGCGGCGTGCGCCGCGTGCTGAAGAAGATGGGCCCGGCCGTGTTCGCCGTCTCGGCGGCGCAGATCAGCCTGATGATCAATACCAGCATCGCCTCGCGCCTGGCAGAAGGCAGCATTTCCTGGCTGTCGTATGCGGACCGCCTGATGGAATTCCCCACCGCCATGCTGGGCGTGGCCCTGGGCACCATCTTGCTGCCCAGCCTGTCGAAAGCGAACGTGGACGGCGACAAGACGGAATACTCGGCCCTGCTGGACTGGGGCTTGCGCCTGACTTTTCTGCTGGCCTTGCCCGCCGCCGTCGGCATGGCGACCCTGTCCACGCCGCTGATCGCCACCCTCTTCCACTACGGCAAGTTCACGGCCGAATCCGTGACCATGTCGACGCAGCCGCTGGTGGCCTACAGCCTGGGCTTGATCGGCATCATCCTGGTGAAAACCCTGGCGCCCGCCTTCTATGCGCGCCAGGACATCCGCACGCCCGTGAAAATCGCCATCGGCGTGCTGATCGCCACTCAGCTGATGAATCTGCTGTTCGTGCCCTACATCGCCGTGGCCGGCCTGGCCCTGTCGATCGGCCTGGGCGCCTGCCTGAACGCCACTTTTCTCTACTGGGGCTTGCGCAAGCGCGGCATCTACCAGCCGAAACCGGGCTGGGCCAAATTCTTCGCGCGCCTGCTGCCGGCACTCGTCGTGATGGGCGGCGTGGCATATGTGGGCGCCATGCGCATCGACTGGATCGCCATGCAAGCCCATCCGCTGCTACGGGCCGGCGCGCTGGCCCTGGTGGTGGCCCTGTGCGGCGTGGCGTACTTTGCCACCTTGTTCCTCGTTGGCTTCCGCTTCCGCGACTTCAAGCGCCACGCTTGACAAGCTGCGCAGGACGTTGTTGCCGGCGTCTCGCCGTACTAGCGTACTGTCTTCGACTTGGCGCCTAGTCCTGCGCAGCTTGTCCAGATTGCGCAGGACGTTGTTGTCGGCGTCTTGCCGTACTAGCGTACTGTCTTCGACTTGGCGCCTAGTCCTGCGCAGCTTGTCCGGATTGCGCAGGACGTTGTTGCCGGCGTCTCGCCGTATTGGCGTACTGTCTTCGACTTGGCGCCTCGTCCTGCGCAGCTTGTCCGGATTACGCAGGACGTTGTTGCCGGCGTCTTGCCTTGTGCAAATGATGCAGACGAAAAAAAACCCGCCGAAGCGGGTTTTTTTCATTGCAGCGCAAGCTTAAGCAACTTTCTTGGCGCGGCGGCGTGCCACGGCGCCAACCAGCGCCAGGCCGCCCAGCAGCATGCCGTAGGTTTCTGGCTCTGGCACTGGCAGTGCCGAGACGGAACCCAGGTACGCTGCATTTTTCAGGCCCGTCAGGCCCGTCACGTGCACCGTGTACGAACCGGCGGCCAGCTGGCCATCCCAGCTCAGGCTCTGGATACCAGCGGCGCTGGTGTTGGTCAGGTTGCCGTAACCGAGCAAGGTTGCCGAGAAATCCTTGATCGCGCCTTCGACCACGGAGAACGTTTGCAGTGCGCCAAACGACGTCGACGATGGGGTGACCAGCTTGAAGGTCCAGAAATCGTCAACTGCTGAGTTAGCGGCAAACTTGGTGGTGATGGCCGACAGGGTATCGGAACCGGTTGGATCCAGGATGCCCAGGTCGTAGGTTGCTGCCGACGCGCTGAACGATGCTGCTGCCAGAATGCCTGCAGCGATAAATTTCAATTTCATAGCTTATCCCTTAAAAAGTAATTTATGGCTGCAATGCGCAGGCCACCAATAGTTTTAGTACCGGAAGTACTGAACAGGATGGTAGCATAATTGCATCAAATTACTTATAAATATTTTATCGAAGTTTCATCTAGGATAAGTATTTTCGAAATGAACTATTTGCCACTATCTATGAATTTCTGGAGAAAAATAGTTATCGGCGCATACATCTATTTTTTCCCATGTTTGACAGGGAAAGCACCTACTCGGCAGTGTTTTCGGCGGCATTTTGCGCTTCAGGCTGCTCATCTGGCTCTGGCGGCGCTTGTTCTTGCGGTGGGGTAACAGGGCGAGAAAACAACGGTGGTGCCGGCAAAGCGGGGGCGACGGCCGGCGTGCCGCCTTCCGGCATGCCCGAGGCCGCAGCAGCCTGGGGGGCTTGCCCTCGGGCGTCGACCATAAAGTGCCACTCCGAAAAATGGGCCTTGCCGTCGAAGCCGGCAAAACGGGCCTCGAAATTGCCGACTTTCAATGGCGCTGCCTTCGACAGGCTGTGCACGCCAATGATGCCGTTGCTGCCGGGCTGGTACAACAAGCCCCACTCGGCACGCCCCGTGATGGGATCGACAAACAGCTTGCGCAGATGCCGGCGCAACTGGGGCGTACGGGGGTCGCGCAGCAAGGCGGCCAAGGTCGGCGGCTGTTGCGGCTGGCCCGGCGGCGTGGCGGCCGCATAGCTGTAGAGCGCATCTGAAAACTGCGCACCGATGTCGAGCAGTTCCTGCTCGGCCGCCTGGCGCTGCAGCAAGGAACCCATCTTCAGGCCAGCCGCCCCTGCCAGGCCCAGGATGGCCACCAGGATGATCAGGCCCAGGTAAGTAAAACCGCGCTGGCGGCGCGCAGAACGGTACATGGCCGCTACCAGTCGGCGAACGGCGTGCCGCTGCGGTCCTTGCCGGGCGCGCCGCTTTTCACGTCATACACCTGGCCCGGCGTGTCGTCGGGCGGCGGCACGATCAGCCAGCTGCTGTCGCTGTCCGTGATGGGATCGATGGGCATGGCGCGCAGGTATTTCTTTTCCACCAGTTGCTCCAGCGAATCGGGATAGCGCCCCGTATCGCCGTGAAATTGGTCGATGGTCGTGCGCAGGTTGCGCAAGTTGTCGGCCAATACGGTTTCCTTGGCCTTGTCGAGGCTGGGAAAGTAGCGCGGCACGGCCAGGGTCAGGAGCAGCGCCACGATACCGAGCACCACCAGCAGTTCGATCAGGGTAAAGCCGCGCGCGCGGCGCGGGGCGTTTTCAGCGGGCATGGTTCACCATAGACGGTAAGGCACGTTGTTCAAACCGGTCTTGCCGGACGTGGAATACACATCGTAGACATCGTCGCCCTCGCGCGGCTCGGCCGCTTCGCTGGCGTAGCTGCGCTTGCCCCAGGTTTGCGCATCGCTCAGGGCAGCCTCCGCGTTGAACGGGTCGCGCGGCACGCGGCGCAAAAAGAACATCTTGCTGCGCTTCGGGTTGCGCTGGTCCGGCACGCCCTCGACCAGCACTTCCAGGCTTTTCGGGTAGCCGCTGGCGTCGGTCGCACGCAGGATGCGGCCTTCGTCGCCAGCCCGCTTATACGCGTCGAGCCCCTGGCGGATCTCGCGCAGCGCACGCCGCAATTCCTGCTCCTGGCGCCGCTGCACCGTCACCTGCGTGACGGGGATCACCAGGGTAGCCAGCACGCCCAGGATGGCCAGGGTCACCAGCAGTTCGATCAGGGTGAAGCCGCCCTGCCGCCCCTGCGCGCGCGCCACGCTCATTTGACGGGCGGCGGCACCACCGGCACCGGCTGGCTCGACGACAGGGGCAAGGGCGCCGCCTGCAGCGGCACGGGCTGGCCGGACGATATCGGCAGGGGCGACGCGGCCGGCTCGGGCGACGGCGCCACCTCCGGCGCGGGCACCGTCTGCGGCTGCAGCGGCGCCGGCAGCTGTCCGGGCGTCATCATCGGCTGCGGCGGCGCCGGCTGCATGCCGACGGCGGACGGGCCGGAACGCACGATGACCGTGCCCGGCATCTGCGTGGGCGCCTTGGCCGCCATGTCGGGACGGCGGCGGAAGCTGCCTTCCGTACCGGCCGAGAATTCCGACTCCTTCGCTTCCGGACGCTGCACGGTGCGCACCAGGTGCGGCGTGATCGACAGCACGATTTCCGTCTTCTGGCTGTCGTCCTTGCTGCTGCCGAACAGGCGTCCCAGCACGGGGATGTCGCCCAGGCCCGGCACCTTGTTGCCCGAGCTGCGCTCCTCATTGTTGATCAGCCCGGCCAGCACCTGGTTTTCGCCATCCTTCAATTGCAGCATGGTCGAGGCCTGGCGCGTGCCGATCTGGTACAGGGTCGAGCCGCTCCGGGTGGTGGTGGCCGCCCCCAGGTTGCTCACTTCCAGCGAAATGCGGATGCCCACTTCATTGTTCAAATAGATGGTCGGCTCGGCATTCACCGTCAAGCCCACGTCCAGGTAGCTGATCGACTCGGAAGCGAAGCCGCCCGTGCCCGGCGAAATCGTGGTGGTCACCACGGGCACCCTGTCGCCGATGACGAACTTCGCCTTTTCCCGGTTGCGCACGCGGATGCGCGGATTGGCCAGGATATTCGCGTCGCCATCCGTCTTCTTGGCATTCGCCGTCACGGACAGGTCGCTCACGCCGATGGTGCGCTGGTTCAGGTTATTCAAGTCGTTGATGGTCAGCCCCGCGCCGCCCGAGGTGGAAAGTGGCGTCAGGGTCAGGCTCGATGGCCAGGCCACGCCCAGTTCCAGCAGGCGGCTGCGCTTGACTTCGAGGATTTCCAGCTCCAGCACCACTTCCGCCTCCGGCACGTCCTGCAGCGCGATCAGGCGCTCGGCCAGGCGGATCGCCTCGGGCGTGTCGCGCACGATGACGAGGTTGAGCTTTTCATCGGCCACCACGTCGCGCGTCTTCAAGATGGTCTTGAGCGTGTTGGCCACCTGCTTGGCATCCGCATTCGCCAGGAAGAAGGTTTTCACCAGCACCTCCTGGTATTCCTTCAATTTCGCCGCCACGTTCGGGTAGATCAGGATCGTGTTCGCATCCATCACCTGCTGCTCCAGCTGGTTCGTCACCAGCAGGAAGTACACGGCCGATTCCACCGTGCTGTTTTTCAGGAAGATCGAGGTTTTCGCATCCGCCTTGACGTCCTTGTCGAAGACGAAATTGAGTCCCGAGCGGCGCGCGATCAGCTCGAACACCTGTTTTAACGGCGCGTCGCGAAACTCGATGGTGATCGGCTGCTTGTACGATTTGGCCAGGCCCGATTCGACGATGGGCGGCGCCGTTTTTTCATCGACCTCGCGCAGCAGCGCGCGCGCGCCGGCGTGACTCGGCTGCTCGGTGAGGATGGCGTTCAGGCGCTGGCGCGCGGGGTCGTAGCGCTTGGCGTCGATATCCTTCTGCGCTTCGGCCAGCAGCTTGCCCTGGCGCTGCTCGCGTTCGAGCGCGCGCAAGCCGCTGCTGGCCCGCTCGTTCTGCGCATCGATTTCCAGCACGCTCAGGAAAGAGGCGCGCGCCAGGTCGCCCTGCCCCGCCTGCGCCTGGCGCTCGGCTTGCTGCAAGCGGCTGCTGGTCGCCCGTTCGCGCGCCTGCAGATACGCGCTGCGGTACTGCGCGTTGCCGGGGTCTTGCTGCAGCGCTTCCTGCAGCTTTTGCAGACCGGCCGGGATCTGATCTTGCGCAATCAGCTCGCGCCCGTCGCGGTACGCCTGCTGCCCGG
The DNA here is from genome assembly GCF_051380695.1 of Janthinobacterium goodfellowi. Taxonomy (NCBI): domain Bacteria; kingdom Pseudomonadati; phylum Pseudomonadota; class Betaproteobacteria; order Burkholderiales; family Oxalobacteraceae; genus Janthinobacterium; species Janthinobacterium goodfellowi. The sequence continues at coordinate 614,014 of NZ_JBNYXN010000004.1, read as the reverse complement.
CGCAGCCGGACAGCAGCACCAGCAGCGCCAGCAACGGCGCCGATGAAAAGGAACGAGACATCAATCGAATACTCCAATGTTGAGCTGCTGAACCTGGTTCAACGGCAGATAGGTGAGCGTCATGACGGGCGGCGCGATCGTCACGACCTTGTAGGCGCCATCGATGACGGTATTGGCGCGCACGATATACGTCTTGTCGGCGCGCGACAAAAACACTTCCCAGGCGCCGTCGGCGGCCGCCTTGCCCAGGTAGACGAAGGGCAGCGGCGGCGCCATCGGCGGCGGGGGCGGCGGCGGGGCGACGGCCACCACCTTGGGCGGCGGCGGATTCCAGTTCTGGCTCTGGAAGACAGCGCCGGCGCCGCCAAAGGTGTCGCCATCCTCGCCCGCCACTTCGCTGCGCGGCAGCAGGGCCAGGATGGCCGGTTGCGCGGCTGGCGGCCTGGCGGCCGCATGGCGCGCGGGCGCAGGCGCGACGGCCCGCTCCACGGCTTCCGCCACGCTGGATACGGGCTGGCGCTCGCCGAACAGCAGCAAGGCGCCCGCGCCCAGCAAGCCGGCCAGCATGAGCCAATGGCGCGGCGTCATGGTGTTTCTCCCGCATCGCCAGGCGTATCGGTCAGATAGAAGGTCAGGCGCAGGCGCGCCTCGAGTTGCGTATCGGCGATCTGCTCGCGGCGAAAACTCAGTTCGTCGAGCGAGGCGAAGGGGACGGCGCGCAGCGCTTGCAGCGCGAACTGCCATACGGCCGCATAACTGCCCTTCAGCGGCAAGGTCACCTGCCAGGTGGCGACCCTGCTGGCCTTGTCGTAGCCGCTCTTGTATTCACCCTGCGCCAGCAGCAAGCCGTTTTTCGCGGCCAGGTCGAACAGCTGCTTGACCTGCTGCTCCGCGTGGCGCTGCTGCCCCAGGACGGCATAAAAGCGCGCCAGGTTCTCGTTGGCCGTCGCCGGCGGCGCCAAGGCCGCCACGGCCAGCGATGGCTGCGGCAAGGGCCGCGCTTCCAGCCGCGCCGCCACGGCGCGCTGCTGCCAGGCCCACATCCAGGCGGCGGTCCCCAGCGCGAGCAGAACCACGGCCAGGCAGGCGGGCGCCCCCATGCGGCGCAGCAGCAGTTGCGCGCGCAGGCGCACGGTGTTGATGTCGATGGCCATCATGGCGTACCCCAGCGCGCTTCGAGCTGGAAGCGCAAGGGTTTGTTCGGATCGAGCGCGTTGATTTCATGGCGCAGCAGCTGCACGCGGGAGCCGAACAGTTCCTGCTGCTTCAATTGCGCGATATAAGCCACCATGGCGTCGCTGCCGGTCGTTTCGGCCGTGATTTTCAGCACGCGCTTGCGCGCGTCCGGCTCCAGCGCCAGCAGCGCGATGGCGGGCGGCGTGGCGCTGGCCAGCGCATCCTGCAGGTCGCGCCACGGCAGGTTCAATTGCAGGATGGCCGCATTCACGGCCGCCGCCTGCGCGGGCGCGATCGGCACTTGCGCCACCGGCGCCGGCCCTTGCGCGGCTTGCGCGACGCGCTGCTGGGCACGGAGCCAGCGTGCCTCGCTTGCCTGCTGGCGCTGCAGCGCATCGCTGCCGGCCCACACTGCCGTGGCGATCAAAGCCACGCCCAGCACCGCCGCGATCCATGCCCAGGCGGGCACGCGGTGCAGGCTGCGGCGCCAAGTTGGCGGCGCGAAATCGATATCGAGGCGCGTCATGCCACGCCTCCGCTGCGCGCCAGCCGACCGGCCGGCGACAGGGCGCCTTCCCCGTCCGGCGCGGAAAAAACCTGGCAGCCAAACTCTTTCGCCTGTATCAGCCATGCGGGCGGCGGCGCGCCGCACAGCTGCAGCAGCGCCGGTGCGGGCACGCCTTGCAGCAGCGCTTCGCGCGCCAGCGTCTGCGCCAGCCAGTCATGGCCGGCGCCAGGCGGCACGGGCAGCGCGCGCACGGCAAGCAGGCGGCCATCGTGCCGCACGCCGAGGGTCAAGGCGTTCTCCTGCAACTGGCCGAACCAGGCGCCCGGTTTCAAGGCGCCGTGCCAGCGGTTCCAGTGGCGCGCGAATTGCGGCGTAATAAAAATCAGGGCCAGCTTGCGTTCGGCCGCCACGCGCGTCAGCTGCGCCAGCAGCGCACGGGGCACGGCGCAGAAAAACGGCGCGCGCGCATCCCAGGTGCTGCTGCTGTGCCACAGGCCGGGAGGATCGCCATACAGCGACTGGAAGCGCAGCGCGGCGGCCGCCTCGATATCGGCCAGGCGAGCGGCGCCCTGCGGCAGATCCACCTGCCACAGGCGCACCAGAGCATCGTCGAGCACCACGGACAGCGGCCAGCCCGCGTATTGGCTGGCCGGCAGCAGCCGCTCCAGCAACTGCGCCAGCGCCTGGCCCAGGGCGGCAAAGTCGCCATGCAGGCCATGAGCGGCATCCGGCACATACGCGGCTTCGCCCAGCGGCGTCCAGGCGGGTGCGCGCCAGCGGCTGCTGCGCCACAGGCTCACCTTGCCTGCCGCCACGCCCAGGCGCAATGCCTGTCCCAATCTCAACTTCGCAAAACCGCTACGCATGCAGGGTGACCCTCTTGATTTCCGTGATGGTGGTGGCGCCCCGCTTGACCAGTTCCAGCGCCGCCAGGCGCAGGCTGCGCGTGCCGTTCGCATACGCGGCCGCCTTGATCTGGCGGATCGGTTTTTTATCGACGATCAGTTCGCGGATTTCATCGGTCAGCACGAGAATCTCGGCGATCGAGCGGCGCCCCTTGTAGCCCGTGCCGCGGCAGTCGCCGCAGCCCTTGCCCTGCTTGAATTCATAGCCCGCCACGTCGGCGCGCGCCAGACCCACGCTGGCCAGTTCAGCATCGTCCGGCGTGTAGCCGGTGGCGCAATGGGGGCAGTTGGTGCGGATCAGGCGCTGCGCCCAGATACCGTTCAGGGCCGAGACGAAGGCATACGGATCGATGCCCATGTGGGTAAAACGGCCGAACACGTCGAACACATTATTCGCATGCACGGTGGTGAGCACCAGATGGCCAGTGAGGGCCGACTGCACGGCGATTTCCGCCGTCTCGCGGTCGCGGATCTCGCCCACCATGATTTTATCGGGGTCGTGGCGCAGAATGGAGCGCAAGCCCTTGGCGAAGGTCAGCCCCTTCTTTTCATTCACCGGTATCTGCAAGATGCCGGGCAGCTGGTATTCGACGGGGTCTTCGATGGTGATGATCTTTTCGCGCCCGTTGTGGATCTCCGTCAGCGCCGCATACAGGGTCGTCGTCTTGCCCGAGCCCGTGGGGCCGGTGACGAGCAGCATGCCGTAGGCTTCCTGCGCCAGCGCGCGCAGGGCTTCCAGCGACGGCGCGTCAAAGCCCAGCGCTTCCAGGGTCAGGGCGCCGTAGGCCTCGATCATGGCGCGCTTGTCGAGGATGCGGATGACGGCGTCCTCGCCATGGATGCTGGGCATGATGGAGACGCGCAAATCGATTTCGCGACCGCCCGATTCGACGCGGAAGCTGCCGTCCTGCGGCACGCGGCGCTCGGCGATATCGAGTTCGGCCAGCACTTTCAGGCGCGAGATGATGTGCTCGGCCACCTCGATGCCGTTGACGGCCGTGGCATGATCGAGCACGCCGTCGACGCGGTACTTGACGGCCAGGCCGCCGGCCGTGCTTTCCAGGTGGATGTCCGAGGCGCCCGCCTTCAGCGCGTCGTATAAAGTCGAGTTGACCAGCTTGACGGCGGGGCTGGCCGCTTCCGACACGCTGGCGAACGACAGCACGGCGGCCGTCTTGCCGTCGCGCCGCGCGTCGTTCGCCGCGCCGGGCAGCAGGTTGTCGACGGCGCGCGCCGATTCTTCCTGCTTCGACAGGTAGGCGCCGATGTCGGCCTGCAGCGCCAGGCGCACGTTCAACACGCCCTGCCCCGCGCGCGCGCCGAGCCAGGTTTGCAGGTCGAGGTCGAACGGGTCGGCGATTACGCCCACCAGCTGGCCGTCGGCGGCGCGCAGCAGCACGCTGTGGCGCGCCAGCGCCTGCGACAGGGGCAGCACATCGAAAGCGGGAGCATAGGCCAGCATGTCGGCCGTTTCCAGCACGTCCAGGCCGAACGGGCGCGCCAGTGCGCGCACCACGGCGCGCGCCTCGATGCCGCTCAGCTGCTGCAATTCCTCGACCAGGCTGCGCTTCGATTGCCGGCTCAGGATGCGCGCGCGCTGCAGCAGCGCGGGGTCGATCGCCACGGTGGATTCGGCTGGGGAGGGCATCATGAAATATCGCCGGCAAGGTCAAAGATGGGCATGTACAGCAGGATCACGATGGCGCCCACGACCAGGCCGATGGCGGCCATCAGCAAGGGTTCGAAGGTGCGCGTAAACCGGTCGATCCAGCGGCTGATTTCACCGTCGTAAAAGGCCGCCGACTGCGTCAGCATGGGGCCCATGTCGCCCGTGCGCTCGCCCACGCGCAGCATGCGCAGCGAAATCGGCGTCGTCAGTTGATGCTGCTCGAAGGCGGAAGACAGGGGCTGGCCCGCCTCGATGGCCGCGCGCGCCTGCTGCAAGGATGCCTGCATGCCCGGCGAGACCATCGCTTGCACGGTGGAAATGGCTTGTACGATGGTAATGCCCCCTTCGGACAGCATGCCCAGGGTCAGGTACAGGCGCGACAGTTCATAGATGCGCACGCGCTCGCCGATGCCGGGCAGCTTCGCCAGCAGGCGCGCCACGCCGCCATGGCGAAGCACGCGCCGCACGGCAGTGAACACGACGCTGCCGGTGATCAGCAGCCCGAGCAACAGCAGCAGGCCATGCTCGGTGACGAACTGGCCCCAGCTGAGCATCACTTGCGACATCCACGGCAGATTGCGCCCGGCGCCCTGGTACACCTCGGCGAAACGGGGCACCACGTAGCTGATCAGGAAAGCGCTGACGCCGCCGCCCACGGCCAGCAAAATGGCGGGATAGATGGCGGCGCTGACGATTTTACTGCGCACCGTATCGATGCGCTGCTGGTAGTCGATGTAGCGCGACAGCGCGCGCGGCAAGTCGCTCGTGCCTTCGGCCGCCTTGACGATGCCGATATACAAGGGGGGAAACAGTTCCGCCTGCTCCGCCAGGGCGGCGGAAAAGCGCTTGCCTTCGCGCAAGCCCTCCAGCAGGCGCGTGAGCACGCTGCGCGTGGCCGGCGACGCTTCCTTTTCCAGCAAGGCTTCCAGCGCTTCGACGATGCCCAGGCCCGCCTGCAGCAGCGCCAGCAATTCCTGGCTGAACAGCAGCAGGGGCAAGGCCCGCGCGCGCTGGCGCCCGGCGGCGCTGAACGGCGTGGCGCGCAAGGGACGGATGGCGCTGACGAACAGGCCGCGGGCCTCGGCCTGGCGGCGCGCGTCCGCCTCGTCGCGGCCATCGATCACGCACGTCGTCAGGGCAGCAACGGCCTGGTCCGTGGAAAGCGCGCGTACTTCAAACTGCATGATGGATTGTCCGTAGGAAAAGAATGGCGCTGGCGCTATTGCGAGCTGATGTCGGCGTTTTCGCCGCTGCCGCCGGGCTGGCCATCCTTGCCCATCGAGACGATGTCGTACTCGCCCTTGCTGCCGGGCGCGCGGTATTGATAGGCATGGCCCCACGGATCGAGCGGCACGGCTTTTTTCAGGTAGGGGCCGTTCCAGCGCGTGCCGGCGGCGGGCGGCGCGGCCAGCAGCGCGGCCAGGCCTTCTTCCGTGGTGGGATAGCGGCCCACGTCGAGGCGGTAGGTATCGAGCGATTTTTCAAACGCCTCGATCTGCGCCTTGGCCACCGTCACTTCGGATTTGCCCAGCTGGGCGAAATACTTGGGGCCCACATAGGCCGCCAGCAAGCCGATGATCACGATCACGACCAACAGTTCGAGCAAGGTAAAGCCGCGCGCATGGCGCGTTGCCGCAAGGTTCTGCCTGTGTGCTGCATGCATCCGGTCACTCCTTATTGCCTACCTTCAATACATTGCGTCGCCGCGCGCAACGGATGGCCACGCACGGGCGACACGCGCTTGCCTGATGCTCACCAGCCTACCATGCCGGTTATGGTTAATACAATCTTTTCTTTGTACTGTGAACAACAAATCACCGAGGAAACGATCTGGCGCAATAAAGGAACGGTATGCGCTTGCACTCTTCGCGCACGTGTCAGGAATCAACTATTTTCGCGTAGGAAACTTGTAACTATCAGTATTCAAATCATAGTATTGCGTGAATTTTATTCATTCATTATTTGTAACTTTCAAATTAAATTTGAAAGAATATCAAACAATGAAATTGCCTATTTTGCTATAGTAAAAATCAATTTTCTGCGCATTGGTCTTATCCGGCCGCGCGGGAAAGAGCCTCCAAGACGCAAAACATATTGCATCCGACATAATCACCAAGGGAAAATTCATGACTCGTATTGTGCATTCGAAGGCAACTGCCGCAGCAAGTCCTTTCTCGGCCAAGCAGTGGACTGGCGCCGCCATCCTGGCCCTGTCCGCTGCCTGGGCTCCCGCCGCCATCGCGGACGTGATCAACTTTGACAACATCGACAGCCAGTTCGTCGGCCACGGCGACTCGCTGGAATTCGGCAAATTTCTGCTGACGGGTGCCTCGAATGCCGCCGGCGCCAATTATGGCGACCTGGTCGGCGCCGTGTTCGACGGCACGGACCCGGCCGCCTGCGGCATGGCGTGCCCGACCAACAATACGAGCAATTACTATGCATCGCTCAACGACGGCATCGTCTACCTGGACCCGCTGAAGACGGGCGGCAGTGTCAGCCTGCAGGGTTTCGACGCCAGCTTCATCGGCTACGCCCAGGGCGTCACCTATCCGGCCGTCGCCGGCCTGCTGCGCGTGCAAGGCTTCTACGCCAACGGTTCGTCCATCTACGAAACCTATCAGCTGGGCGGCCCCATCGGTGGCAACTTCCAGTTCCAACGTTACAACACCAGCGCCGGATTCGGCAGCCAGCAATTCGCCTCGCTGGCCTTCTTCGGTTTCACTTGCAACACGGCCGGCAGTTGCAACGCCTTCAGCAGCAACAAGGGCCAGTTTGCGCTCGACAACATCGTCGCCTCGGTACCGGAACCATCGACCTACGCGATGCTGCTGCTGGGCCTGGCAAGCATCGGTTTCGTGGCGCGCCGCCGCCGTCAAGCCTGATCCGCCCCGTCGATTCCCGCTACCGTTACCAGGAAAACCCACATGACATTCCGTCCCGCTTTACGCCCCATTTCGCTCGCCGTGCTGAGCCTGTTTGCCAGCCTGAGCTTCCAGGCCCACGCCGACGACCTGCGCCGTCCCTACATCGTGCAGCTGACCGATAAACCGATCGCTTCCTACGCCGGTTCGGTGGAAGGCCTGGGCGCCACCCAGCCGGCCGCCGGCGGCCGCCTCGACCTGGCCAGCACGGAAGTGCAGCTGTACGGCGACTACCTCGAGCAGAAGCAGGCCCGGGTACAAGCCCTGGTCGCCTCCGCGCCCGTGCAATACCAGTACAAGATCGTCCTCAACGGTTTCTCCGCCCTGCTGACGGACGCCGAAGTGCGCCAGCTGCAAGCGAGCGGCGAAGTGGCCAGCATCGCCCCCGACGAGCCGCGCGCCCTGCAGACGAACTACACGCCCACCTTCCTGGGCCTGGACCAGCCGGGCGGCCTGTGGAGCCAGCTGGGCGGCAAGCAGCATGCGGGCGAAGACATCATCATCGGCATCGTCGATGGCGGCGTGTGGCCGGAAAACCTGTCGTATGCGGACAAGGTCGACGCCAACGGCGCCCCGACCTTCGACCCGAATGCCACCCTGGCGTATGGCGCCGCGCCGGCCGCCTGGAAAGGCAGCTGCCAGACGGGCGAAGGCTTTACGCAAGACCACTGCAACAACAAGCTGATCGGTGCGCAGTATTTCAATGCCGTGCGCCTGACCGAGACGGACAAGATCCAGCACTGGAGCGAATACACCTCGCCGCGCGATTCCATCGGCGACCCGAATGGCGAAGGCGGCCACGGCACGCATACCTCGTCCACCGCGGGCGGCAATGCGGGCGTGCCCGTCACCGTCAGCGGCACGCCGCTGGGCGCCATTTCGGGCGTGGCGCCGCGCGCCCGCCTGTCCGTCTACAAGGTGTGCTGGTCGTACAACCTGGCCACCCAGCCCACCGGCGCGAAAAACGGCTGCTACGGCGGCGACAGCGTGGCGGCGATCGAAAAAGCCGTGCGGGACGGCGTGCACGTGATCAATTACTCGATCAGCGGCGGCGGCACCGTCAACGATCCCGTCGAGCAAGCCTTCCTGCACGCGTCGAACGCGGGCGTCTTCGTTGCCGCGTCCGCCGGCAATGCGGGACCGGCCAATACCGTGGCCCACGTCAGTCCGTGGATCACCACGGTGGCCGCCTCGACGCACAACCGCGCCAACCAGGCCACCGTGACCTTGGGCAATGGCGCCAAGTACACGGGCGCTTCGCTCAACTACAATCCGCTGCCGGCCACCACTCTGATCCGCGCCCAGGATGCGGGCTTGCCCGGCGCCGATGCGCAAAAACTGGCGCTGTGCTACCGCGCCGGCGACAACGGCGGCGTGGCCCTGCTGGACCCGGCCAAGGTGGCCGGCAAGGTCGTCAGTTGCCTGCGCGGCACCACGGCGCGTACCGACAAGGGCGTCGCCGTGCTCGAAGCGGGCGGCGCCGGCATGGTGCTGGTCGATACGGGCGTGGGCCTGGTGTCCGACCCGCACGTGCTGCCGGCCGTGCACGTGAGCGCCGCCGATGGCGCGCTGATCAACGCCCAGGCACAGACGGGCGCGGCGACGGCCGCCATCTCGCGTTTCGTTACCAACGGCAACGGCCCCGCCGCCCCCGTGGTGGCCGACTTCTCCTCGCGCGGCCCGAACCTGTACGACGCCAACCTGCTCAAGCCGGACGTCACGGCGCCTGGCGTGGATATCCTGGCCGGCGGCACGCCTGCCCTGTCGCGCGCCCAGCGCGACGCCGTGCAGGATGGCAGCCTGGTGCCGCCGCAAGCCTACATCTTCCTGCAAGGCACCTCGATGGCCAGCCCGCACGTGGCCGGCCTGGCCGCCCTGCTGCGCCAGCAGCATCCGGACTGGAGCCCGGCCGCCATCAAATCGGCCCTGATGACGACCGGCAGCACCACCCTGCCCGACGTTCAGGCAGGCGACGCGCGCGGCATCCTGCCATGGGGCCAGGGCGCCGGCCACGTGACGCCGAACAAGGCGAGCGATCCCGGCCTCGTGTATGACGCCAGCCTGGCCGACTACAAGAAATACATGTGCGGCGTCGGCATGACGGCCGAATGCGCGGGCGGCACCATTGCCGGCTACAACCTGAACGTGCCGTCCATCACCATCGGCAACGTGCTGGGCACGCAAACGGTGACGCGCCGCGTCACCAACGTGGGCAGCAGCAGCGCCACGTACACGGCCAGCGCTTCGGTCAGCGGCTACAGCGTGGCGGTGTCGCCTGCCACCCTGTTGCTCGCGCCCGGCGAAACCAAGTCCTTCACCGTGACCCTGACGCGCACCACGGCGCCGGACAATGCCTGGCAGTATGGCGCCCTCGTGTGGAGCGACGGCGTGCACACGGTACGCAGCCCCGTCACGGCCCGCTCGGGCCGCGCGGTGCAGTCGCCGGCGCTGCTGCAGGCGGACAAGGTCAGCGGCCTGCGTTCGCTGACCCTGTCCACCGGCTTTGCCGGCAAGGTGGGCGCGGCGACGGGTGGCCTGAAGGAAGTGGCGCGCAGCGAGCAAACCATCAGCCAGGCCGCGCCGGGCAGCGTTGACACGCTGGCGCAGATGGCTGCCGCGTGCAAGGCGGGCGGCAGCGGAGTGCGCGTGGTCAATGTCAGCATTCCCGCCAGCACGGTGGTGGCGCGCTTTGAAATCTTCGACCGCGACACGACCGAGGGCGCCGGCAATGACCTCGACCTGCTGCTGCTCAACAGCGCCGGCGCGACCGTCGCCACCTCGGCCACGGCCGGCTCGAACGAGTCCATCACCGTGACCACCCCGCCGGCAGGCAGCTACAAGGTGTGCGCGATCGGCTACGAAGTGGCAAATGGCGTGTCGACCGGCTTCGGCCTGTCGTCGGCCGTCGTCACGACAGCCGACAAGGGCGGCAATCTGAAAGCCACCCTGCCCAGCAAGGTGTACGTGGGCGGCAGCGCCACGGCCGGCGTCAGCTGGTCGGGACTGGAAACGGGCAAGCGCTACCTGGGCGGCGTAGTCTTCCTTGATGGCAACAATGCGGCCGCGTCCACCACCGTGTTGTCGGTGGAGACCAACAACCCGTTGCCGCTGGCCGTCCCCAGCCAGCGTAACGTGAGAGTGGACGCCAAGCTGTAACGGTCTCGCTCCAGGCAGTCACACGGCGCGCCCTGCGGGGCGCGTTTTTTATGCGCGACGCGCGTACAATCGGCGCATGGGCGCCATGCGCCAAGGGAGCTTGCATGTCCGCATTTCGCCTCAGCATTGCCATCCTGGCCGGCCTGGCCAGCATCCATGCGCTGCCTGTCGCGGCGCAGGCCGCTGCGGCGCGGCTGTCGTATCTGGTGCAATTGCGCGCCCCGCCGCTGGCCTCGCAGGCGGATGGCGTGCATGGGCTCGATACGAAGAGCGACGCCGCGCGGCGCTACACGGCCCAGCTCGAAGCGCAGCAGCGCGCCGTGCTGGCGCTGGTACCCGATGCTCCCGTGCAATATCACTATACGACGGCCTTCAATGGCTTTGCCGCCATGCTGACGGCGGACGAAGTGGCGCGCCTGCAAGCGAGCCCGGACGTGGCGCGGGTGTCGCCCGGCAGCGTCGAACACACGCAGGATGGCGGCGGCAATGACAAGAATAAAATACAGGACCAGCGCTAATGGCTGAGCAGGCGCAGCGCGATGCCGCGCGAGACGGCTTGCGTGCGGTTGCTCACGCCCAATAATTTATAGATGCGCTGCAAATGGCTTTTGACGGTAGTGCCGCTGATGCCGAGGATTTGCCCCACCTCGTCATTGCTCTTCCCCTCCCGCACCCAGTGCAGCACTTCCAGTTCGCGCGCACTGGCTGCGCGCGTGGCGCCCGGACCGGCCGGGGGCGCACGCCGGCTGGCCGGCAGCGCCAGCCAGTGCAGGTGCAGGTAGGGCAGCAGCAATTCCAGCGCGTAGGCCTGGCGTGCCGCGTCCACGGTTCCCATGGCGAACAGGGCAAAAAAGCTGCCGCCCCCCTCGCCCACGCTGCCGTGCACCAGCACGCCATCGATGACGCCCGCCCTTTGGCCGCCCGCGCGCCAGGCCAGCGCCAGGCGCGCCAGCTGGCCCTGGCGCTCGCGCAGCTGCGCGTGATCGGGCGCGATGCTGTGCCACGCTTCGCTGCGCAGCACGGCCCCGTCGGCACCCAGCTGCGCGCACATTAATAAGTCGTGCGGCAACAGCGTTTGCAACGGCCCTTGGCTCCAGAGAAAGAAATCGCCGGACTCGGCAATGCCATGCGCGCCCAGTATCGCGTGCAGCAGGTATTCCTGTTCCCGCCCCGTCAGCAGCATCATGCGCACACGGCGGCATCAAACGCCAGATAGCGGTAGCCGCTGCCGCGCACGGTTTCGATGCGGTGGCCGCAACCGCCCGGCTGCAGCGCGTGGCGCAGCCGTCCCACGTGGGCATCGACCGTGCGCTCGTCGAGATAGGCCGCATGGCCCCACACCTGGTCGAGCAGGTGCGCGCGGCTATGCACGCGTCCGGGATGATCCATGAGGAAATGCAGCAATTTGAATTCCACGCGGCCCAGGCTGACGGGCACGCTGCCGGCCGTCACGCGCAGGGTATGCGGATCGAGACGCAAGACGGTGGCGCCGGCCGTGCTTGCGCCTGCGCGCAAGGCCGATGGCGTGCGCCGGCGCAGCAGCGCGTGCACGCGGGCCAGCATTTCACGGGGACCGAAAGGCTTGCACAGATAGTCGTCGGCACCGCTTTCCAGCGCCAGCACCTTGTCCTGTTCGCTGTCGCGCGCGCTCACCATGATGATGGGCAAGTCGCACAACTGGCCATCCTGGCGCACCTGGCGCAGCAGCGCAATGCCGGACGCATCCGGCAACTCCCATTCCAGCAGCAGCACGTCGGGCGGGTCGGCCGCCAGCAGCGCCAGCGCGCCGCGCCCATCCAGGGCGCAGCTGACCCGGTAGCCGGCGCCCGCGAGGTTATGCGCCAGCAGCGCCTGCATGGCGGGCGCAGGGTCCAGCACCAGGATATGGCCAGGCATCGATGCATCCTCCCGAAAAAAGTTGGCAGCAGTCATGAAAATACTAGACTACCCGACAAGTTTTTTACTATGCATCAAGCGTAAAACGGTGACCAATACAATTTAGTTTCCTGATTTATAGCTATTTCAAATAAATAGACACAGCACAGCGGCCCGCAGGCACGCTGTGTTCTGCTTGGCAAGACTATGCGCGCGTGACAGGCTGGCGGCGGCGCAGGGCAAAGCCGATCAGCGCCAGGCCACCCGTCAGCATCATCCATTCCGACGCTTCCGGCACGGCCGAGATCGACGCGATGCTGGCGTAGGTGCTGCCGGCGATGCTGGCGGGAATGCCGCCATTGAGCGGCGTCAATTCGAATTGCACGAGGTTGCCGTTCGCATTGCCCAGGTAGGCCGTGCCGCTGGCGTCGAGCAAGCCCACGCCAAACGTCGTGCCCGCGTTGCCGGCCGTGTTCAGGAAGTCGCCGCCAAAAACGACGTTGAAACCGAATTTGCCGCCCAGGGTCACGTTGTGAAACCAGTCGTTGTAGGCACCGCTATTGCCGAAGGTCAAGGTGCCGGGCAAGCTGCCGCTGACATTGCCGTCCTGCGATGCCAGCGCGCCAAAGGCGCCCGAGAAATTGCTGAGCACGGCGCTGGCGCCCGGTGCCGGGCTGTTGCCGGCAATAAAGGCGAAGTCGAGGAAACCGGCGCCCGAAAACTGGCGCGTGTCGATTTCCACGCGGTAGCTGAGCGGGTCCGCCAGTGCCACGCTGGAACTGGCGGCCAGCACGGCGGCCAGCACGGCGCGGCGCAGGGTAAGGTTGAATTTCGTTGTCAACATGGTCGTATCCTTAGAAGTTGCCGGCAAAAATGCTGGCGGAGTAATTGATCGTCACTTTCGACGGATTGGTGAAACTGACGGCAAACGAGGCCGTCGCGCCGGGCGCCAGGCTGGCCGCGTTGACGGTGACATAGGCGGCGCCCGCATGGCTGCCCGTGGCATTGGCCAGGGTCACGCCGGCCGGCAAGCCGCCGAACACCACCTGGAACGGACCGCTGATGGCCGCCGTGCCCGTGTTGGTGAAGGCGAACGTGCCCGTGTACTTTTGCGTCGCGCGGTTGAACGTCAGGCCGGAACTGGCTTGCGCCACGCCGGCCGTGATGTCGCGGTAGGCGGGCTGCAAGTCCAGGCTGATGACGACGGGGTCGTGGTCCGAGGCGCGGTAAGGCAAGGCGTTGTACAGGTCTTGCGGCTTGGCCGCATCGATGTTGTAGTCGATCACTTCCGGCTCGTCCGCATTCACATGCCACTCGGCCACGCCGGCCACTTGCGGGCTCAGCGAAGCGCTGGCCAGCGCATGGTCGAGGTAGCCGCTCTGGCCGCCGAATACATACGAGTACGGCATGCCGGACGGGCGCACGAAACGCTCGAGTTCATTGACGAAGCCGGCGCCCGTGATGACCTGGATCGGGTCTTCCGCGCCGTACGAATTCAAGTCGCCGATGACCAGCACGTCCGCGTCGCCGGCAGCGGCCGCCACCTGCGGCACGAAGCTGCCCACCAGGCGCTGGGCCTGCTGCACGCGGGTGGCGTTCCAGCAGCTCTGGCTATCGTTCTGGTCCGCGTCCAGCCCGCTAGTAGGGCAGCTGCCCTTCGATTTCAGGTGGTTGACGACCAGCGAGAATTTCTCGCCATTGGCGGCGCGGAAGGTCTGCGCCATCGGCGGACGGTTGTTGATGGCGTTGGCGTCCGACAGGGCGCCGCCCACCAGGCCCAGCTTGGCTGGCTTGTAGATCATGGCCACGCGGATGGCGTCCGTGCCCGTGGCAGCCGGCTTCGGCACCACGGCGTAGGTGACGCCGCCGATGGCGGCGTTGAGCTGCTCGACCAGGTACGTGACGGCCGTTTCGCCATTGTTCTGGATTTCCATCAAGCCCACCACGTCCGCATCGATGGCTTTCAGTTCGGCCACGATCTTGTCGCGCTGGCGCACGAACTCGGCCAGGTTGTCGGCGCCGCGGCAGTTCGATTTGGTGGTCGACGAACCCACGGTGCAGCCCTGCCCCGTCTGGCCAAACACGTTATTGCCATTGGTAAAGGTCGTAAAGAAATTCAGCACGTTGGCGCTGGCCACCTTGACGTTGCCTGACGGCAGCTCCGGGCTGCCCGTGCGCGGGTTGTCGCGCGAGAATTGCGGCGTCTGCGTCGGCTGCAATTTGTAGGCGGCGCCGCCACCGCCGATGGCACCGAAATCCACCACGCCCGTCAGGTCGGCCACCGTGTCGCCGCTGCGCACGGTGTTGTCCTGGCCGATATACGGTATCGTCGGCGGTGCCACGAAAATGCCATCATCGAGCACGATCAGGTTGTTCGCATTGGCGGCGATCAAGGCTTGCGCTTCGGCGGAGCCTGCCGGATAGCGGTTGGTCGGCACTTCGCGCCGTCCCGCCGACAGGGTCAGTTCGCCGCGCGCGCCCAGGTAGGCGTTTTGCGAGACGGTCAACGGCTGCGTGAAACGCACCAGCATGCCTTCCACGGCAGCCAGGTTGTCGTTCGGCAAGGTCACATTCGCCGGCACGATGCCGTGGCCCGCGCTTTGCGTGAGGATGGCCGTCACGTCCTTCAATTCCGTGTAGGAATTTTTCGCGCCCGACGGCGTGTATTCGACCACCGTGCCCGTCACGCGCACCAGTTCGCCCGGCTGCACGGTGGTGACGGCCGCGCCCGTGTACACGAAGATGCCGTCCGACGTAGACGGGTCGCCATCGCCGGCCGCGTCCTGCATGAAGAAGCCCGTGCCTACTTTCAGGGTGACGACGCCCTCGGTCGTCTGCACGGAATTGGCGTAGGGGCTGCTTGCACCGCTGCCCTGGATTTGCGGGATCGTGTGGCTGTTGGCGGCCAGGCCTTGCACGGCGACGTCGATCTTGCAGCTGGCGCTTTGCTGCTGGTCGTTGCCGAACTGGACGACGACGGGATAATTGCCCACCGGCACGCCAGCGGCCACCAGCAGACTCACGCTGGCGCTCTCGCCCGCCACGCCGGCCGCGCTGAAATTGGCCAGGCTGATGCCGGCCACGGCCGGCGACGCCAGGCTGGCCGCATTCACGACGCCATCCACGTCGGACGCTCGCAGCACGGCGCTGCCGCCACTGCCCAGCGCCAGCGCCAGGCTGGCCGGGCAGTTGGTGATGATCTGGTGCACGACGGGGCCGCCGCAGACATTCAGCGGCGAGGCGGTGTTGCGCGGCGTCACGCTGCCGGCGGCGAAGTCCACGCTGTTATCGTCCGTGTCGCCGCAGCCGCCATTCGCGCGCGCGATGGACAGGGTATTCGATGGCGCGGGCGCGACGGCGCCCTCAAAACCGTTGGCCGTGCCGAAACCGACCAGGTCGACGACGGCCGCGCCCGTGGGGCTGGTGCCCGTCTGCGCCGTCTTGTTATTGCTCAGCAACACCTTGCCTGCCGTACCGGACATGGCCAGGCTGCCCGAGGCATCCGGCGCGGGCAAGTCCTGCGTGCCGCCCGTCCCCTTGGCTTGCTGGACCAGCAAATACTGGCCCGGTTGCAAATCGATAGCCGGCAAGGCCGTCACGGCCCAGCTCGAACCGGCGGCCGACGCGTATTGCACGCTCCAGTTGCTCAGGTTCACGGGGCTGGCGCCGCGGTTGAACAGTTCGATGAAATCGTTGCGGTACAGCGCCCCCGTGTTGCCGCCACCGCCATACACCTGGCTGATGACGATATCGGAAGCAGCCAGGGCCGGCACGGACAGGCTGGCCAGCAGGGTAGCCATGACGGTCAGGCGCAGCGGCGTGCGCAAGGAGGAAAACGAGGTGTGCATGAGGATCCCGGTCGGTAAAGAGATGGTGCCGGTCCCGCAGGATGGGCCGGCGCGCCACAATTAACAAAAGTATTTCAGACTTGTTATTTGCATATTAAAGGCCAGGGATGACGACTTGATGACATTTGATTAAGCCGAACGGAGTAAAAGCCTCGACTGTGGCATGCGGGAAGACGCCTTTCTTCGTATTCGATAAGCAACAATAGCTTCACGGCGGCACGATAAAATAGGAGCTGCCAGGAAAATATGATATATTTCAGGCAAATAAGTTTTATTCTTGATAAGTCATTAGCAACTTTGAGAACCTTGCAATACAAATGGATCGAGCGGGCCCCATCCATGCCCGGCTCTTCATCTGCCATCCTGCCGTGCACAAACCATGTCGCACAGGTAGCGTAAGCACCAATTACATCCTCAGCGCCCGGCGATATGCGCCGCGCTCAGAATGCATTTCCAAGAGGTAAGTAAATGTCAACACCAGCCACCCCATTCAAGTTCGCTTCGTTGTTCGCCTGCAGTCTGTTATTGCTGGCGGCTGGCACGGCGCAAGCACAAAATGGCGCCCAGCGCGCCAGCGGCGACGAGAGACGCTGCCAGGCCACGGGAGCCGCCAGCAACGCAGGCGGCAAGGCCAAGGACGCCGACCTCGACAGCACCTACAGCGCTTGCAGCCTCGTCGATGGTTTCATCGGCTTCGGCGCACGCACCAATGACGGCACGAGCCAGACGCCGGAATTCGGCGAAGGCGAATCGAGCCAGGTATTGCGCCATCCGCAATCCGGCAACCAGGGTCACCGCCTGGCCAATCTGCTGGGCCAGCAAGGCGATGGCGGCGGCAGCGCAGGCGCACGCACCGGCAATGCCGGCGGCGAATACCGCTTTGGCACGCGTGACTTTATCGCCGTGCAAGACCAGCCAGTGATCGACGATGCCGCTGCTTATCGCGGCGCCGGCCGCGCCTACGCCGGCGCCGATAGCGTCTATGCACCACTGCTGACATCGTCCGGCTTTGACACGGGCGCCCCCGCAGGAAAAGCCGGTGTGGGCGGCGGCGGCGCAGGCGGCGGCATCGACAGCGGCAGCAATGGCAGCGGTGGCGGGGCCATCGTGCCGCCCATCACGCCCGCCGTGCCGGAACCCGGGACCTGGGCCATGCTGATGGCCGGCCTCGGCTTGCTGGCCTTGGCCCTGCGCCGCAAGGCCGGGCGCCAGGCATAAGAAAAAAGGCTCGCAAGAGCCTTTTTTTTCGTCCAGCTAAGCCGCCTCAGCGCCGGTATGCCAGATACGGCGCCGCCAGGGGATCGCCGATAAACAAGCCTTGCGCCGGCCACGCGACACTGCCCCAATACGCTTCCAGCGCCGTCATCCCGCCCAGATAGCGGCGCAGCAAGACTGTCGAATTGGGAAATTTCTGCCAGAAATTACACGGTTCGCTGACGGT
This sequence comes from Janthinobacterium goodfellowi, assembly GCF_051380695.1. Taxonomy (NCBI): domain Bacteria; kingdom Pseudomonadati; phylum Pseudomonadota; class Betaproteobacteria; order Burkholderiales; family Oxalobacteraceae; genus Janthinobacterium; species Janthinobacterium goodfellowi. Next base: position 596,512 of record NZ_JBNYXN010000004.1, on the reverse strand, counting down.
GCCATAACTGGCCGTGGCGCCCGCCTCGAGCCAGCGCTGGCTGCTCATCTGCGCCGTGCCCTGCAAATCGCCGCCAAACGAGGTCAGGTGATCCGCCAGCGCCCCCGGCAGGAAACGCAGGGTATCGAGCTTGCCAACCTTGGCCATGCCCGTCTGGTAAATCATGATGTCCTGTGCTCCCTCAAGCGAATCGGCCTTGATGTTCTTGATGGTGAGCTTGCGCTGGCGCACCACGCCGGCAGGCGGAAAAAAGGGCGCACGGCTATTGCGCGCGCCTTCACTGGTGGTCAGGAAATAGGCGCTGGCGGGCGGCACGGAAAAGCCGCTGACCGTGCCGCGGTCCACGACGGCCTTGGCCTCCTCCACAAAATCTACCGGAAGCAACATCGACAGGCGCATGCCCATCTGCGTGAATGGCTGGTTGACAGTGCTGTTGAAGTAAGGACTCTGTTTGCCTGCATTGCAGGTCTTGGCGCACTGCGCCGCATCGTAGCCCAGGGTATATGCGGCCGTGATGGAATTGCACTCGACCGCGTACGGCGCGCTCCACACCATCAGTACCGCCTGGATTTCCGGCTTGAGCTGGGCGTCGATGCGCGACTTCAGCTGCGCGAACTGGTCCGCGCTGAGCTTTTTGGGCCGGTTCGGTATCGTCACGTGCACGACATTGGCGGCGGGGACGCCATGCGCCTGGCGGTAATATTCCCCCGCTTCCACACTGTTCGGTTCCGCATCGTTGATGACGATGGCCAATTGCGCGGCATTCAACCCTGGCGTCACGGATGGCGCATCGGCGTGCGCAATGCCGGCGGCCAGCGCCAGCGAAAAGCAGAGAGATGTATGCAATGGTCGGTATCGTCGTTGGGAAATATCCAGGCAGCCGTGCCGCAGCCACCCACTGTGCCGGTCGATTATAGTCCCATGTCGGTATGCGGCAAAAAAAACGGAGGCCGCAGCCTCCGTTTCATGCAAACAATTTTATTTTCAGGCTTGCAGCTTGCGGCGACGTGCCATGAAGCCGATCAGACCCAGGCCCGCCAGCAGCATGCCGTAGGTTTCCGGTTCCGGTACCGGCGTGACGGCCAGGATGCCGCTGTAGCTGCCGCCCGTTGGCGAGGCAACATAACCGTCGATTTGCAGGAAATAATTGCCAGCAGCCAAAGGCGTGGAGCCGGACTGCAGCGACCATGCCTGGTCTTGCGCCGTAAAATTGATCAGGTCAAGCGCGCCATGGAACAGAATGCCGCTGGCGTTGCCCAGGCTGAAACCGGTCAGTGTCAGGCCGGAGTTGACACTCGGCTTGAGCGAGGTCGCTAGTGCGCTCAGGTCGTTAAAACCCGTCACGCTGAACGTGAATTTGTCGCTGAAAAAGTTATTGCCCGCACCGGCCAACTGGCCTGGCGCCAGCGAAAACGAGCCCAGCAGCTCGCTGCTGGAATAATCGAGCAAATCTTGCGTCAGATCCACTGTCGCGTGGCTGATGTCAACCGGCGCCGCATGGGCTGCCAGGCTGCTGCCGGCAAACATGGCGGCCACGAACAGGGATTTCAGGAATTTTTTCATACTTTTCACCAAGATGACTGCAACCGGCTCATGCCAGTTGCGGGATGGAAACGCAAACGAGGATGCCAATCAGCCAGGACAGGCTCAAGCCGCCTTCTGGCGGCGGCGTGCCATGAAGCCCAGCAGGCCCAGGCCCGCCAGCAACATCGCATACGTACCAGGTTCCGGCACGGCCGATATCAGGCTGCCATTCGCGCTGAAGGCCGCGCCCGTGTTCGACACCACGTTGCCGCTCACTTTCAGATAGTAGGAACCGGCAGCCAGGTTGGCATACGACAGGCTCCATTTGTCATCGATGCCGGTCAGCAACTGATCGCCGCCCAGCAGCAAGGTATTGCCGACACTGCTGTACAAGCCGAAACCCGTCAGGTTCAAGCCATTCGTCGCGCTGCTGCTGCGCGAGTTCAGTACCACGCTCAGGTCGCTGGTCTTGCTCACGTTAAACGCGAACAGGTCATTGAAAAAATTGCTTTTTTGATTATTTTTAAACTTATCGCCAAAGGTCAGCGAACCGCCTGCGGCCAGATTGACGGCGCCAGGCGTGGAACTGATGTCGACGGGCGCGGCACAGGCTGCCTGCGCGAATAAAGCTGAACCGGCAAAGGCCAGCGCGGCCAGCACCGAATACGTATTTTTCTTCATGCGATTCCACTCAACGTGAATGCGGACGCGCCAGCGCGTCCGCATGAGTTATCTGATCAAACCAGGCAGAATCATAGCATAAAGCAATTTTTTATGTTAACTATTGTTTAATGAAAAGTTACTTTATAGCATCATTCTTTAAGCCAATAGTTTCACCGTGCGGATATCGTAAAAAGCGCACATCAGACGCGCTGGTAGACATCCTCCAGCCGCACGATGTCGTCTTCCCCCAGATAACTGCCCGACTGCACTTCGATCAGGTGCAAGGGCAGCTTGCCCGGGTTTTCCAGCCGGTGCGTCATGCCGATGGGGATGTACGTTGATTCGTTTTCCGTCAGCAAGGTCACCTTGTCGCCGCACGTGACCTGCGCCGTGCCGCTGACGACCACCCAGTGCTCGGCCCGGTGATGGTGCATCTGCAGCGACAGCTTGCCGCCCGGATTGACGGTGATGCGCTTGACCTGGAAGCGTTCGCCCACATCGATGCCTTCGTAGGCGCCCCACGGGCGGTAGACCTTGCGGTGCTGCACGTGTTCGCTGCGTCCCGCCTGCTTCAGGTGGTCGACCACCTGTTTCACGCGCTGCACCTGGTCCTTGTGCGCCACCAGCACGGCGTCGTCCGTTTCCACCACGACCAGGTCCTGCACGCCCAGCACGGCCACCAGGCGGCACTCGGCGCGCACCAGGCAATTGCTCACGCCATCGAGATACACGTCGCCGCGCACGACGTTGCCGTCGGCGCTGACATCCCCCTGCTTCTGCTGCACTTCCCACAAGGCCGACCAGGAACCGACATCGCTCCAGCCGATGGCGGCCGGCAGCACCACCGCATGCGCCGTATGCTCCATGACGGCATAGTCGATCGAATCGGACGGGCTGGCGGCGAAAGCCTTCTCTTCCAGGCGGCAGAAATCGAGGTCGCGGTAGCCGTCCCGCACGGCCGCTTCGCAGGCGGCCAGCATGGCTGGCTGGAATGCCGCCAGTTCGCTCAGATAGCGCTCGGCACGGAACATGAACATGCCGCTGTTCCAGAAATAATTACCAGCGGCAAGGAAGGACTGCGCCGTGGCCAGGTCCGGCTTTTCCACGAAACGCTCGACCTTGCAAGCTGCGGCGCCAGGGCTCACGGGCGCGCCGCTGCGGATGTAGCCATAGCCCGTTTCCGGCGCCGTCGGCACGATGCCGAAGGTGGCCAGGGCGCCATCGGCCGCCAGCAGCGCCGCCTCGGCGATAGACTGGTGAAACGCGACCACGTCGGTGATGACGTGGTCGGCCGGCAAGACCAGCATCAGCGCCTGCGGGTCGATGGCCAGCAGGTATTGCGCCGCCACCGCCACGGCTGGCGCCGTATTGCGGCCCACCGGTTCAAGCAGGATGCCGAGCGGCGGCAAGCCGATCTCGCGCAGCTGCTCGGCCACCATGAAGCGGTGCTCATTGCCGCACACCACCAGCGGTGGCATGACCTCGAACTCGGCCAGGCCGCTGTCGCCTGCGCGGCGGTTGGGCAGGCTGGTCACGCGCAGCGCCGTTTCCTGCAACATGGTCTTGTCCGTTACCAGCGGCAACAGTTGCTTGGGCAGCACGGCGCGCGACAGCGGCCATAAACGGGTGCCCGAACCGCCGGACAGGATGACTGGGTAAATTTTCATGGTTTCATTTCAAAAACAGTTTATTGGGCAACGAGCAGGGCCGGCGACATTTCCGCGCGGCGCAAACTGCGCCGGTCGCGCGCATTGCCCCAGGCGCCAAGCGCGTACTCGGAGGCGTGGCGCATCTGGCCGGCCCGGTCGACACTGAACTCCTTGAAAACGATCATTTCGTCGAGCAATACGTTGGCCAGCACGCGCGTGTATTCGAACAGCACGCTGCGCACCACTTCGGCGCCGGCGCACACATGGCTGCCATGGCCGATCCACGTGGGCCCGACGATGACGGCGCCCGCATCGATGCGGCAGCCCGAGCCGATATACACGGGCCCTTCGATGCGCGTGCCATCGCTCCAGTCGATACTGGTATTCAAGCCGACCCATACGCCATCGGCAATCTGCCGGCCTGGAACGTGCAATTGGGCAACCTCCCCCATCAGCACGCTTTGCAGCACTTCCCAGTAATCCTTGACGCTGCCGATGTCGATCCAGTTGTACTGGCGCTTTTGCGCATAGAACGGCAAGCCCTTTTCCACCAGCAGGGGAAACAGTTCCGAACCGATGTCGAACGAGCAGTCGTTGGGAATCAGGTCCAGCACTTCCGGCTCGAACAGATAGATGCCGGTGCTGACGCAATTGGACAGTGCCTCGCCCTGGGCCGGCTTCTCCTGGAAGGCGCGGATGCGCCCGTCGGCGTCGCTGACCACCACGCCGTAGCTCGATACCTTGTCCCACGGCACTTCCAAGGTGATGACGGAGGCCAGCGCCCCCGTGCGGCGGTGCTCAAGCAGGGCCGCTTCCAGGTCGAGGTCGATCAAGGCATCGCCGCACAGGACGATCGTCGTCTCATCGAAGAAACCGCCAAACTCCTGGATCTTCTTCATGCCGCCGGCCGAACCCAGCGGTTGCGGCACGACCTCGCCCGCATCGTTCGTATAGCCTTCGAAGGAGTAGCCGATCTGCACGCCGAACTGGTGGCCTTCGCCGAAATACTCCTCGATCTTTTCATGCAGGTAGCTGACGTTGACCATGATGTCGGTCACGCCATGCTGCGCCAGATGCTCCACCAGGTACGCCATCACGGGTTTACCCAGGATGGGGATCATCGGCTTGGGCAAATCGTAGGTCAGGGGCTGCACGCGCGTGCCCTTGCCCGCTGCCAGTATCATCGCTTTCATCGTCGGACTTGCTCCCTCAGGGGTGGGGATGGTTCGCCAGGCAGCGCATGTCAGCGGCCGTCCTTGCTCAAGGTCACCGAAGCGGCGGGCGCGGCAGCGGGAAACAGGCGCGCATACGCGGCCAGCAGCTTCGGCGCTTCATATTCCCATTCCAGTTCATTGATCACGCGATGGCGGCCGAACGCCCCCATCTGCTCGCGGCGGGCAGGGTCGTCGAGCAACTCGACGATCTTGCGCGCCATGTCGACAGGATCATTCTTCAATGCATACAAGGATGCCTGCTGTGCGGAAACCTTACCCTCGACCAGATCGAACTGCACGATCGGCTTGCCCAGCGCCATGTATTCCATGATCTTGTTCATGGTCGACTTGTCGTTCATGTCGTTGGCCACGTCGGGATTGACGCACACATCGGACGTATTGAGCATTTCCAGCAATTGCTGGTCCGGCACGCGCCCCGTAAACGTCACATAGTCGGCGATGCCCAGGTCCTGCGCCATCTGCTTCATCTGCTCGAGCGAGGTGCCGCCACCGACCAGCCCGAACTGCACGTCCTCGCGTTTCAGGGTTTGCACGATGTATTGCGCCGCCTGCAGCAGCAGGTCGATGCCTTCCTGCGCGCCCATCACGCCCACGTAGCCAACCAGGTAGGCGCGGCCCTTCTTGAGTTCCGGCACGGGCGGCAGCACGCGCAGGCGGTCCAGCTTGGGTCCGCTGCGCACCACGTAGACATCTTCGGGCTTCATGCCGCCCCGCTCGATGGCGATCTTCTTGTACGACTCGTTGGTGGCGATCGACACGTCCGCGCTCTGGAACGACCAGCGCTCGAACAGCACCATCAGCTTGTAGAAGAAGTCGCGGCGGCCGAACTTGGCTTCGTACAGTTCCGGATTGATATCGTGGTGGTCGAACAGGAAACGCTTGCCCATCGTCAACTTGAAGAAGCCGCCGATCAGAAACAGCAAATCGGGCGGATTGCAGGCGTGAATGACGTCGAAGCCGCGCGCAAAATGAACTTTCCATGCCAGGCGGAACGTGTGGAACAGCGCCAGCGAATACTCGACCAGATAGCCCTTGGCCCCTTCCGCTTCCAGCGGCAGGTGGTAGCGGTAGATATGGATGCCGTCGATGGCTTCGTAGCGCGATTCGTAACCTTTGCCCGTGGGACAGATGATCGACACTTCGTAGCCATTCGCATGCAGGGTGGTCGCTTCCTGCCAGACGCGCCGGTCGAACGGCGACGGCAGGTTTTCCACCAGGATCAGCACGCGGCGTGGCGCACCTGCCACCTTGTTACCAGCAGATGCCGTCATATTGCTCTCCACTTTGATCCTTGCTGATGCGCACTAGGTCGACGATGTGCTGGTGCGGCTGCAGGCTGGCGGGCACGGTCTTGAATTCGGCCGCGCCATTGCCGATGACGATGGTGTCGGCAAAATCGAGCACGTCCTGCATGTTCGTCACCATCAGCTTGGAAATATGCGGGATGTGGTTGAGGATGTAATCCTGGTTGGCGCCCGTCAGGGCGGCCAGGTTGACGTTCTTGTCGTACAGTTTCAGTTCGTAGCCCTTGCCCAGCAGATACTCGATCACATCGACCAGCGGCGATTCGCGCAAGTCGTCCGTGCCGGCCTTGAACGAGAAACCCAGGATGCCCACCTTGCGCGCACCTTTGTCGACGATCATCTTGATGCCCTTTTCCACTTGCCGCTGATTCGACGGCAGGATGGAGTTAAGCAAGGGCAAATCGAGGTCCAGGCTGCGCGCCTTGTAGGTCAGCGCGCGCACGTCTTTCGGCAGGCACGAGCCGCCGAAGGCAAAGCCTGGCTTCATGTAGTACGGCGACAGGTTCAGCTTGGTATCCTGGCAGAAGATTTCCATCACCTTGTGGCCATCGATGCCGACGGCCTTGCAGATATTGCCGATTTCATTGGCGAACGCCACTTTCACGGCGTGCCAGGTGTTGTCCGTGTACTTGACCATCTCGGCCGTCTCGACGTCCGTGCGCACCAGCGGCGCGTCCATCTTTTCATACAGCTGCACCAGCAGCGCGCCCGCCTTTTCATCGGATTCGCCGATGACCGTCTTCGGCGGATGGTAGTAATCGTAGACGGCCGTGCCTTCGCGCAGGAATTCCGGGTTGTTGCACACGCCGAAATCGACGCCGGCCACCTTGCCCGAGGCCGCTTCCAGGGTCGGGATCACCAGCGCGCGCATGGAGCCGGGCAGCATGGTCGAGCGCGCCACGACGACGTGGAAGGTATCCTTTTCGGCAATCGCCGCGCCGATTTCCTGGCATACCTTGCGCACGTGGCTCAGGTCCAGGTTGCCATTGAGCTGCGATGGCGTGCCCACGCAGATGAGCGACATGTCGGAGCCGAAGACGGCGTCGCGCACGTCCGCCGTGGCGCGCAAATGGCCGCTTTTCACGGTGGCGGCGATCATCTCGCCAATATCCTTCTCGATGATGGGCGTGGTGCCCTGGTTGATCAGGTCGACCTTGGTCTTGTTCGGATCGACGCCTATCACTTCATGCCCATCCGTTGCCAGGCAACCGGCAGAGACCGCACCCACGTAGCCGAGGCCAAAAATACTGATTTTCAAAATATGCTCCCTTAATGATGAGCCGGCGAATTAGCCGGCGACGTCTGCGGCATCAGCTCGATGTGCGTCACGATTTCAGTTGTTCCCTGCACCCGCATGCGCCAGGCGGCGCTGGCAATCGGTGCTTTCTCGTCGAAGCGGCGCGAGATCCAGCCGCCAGGCGGTGTCTCGCTGCCACGCAATACCTCCAGCGTTCCATGCGAACAGCGCATGCGCAAGCCGGACCGCAAGCCCTGTGCCTGCAATTGCCCGTCGTTGACGGTGACCAGGCAATGCTCGCCGAACTGCCAATGCACGGAAATATCATGTACATTTGTACATTGTAATATGTCTTTTACAACAATGCATTTATTATTAAAGTTGAACTCGATACGACGCCGGTGCAGCACGGGATCGGCAAGGCGGCTGTAGCCATCGTGCTCACCCTCAAAAACTTGCACCTCGGAATTCGTTTCATGAGCAATCATGCGCGCATTGGCTTTTTTCAGCCACATGAAATTGCCGCCGATTTCAGACTGGTCCTGCCCGTCGACAGATACGGTGTTATGCGCGGGCGTACTGCGGAAGTAGTCGCGCCATTTTTTTTGCGTGTGATAGGCGTAGGTGCCGGGATCAGTGAGCAATTCCTCCCCCCCGACGGCGAGGGTAAAGGCCAGCGCATCGGCATGTCCATGCGCGGCAATGGACAGGTAGCCCAACGGTGCGCAGTCGGCCACCAGGCGCACTTCATCGGCGGTGCCGAAATGGCTGCCGAGCAAGAAGTAACCGCCTTCCGGAAATGCCATCACAGGCGCCTCCGGCAAGCCGCCACCAAGCGCCTGCCACTGTTGCAAGCCCGCCACACCAAACAGCCAGCGGTTCTTGTCGTCAAAATGGCCGGCCTTGCGCTTGAAGTCGGCACGCTCAAACAGCACGGCGCAGCTGGCCAGCAGCGAACGGTAGCGATGCCAGCCGTCCTCGTGCGCCAGGCGCACCATCTGCGCATCATCGGCATCGCCCGTCATCGGCACGTTGCCCGCCACGTCCATGAGAGAGGCGATAAAGTCGGCCAGGCGCTCCAGGCGCTGCAAGTACGCCGCGGAAAAGCCCGCGCCGTTGGCCTGCCCTATCCTCTGGCACAGCAGCATCATGTCCATCACTTCATGCTGGTAATAGACGGCTTGCTCGCGGTTCACGCCATCTGGCGTATTTTGCTTGAGCGCCTCCTCTTCCAGCCCCTGGCGCGCCAGCGCCTGCCATTTCGCGCTTTCCGGCCAGCAAGGCCACACGCTACTGGCCACGAACAAGCCCATGTATTCACCGAACAGATGGTTGTTCGCCGAGGAATGGCGCGAAAAATAGCCGGCGATGAAGTGGGCGTGCTGGTAGATGGCGGCAAGCCACTGTTGCAGGAAGCGCTGTCCCGCTTCGCCCTGGAACAGCGGTGACGCCATACCGCCCAGCAATTCCCAGGCGCAGGCCCAGTTCAGCAGGCGCAGCGCCAGTTCAAGCGAGCTGGTCCAGTGCACGCCCATGGGATACGGGCATTGCTCGAACCACGACTGCAGCAAGCGACGCGCGCCATCGGCGTAGCGCTGCTCGCCCGTCACTTTCCATGCCTGCGCCAGCGCCACCAGTTCCAGGTGCCGGTTCGGTTCCCACAGATACTTGATATCGCCGACCACTTTTTCGCTGCGATAATCGATCTGCTTGCCCAAGGTCAGCGGCGCCACGGTACCCGTCTTCGGATCGCGGTTCCATTCCGGGGGGAAACCCAGTTCCGCGCCACGCAGGGCGAAGACATTCCAGCGGCCCGCCAGCACGGTATCGGCGGCCCCGCGCAGGGCGGCGATATCGGTATCGTGCCCGCTGCCAGCCAGAAAAGGCCGTCCCGTGCGAGACAGGTCAGGCAGCGGCACCTTGCGCAGCAAGCCGATGCCAAACCTGCTGGCCTTCTTTTGCAGCAGCTGTTGCACGCGCCAGGCGATCTCGGGCGCACCCATCAATTTCAAGCGGTTGATTTTCCATGCTAGCGATGTCATACGGCACTCAGCCCCAAGTCGGTATAAATTTGTTCCAGGCGCGGCATGACCGCCGCCGTGGAAAAGTGACGCTCCACCTTGCTGCGTCCCGCGGCGCCCATTCTTTGCGCCAGCGCATCGTCGGCCAGCAGGCGCGCGATCCGGTCAGCCAGTCCCTGGACGTCGCCGGGTGCGAGCAGGTAGCCCTCCACCCCATCTTGTATGGCCTCGGGAATGCCGCCGATCGCCGTGGCAATCACTGGCACGCCGCTAGCCATCGCCTCCAGTATGCTCATCGGCAATCCTTCAAAATATGAAGGCAGGACGTAGATACGGCAACTATTGAGCAGGCGCGTCTTTTGCTCGCCCTGCACCCAGCCCAGCAGCTCGACGTGCCGGGCCACTCCCAACGCATCGGCTTGCTGCTGCACGGCGCTACGGTCGCCGTCCCCGCCCAGCGCAAGGTGCAGCGATGGGCAACGCTGCGTCAGCTCGGCACATGCCTGCAGCAGGTCATCGACGCCCTTGGCCTTGCCTAACTTACCCAGAAACAACACACTTCCCGCTTGCCGTGCAGGCCATGGCGCGACCGTGGGCGGCAACGCCACCGGATTGAACATGGTCTCGACATGCGGATTGCGGCTCATGCCGCGTACCCAGGCCTGCCAGCCGCTCGACAGCACCAGCACGCGCGATGCATGATTGAAAATGTAGCGGATATACGCACGCCGCAGCGGACCGCATTGCTGCTCATAAAAAACGGCAAAGCCGCCGCCGTGCAGGTGCAGGATGCTGGGAACGCGGCACAGGAATGCCAGCAGGAAAAATCCCGACTTGCGCCAGAAGCTCGCGTGGGAGGCGACATGCACGTGAATCAGGCCCACCTGCCCAGTCAGCAGCATGGCCACGAAGCGCGCATAGGCGCACAGCATGATGCGCAGCTTGGCCAGGGGCCCGCCATCACAATGCGTGGCCAGGTAATGCACGCGATAACGCTCAAACAAGCCCGTGCCCTCATACACGCGCGCCACGGAAGCAATGCCGCCCATGGTGCTCAGGCTGGTGCCGACCATCAGAATTTTTTTCATGTCGAATCAGGTAATTTGTCATTTCCCGCCAGCAGGCGGGGTACTGCCGCTCATGGCCCTGCCACGCGGCCTTAGCCGTTTGCGCGGGTAACCGTCTCATTGACCACCCAGCGGAACTTGCCCGCCGCCGTGTTGGGCAAGGCCGTCTTCAGCACAACGTCCACGCTGACGCCGGAATCGACCATGGTGTGAATGTTGTCGAGCAGCTTGAGCTTGTCGCTATCGGAAAAAGCGGGGCCAGGCAGCAGGCGCACTTCCCAGCGCGCAGCCCCCACTTGCGCCACTTGCGACTTGAGGATGTTATCGACGCCCTTGAAGGCGAACGTCAGGACCGATGGGCTGATCACCGCACCGCCGCTGCCGGTGATGCTGTCCTCAAATTTGCCGGTAACGGGCTCGATCATGGGAAAGGGCCTGCCGCAATCGCAGCGGCCAGGCTTCCAGCGCGTGCGGTCGCTGAGCCGGTAACGCAGCAGCGGCATGGCCAGATTATGAAAGGTCGTTCCCACCACGAAACCCTCCCCGTCGGTCGCCTCGCCATGCTCGTCCAGGATTTCCACATGGGAATAATCGGTGTTCACATGCATGTGACCATGTTCGCACTCGGTAGCGAACGCCACGCGCTCAGCCATTCCATACATGTCCATGATGGTGGCACCCAGGCGCTCGACGATCAACGCGCGCTGATGCGGATACAGCGGTTCCGATGCCGTAAACACATACGGAATGGAGAGCCGGCGTCCGCGCCGCTGCAAGAAACCGGCCAGCGTGTAGGCTGTCGACGGATAAGCTTGCAACATGGCCGGCGCCGCCTGCTCCAGGCGGTCGATGATCGCATCGGCATGCGCCTCGGTCAGGTGCCGTGACGACAGCAGCAACTGGCGGTTATAGCGGTTCCAGAACCAGAATGGCGGTCTGGTCTGGTTGATCCCGGCCACCATGTCGCCACGCAGGGTGGCGCGCGTCACCTGGGGCGTATAGCCGGACCAGCTCCAGTGGCGCTGGATGAAGGCGTTTTCCATCAATACCGACTGCATGCTGCGAAAAATCGTCAACGGCGTGCCTGTCGTGCCACTGGTCTGCCCCGCTGCCTGCCACGGCCGTTTGCGGCCCTGATGCGGATACAGCGCGGCACGGTGCGCCAGCAGGGCCGCCTTATCGATCACGGGAAAATGCTCGCGCAATACCTGTGCCGCCTGGGCTGGCGTAAAACCGCGCGGCATGGCCGCGTAATGGGGCAGCGTACGGATGGCGTGCTGCATGCTCGCATGCAAGCGCAACCGGGAATAGTGCGCCAGTTCATCGACACTCATGCGTTCATGTGCAGCGAGGCGATCCATGGCACGCCGCAACAAAAAATTATCGCGCAGCATGGCTCGCATGCCGAAACGCAGTTCGTTCTTGATTGAAGACATAATCACAGTGGCTCCCGCAACGGGACTTCCGATAGGAGTGGGATGGAAGGCATCAGAGCAGCAGGAAACGATGGATTTCTTCGCCTGGACTGCCGACCTTGGCCAGGCGGGACTCCGCCTGCGCGATCGCATCGCTCAATGCGTTCCGAAATGTAGCATCTTCGACGGCACGCTCGAGGGCCGCGCGCATGGTCTCGGCATCATCATGCGGCACGAAGCCCGGATAATCGCTGCCCAGATAGGCCTCGATCGCCTCATGGCGGGTCGCCACCAGCGGTTTGCGGTTGCGTAATACCCGCAACAGCACGCTTTGCCCGCATGCCTCGCCCTGGCTTTTCAAGGGCATGGCAACGACGCGACTGGCGGCAAGCAGACTCTCGAACTGCGCCTCCGGCAAATCCAGGTGCAGGCTGACGCGCGATTGCGCCGGCACCACGACGTGATTGCGCTCCGCCGCCACTATCACCAGCGGAGCGCTGACGCCCGCCATGGCCTGCAACAGCAAATCATAGTCGCGGTTGGAATAGCCGCCGGCGAACACATAGTCGCCCTCGACCGCCGCCGCGGCGCCGCCAAAACCATAGAGTTCCTGCCGCCACAGGTGGAAATGCACGTCCTGCGGCGCCATGCCGACGGACTGGATCAGATTCTCGCCCTCCCTTTTCGAGAAGGCGATGAAGCCCATGCCGGGGAAGCGCAGGGCGCGCCAGAGCAGATTGAGACAGCGGCGCGCCCGCACCGAATGGACGAAACACGCCATCACCAGCAGCTTGCGCGGGCGCTTCACCAGGCCGCAGCGTATCATCGCCAGGATGGGGAGCGCCTGCCAGCCGATCAGCAGCACGGTATCGTCGCTGCCCCACAGCTTGCGCACGCCCCACAGCTTGGGCGACACCATGGCTGCCAGGATCGACAGTTTTCCGCGAAACGACGAGCCACGGCCACGCTCCGGTCCCATGTTACTGACCTGGGCTCCCTGCTGTTGCAGGTAGGCGACGACGTCCTGGTAGCCGCCAGCTTGAGAAAGGATTATTTGAATCATCAGAAAACATTTTCAAAAAAACATTATCACATAGCATAGCGACATCGTCCACCGTTTTGCTGCAGTGCACAGAATTGTTACAAAATTATGGCTTTTGAGCAAAGCCTTCCCGATAAACGGCGGCGAGCCGGCTGGCCAGCACGCGGTAGCTGCGCTGTTCGTCAATAAAGGCCGGCCCGGTGGCGGCAAGCAAACGGGCGGCAGGCAGATCGGCAAGAATGGCGCCGATCTGTTCGGCCATCGCCTCGGGATTGCTGGCAGTCAAGCGACCCGCACCGCTGGCGCGCAACACGTTTTCCTGGTCCGGGCTGTCATTGCCCACGCAAGGCATGCCCAGCGCCAGGTACTCGAGCAGCTTGGTCGGCGAGCTGTAATCGAACAGCGCACCGCGCGGCACATAGGAAAGCGCCACATCGGCGCCGCATAGCAAAGCCAGCGCCTGCAGCGATGGCAGCCAGCCCGTCACATGAATCGCATCGGCAACACCCAGGCGCGCCGCATACGCCATCAAGGCAGGCACATCGGATGCCGTCGGCGAATCGCCGATGAACAGCAAGCGTGCCGAGGGCTGGTGGCGGCGCAAGAGCAACAGCGCTTCGAGCAGCATCGTCAGTTCGCGCGAGCTATCGAGCGTCCCCAGATAAGCGAGCACGGGGACGTCTTCCCAGCCGGGCAGGCGGCGCGGCGCCAACGCTTCCCCGTGCAGGATTTCCATATCGACGCCCATCGGCACGGCCGTCAGCCTGTCCGCCGGGACCCCGCGCTCCACCATCAACGCCTTCATCGCCTCGCTCTGCACAAAGACATGGTCTGCCCCCTTGAGCACGACTTTATACAGCAGGAAGCGCTCGATCAATCCTTTGAGCAAGACCACATGGTAGCGGCGGCCGCCTCCCGCCGCGATTTCCGCGCGCGCGCGCGCGATGCGGCCCTCGCTCATCAGGAACGAGACCCAATAGGCAAACGGAATGCCTTTCCAGCGCGCGAGCAGCATGGCGAACAAGCCGGTCGACACCATGTCGCGCACCTGTATCAAGTCGCACTGCTCTTTCTTGGCAGCAAAAATCCGACGCATGCAAAGCTTGAAGAAGGCCCACTCCTGGCGTACGCGGCTGGACTGCACGGCTGGCCGCCACTGGCTCGCATAGGCACCGTCAACGAGTTCACCCTTGCCGGCCTTGCCGACGATATCGCACACCACGCCGTGACGGGGCAGATACTTTCCAAACAGAGTAACGACGTCGGCACGGAAGGTCGGCAAAGGTTCTGGCACCAATTGCAATAAACGAAATACGCTGTGTGGTTTCAAAGTAAGACACCGTGACTGGCCCGTAAAAAGCGGGCGCGCAAAAGAAAAAGCGATGGCTGAAAATCAGCCATCGCTCGCGAGGAGCACGCATATGATAACCGCGGCTCCGTTTTCTGTTAATAAAAATTAGTTATTTGGAATCACAATTGACTGTCCGTCAATCGTCAGCGTCCGTCCGGTAGCGCTCGGCGCACTGAGCGTGTAGGGCAGATTCTGGCAGCCAACGTCGAGCAATACGAGGAACTCGCCGCTCGTCGCGGCCGGCTTGACGAAGGCGCCATGCGCTTCGAACTTGCCCGCTTGCGGCGGCGGACCGCTGCGCGTTTCATAGCTGGCTGGCTCGGTTGAAATCGAGCGGGCGCACAGCTTGCGGTCCACGTTGAGGATGGAAACGGAACCATCGGCCTGTGGCACGATAGGCGCGGCCGCGTGCAGATTCCATTCGAACTTGTGCGGCACCGGCGCGGCCAGCAGATCTTGCACCACCACCACATTCTTCGGCCGGAAATACCAGACCTTGCGCACCGCTTTGCTCAGCACGCTGCCATAGGCATTGATCGCGTCACCGGCCGTATAGTCGAGGGCCGGCGTCGTGGCGAAACTGAGAATCTTGCCATTCCGGCCCAGATTGACCGTATTGCCATCAACCAACTGCCCAATGCCGGCATCATACGTAATCGCATTATGCGAGCGGGTTTGACGGTACCAGGAATTGAACAGCGGCGAACCATACCAGTCCATATAGCCGGCCTCGATCAACAAGGGACGCCCGCCGCTGCTCAGGATCAGGCTGTTCTGATCGCCGTGGCTATGATTGTACGAGCCAAACGGGCTGGACTTGAAATATACCGATGTCCGGGCGCGATCGGTCAGATCACTATGCATGGCAACCCAGCCGATGCTCGGATACAGGGCGGCGTTGGGCGGCGCAACAAGGGCGGTGGCCTTGGTGTAAGGCAATGGATAAGGAGCCTGCAGCAAAGTGAGGAAATCTTCATCGCCCACGATGTTGCGCGCATACCAGGCGGCGGCCGGCGTCGAGAAGCGCGAGGCATACGCCTTCATGTAGCGGAAATCCGGTTTCAGCTCGCTTTCATCGCCAAATGCATGGGAACCGGCGCCAGGCGGCACGAAATGGGCAAAAAAGTTCAGGAAGCCATTCGACCAAGGCTTGGCAAAGATATTCACGCCCGTCGCCTCGGACAATGGCTGCCAGATTTGCAATGCATAATCCGCCGTATATTGTCCGTACGCCGTGCCATTGGCAAAACCGCCTTCAGGGCCGCTCCATGCATATACCGTATTGACATAGGAACGGAAGGCAAAATCGAACCAGGCATCCGCCTGCGGTATTTCACCGACGGCCAGCGTCGATATCAGCGCCAGGAAACCGAGGTTGGTCCCGCCGTGCGAATCGTAGGGATACTGGTCGAGCCGATTGTTATTCCCGCTTAAATCCTTGTAAATATCCGTGGTGCGCAGGGCGATCACATTCAGCCAGGCAGCACGTCGCGGGGCATCGATTTCGGCGGACAGGAAATCGATCGCCTTGATCATCGACAGGGCAATCACGCGCGTTCCCTGGTCCTGATTGGCATAGCTGGTGGGACCGGTCGGGCTGAGCTGGGCAAACTGATCGCCGCGCACGAATGCCTCGTTCAGGTAGCGCGCCTCTCCCGTCAATCGATACAACAAGGCCGCCGATTCGAGCTGGCGTCCGGTGGTATTGATGCGCGTGCGGATGTCGGCGTTCTGCGCGCTCAAGGCTGCCGTCGCCACGCCGGTATTCACCAGCGGCCAGTCGCTATCTTTCACCGCCGGCATGTACGCCATCTTGTATGTCACCTCGCTTACCATGTTGGCCAACGGCGCGGCGCGCTCGGCGCGCATGGCCGTCGTCCATTGGGACGAGGTGAGGAAACCCGGCGGCAGCATGCGCGGACGCGCATGCTTCTTGACGTTGGCGCTCACGACGCTGGTATCGGGCACGACAAACACGGCGGAGGCACTATCGATCGTGAAGTAACGCGGGTTCGACCATTCCGTCGTGGTGGATGGCCGCACGCGCCAGGAGTAGTTGCCGGGAGCATACGCCGCGGTCGGCAAGAACCAGTTGCGCGCCGTCGTGTATGTATAGGCGACGGCACCATTCAGACTCACTTCCAGCACATATGCCGGTGGCTGGGTTTTATGCTGGGACCACGAGAAGGCAGGAGGATTCTGTGCCTGTCGCTGATTATCGCTGGGCAAGGGCTTGACCGCTTCGATATCAGGCGCAATCACCCAATCTGCGCGGCTGCCAACGCTGACACACAAGCTGGCGAGGATGAGCAAGCGAACGAGCGTCGTTGTGGGAAACTTCATGAAAGTAGCTCCAAATAAGGAAAACCAACAGCGCACCAGGCGGCGCGCCCCACCATACTTGAACTATTGCCGCGCAAATCAGTCAAAGATGGAAAGCGGGAAAAGGTTGTCCAGCATGCCCTGCGCGGACGATGCAGCACAAATCTCCCTGCGTTGAAGTAACTATACAGGAAAGGGAATGATCATCAAAAGCAAAAAACCAAAACTCTTGCGATTTGTTGCGTAACGACATTAGCCACCACTTTTGAAGAAGTTGACAATATTATCGAAGAAATTACATGAACTTAGGATAATGTTATTATGATGAAATTGGTTCCAGCAGGCGTGCAAAACGGGGCGAGATGCGCGCCAGAGCGGGGAGTTCCGTGCGCTTGAACAAACCGACAAAACGCAGGGCCAGCAGGTAGGCCGCCACGCAGACCAGCAGCGCGGCGACGATGACAAAATTACCACCAGGGATGAACAGCACCAGGCGGGCGACCAGTGCCGCTCCAGCGACGGCCGCGACAAGGCGCAACAAGACTGGCAAACCGATACCCAGTCCCTGTTGCAGGCTAGGCTCCTTGTTCACCCAACGCAGCCAGCCATAGATGATGTAGTACGGCATCGTACTCACCAGCACCAGCAGCAGCGGACTGCGCAGATAGGCGCACAAGCCGAGCAAGCCCAGGAAGGGCAAGGAAAACCACAGCCACAGGCGGTTATGGTGCGAGATGCGGCCAATCGGGTTCAAACTGAGAAACAGCGATTCGCCCAGGCTCATCCCTGCCAACTGCAGCACGATCAATACTGCCAGCAGCATCTCGCTGCCATAGCGGCCGTGGGTCACCCAGTTGATCAGGGGCTCGCCGCAACCGATCAGGCTGGCAATGCCGAGTCCGATGATCACGTAATTGAAACGCAGCAGCAGCGACACGGCGGAGCGGATGCGCTCGATATCGTGGTACTTGCTGTAATCGCTGGCCAGCGACGGCTCGACTATGCCCTTGGCCAGGAAGATGGGCATGAACTGGTAGGCGCGGTCCGACAAGGTCTGGAAGAAGCCGAACGACGCCGTGACCAGGGGCGTGGCCACCGCACCGACGATCAGCTTGAGCAGCGCGCCACGGAACGGCAGCCCCAGCATGTATGCCGCCTGCGTTCCCAGGCTGTCGCGCCACAGGGCGCGGAACGAAAAACCAAAACTGAGCGGCAGGGGCGGCGGCGCGTTGTGCCGCAAATGCGCAAATTCGCGGGCCAGTACCAGCAGCAAGGCCAGCGACAGCACGCATTCGGTGACGGCAAAGACATTGGCCACATCGACCACGCCGAGATCGTGGATGAATACCAGGCTGGACAAGCCGGCCAGGCGCACGCAGCCGGCCAGCATGAACAGCATGGCCTGGCGCTTCTGCAAGCCCAGGCTGTTACAAAAGATCAACAAGCTATCGTTACAGGCCGAGCTGAGCCCATAGGCAATATATTGCAGGGGAATCGAGGATGACTGTTCGATGATCTGCTTCGGCAATAGCAGCGATGAGAAGAAATACAGGCCCAGCAGCAATAACAGCATGAGCGCCAGGCGCGCCGATATCAGGCCCAGCATCAGCAGCAGCAATTCGCGCCATTTGACGGCTTCACGCAGGGGCGGCATGAAGCGGTACACCACGCGGTCCATGCCGAACATGGTGACGAACACCAGCACGGCCGTGCCGGCGACAAAAATCGTATATGCCGCGTAATCGTCCACGCCCAGGTTACGCACCAGCACGAACTGGGTCAGCAGCGAGGCAATGGCCACCCCAACCTTTGCCAAGGCGAACCATTTTGCTTGCGAAACCATACGGGAGGCAACGTATGGATTATTCCCCATGCGTGCTCCAGCGCATTGCCCCGGCCGGGGTAGCCGCGCGCCAGCGCGGGCGCACGGGCACCTCCGCTTCCGCTGGCCCGGCCGTCGCCGCCACCTGGCCGTAGCGGCAAACCTGGACCACGCTGCCCAGGCAGAACAGGTACAGCAGTTGCACGGTCGGCTCGTCCAGCATGGTGCGGTTGTAGATCAGCAGCGAGACATAAATCAGCAGCACCGCCACGCTGGCCTCGACGATCGCCATTTGCGCCGCGCTGCCCTGCCCGCGCCGCATGTAGCGCCAGCCCAGGATGACGCCGCCCACGGCCATCAGGCTATACGCGGCCGCCCCCAGCACGCCCACATCCCATAGCAGCACCGCCAGGGCGGTGGCATCCACGTTCAGCGGCGCGAAGCGGCGGGCAATGACGCCGCTGCCGCCGATGGAGCTGCTGGACTTGCTCGCCCCCGGGCCGTAGCCCAGCAGGCGCTTGGGTATGCTTGCCGTGGCATCCTTGGCCCACAGCGCCAGCGAAGCGCCGCGGCTGATTTCCCCCGTCAGATAATTGACGTTGTGGGTATCGAAAAAGTAGCCGCCGCCCGCATCGAGCTTGCCTTCCAGCCCCTTGCTGTGGTTCAGGGTCTGGCCCCAATACAGCGCGTTATACACAAAATAAATACTGCCGAGCATGGCGACGGCCAGGATGCCGTAGGCAATCACGGAAAACAGGTTTTTCATGATCCGCTGGCGCAAGACAATGAACACGCCCAGCGGCAGCCAGATGAACGCCGCCTTTACCTCTCCCAGCAGGATCACGGCCAGGCCGATCGCAAATACCAGCAATGCCAGCGGGCGCGACATGAGTCCCCTGTTCCAGCGCGCCAGCGCGTACACGCTGACAGCAACGACGAACAGCACCAGCATCGAGCTGAGTCCGCCACCGAGGGGCGTCCCGCCGAATGTTCCCACGACCGAGTCGAAACCGTTGTCGCGCTTGGTGGAGACGAAAAAATGCTGATACAGCACGACGGGCAACTGCAGCACGCCGATCCAGATCAACGACTGCCACAGCCGCTCCAGCGTCGCCGGGCGCCAGGCAAACCAGTAGAAGGACAGCAGCACGCCAAACACCGGCAAGTTCGACTTCAAGGCCGACATCAGCTGGCCGGCCGACGGACGGTTCAGGACGATCGACACCATGTAGCACAGCAGGTAGGCAAAGAACGGCAGCATGATCAGCGTTACCGGCCGCCCCTCGGGCGCCCCGCCCCGTCGCTGCTGGCGGCTCTTGACGACCAGGTCCATGAAGGTGCGCATGCCGAACAGGCCCGCCATCCCCACGGCGATCCAGGTGGCCGAGCGCAAGCCGAAGAAATACAGCGCGGAACCCTGTATCACAAAGGTAACCACAAACAGCAGGTGCAGCAGGATATTGGCATTGACCAGGAAAAACGCCAGCATGGCAAAGATGGCGCCGCTGACGATCACCAGCAGTACCGGCGAGTCGAGGCCGGCAACGGCGCCCACCAGCAAGGCCAGGAACAGCAAGGGGAACAGCAACAGCAGCGACAGGCGCGTATTGTTTGCCTTGCGCCGGGTCAAAGGCGCAGGCGCGGCGCCTGCCCGGGCGCGGCCAGCGAAAAATGGCATCTTCATCATTACTCTCTTTTACGCAGCCACTAGCCGCTGAATACGCCAACCAGTTTGGTGCGGGATGCCGGTGATAAGCTACTCAACATTTCCTTGACGAATAAATCCTGCATTTGATAGGCAGCGCTGCGGTCCGTATCGATGCTGGACACACGCACCAGCATGCCGTCGGGCACGGTACCGCTCAAGCCATAGCGCAATTGCTGCAGGCGCTGCTCCATGCCGGGCTTGGTGGCCTTGTCGCCGATCGTGATCCAGTACGTGATCGGCTCGTTGCGGCTGCCATTGACAGCCATCAGGCGCTTGATCGGCAAGCTGCCATACGCGGTCTGCAGGCGCTCGTTGCTTTCCTTCGTGATTTCAAAGCCCTGCGCACCGTAGCAGATCTCGGGCTTGTGCACACCCATGTTATCGCCCTGGTCGCCGCCATAGGCCATCGACAGCATCACGCGCCGTCCCTGGCTGTCGATATACGTGCGCGACAAGGTCTGGTTGTAGATCTTGTCCAGTTTGGCCTGCACCTCGGGATCGATCTGCAGCGGCGCGATGGAACGGTCGACCTGCCAGTCGCCGAAGCGCTCGGGAATCATCGTCTCGAGATTGAATTTTGCTTGCAGGTCGGCAATCTTGACAGTGGGCGTGACGGCCTTGGTCAGGATAGCCGAACTGGCCATCAGGACACCCAGTATCAAACTCGTCAGCAATGGCTTTTTCATGGTGTACCCTCGCTTGATGGGGCGGCGCGGCGTGCGCGGCGGCGGACGATCCACTGCAACAGGCTATCGGTCGCCAGGATCAGCGACAGGGCCGTCAGGAACAGCACCATGCCGGCGAAGCCGTGCAGGAACCCTTGTCCGGCAGCATCGCCAAAGTGATAGGTGATGAGCGTCAGCACAATCACGCGGATGACATTGGCCGTAAACGAAATCGGGATGATCAGCAGTGCCAGCACGACATTGCGCAGCACGGCCGTATGGCGCACGACGTTCAGATAAAACAGGCCCAGCGCCTCAAGCGTCAGCAAGGTCTGCAGCCCTGCGCAGGCATCGGCCACCAGCAGCTGGTATTGCCCCACTTGCAGGATGACGCCGGTGCGCGCGATCGGATAACCGACCCAGAACAGGATGTGCTCGGTCACGTACGACACGGCCATCTTCATCGGCATCGTCAGCAAGCTCACTACCTGGCCTGGCAATGGCACCATGAACAGCATGAAGAAAAACGGAAACCACACCTTGGCAAAGCCGCGCCAGCCAAAATTGAGCAGCACGATGGCCGCCAGCAGGACGATGAAGGAGGAAATCTCGAACGCCAGCACCTGCTGTGAGCGGCCCAGGATGTACAACAGCAGGCCGATGGCGACGAAGACCCAGCCCGAGGCGCTCTTCACGCGGACAGGGTCCTGCGTCATGCGCGGCCACTGGCGATACAGCAGCCACAACGACAACGCCAGGATGATCGGGCCGTGCGCCTGCTCTTCCGTTGCCCAGATACCATGCATCAGGTCATAGAATGTCGGCAGGAACAGGATCGCCATGCCCAGCGCGATCGGCCACCATTCCTCCACTTTTTGCAAAGCGGGGATTTTTTGCAGCGTCGCCGAATTCATGGTGCTGTCCATCAAAAGTCGACAAGCACGGAACCCACTACTTCGGCACCCGCGTGGGTGACCTGGTCACACATGGTCATGATATCGTCCAGATGGGTCTTGTTCTTGCGCACCACCAGCAGGACGCCGCCCACCCGGCCGGCGATGGCCAGCGCATCGGCCGCCGTGGCGAACGCCGCCGTGTCGTACAGCACCACGTCGTAGCGCGATTCGAGCTGCGCATTCAGGTTGCCAAACGAGCTGCGGCTGAGCAACTCTTGCGGATTCGGCGGCAAGGTGCCGGACGACAACACGGACAGGTCGACAAACGAGTCGATCTTGGTCGTCGCGGACAGGTCGGCACGGCCTGCCAGCACATCGGACAGGCCCTGGCGGCTTTTCAAGTCGAAAATATCCTGCTGGTGCGGCTGGCGCAAATTGGCGTCGACCAGCAAGGTCTGTTCGCCAAGCTGCGAAAACACCACGGCCAGATTGGCCGCGAACAGGCTGGCGCCATCGCCGGAATCGACCGCAACGACGGCCAGGGACTTGCGACCGCGCGCGAACCAGCGCAGCATCAATTGGCTACGCACGGCGCGCAGCGTTTCCACTTGCGGGCTGAACGGATCGAAGGCGGCCACCAGGCGCGGCGAAAAACCGGACTCGCCCGGCTGCAGGTAGGGATACTCGAACTGTTGCGCCAGCACCTGCTGGATATCGGCTTCGGTAATCAGCCCCAGGCGCAGGGCCGCCTCGCCAAAGCGGATACCGAGCTCCTTTTGCATGCGCAGCACGCGCTCGGCATTTTCTGCCGTGATCTTGCCTGACTCAAGCAGCAGGCCACCGATGCTCGAATCGCCACGCTTCGGCAAGCCGGCCGGCGGGATGGGGAGTGCGGGATGATTCATCGTCAGATCCATAATAAAGATTAGTTCAACCGCAGGCGGCGGGGAAGAATGGCACGCAACAGGCGCGAACGTGACCGCGGACGTTTCGTCGCATTCCAGGCGATCGAGCCCAGGACGGGAATCTGCACCGAATCGGACAAATCGCTTTCGGAGCGCACGCGGCGATCCAGCATTTCCGCCAGCATGGCAAGGCCAAGACCCAGCAGCATGCCCAGGAAGACGGACAGGACCGTGTTGAGCAGGACTTTCGGGCCAGCCGGCTCGATCGGCGGCACGGCCGGATTCAGCACGGCAATATCAGACTGGTCCGACTGCCCTTCGATCTTCGTCTGCGAGAAGCGTTGCGAGGCGACATCGAAGGCGCGCTGCGCGCTTTCCACGTCCTTGTTGAGCACATTCATCTCGTCGCGGGTCCGGTTCAGTTCCAGCACTTTGGCTTTCTGGGCCGCCAGGGCCGACTTGATCGACGCTTCGCGCTGGGCAAAGATCTGCGCATTGCCGCCCACGCTGCGCGACGCCACTTGCAGCTGGTCGCGCAGGTCAGCGCGCAGCTTGTCCACTTCCGCTTTCGCACTCTGGTATTGCGGGTGATTCGGGCTCAGGCGCTGCGAGACTTCGGCAAATTTCGATTCCGCCGCGCCCAGGCCGATTTTCAGGTTTTGAATCAGGGGATTGGACGCCACGTCCGGCGACTCCGCGCCGTTGATGCTCTGCGCCATGCGCTGGCGCGATGACGCTTCCATCAACTGCCCCTGCGCCGCCACCAATTGCGCCGACAGGTCGTTGAGGCGGTTGGACTCCACGTCCAGGCGGTTGTCGAGGCTGACGATGCCATTGTCCTGCTGGTACTTCGACAGGCGGCTCTGCGCCGTCTCGACGTTATCGCGCAGCAACTTGGTCTGCTCGCTGAAGTAGGCCGCAGCCTTCTTCATGGGCTCGACTTTCAATTGTACATTGATCTTTTGGTACTCATCGGCAAAGGCATTCGCGACGGCCGCCACGAATTGCGGGTCGGCGCCCTTGAAGCTGATGTCGACGACGCTGCTCTCGCGCGATGGCACGATTTCCAGCTTCTTCAGCAGCAGGTCGGCCAGCCAGTCGCGGATCGTGCCACGGCCGTCGGCCGCTTCGCGAAACTGCGCCATCACGGCCGGGCTGTCGGCCAGGTGCAGCTGGTCGACCACGCGCAGCGCCACATTCTTGCTGCTGATGATGTCGATCTGCGTCGCCATATAGCCAGGCAACAGCTGACCCGGCATGGTCAGCCCGGTCAGCGGATCGACACCCTTGTAGTTCAACACCAGCGAACTGGTGGCTTTATACGTCTTCGGCAAGATCAGGCTGACGATCAACGTGGTGGCCACCGTCAGCAAGAGCGTAATAAAGACGATCCGCTGGCGCGCTCTCAGGACAAGCAGAAATTGTGAAAAATTCATCTTTAAACTCTCATTTTATTAAATAGCCTTACAAGCTGACGGCAACGCTGGCAAACAGGCGCTGCTTAAAACAAGCTTTCCTGAACATATACAACGTCATCCACTTGCAGCAAATCATCATGCTTCGCGGTAATTACCTGGATCTTGCCATCGGCGTCGCGGCGCTTGATGCGCATGGCGCGCTCCGTGCCGCGCGCCGTCAGGCCGCCGCCCACGGACAGGGCCTGCAATACCGTCATCGAACGCTCGAGGCGGAAGGCGCCAGGACGCTGCACTTCGCCATAAATATAGAAACGCGGCGCGCGCTCGACATAAATCACGTCGTTGCCAGCCAAATCGAAATCGCGGTTCAGGTTTGCATCGCGCACCATGGCAACGATGTCGATCTCTTCCTTGGTGGACTGGCCGTTGCGCTTGCGGATCAGGCTGACAGTCTCGCTGCCGTCGCCGGCGATGCCGCCTGCCATGGCCAGGATATCCATCACGCTACGCTTGCCTTCCAGCGGGTAGCGCCCGGGCCGGTTCACCTGGCCCAGCACCGACACCTGCTGGCTCTGCAGCGAGGTCACGATGATGTTGACCTGCGCCTTGCGCAGAAAGCCGCCGCCCTCCAGCAAGCCGCCCAGTTTCTTTTCTGCCGCGGAGACAGACAAGCCACCCAGTGCCACATTGCCCACCAGCGGGAAAGTGATCTCTCCCGCTTCGCTGACGCGCGTTTCCAGCGCCAGGTCGGGACTGCCATACACGGAAATTTTCAGCACGTCGCCAGCGCCCAGCAGCACATCGGCAGCACCGGCAAAGCCGGCGCTCAGTGTCAGCAGGAGAGCCATGCACCACATTGACAGTCGTTTCATGATTGGTTCATTTTCAAAAGAGTACTCAGTAAAAGCTGCGGCTTACTTCAAGCCCGCAACACCACGATCATTGGCTTCCGAAGAGCCGGACGCTGCCGGCGCAGCCGCGGCAGGTGCCGGCGTATTCACCGGCGCCGCTACGCTGGCCACTGCTGCTGCTGCCGCTGCCGGCGCGCTGGCGGCAGCTTTGCCGCCGGCGTCCTTGTTCAGGTAGTCGATCTTGGCGGTGGCACGCAGCCGCTTCAGCTCGGCATCAGCACTATCCTTGGTTTTCTTATTGAACAGGAACTGCTCGATCTGCGGCGCCGCCTGGGCCAGGCTGGCCGGGTTGTCACGAATGTCCGCCAGCGAAATCAGCAAGGTGCGGTCGCCTTCGCGAATGATGAACAGCTGCCCCTTGGGCATCGCCAGCAATTTCGCGCTCAGTTCCGGCGCCAGGTCGGCGCTGGTACGCGACAATTGCGTACGCGCATACTTGACCTTGTTGTTGTCGAGCCAGGCGGCCACATCGTCCAGCGACTTGGCGGCGTCCATCGCAGCCTTCAGCTGGTCATTCATGTCGGCGCTGGCGATCACCAGTTCGCGCATGTCGAACTGCTTGCGCTGGCTGAAGAATTGCGGATTCTTGTTGTAATAGTCTTCCACCTCCGCTTTCGTCGGCCGCGTGATGGTGCCGATACGTTTTTGCATGTACGCCTGCGCAATGATCAGCGCCTTCGCGCGCTCGACGGCCTGCACCACTTTCGGATCGCGGTCCACTTTTTCCTTGACGGCTTCATTCAGCAGCAACTGACGGTCGATCAGCGATTCCAGCAACTGCTTGCTGGCCACTTCCTGCTGGGCAGCTTGAACATTGGCGCGCTGCAATTCTTCATTTAACTGCAACACGGTAATTTCCTCACCGTTCACACTGGCCAGGGCCTGGCCAGGCTTTTTTTCCTTGCCGCCGCAAGCAGACAAGCTGACGGCCGTCAGCAAGACCAGGCCCGCACACAGCAAACGCGGGGAGAAGACGGAGATGGGCGCGATCAGACGGGCGATGTGCGAATGGTTCAAAATTGCTCCTTGAGTTCAGGTAAGGAAATCGGTTGCTGCCAACGATAAACATTGAAACAATATTTACGTACAAAACATTAGCAAAAAACACAAATTTCCTGCGAAATTATGCTGCTTGACCATACAATTGTCAATATTATAAATATGATACACAATGTACAAGACCAGCCGGAAACTATTTGCTTAAAAATCCATTAAGAAGGTTTAAAAACAACTGTTTCCAAGAAAACTGACAGCCAACATCATGAATCATCTATGCGCAGATTAACAAAATAGCACTTTTTGTGCTTGATGCGAATGAAGTTTTCGTCCGGGCACGCTGTCGTAACGCGTACCCGAGCAGGATCGGCGAGGATGGGGCCGTAGTCTGAAGCGCGGCATGGGCAAGCACAGGCGCGCGGGGAAGGCAAGGCAGGACAAGCCAGACTGGCCCGCAGCCTGGCTGGCTCCGGGCGCAAGACACGCGTCGCCACCCGCCGTCACATGATGTTGTCGCGCCTGTCTCATATGGCTCTTTGCATTACCGCCTGGTTTGCCCCGTACGGGCCATGGGCCCTACTTCGAATGCTTGCTTCATTTTAACGCGTATTGATCTGACGCAAAACAAATTCCCTACAGTGTTGCTTCACCACTGCGTTCAATGCGCGTTGTCGCGCTTCAGCACCACCTTGACGGTGCGCAAAATGATCCACAAGTCCAGCCACAGCGACCAGTTGCGCAGGTAGTCGAGGTCGAAATGGATGCGCGCCTCCATCTTGTCGAGCGTCTCCGTCTCGCCGCGCAAGCCGTTGACCTGGGCCCAGCCCGTAATGCCGGGCTTGACCTTGTGGCGCAGCATGTAGCCTTTGATCAGCTTGCGGTACTGCTCGTTGTGCGCCACCGCATGGGGACGGGGACCGACGATGCTCATGCGCCCCTGCAAGACATTGATAAATTGCGGCAACTCATCGAGCGAGCTCCGGCGCAGGAAGGCGCCAATGCGCGTCACGCGCTGATCATCCTTGGTTGCCTGTACCACCTTGTCGCCATCCTCGCTGACCGTCATCGAGCGGAATTTATAGACGATGATTTCCTCGCCATACAGTCCGTAGCGGCGCTGGCGGAAGATCACGGGACCTTTCGAGGTCATCTTCACAGCGATGGCGATGATCAGCATCACCGGCAACAGCATGATCTGGATCAACAAGCCCAGCACGATGTCGCTGCCGCGCTTGACCATGCTGTTAAAACCGGTAAATGGCGACTCGCGGATGGCGATCACCGGCATGCCGCCTACGTTGTCGAAACGCGCCTGCATCAAATCGAAGATATAAATATCCGGTAAAAAATACACGGATGCCGTCGTATCCTGCAGTTCATCGAGCATCTTGCGGATGCGCGGCTGGGCCGAAATAGGCTGGCTGATGAATATCATCTTGATATTGTGTTCGCGCACATAGGCAGCGATATCGGCCATCTTGCCCAGCATGGGCTCGCGCATCGTCTCCGGCCAGCGGTCATCGGTGCGGTCGTCAAAAAAGCCGTGCACGCTCATGAACAGGTTCGGGTGACGCTCGACAGTGGCCGCAAATTTCAGGCTGGCATCGTTGGCGCCAATGATGACGACGGAGCGCACTTCACTGCCGCGCCCGGGATCGGCCACCATGCGCCGCGCGGCCAGGTGACTGAGCAGCAACACAAACGGCGTCAACAGGAACCATGCCAGCACCAGATCGTGGTCGTAATGAAACGCCAGCCCTGTCGCCGAGCCCAGAAAGACCAGGATCAGGGCCGTGATGCCCCAGCTGACGAAGACATCGCGGGCATACGCCAGCATGCGGCCGCTGCGCCAGGTCCGATAGGGATCGACATACTGGAATACGGATGATGAAATAAAGAACGCAAGGATCATCAATACCAGCGAGTAACCGGTAAATGGAGAACCAGACAGGGCAGACAGCAGATACAGCGTGCCCATGATGATCAAGGGATCGAGGATGCGCTGGAAAAACGAAATCAGGGGTATATCATTGACCGTCATAATACTCTTCAGAACTGGATGCTGGCGCTAAGCGATGCGCCTTTGGCACGGTAGCTGCCAGTATTGATGATAGGGGCGCCCTTGCGCGTATCCTGGAAGGCATTGATGCCCAGCTGGATATTCGGCCGCGGCGCATAGGTCAGGCCGATCGACGACGTGCGCGTCGTATCGCTCACGTCGTTTGGCAGCACCAGGCCACTGGCGGCGGAAAAATCGCGTTTTTCACGGCGGACCTGGGCATCCATGCGCACCTTGGCCGAGATATCCCAGGCGGCGGCCAGGCTGGCGCCATTGTTCAAGCTGCTGGTGATCAGGGAATTTTCCACGGCAGCAAATTCATGCCACACGCTGCCCGTAAAACGTACCTTGCCGAGCGGTGCCCAGTACACGGTGACCCGGCCATTGGCGCCGCTGGAATCGCGCCCTGAAAAGAGATCGTTCTTGCGTTTCACCCAGCCGCCAAGCAGCTGCACTTGCGTCACGCCGCTGAAACGCCAATAGATGTTCGCCTTGACCTCGTCCTGCTCGTACCCTTGCTCAATGCCAAACGCGGCCAGGTTCGCCCGGTTCGGATAAGTACCTTTCAGATGACGCAGCTGTATGCCGATCCGGCTATTGCTGGCAGGCAGATAGTCGAGGCCCAGTTCGGTGGCATCTTCTTGCCTATCGGAAATTTTTTGCACGATCGAATCATAGGTATATTTGTCGCGTGAGAACCCGCCCCGCACGCGCCAGCTGGGATGAAAGCGCCAGCCGCCATTCACATATTCGCGGCGTATCGTGCGCAAGTTACGGTCCGAGCTTTGCAAATCGCTGAACGGCGTCAGGGTCTGCGAATAACTGGCGCCCACGTGGCCTTCGAGGTGATTGGCAATATGCCACTCGAGGTCGGCCAGATAGTCCTTGCCCGTGTAGTCGAGCTGGTCAAAATGATCAAAGTAAACGCGCGACCACTTTACCTGGCCCGTCAGCAATTGCCGGCCGATGGGACGATTGATCAGGAATCCCGCCTGTACCTGGCGCGAGGTATCGGAACGCTGCCCGTCAAAACCAGGCGCCTTGTCGTCGATCCGGAACAGATTGTCGTCATAGGAGTACGAGGTCGAGATGAAAGGCGAGATCGTATCGCTGATGGCGGCGCTGGCCGGCAAGCAGCAGGCGGCTCCGCCAGCAAGCAAGAGCGACGTGGGCAATATGCGCGCCAGGGCCGAGGCCAAGCGGTTGCGCTGCATTCCTGGTTGCCCGGTACGGGCCTGGCGATGATACGGTGAATTCAACATGGGCATTGTCTTTGAGAGAGCAAACAGTTGATTGGCAATATTACCAGTAAGTCCAGTGTCCACCGGAAACAATCCAGAGGCCCAGCACGCCGTTCGTCACGCCATGGGCGAGGATGGGCGACCACAGGTTCTGGCTGCGCATGTACAGCAAGCTATAAGCGGCACCGGCAACGATACCGGCCAGCCACAAATTGTGTTCGAAACCAAACAGTACCACGCTGACAATAAACGCCTTGGCACTGGCCAGGCGTGGCTGGTATTGCAGGAAATCAGGGGCATCGATCCAGCGCAGCAGGAAAGAACGCCAGAACAGCTCTTCCATCACGGGCACCACCAGGGCCGCACCGGCGATGCGCAGCACCACCAGGCTCCATTCGATCTGGCCGTCATTGCGCGGATCGAAACCGTCGGCATTGCCGATCGTCATCCAGCTGGCGCTCAGATTAATCCACAACAAAAAAACAACAAGCCCGGTGGCCAGCGCCACGGCCAGGGCGTGCGCGCCCAGCGGCGTCCACCGCAGTTCCGTGTAGCTGCGGCGCCAATACAGCAACATGCCCAGCACGACGCCGATCTTGACGGCATACAGCCAGCGCAACTCCTGCGCGGCAAAGCCGAGCCGGCCGAGCATGTCGGCGATGAAAATGAAGGAGAGATAGGCCAGGAATGGCGCTACCCGGGGCAAGGCGGCGCGGTCAAACATGCTGCCGCGCACCGGAGGTGTAACCACGCGCCGGACGCGGTGGTCCGGAGCGCGTGTTTTTCATGACAAACATGCATCCTCCGATGTAATAAATATAATTATATAATTAT
Source organism: Janthinobacterium goodfellowi (assembly GCF_051380695.1). Lineage (NCBI taxonomy): Bacteria > Pseudomonadati > Pseudomonadota > Betaproteobacteria > Burkholderiales > Oxalobacteraceae > Janthinobacterium > Janthinobacterium goodfellowi. The sequence goes on along the minus strand of NZ_JBNYXN010000004.1, from coordinate 566,227 downwards.
ATCAAGCTGAACCGTTGCCGTGGCAAATAATCCTGACTTAATTACAACGGGGTATGCAAAAAGCATCAACCGTTGGCACGCGCCTCGATCTGCTCCCACTTTTCCAGCGCTTCCAGCAGCTCGCCTTCGATCTCGGCCACGCGTGCATTCAGGCGCTTGCCTTCGGCCGGCGTCTTCTTGTAGAAGTCCGGATGCGACAGTTCGGCGGCCAGCACCGATTGCTCGTCTTCCAGCTTGGCAATCAGTTTCGGCAGTTCTTCCAGCTCGCGCTGCTCCTTGTAGCTGAGCTTTTTCTGCTTGGCAACAGGTGCGGCGGCCTCGACCTTCACGGCCGGCTTGCTGGCGGGCGCCGTGGCGATCGGCAAGGTGCGCACGCGCTCCCAGTCCGTGTAACCGCCGACGAATTCGCGCCACTTGCCCTCGCCTTCGGCGACGATCACTTGCGTGACGACGTTGTCGAGGAAGGTGCGGTCATGGCTGACGAGGAAGACGGTGCCGGTGTATTCTTCCAGCAACTCTTCCAGCAATTCCAGGGTATCGATATCGAGGTCATTGGTCGGCTCATCGAGCACCAGCACGTTGGCCGGCTTGGCGAACAGGCGCGCCAGCAGCAAACGGTTACGCTCGCCGCCGGACAGCGACTTGACGGGCGAACGGGCACGTTCCGGCGCGAACAGGAAGTCGTTCAGATACGTCATCACGTGGCGGCGCTGGCCATTGATCTCGACCCAGTCGCTGCCTGGCGCGATGGTTTCCATCAAATTCGCTTCTTCGTTCAGCTGCGTGCGCATCTGGTCGAAATACGCCACTTGCAGCTTGGTGCCCAGGCGGATGGTGCCCGTGTCCGACTCTTCCTGGCCCAGGATCATCTTCAGCAAGGTGGTCTTGCCGGCACCGTTGGCGCCGATCAGGCCGACTTTGTCGCCACGCAGGATGGTGGCGCTGAAATCCTTGACGATGACCTTGTCGCCGTAGATCTTCGAGACGTTTTCCAGGTCCGCCACGATCTTGCCCGAGCGTTCGCCGGCCGACACGTCCAGCTTGACTTGTCCCTGCTGCTCGCGGCGCGCATTGCGCGTCAGGCGCAGCGCTTCCAGGCGGCGCACGCGGCCTTCGTCGCGCACGCGGCGCGCCTTGACGCCCTTGCGTATCCACACTTCTTCCTGCGCCAGGAACTTGTCGAACTTGGCGTTTTCCACCTCTTCGATTTCCAGCTGCTCCGCCTTGCGGGTCTGGTAAGCCGTGAAGTTGCCCGGATACGACAGCAAACGGCCGCGGTCGAGCTCGATGATGCGCGTGGCAACGTTGTCGAGGAAGGAGCGGTCATGGGTAATAAACAGCACGCTGCCCTTGAAGTCGCGCAACAAGCCTTCCAGCCACAGGATGGAACTGAAGTCCAGATGGTTGGTCGGTTCATCGAGCAGCAGCACGTCGGGCGCCGACACCAGCGCGCGCGCCAGCGCCACGCGCTTTTGCATCCCGCCGGACAGGGTTTTCATCAGCATGTCGCCCGTCAGGTTCAAACGGTCGAGCACGGTTTCCACCTTGTTCGGCAAGCTCCACGCATCGGCCGCATCGAGTTTGACCTGGATGTCGTGCATGCGCTCCATCAGTTCGTCGTCATTGCCCTGGCCAAACTGGCCCGTCAGCGCATCGTATTCCTTCAGCCACGCCTGCGATTCACCCATGCCGGAAGCGACCGCGTCGAACACGGACATTTCCGGGTCGAATTGCGGTTCCTGTTCCACATAGGCGATCTTGATGCCTTGCTGCATCACCAACAAGCCGTCATCGAGCTTGAACTTGCCCGAAATAACCTTCAACAGCGACGATTTACCCGTGCCGTTGCGGCCGATCAAGCCGACCCGTTCCGAGGTTTCCAGTGAAAATTCCGCGTGATCGAGCAGCGCGACGTGACCGAACGCAAGTTGCGCCGATGAAAGAGAAATGACAGCCATAATGAGTAAGAGTGCTCGGGCGCCGTCTCGCGCTCACCGCGTGGTGTGCAAAACAGCCGCCGATTGGATGAATGAAGCACGCATTGTACCGATAACCTGGACTTCAATCGCCATCGACCGGTAACTACCGCCTGGATGATCACAGGCTGCCGACGCGCGTTGCGTGGAAACGTGGTGTCGCCAGCAGGAATCGAACCTGCATTTAAGTCTTAGGAGGACCTTGTACTATCCATTGTACGATGGCGACACGCGCAGCGGCATTATACAGGCAAGCGCCCGCCATTAACAGCGTGGCAAGCGGGCGGCGCCACTTCAGGCGATGCGTGCCGTTGCCCTGCCGCGCTGGCGCACCAGCAACACAAGCAATCCCGCCAGGAGTAGCGCGTAGGTGGCCGGTTCCGGCACGGCGCTGATGGAAAATACCTGGATCGCGCCGAAGGTCACATCGTTGCCATGCCAGGCGGAGCCATCGAGCAAACTGATCCCTGTCGATGGCTGTCCACGAAAATTATAGGTGTACAGGAAGGAGCTGCCGCCGTGCGTCAGATCCTGCGGCACATACAGGTCGTGGCCATAGCCGAAGGTGGGACCAAAATTGCTATCGTTATAGGTTTGATCCTTGCCGATTTCATCGCCATTGAAATACTGCTTCAATTGCGGCAGCATCAGGCCCGACGTCAAATTGAACAGGAATCCCGTGCGCGCACTGTCCGGCATCGTCACATGCATGCCATCGGTGGAGCTCCAGCTTTGCGGATTATAGCCGCCCACCAGCCACGTCTTGCCAGATGAATTCGTAGCCTCCATGACGGAAAAAGTGCGCCCCTTGCCATCGGAGGCCTTGTGAAAATCGAGTGAAGTATCACCCGTTGCCTTACTGTAAATGTTGGTCAGTGCCAGATGGCCTTCACCGAGCCAGGTTTCCAGCTGCGTCTGGTAGCCGGGAGAGAGTAGCGACGTACCGGTTCCCGCCTGCGCGCCCAGGGAAAACCCCATGCCGGCCACGGCCAGCACCACACCTATTACCGCTTTGAAATTATTGCGCATCTTCTACCTCGACTGTCAGTATTTAAAACCGGCGCATGTTCCGGTTGCCAAATATAACACGATAGATAATGTTTTTATATTTATTATTTAGATACCAATACGCAATATTTCATAGCAGAAATTCAGCCAGGCAACACCGCCGTCACCTCGATCTCCACCTTCGCTCTATCCTCGATCAGTCCCGCCACCTGCACGGCCGTCATGGCCGGGAAGTGCTTGCCGATGATTTCCCTGTAAGCAACGCCAATTTGTGGATATGACGCCACATATTCCTTCTTGTCCAGTACATACCAGTTCATGCGCACAATGTGCTCGGGCAAGGCGCCCGCCTCGGCCAGCACGGCGACGACATTCTGCAACGCCTGGCGCACCTGTCCCGCAAAATCGTCCGTATGAAACTGGCCCTGCGCATCCCAGCCGATCATGCCGCTGACGCACACCGTGCGTCCGCTGGCGGCCACGCCGTTCGCATAGCCGCGCGGTCTTGCCCATCCGGGCGGTTGCAGCACTTGCATCGTGTTCTCCTCGTTGTCCATGCGGTTCATGCTGTTCATGCGTTCCCCGCCTCGCGCAGCAGTTCGCGCGCGATGATCAATTGCTGCACTTCGCTGGCGCCCTCGTAGATGCGCAGCGCGCGGATTTCGCGGTACAGGCGCTCGACCGGATGGCCGCTGACGACGCCCATGCCGCCAAACAGCTGCACGGCCGCGTCGATCACCTGCTGCGCCGTCTCGGTGGCCGTCAGCTTGGCCATCGCCGCCTCCTTCGTCACCTTGCGGCCCTGGTCGCGCTGCCAGGCGGCGCGGTAGGTGAGCAGCGCGGCCGCGTCGATGCCGGTGGCCATCTGCGCCAATTTTGCCTGCGTCAGCTGGAAGTCCGCCAGGGTCTGGCCGAACATCTGGCGCTTTGTCGCGTGGCGCAACGCCTCGTCGAACGCGCGCCGCGCAAAACCCAGGGCGGCGGCGGCCACCGAGGTGCGGAAGACATCGAGTGTCGCCATCGCCACCTTGAAGCCCTGCCCCGCCTCGCCCAGGCGCTGCGACACGGGCACGCGGCAATTGGCAAAGCGCAGGCGCGCCAGCGGATGCGGGGCGATGACGGCGATGCGCTCGGCGATTTCCAGCCCGGGATTGTCGGCGTCGACGATGAAGGCGCTGATGCCGCGCGCCCCTGGCGCCTCGCCCGTGCGGGCGAACACCACGTAAAAGTCGGCGATGCCGCCGTTCGAGATCCACGTCTTTTCGCCATCGAGCACATAGTCGTCGCCATCGCGGCGCGCCGCGCAGGCCATGGCCGCCACGTCGGAGCCGGCCTGCGGCTCGGACAGGGCAAAGGCGGCGATACGCTTGCCGCTGGCCACGTCAGGCAGGTAGCGCGCCTTGTTCCCGGCGCTGCCGAACAGGCCGATGGCGCCGGAGCCGAGTCCCTGCATGGCGAAGGCGAAATCGGCCAGGCCGTCGTGGCGCGCCAGGGTTTCGCGCATCAGGCAGATGGCGCGCGTGTCGATCTTGCCATCGGTGCCGGTGGCGTAGGTCAGCCAGCCGCCCTGCCCCAGTTGCGCCACCCGCGCGCGGCAAGCCGCATCGACGTCGGCGCCATGCTCGTCGCCCAGGTGCTGCGCCGCCCAGGCATCGAGGTCACGCTCAAGTTCCGCATGGCGCGCTTCGAAAAATGGCCAGTCCAGGTAAGTGGTATCGCGTGTATTGTTCATCTTCTCAATCGCCCTCGAATTGCGGTTTTTCTTTCGCCACGAAGGCGTGATAGGCGCGGTGGAAATCGTTGGTGGCCATGCAGATGGCTTGCGCCTGCGCTTCCGCCTCGATGGCCTCGTCGACGCCCATGTTCCACTCCTGCTGCAGCATTTTTTTCGTCATGCCGTGCGCGAAGGTGGGGCCGCTGGCCAGGCCGGCGGCGAACAGCTGCGCCGCCTCGGCCAGTTCTTCCGGCTCGACCAGACGGTTAAGCCAGCCCCAGCGTTCGGCCTCGGCTCCGGCCAGGGAGCGCCCCGTGTACAGCAATTCGGCGGCGCGGCCCTGGCCGATCACGCGCGGCAGCAAGGCGCAGGCGCCCATGTCGCAGCCGGCCAGTCCCACGCGGGTAAACAGGAAAGCCGTCTTGCTGCGCGCCGTGCCGATGCGGATATCGGAAGCCAGCGCCAGCATGGCGCCGGCGCCCGCGCAAATGCCGTCGATGGCGGCGACGATGGGCTGCGGGCAGGCGCGCATGGCTTTCACCACGTCGCCCGTCATGCGGGTAAACGCCAGCAGTCCGGGCATGTCGAGCTGCGTCAGCGGTCCGATGATGTCGTGCACGTCGCCGCCCGAGCAGAAATTGCCACCGCTGCCCGTGATCACCACGGCCTTGACGTCGTCCGCATGCGCCAGCGCGCGGAACAGCTCGCGCAGCTCCGCATAGGAATCGAAGGTAAGCGGATTCTTGCGCTCGGGCCGGTGCAGGGTCAGGGTGGCGACGCCTGCGTCGACGGCAAACAGAAAATGCCGCGCGGCGTAAGCGGCCAGGATGGCGCGGTTGCCTGGCAGGTCTTGCGGCTGGCCGGGTAGATGGCGCATGCTCAGTCCTTTAGGGAGGTGTTATTCAGCTGCTGCTTCATGTGCGACAGCAGGTCGATCAAGCGGGTTTTGTCGTCGGGCGTCACGCCGTGCAGCAGTTCGGCGATCCAGCCTTCGTGCACGCGCGCCATCTCGTCGAAGGCGCGCCGGCCCGCTGGCGTCAGCTTGACGCTGTACGAGCGGCGGTCTTTCGGGTCGACCACGCGCGCCACCAGTTTCTCCTGCTCCAGCTGGTCGGTGATGCCCGTGATATTGCCGCCCGTGACCATCATGCGCCTGGACAGTTCGCCCATGCGCAAGCCTTCGGGAAAGCGCTCGAGCTGCGCCATCAGGTCGAAGCGGGGCAAGGTGATGCCGAAGCTGGCGCGCAGGCGCGTGCGCACCTCGTTTTCGATTTTCACCGTGCATGAGAGCATGCGCAGCCACAGCTTGAGCGACTGGTGGTGGTCCTGCGTCAGCCGGCTGGCCAGGTCCAGCACGGGTTCGTCCTGCACATTTTCGTTTTCTTTGTCCATGATCTTCATTCGGTTACATGACTTCGCCGCCGGCGACGGCGATCGATTGTCCATTCATGGAGGAGGACGCGGGCAGGCAGAGCCAGGCCACCGCATCGGCCACTTCGCGCGGCTGCACCAGCCGCTGCTGCGGATTGGAGGATGCCAGTTCCGCGCGCGCCGCATCTTCGCCGCGCCCCGTCTTGCGCACGATGTTCTGCACGGCCTGCGCCACCATCTCCGTTTCCGTGTAGCCGGGGCAGACGGCGTTGACGGTGACGCCGCGCGGCGCCACTTCCAGCGCCAGCGCGCGCGTCAGGCCGATCACGCCATGCTTGGCGGCGACATAGGCGCTGACGTAACGATAGCCTTTCAGGCCCGCCGTCGACGCCACGTTGACGATGCGGCCCCAGCCCGCGTCCAGCATGGCCGGCATGACCGCCTGGCAGCAGTGGAACACGCCCGTCAGGTTCACGGCCAGCATCTGCTGCCAGATGGCGGCATCCGTCTTGCCGAAAGGCGCCGCATGCGCCTGGCCCGCGTTATTGATCAATATATCGATGCGGCCGAAATGCGCGGCGGCCTGCGCGAAGCCCGCCTGCACGGACGCTTCCACGGCCACGTCGAGCACGCAGATGGCCACCCGACCCGCATGGCCCGCCTCTTCCAGCTGCATGCGCGCGCGCGCCAGCCGCGCGCCATCGCGCCCGGCCAGCGTGACCCTGGCGCCCGCGTCCAGCAAGGCGTTCGCGCAAGCGAGCCCGATGCCGCTGCCGGCCCCCGTCACCAGCGCATGTTTTCCTGATAATGCGTCCATCAATGCTTCCTTGCTCATGTCATCCTTCCAGCAGCCGCGCGGCCACCTGTTGCGGGGTGAGGCCCGTATTGGCGGCGGCCAGCTGGCGCTCGCGCTGCAGATTGCGTTCCAGCTGCTGCTGGCCCGGCCGGTACTGTTTCGGCCAGGCCGCACCAAAGCCGCTGTAGCCGATGCGCGCCATTTCCGTCAGGGTCCAGGCCGGGTTGGCCAGGTGCGGGCGGCCCACGGCGCACAGGTCGGCGCGCCCGGCGGCGATGATGCTGTTGGCGTGATCGGCTTCGAAGATGGAGCCGACGGCCATGCTGGCGATGCCCGCCTCGTTGCGCACGCGGTCGGCGAACGGCGCCTGGAACATGCGGCCGTACACGGGCTGTTCGAGTTTGCTGACCTGGCCCGAGGAACAGTCGATCAGGTCGGCACCGGCCTGCTTGAACAGGCGCGCGATGCGCACCGCATCGTCGGGCGTGATGCCGCCTTCGACCCAGTCGTGGGCCGAAATGCGCACGCTCATCGGTTTATCCTGCGGCCAGGCGGCGCGCATGGCGCGGAATACGCGCAGCGGATAGCGGCAGCGGTTTTCCAGGCTGCCGCCATACTCGTCCGTGCGGCGGTTGGTCAGCGGCGAAATAAAACTCGACAGCAGATAGCCGTGCGCGCAATGCAGTTCCAGCCAGTCGAAACCGGCGACGGCGGCCGCGAGGGTGGCGCGCACGAAGTCCTGCTCGATGCGCGCCAGGTCGCTTTCCGTGGCCGCGCGCGCCACCTGCGACACGCCGGCCAGGTACTGCTGCTCCGAGGCCGAGACCAGCGGCCAGTTGCCCTCCCTGAGCGGCTGGTCGATGCCGTCCCACATGGGGCGCGTCGAGCCTTTCGCCCCCGCGTGGCCCAGCTGCAGGGCGATCTTCGCATCGCTGTTCGCGTGCACGAAATCGACGATGCGCCGCCAGGCCTGCGTGTGCGCCTCGCTGTACATGCCGGGGCAGGCGGGCGTGATGCGCGCATCGGCCGAGACGCACGTCATCTCGGCAAACACGAGCCCTGCACCGCCCAGGGCGCGCGCGCCCAAGTGCATCAGATGGTAGTCGCCCGCCACGCCGTCGACGGCGCTGTACTGCGCCATCGGCGAGACGGCGATGCGGTTTTTCAGCAGCACGCCGCGCAGCCGGAAAGGCGTCAGCATGGGCGGCAAGGCCTGATCCAGCATGTCCACGCCGGCCTGCTCGCCCGCGCGCCGCGCCAGCCACGATTCATAGCCGGCCACGTAGGCGGGATCGCGCAGGCGCAGATTTTCGTGCGAAATGCGCTGGCTGCGCGTGAGCATCGAATAGGCGAACTGCGGCGCCTCCATGGCGCTGTAGCGCTCGACGTTTTCAAACCACTCCATGGAATTGCGCGCCGCGCTCTGGATTTTCAGCACCTCGATGGCGCGCAGCTGCTGGTAGACGGCCAGCGCCTCGGTCGTCCCGGCATGCTGGCCGAAGCAGCGCGCCAGCTCGATCGCGTCTTCCAGCGCCAGCTTGGTGCCCGAGCCTATCGAATAATGCGCCGTGTGGGCCGCGTCGCCCATCAGCACGACGGGCACGCCGTCCTGGCGATGCACCCACTGCCGGCAGACGATGCGCGGGAAGGTGATCCACTGCGCCGAGCCGCGCAAGTGCGGCGAATTGCTCAGTAAACCGTGGCCGTCGAGTTCCTCGGCGAACAGCGCTTCGCAAAAGGCGATGCCCTCTTCCTGGCTCATGGCGTCCAGTCCCGCCGCGCGCCACACGTGTTCGGGCGTTTCGACGATGAAGGTCGAGGTCTCGCCGTCATACTGGTAGATATGCGCCTGGAACCAGCCGTGTTGCGTCTGGCGGAAGGCAAACGTGAAGGCCTCGAATTTCTTGCGCGTGCCCAGCCAGACGAAGCGGCAATGGCGCTGGTCGATCTCGGGCTGGTAGCTGGCCGCATAGCGCGTGCGGATGCGGCTGTTCAAGCCGTCGCTGGCGATCACCAGGTCGGCGCCGTACTGCTTCGCGATGGCCTGGTCGTCCCGCACTTCCGTCTCGAACACCAGCTGCACGCCGAGTTCCTCGCAGCGCGCCTGCAGGATATTGATCAGGCGCTTGCGGCCGATGCCGCAAAAGCCATGGCCGCCGGAGCGCACGGTCTGGCCCTTGAAGTGGATCTCGATATCGTCCCAGTGATTGAACGCCTGCAGGATGGCGCGCGCCGTCGGCTCGTCCGCGTTGGCCAGGTTGCCCAGGGTCTGGTCGGAAAACACCACGCCCCAGCCAAACGTATCGTACGGGCGGTTGCGCTCGATGACGGTGATGCGGTGATCCGGGTTCTGCTTTTTCATGAGCAGGCTGAAATACAGGCCGGCGGGTCCGCCGCCGATGCAGACAATATTCATGGGGTGTCCGTGCGAAGTTTGAAGCGCTGCAGCTTGCCCGTTTCCGTGCGCGGCAGGGAAGGCAGGAAGCGGATGGCGCGCGGGTATTTATACGGGGCGATCTGCTGGCGCACGAAGTGCTGCAGTTCGGCCGCCAGCAGGTCGCTGGCCTGGCAGCCCTCCTTGAGCACGATGTGCGCCTCGACGATCTGGCCGCGCTCGGCATCGGCGCGCCCCACGACGCCGCACTCGGCCACGGCCGGATGGCGCAGCAGCGCCTCCTCCACTTCCGGGCCAGCGATGTTGTAGCCGGCCGAGACGATCATGTCGTCGCTGCGCGAGCGGTAATAGAAGTAACCGTCGCGGTCCATCTCGAAGGTGTCGCCCGTCAGGTTCCAGCCGTTCTGCACGTATTCGCGCTGGCGCGGGTCGGACAGGTAGCGGCAGCCCGTAGGGCCTTTCACGGCCAGGCGGCCCGTCACGCCGGGCGGCTGCGGCACGCCCGCATCGTCGACGATGCACGCCTGGTAGCCGGGGATGGCCTTGCCGATGGCGCCGCGGCGGATGCCCTCGCCCGTGGCGGAAATGAAGATGTGCAGCATTTCGGTGGCGCCGATGCCATCCGTCATGGCCAGTCCCGTCGCCGCCTGCCAGGCGTCGCGCGTGGCCAGCGGCAGCGCCTCGCCGGCCGACACGGACAGGCGCAGGCTGCGCAAGTCGTGGCCGGCCGCCAGGGGCGCCATCTGGCGGTAAAAGGTGGGCGCCGTGAAGCAGATGGTGGCGTGATAGGCAGCGATGGCGTGCAGCAGCCCGTCGGGCGTGACCTTTTCCAGCAGCACGGTGGCCGCGCCGAAGCGCAGGGGGAACAGCAGCAAGCCGCCGAGGCCGAAGGTAAACGCCAGCGGCGGCGTGCCGATGAAGATATCGTCGGCGCGCGCCTGCAGCATGGAACGGGGAAAGCAGTCGCAGATGGCCAGCAGGTCGCGGTGCATGTGCATGGTGCCTTTGGGGACGCCCGTGGTGCCCGAAGTAAAGCTGATCAGGCAGACGTCGTCGGCCGCCGTATCGTGCGCGGAAAATGGCGCATCGTGGGCCGCCATGCGCCGTTCCAGCTCGGACCCGTCGGCGCCAAAGCACAGCATGGCCGGCAGGCCGGGCAAGCCGTCGAGCTCCCCGCGCAAGCCCTGCGCGCACAGCACGGCGTTCACTTGCGCCCTGGCCAGGATGGTGGACAGTTCGCGCGCGCGCAGCAACGGCATGGTGGGCACGGCGATGCAGCCGGCCTTCAGCACGGCCAGCAGGCAGGCGGCCATCATGGGGGTATTCGCGCCGCGCAGCAGCACGCGATTACCGGGGATCAGGCCCAGGTCGGCGCGCAGCACGTGGGCGATGCGGTCGACCTGCCGCGCAAGATCGGCGTAGCTCCAGCGCTGGCCATCGGCAAGGATGGCGGTGCGCTCGCCGCCGCCGTTGGCCACGGCCGCATCGAGCAGCGCGGCGACGCAATTGAGGCGCGGCGGATACTGCAGCTCGGGCAAGTCGAAACACAGCTGCGGCCAGAGTGCGCGCGGCGGCAGGTGCGCGCGCGCAAAGTCGTCCTGGGGAGATGCGGTGGTAGGCGAAGGGTCGCTGCTCATGCTCATCCTGGCTGGTGACGGGCGCGTGCACAAGGCCCGGAAGCAGATACTTTAAACCTAAAGTATTTTTCCAGCAAGCAGAAAACAGCAATTTCAACACACCTAACAAAACCGTAGCGAGCGGATGGGAGTTGTGACCGAGAAGCGGAGCTGTGCGGATGCACAGTGAGCATCGGAAGCCGCAAATCACGACGCGCAGTAGGTTTTGTTATGGTGTTTCAGTCGGCGCCGTCCTGGCGCAGCAAACGCGCCTGCTGCGCCGCGCTGCGCGCCAGCGCGGCCAGGGCCGCCTGCATCTGCTCGCCATCGAGCACCGCCGACTGCAGCAGCGCGCTCATGCCGGCTTCCGCGCCGTGCAAGCCCAGGGTGCGGCAACCGAGGTGCAGCCGTTCGAGCTGCTGGCGCGCCTGGGCCGGTTCGCCGCGCGCCAGCAAGGCATCGACCTGTTCGCTGGCGGCGACGATCTGTCCCTGGAAGCCCGTCAGATAGGCCAGCAGGCGTTCGCCGTCGATGCCGAGCCGCTGCAAGGTGTCGCGCGGCGTCTCGGCCGGCAAGGCGGAGACGTCGAAACAGGCGTCGATATGCTGGCGCACCTGCTCCGGCTGGAAGGGCTTGACGATGTAGCCGGCGGCGCCGGCCTGCACGGCGTCGCGCACCGTGTCGTGGTCATTGGCCGACGATACCAGCACCAGCGGCATGGCATCGAGCGCGCTGTCGGAGCGGATTTTCTGCAGCAGCTCCATGCCGGACAGGCGCGGCATGCGCAAGTCGCAGAAGCACAGCGCGGGGCGCAAGCCGCCTTCGAGCTGCTCCCACGCCGCCGCGCCATCTTCGGCTTCCACGATATCGTGCACGCCGCAGCTGTCGATCAGATGCATCAATACCATGCGCGACACGACATCGTCGTCAACCACCAGTACTTTCATTGCTTTCTCCATTGCCGGCGGCGTCAGGGGCCTGGCCGTATTCTACCCAGTTTCGCCGCGCACCCGATGGCCGGCATTGCCTATTTTACATTTCCTTGCCCGAAACGGCTATTTGCGCCAACAGTGCGCGCAATTGCGGCAAATGCATGGCCACCTGGGTCCAGCGCCCGCCATCGGCCGCCTCTTCCATTTCCGTGCACAGCATGTGCAGCTGCGTTTCATCGAGATAGGCGGCGCTGCCCTTCAATCCGTGCAGCAGGCGCCCCGCATTGTCGCTGTCCTGCGCGGCCAGGGCGGCGTCGAGTTCGCGCAGGCGCCCCTCCAGGTCGGCGACGAAGGCGACGCGGATGCGCCGCTGCAGTTCGCCGCTGCGGCCGGATTGCGCAAGCGCCGCCGCGGGGATGGCCGGCGCGATGCCGAACAGGGCGTCGAGTTCGGCCTGCCCCCGCGCGCTAGCGCGCGGCGCGTTCGACGGCATGCGCGGCAACATGAAACCGCGCTGCAGCTGGCGCTCGATGGCACGCGCCAGCAAGCCATGCAGCGCCGCCTCGTCGACGGGTTTGCTGAGGAAATCATCCATGCCGACGCCCAGATAGCGGCCGCGGTCTTCTTCGCTGGCGTTCGCCGTCAGGGCCACGATCATCAGCTCCTGGTCGCGCACGGGCTGGTCCGGCCAGCCGCCCACACGGATCAGACGCGTCGCCGTGGCGCCGTCCATCTCCGGCATGCGCCCGTCCATCAGGATCAGGTCATAGCGCGTATGCACGCAGGCCGCCACCGCCAGCATGCCGTTGGCGACCACGTCGACCCGGTGTCCCAGTTCCTCGAGCATGACGCGGATGATGATCTGGTTGGTGGGGAAGTCTTCCGCGCACAGCACGCGCAACTGATGGCTGTGCGGCGCCAGCGCCACCTGCGGCACCAGCGGCGGCGCCACGCCGTCGGCCAGCGGCAAGGTGAAGGCAAAGGTACTGCCCTGCCCCGGCGTGCTGGCCACCTCGATCTCGCCCTCCATCAGTTCGACCAGCTGGCGGCAGATCGCCAGGCCCAGCCCCGTGCCGCCGTAGCGCCGCGTGGTGCTGGCGTCGGCCTGCTCGAACTTCTGGAACAGGCGCGCCATCGCATCGGCATCGATGCCGATGCCGCTGTCGCTGACGCTAAAGCGGATCAGGTTGACACGGCGTCCGCCGCTGCCGCTGGCCACGCCGGCCCGCTCGACGCACACGCTGACGCCACCGCGCTGGGTGAACTTGAAGGCATTGCCGACCAGGTTGACCAGCACCTGGCGCAAGCGGGTCGGGTCGCCCACCACGAAGGGCGGCAGGTCGGGCGCGAAATCGATGGAGAAGCCGATGCTGCGCGCGGCAGCCTGCTCCTCGAACAGGCTGACGACCGTCTCGATGGCCGCGCCGAGCGCGAAGTCGATGTTTTCGATACTCAGCTTGCCCGCCTCGATCTTGGAAAAATCGAGCAAGTCATTGATGATCACCAGCAGCGACTGGGCATTGGCCTGGCCGCGCAGGATCTGCTCGCGCGTGGCGTCGTGCAGCTGTTCGTCGCGCAGGGCAAAGCCCAGCATGCCGATCACGCCGGCCAGCGGCGTGCGCATCTCGTGGCTCATGTTGGCCAGGAATTCCGACTTCTGGCGCGTCGCATCCTCGGCCTTGCGCTTGGCCTGGCGCAGGCTTTCCTCGTTTTTCGTCAGGCTGCTGTTTACTTGCGCCAGTTTTTCCGACTGGGCCAGCACTTCGATTTCCTTGCTCTGCAATTCGGCCGTGCGTTCGCCGACGAGTTTTTCCAGCTCGTTCTGCTGGCGCCGCAGCGCGCGCACGCGCTGCCGGTACGCGACATACACGGCGCCCAGCAGCAGCGCCGCCATCAGGGTGCGGAACCACCAGGTCTTCCAGAATGGCGGCAGGATCGTGATGGCCAGGGTGGTGCCGCTCTCGTTCCACACGCCGTCCTTGTTGGCCGCCTTGACGCGAAACACGTAGTTGCCGGCATCGAGGTTGGTGTAGGTGGCAAAGCGCCGCCCCGCATCCGTCATGACCCAGTCCTGGTCGAAGCCTTCGAGACGGTAGGCGAACATATTGCGCTGGGGCGCGGCGAAATGCAGGGCCGCGAATTCCAGCGAAAAGACGCTTTCGCGGCTGGTCAGGACCAGCTTGCGCGTATGGTCGATCGCCGTGCCGAGCACATGCGCGAACTCGCCGCGGCCGATGGCCACCGGCTTGTTGAAGATCTGCAGTTCCGTGATGGCCACCAGCGGCGGCACGCGGTTGTCGTGGATATCCTGCGGCACGAACGCCGTCATGCCGTTGAAGCCGCCGAAATACATGGTGCCATCGGCCGCGCGCAGGGCCGCGCCATCGAAGTACGAGCCTTCCACCGTGCCATCGGCGCTGTCATAGTTGCGGAACAGGCCGCTGCGCATGTCGAGCCGCGTGATGCCGCTGTTGGTGCTCAGCCACAGCTGCTCGTTGTCGTCGCCGAGAATGCTGGCGACAGCATCGTCGGCCATGCCATCCTTGCGCAGGAAGCGACGGAAGCGGATCTCGCCCTTGGCATCGACGTCCATGCGGTTCAAGCCGTTGGCCGTGCCCACCCACAGCACGCCGCGCTTGTCTTCGTGCAGGAAATGCACTTCGTCGTGGCTCAGGCTATGCGGGTCTTGCGGATCGTGGCGGAAATGGCGGAAGCGGCCGCTGGCGCGGTCCAGCAAGTCCAGGCCGTGGAAGGAGCCTATCCACAGCCGCCCCTTGCCGTCTTCCAGCACGGGCCGCACCATGTTGTCGGACAGGCTGTTCGGGTCGGCCGGATCGTGGCGATAGGTGGTAAAGCGGCGGCTGGCGGGATCGAAACGGTGCACGCCGCCCCGCGTCGAGACCCACAGCATGCCGCTGCGGTCGCTCACGACATTGCGGATGGTGTCGCTGTTCGGGTCGCCGGCGGCAAAGCGCATGGTGAAGAAGCGTTCCAGGGCCGGATCGAAGCGGTGCAAGCCCGTCGAGCCGCCCACCCACAAGGTGCCGTCCGGCCCCTTGTACAGGGTGGTGATCTGCTCGTCGCGCGACATGCCGGGCGAGCTGCGCAGGTCGAACAGGCGCGAGCTGCCGTCGCGCGTATCGTACAGTTTCAGGCCGCCCTTGGTGGCCAGCCACAGCTTGCCATTGCCCGCGTCGGCCACGGCGCGCACTTTCTTGTCCGCCAGCGCGCCCACGTCGCCGGGCGCGCGCGCCATGCGCGCAAAGCCGCCGCTGCCCAGGTCGACCCGGCTCACACCGTTGTACCAGGAACCGACCCAGAAGGTGCCGGCGCGGTCGCGGTACAAGGATGACAGCTGGTTGTCGGCGACGCTGAACTTGTCGCCCGTCTGGTGCCGGTACTGCAGGAAGGTGTCGCTGTCGGGCAGCCAGCGGAACAGGCCATCGGCATTGCTGCCCAGCCAGACGGTGGCGTCGACATCCTGGTACAGGCTGGCCACGCGGATGGCGGAAAAGCCCTGTTTTTCGCTCAGGCGTACGCGCGCCTGCGGCGGCTGGCCGGCGCCGCCCAGGCGCCAGCGCTCGGCACCGGCCATGGTGCCGATCCACAGGTTCTGCTGGCGGTCGATCAGCAGCGACTGGATCACGTTGTACTTCGAGCCGGGCGTCGCGTCGACGGCGAAATGCTCGAAGCGCTCGCTGCCCGGCGCCAGCATGTCCAGGCCCGTTACCGTGCCGATCCACAGGCGCCGTTGCGCGTCCAGCGCCAGCGCCTTGATTTCATTGTCGCCCAGGCTGTGCGGGTTGCCCTCTTCATGGTGCCAGGTGCGGAAGGCGCCGGTGGCGGGATCGAAATGCTGCAAGCCGTCCGAGGTGGCGATCCAGAAGCCGCGCGCGCCATCGTCGAGGATGGCGTGGATATGCCGGTTGCCGTTGCCGCGCTTGCTCTTTTCCGCCGGGACATAATGGATGAAGGTCTGGCTGGCGGCGTCGAAGCGGTCCAGGCCATTGTCCGTGCCCACCCACAGCTGGCCCTGGCTATCGACATGCAGCTCGCCGACCCAGTTGTCGGCCAGGCTGGTCTTGTCGCCCTCGATATTCTTGTAGACGACCATGCGGTAGCCGTCGTAGCGGCTCAGGCCGGACTGGCTGCCGAACCACATATAGCCCTGCCGGTCCTGGGCGATGGCCAGCACCGATTCCTGCGCCAGGCCCTGGTCGACGCTGAGCTGGTCGAAGCGCAAGGTGGGCGCAGGCGCCGCCGCGGACGGACCGCCGATCAGCAGAATTAACAGTAAGGCAACATCGAAAACACGTCGAAATACCTGCACAATCGTCCTGTCAAAAAAAACGCGAAAACTCCCGCAACTGTTCCGGGGGCCGTCTCAAGAACCAAAAAACGCCAGTACATCGTCCTTGCGGGCCTGCGTATCGCGCTGTCCAAGACGGATCAGCTCATTAGTATACGTCGATTCGAACAATAAATACGATGCCAGCGCCGCGCCGCGCGCTTCGGCCGCGCCGATGCCCGACAACATGGTGCGGATGGGACGCGGCAAACTGCCGATATGCCGGCTGGCGATGGCATCGAGCCGCTCGGACGGCGCGATAACCAGCAATTCCACCGGCCGCAAGGCCGTCTTGCCCAGCAGCTCGGGCGGCAGCATCGACAGGGTCAGGTTGATGCGGTTCAGGCGCTCGATGTCGACGGCCAGGCCATCGAGGAAGATCGACGACAGCGCGTGGCCGGCGATCTGCGCCAGGCTCGGGTAGCGCGCCGCTTCCGACGCGGCCGGTGCCGGTTCCGTCATGCGTCCCGCGCCCACCACCAGCACCTTGTTCGCGCCCAGGTGAATGGCCGGCGAGATCGGCGCCAGCTGGCGCATGGAACCGTCGCCGCAGTATTCGCGCTGGCCGCCCACGTACAGGGGCACGGCGGGGAAGATAAAAGGGATGGCGGCCGAGGCGAGCAAGTGTTCCACGCCGATCTGGTCGGGCAAGGCCAGGCGCTGCGTGCGCACCCACGGCGCGATATCCTCGGCCGTCTGGTAAAACGTCATGTGGCGGCTGCCCGAATACGACGACGCCGTCACGGCCAGCGCATGCAGCAGCCCGTCGGCCAGGGCAGCATCGAGGCGCGGCAGGTCGAGCATGCGGTGCAGCAGGCTGACCAGCGGGGTATTGTCGAGCAGGGAACTGGGCGGCGACGCATGCCACTGGCGCAGCAGCCAGCCGAACGACAGCAGGGACAGCCAGCGCGCGCCCGAGCGGATCACGCCCAGCGAATCGGCGCGGTATACCTGCTCGACCTCGATGTGCTGCCACACGTCGAGCAGCTTTTGCACGCCCTCGCCGAAGTTGTCGGCGCGGCAGGCCAGCGCCGTGGCATTGATGGCGCCGGCCGAGGTGCCGCAGATGATGTCGAACGGGTTGCGCGCCGGCGCCCAGCCCGCTTCCCACAGAATCGCCGAAATCGCCTGCAGCACGCCCACCTGGTAGGCGGCACGGGCGCCTCCTCCCGTGAGTATCAAGCCTGTTTTATTTTGCATTCCCATGCCGGCAGATTAGCAGGGTCTTGATACTTTGTGGAAAAGTTTAGTCGCCTCGGACCATGCCTTCGCGCCGTGGATCGGCACCGCCAAACCAGAAATCCTTGCCATGCGCATTCAGGCGCATGATGCCCTGCAAGCCGGAATTCTGTTCGATGACGCGCACCTCGTGGCCCATCGCCTGCAGCGCCTCGACTTGCGCGGCCGGCGCGCGGCCCTTTTCCAGTTCCGTCGGGCCGTTGCGGCTGCCGAAGTTCGGCAGGCTGATCGCCTGCTGCACGTTCAAGCCCCAGTCCATGGTGCCGACCAGGACCTTGGCCACATAATTGATGATGGACGAACCGCCCGGGGAACCCGTCGCCAGCACCAGCTTGTGCGTGCCCTTTTCAAACACGAGGGTGGGCGACATGGCGCTGCGCGGACGCTTGCCCGCTTCGACCCGGTTGGCGATGGGACCATCGGCATCGCGCGAATCGAACGAGAAATCCGTCAGCTGGTTATTCAGCAGGAAGCCGTCGACCATCTGGCGCGAACCGAACGCGTCTTCCACGCTCGTGGTCATCGACAGGCCGCCGCCGAAGGCGTCCACGGCCACCAGGTGCGAGGTCGACGGGCGCTGCAAGGCGTTGTCCATGCCCCACGCCACCTGCATGCCGGGCGGCGTGCCGGGCAAGGCTTTACCCATGGATTTCTCGCCGATCAGGGAGGCGCGCTGCGCCAGGTAGGTTTTGTCGAGCATCGAGGCGATGCCCTTGCCCGGCAGCGGCACGAAGTCCGTGTCGGCCACGTAGCGGTTGCGGTCCGCGTAGGCCAGGCGCCCCGCTTCCGAGAACAGGTGGATCGCCTGCGCATCGAGCACGCCGTCGACGGGCGGATACGGGCGGATATCCTTCACTTCCAGCATGCCCAGCATCTGCGCGATGGCGATGCCGCCCGACGATGGCGGCGGCATGCCGCATACGGTCCAGGCCTTGTAGTCGCTGCAGACGGGTTCGCGCACCTTGGCCTGGTAGCCGGCGATATCCTGCGCCGTCAGCTTGCCCGGATTGGTCGGGTGCGACGCCACCTTGGCGGCGATGTCGCGCGCGATGCGGCCGTTGTAAAAGGCGTCGGCGCCGCCGCGGGCGATCTCGCGCAAGGTGCGCGCCAGTTGCGGGTTTTTCAGCACGTGGCCGACGGGCCAGGCCTTGCCCTCGCCGTCATAGAAATACGCGGCGGCGACAGGGTCGCGCTTCAGCGCCTGGTCCCAGGTCAACAGGCCGTTGAGGCGCTGGCTGACGGGAAAGCCGCCGTGCGCCAGGCGGATGGCGGGACCGAACAGGGTCGCCCACGGCAGCTTGCCATGCTCCTTGTGCGCCAGTTCCAGCATGCGCAGCACGCCCGGCGCGCCCACCGAGCGCCCGCCCACCACGCCCGTGGCGCGCGACACGGGGCTGCCGTCCGCATTCTGGAACAGGTGTTCGTCCGCCGCGGCGGGCGCCGTTTCGCGCCCGTCGAAGGCCTGCACGCCCTTGGCCGTGGAATACAGCAGGAAGGCGCCGCCGCCGATGCCCGACGATTGCGGTTCGACCAGGGTCAGTACCAGCTGCGTGGCGATGGCCGCGTCGATGGCGCTGCCGCCCTTTTTCAGCATCTGATAGCCGGCATCGGCGGCCAGCGGATTGGCGGCGGCGACCATGAATTTCTGCGCCGCCCAGCCGTTTTTTTCCGCATACGCGGTGGCGATTTCCGGCGCCTTTTGCGGCACTTCGGCAAATACGGGGCTGGCAGCCAAGGCTCCCAGCAAGGTCAGGCTCAGCGCCAGCGGCTTCAATGCGATCATGGATTCTCCGATAAAAAAAGGGCGCACAGCCAGGCAAGGCTGTACGCCCCATACGGGGGTATCCTACATCAAATGCCCAACACGGCGCAGCCGCCATAAGAGTGCCTGGGAATGTACAGGGCTAGGCGCGTGGCCGAAGACAGTGCAAATAGCACGGCGAGGCCATGCAACAACGCCCTGGGCATTGCCCAGGTGCTCTTATTTTGGTTGCATGCGGATCGCGCCATCCAATCTGATCGTTTCACCATTGAGCATGACGTTTTCCACAATGGCCTTCACCAGTTGCGCGTATTCGCCGGGCTTGCCCAGGCGCGAAGGGAACGGCACCATCTTGCCCAGCGCATCCTGCACTTCGGCCGGCATGCCCAGCAGCATGGGCGTTTCGAAAATGCCGGGCGCCACCGTCATCACGCGGATGCCGTTGCGCGACAGGTCGCGCGCCATCGGCAGGGTCAGGCCCACCACGGCCGCCTTCGATGAAGCGTAGGCCGCCTGGCCGATCTGGCCATCGTAGGCCGCCACGGAAGCCGTGTTGATGATGATGCCGCGCTCGCCTTCCGCCGTCGCATCCTGTTTCGCCATGGCGTCGGCCGCCAGGCGGCACATATTGAAGGTACCCACCAGGTTGATGTTGACGACCTTCTGGAACAGGGCCAGCGGATGCGGGCCATCCTTGCCCACGGTTTTCACGGCAGGCGCCACGCCGGCGCAGTTGACCAGGCCGCGCAAGGTACCGAGCTTGGTGGCCGCCGCCACCACGGCCAGGCCGTCTTCTTCCGACGTCACGTCACACTGCACGAACACGCCGTTCAGTTCAGCGGCCAGCGCCTGGCCCGCCTCCGTCTGCACGTCGGCCAGCACGACCTTGCCGCCAGCGGCCGTCAGCATGCGCGCCGTGGCTGCGCCCAAACCCGATGCGCCGCCCGTGATGATGAATACATTGTCCTGAATCTGCATGAAATCTCCTGAGTGATAAGGGCCGTGTTCCCGGCGCCTGATGGTTGATGCACGATGCCATTATTACGCTATTACGTTTACGTAAACGTAATGTCGGCGACAATTGTAGCCATTTTTGCGCGCACCGAGCGAAAACTTGCAGCGCCAGCGACTGGCAAGGTTAAAAACACTGCATGAAAGCGCCGTTGCGGTGGCAGATGCGCCCATTGGCATCGAGCGTGGCGTTGCCCGCGCCGTTGTAGCGCGCGCCGGCCGCGTCGCGGCAGCCGCCGCTGTCGCATGCGCCGATGGGCTGCGGCGCGCGCGGCATCGGCACGGCCGGGTTGGGCGGCAGGGGCGCCATGGGCACGACCGTTGGTGCAGGTGGCGCCGGCATGCGGCCGATCACCTGCGCCACGGAACGGCGCGGCTGCACGGGCGGCGCTGGGCGGCACGGTTCCACCGCCAGCTTGCCGCTGTCGCGCGGGTCGAGCCGGCACACGGGCAGTTCATCGGACGCCGCCGGCTCCTGCGCCCAGGCATGGCCGCCAGCCGATACCAGCATGGCGCAGGCCAGCGCCAGCATGGTTTTTGTCATCTTCTTCATACCCCCTCCCCAAGCATCGATCCTACCGCTTTTATTATTGGCACACGCCGCGCCAAATGCCAGCGAGGGCAACACTCTCACGTCTGCGGCTGCCACGCGCATGCTGCAACGGTGTTTTATTTCCTTTCAGCACTTTCCTTCTTGCCAGGATGGCATTACAATAAGAACGATTCTTATTCTCATTAGCGAAATTCGAGCGCAATTTATTATCTTTTCATTCATACCCGAGCCACCCGGAAGGCAGCCAGGAAATAACAACATCCGGAAAGTTCACCATGACCCAGCGTAGTCCCGCCTTCATTCATCCTGTTACGCCCGCCCGCCCCATCCATTGCGCCACCCTGCTCCTGCCCTGCCTGCTGTCCTTGGCCGTCGGCAGCGCCTGGGCCGAAGGCAATGCGGCCGCCGATCCGACCATGAACACGGTGGTCGTCACCGCCTCGGGCACGGCCATCGACATCAAGGATGCGCCGGCCAGCATCAGTGTCATCACGCGCGAGGAAATCGAGCGCCAGCCCGTGTATGACTTGAATACCCTGCTGCGCCGCATCCCCGGCGTGACGGGCGGCACCAGCCCCGTGGGCGAAGAGTCGAAGATCAAGCTGCGCGGCTTGCCCGACAAATACACCTTGATCCTCGTCGACGGCAAGCGCGTGGGCAGCTCGGCCGACACGGCCTACCGTCCCGACCTGGGCCGCCAGGACTTGAACTGGATTTCGCCCGACATGATCGAGCGCATCGAAGTGGTGCGCGGCCCCATGTCCTCGCTGTACGGCTCGGACGCCATGGGCGGCGTGATCAACATCATCACGCGCAAGGTGCCGGGCAAGTGGGACGGCTCGGCCACGGCCAACTACACGCAGCCGCAGGACAGCGGCCGCGGCACGGCGCACCAGCTGGGCCTGAACCTGGCCGGTCCCCTGTCGGACACGGTGGGCATGCGCCTGGGCGTGGGTCAGACGCGCCAGAATCCCGATGAAAAAGCGATCGGCAAATCGGGCGGCATCGGCGGCGAACGCAACCAGACCGTCTCGGGCCAGCTGAACTGGGCGCTGGACAAGAAGCAGAACCTGTCGCTGGACGCCAGCTACGGCAAGCAGCAATCGACGGATTCGACCACGCTCGACGCGGACGGCTACCCGCTGTTCGGCGCCTGGGGCGCGAGCAAGCTGATACGCAAGAGCGCCAGCATCGGCTATGAAGGCCGCTGGGACTTCGGCAAGGCCGTGGTCAACCTGTACCACAACGACTTCGACAACGAGGTGGTCGGCACGGTGGCGAAATCCAAGGACAGCACGCTGGACGCCAGCCTGGAAAAACGCGTCGGCTGGGGCGGCATCGAGCAGATGCTGGTGATGGGCGGCCAGTGGAAGCACCAGGAACTGACGAACACGGACACCATCGGCACCGTGCCCACCGATTACCTGGGCAACCCCGTCAGCGGCGCCACCCTCTCCGGCACCACCTCGGCCCTGTTTGCGGAAGATCAGCTGTTCCTGCGCGACAACCTGACGGCCACGGCCGGCCTGCGTCTCGATCACCACAGCAAGTTCGGCAACCACTACAGCCCGCGCCTGTACCTCGTGTACCACCCGGCCCCCGCCTGGACCATCAAGGGCGGCATCTCGCAAGGCTTCCGCGCACCGAGCCTGAAGGAAAACTCGCCGGCGGCGGCCACGCAGTCGGGCGGACGCGGTTGCGGCAGCCTGAAACCGCTCGGTTACATCACGGGCGGCTGCTACATGGCCGGCAATGCGGACTTGAAGCCTGAAACGAGCACGGCCGGCGAGATCGGCGTGGCGTGGGAACAGAATGGCTGGGACGTGGGCCTGACGTACTTCCACACGGATTTCAAGAACAAGATCGACTACGCGCCGCTGGGTTTTTACCAGAAGCAGTGGTGGACCAAGATGACGAATATCCAGAAGGCGCGCACCAGCGGACTGGAAGCGACGGCGAATATCCCGCTGACGAAAAACCTGAACTGGCGTAACAACGTGACCTACATGGCGGAAGCGAAAAATCTGACCACGGGCGCCAACCTGCTGTCGACGCCGAAGCTGTCGTGGTACTCGGCGCTGGGCTGGCAAGTCAACGACCAGCTGTTCGGCGAAGTCTCGGCGCAGTACACGGGCAAGGAACTCGACGCGGGCAAACTGGCCGACAAGGCCTACACCATCGTCGATACGGTCGTGTCGTACAAGGTCACGCCCCAATGGACGGTGCGCGGCGGCGTGCAGAACCTGTTCAAGAAGGGACCGATGGCCGATGGTCTGGTCGACTATTACGTGCCGGGACGGCGCATGTTCGTCGGCCTGACCTCACGGTTCTAATAACGGGGCGGCGGCGTATCGGGCGGCGGCGTGGCGGCATTGGCCGGGACGCTGCTGAGCATCTGCCCGGCGACGGGCACCTTGTGCCCGCTCGCATACATGCATTGCTGGTAGGCATAATCGTAGCGGCGCTGCATGCCGTATGCGGAACTGTCGGCCGCGCCCGTGCCCGCCAGCGCGCCGAACAGCAAACCAGTGCCGGCGCCCACGCCCGCGCCATGGCCGCCATCGATGGCGGCGCCGGCCGCCGCACCGAGCACCGTGCCCAGCGCCGCGCTGCGCACGCCGCTATCGACGCTGGCCTGCTGCGCCGAATTGCCGCCCAGCTGCGCCTGGGCATAGCCGCGGCAACTGCCGTCATCGCGGCGGAATTGTTCGAAACTCTTGCCCGTTCCCGGCAAGACCATGGCCGACGGCCCTTCCGGCATCACCGTGCAGGCGGCCAGCAGCAGCGGTGCCAGCAGGCCGGCACGCCCCATCAACGCTCCCGTGTTCATGCTCCCCTCCCCGTCAGCGCACGCTGGTCGGTAGCACGGCACGCCATGCCGTACTGCAATTTTTCACGTAGGGATAATAGCCTTGCGGCCGCGCGCAGTAATACCACATCTGCGCCGTCGGCTCGCCGCCCTGCTCGATGTACACGGGTGGCGGCTGTACGATCAAGGTGCGCCCATACGGATAAGGATAGCCATACCACGGGTCGCCATACCAGCCAGGCCCGTAGCCATACCACCATGGCGAACCTACCCAGACGCCCACGTGCGAACGGCCATGGAAGTGGCCGTGGCCACCGTGGAAGCCGCCATGGTGCCCGCCATGTCCGCCGGGCGCGGCCCAGGCGCCGCCCGCCACTGCCAGTCCCATCGCCGCCGCCAGCGCCAGCGGCGCCCAGCGGCCTGTGTTATTGCTGTCCATGACATCCTCCTGCCTTTCCCTGCCAGACTGTAAAGCTCACTCCTTCACTCCATTATTGGCAGAGCGCCGGCACATGCAAAGGCGCCGTAACAATTGCTCACCTTTGATACGCCGAGGATATGGACGGCAGGAAAGTTTCAGCAGCGCAAAACGCAAACAGCCCCGCGGCGCGGGCCACGGGGCTGCGGGAAAGGCGCCTTGTTATTGCGCGGGCAAGCTTTGCACCGGTGTCGCCGGCGCCAGGATGGGCGGCGCGGGCGCGTGGACGGGCGCCGGCGCGGCCACGGCCAGCCAGCCCGTGGCCGGCAGCAGCGGCACCAGCAGCAGGGCCACGATATTGATAATCTTGATCAAGGGGTTCACGGCCGGTCCCGCCGTATCCTTGTACGGGTCACCCACGGTGTCGCCCGTGACGGCTGCCTTGTGCGCGTCGGAACCCTTGCCGCCGAAATGGCCATCCTCGATGTATTTCTTGGCGTTGTCCCAGGCGCCGCCGCCCGTGGTCATGGAAATGGCCACGAACAGACCCGTCACAATCGTTCCCATCAAGAGGCCGCCCAGCGCCGCCGGCCCCAGCAGCATGCCCACGACGATGGGCACCACCACGGGCAGCAGCGATGGCACGATCATTTCGCGGATGGCCGACGCCGTCAGCATGTCGACGGCCTTGTCGTATTCGGGCCGCGCCGTGCCCTCCATGATGCCCTTGATGTCGCGGAACTGCCGGCGCACCTCGACCACCACGGCACCGGCCGCGCGGCCCACGGCTTCCATCGCCATGGCGCCGAACAGATACGGAATCAGCCCGCCGATAAAGAGGCCGACGATGACCATCGGGTTCGACAAGTCGAAGGTGATGTGCTGGCCCACGGATTCGAGCGCATGCGTGTAGTCGGCGAACAGCACCAGCGCGGCCAGGCCGGCCGAGCCGATGGCGTAGCCCTTGGTGACGGCCTTGGTCGTGTTGCCCACGGCGTCGAGCGGGTCGGTGATGGCGCGCACGGAGTCGGGCAAGCCCGACATTTCCGCGATGCCGCCCGCGTTATCGGTGATGGGGCCGTACGCGTCGAGCGCGACGATGATGCCCGCCATCGACAGCATGGACGTCGCCGCAATGGCGATGCCGTACAGGCCGGCCAATTGATACGAGACGAGGATGGCGACGCAGACGGCCAGCACCGGATACGCGGTGGACTTCATCGACACGCCCAGGCCGGCGATGATATTCGTGCCGTGGCCCGTCGTCGATGCTTCGGCGATGTGGCGCACGGGCTTGAAATCCGTGCCCGTGTAGTACTCGGTGATGTAGACCATCAGGCCCGTGAGCACGATGCCGACGACGGTCGCGCCCAGCATCTTGTAGCGCATGGCGTCGTCGGGCCACAGCAGCCACGTCACCACGGCAAAGCCCACCAGCGACAGCCCGGCGGCCCACCACAGGCCCGTGTACAGGGCCGACATGATCTTCTTGCCGGGCGCCGTCTTGACCATCGAGCAGCCGACGATGGAAGCGAGGATGGAGACGGCGCCCAGCAGCAGCGGGTAGATGATGGCCGTGCTGCTCGCTTCGGCCATCAGCAGCGCGCCCAGCAGCATGGTGGCGATCAGGGTCACGACATAGGTTTCGAACAGGTCGGCCGCCATGCCGGCGCAGTCGCCCACGTTGTCGCCCACGTTGTCGGCGATGACGGCCGGGTTGCGCGGATCGTCCTCGGGGATGCCCGCCTCGACCTTGCCCACCAGGTCCGCGCCCACGTCGGCGCCCTTGGTGAAGATGCCGCCGCCCAGCCGCGCGAAGATGGAAATGAGCGAGGCGCCGAAGGCCAGGCCGATCAGGGGTTTGATCAGGTCATGCTGGGTCAGGCCGGGCGCGCCCGTCTTTATCAGCAGCCAGTAGAACAGGGTCACGCCCAGCAAGCCCAGACCGACGACCAGCATGCCGGTGATCGCGCCGCCCTTGAAGGCCACGTTCAGCGCCTGATTGATGCCCAGGGTGGCCGCCTGCGCCGTGCGCACATTGGCCCGCACCGAGACATTCATGCCGATGAAGCCGCAGGCGCCCGACAGCACGGCGCCGATCAGAAAGCCCAGCGCCGTGTGCAGGCCGAGCAGTACATAGATGGCGATCAGCAGCGCCACGCCGACGATGGCGATGGTGCGGTACTGGCGCGCCAGATAGGCGGCCGCGCCCTGCTGGATAGCCAGGGCGATTTCCTGCATGCGCGCATTGCCGGGATCCTGGCGCAGGATCCAGCTGCGCGACACCAAACCATAGATGACTGCGACCACGCCGCAGGCTACCGCAAACCACAAACTGGCTGCCATATCGTCCCCTTCTGTTTTTATCCGACGTCATTGCCGACAGCTGCAGACCGCACCGGGTAGGCGCGCGCAGCCAGGAAAACACGACCTGCAAAAAACTTCAACTACGAAAACGTAAGACATACAGCCATGCTTGCAGTCTGCCTGAAAAGCGGGCACAAAAAAAGCGGACACTGATGTCCGCTTTTCAAAAACTGCTTATTCCGCCAGGGCGGCAAAGGCGCTGTCGCGGATTTGCTCGACCGGACCGACGCCGGCGATGCGGCGGTATTTCGGCGCGCCCGGCAGGCCGGACTTGGCCCAGTCGTTGTAGTAACCGAGCAAGACCTTGGTCTGGTTGTGGTACACGTCCAGGCGCTTCTTGACCGTTTCAGCCTTGTCGTCGTCGCGCTGGATCAGCGGCTCGCCCGTGATGTCGTCGACGCCGTCGACCTTGGGCGGATTGAATTTGACGTGGTAGACGCGGCCGGAACCCGGGTGGCTGCGGCGGCCGTCCATGCGCTCGATGATCGATTCGTCCGGCACGTCGATTTCCAGCACGTAGTCGACATTGATGCCGGCATCCTTCATGGCGTCCGCCTGCGCGATGGTGCGCGGGAAACCGTCGAACAGGTAGCCATTGGCGCAATCGGCTTCCTGCAGGCGGTTCTTGACCAGGCCGATCATGATGTCGTCCGACACGAGGCCGCCCGCATCCATGACTTTTTTCGCTGCCAGGCCCAGTTCGGTGCCTTCCTTGATCGCCGCGCGCAGCATGTCGCCCGTGGAGATTTGTGGAATGTTGTATTTTTCTTTGATGAAGTTAGCTTGGGTGCCCTTGCCGGCACCGGGTGCTCCTAAAAGTATCAGACGCATTGAAAAGTTCCTAAAAAACAGATTTTGGATGGTGGTATGTGTAATTATTTTTAGATGATGTTGCTATGGCTATCTTTCCCTACGAAACTTACCACAAAAAATCCCCGGAACGCCAGTTTGCTGTCGAATTGCTATGCCCTGATTGATCAAAGCCAGCAATTAGCGAAGCAGGCGTTTCAAAATGTGGTTTTTTGTGGCAGGCCCCGCATAAAGTTTTTCGCGCGCACGCACGGCGCCTGAAACACGTTCAGGGCAAGGCAGCCATGGACGTTTTCTCAGGTGGCGTGGCGGTAGTGCGCCTGCACGCGTTCCAGATCTTCCGGCGTGTCCACGCCGGCGGCCGGGGCCGAATCCGTGACGTGCACGGCGATGGCATAGCCGTGCCACAGCACGCGCAACTGCTCCAGCGCCTCGATCGCTTCCAGAGGCGACGCGGAGAGCGTGGGATACGTTTGCAAAAATGCATTGCTGTAGGCATACAGGCCGATATGACGCAGCGGCACATAGCCGGCCGGCAAGCTGTCTTTCGACTGCGCGAAGCCGTCGCGGTGCCAGGGGATGGTGGCGCGCGAAAAATACAAGGCGCGGTTTGCCTTGTCCAGCACCACCTTGACGACATTCGGATTGAAGGCCTCAAGTACGTCATGCAGCGGATGGGCGCAGGTGGCCATGGGGACGGCGGCGCTGATCTGCGCCGCGCAAGCGGCCAGCAGGGCCGGATCGATCAGCGGTTCGTCGCCCTGCAGGTTGACGACGACGGCGTCCGGCGGCAAAGACAGCGTGCGCGCCACTTCGGCGATGCGGTCCGTGCCCGACGGATGGTCGCTGCGCGTCATGCACACTTCCACGCCATGCGCGGCGCAAGCGTCGCGGATCGATGCATGGTCGGTGGCGACGATGACGCGCGCGGCGCCCGAGAGCAGCGCCTGCTCGGCCACGCGCACCACCATGGGCTTGCCGCCCAGGTCGGCCAGCGGCTTGTTCGGCAGGCGCGTCGAGGCCAGGCGGGCCGGGATGATGACGATGAACGCCATCGTTATTCCACTGCGTCTTGCAGGGTGCGCGCTTCGTCCGCCCACATGATGGGGATGCCATCGCGGATGGGATAGGCGAGGCGGTCGGCGCGGCAAATCAGTTCCTGCGCCTTCTTATCGTGTTCAAGCGGACCCTTGCAAACAGGGCAGACCAGGATATCAAGCAGTCGAGCGTCCACGACATTTCTCCACAATTTGTTGGGCCAGCGCGCTATCGATGCGCGCACTGACGGGGACGACCCACAGTCTCGGGTCATCTTTGAGATATTCAATTTGCGCACATTTTACTGCATCCTTCTCGGTGATCAAGATCACATCCGTGTCGAGGGCAGCAAATGGCTGGTCGAGAAAGTCGTGATGATCGGGCAAGGGCAGTTCCGCGAAGTCCAATCCGGCCCCGCGCAGCATGGCAAAGAAACGCCGGGGGTTGCCGATGCCGGCCGCCGCCACGATGCGCTGGCCGCCTGCCGCCAGGGTTTCAAGCGCCATGCGTTCGCTGCGGTCCGTCAAGCGTTCGGCCACGCTGCCCTCGAGCCGCATCTGCACCACCAGCCCGCCATTGGGCGCGACCTTGTCCACCAGCGCCGGCGCCAGCTCGGGCGCATTGATCACCGTCACGTCGCGCCGGCGGCGCGGCGATTCGCGCAAGGGTCCGGCCGGCAGCAGCCAGCCATTGCCCGCGCCGCGGCCGTCGAACAGGACGATTTCCACGTCGCGCCGCAAGGCGTAATGCTGCAAGCCGTCGTCCGTGACCAGCACGTCGACGTCCGGATGCGCGGCCAGCAGCGCCCTGCCCGCTTGCGCGCGGTCGCGCCCCACCATCACGGGGCAGCCGCCGCGCTGGAAGATCAGCAGCGGCTCGTCGCCCACCTGCTGCGGCGTGGACTCGCCCGTCACGGCGCGCGGCAGCCGGTCGGCGCTGCCATGGCCGCGCGAAATGACGCCCGGGCGCATGCCCGCGTCGCGCAAGGCTTGCACCAGCCAGATCGTCAGCGGCGTCTTGCCCGTGCCGCCGATAAAGATATTGCCGACGACGACGACGGGCACGGGCAGGCGCGCCGATTGCAGGATGTTGGCGCGGTACAAAACGCGCCGCACGGCGCTCAGGGCGCCGAACAGCAGCGAGACGGGCCACAGCGCGCACGCCAGCGGACCGCGCGTCAGCCAGGCGCGGGTCAATGTGGTTTCAAGCTTGGCGGGGGAGGATGTGGGCATGAAGGAAGACGTAAAAATGGTGTAGGTCGGATTAGCCGCGCCGCCAGGCGCAGCGTCATCCGACATGCTCGGCTGCGGCTTGTGTCGGCTGACGCCGTTCCGGCTAAGCCGACCTACTTGCTGCCGCCCGCTTGCGCCGCAAACGTCAGCTTTTCATAGCCGGCCAGGCGCGCCGCTTCCATCACGTGGATGACCATCTGGTGCATGGCGAACTGGTCGGCGTTAACCACGACCACGGGGGTCTGCGCGGGCGCCTTGCCGCCATTGGCCGCTTTGGCCGCGTTCTGCAGGGCGTCGGCCAGGCCGGCCACGTCGCGGAACGAGACCGGTTCGCGGTTGACCGTGTAATTGCCCTTGGCATCGACGGTGACGTCGATCTGCTGCGGCTTGTCCTTCGCTTGCTCGGCGTCGGCCGTCGGCAAGGTGATCTGCAGCTCCGTAAACTTGCTGTAGGTGGTGCTGACCATCAGGAAGATCAGGATCACCAGCAGCACGTCGATGAACGGGATCAGGTTGATTTCGGGGTCTTCACGCCCCTTGCCTTTGCGGAAGTTCATTTGCGGCCACTGTGGACGATGTCGACGAACTTGACCGCTTGCTGCTCCATGTCAATGACGAAGCTGTCGACGAGGGCGCGGAAATGGCGGTAGAAGACGAGGGTCGGCATGGCGATGGCCAGGCCGAAGCCTGTGTTGTACAGGGCCACCGAGATACCGTGGGCCAGCTGGGCGGGATTCGAGCCGCTGGCGTTTTGCGAGCCGAAGATTTCGATCATGCCCACCACCGTGCCGAACAACCCCATCAGCGGGGCCAGGGTGGCGATGGTGCCCAGGGTCGTCAGGAAACGTTCCAGCGTGTGGGCCACGCCGCTGCCGGCCTCCTCGATCGATTCCTTCATCACTTCGCGCGGCGCGTCGACATTGCGCAAGGCGGCGGCCAGCACCACGCCCAGCGGCGAATTGTCTTCCAGCTTGGCCACCGTGTCCGGCGTGATCTTGCCGCTGCGATATACCTGCACCACTTCATCGAACAGCTTGCGGGGCAGGATCTTGGCGCGTCGCAAATACAGCAGGCGCTCGATGATCAGGGCCAGGGCGACGATGGAAGCGATCAACAACAGCCAGATGGGCCAGCCAGCGGCTTGAAATATAGCGAGCAAAAGAAACTCCTGGTAAAGGGAAGGCGATGGACCGCCCGGACAGCCTGTATTGTACCGAGCGCCGAAGACCGATGATACGTCCGCGCAGGAATGGCGCAATGTAGCGCGTTGCCGCGCCGGCGGCAAGTGGCGCCTGCATCTGCCCTTATCCACACCGCGCGGCGGGCCGGTACTCCAGCGCACAGTTTTGCACACTTTGTGTGGATAAGATTGTGAGCAAGCATGAAGTCCAGCACACAAGCCCTTGATTTACATGGGAATTATCATGCTGCGCAAAATACAGGCATAGCAGCTTATCGGCAGTAGTCAATGTCAATAAATTAATACTTGCAGAGTTCTGCACATTTACTGTGGACAAGATTGTGCGCAAAGCCGTTGAATTCAATTAAGTCATTGATTTAAAAGGAAATTAAGTCAATGAGTAAAAAAGTGGCAGACAGCGCGCAATCGGCGGCAGATGGACCCTCAAAGTTCTGCACACAATCTGTGGACAAGATTGTGCGCAAGCGCAAAGATAAGCGCTAAGTACATTGATTTATATCGTTTTTATTGCCGTGCATAAAAATGTAGCAAGGGCTGGAAAGCACGGTTTTCAGCGTCAGATTTCACCGCAAAAAGACAGTTTTCCACGGCGAAGGCAGTTTCACACATAAAGTGTGGATAAGATTGTGAGCAAGCCGATTGACTCCATGCAAGAGCATTGATTTTAAAGGAGTTTTTTTCGATGCTGAAAAATAAGGCAGCGCGAGCGCCTGCTCGCGCCGTGGAAAAGTACCGGAAAAGACGAAACGATTTATGCGGTTTTGCACATATTCTGTGGATAAGATTGTGAGCAAGGCGCACGATCGAACTCTAGACCCTTGATCTATAAGGCTATTTTTATGCTGCGTAAAATTCAGGCAAGCCATGCCATGGGCATTCCGGTGGATAAATCCCATGCCGTGCGGGAGTTCTGCACATTTTTTGTGGATAAGATTGTGCGCAAGGCCATGCATGGCATACTAAGCGCTTGATTCCTATGCACTTTATTTCCGTGCGCAAAAATGTAGCAAGGCACTTTTATCGGTATAAACGGGCCCGCTCGGCCATGTTTGTCCAAGGCAAAAAGTTCCGCACACTTTCTGTGGATAACTTTGTGCGTAAGTGGAAGGGGCTGCACTGATGTGCTTGATATTAAAGGATTTTTTCCCTGTGCACGCAAATCAGGCATACGGGAATTCTGCATGAAATCAATTACTTAGAAATAGATCTTGTTGTTTTGCACGATATATGACATAAGCATGACCTCGCCGATAATATGTGGACAGTTCCCTTCCCGCCCTCAGCTTTATGATGACCGACACCCCGACTGACAGCGGCTTTGCCGCCCCGCCCGTGCTGACCGTCAGCGCCCTGAACCAGGCCGTCGCGCGCCTGCTCGAGCGCTCGTTTCCCTTGACCTGGATCGCCGGTGAGATTTCCAACTTCACGCGCGCCGCTTCCGGCCACTGGTATTTCACCTTGAAGGACGATGGCGCCCAGGTGCGCGCCGTGATGTTCCGCGGCCGCGCCCAGTACGCGGGCTTCACGCCGCGCGAAGGCGACAAGGTCGAAGTGCGCGCCCTCGTCACCCTGTACGGCGCGCGCGGCGATTACCAGATCAACGTGGAAGCCATCCGCCGCGCCGGCGTGGGCGCCCTGTACGAAGCGTTCCAGCGCCTGAAGGAAAAGCTGGCCGCGCAGGGCTTGTTCGACCAGGAACGCAAGCGCGCCATCCCCATGTTCGCGCGCAGCATCGGCATCGTCACCAGCCCGCAGGCGGCGGCCCTGCGCGACGTGCTGATCGCGCTCAAGCGTCGCGCGCCGCACGTGTCCATCATTCTGTATCCCACGCCCGTGCAGGGCCAGCAGGCGCCGGAAAAAATCGCGCACGCGATCCGCACGGCATCAGCCAGGGCCGAGTGCGACGTGCTGCTGGTGTGCCGTGGCGGCGGCAGCATCGAGGATTTATGGTCGTTCAACGATGAAGCCGTGGCGCACGCGATCGCCGACTGTTCCATGCCCGTGATCAGCGGCGTGGGCCACGAGACGGATTTCACCATCGCCGACTTCGCGGCCGACCTGCGCGCGGCCACGCCGACGGCGGCGGCCGAACTGGCGGCCACGCCGCGCGCCGACTGGATGGCTTCCCTGCGCGCCGACGCGGCCGACCTGCGCCGCGCCATGCGCCGCAGCCTCGACGACGCGGCGCAAACCCTGGACCGCCACAGCCGCCGCCTGCTCAACCCGAAGGCGCAGCTGCAGCAGCAGCGCCTGCAGCTGCTGGCCCTGTCCACGGCCATGACGCATGCGGCGCGCGCGCCCGTGAACCAGTCGCAATATGCATTGGAACGCCTGCGCAACCGCTGGGCCGCCTTGCGGCCCGACGTCACGGCGCCGCGCGCGCGCCTGGCCGAAGCGCAGCGGCGCGGCGGCGCGGCCATGGCGCAGCTGCTCAGCCAGCGGCGCCACCGCCTCGACGGCCTGGCAGCGCAGCTGGAACTGTTGAATCCGCAGCGCACCCTGGAACGCGGCTACGCCATCCTGCGCGATGAAAAAGGCGCCATCGTGCGCTCGCCGGCGCAGCTGCAGGCGCGCCAGAACGTCAACGTGCGCCTGGCCGAAGGCAGCGCGCAAATCGGCATCGCCAGCGTGCAGGCGACTCTGGAATAAGCGCTGGAATAAAAAAGGCCGGGGAAGCTCCCCGGCCCAACACCTTCCCCTACTGAGTGGACTGCGACTGCAACTGCTCTTTCACACTACCTCACTTAAAACTTCATCGACACGCGCACGCCAAACGTGCGCGGCGCGTTGTAGAAGGCGCCGTAGATCTGCTGCGTGGGCTGGCACGGCATGCCCACGTCCGTGCAGATTTCATTGACGTCCAGCTTGACCGCCTTGTCGGTGGCGTTCTGCACGAACGCTTCCACCGTGTACGCCTTGTTCGCCGGCTGGAAGCGCAGGCTCAGGTCCAGGGTCGTGTAGGCTTCCTGGCGCTTGACGCCCGCATGGCCCGGCACGTCGCCATTGAACGCGCCCGCGCCCACGTACGACATGGTTTCATAGTGCACCGAGGCGCGCGGCGTCAGCTGGCCGCCGCCGACCGTGAAATCATGCTCGTACTGGACGGTCGTGGAAAACTTCGGCGCATGCTTCATGGTGCTGCCGCCCACGTTCACCAGTGGCGCCGTCGAGCCGCAGGACTGGCCATTCGCGCGCGCCGCATCGACGTCGCACGACATGAAGTCGTCGTACACGGCTTTCAGCCAGGTGGCGTTGCCCGTCAGGCGGTCGACCTTCGTCGGCCGCCACACCCATTCCGCTTCCAGGCCCTTGACGGTGGCGCCGGCCGCATTGAAGTTGGCCAGCACGCTGTTGACCACCTGCGATTCGAGCTTGTCCTTGTACTTCATCAGGAAGGCATCGAGGTTCAGGGTCAGTTCGCGGTTGAGCAAGTCCGACTTGAAGCCGATTTCATAGCTGGTCAGCTTTTCCGGCTTGGTGGTGGCGCCGCCGTCGCCGATGGCCGGCGAATGGAAGCCCGTCGTCACGGAGCCGAACAGCAAAATGTCCGGCCGCAGCTTGTACTCGATGCGGCCCAGCCAGGTGGCCTGGCCGTATTTCAGGTCGGCCGTATTGTCGCCCGGCGTATTGCCGCAGGCGGCCGCCGTGATGGCGCCGCCGGGCCCGATATTGTGCGTGTTGGCCAGGCCCGTGCCCGGCGTGACCAGCTGGCGCAGCTGGTCGGCGGTCAGCACGGTGGTGCCCAGCGGCGTGTTCGCGGGCCAGTTCGGGCAAGCCCAGTTCTGGCCGCCGATGTCGAATTTATGGTCTTTCGTGTAGCGCGCGCCGGCCGTCAGCTTGATCTGGTCCGTCAGCTGCTGGCTGACCTGGCCGAACACGGCTTTCGATTTGAGCTGGCGGTCGCCCTGGATGAAGGACATGGACGAGGCATACTGGCCCACGGTGGGCTGCACGAAGATCACGGCGCCGTTCGCGATATCCTGCTGCACGGCCGCCTGCGAAATCTGGCTGCGGTCGATATCGAAGCGCACCTTGTTCTTTTCGTTGAACAGGAACAGGCCGGCCACCCACTGGAACGGCGCATCGTCGTCCGAACGCGCCTGCAGCTCGTGCGAATAGCTGTCGAACTGCGCCCAGTCGGTGCGGTTTTCCGACTTGAAGCCGGGGAACAGGCCCGCATCGGCATCATTGCTGTTCTGGCGCTTGTAGCGGCTCCAGCTGCCCAGGTACGTGAAGTCCAGCGCATCCGTCGGCTTGTAATTGAGCTTGCCCTTGTAGGTCAAAATGGACTGGTCCAGGGTGCCCGGCGTGTCGATCAGGGCCGAGCGCAGCGTCTCGCCCGCTTTCGGTTCCGCCGCCAGGTAGACGTTGCCGGCGCCCTGGTCGAGGAAGTAGTCGGCGATGAAGGTGCCGCGCAGCTGCGGCGTGAACTTCCACAGCAGCGAGGCGCGCACGCCCATCTGGTCGCCGGCGCCATACTTGGCCGTGCCCGGCATGACGTTCGAGCCGCGGCGGAAGTCCACCGTGCCGTCGTGGCTATCCTTGATGGCGGCGATGCGCAGCGCCACGTCGTCGGAGAACGGAATATTGATCATGCCTTGCGTCTGCAGGTGGCGGTAGTCGCCCACGGTGATGCCGGCCGAGCCCATGAACTTGGCCGTGCTCGGCGCGGCCGAGACGAGGTTGACGGCGCCGGCCGTCGAATTGCGGCCGTTCAGTGTGCCCTGCGGTCCGCGCGCCACCTCGACGTGGGACAGGTCGTACATCAGCGCCGTGGCGCCCTGGGGACGCGGCGAATACACGCCGTCGACATAGAAGGCGACGGCCGGGTCGCCCAGCTCCGTGTGGTTGGCCGAACCGACGCCGCGCATGTAGACGTGCACGCCGCCCGAGTCGCCGTGCTGTTCGACGACGAGGCTGGGCACCATGGTCGCCAGCGACGCCAGATCCTTGACCTGGTTGTTTTGCAGGGTGTCCTGGTTGAAGGCGGTGACGGCCAGCGGCGTCTCCTGCACGAAGGTATTGCGGCGCGTGGCCGTG
Source organism: Janthinobacterium goodfellowi (assembly GCF_051380695.1). Taxonomy (NCBI): domain Bacteria; kingdom Pseudomonadati; phylum Pseudomonadota; class Betaproteobacteria; order Burkholderiales; family Oxalobacteraceae; genus Janthinobacterium; species Janthinobacterium goodfellowi. The sequence continues at coordinate 530,591 of NZ_JBNYXN010000004.1, read as the reverse complement.
ACGACGATGCGGTCCATCTGTTCGGCTGCCGGTTTTGCCGCGTCTGTGGCTGCAGCCTCCTGGGCCATGGCGGCGCCGCTGCCCAGCAAGATAAACTGGGCGAAGGTCGCATGCGCCAGGCTGAGGGCGATGGTATTGCGTTTGAGCTGTTGCATTGTTGTTGTCTCCTGTACCGCTGGTTGAATGATGATCACATAGCTCTTTGGCTACTGCTGCACATTTTTTGGGTGTCAATCTGAAGTCATGTCGCCTCCGTGCGGGGTCAATGGGTGGCCACGGCGCGCCCGGCCGTGTCGAACAGAAAGGCATGGCCTTCTTCCGCCGCGAAGCCGATGGCGCTGCCCTGCGCCAGCGCATGGCGCGCCTCGCCGTGCAGCTTGATGGCCACCGCATGCGAACCGCCGTCGATGCGATCGTCAAGCGTCGCGTGGATGATCTGCGCGTCGCCCAGCTGCTCGATCAGGGTCACCGTGGCGCCGTAGCCCTCGTTGCGCGGCACCAGGCGCAGGTGTTCGGGGCGTATGCCGACCAGCATGCCCGCATCGCCGCCAAGCTGGCTGGCCAGGGCAGGGACGGCGGCGCACGGCAAAAAGTTCATGCGCAGCGCGCCGATGAAACCGGCCACGAACTGGCTGGCCGGATGGCGGTACAGGGCCAAAGGCGCCCCCACCTGCTCCAGGTGCCCGCCGTGGAAGACGGCGACCCTGTCGCCGAGGGTCATGGCCTCGACCTGGTCGTGCGTGACGTAAATCATCGTCGTGCCCAGTTCCTGGTGCAGCTTGGCCAGCTCGATGCGCGTCTGCACGCGCAGCGAGGCATCGAGGTTGGACAGCGGCTCGTCGAACAGAAACACCTTGGGCTGGCGCACGATGGAGCGGCCGATGGCCACGCGCTGGCGTTCTCCGCCCGACAAGGCCTTGGGCTTGCGGTCGAGCAGGTGCGTGATCTGCAAAATCTCGGCCACCTTGCCAACGGCCGCGCGCACTTCGGCCTCCCCTTTGCCCGCCAATTTCAAGGCAAAGCCCATGTTCTCGCGCGCCGTCATGTGCGGGTACAGGGCATAGCTCTGGAAGACCATGGCGATGCCCCGTTCGGCCGGCGCCACGTCGTTGGCCAGCAGGTCGCCGATGCGCAGCTGGCCCGCGCTGATGTCTTCCAGTCCCGCGATCATGCGCAGCAGGGTCGACTTGCCGCAACCGGACGGTCCCACGAAAACCATGAATTCGCCGTCATGGATATCGAGGTCCAGGCCCTTGACGATTTCCGGGCCATCGCCGTAGGTCTTGCGGATGCCGCGCAGGGAAATGGCGGCCATGTCAGTGCTCCCCGGCCAGGACGGCAGCGTGGGACGCGCGCTGCGCGGCGATGAAATCGCGGTACCACAGGGCGCTGTCCTTGAAGCTGCGCTGCTGCGTGGCGTAATCGACGTACAGCATGCCGAAGCGCTTGGCATAGCCCGAGTTCCACTCGAAGTTGTCCATCAGGCTCCAGTAGAAATAGCCGCGCACGTCGATGCCCTGCGCGATCACGGCGCGCAAGGCGTCCAGGTGCAGCCGCACGTATTCGATGCGAGGCGCGTCGTGGATCTTGCCGCCGACGGGCTTGTCGGCGACGGCCATGCCGTTTTCCGTGATGTAGACGGGCGGCAGCCGGTACTCGCGGTGCAGGCCCACGAGCAGTTCCGTCAAGCCCTGCGGATAGGTTTCCCAGCCCATGTCGTTGACGCCGAGCTTGCATTCGGGCTTGCGCGGCGGCGTCTCGGCGCTCACGTAAGCGCGCGTGTAATAGTTCACGCCGAGGAAATCGATGGGCTGTTTGATATCTGTGAAATCGTTTTCAAAGATGGACAAAGCAGAAGCGTCGACGTGTTTCAGGGCCAGGGCCGGGTAGCGGCCCTTGAAGATCGCGTCCATATACCACTGCACCGAGCGTGCATATTCGAGTTCGGCCAGTTCGCGGTCCTGGGCGCTGTCGGTGGCCGGCGTGGCCGTCCATTGATTGAGCACGATGCCCAGTTTCGCCGGCGGGTTCACGGCGCGCATCGCCTGCATGGCCAGGCCGTGCGACAGCAGCAGATGGTGCGACACTTGCACGGCGGCGGCCGGGTCGGCCATGCCGGGCGCGAACTGCCCCGTGCCGTGGCCCAGCACGGCCGTGCACCACGGTTCGTTGTGCGTGGCGATGCTGGCGACCTTGTGGCCGAAGCGGCGCGCCACCTCGGCCGCATAGGCCGCGAAGTGATAGCAGGTGGCGCGATTGAGCCAGCCGCCCTCGTCCTGCAAGGCTTGCGGCAAGTCCCAGTGGTACAAGGTCAGATGCGCGTCGAGACCCTTGGCGGCCAGGGCGTCGAGCAGGCGCGCATAGAAATCGAAGCCCGCCTCGTTCCAGGCGCCGGAACCCGTGGGCTGCACGCGCGACCAGGACATGGAAAAGCGATAGGCGTTTACGCCCAGGCTGGCGATCAGCTCCACGTCCTCGGCATAGCGGTGATAGTGGTCGCAAGCCACGTCGCCATTGCTGCCGTCGATGATCTTGCCGTCCGTGTGGCTGAAAGTATCCCAGATGGACGGGCCGCGGCCGTCGATGGCCGCGGCGCCCTCGATCTGGTAGGCGCTGGTGGCCACGCCCCAGGTGAAGGTGGCGGGGAAGTTGGTGTCGATGTCGTCGTTATGCATGGTGGTCATGTCAGTGTTAGGGGTTGAGATAAATGTGTGGATCAGCCTTTGACGGCGCCCTGGGTCAAGCCTTCGATCAGGCGCTTCGAGGCGACAAAAAACATCAGCAGCAGCGGCAGCACGGCGATGGCGGCGCCCGTCATCAGCGCGCCCCACTCCGTGTTGTTCGGCGCCTGCATGCTGCGCAGGGCCAGCGGGATCGTATAGTTCTCGACCGAGCGCATGACGACCAGCGGCGTGATGAAATTGTTCCACGAGTTGATGAAGGTGATCAGCCCCAGGGTGCCCATGGCGGGACCGATCAGCGGCAGCACGACTCTCCAGTAGATGGCAAATTCGCCGCAGCCGTCGATGCGCGCCGCCTCGATCAGGTCCTTCGGTATCGCCGTGCCGATGTACTGGCGCATCAGGAAAATGCCCAGCGCGCCGGCCGCTCCCGGCACATACAGGGCGCGCGGCTGGTCCAGCCATCCGAGGAAATCCATCAGCATGAAGGTGGGAATCATGTTCATGAACGACGGAATGATCATCGAGGCCATCACCAGGGTGAACAGGGGCCGCTTGAAGCGGAACTCGTACATGGCGAACGCGTAGCCGCCCAGCGAGCAAAAGAACAGGGTCAGCGCCGTCGTCATCAGGGCCACGTACAGGCTGATGCCGATATTGCGCCAGAACGGCAGGCGCTCCTGCAGCAGTTCCAGGTTGTTCAGCAGGGCCGTACCGAACCAGCGCGGCGGCGGCAGGCTGTAGATCTCGGCGCTCGTGTGCGTGGCAAAGACGAACATGAAGTAGAACGGCGCGACCATGATCAGGGCGCCGATGACCACCATGGCGTAGGCCGTCCAGCGGGTAGTTTTCATTTGGCCTCCTTGCGTTCATGACGTTCATTGCGGCTGAAGATGCGGTTGTTCACCCAGGTGGTGCTGGCGATAATGAGGAACAGCAGCCAGGAAATGGCCGATGCCGTGCCGAAGTCGCCCAAGGAAAACGCCGTCTTGTAGACGAAGATGGCCGTCGTCATCACCGACTGGCTTACGCCGCTCGATTCGGCCACCAGCACGAACGGTTCCTCGAACAGCTGCAGATTGCCCATGATGGTGAGGGTCACGGCCAGGTAGATCATGGGGCGCAGCTGCGGCAGGGTGATGTACCAGAATTGCTGGCGTTTCGAGGCGCCGTCGATGGTCGCCGCTTCATATAAATCCTTGGGGATGACCTGCAGCGCGGACAGGTACAGCACCAGGTTCCAGCCCAGATAGCGCCAGAAAATCACGAAGGCGACTGCCGGCTTGATGAACAGCGAGCTGCCCAGCCAGTCGATCGATTCCGCCGGGAACAGGCCGCCCACCAGCGGCAGGCTGGCGCACCACTGGAGCAGCACATTGATCTGGCCGTAGTCGCGCGAGAACAGGGTGTTGAAGACCATGGCGATGGCCACGCTGGAGGTGATGAACGGTAAAAAATAAATGCCGATCACCAGGTTGCGCGAGCGCTTGAAGCTGTTGTGGATGAACGCTGCCAGCGGAATGGCGACCAGGTGCTGCGGCACGCCCGAGGCCAGCGCCAGCCACAGCGTATTGCCCAGCGAGCGCAAAAACCACGGGTCGCTCAAGGCATATTTATAGTTGTCCAGGCCCACCCACTGCATGGCTTCCACGCCGCTGGCCGCTTCCCACTGGTTGAACGACAAATAGATGGAAAACAGCAGCGGGAACAGGCTGAACACGGCGAACAGGATGAAGAAGGGGCTGATGAAAATGTACGGCGCCCACTGCTTCATGTTGTAGCGCTTCCTGGCGCGCCGCGCCGGGGCGGCGGCGCCCTCGGTACAAGGCATGGTCGTAGTCATGCTGCTCCTAGCGCCGCGCGCGGTGGGTGATCAGGGCCTTGGCGTCGGCCAGCGCCGTCTTGATATCCTTGTTTTGCGCCAGCACGCTTTCCAGTTCCATGTTGACGATGTCGCGCGCCACGGCGTCGAACTTGTCGACGCGGATGACGGGAATCTTCGCCGCCGTGTCGCGTGCCAGCAGGCGCGTCTTCTGGCCGCCGAAGTACGCTTGCGGCTCGTCCATCATCGGGTCCGCATATGCCGCTTTCAGGGCCGGGAAGGCGCCGATCTCTTTCAGGGAGTGCAGCTGGATATCCTTGTTGACGGTCATGAACTTGATGAATTCCCAGGCCTGGGTTTTATTCGCGGCCTTTTTCGGGATGCCGTAGAAGGAGCCGCCGTAGGACGCCAGCGCGCCGGCCGGCAGGTTGGCCGCGCGCCACTGGCCCTTGGAATCGGGCGCCAGCCACTTGGCCAGGTGGCCGCTGAGCCAGGAACCCATCATCTGGCTGGCCACCTTGTCGCGTTTAAAACCTTCGGCCCACTCGCCCGTCCAGGCCACGGTGCGCGCATCGATGCCAGCGATCCTGGCCGCCTTGGCCAGTTCGAAGGCCTTGATGAAACGGGGCGAGTCGACCAGCACCTGCCCCTTGTCGCCAAAGTAAATGCCTTCGCCATCCTTCAGATTGGCGCGGATAACGATGTCGGCCAGGTCGCTGGCGCCGGCCAGCAGATAGGTGCCCGTGGCGGCCTTGAGCTTCTTGCCGGCGGCGATGTAGGACTCCCACGAAGCCGTCAGCTCGCTTTCCTTGATGCCCGCCTTGTCCATCAAGTCCTTGCGGTAGAACAAAGTGCCCGGTCCCAGGTCGGCCGGCATGGCGCCCAGGGTGCCGCGCGAACTGGTGGCCTGCACGAAAGTGAACGGCACGAACTGGGCGCGGTACTGCCCTGCCCCGTATGCCGGCTGCAGCAAGTCTTCCATGCCCTTCGATTCGGCGAAGCTGCCGACATAGCGGAAGTCGATGGCCATCACGTCGGGCAGGCGCGCGCCGGCCGCCAGAGCCGTCGTCATCGAGTTATGGTGGTCGTCGATCTGCAGGCTGACCAGCTTGACCTTCACCTGCGGGTACAGCTTTTCCCACAGGGGCAAGGCCGTCTTGACGGCGCGGTCCAGGTCGGGAAACGAGGCGACGGTAATCGTGGCGGGGGCCAGCGCCGGCACAGGCGGCGCGGCCGGCGGGACGGCGGCGGGCGCGGCGGCCACGCTGGCGGCCAGGGTCAGCGCGGCCAGCGGGACGGCGCCAAGGATGCTTGACTTCATTATTTCATCTCCGTTTATTGAGCGTCTTCTATCTTGAAAACGTTTTCACAACATGTGTCCATTTAACACCGCAAAGAAAACCAAGTCAACCGAAAAAGTTGTCATTTTTATTGAGGGTGGCATGGCCAGAGGGCTGTCGCTGCGCGTGCTCTCCTATGAAAAAGGCGAAAATACAAACTGTCGAGACGCTGTTGTTTTTTGTGAAAACGTTTTCAAGCGTAGGTCGGATTAGCGTTTCAACGCGCAATCCGACGTGCACGGCCAACAATATGTCGGGTTACGCCCGCAGGGCTAACCCGGCCTACCCCGACCTACGGCCCCCCGTGGGCATTTATGGTAATCTTTCGATGAAAAGGTTTTCAGAGCACTGACGACCAGCCATCTTGATACCCGGGAATCACCTTGAACGATAGCGCCCACGCTGCTCCCCCTTCCACCCTGCTCGACGTGGCCCGCCAGGCCGGCGTGTCGCCCAGCACCGTTTCGCGCATCCTGAACGGCACGGCCAGGGTGTCCGACGACAAGCGCGACGCCGTGCTGGCGGCCATCGCGAAAATGAAATTCGCGCCGAACCAGATGGCGCAGGGCTTGAAAAAGGGCCGCTCGATGACCATCGGCATCGTGGTGCAGGATATTTCCAGCCCCTTCTTCGACGAAAGCCTGCGTGGCGTGGACGATGGCTTGAAGGACACGGGCTACGCCTCCGTCATCGTCAGCGGGCACTGGAATGCGCAGGAAGAAGCGGACCGCATCCGTCTGCTGCTGGCGCGAAAGGTCGACGGCATCATCCTGCTGTCGGGGCGCATCTCGGACGAGAGCGTGCTCGATTTCTCGCAGCAGCGGCCCATCGTCTCGACGGGCCGCGCACTGGCGACGAAAAGCGCCATCGGCTTCAAGCTCGACAACGAATACGGCGCCTACCTGGCCGTGCGCCACTTGATCGAGCTGGGCCACCGGCGCATCGCGTTTGTGGCCGGCCCCGCCAACAACACGGATGCGGCAGAACGCCTGACGGGCTACCAGCGCGCGCTGCGCGAAGCGGACATCGCCATCGACCCGAAACTGATGGCGGAAGGCGATTTCCACGAGGCAAGCGGGATGCTGGCCATGAACCACTTGTTTGATACGCAGCAGCAGTTCAGCGCCGTCTTCGCCGCCAACGACCTGTCCGCCTATGGCGTGCGCCTGTGTTTGTACCGCAAGGGCATCCGCGTGCCCGACGATATCTCGCTCGTCGGTTTCGATGACTTGCCCGGCTCGTCCTACACGACGCCGCCGCTGACGACCATCCACCAGCCCCTGTACGACATCGGCCGCATCGCCACGGAAGCGCTGCTGGGGCTGATCAATGGCGAAGCCGTGCAGGCCGCCATTCCGCCGCTAGAACTGATCGTGCGCGAAACTACGCGCCGCATCCGCTAAGGATTGCACCATGATAAACCTACTGCGCAGCCCACTCTCGGGTCGGCGTTGCTCGCTGTACTTTTTGTACAGCTGCGCTACTCAACCCGATATCGGGCTTGCTCGCTACGGTTTCTCAAGGTGCTGACGCTTCACCATATACCACTATTTTCCTGAACGAGAATCAATACGCTACCAGTATCCGCAACGCATGCGGAAATCTGCAGCAATGGCGCATCCGCTTTACAATAGTGGCTCGTTCAGCAAGAATGCCTGCTTCAAGCAAGCTTGGCTCAACCCTCCGGCCGCAGGCCGGTAGACTCCGAATACTCACCACAAAGGGACATCACATGGAACATACTCTGCCACCACTGCCGTATGAAATGGACGCTCTGGCGCCGCATATTTCGAAAGAAACCCTGGAATACCACTATGCCAAGCATCACCAGGCGTATGTCACCAACTTGAACAACCTGATCAAGGGTACCGAGTTCGAGAACCTGTCGCTGGAAGAGATCATCAAGAAATCGTCGGGCGGCATCTTCAACAATGCGGCGCAAGTATGGAACCACACCTTCTACTGGAACGGCATGAAGCCGGCCGGCGGCGGCGCGCCTACGGGTGCCGTGGCTGACGCGATCAACGCCAAATGGTCGTCGTTCGACAAGTTCAAGGAAGAATTCACCAAGTCGTGCGTGGGCAACTTCGGTTCGGGCTGGACCTGGCTGGTGCAAAAAGCCGACGGCTCCGTCGACATCGTCAACACCTCGAACGCCGGCTGCCCGCTGACCACCGGCGACAAGCCGCTGCTGACCTGCGACGTCTGGGAACACGCCTACTATATCGACTACCGCAACCTGCGCGCCAAGTACGTGGAAACGTTCTGGGGCCTGGTCAACTGGGACTTCGTTGCCAAGAACTTCGCGTAAGCGGTCCTTGTCAACGTAGAGCGAAAAAAGCCTGCGCCATCCCGCGCAGGCTTTTTTTTCGCCTGCCGAAAAGCAGGGCGCTGCGCTACAATCACTGCCCTGCCACCTCCCTCTGCACCGATGTCCGCTCGCCTGCTGCTGCGCCTGTTGATGTTGCCCCTGCTGGCGTGCCACCTGCACGCGTGCGCGGCCGCCCCCTCGCCCCTGCTGTCCGACTACACCCACAATGCCTGGGGCGCCTTGCAAGGCGCGCCCGTCGACGTGCTCAAATTCGCCCAGGGCAAGGATGGCTGGCTGTGGATCGCCACAGCCACCGGCTTGTACCGCTACGATGGCGTGCGCTTCGACCGCGTCGACAGCGTGTACGGCCACCGCCTGCCGTCGAGCAATGTGCTGGGCCTGGCCACGCCGCCGGACGGCGCCGTGTGGGTCGGCTACCGCCTCGGCGGCGTCAGCGTCTTTCGCCAGGGTGGCGCGCGCACCTACCGCGAAGCGGACGGCTTGCCGCCAGGCGCCGTGTTCCATATCGAGGCAGCGCCCGACGGCGCCATCTGGGTCGGCACGCGCGATGGCGCGGCGCGCCTGGCGCCGGGCGCCGACCGCTTCGTCGCGCAAGCGGCCAACGTGGGCCTGCCCGACAAACGCGTGTACCAGATCCTGTTCGGGCGCGATGGCACGCAGTGGATGGGCACCATGCATGGCGTCTTTTTCCGCAGGCCGGGCGAGACGCGCTTTTCCCATGCCTGGCCGCGCACCATGCTCACCAGTATGGATGAAGCGCCCGATGGCGCCATCTGGGCCGTCGACAGCCAGAGCAATTACTACCGCGTGCGCACCAGCGCGCCGCGCGGCGATGCGCCCATCCGGCCCGACGCCAGGGGCAACGGCATCCGCTTCGACCGCGCCGGCACCATGTGGCTGATGACGCCCGATGGCATCGAACGCAAGTTCGACCCTGCCGGCCCCAGTCTGCCGGCCCAGCGCCTGACGCGCCAGAACGGCATCAGCGGCCCGCTGCCGCAAACGTCGTTCCAGGACCGCGAGGGCAATCTGTGGTTCGGCACCTCGACGGGCCTGGACCGGCTGCGGCCGAACCGCCTGCAGACCTTGCCCGTCGCGGTGCCCTTCGACCACCCAGGCATGCTGCCGGGACCCGATGGCGACGTGTGGATCGGCGACTACGTGAGCGACGTGCGCAGCTTTACGGCCGACGGGGTGAAAAAAGTGATCTTGAAAGGGGCGCTGGCGGCCAGCCACTGGGCGCCCGACGGCACGCTGTGGCTGGGCAACGAGCAGGAGCTCCACCACCGCGCGCGCGACGGCACGATGACGCGCGTGACAGCGCCCGTGCAAGGACTCGATCCGCAGGCGCTGCAGCAGGACCGCTCGGGCGCCCTGTGGGCCTCGTTTTCCGGCGGCGGCCTGTTTCGCCTGAGCGAAGGAAAATGGAGCGCGAACGGCGGCCTGTCCGGCCTGCCGGCGGTGCTGACCACGGCCATGGCGATCGATGGCGCCGGCACCGTCTGGCTGGGCCATGCCGACAATACGGTCAGCCTGGTGGCCGACGGCCAGCGCGCGGGCGCCGTCAGGCGGCTCGGCGCGGCCGAGGGACTGCAGGTGGGCACGGTGCTGCAGCTGTACCGCGATGGCGACGCGATGTGGGCCGGCGGCGAAAACGGCGTGGCCCTGTACCGCGCAGGGCGCTTCCACACCTTGCGCGGCGCGTGCGGCGCGGCGTTTCGCGGCGTGTCGGGCATCGTGCGCCTGCCGGACGGCGACCTGTGGCTGCATGGCGCGGACGGCATAAGCCATATCGGCGCGTCCAGCCTGGCCGCGTGGATGCGGGACGGCAGCGCCGTCGTCTCGGAACGCTTCGACGCGCTCGACGGCTTGCAGGGCCATGCCTCGCAGCTGCGCCCCGTGCCGTCGCTGATCCATGCGCCCGACGGCAAGCTGTGGTTCTCCACCTCGGCCACCATCGGCATGCTCGACCCGCTGCATATCCGCCGCAATCGCCTGCCGCCGCCCGTGCAGATCCACAGCTTGCTGGCCAATGGCGCGCGTTACGCGCTGGACGATGGCAAGCCGCTGCGGCTGCCGCAAGGCAGCAAGACCCTGCAGATCGGCTTCACGGCGCTGAGCCTGTCGATGCCCGAACGCGTGCGCCTGCGCTACAAACTGGCGGGCGTGGACGCCGGCTGGCAAGAGGCGGTCGGGCGCCGCGAGGCGTACTACACCAACCTGGCGCCAGGCAGCTACCGCTTCGACGTCACGGCGGCCAACGAAGACGGCGTGTGGAACACGCAGGGAGCCAAGCTCGACATCGTCATCGCGCCCGCCTTCGTGCAGACGCCGTGGTTCGTCGTGCTGCTGGCGCTGGGCGCCGCGCTGCTGCTGTACGGCGGCTATGTGCTGCGCATCCGCCATCTGACGCGCAACATGCAGGAACGGCTGCAGGAACGCTTGCAGGAGCGCCTGGCCGAACGCTCGCGCATCGCCCGCTCGCTGCACGACACCCTGCTGCAAAGCGTGCAGGGCCTGATCCTGTCGTTCCATGCGCATGCGGACATGCTGCCCAAGGGCACGCGCGAACGGGCGCGCCTCGACGGCACCCTCAACCTGGCCGACCAGCTGCTGATCGAAGGCCGCGACCAGATCATGGATTTGCGCGCCTCGGCCGAACCGGACGAACTGCGGCTGGCGCTGCAGCAATTCGGCAAGGGCCTGGCCGAGCACCGCGCACACGCCTTCACCGTGCACGTCAGCGGCACCTGCCGGCGCCTGCAGCCGCGCGTGCATGACGAGGTCTATGCCATCGCGCGCGAAGCGCTGTTCAACGCCTCGCGCTATGCCGAGGCGGCCAACATCGTGCTGGAACTCGACTATGCGGAGCAGGCATTCACCCTGCGCGTGCGCGACGACGGCTGCGGCCTCGATGACGCCGTGGCGCAAACGGGCCAGCGGCCCGGCCACTGGGGCCTGGTCGGCATGCGCGAGCGCGCCGCCGGCATCGGGGCCAGCCTGCGCATCGACAGCCGGCCCGGCGCCGGCACGCAGATCGAAGTGAGCGTGCCGGGCCGCCTGGCCTACTGACGGTGCTGGCGCGGCGCGTGCGCAAGCGTCCGCGGGCGGGAGAGAAAATGTTATACGATGCGCAAGAGCGCTGTCTTGCTCAGCTATCCTGCCCCCACTACGTTCTGAAAGCCCGCCATGAAAAAATGCATCCTTGCCCTGCTCGTGTTTGCTTCCGGTTCCGCCTTCGCCAACTCGGCCTGCGACACGCCGCGCAACGACTTCGACGGCCTGTATTGCCTCAACAAGGTGTACCAGGAAGCGGACAAGGAACTCAACGCCAACTACAAGACACTCGCCGCCAAGCTCGATGCCGGCGGCAAACAGAAGCTGAAATCGGGCCAGCTGGCGTGGATCGCCAACCGCAACGACGCCTGCTCCAAACGCGAATCGTCGGGCTTCTATGTGAATCTCGATTGCGCCACCAAGACCACCATCGAACGCGCGCAATTCCTGCAGGACCGCGTGCGCGAATGCGTGAGCGCCGGCTGCCAGAACAGCAAACTGTAATGTAAGTCTGCGCCAGCGCAAACGGAAGCGGGCGGCAAGCGCCCATACTGGCCGCTCCCATGTCTTCCCCGTTTGCGCCATGAACAAGCTCGTCGACATTTCCCTGTCCCGGTGGGACGCCAGCGGCAGCGCCGCGCAGCAGGCGGCGGCGCTGCAGGCACTCGAAGATGGCCAAGTCGTGCTGTTGCCCGCTCTGGGCTTTCCCCTGCAGCAGGAAGAGCATGCCCTGCTCGACGGCGCTGTGGGTAGCGCCAGCAGCGCCAAGAACATCAGCTGGGAACCGGCGCGCGGCGTGCGGGGCCAGGGCGATGCCTGCAATGCGGCCCTGCTGGCCGCGCTGATGCAACGTTATGCGCGGCACACGCGGCACTTGCTGGCCGGCTTGCTGCCCGGCTATGCTCCCCATCTGCAGCAAGGCAAGGGCAGCTTTCGCCCCGTGGAAATCGCCGGGCGCATCACCTCGTGGCGCAAGGACGATACGCGCCTGCATGTGGACAGCTTTCCTTCCTCGCCCACGCAGGGCCGGCGCATCCTGCGCGTCTTCAGCAACATCCATCCGCGCGGCGCGCCCCGCGTGTGGAAACTGGGCGCGCCGTTCGAACAGGTGGCGCAGCATTTTTTACCGCTTGCAAAGCGTCCGCAGCCCGTGCTGGCGGCGCTGATGCACCGGCTGCGCATCACCAAGTCGCGGCGCACGGCCTACGATCACTACATGCTGCAGCTGCACGACGCCATGAAGGCCGATCTCGATTACCAGGCGCAGGTGGAGCAATACTCCCACGCATTCGCGCCGGGCCAGACGTGGATCGTCTTCAGCGACGCCGTATCGCACGCCGCCCTGCGGGGACAGCATGCGCTCGAGCAAACCTGGCTGCTGCCCGTGCGCGCCATGGCAGCGCCGCACAAGTCGCCGCTGGCCATCCTCGAACGCCATTTGCAGCGGCCGCTGGCCTAGTCTCGTCTGGCCAGGTCTGGCACTCAGGCAGAAGCGGATTCAGGCCGGCAAGCGGGCCGACTTGAAGCGCCGCCAGGCCTTGTGCATGCGGCCATCGCTGCCTTCCGCCTGCGCGCGCGCCGCCAGATAGCCGCGCACGAAGGCAGCGTGCAGCCGCAACTCGTCCTGGCCAGGCAAGTCGGCCTGGGCATCGGGCAATTGCTGCAGCAGCCGGTCGGCCACCTGCACGTCGTTGAGCCAGCCCAGTTCATCCTGCAGCGCCGACAGCCGCCCCACATACGGTTTCACGGCGCGCGCGGCAAACAGCGAAGCAAAGAATTCCGTCGCATACCGCGTCTTCTTGGCCGCGATGCGCACCTGGTGGCGCTGCTGCGGCGTGGCATGCAGCAGGCGCTTGCCGCGCTTCATCAGGCGGCGCTGGTCCTTGCGCAAGGTGATGCGGGCAAACGGCGACACGCGCGCATCGAGGCGCCGCAATTGGCGCGCGGAACAGCCGTCGCGCCAGGCGCGCGCCTGCAGCCAGCGCTGCAAGCCCAGCATGCAGGCCGTGTAGCGCGCCGACGTGACGGCCTGGGCGGCTTGTTGGTGCTTGAGCCGCGCCTGCGCGTGCGCCGCCTGTGCCAGCGCCGCCGCATCGGCCTGCGCCTCGCCATCGAGCTGCGCCAGGGTATTGCCAGCCAACACATCCCAGTCGCGCGCCTCGCCCAGCGCGCCGCCCAGCCAGTCGAGTTCGGCCTTTAAGGCGTCCGGCAAGGCCAGCAGGGACTTGAACATGCCCAGCGCCGAGCGCAAACGGCGCAGTCCCACGCGCATCTGGTGCACGCTTTCCACATCCTCGCCCGCCGCCACGCCATCCTGGTTGCCGCTGACCTGTTCCAGGCAATTGCCGGCGATGGCCACGAACACCTGTTCCACCGACATCGCCGCGTCCAGCGCCAGCGCTTTCGCCTTGACGGCTTGCAAGGGGTACGCTGCCGCCAGGCGGTAACCGCGTTCCGCCTTGCTCATGTGGCCCAGCTGCAGCGGCACGTCCCGCAGCAGCGCCAGCGCCACGTCGAACAGGCTGGCCGCTTGCCCTTGCTTCAATTCCAGTTCGACCTCGCTGACGGGCACGCTGCGCGCGGCCCCGTCCGCACCGCTTTCAATGACACCCTGGTCCAGCACGCATTCGATCTGGTCGCCCTGCGGTGTGCGCAGCTGCCAGACGGTGCGCTCGATGCGCGTGGTAAACACGGGCTGCAAGGCGTCGCGGACGGCATCCTGGCGCAGCAGCGCGCGGACGGGTTGCTTGCGGCCGATGGCAGAGTCGAGCGCGGCCAGATCCGGCTGCGGCCCCGGCACGTCGCCTTCCCATTCGTGGCGGCTGTGCAGGCCGCCGTTGACGGTACCGCCCGCCTTCAGGGTTTGCACCCAGTGCCCGTCCACCTGGCGCACGCGCAAGCCCGCGTCGTGGCGGCACAGCTGCAAATCGGGCGTATCGACATAGATATCGTGCATCTGCAGCACCTGCACCTCTGCTTGCGCAGCCTGCGCCAGCAGCGGGTGGGCGCGCAGGCGGGGCGCGTCTTCCGGCGCCAGCAGCAATTTCAATTCGATTTCCATGTCCGCTCCTTGCGAGATTCCTGAACGCCCATTGTAAGGCGCGTCCCGCCGCGCGCAAGGCGCACGCACGCACGCACACCTTGATTTTGCGCGAAAATAAGCGATTCATTTACAAGGAGATGCCATGACCTACCACGCCGCCGAGAACCGCTACGACAGCATGCAATACCGTACATGCGGGCGCAGCGGGCTGAAACTGCCGCTGCTGTCCCTGGGCCTGTGGCACAACTTTGGCGACAGCAACAATCTGGCTTCGCAGCGCGACATGCTGCGCACGGCCTTCGACCTGGGCATCACGCATTTCGACCTGGCCAATAACTACGGCCCGCCGTATGGCAGCGCGGAAAGCAATTTCGGCAAGCTGCTGCGCGACGATTTTTTACCGTACCGCGATGAGCTGATCATTTCCACCAAGGCGGGCTGGGACATGTGGCCGGGTCCGTACGGCCAGGGCGGCGGTTCGCGCAAATACGTGCTGGCCAGCCTGGACCAGAGCTTGCAACGCCTGGGCCTCGACTACGTCGACATCTTTTACTCGCACCGCTACGACGCCGACACGCCGCTGGAAGAAACCATGGGCGCGCTGGCAACCGCCGTGCAGCAGGGCAAGGCGCTGTACGTGGGCCTGTCCTCGTATTCTCCGCAAAAGACGGCCGAGGCGGCGGCCCTGCTGAAGGAGTGGAAAGTGCCGTGTTTGATCCACCAGCCCGCCTACAACATGCTCAACCGCTGGATCGAGGAAGACGGCTTGCTCGACACCCTGCAAGAGCAAGGCATGGGCTGCATCACGTTCACGGCGCTGGCGCAGGGTTTATTGAGCGACAAGTATCTCGATGGCGTGCCGCAGGATGCGCGCGTCAACCGTCCCGGCGGCGGCTCGCTGCTGCAAAAGCACCTGAGCGCGGAAAACCTGGCCCGCGTGCGCGCGCTGAACCAGATCGCCGCGCAGCGGGGGCAAACCCTGGCGCAGATGGCGCTGGCCTGGGTGCTGCGCGATCCGCGCGTCACCTCGACCCTGATCGGCGCAAGCAGTAGCGCGCAAATCCGCGAAAACGTGGCCGCGCTGCAGCAATTGTCGTTCACGGCCGACGAGCTGGCCGCCATCGACGTGCAGGCGCGCGAAGGCCATATCAATCTGTGGGAAGGCCCGTCGCGGGCCGTATAAGGGGGTTCACGGCGGCGGCATCGGCGGCGGCAGCAGCGCGCATAGTTCCTGCGCCACCTGCTGCCGCCGTTCGGGCGTGGCGAAAACGCCCACGTCCACCTGCGCGCCGCCATGGCCGATATCCTTGATGCGTATCAACTGGCGCGGCCAGCACGGCACTTCGACGCGCGTGCGCCATGGCGAAAAGTGGTGGCGCCGGCAGCGGCCGGCGCTGACCTGTTCGACGATCAGTTCGCCATCGCGCAGGGCGATGTGTTCATAGTCGCGCGCATGACGCAGGTAATGCAGCAGGGCGATGCTCACCAGGCCCAGTTCGGCAAACGAAAAGGCGGGAATGTACCAGAGGCCGCGCAGCGCAAAGACGGCGGCAATGAGCAGGGAAAACAGGCATAGCAAGCCATAGGCGCGCAGCAACTGGGGCGCCGTCAAGGCACTGTGGCGCGCGAGCAGCCATTGCGGCTGCTCGCGCGAGTGATCGCGTGGCATGGCGCCTCCCGCACTATCGCTCCATCACCGCGGCGGCCCTCGCCGCCGCCAGGTTCCGCCAGATCGTTCAGCCAGCTTGCGCCAGGATCAGGCGCCCATGCGCACCAGCGCGTGGCCCACGTGCTGCCACCAGTGATCGCGCGACTTGACCTGTTTCAGGCAAGACGTGTCGATTTCCGTCGGAAATACGCGATCCTGGCACGCCTTCGTTTCCAGGGCATAGCGCTGGTTTTCCGCCGCCGCCAGGGCCACGATCAGCCAGAACGCCAGCGCCAGCAAGACCACCAGCGCACTCCAGGCCAGGTGATTGGTGTTACTTTTTTCGCCAAAAAACTCGCGCGGCCGCGTCTCGCGGTACATCGACATCAAGTCTTTTTCTTTCTCTTCCGACATCTGCGTTTGCATCCTCTGACATCCTATCCTGTGCCGGCCGGCTGGCCATGGCGGCGCGCACGCCGCCTTGCCCTCATTTTACGCTGATGGCGCCAGAGCGGCGGCAATTTGCGGCAGGCCGCCGGCATCAGGGTCGCGGCGCTGGCGCCTGGGGAGCGCCGGGCTCGCCATCGTCCTCCTCTGCCGGCCGCACGGGCGCCAGGCTTTCCACATGATCGACGTCGATATCGCCGCCGTCGGGCGCCGTATTGCGCGGTTCCACGCCGGCCCGTTCGCCCGTGCCGGCCGCATCGCTGTCGTTCTCCAACGCTTCCACATCCTGGCCGGGCACGCCCTGCATGTCGCTGCCGCTGTCGGAACTGTCGCTGGGACCGAGCGCGCCCTTGCCATGGCCGCTGCCCAGGACGCGGTCGGGCGTGACGGGCAAATTGTCCGGATCGAGTGTGCTGCTGCTCATGGCTGACTCCCGTTAACAAAAAAACCAGCTTACTCTCCTGGCCAGTCCAGCGGCGCACGCCTGCACGACCTTTTCCAAGGGGCAAATGCGGCGACGCACAAATATTTTCAGAAATTACTTCACAAATGTACTATTCATTGCTATAGTTAATTCAAGTAAGCATCTTCTCATCCAGAAATTGCTTCATCGGCGGCACGGCGCCCACCAGCGCAGCGCCGCCGAACCGACCGGTACGTGGCGATCCGGCCCATCCACCCAGCCATCATGCACATTTTGGAGTCTTATCATGCAAGCCAAATCACTCATCGCAGCATTGTTTGCCATCACCACCGCCACTTCGGCTTTTGCCCAAAGCGCCGCGCCTGCCGCTGCCAGCCAGCAACTCACGCGCGCTGACGTCACGGCCGAATACATTCGTGCCCGCAACGCCGGCGAAATCGCCACCAGCGAAGTCGACTACCCGAAAACGCCGGCCACCGCCGCCAGCAAGGTGACGCGCGAACAAGTCATGGCCGAGTTCTACGCCGCCCGCAAGGCTGGCCTGATCCCGCAAACGGAAGCGGACTTTGATGTCGCGCAAACGGCCAAGCACGTCGTGCAATAAGAAACCAGTCAGCCGGTTTCAGTCAGTAACAACTCAGTTGCGGCGCAGCACTCGGGCCACTCCCGAAGCTCACCGCGGCGAGCTGTGATTCCCCCGCACCACCCCAACATATCTCTCCCGGAGTTCCTGCATGTCCCTGCACCGCCGTCTGCTTGCCGCCAGCCTGATCCTTGCCTTGAGCGCTTGCGCCGACATGGGCCATATCGCGCCGCAATCGGTCATGCTCGACGCCAATAAACTGCAGGGCAGCCAGGCTATGGATGCCGCCGCCAGCGCCGCCATACAATGGCCGCGCACGCAATGGTGGCAAGACTTGCACGACCCCCAATTGAACCGTTTGATGGATCAGGCGCTGGCCGACAGCCCCACCCTGCGCGGCGCCCAGGCGCGCGTGCGCCAGGCCGAGGCGCTGGCCGGCGCGGCGGAAGACAAGACCCGCCCGCAGGCGGACGCGAACGTCTCCATCAACCGCGAACTGTATTCGCAGCACGGCAGCACGCCGGCACCGCTGGCCGGCAACTACGCGTGGCGCAACCAGGCCACCGTCACGGCCTCGTACGACCTGGACCTGTGGGGCCGCAACCGCGCCGCCCTGTCCGCCGCCTTGGGCGACGTGCAGATGGCGTCGGCCGAATCGCAGATGGCCCGCCTGGCCCTGGAAACGGCGCTGGTGCGCACCTACATCCAGCTGTCGTATGAATTCCAGCTGCAGGACGTGATCGAGCGCAGCCTGGCGCAGCGTGCCCGCATCCTCGACATCACGCGCCAGCGCAAGGCCGCCGGCATCGGCACGGACATTGACGTGGCGCAGATCGAAACCACCTTGCCCGCCGGCCGCCGCCAGCTGGAGCAGTCGGCCGAATCGCTGGCCCTGCTGCGCAACCAGCTGGCCGCGCTGGCGGGCAAGGGCCCGGCAGCGGGCGCCGCGCTCACGCGCCCCGTGCTGCGCCTGGACCAGCCGCTGGCCATTCCCGCCGCCCTGCCCGCCGACCTGATCGGCCGCCGGCCCGACATCGCCGCCCAGCGCTGGAGAGTCGAAGCGGCGGCGCAGCGCATCGACGCGGCCAAGGCCGAGTTCTATCCGAACGTCAACCTGGTGGCGTTCGCCGGTTTCCAGGCCTTCGGCTTCAGCCACTTTCTCGACGCCAACTCGGAGATCCGCGGCGCCTCACCCGCGCTGAGCCTGCCCATCTTCGCCGGCGCCCGTTTGCGCGCCCAGCTGGGCAGCCAGACGGCCGTGTACGACGGCGCCGTGGAGCAATACAACGCCACCGTCATCAACGCCATGTCGGACGTGGCCAACGCCGTCACCCGCGCCCAGTCGCTGGCAAAGCAGCACCAGCTGACCGTGCAGGCGCTGGCCACGGCGCAGCGCGCGCGCGACCTGGCGGAAAAAGCGTACAAGGCGGGCATGAGCGACGCCATCAACATGCTCAACACGCAAGTGGCGCTGCTGGCGGAAGAACAGCAGCAGGCGCAAAATGGGGCGCGCGAGCTCGATCTCTACGTTTCCTTGATGAATGCATTGGGAGGCGGCATCTAGGCTCGCGTTGCCATAGCCCAACAAGATACAATCGGAGCTTTATTCACACATGAAGGAATATGACATGACCGCTTTTGACGCCACCTCCAAGCGGCTGCAAAACATCCGCACGCGCATGCCAGGCTTCCCCATGGAACTGATGCGCCTGTTGCGCATGACGTACCACATTCAAAAAGGCATGAAGGACTTGACCAATGCCGCGCTGAAAAAGCACGACCTGGTCGATGCCAGCTACATGGTGCTGGCCGTGCTGTACGGCACGGACGACGAAACCTCGAACGCCTGCACCCTGGGCATGGCGTGCCATGAAAAGCCGGCCAACCTGACGCGCGTGTGCAACGACCTGGAAACGCGTGGCCTGATCCACCGCGGCACGCGCCCCGGCGACCGCCGCTCCGTGATGATCTCGCTGACCGACAAGGGCCGCGCGCTGATCGAAACGGCGCTGCCCGACGTGTACCAGGAAACGTCGGCCCTGTACGAAGGGTTCACGGAAGAAGAGCTGCAAGTGCTCGACAAGCTGTACATGCGCCAGCTGCGCAACCTGAACAACCTCAACAACCAGAACTGATAGCCTATCGATGACGCCAGCCACAGCAACAAAACCCCTATATGGCCCCCTGACCCGGGCGGCCCACTGGCTGGCGCTGGCGCTGCAGGACTGGCGCGCGACGGAAGGCGAACGCTGGATCTACGTCGGCAAGAACCTCATCGCATCGTTCTGCGCCCTGTGGCTGGCCTACCGCCTGGGCCTCGACTCGCCCAGTACGGCGATGACCACCACCATCATCCTGGCCCTGCCCAGCAGCGGCATGGTGCTGGAAAAAAGCTTTTACCGCCTGTGCGGCACCCTGCTCGGCTGCACGGCCGCGCTGACCCTGATCGGCCTGTTCCCGCAGCAGCCCGTGCTGCTGTTCGCCGGCCTGGCCCTGTGGGTGGGCCTGTGCACGAGCGGCTCGGCGCTGCACCGCAACGCCCAGTCGTATGTGTACGTGCTGGCCGGCTACACGGCCTGCATGATCGTGCTGCCCGCCATCGAGCAGCCGATGCAGGTGTTCGCGCTGGCCGTCACGCGCGTGGCCGAAGTCGGCCTGGGCATCATCTGCTCGGCGGCGGTCTCCAGCGTGCTGCTGCCGCGCCACCAGGGCACGCAGGTGATGCGCACGGTACAGGCCCGCTACGGCAAATTCCTCGCCTTTTGCCATGACGTGCTGCAGCAAAAGCTCACGCCGGCGCAGGTGGAACTGACGCATCTGCAGTTCGCCGCCGACGTAGCGGCGCTGGAACTGGGCCGCTCGGCCGCGCTGTTCGAAGTGACCAGCAAAGTGAGCCACGTGCGCGCGCAGAACCGCAAGCTGCACGCCTTCAACGCCACCTTCATGACGGCGCTGACCACCTTCTACACCTTCCACCGCCTGTTCGACCGCCTGCAGCGCGATGGCGAAAACCAGGTCATGCAGGCGTGCGCGCCCCTGTACGCCATCGTCGCCGAGGCGCTGCAAACGACGCCGTCGCAAGACTCGCTCGACACCATGCAGCGGCATTTGCAGACGGCGCTGGCGCAGGCGCGCGCGGACATCGATGGCGCGGCCATCGCGCATGCGCAGCGCATCGACTTCGACACCGTGTGCGAACTGCTCGAGCGCTTCGCGCGCGACATGAGCCGCTTTCACGAAGTGTATTTCAGCCTCGTGCACGACACGCCGCTCGAGGTGAGCACGCCGCAGGCATATGCGCCAAAGACGCCGCCCGCGCTGGTGCTCGCCAGCGGCGCGCGCGCCGGCATCAGCCTGGCCCTGCTGGCGCTGGGCGCCTACTTCCTCGCCTGGCCCTACGCCAGCACGGCGATGCTGATGGCGGCCGTGTTCTGCGCGCTGGCCTCGTCCTCGCCGCGCCCCATCATGATGATCCGGCAAGTGCTGGCGGGCTTTCTGATCGCGATGCCCCTGTCGCTCGTCTGCGTGTATTTCGTGCTGGTGCACGGCGACGGCTTCCCCATGCTGATGCTCAGCTTTGCGCCCTTCCTCGCCGTCGGCCTGTACCTGATGACGAATCCCGCCAAGCTGGGCGTGGGCCTGGGCGTGTCCACCTTCATCACGCAGATGGCGCCGACGAATCTGATGCACGTCGACGGCGCCGCCTTTTTGAACACGGGCATGGCGCTGATCGTCGGCCTGATGCTGGCCGCCCTCGTGTTTGCCGTGCTGCTGCCCGAGCACACGATGGGCCACAAGGACCACATCGGCCCGGCCCTGTGGCGCGAAGCGCTGCAGGCGTGCACGGCGCCGGCGCGCCGGGTCAAGCATCGCTTCGACAACCGCGTGCGCGACCTGCTCAGCCAGCTCAATGCGGCGGCCGGACCGGCGCCGGGCGAGGCCACGCGCGCCGTCGTGCGCCAGGCCCTGACCCTGCTGGAAATCGGCCATTCCGTGATCGAATTGCGCGAACTGATCGCGACCGCCCGTCCGGGCGCCACGCGCCATGCGCTGCAGCAGTGCGTGGACGGCATCGCCGCCTGGCTGCGCACGCGCGCCGATGCGCAACTGCAGGCGGCGCTGGCCGCCACCCTGCAGGCGGGCGCCGTGGTGCGCGCGGCGCAAGCGGAAGCGGAAGCGACAGCCGAACGCAGCGCACGGCTGCAGACGGCCTTGGCCGACCTGCATTCGATCTACACCTCATTACTCGACCACATGGCGCCTGGCGCCGGAGACCACCATGCCGCGTGAATTCGCCCTGTTCGGAATTCTGATTCCTACCCTGCTGCCCCTGTTCATCCTCAGCATCGGCCTGCAAACCCTGCTCGACCGCGTGCTGGGCTGGCTGGGCGTGTACCGCATGGTGTGGCACCCGTCGCTGGCGCGGCTGTGCATCTTCATCGCCATCTTCGGCGCGCTCGCTCTATCGCTTTACAAATAAAAAAAACTGTTCAACCCCATCAAGGAAAGGCTGCCGACATGGTAAGCAAACTGACACGCTATGCAATCACCCTGCTGCTCTTGGCGGCAGCCCTGTGGATAGGCAAGACCGTCTGGGACCGCTACATGGAATCGCCGTGGACGCGCGACGGGCGCATCAAGGCCGACATCGTCAACATCAGCGCCGACGTGGCCGGCACCGTCACGGACGTGCTGGTGCGCGACAACCAGGTGGTGCAAAAGGGCGATATCCTGTTCGTCGTCGACAAGGAGCGCTACACCAGCGCGCTGGCCCAGGCCGACGCGGTACTGGCCGCGCAAAAAACGGAGCAGGGCCGCCGCGGCAAGGAAGCACAGCGCCGCGCCAATCTGGACGCCAGCATCATCTCGACGGAAAGCCGCGAAAGCGCGGCCTTTGCCGCCAGCTCGGCCTCGTCGCAAGTGCAGGCCGCCGTCGCCGCCCGCGCGCTGGCGCAACTGAACCTGGAACGCACCACCGTGCGCGCCCCCGTCAGCGGCTACGTGACGAACCTGAACGTGCACAAAGGCGATTTCGCCGCCGTCGGCGCGGCCAAGCTGGCCGTCATCGACAGCGCCTCGTACTACGTCGTCGGCTACTTCGAAGAGACCAAGCTGGGCATGCTGGCGCAGGACGACAAGGCGGAAATGAATCTGATGAGCGGCGGCACCCTGCACGGCCACATCGAGAGCATCGCGCGCGGCATCACCGACCGCGACGCCGCCACGGGCCGCGAACTGCTGGCCGACGTCAATCCCACCTTCAACTGGGTGCGCCTGGCGCAGCGCGTGCCCGTGCGCATCCACATCGACGAGCAGCCGAAGGGACAATTGCTGGTGGCCGGCACCACCTGCACCGTGGTGATCACGCCCCATTCCGCGCCTGCGCCCAAGCCTGCGGCGGCGCATCCCGCATGATGCGCGGCGGCGCCGGACGCCTGGCGGAAATCGCCCTGTTCCTCGACGCTGCGGCGCTGGGCAGCTTTTCCGCCGCCGGCCGCAAGCACGGCCTGTCGCCGGCCGCCGCCAGCGCCGCCATCGCGCGCCTGGAAACGGCGCTGGGCGCCACCCTGTTCGAGCGCACCACGCGCCAGCTGCGCCTGACGGCAGAGGGTTTGCACTACCGCCAGTACAGCGAACAGGCGCTGGACTTGCTGGCGCAGGCGGAAGACGGCTTGCACGGGGGCGGCGGCGCCGTGCGCGGCATGGTACGCATCTCGGCGCCGTCGGACATCGGCCGCCAGTTGCTGCTGCCCATGCTCGACCGCTTCGCCACGCTGCACCCGCAGCTGCGCCATGCGCTGACCCTGACGGACATCACGGCCAACCTGGTGCAGGACGATATCGACCTGGCCATCCGCTACGGCGAGCTGCCCGACAGCGACATGGTGGCGCGCCTGCTGCACCCGGGACGGCGCGTCGTGTGCGTGGCGCCCGCGCTGGCCGCCAAGGTGGGCGTGCCGGCCATGCCGCGCGACCTGGCACAGCTGCCCACGCTCGTGCTCACGGCAGGCGACGGCGCGCCGCAGGAATGGCGCTACCGCGAAAACGGCAAGCGCCACAGCCTGCGCCTGCCGGGGGACTGGCACAGCAACGACGGCGAAATCATCCGCCGCTGGGCCGTGGCCGGCCATGGCTATGCCTACAAATCCCTGCTCGACATCGGCGACGACCTGCGCGCGGGGCGCCTGCGGACGGTGCTCGACGATTATTTTGCCGACAGCGTCCCCCTGAACCTGCTGTACCGGCGCAGCCGCTTCCAGCCGCCGCGCGTCGCCCTGCTGGCCGACTTCCTCGTGCGCCAGTTCGCCGCGCTGCAAGCCTGACGGCCGCCCTTACCGCGGCAGCACGCCCAGCTGGCGCAGCAGGGTGAGGTTGTCTTCCAGGTGCCAGTTATCGCTGATGCGCCCCTGCGCATTGACACGGTACAGATCAAACGCATGGAAATCGACGGCTTGTCCCTGCCCCTGCAAGGCCCCCTGCGGCGTAGGGAAGACGCCCGTGAAGCGGCCCGTGAAATGCAGGCGCAAGGTCACCCGGTCGCCCGCCACCAGCATCTCCTCGATGGCCACCTTCAAGTCCGGCACGGCCGCGTGGAACACCTGCGACGCCTGCAGCGGGCCGGCCAGTCCCTGCGGGCGGCCTGAGGGCAAGGTGCGGTCCGTAAAATCGTCGGCCAGCGCCAGCCGTGCCAGGGCCGGATCGCCGCTTTCCCAGAACGCGGCATAGCGGCGCGCGGCCAGCGCCACCGCGGCGTCGGCTTTCGCGCCGGACAGGTGGGCCGGCATGGGCAGATTGATGGCGCAATGGGCTGGCGCGGCGGCCAGCAGGGACAGGGCCAGGATGGCGGGAGCAAAAGTGGACATGGTGGTTCCAAATGAGTTGATCGGCGTGCATATGGCACCCCGCCATTCTGGACTCGCTTGCCCTGCTTGATAATTGGCCCCGCGCTTGAAGCAATTGCTTGCCAGGGTTGAAAATGCGTTGAAAATCAGCGCCCGCCCGCCACGTCGAGGATGCTGCCCGTCACATACGTCGCGCCCGGCCCCAGCAGGTACAGGATGGCGTCGGCGATTTCTTCCGGCTGGCCGCCGCGCTGCATGGGCACGCCCGATGCCAGGCGCGCCACCCGTCCCGGTTCGCCGCCCGAGGCGTGGATGTCCGTGTAGATGATGCCGGGCCGCACGCCATTGACGCGGATGCCTTCGGCCGCCACTTCCTTCGCCAGGCCCAGAGTCAGGGTATCGACGGCGCCTTTCGAGGCCGCGTAATCGATGTATTCGCCCGGGGAGCCGATGCGCGCGGCCACCGACGAGACATTCACGATGCGTCCGCCCCGCCCCCCGTTCGCCGTCGACATGTGCCGCACGGCCTGCTGGCAGCACAGGAAATAACTGATCACGTTGGTGCGCAACACGCGCTCGAGGCGCTGCACGGAAATATCGGCCAGCCGGCATTTCTGCTCCAGCACGCCCACATTGTTGACCAGCGCCGTGAGCGTGCCCAAACGCGCATCGACTTCATCGAACAAGCGCGCCACGTCCGCTTCATCGCTGACGTCGGCCTGCACGGCGATGGCTTCGCCGCCCTCGGCCACGATGCGCGCGCACAGTTCTCCGGCCGCCTGCGCATCGCGCACATAGTTGACGCAGACGGCATAGCCCTGGCGCGCCGCCAGCAGCGCCGTCGCCGCACCGATGCCGCGGCTGCTGCCCGTAATCAGGATCACTTCCTTCATTGTCCCTCCTCGATGGTTGTGGCACCATCATACGCGGACGAAAAAAAACCCGCGCAAGGCGGGTTTTTCTGGCAGGCGCATTCAATTTCGGAAGTGCGTCATGGCGTAAGTCAGGTGCTGCCACCAGTGTTCGCGCGTCTGCACGGACGCCAGGCATTTCGCATCGACCTCGTTCTTGAACGCGGGATCCACGCAAGCCTTGCTGGCCAGCGCATTGCGCTGGTTTTCCACGTTGACGATGGCAATCGACAACCACGCCACGAGGGCGACGGCCAGCACGCACAGGGTCCAGGGCAGCTGTTTCATGGTGTTCTCCAGTGTTACTTCTTCGCTGGCGCGGGAGCGCGCTCTTTCAGGACGCGCGCCACCAGTTCATCCATCACGCGCAGGGTCGCCGCCTGGGTCTGCGGCTCGGACTGGCCCGGACGCGACAACTGCGCCGGCGACGTCACGAAGCGGCCGTCGATGACGATGGTCGGCGCGCTGTCGATCTTGCTGGCCGCGATCAGCTGCTCGTTGCGTTTCAGCTTGGTCTGCACGCCGAACGAATTGAACATGTCCAGGTATTTCGCCTTGTCGATGCCGTTCTTCACCAGCAGGTCGAGGATGGCGTCATCGCGGTTCAGGCGGTTGCGCTCGACGTGGATGGCGCGGAAGATCTTGTCGTGGAACTGGTCCAGCTGGCCCATCGCTTCAAGCGTGGCATAGGCGTGCGCCTGCGGATCTTTCGGGCCCGTGAAAGCCAGGTGGATGCGGCGGAAGGCGATCTTGTCGCCCTGCTTCTTGACCCAGTCGTGCATCAGCGGATCGAGCGCATAGCAATGCGGGCAGGAGTACATGAAGTACTCGACCACTTCCACCTTCTTGCCCGTGTCCGTGCGCACTGGCGTCGGGAGCGTGGTAAAGCCGGTATCGGCCGCCATGGCGCCGCCGGTGGCCGCCACCAGGGTGACGGCGGCAAGCAGGGGACGCAAGAAACGCAGAAAACGCATAATAATCCTTCATCATAAGTGGTCGTGAACGGGGCGAGATTACCACTTTTTGCACCGGACGATGAGGCCCGGCCGGAAAAAAAACGCTTTTACGCGCTCCGTTTGCGCCCGATTAAGCCGCTTTTAAGCGCCGCCGCGCCGCTGCCTCAGAAATGGTAGCGCGCCGACACGCGCAACTGGCGCGCGTCGTTGAGGTAAATGCTGGAGCGGCAGCCCGGCGCATCGCCGTAATGGCGGCGGTTGGCCAGGTTGCTGCCGGCCAGTTCCAGCTCCCAGGCGCCCAGCTTGCGCACATAGCGCCCGTCCACGGTGGCGAACGCGGGCACTTGCGCCAGGCAGCTGCCGGCGAAATCGGGGCCGTAGCGCAGCGCGCGCAGCCATTGCACGCCCACGTCGGCACTGGCGCCGCCCTGCCCCGTCCAGTACAGGCGCAGGCTGGCCAGGGTTTTCGGCACGAGGGCGATGTCCGGGCCGTCGTAGGCGTAATCGTCATAGCGCGCATGCACCTGGCGCACCTGGGCGTCGAGGCGCCAGTCGCGCGCCAGCGCCATGCTCGCTTCGATGGCGATGCCGGCACGGCGCGAAGGATCGAGGTTGCCCGCAAAGCCCAGCTGACCCAGGCTCTGGTCGAAGACGATCTGGTTGCTCAGGCGCTCGCTGAACACGCGCACGGAAGCGCTGCGCGCCGCGTCGCCGTAGGTGGCACCCACTTCCATTTCGCGCCGCAGCTGTCCCGCCAGGGGGCGGTAGCCGGCGCGGGTATAGCCATCGTCATCGATGCGGTAGCTGCGCGCGGCCTTGGCGTACACGCTCAGCTGCGGGCGCAGCTGCAGGCTGCCCTGCAAGTCCCAGGCATTCTGGTTTTCCCAGTCGCTGCCGCCGGCCGGCATGTCGGCCGGGTCGAGCTGGAACTGTTCATGCCGCAGCCCCAGCAGCAGGCGCGGCGCATACGCGCCGCCGAAGGCAAGCTCTTCGCGCAACAGCAGCGCGCGCGAGTACTGGCGGCGCTGCGCATCGCCCGCGCGGCCCGAGCGCCGCTGCCACTGCATCAGGTCCAGACCCACTTCCGTATCCGTGCCCACGCTGCCCACCTTGCCGTAATGGCGCACGCGGGGCGCCAGTTGCCGGCGGCGGCTGCTGTAGCTCGACTCGCTGCTGCCATCCTCGCCCGCATAGTGGGCCGTGGCGCGCTTTTCCCGCTGCGACAGTTCCACGCCCAGCTCGAAACTGCCCACATAGCGCTGCACGAAGGCGCTGGCGCGCCGCACCTCATAGCGGTACAGGTCTTCCGGGCGGGCCGCCAGCAAGGACAGGAACGGCGCATCGGGCGCGGGATAGCGGGTGTCCTGCTTCAGCTGGTCGGCGCTGAAGCCGAAGCGGCCCTGGCGCAGCTTCCATTCCGCGCCGCCATTGAAGCCGCGCTGGTGAAACACGCTGCCATCGCGGTAATTGCCATTGCGCAGGCCGTCGATGGCCGCGTCGAGCGACATGCCGTCCTGGTCGCGCGACAGGGCGGCGCGCACGCTGTGCTGGCCGCCCTGCGCCAGTTCGGCGGACAAATCGCCGTGCGTGACGCCGGCCGGCGGCACGGACGGCTGCGCCAGTTCCTGCGCGCACGCCGGCATGGCCAGGGCATACAGCAGCAAGCTGCGCATGGCGATGGTCAGGGGGGAAGAGGCAGGCATCATGGCGGAAAGCTGGGTGCGCTACCGGGACACGCACGGTAGGGAAACGGGAGGATGGCAAAAGCGAATCATTATACGCACGGCGCGCGGCGCCGCAACAGCACGCTGGGCTGCCAGCATAATTCATTGCTTATTTGTAATTTTTACAGGTATATTAACGAGCGTCCGGCGATCCTGGGCGCAGCCGACCGCATTTGAAAATCAACAAGCCACTGTGGGAGTCACGCATGGAAAGTCGTAGCACGCCGCGCCGCCGCATTGTCCCCCTCCCGGGCAAGTTCAAAGCCCTTGCCATCGCCGCCCTGCTGCTGGCCGGCCTGGCCCTGCAGGCCGAGCTGTTCGCCCAGCCGGACCACGGCAAGCCGCCAAGCGCGGCCGTGCCGCTGGCGCCGTCCGCCGACGGCATCGCCCTCGCTTCGCCACATGCCGCCGCCGTCGCCACGCCCAGCACCAGCAACGCCTGGGGCGGCGCGCGCACGGGCGCGCAAGCGACCCTGTCGGACCGCGTGGTCGACTACCAGATCGAAGCGACGCTCGATCCCGTCAAGCACACGATCGACGGCCGGCAGAAACTGCGCTGGCGCAACCGCAGCGCGCAAGCCGTCAGCAGCGTGTACCTGCATCTGTACCTGAATGCGTTCGAAGGCGAGCATTCGACCTTCTTTACCGAGAAGCGCAAGTTCGATACGGGCTTCCGCTCGGGCGTCGGCACGCGCGACGGCGAGTGGGGCTACATGGAACTGCGCAGCATGACGCAGAACGGGACCACGGCGCCCTGGCATTTCGTCCAGCCCGACAACGGCCCGGCCACCGACCGCACCGTGGTGCGCGTCGACTTGCCGCAGGCCGTCGCGCCGGGCGCCGAGACGACGCTCGACATCCGTTTCTTCGACCAGCTGCCGCGCGTCATCGCGCGCACCGGCTATTTCGGCAGCTTCCACCTGGTGGGCCAGTGGTTCCCGAAGATCGCCGTGCTGGAACTGCCCGGCGAACGGGGCGCCACGGCGCCGCGCTGGAACGCGCACGAATTCCACCTCAATTCGGAGTTCTACGCCGACTTCGGCCACTACGACGTGAAGCTGACCGTGCCCAAGGGCTACACGGTGGGCGCCACGGGCGAACTGCAGGGCGCGCCGCAGGAAAAGAACGGCATGCTCACGCATCACTACGTGCAGGGCGACGTGCACGATTTCGCCTGGACGGCCGACAAGCGCAGCGCGCCGCCATTGACGGGCAGCTGGAGCGGTCCTGGCAGCCCGCCCGTGGCCATCCAGGTGCTGTACCCGCCCGAGTACGCATCGAACGCGGCGCCCGCGCTGCAGGCCGCCAAGGACTCGCTCACGTATTTCTCGCGCACCCTGGGCCCGTATCCGTACAAGACCCTGACGGTGGTGATTCCGCCGTTTAATGCGGCCGAAGCGGGCGGCATGGAATACCCGACCTTCATCACCGCCTCGAGCTTCGCCAGCCTGAAGCCAAAGACCATCGCCGGATTCGGCCTCGACTTCGTCACCATCCACGAATTCGGCCATGGCTATTTCTACGGCATCCTGGCCTCGAACGAATTCGAGGAACCGATCCTCGACGAAGGCTTGAACGAGTACTGGGACCAGCGCATGCTGCGCGCGCGCGGCCAGGACATCCACGCCACCACGCCCCTGCTCAAGCGCCTGGGCTTCGCTCCCGCCTTCAAGGTCTTCGAGGCCGAGCGCATGGCCGCGCCGCGCCAGGATGCGGCCGACCCGCTGGGCCAGAATGCCTGGAACCGCCTGCAGGGCGTGGGGCCCGTGTACAGCCGCACGGCCATCACCCTGCGCGACCTGGAAGCGCGCATCGGCAGCGAGGCCATGGAACGGGGCTTCAAGGCCTATTACGAACAGTGGAAATTCCGCCATCCCAGCGTGGCCGACCTGCGCGAAGCGCTGGCCGAAGCGACGGGCCAGCGGCGCATCGTGGAACAGGTCTTCGCGCAGCAAGTCCATGCCAGCGCGAATATCGACGACCGCATCGGCAGCTTCACCAGCGAAGAGCAGACGCCGCTGGCCGGCCTGGCGCTGGTGAACGGCAAGCGCGTGGAACATACGCCCGAGGCGCTGGAAAAAGAAGAGGACAAGGTGCGCGAGGCGTGGGACAAGGCGCATCCGGACGCCAAGCCCGGCACCGGGCCGTATCCCTATCTGACCAGCGTGGTGCTGCGCCGCCGCGGCGCGCCCGTGCCGCAGGTGCTGCTGGTGAAGTTCGCCGACGGCAGCTCCGAACGCGTGGTGTGGGACAACGGGCAGCTGTGGCAGCGCTACACCTGGAGCAAGCCCGTGAAGGCCGTCTCGGCCGAACTCGATCCCGAACGCGTGCACTACCTCGACGTCAACAAGCTCGATGACAGCCGCACCCTGAAGGCCGATACCTCGGCCGCGCGACGCTGGAGCCTCGACATCGCCGCCGCCTTCCAATACCTGCTTTCCCTGATCGCCATCGTATGAGCGCCACTTCCACGCCACGGGCCAGCGGCCTGACCCTGACCACCCGCGCCAGCCGCGCCGCCCTGCAATGGCGCTTGCTGCTGCTGTGGGCGGGCCTGCTGCTGATTCCTACCATCGTTGCCGTCATTCCCCTCTGGCGCACCCTGGGCGCCAGCCTCGATCAGGCCATCCATGCGGCAGCGCTGGCGCAGCAACTCGACCTGATGACCGTGGCCGACCTCGTCGCCAATGCCAGCCGCAATGGCGCCGCCATCAGCCAGGCCGCCATCGCCGCCATCGTCCTGACCCTGCTGCTGTCGCCGCTGCTGAGCGGCCTGGTGGTAACGGCCGCACGCTCCCCCGCGCCACCGGGTTTCGGTGCCCTGCTGACGGGCGCCTTCAGCGAATACGGCCGCATGCTGCGCATGCTGTTGTGGAGCATCGTGCCGCTGGGCGTGGCGCTGGCGATCGGCGCCGGCGCGCTGAAACTGGCCGACAGACACGGGGCGACAGCCATCCTGGAAGCCGACGCCGACCTGGCCCGCCACCTGGCCTTGCTGCTCGCAGGCGTGCTGTTCCTGCTGGCCTGCGCCACGCTCGACGCGGGCCGCGCGGCGCTGGCCGTCGACCGGCGCCGCACCTCGGCCGTCAAGGCCTGGTGGCGCGGGCTCGGCATGCTGCGCCGGCGTCCGCTGGCTTGCCTGGCCATCTACCTCGTCATCACCGTGCTGGGACTGGCGCTGTATGCGCTGCTGGGCGTGGCACGGCTGAACCTGGCCGGCCCCGGTCCGCTGGCCATCGTGGCCGGCTTGCTGGTCACGCAGCTGGCGGCGCTGGCGCTGGCGTGGATGCGCAGCGCGCGCCTGTTCGCGCTGATCGACGTCAAGCGTTCAATCGCCTAGTCAGGCCCCCAGGCGCCCTTCATCGGCGAGGAAGTCGATGAAGGTGCGCACTTTCGAGGACAGGTAGCGTCGGCTCGTGTAGACGGCGTACACCTTGCCGCCCGCCAGCTTGAAATCGTCGAAGAGGCGCACCAGCCGCCCCGCCGCCAGGTCCGCATCCGTCTGCCACGACGGCAGCAGGGCGATGCCCATGCCGTCGAGCGCGGCCGCGTGCAGCAGGCTTTCGTTATTACATTGCAGCACGGGCGAGAACTTCACCGTTTCGCGGCCCTGCGGCCCGTCGAAGGCCAGCTCATTGCCGTTCGCCAGCAAGGAATAGCTGATCATGGCATGCTGCGCCAGATCCTGCGGCAGTTGCGGCCGGCCCGCGCGCGCCAGGTAGGCGGGCGCGGCCACCAGGTGGAATTCGATGCTGCCGATGGGCCGCGCGATCAGGGTCGGCGATGGGGCCTGGCTCACGCGCAGGGCCAGGTCGAAGCCCTCTTCCACCAGGTTCACCACGCGGCCGCTCAGATCGATGTCGAACGTCACTTCCGGAAAACGTTCACGGTAGGCGGCCAGGGTGCGCGTAAAGATGGCGTTGGCGAACCAGACGGGCGCGCTCAGGCGCAGCATGCCGCGCGGCACCACCGTCGTGCGGCCCACGGTCGCTTCCACTTCGTCGAGGTTGTCGAGCATGTCGCGGCACTGTTCAAAATACACCTTGCCGATTTCCGTCAGGCTCAGGTGGCGGCTGCTGCGGTTCAGCAGGCGCGCGCCCAGGTGGCGTTCCAGGTGCATCACGTGCTTGCTGACCATGGCCGGCGACAGATCGAGGCGCTCGCTGGCCCGCACAAAACTGTCCAGCTCCACTACGGCGCGAAACACGCGCATGCTGCGCAAGGTATCCATGACTGCCCCATCATCAACAAAATGGAAATGATATATCAATAATTACGATCTTGATCAACTGACCGCGCATGACTATCATCGATAGCATCAGTCATTCCACTCCGGAGCCGCCATGCAAGAGCACACCTTCCCCACCTATTTCCTGTCGCACGGCGGTGGCCCGTGGCCGTTCATGAAAGACCAGTTCGGCGGCCGCTACGACGTGCTCGAAGCATCGTTGCAGGATATCCCGCGCCAGATCGGCGCGCGCCCGAAAGCCGTGCTGGTCGTGACGGCGCATTGGGAAGGGCCGCAGTTTCTCGTCTCGGCCAGCTCCAAGCCGGGCATGATCTACGATTATTCGGGCTTTCCGCCGCACACCTATCAAATCCAGTACCCGGCGCCGGGCGCGCCGGAGCTGGCGGCGCAGGTAAAACAGTTGCTCGATGCGGCCGGCCACCCGGCGCGCCTCGACCACGAGCGCGGCTTCGACCACGGCACCTTCAGCGCCCTGTTCCCCATCTATCCACAGGCGGACGTGCCGCTGGTGCAGCTGTCGCTGAAACACGGCTACGATCCGCTCACGCACGTCGAAGTGGGCCGCGCGCTGGCCGGCCTGCGCCGACAAGGCGTGCTGATCGTCGGCAGCGGCCTGAGTTACCATAACCTGCGCCAGTTCGGCCAGGCGGGCGCCGTCGCCTCGCACCAGTTCGACGCCTGGCTGCGCCAGACGATGGCCTTGCCGCCACAGCAGCGGCTGGAACAGTTGCTGGCCTGGGACCGGGCGCCGGGCGCGCGCCAGGCCCACCCGCAGGAAGACCATCTGCTGCCGCTGATGGTGGCGCTCGGCGCGGCAGAGCAGGAAGCGGCGCAGGTCGTGTATCACGAAGAGGATTTCTTTGGGGCGCTGGCGGTGACCAGTTTCAGATTCGGATAACCCGCCAGCGCAGAAAAAAAGCGCCGCGACAGTGATGTCGCGGCGCTTTTTACATGGAGGGTATAACTTGAATCAGGTGCCGCGCTTGCCCCGCGCCGCATTCTTCGCCTTTTCGGCGGCAATTTCCGCTGCCTTGGCCGCTTTTTCCGCCATCTCGGCCGCGTGCTGGGCCATCAGGGCCGCGCGCGTGTCCGGCGTTTCCAGCGAGATGCGCCCGAGGATGCCGCTGCGGTAGTCGAGCAGCAGGGTGTGCGAGGCTTTCTCGAAATCGTAGTCGCCGCCCTTGATGCGGAAGCCGCGCTTGGCGGCGATGCCCTCGACCACGCCGATGGCATCGACTTCGCCGATCTTGGTGCCGTAGCGGGTTGCCAGCAAGTCCGGGTAGCGCTTGAGCAATTCCTCGGCCAGAAACACGGCCACTTCCTCTTCGATCAGCGCGTTCGAGCCGATGGCGTGGCTGGCCGCCAGCATCAGGCCGTCGCTGGGGATGGCGATCTTCGGCCACAGCATGCCGGGCGTATCGACGAGGATGGTGTTCTTGTCCAGGTACAGCTTTTGCTGCATTTTCGTCACGGCCGGCTCGTCGCCCACCTTGGCCACGCGTTTTTTCAAGAGCGCGTTCATCAGGGTCGACTTGCCCACGTTGGGGATGCCCATGATCATGATGCGCAGCGGCTTGGTCGGCACGCCACGGTGCGGCGCCAGCGACTTGGCAAGGTCCGGGATGCGCGCCACGTCGCCCGGCTTCTTGGTCGTCATCGCATACGCGGTCACGCCTTCCTGTGCATTAAAGTACGCCACCCAGGCGGCGGTCGCGGCAGGATCGGCCAGGTCTGTCTTGTTGAGGATTTTCAGGCAAGGGCGCTGGCGGAACAGGCGCAGCTCGTCCACCATGGGATTGCAGCTGGCTGCCGGCAGGCGCGCGTCCACCACTTCAATCACCAGATCGGTGTTTTCCATGGTCTCGGCCGCTTTCTTGCGGGCCGCGTTCATGTGTCCTGGGTACCATTGTATCGCCATGCTCTTGCTTTCAAAATCGTTCGGTCAATCCGCTATTTTACGTGGTTGCCGCCGCGACGTCCCATTTTCCGCCGCCAGCGCCAGCCGTGCGACGCGAACGAGACAATTGGTGATAATTTAGCAGTTACACGAATGATAATATCCGCAGTCCGTCCAGCCTGGCCGGTTTCCCCATTGCAAGCACAACCTGGCACGCCTTCCATGCATCTTCCCCGTTTTTTTCTCCTCGCCCCCCTTTGCGCCTGCCTGCTGCCCGCCATGGCCCAGGAACAGCCGGCGGGGCCAGGCGACGCAGCGAACCAGGAAATGCAGCAGATTGTCGATGTGCAAGGCACGCGCGACCCCGACCTGCGCCCCTACCGCACCATGCTCAAGGGACTCGATGCGTATGCCGACCACCAGCGCCTGGCGCCTGGCGCGCCGCTGCGCTTCATGCTGATCCCCGCCACGCCGAAGGCCAGGCTCGAAGGCGTGACCCTGCACCTGTCGGCCGACAACCTGTCCATCCCCGTGCCGCTGGCGGCGGACGGCGGTTTCACCTTGACGCGCGACAAGACCGCCTACGATGCGAATGCCGACCTAGTCAGCAACAAGAAGCGCGACACCGTGCGCTGGCGCGCCGACATCCACACGCCGGGCCTGCCCCAGAACGTGCGCCGCCTGGGCGACCTGCGCTTGGAATGCGAAATCCGCTGGGCCGTCGAGCAGGATGATCTGCCGTTTGTGCGGCGCAACCTGTTCCGCCTGGCGGGCGGACCGTGCCACTCGTCGCTGATCCACGTGCCGTTTCCCGTGTTCCGCAAGCTGCTTGCCGTGCAGGCGCGCTCGGGCGAGCGCACGCTGGACATCCGCGTCACGGAAGACCGCCAGCGCTACGTGCCGCCACTGCATGACGCGAACTGGGACGACAATACCCTGCTGACCCTGACTTACGCCGACGACGAAAAAATGGCCGGAGCCGCCCCTGCGGCGCCGTTGAGGGCAGCGCAGCAGCAATGATGCGCAGCGGGGAAGCCAGGTCAAGTATTTCCACAAGGATTTTTTTATTTACTGAGAGTAATAAAAAAGTGTGCTCTAATATCGCCTCTTAAATGAAAAGCAATTATTTCCAGGCTGGCTAGCGCCAGGTGCAGGGAGATAGGCGATGGGGATAGTTCGATATGATGAAGGAAGACACTGGCAAGGCGCCCGAGCGCGTGCCGCGCAATGACTGGAAGAAGGAATGCCGGCAATTGCAGGGGCAAGTGGCGCAGCTGGAAGAGCGATTGAAACGCCAGAGCGCCGACAGCTATGGCTTGCAAATGCTGTACGACCAATTGGTCAATGAAATCAAGCACCACCGCGACATGTTGCAGCTCGACAGTTTTGATGCGGATAAATCATCGCACGTCTACACGCAAGCCTGGCACCGCTTCATGGCCGGCGATGCGCTCGACTACCAGACCCACCGCCACACGAACTCCGGCAGCCGTCCCACCTTGCTGTAGTGAAAACTGCGCCGTTACAGTTCCGCCAGCGCCTTCACGTGCGCCGCCACGCTGCGGCCCAGGGACGACAGGTTGTAGCCCCCTTCCAGGCAGCTGACGATGCGGCCCTTGCCATATTGATTGGCCACGGCCATCATCTGCTGCGTCAGCCACGTGTAGTCGGCCTCCACCAGGCCCATGCCGCCCACGTCGTCTTCGCGGTGGGCGTCGAAACCGGCGGAAATGAAAATCATCTGCGGCTGCTGCCGGTGCAGCGCGGGCAGCCAGTGGTCGAGCACCAGCTGGCGCACGACGTCGCCCTTCGAGCGGGCCGGCACGGGCACGTTGACGCGCGTGTCCGTGTAGGACTCGACATCGCTGTACGGATAGAACGGGTGCTGGAAAAAACTCACCATCAGGATGCGCGGATCGTGCGCCACGGATTCGGCCGTGCCATTGCCATGGTGCACGTCGAAATCGACGATGGCGACGCGCTCGAGGCCCCGCACGTCGAGCGCATGCTTGGCGGCGATGGCGACATTATTGAACAGGCAAAAACCCATGGGTTCGCTGGGCCGCGCATGGTGGCCGGGCGGGCGGATCGCGCAGAAGGCGTTGCTGATCTCGCCATCGATGACGGCGTCCGTGGCGGCCACGGCCGAGCCAGCCGCGGCCAGCGCCGCTTCGTAGCTGTGCGCGTTGAGCAGGGTGTCGCCGTCGAGCGGATAGTAATCGCCCTCGGGCGGCACATTGTCGCGCACCAGGCCGATGGCCGTGGCGCTGTGGTTGCGCTCGATATCGGACAATTGCGCGCGCACGCCGTCGCGGTGCTCGACCAGGTCGCTGATGTGCGCGAGGATCAATTGATCATTGATGGCCTGCAAGCGGGCCGGCGATTCTGGGTGCCAGTCGCCCATTTCATGGCGCTGGCAATCGGGATGGGTATAAATGGCTGTGCTCATGCGCTGTACTGGTTACCTCTGTCTCTGTCCATTCTCCGGGAACACTGCATGGCATTCCTGTTCGCCCTGCGCGTTCTCGCATAAAATCACTGGCTGGTCTGTGCCGCCGTCGCTGCCTCTCTAATCTACCACGTGCGCGCAACGGGCGGGCGGCACGGTTTGACCTGGCCAAAGCGATTGTAAATTAAATAATCCGACTTACTGTGATAGAAATAGCATGTTTTCGAAAATACACCAGGCCGCACAGCAGATCGGCGAAGTTCTCGTCGGCAAACACTTGCAGATCCGCCAGACCCTCGCCTGCGTGCTG
The DNA here is from genome assembly GCF_051380695.1 of Janthinobacterium goodfellowi. Taxonomy (NCBI): domain Bacteria; kingdom Pseudomonadati; phylum Pseudomonadota; class Betaproteobacteria; order Burkholderiales; family Oxalobacteraceae; genus Janthinobacterium; species Janthinobacterium goodfellowi. The sequence goes on along the minus strand of NZ_JBNYXN010000004.1, from coordinate 493,876 downwards.
GCCGGCGGCCACCTGCTGATCGAAGACGTGCCCGGCGTGGGCAAGACAACCCTGGCCCATGCGCTGGCCATCTCGCTGGGCCTGCAATGGAAGCGACAGCAATTTACCAGCGACCTGCTGCCCGCCGACGTGGCCGGCATGAGCGTGTATGACCGGGGCAGCGGCAGCTTCCTCTTTCATCCCGGCCCCCTGTTCACGCAAGTGCTGCTGGCCGACGAGATCAACCGCGCCACGCCGAAGACGCAATCGGGCTTGCTCGAAGCGATGGAGGAGCGGCAAGTGACGCTCGACGGCGTCACGCATGCGCTGCCGCAGCCGTTTTTCGTCATCGCCACGCAGAACTGCGCGCACCAGCTGGGCACCTTCCCCCTGCCCGAATCGCAGCTCGACCGTTTTCTCATGTGCGTCACCTTGGGCTACCCCGATGCGGCCGCCGAACGGGCGCTGCTGCTGGGCGCCGACCGCCGCGCCATGCTGCAAACCTTGCCGGCCGTCATGAACGCGGAAGAATTGCTGCAGGCGCAAGCGGGCCTGCGCGCCATCCACGCCTCGGCCGCCGTCGTCGACTACGTGCTGGCCCTCGTGCATGCCACGCGCGCGCCGGGCGTGTTTGCCGATGGCCTCAGCCCGCGCGCCGCGCTAGCCCTGCTGCAGGCGGCGCGCGCCTGGGCCGCCCTGGCCGGACGCGACCACGTCACGCCCGACGATGTGCAAGCCGTGCTGCTGCCCGTCTGCGCCCACCGCCTGCATGCGGCGCAAGGGTCCGTGGACAGCCGCGCGCTGCTGCAGCACATGCTGTTGAGCATTCCCGTCTGACCGGCATGCGCTGGCGCAATATCTCTTGGCTGCCGGCGCGCCCCTGGCTGGGTACGCAGCGCGTGCACATCCGCCCTTCGCGCGCGGGCCTGGCGTTTGCCGCGCTGCTGCTGGCGCTGTGGATCGCCGCCGTCAATTACCGCCTGGGCCTCGGTTATGCGCTCGCGTATTTCGCCGCCGCCTGCGCCATCGCCGACATGCTGTTTACAAGCCGCAACCTGGCGGGCCTGGCACTGGCTGCCACGCCGGACAGCCCCGTGTTCGCGGGCAGCCACGCCTCGTTCACCTTGCGTCTGATCAACCGCAGCGCGCGCCCGCGCCATGCGATCCACCTGGCCGCGAGCGATTCGCCGGCAGCGCCCAGCCTGGCCGACATCGCCGCCCACGGCGAAACGGCCGTCAGCATCGTCGTGGCGGCGCGGCAACGCGGCTGGCTCATTGCGCCTCCCGTGCGCCTGTCCGGCAGTTTTCCGCTGGGCCTGTTTGTTGCCTGGTGCCACTGGCAACCGGATGCGCGCGTGCTCGTATATCCGCAGCCCGAGCACAACGCGCCGCCGCTGCCCTTGCCTGCCGGCACGGCACAACAGGCACGGCAGCCAGACTCGCCCGGCGGCGCCCTGGAACTGGCCGGCGTGCGCGCCTACCAGCCCGGCGACCCTTTGCACCGCCTGGCCTGGCGCCAGATCGCGCGCCATGACGGCGAGCATGTATTCAGCAAACAATTCCAGCCTGGCGCCGACGCGCCGGCGGGCGCGTCCCGTGGCAATCTCATGCTCGATGACGCCGCCCTGCACGCGCTGACGCCGGAAGCGCGTCTGTCGCGCCTGGCCGCCTGGGTGCTGCAGGCCGAACGCACGGGTTTGCCGTACGGCTTGCGCCTGGGCGCGCTGACGCTAACGCCGGCCCTGGGTGCCAGCCAGCGCGACGCCTGTTTGCGCGCGCTGGCCCTGCACGATCTGCCACAGCATGAGGCCATGGCATGAGGCAATGGCTGGCCACGTTGCCGCGCGACAAGGCGGACATTGTGCTGTTGCTGCTGGCCGCCGCCATGGTGCTGGCGCCGCACGCGCTGCACCTGCCCCCGTGGCTGTCGGCGGCAAGCGCCGCCCTGCTGCTGTGGCGCGCCGTGATCACCGTGCGGGGCCGGCGCCAGCCGCCGCTAACCCTGCTCGCGCCGCTGGCTTTGCTGGGCATCGCCGGCGTCTACGCCAGCTATGGCACTGTGCTGGGACGCGATCCCGGCGTGGCCCTGCTGGCCTTGCTGCTCGCCTTGAAATCGCTGGAAATGCATGGCCGGCGCGACATCTTCGTCTTCGTCTTCCTCAGTTTTTTCCTCCTGCTGGCGAACTTTTTCCATGCGCAAGGCATCCTCAGCGCGGCCTGGATGCTGGCCACCGTCATCGTCCTGCTGGCCGCCCTGCTGTCGGCCCAGTACGGCGCCGTGCAACCGCGCCTGGCGCAACGGTTAAGTTTGCTGGGACGCATGCTGGCGCTGGCCCTTCCCCTGTCGGCCGTGATGTTTCTTGCCGTGCCGCGCGTCGACGGCCCCTTGTGGGGCGCTGGGCCAGAAGACGCCCAGGCGCGCACGGGCTTGTCCGACAGCATGCAGCCGGGCGCCATCGCCTCGCTGGCCCTGTCAAGCGACCCCGTCTTCACGGCCCGTTTCAGCACGCCGCTCCCGCCGCAAGACCAGCTGTACTGGCGCGGCGTGGTGCTGGGCGACTTCGACGGCGCCACCTGGACGCGCCGGGGCGCGAAGGGCCGCGCGCCAGCCAGCGACAGCCGCATCGACATCGCGCTGGAAGGCCAGCCCAGCCAATACGAGGTGACCTTGCAGGCGAGCGGCCAGCGGCGCATCTTCGCGCTTGACGTGCCGCGCAGCATCGAACGCTTGCCCGGCAACCCGTATGTCGTCTCGTCCGCGCTGGAAGTGCTGACCATCCAGCCCATTACTTCGACCGTGCGTTACCGCGTCAGTTCCCAGCCCCGCTACCGGCTGCAGGCCGGCTTGCCAGCCGCGCAGCAACAGCCATGGCTGGCCTTACCCGCTGGCAGCAATCCGCGCAGCGTGGCCTGGGCCCGCGCCCTGCGCGGCAGCGGCGCGCACGCGCTGGCCCCCACCGATGCCGTCGCCGCCGTGCTCGAGCATTTCCGCCGCGCGCCTTTCCGCTACACCCTGCAGCCGCCGCTGCTGGGCAAGCATGGCGTCGACGACTTCCTGTTTCGCACGCAGGCGGGCTTTTGCGAACATTACGCGGGCAGCTTTGTCGTGCTGATGCGCGCCATGGGCATCCCCGCGCGCGTCGTCACCGGCTACCAGGGCGGCCAGCGCAACGATACGGACAACAGTGTGAGCGTGCGCCAGTCCGACGCCCATGCCTGGAGCGAAGTGTGGCTGGCGGGCCGGGGCTGGGTGCGCATCGATCCCACCGGCGCCGTCGCGCCCCTGCGCACGCAGCGCAACCTCGATGCCGCCCTGCCGCCGCCCCCGTCGCCGCTGACGGCATGGCGCGCCTTGGCCGGCCTCAATGGCGGCGCGCGCGGTGCCTTTGCCGCGTGGCGCCAGCAATGGCAGAAGGCCGAGCACGCGTGGAACAGCTGGGTGCTCGATACCACGCCGCAGCGCCAGCGCGCCATGCTTGAACACTTGAAAAACTTGCCAGCGAAGAAGCTGGCATTCGCTTGCGCCGTGCTGGCCCTGCTGTCCGCCGTGGCCGGTGGACTGGTCTGGTGGCGGCAGGCGCGGCAAGGCGATCCGCTCGACCGCCTGTACGCGCAGTTTTGCCGCCAGCAGGCGCGGCGCGGCTACAGCCGTGCGCCGCATGAAGGCCCGCACGGTTATGCTGCCAGGCTGGCCGCGGGCCAGGCCACACAAGAGGCGCACGCCGCCATCGCAGAGTTTCTGGCAATCTATGCCGCGATGAAGTATGGTAATGCCAACCCAGACGAACAATTGCGCGCGCGGCGCAGCTTGCGCCGCCTGTTAACCCAATGCCGATGAGACGCTCCTTGTTACCGATCAAAACCTCCGCCCTGTCCCTGCTCCTCTCCCTTCCCCTGTGCCTGTCCATCGCGCACGCTGGCGAAAACAGCCATATTTCGGCCGCCGACCGTGCCCGTGCCATGCGCGCGGCCAAGGCACCGCCCGCCAAGGCGGCAGCCAAAAAAGCACCGGCAAAATTCGACTTCGAAGGCGAATTCGTCGACTATGCCAACTGGAAAGAGGTCCGCGCCTTCCTCGATGAAATGTCCGCCAAGCATGGCTTTGACCGCGCCGAACTCGATACCCTGATCGGCAAGGTGCGCTATGTCGAGTCGACCGTGCAGCTGATGAAGCCGGCCCCGCCCGGCAAGCCGAAGAACTGGCAAGCGTACAGCGCCCGCTTCATCGAACCGGTGCGCATCAATGCGGGCGTGAAATTCTGGGAAGAGAATGCGGAAGCGCTGGCGCGCGCCGAACGCGAATATGGCGTGCCGGCCGAGATCATCGTCGGCATCATCGGCGTGGAAACCGTGTACGGACGCAATACGGGCCGTTTCCGCGTGCTCGACGCGCTGACCACCCTGGCGTTTTCCTATCCTGAAAGCCCGACGCGGGCCGCGCGCATGGAATTTTTCAAGGGCGAGCTGGAAAACGCGCTGCTGTACGCGCGCAAGGATGGCATCGATCCATTGACCCTGCTCGGCTCGTATGCGGGCGCCATTGGCTTGCCGCAATTCATGCCCAGCAGCATCATGAAATATGCGGTGGACTTCGATGGCGATAGTCATATCGACTTGCGCAATTCCACGGCCGACGCCATCGGCAGCGTCGCGCATTTCCTCGTCGAACATGGCTGGCGCCGCGACGACCCGGCCATCAGCACGTATCCCGTCACCGTCTCGGCCAGCCGCACGTGGGAAAAGTTCGTCGGCCAGGGCTTGCAGGCCAAGTACCGGCTGGCGGAATTGCAGGAGGCCGGCGTGAGTGCGGCCCCGTCCACACCCCAGAACATGTTGTTCGGCCTGATCGACTTACAAAATGGTTCAGAAGCAACTGAGTATCACTTGGCAACCAATAACTTCTTTGCTATAACTCAGTACAACAGAAGTTATTTTTATGCCATGTCGGTCATCGACCTGGGCAAGGCCATCAGTCAAGTGCGCGCACGCTAACCGAAAGTCAGTGTAAAGTTATAATATTACTTGTAAGAAAGCGTAAGGGATGTTGAAGCGGCCAACAAACACGTCTATGGTAGGGCCGATAACAAGTGCCAGCCTCGCTCGCCAGCCTTTGTGCGGCACGGGATGCAGTAATGGTTTTATACTTAACTTTTGTCAAAGTACAATTTTTGTTCTATCATAGAGCATAATAAAGAATAAATAGGTGTTGCAACTAGACAACGCCGATTCTGTACAAAGCAAGATTATCGGGCTTTCCAGCTTGAAATTGAATCCTGTTGTACAATTGTGTATATATCATGAAAAACTGTCTCCCGGATCGTACCGTGTGTGAATTCGTTCCTTTTAGTAAAGAATGAACATGAACGCAGCAAGAGCGAGCTCCGAGTGTTTTTTACTTTGCAGTGCAACTACAGAAGGAACAACAACATCATGACAAACCAAGTCGGCATTGATATGAACAGCGATTCGGACTCCGACGATCTGCTTCAGTACAACCCAAACAGACTGCTCGATACCCTGATCGAAAACCTGCGCCTGAAAAACGACGCAGCCTTGTCCCGCGCGCTGGAAGTGGCGCCGCCGGTCATCAGCAAAATCCGCCACCACCGCCTGCCGGTCGGCGCATCGCTGCTGATCCGCATGCACGAAGTCAGCGACCTGAGCATCCGCGACCTGCGTTACCTGATGGGTGACCGTCGTAACAAATTCCGTATCAGCGACAAGCAATTCAAGCCTAAAGAAGGCGAAACACCACAAGGCTGATCCTGCCAGTTTCGCAGGTTTTCCCTCCCCGCCATGGGGAGGGGGTATTTCCAGCAGTTCTCAGGCCGTTCCGGCCGATATTATTTTCCCGTATCAACTATCAAGCAGGAAAGACACCGGTCGAGAGATAACGGTCGCCGCGGTCGCACACGACGAACACGATCGTCGCGTTTTCCACCGTCTGCGAGATGCGCAGCGCGATTTCGCACGCGCCGGCTGCCGAGATGCCGCAGAACAAGCCCTCTTCCGCCGCCAGGCTGCGCGCCATGCGCTCGGCCACGCCCTGACTCACGTATTCCACCTGGTCGACGCGCGACTTGTCGTAGATTTTCGGCAGATAGGCTTCCGGCCACTTGCGGATGCCGGGAATCTGCGAACCTTCCTCGGGCTGGGCACCGATGATCTGGATGGCGGGATTCTGCTCCTTCAAATAGCGCGACACGCCCATGATGGTACCCGTCGTGCCCATGGCGCTGACGAAGTGCGTGACTTGTCCATTCGTATCGCGCCAGATTTCCGGCCCCGTCGTTTCATAGTGAGCGCGCGAATTGTCTTCGTTGGCGAACTGGTCGAGGATGATGCCGCGGCCATCCTTTTGCATCTGCTCGGCCAGGTCGCGCGCATATTCCATGCCGCCCGTCTTCGGCGTCAATAAAATGTCGGCGCCGTAGGCGGCCATGCTCTGGCGGCGCTCCACGCTGAGGTTGTCGGGCATCAAGAGCAACATCTTGTAGCCGCGCAAGGCGGCGGCCATGGCCAGCGCGATGCCCGTATTGCCGCTGGTCGCCTCGATCAAGGTATCGCCCGGCTTGATGACGCCGCGCTCTTCAGCGCGCTTGAGCATGGACATGGCGGCGCGGTCCTTCACGGAGCCTGCCGGATTGTTGCCTTCCAGCTTGCCCAGGATGACATTGTTGCGCGCAAGCGCATCGGCACCCGGCAAGCGCGTCAGCTGCACCAGCGGGGTATTGCCTATCGTATCTTCAAGTGTCTTGTAAGCCATCGTGTCTGTTTGAGTAGATTCAACAAAGACCCATTCTAATATGAGATGCTGGACGGCGTATCGCTCATCGGCGGCCGCTTCCGGGCCCGCGTATGCATGCGGCAGCGCCGCGACACGCCGCATGGCGCCTGCCGCCCCGCCATTTCCGGGCGTGCGCAAAGGGTATTGCGGCAGGCGCGCGCCGCATGCGCTAGACTCGTCACTGTTAGTTATTTTTGTTATTTGCTTATTCAGCCTCCGAACGGACTCGCCATGGCCAGCAGCACACCCGAATTCATTCCCGAAACGACGCAGGACGATCCCGTCCAGTTCGCCACGCTCGACTTGCAGGGCCGCAGCCACCAGATCTCGCCCGTCTTCAATGCGCTCGAACTGCAGCGCTTGCAGCGCTACGGCACGCGGCGGCGCTTTGCCGATGGCGAGACGCTGTTCGAGGCGGGCAGCAGCAGCTTCGGCATGCTGGTGATACTGTCCGGGCGGGTCAGCATCACGCGCCACGAAGTGCTGGGGCAGGCGTCCGTGCTGCGCGAAGTGGGCGTCGGCCACTTCATTGCCGAGGTGGCGCAATTGTCCGGCCGCCCCACCCTCGTCAACGGCAGCGCCGTGGGCGAGGTGGAATTGCTCGACATCAGTTCGGAATCCTTGCGCGCGCTGATCGTGGCCGAGGCGGAGATGGGCGAACGCATCGTGCGCGCCCTGATCCTGCGCCGCGTGGCACTGATCGAATCGAATTCGGGCGGTCCCGTGCTGGTGGGCCCGCGCGGCAATGGCAATCTGTTCCACCTGCAAAGCTTTTTATCGAGCAATGGCCATCCGCACACGGTGCTCGACCCGGCCACCGATGCGGCCGCCGCGGCGCTGGCCGGGCGCTACCAGCCCACGCCGCAGGATTGGCCGCTGGTGGTCTGTCCAGACGGCAAGATCATGAAAAATCCCGGCAATGCGGAACTGGGGCGCTGCCTGGGCATGCTGCCCGATTTATCCGGCGACAAACTCTTCGACGTGCTGGTGGTAGGCGCCGGTCCCGCCGGCCTGGCCACGGCCGTGTATGCGGCATCGGAAGGCTTATCGGTCCTGGCGCTCGAGCAGCGCGCGTACGGCGGCCAGGCGGGCGCCAGCGCGCGCATCGAAAACTACCTGGGTTTTCCTACCGGCATTTCCGGCCGCGCGCTGGCAGGGCGCGCCTATGTGCAGGCGCAAAAGTTCGGCGTCGAGATCGCCACGCCGGCCAGCGCCGCCAACCTGCTATGCGACAGCTGGCCCCTGCGCGTCAATCTGTGCGACGGCACGCAGGTGCGCGCCCGCACGGTGGTGCTGTCATGCGGCGCGCGCTACCGCCGCCCCTCGCTGGCCAACCTGAAAACGTATGAGGGACGGGGCGTGTATTACTGGGCCTCGCCCATCGAAGCCAAGCTGTGCCGGCAGGAAGAGATCATTTTAGTCGGCGGCGGCAACTCGGCCGGTCAGGCCGCCGTGTTCCTTTCCGGCCACGCCGCCAAGGTCCACATGGTGATCCGCGGCGAGGGACTGGCGGCCAGCATGTCGAGCTATTTGATCGAGCGCATCGCCGCCACGCCCAATATCACCTTGCACACGCACACGGAAATCATCGCCCTCGAAGGCGACGACGATGGCTTGACGGAGGTGCGCTGGCGCAACAACCAGACGGGCAAGGAGTGCGATTGCGCCGTGCGCCGCGTATTCCTGTTCGTGGGCGCCGATCCGAACACGGACTGGCTGCACGACTGCGCCGTGGCCGTCGACGAACAGGGTTTTATCCGCACGGGCTTCGACGTCACGCGCGCCGAATGCCGCGCCCATGGCCACGGCGTATATCCGCCGGACCTGCCCGACCGGGCCGCGCTGGAAACGAGCGTGCCGGGCGTGTTCGCCATCGGCGACGTGCGCGCCGGCTCCACCAAGCGCGTGGCTGCCGCCGTGGGCGAAGGCGCGGCGGTCGTTTCCCAGATTCACGGTTTTCTTGCGCGCCTGCCCGTCGGCTCGTGATCAGCGCAACGGCATGGGATATGTGGCCACGCTGACATTGCCGTCGCGATCGATGGCCTGGACGCCAAAGAAATAGTTGTCTTTCGATAGCTTGACCTTGGCCTCGGTGACATTGCCCACATCCTGCGCGCCCTGCCACTGGTCGGCCGTCGTGGCACGCCAGACGATGCGGTAGCCGGCCAGGTCCGGCTCCGTATTCGGCTGCCACAACAGCGTGGTGGCGTTTTCCAGCTGGGCCGTGCGGACCTGCACGCCGGCGGGCGCGGCCGGCGCCAGGGCCAGCGAAGCGAGCGCCGCCGCATTCACGCGCGCCACTTTCGCCACGTAGTCATAGTCGACGAATTGCGGCAGGTCGCCATACTGCAGGCCATTTTCCACGCGCACATCCTGGTGCTGGTGAGCAAAATCCTCGTGCGGTTCCGTGAAACGCAGCGCCGCGTAGCCTTGCGCCAGAAACGGCATATGGTCGCCGCCGCGCAGGTAGCGGTCGGCGCGCTGGATGACGTTGACCGTAAAGCCGGGCACGAAGCGCTCGCCCACCTGCTTCACATGGCGCGCCAGCTGGCGCGAAATGGAATCGTTTTCGCCGCCCGTCGCCACCAGGGCACGCACGCCGTCGCTCATCTCCTTGACGGCCGGGATACCCTCGGCAAACAGGCGCACCTGGCCGCCATCGACGCTGCCGTCGTCGGCGCGCGAACTGCCGATGATGTCATTATTGAGCATGCCGGCAATGTCGAGTTTATTCAACTTTGCCTGCTGCGCCCAATGGCCGGAACCCAACAAACCCTGTTCCTCGGCCGCCACGGCCATGAAGACGAGCGTGGCGTCGAACTGGTAGCGCGCCATCGCGCAAGCCATTTCGATCACGGCCGCCGTGCCGGACGCGTCATCGTTGGCGCCAGGCGCGTTGCCCTGCGCATCCATCACGTCGGTGGCGCGCGAGTCATAATGGCCGCTGACGACATAGATGCGGCCGGCCGACTGCGGCTGGCTGCCGGGCAGGGTCGCCACCACGTTGACGATTTCCGTCGGCCGCGCAATGCGTTTCGACACGGGCGCGATATGGCTGTCGAACGCCACCTGCAGCCGTCCGCCCGCCTGCGCGCCGCAGCGCTCCAGTTCCGCCTTGATCCAGCGCCGGGCCGCGCCGATGCCGCGCGTGTCGGACACGGTATCGGACATGGTGTGGCGCGTCTCGAAACTGACCAGCTTGCGCACATGCGCCTCGATGCGCTGCGGCGAGATGTCAGCCACCACTTGCCGTATCTGCTGCTGTGCCGGTTCGGCACCCGGTGCCGCCGCCACACTCGCCGACAGCATGGCTGCCGTCATTGCCGTCACAATCCGTACCATGCCGCCGTCTCCCGATCATTAACAAGTGATCATTCTCGCATTTTTGACGGCAGGCAAGGATGTTCCAGGCCGAAAATCGTGCATTGTAGAAACTGCTACAATCGGCCACTTCCCGTCCCGCTCACGAAAGCCATCCGCATGCGCCAGACCGCCCTCCATCCCGCACGCCGCAGCCCGCGCGCGCTCCGCTGACGGTGCGCCGCATGCTCGTCAAATTGCTGCTGCTGGCCACCTTGTTTGCCGTGCTCAGCATCGCTGCCCTGTACAGCTACGGGCGCTTCGCCGAACGCTCGCTGGGCGCGCCGGGAACGGCCTTGCCCGTGGCGACGGATGCCACCCTGCTCGACCGCGTACTGGCGCCGCAGCTGGCGCAACGGCCGGGCCAGAGCGGCACGGCCCTGATCGACGACAACCTGGAAGCGTTCGCCCTGCGCGCCCTGAGCGCGCGCGAAGCGGGCCGCAGCATCGACCTGCAGTACTACATCTGGCATAACGACGTCACGGGACGGCTGCTGGTGCGCGAACTGCTGCGCGCGGCCGACCGCGGCGTGCGCGTGCGGGTGCTGCTCGACGACATCAACGCACGGGGCCAGGATGCCGCCATCCTCGCGCTCGACAGCCATCCGCTGATCGACGTGCGCATCTTCAATCCGGGCCGCAACCGCGACGGCATCTGGTGGCGCGCCGTGGAAATGGCCTTGCGCGCCGTCAGCCTGAACCGGCGCATGCACAACAAGGCCTGGATCGTCGATGGCAGGGTCGCCCTGGTCGGCGGGCGCAATATCGGCGATGAATATTTTGATGCCGCCGAGCAAGTCAATTTCCAGGATGCCGACCTGCTGCTGGTGGGGCCCGCCGTGCGGCAGACGAGCGATATCTTCGACCGCTTCTGGAACAGCCGCGCCGTCCTCCCCATCCGCGCCTTGCACGTTGGCAAGGACGCCGGCGCGCCGGCATTACAGGCGGTGCGTGCGCGCCTCGATGCGCTCACGGGCGAAGTGGGCGCTTCGCCCTACCTGCGGCAGCTGACCGATGCGGGCCAGCTGCAAGCCCACCTGGACGGACGCCTGCGGCTGCACTGGAGCGCGCAGGTGAAAGTATTGTCGGACCCGCCGGAAAAAGCCGCGCCCGTAGCCGGTTTTCAGCGCAGCGAGCACTGGCTCATGCACAGCCTGTTGCCCCTGCTGACGGACGCGCGCGAGGAAGCGCTGCTGACTTCGCCCTACTTCGTGCCCGGCACGGCGCTGACGCAGACCCTGGGCGAAAAAGCCGCAGCCGGCGTCCAGGTCCAGGTGCTGACCAACTCGCTGGCCGCCACCGACGTGGCCCTCGTGCATGCGGGCTATGCGCGCTACCGCCAGGCGCTGCTCGGCGGCGGCGTCGCCCTGTTCGAATTGAAGACCCAGCACCGCAAGCGCATCAGCCTGATGGGCTCGAGCCGTGCCAGCCTGCATACCAAGGCCGTAGTGGTCGATGGCCAGCGGGGCTTCGTCGGCTCCTTCAACCTCGATCCCCGCTCGGCCCAGCTGAACACGGAGATGGGCGTGCTGTTCGACGATGCCGCGCTGGCGGCCGACATGCGCGCGCTGTTCCTGCATTCGACGGCGAGCGACACCAGCTATCGATTGTTCCTCGACAACGGCGCCCTGCGCTGGTCCGACGCCACCGAACAGCCCGCCAAAGTGTGGACGCACGATCCGGAGTCAGGCTTCTGGCGCCGCCTGCTGGTGTCCGTAATGCGCTGGCTGCCGATCGAGTCGCAGCTGTAGCCGCGCATGGCATGCAAAAACTTTAATCCCAATAAAATTGTTAATAGAGAATATTTATTGTTTTCAAGACATGGCAGATGCCGTTTTTCCAAACGCTGCTATAATCGCGTCAACGATGTCAACGGGACACCACCGCTGTCTCTGAAGCCCCCTTCTCGCCCCTTCCGCGATTGAATCCAACGTTGGCCAAAAAGCTCGCCGACAGACTGCAACACTACCCTGTCCTTTTTGGAGCTGTAAATGCGTAAAACATCCACCCTGCTGGGGCTGGCCGCCGCTGCCCTGTGCGCCACTGCCGCCCAGGCCGCCACGACCAACCTGGTCAAGAATCGCGATTTCGAACTGACCAGCAACGGCACCTCGAAACAATTGAACGAAAGCACGTATGCCCGTGGCGACCGCACCTACCTGACCGACTGGTCCAGCAAGGGCTATAACTTCGTCTTGAACGGCAACAACATCGACGACACCAACGCCGCGACGGCGCTGGCCTTGTGGGGACCAAATTCCTACAGCGGCCGCGGCCCGCAAAACGGCCTGGGCGTCAGCCCCACGGGCGGCAATGTGCTTGCCGCCGACTGGGATTATTTTCCTGGCCCCGTCACGCAGCAGGTGAGCGGCCTCGTCCCCGGCCAAGCCTACACCCTGAGCTTTTCGTACGGCGCTGGCCAGCAAGTGGGTTTCCGCGGCGATAATCCCGTCAATTACTGGGACGTCGCGCTGGGCAGCAGCAAGCAGCAAACGGCCTCCTTGGCCAATGTCAGCCAGGGCTTCACGGGCTGGCACCAGGCCAGCATGACCTTCACGGCCGCGAACAGCAGCGAATTGCTGTCGTTCATGGCCAAGGGCAGCCCGACGGGCGCGCCACCGTTCATGCTGCTCGACGGCGTGTCGCTGGTATCGGCCGTGCCGGAACCGTCGACCTGGGGCATGCTGATCGGCGGCCTGGGCTTGGTGGGTTTCATGACGCGCCGCCGCAAGACGGCCATGGCGGCCTGAGACGCCGACACTTGACCATTGCTTGATGGAATAAAATGAGCCTGCTGCACACCTTGCAAACCCATTTGCCCGGCATCGTCGTCGATGTCCTGCGCCTGAGCCTGTGGCTGGTGCTGCTGGCCGTCCTCTTCGTGCCGCTCGAGCGCTTCTTTGGCGAACGCCATGCGGGGCGCTCGCGCACGGAACTGTGGAGCGACCTGGGCTTTTATTTCATCAGCAGCCTGCTGCCGGCCGCCTTGCTGGCCGTGCCGCTGGCCCTGGTCGCCGTCGCTGGCCAGCGCTGGCTGCCGGACGCCATTCCCGCCACCTTGTCTATCCTGCCCCTGTGGGGCAAGCTCGTGCTGGGCATGCTGATCGGCGAAGTCGGCACTTACTGGGGGCATAGGCTCAGCCATGAAATTCCATGGCTGTGGCGCTACCACGCCGTACACCACAGCACGGAACAGCTGTATTTCCTCGCCAATACCCGCACCCATCCCGTCGACATGGTGGTCACGCGCCTGTTCGGCCTGACACCCCTGTATCTGCTGGGTCTGGCCGGCCCCGGTGTGGCAGGCAGCGCCGTACCCGCGCTGCTGTTGCTGATCGGTACCATCTGGGGCTTCTTCATCCACGCCAACCTGCGCTGGCGCTTCGGCCCGCTGGAATGGCTGGTCGCCACGCCCGCCTTCCACCATTGGCATCACAGCAAATTCGAACACATCAACCGCAACTACGCCTCGACCCTGCCCCTGCTGGACCGGCTGTTCGGCACATATCACCTGCCGCGCGCCTGGCCGGCCGAATGCGGCATCGAGGCTCCCATGCCAAAGACGCTGACGGGGCAATTGGCTGCGCCATTCCGGCACACCGGCAAGCGAGAAGTCCCGGCTGCAGAATAAAAAAACCCCGCGCGGCCGGTACCACGCGGGGTTTTCTTTTCGTGCTGCGCGGCACCACCACGCAACACGCCTTACAGCAACACGCTTACTTTTTCTCGGCTTCGGCCTTCTTCGCATCGGCCGCAGCCAGTTTTGCTTCCTTCTTCGCGGCCGCTTCCGCAGCCTTGGCTTCTTTCTTGGCGGCCGTTGCGGCCTTCTTCGCGGCAGCGGCTTCCTTCTTCGTTTCGGCAGCCGTTTTCACGGGAGCGGCATCGGCGGCAGCGGGGGCAGGCGCTGCGGCGGGCACTACCTTGGCGGCGGCAGCTTCTTTCTTGGCGGCAGCAGCGGCAGCCTTGGCTTCTTTCTTCGCGGCAGCAGCTTCTTTCTTCGTTTCAGCGGCGGTCTTGGCTGGCGCCACAGCGGTGTCGGTCGCAGCAGCTGGCTTCGGTGCGGCTTCTTTCGCTGCAACTTCCTTCACAGCAGCTTCCTTTTTTGCCGGGGCAGCTTTCGCCGCCGGCGCGGGAGCCGCCGGTGCGCCGGACTTGGCCTGGCCATTCACTTGCAAGCCCGCTTCCGACAGCTTCACGGAACTTTTCGGACCGATGCCCTTCACGCGGCTTTCGAAATCGGCCCAATCCTTGAAGGCGCCGCCCTTGGCACGCTCATCGACGATGGCTTTCGACGTGACTGGGCCGATGCCCTTGACGCTGTCGAGTGCCGCCTGGTCCGCCTTGTTGACGTCGACCTGGGCAAAGGCAAAGCCCATCGTCGCGATCAAGGTGGCGATGGCCAGCAGTATTTTTTTGAACATGGGTATCTCTCCGTGGTGTGGTTTCAAGATGACTCGAACGCAAGGGAAGAGCAGCGCCTTAACGGCTTTAACGGCTGTGGCGTGATACGGTTGACAAGACGGGACAGCGGAAGGACGGGAAAACCTGCGCCAGATCAAACGCTCCGGCGCAGGTGCTACAGCATGGTTACTGCGGGAACAGCTCGTCGCGGGTGACGGTGGCCGTGCCCAGCTTGCCGACGACGATGCCGCCGGCCCGGTTGGCCGTGCGCACGGCGTCGCCCAGGCCCATGCCGGCGCCCAGCATGGCCGCCATGGTGGCGATCACCGTGTCGCCGGCGCCCGAGACGTCGAACACTTCGCGCGCATCGGTGGGCATGTGCAGCACCTCGTCGGCCGTGTACAAGCTCATGCCCTCCTCGGAGCGGGTCAGCAGCAAGGCGTCCAGGCCCAGTTGCGCGCGCATCTGCTGCGCACGTTCCGTGAGCTGCTCTTCCGTGCTCCAGTTGCCGATCACGCGGCGCAGTTCCGACTTGTTCGGAGTGAGCACTGACGCTCCCGTATAGCGGCTAAAGTCATCGCCTTTCGGGTCGACCATGACGATCTTGCCGGCCGCCCGGGCCGCCTTGATCATCTCGGCCACGTTCACCAGGCTGCCCTTGGCGTAGTCCGACAGGACCACCACGTCGTAGTGCGGCAGCAGCGCATTGAATTGCGCCAGCTTGTCGCGCAGCACCGTATCGCTGGGCGCATCCTCGAAATCGATGCGCAGCATCTGCTGCTGGCGGCCGATCACGCGCAGCTTGATGATGGTGGAAATGGCCGCATCGCGCTGCAGATAGCTGTGGATGCCGCCGCCTTCGAGCAGGCGTTCGACCTGGCTGCCGGCCTCGTCGTCGCCGACCACGCCCAGCAAGCTCGTCTTCGCTCCCAGCGCGGCCGCGTTGCGCGCCACGTTGGCCGCGCCGCCCAGGCGCTCTTCGCGCTTCTCGATGCGCACGATGGGCACGGGCGCTTCCGGCGAAATACGGCTGACGTCGCCGAACCAGTAACGGTCCAGCATCACATCGCCCACCACCAGCAAGCGTACCTGGGCCAGCGCGGCCGGCGCCGTCAAGGCGACTACCTCCTGGGCGCTCATGCGCGCGTCAGGATCGAGCGACCGATCCCGTGGTATTCAATGCCGTTCTCGGCCATGACGGCCGGCTCGAACAGATTGCGTCCGTCAAAGATCACGGCCTGCTTCAGGCGCGCCTTGACCTGCTCGAAGTCGGGGCTGCGGAAGGCTTTCCATTCGGTCACGATGACCAGCGCATCGGCGTCCTGCAGCGCATCTTTCGGGCTATCGGCAAAACGCACCCTGGCCAATTGCTCCGGCGTCAAGTCCAGCTGCAGCACGCGGCGCGCCTCGGCCATGGCGACGGGGTCGTACACGGCCACCGTGGCGCCGCGTTCCAGCAAGTCGGCCAGCAGGACGCGGGCCGACGCTTCGCGCATGTCGTCCGTATTCGGCTTGAAGGCCAGGCCCCACACGGCGAAATGCCGGCCCGTCAGATCTTCGCCGAAGCGAGTGACCACTTTGCGTCCCAGCACCTGCTTCTGCTGGTCGTTGACGGCTTCGACGGCACGCAGGATCAGCAACTCCTGGCCGTAGCCGCGCGCCGTGCGCTCGAGCGCCTGCACGTCTTTCGGGAAGCAGGAACCGCCATAGCCGCAACCGGCATACAGGAAGCTGTGGCCGATGCGCGGGTCGGAACCGATGCCGTGGCGCACGGCTTCAATATCGACGCCCACCTTGTCGGCCAGATTCGCCAGTTCATTCATGAAGGAAATACGCGTGGCCAGCATGGCATTCGCCGCATATTTGGTGAATTCGGCCGAGCGCACATCCATCCAGTAGGTGCGCTCGTGGTTGCGGTTGAACGGCGCATACAGGCTTTTCAGCAATTCGCGCGCGCGCTCGCCTTCCGGCGTGGCATCGACGCCGATGACGATGCGGTCCGGGCGCATGAAGTCTTCGACGGCCGCGCCTTCCTTGAGGAATTCCGGATTCGACGCCACCGAGAACGTGGCGGCCACGCCGCGCGCGTCGAGTTCGCCCTGGATGGCGGCGCGCACTTTTTCAGCCGTGCCGACAGGCACGGTGGACTTGTCGACGATGACCTTGAAGTCCGTCATGTACTTGCCGATACCGCGCGCGGCGGCCAGCACGTATTGCAGGTCGGCCGAGCCGTCTTCATCGGGCGGCGTGCCGACGGCGATGAATTGCATCACGCCGTGCGCGGCGGCCGCTTCGACGTCGGTGGAAAAGGTCATGCGCCCGGCGGCGCGGTTACGCGCCACGACTTCTTCCAGACCAGGTTCATGGATGGGGATGCCGCCGCTGTTGAGCAAGGCTACCTTCTGTGCGTCCAGGTCGAGGCAAAAGACGTCGTTGCCCAGTTCCGCCAGGCAGGCGCCGGTCACGAGGCCTACATAGCCCGTGCCGATAATGGTGATTTTCATGGTTGTACCGTATGGATAAAAAGCAGGTCTTACATAGAAGTACACGCCACATTGCTCAGGGCAAGGTGACGTGTACGAATCAGTTCATTACATTGAGTTCTTCGGTGCGCCGCGGTGGATAGGTTTCCCACTTGTTGCAGCCAGGGCAGTGCCAGTAGAACTGGCGTGCCTTGAAGCCGCAGTGGCTGCACTGGTAGCGGGCCAGCTTCTGCGTATAGCCGTGCACGAGGTTTTTCACCATCGACAGCTCGGACCAGATGGCGGCCGGCGCATCCATCATGCGCGCCTCCAGCAGTTTGTCGAGGCCCAGCAGGGTCGGCGTGCGGCGCAGCTCGGCGCTGACCAGCTGCTTCGCCGCTTCCACGCCGTCGAGCTCGATGACGGCCTTGAAGACGACTTCGATCAGGTCGATCGACGACGCCTCTTCCAGGTAGGAACGCAGCAGGTTGACGCCTTCCTGCGCGCGGCCCACCTTGGTATAGCCATCCATCAGGCGCTGCGCCACCAGGGCCACGTGCGGCACGCTTTGCTGCTCCACGCGGCGCCAGGTGGTCAGCGCGCCCTCCACGTCGCCGCGCGCCAGCAGCACGTCGCCCGTCAGGATGGTGGCGCGCACGCTCTTGCGGTCCGTCTGCAAGGCTTTTTCCAGCAGCGGCATGGCGTCGTCCGGCTTCATGTGCACGAGCGCATCATGCGCCAGCTCGCAATAGAACTGGGCGATTTCCTTCTGGCGCGCGCCGGCGCCCGATTCCTGCAAGCCCACGGCCGCCTCGATGGCGCGTGGCCATTCCTTTTCGCGCTGGTAGATTTCCAGCAGCGCGCGGCGCGCCTGGGCCGCATATTGCGTGTCGACCAGGCTGTTGAAGGTTTCTTCGGCGCGGTCCAGCAAGCCTGCCTTCAGGTAATCCATGCCCAGCTCGTAGGCGGCATGGCCCTGCTGTTCCAGCGGCAAGTCCGGACGCGCCAGCAAGTTCTGGTGCACGCGGATGGCGCGCTCCGTTTCGCCGCGGCGGCGGAACAGGTTACCCAGCGCAAAGTGCATATCGGCCGATTCCGGGTCCAGCTTGACGACTTCGATGAAGGCGTCGATGGCCTTGTCGTGCTGTTCATTGAGCAGGAAATTCAAGCCCTTGAAGTAATTGCGCGGCAGGCTGCGCGATTCGGACACCAGTTGATGAATGTCCACGCGCGCGGCAATCCAGCCCAGCGCGAAAAACACCGGGATACCCAAGAGCCACCAGAGTTCAAAATCCATGCGATTGTTTTTATTCGAGTAAGAGAGATAGGAGCGACGGCGCCGCTTACTGCGCGCTCACGCTGTCCGGTTGCGGCTGGACATTGCTGGCCACGCCAACGGTCTGCAGCGCGGCAATGGTGGTTTTTTGCTTGCTCGCTTCGCGGCGGTGACGGAACACGGTTGGCGTCAGCGCCAATACGCCCAGGCTGGCGCCGGCGACAAAAAAGCCCAGCAGCATCAGGACCAGGGGGCCGCGAATTTCATAATTGAGGAAAACATGCAGGTCGACAACCTGCGCATTCTTCAGCGCAAAACTGAAGAACAGGACGAAAAGAACACAGCCAACGATGGTGGAGATGATTTTCATCGATACGCCCAGAAAGTACAAAAAATGCCGTATGGCACAACCTCGGAATGCCTGGCAGAAGCGTAGCGAGCGTCAGTGATTTGTGGCCGAGAAGCGCAACCGTACTGAAGTACGGTGAGCATCGCCGGCCGCAAAGCGCGACGCGCAGTAGCTTATGTCAGGTATTCTCAGCATATTAACAAAAAAAAGCGGCATCCAAGGACGCCGCTCTTTATTTTCCGCCTTCCAGCAGACGATTAATCCTCGATAATCGGTTGCCCGACCATCGCGTCCACCCGCTCGCGCAACTGTTTGCCCGGTTTGAAGTGGGGTACCCGTTTTTCAGGAACCATCACCTTGTCGCCGGACTTCGGGTTGCGGCCGATGCGCGGGGGCCTGCTGTTCAGGGCAAAACTGCCAAAACCGCGGATCTCGATACGCTGACCGGTCGCCAGGGCGTTGGTCATCGCATCGAGAATGGTCTTGACGGCATACTCCGCATCTTTCGCCACCAGCTGAGAATAACGCTCAGCGAGGCGGTTGATCAGCTCGGACTTTGTCATCTGCCAGTATCCGCGAAGTCTTAGTTCTTGTTATCGAACTTAGCTTTCAACAAGGCGCCCAGGCTGGTGGTGCCCGAAGCTGCGTTGTTGTCGGTAGCTGCCATCTTCTGCATTGCTTCCTGGGTTTCAACGTTGTCTTTCGCTTTGATCGACAGTTGAATACCACGGGCTTTGCGGTCGATGTTCAGAACCATCGCTTCGACGGTGTCGCCGACTTTCAGGTGCGTACCAGCATCTTCAACGCGGTCGCGCGAGATTTCGGAAGCGCGCAGGTAGCCTTCGACTTCTTCGGACAGTTGGATCACGGCGCCTTTAGGCTCAACCGATTTAACGGTACCGGTTACCAGCGAGCCTTTGTCGTTCATGGCTGCGAAGTTGTTGAATGGGTCACCTTCCAGTTGCTTGACGCCCAGGGAAACGCGCTCGCGCTCAACGTCGATGGCCAGAACGATGGCTTCCAGTTCGTCACCTTTCTTGAAGCGACGCACGGCTTCTTCGCCGGTTTCGGTCCAGGACAGGTCGGACAGGTGCACCAGACCGTCGATGTTGCCGGCCAGGCCGATGAACACGCCGAAGTCGGTGATCGATTTGATCGCGCCGCGGACTTTATCGCCCTTCTTGTGGGTCACGCCAAAGTCATCCCAAGGGTTGGCTTTGCACTGCTTCATACCCAGCGAGATACGACGACGCTCTTCGTCGATTTCCAGAACCATTACTTCTACTTCGTCGCCCAGTTGGACAACTTTGTTAGGAGCAACGTTTTTGTTCGTCCAGTCCATTTCGGAAACGTGTACCAGACCTTCGATACCCTGTTCCACTTCAACGAACGCGCCGTAGTCGGTCAGGTTCGTTACTTTACCGAACAGACGGGTGCTTTGTGGGTAACGACGGGACAGACCGGTCCAAGGATCGTCGCCCAGTTGTTTCACGCCCAGCGAAACACGGTTTTTCTCTTGATCGTACTTCAGGACCTTGGCGGTGATTTCCTGGCCAACCGTCAGGACTTCCGACGGGTGACGTACACGGCGCCATGCCAGGTCGGTGATGTGCAGCAGGCCATCGATACCGCCCAGATCCACGAACGCGCCGTAGTCGGTGATATTTTTGACGACGCCGGTCACGACCGTGCCTTCTTTCAGCGTTTCCATCAGTTTCTGACGCTCTTCGCCCATCGAAGCTTCGATGACGGCGCGGCGGGACAGAACCACGTTGTTACGCTTGCGATCCAGCTTGATCACTTTGAATTCGAGGGTCTTGCCTTCGAATGGGGTGGTGTCTTTGACAGGACGGGTATCAACCAGCGAGCCCGGCAGGAATGCGCGGATGCCGTTGGTCAACACGGTCAGACCGCCTTTGACTTTACCATTGACGGTACCGACGACGATTTCGCCCGATTCCATCGCTTTTTCCAGAGCCAGCCACGAAGCCAGACGCTTGGCTTTATCGCGCGACAGGATGGTATCGCCGAAACCGTTTTCCAGCGATTCGATCGCCACGGAAACGAAGTCACCAACTTTGACTTCCAGTTCGCCGTGGTCGTTCTTGAATTCTTCGACAGGGATGAATGCTTCGGATTTGAGGCCAGCGTTCACGATCACGAAATTGTGGTCGAGGCGCACGACTTCAGCGGAAATAACTTCGCCGGAGCGCATATCTTGACGCGACAACGATTCCTCGAAGAGCGCAGCAAAACTTTCCATACCGGTAGATTCGTTAGTTGTAACAGTAGACATAGGGTTCACACAGGTTATCCAGCAGAGATCGCACGATGCGACTTAAACTGGGTTAGGTTTTTGACACACCCGGACAGGCCAGGAGCCGTCAACGGGCACCACATAGCACAACAACACGCTATTTTGCTGCAGCTGCATACCATTTCAACACGGTTTCAACGGCATCATCTGCCGTCATTTCCGACGTATCGAGGACATGCGCCCCTTCCGCGGGGACCAGCGGCGCAATCGCACGGTGAGTATCACGTTCGTCCCGCGCCTGCAAATCCATCAGAAGGTCTTCCATATTAGCAGAAAAACCCTTGTCTATCAATTGCTTGTAGCGCCGTTGCGCGCGCGCCTCGACACTGGCCGTGAGGAACACCTTCAATTGGGCATGCGGGAAGATCACCGTGCCCATGTCGCGCCCGTCGGCCACTAGGCCCGGCGTCTTGCGAAAACCCAGTTGCAAGCTGACCAGGGCCTGGCGCACCGTTGGCAACACGGCAATTTTCGACGCCGTGTTGCCCACTTCTTCGGCACGGATGTGCTCGGTGACGTTTTCCTGCGCCAGCAGGATCTCGCCATTGGCGAAGTGGCAAGGCAAGTGCTCGGCCAGCTTGGCCAGCGCGTGCTCGTCGCGCAAGTCCGTGCCGCGGCGCAGCGCGCTCAAGGCCGTCAGCCGGTACAGCGCGCCCGAATCCAGGTAATGAAAGCCCAGCTTGTCGGCCACGCGGTGCGCCACCGTGCCCTTGCCGGAAGCGGTGGGGCCGTCGATGGCGATGACTGGGATGGTGGAGGTCGGCATTGTATTATTTATCAATTAAATTAAGGTATCTTTGGCAATCGCCGCGAAGGCGGCGAAATACTCGGGGAAGGTCTTGGCCACGCATTTCGGATCGTTGATGCGCATCTCGTTGCCGCGGCGGGCGGCGCCATCGAGCGCGGCGAGCGAGAAGCACATGGCCATGCGGTGGTCGTCATACGTGTCGATGGTCGCGGCCTGGATTTCCGCCGGCGGCGTCACGCGCAGGTAGTCGGCGCCCTCTTCCACTTCCGCGCCCAGCTTACGCAATTCCGTCGCCATGGCGGCCAGGCGGTCCGTCTCCTTCACCCGCCAGCTGGCGATGTTGCGCAAGGTCGAGGTGCCGTCCGCGTACAGGGCGGCCACGGCGATCGTCATGGCCGCGTCGGGGATGTGATTAAAGTCCATATCGACGGCTTTCAGCACGCCGTTCGAACGGGCCTCGATCCAGTTCTCGCCCATGGTGATGGTCGCGCCCATCTGCTGCAAGGCTTCGACGAAACGCACGTCGCCCTGGATGCTGTCGCGCCCCACGCCTTCCACGCGCACGGGACCGCCGCCGATGGCGCCGGCCGCCAGGAAATACGAGGCCGACGAGGCATCGCCTTCGACGTGGATCGTGCCCGGGCTTTGATACTGCTGGCCCGGCTGCACGGTGAACGACTGCCAGCCGTCATGCTCGACCGTCACGCCGAAGCGGCGCATCAGGTTCAGGGTGATCTCGATATACGGCTTCGAAATCAGCTCGCCCGTCACATCGATGGTCACCGCATGGTCGCGCGCCATCAGCGGCGCCACCATCAGCAAGGCCGTCAGGAACTGGCTCGACACGTTGCCGCGCACGGCGATGCGTTGCGCGTGGATGTGGCCGCGGCGGATGCGCAGCGGCGGGAAGCCCTGCTCGCCCGTGTACTCGATCTGCGTACCGACGGCGTTCAGCGCGTCGACCAGGTCGCCGATGGGGCGCTCGTGCATGCGCGACACGCCGTGCAGCGTGTAGTCGCCGCCGATCACGGCCAGCGCCGCCGTCAGCGGGCGGATCGCCGTGCCGGCGTTGCCCATGAACAGGTCCGCCTCGTGGTGCGGAAACACGCCGCCGCAGCCTTCCACGTGGTGCACCTGGTGGGCCGTGGCCGGGTCGCCCGTCAATTCATCCTGCGTCCATTTGACGCCCAGCGACGTCAATGCCGTCAGCATGACGAAGGTGTCGTCGGAGGCGAGCAAGTCGATGATCTTCGTCGTGCCCTTGGCCAGCGCGGCCAGCAGCAGCACGCGGTTGGAAATGCTTTTCGAGCCGGGCAAACGCACCGTGCCTTCGGCGTGCATCACCGGTTTCAGATCGATATGGTGGGGGTAGTGCTTGGTCTGGGTCATGCTGGAATCCTTGAGTATTTATCGTGTGGGCGCGGCCGGCATTTCCGCCGTTTCGATCGCCTCGATCCATTGCTGCCGCGCGTGCTGGGCGTTCGCATACACGCCCTCGATGGCGGCGCCGTCGTGCGCGGCCAGGTGGGCGCGCAAGGTCGTCAACTGCGCCAGGTAGGCGTCCAGTTCATGCAGCAGCGCCGGCTGGTTGGCCAGGCTGATGTCGCGCCACATTTCCGGCGATGAGCCGGCGATGCGCGTAAAGTCGCGAAAGCCGCTGGCCGCGTATTGAAACAGCAGGCCCGCGTGCGGTTTGTTGGCGATGTCGTCGACCAGCGCAAAGGCCAGCAAATGCGGCAGATGGCTGACGGCGGCAAACACCTTGTCATGTTCCTCGGGGCTCAAGGTGTGCAGGATGGCGCCGCAGGCGCGCCACGCGGCCGCCACGCGTTCCACGTCAGGCGCGGCGTTTTCCGCCAGCGGCGTGAGCACCACCTTCTTGCCTTGATACAGATCGATGATGGCCGCGTCGGGGCCATTCGTCTCGCGTCCCGCGATCGGGTGGCCGGGCACGAATTGCGCCACCTTGCCTCCCAGGGCCGCACGCGCGGCCGCCACCACGTCGCTTTTCGTGCTGCCCGCATCGGTGACGACGGTGCCGGGCCGCAGGTGCGGCGCGATGGACGCCAGGATGGCGCCCGTCTGCGCCACTGGCGCGGCCAGCAGCACCAGGTCGGCGCCATGCAAGGCCTCGGCCATGTCGCCGCCGATCTCGTCGATGATGCCCAGCTCGAGCGCGCGCGCCATCGAGGCCGGCGAGCGGCCCATGCCGACCACCGTGCCGACAGCACCCGCGTGCTTCAGGGCGCGCGAGAACGAGCCGCCAATCAGGCCTACGCCAAAGATAACGACCTTGTTCAGTGCAGGCGTCGTCATATGGTCAGGCCAGCGCTTTCGTCAGCGCGGCGATGAAGATGGCATTTTCCTGCGGCAGGCCGATGGAAATGCGCAACCATTGCGGCAAGCCGTAGCTGCCGACGGGACGCACGATCACGCCCTGCTTGAGCAATGCCAGGTTGACGCGCGCGCCCGCCTCATCATCGTCGCCCACTTTGACCAGCACGAAATTGCCGTGCGATGGCACGAATTCCAGGCCCAGTTGCGTAAACGCTTCCGTGAATTGCTGGTAGCCGGCCGCGTTGTTGCGCGCGCTTTGCTCGAGGAAGGCCTTGTCGTTCAGGGCGGCAATCGCGGCGGCCTGCGCCAGCGAGTTGACGTTGAACGGCTGGCGGATGCGGTTCATCAGGTCCGTCAGCACCGGCTGGGCGATGGCAAAGCCGATGCGCAGGCCCGCCAGGCCATACGCCTTCGACAAGGTGCGCGAGACCACCAGGTTCGGATACTGGCGCACCCACGCCGTCGATTCGTACTGGTCGTCGGCCGACAGGAATTCGTTGTAGGCCTCGTCCAGCACGACGACGACGTGCGCCGGCACTTTTTGCAGGAAGGCTTCGAGCTGCGCGGCCGACAGGAAGGTGCCGGTCGGGTTGTTCGGATTGGCGATGAAGACCAGACGCGTGTCGTCGGCAATCGCCGCCGCCATGGCGTCGAGGTCATGGCCGTAGGCTTGCGCCGGCACGACGATGTGGCGTGCGCCCAGGCCTTGCGTTGCCAGCGCATACACGGCGAACGAGTACTGCGAGTAGACGACGGATTGGCCATGCTGCACAAATGCGTGCGCGGCGATTTCCAGGATGTCGTTGCTGCCATTGCCCAGGGTGATCCAGTCGGCCGGCACGTCGTAGCGCTTGGACAGCACGGCTTTCAAGTCGAAGCCGTTGGCGTCCGGGTAGCGGCCCAGGTCGTCGATGGCGGCGATCATCGCCTGCTTCGCCGATTCCGGCATGCCGTACGGGTTTTCATTCGACGCCAGCTTGACGATGGCGGCCTCGTCGAGGCCGAATTCGCGCGCGACTTCCGCGATCGGTTTGCCGCTCTGGTAAGGGGCGATGGCGCGGACGTATTCAGGACCGATATTTTTAGACATGGTGTTCTTTAAAAGTTGGTGATTGATTAGGCTGGTGGCTGTTGTTGGGTTACGCTGCGCTAACCCAACCTACAGCTTACCGTAGGTCGGATTAGCGCAGCGTAATCCGACACCAGTCAACGAAGTCACAGACTGACCGGATACGACCCCAGCACCTTGAAAAACGCCGCATTGCCCTGCAGCTCGGCCAGCGCCTGGGCGACGGCCGCGTCGTGCACGTGGCCCTCCACGTCGACATAGAAATAATACTCCCAGCTGCCCATGCGCGCCGGGCGCGACTCGAAGCGCGTCATCGACACGCCGTGCTTGGCCAGGGGCGCCAGCAACTGGTACACGGCGCCCGCCTTGTTCGGCACGGCCAGCACCAGCGAGGTCTGGTCCTTGCCCGACGGCGCCGTCTGCAAGGTGCCCACGACGGCAAAGCGCGTGCGGTTGTGCGGGTCGTCCTGGATGTGGCCCTTGACCACGCCCAGCTTGTACTGCGCGCCCGCCAGTTCGCTGGCAATCGCGGCCACCGTGCCGTCTTCGCCGGCCATGCGCGCCGCCTCGGCGTTCGAGGCCACGGCGCGGCGCTCGATGTGCGGGTAGTTCTGGTTCAGCCACACCTGGCACTGCGCCAGCGCCTGCGAATGGGCGCAGATGGCGGTGACGCCGTCCATGTTGCCGCTCTTCGTCATCAGGCTGTGGTGCACGGCGATCGCCACTTCGCCGCTGATGATGAGGCTCGTCTGCAGCATCATGTCCAGGGTGCGGTTGACGGCGCCTTCCGAGGAATTTTCGATCGGCACGACGCCGAAGTCCGCCGTCCCCGCCTCGGCGGAACGGAATACTTCATCGATGGACGCGCACGGCAAGCCTTCGACGGCGCTGCCGAACTGCTGGTACACGGCCTGTTCGCTGAAGGTGCCGGCCGGGCCAAGGTAGGCCACGGTGACGCGTTTCTCCAGCGAGCGGCAGGACGACATGATTTCGCGGAAGATGGTCTGCACTTCGCGGTTGCCCATGGGGCCGGGATTGCGCTCGGCCACGCCACGCAGCACCTGCGCCTCGCGCTCGGGGCGGAACACGGGCGCCTGCGTCTCGGCCTTCACGTGGCCCACCTGCTGGGCGATTTGCGCGCGGCGGTTCAGCAGTTCGAGGATTTGCGCGTCGATCGCATCGATCTGTTCGCGCAGCGGTTTCAATTTATCGGTCATGGTTGGTTTGTTTCGTCAGCTGTACTTCAATCATTGCCGCGCGGCCTGCGCCGGCGGCGGGCCGGCACGGTCGCTTAAGCGACTCAGCGTCCGGCAAACTCGTTCAAATAGGTGACCAGGGCTTGCACGCCCTCGATCGGCATCGCGTTATAAATCGATGCACGCATGCCGCCGACGGACTTGTGGCCCTTCAGTTGCAGCAGGCCGCGCTGCTTGGCGCCGGCCAGGAATGCGTCGTTCAGACTTTCATCGCGCAGATAGAACGGGATGGTCATGCGCGAGCGGTATGTGGGGTCGACCCGGTTCTGGTAGAAGTCGTCCGCATCGAGCGCCGCGTACAGCAGCGCCGCTTTCTCAATATTACGCTGTTCCATGGCTGCCACGCCACCCTGGCGTTTGAGCCACTGGAAAACCAGGCCGGCGATATAGATGCCGTAGGTAGGCGGCGTGTTGTACATCGACTCATGTTCGGCCACGATGGTCCAGTCGAAAGCCGACGGGCAGATCGGCAGCGCCTTGCCCAGCAAGTCTTCGCGCACGATGACCAGGGTCAGGCCGGCCGGGCCGATATTTTTCTGCGCGCCGCCGAAGATGACGCCGTATTGCGACACGTCAATCACGCGCGACAGGATGTGCGAGGACATGTCGGCCACGATGGTGGTGCCTGCCGGCACGCTTGGCGCCTGCTGGAATTCCACGCCGTCGATGGTTTCGTTGGTGCAGATGTGCAGGTAGGCGGCACCTGGCGTCAGCTTCCATTCGGCGACGGGCGGCACACCCGTGAAACGGGCGGCCTTCGAGGACGCGGCCACGTTCACATTGGCATACTTGGCCGCTTCCTGGATCGACTTGCCCGACCACGAGCCCGTGTGCACGAAGTCGACGGTGGCCGGCTGCTGCGCGGCCAGGCCCACCAGGTTCATCGGGATGATGGCGTTTTCGCCCAGGCCGCCCCCCTGCAGGAACAGGATTTTATAGTTCTCGGGCACGGCCAGCAGCTCGCGCAGGTCGGCCACGGCCTGCTTGTAGATGGAGATGAACTCGGGACCACGGTGGCTCATTTCCATCACCGACATGCCGCTGCCATGCCAGTCCTGCATTTCGGCTGCCGCTTGCGCCAGCACTTCCTTGGGCAGGACGGCGGGGCCGGCGGAGAAGTTGTAGATATGGGTCACGATACGGTCCTTGGCGAAAATGAAAATTATTGGGGCGACTGCGTGGCCGTCCGTATGACCTGGTCGAGCACGGCATTCACGCGGGGGATCAGCACGCGCTGGCTGATGGCCATCGACTCGGCAGACAGTTGCGGCATGGTGGCCAGCATCTTGCGTCCCAGCGGCGTCTTGTAGAAGGCCGTCAGCTGCTCGACTTCCGGCACCGTGTAAAAGCGCGCATACAGGGGCACCATTTCGTCGCCCAGCTCGTCGATCAGGGTCGGGTCGGCCAGCACCTGCGTCAGGGTGGCGATGGCCAGGGGGATTTCTTCCTCGGCATTGGCCAGCGCGCGCGCCTTGCGCTGCTCGTCCAGCTTCGGATTGCTGTTGATTTGCTGCAGGGCCGACTGGCGTATCATGGCGGGCACCGATTGCAGCATCTGGTCGAAGATGCTGCGCGTGAGTTGCGGGAACTGCATCGCGTCGAGCATGCGCCGCACGGCCACTTTCATGGCGGGGCTGGGCGCCGCCTGGCGCGCGGGCGCGGCTTGCGTGCTCTGGGCCAGGGCCGGCAGGCTCGCAAGAAAGGCCAGCGAAAACGCGGCGAAGAAGGTGGCGACGATTTTTCTCATGGCATGCGGGATGTTGAATGAATGGTAAAAGGGCACTGCCGGATGCATGTCGGCTTACGCCCGACGGGCTAAGCCGACCTACGGAATTCTGCTGGCGGCACCACGAAAAGGCACGCCAATAGCAATTGGGGCTCCCGAAAGAGCCCCAATCATCTTACTCCGGCTGGGCCGGGTCGACAGGATCGGCTGGTTCGGCCGCTGCCGGTGCGGCATCCGTGCCCGCCTCCGTCGTCAGCTCGACTTCGTCGATATCCGTTTCCACCACGCGCTGCAGGCCGGACAGCTTGGTGCCGTCTTCCACGGCGATCAGGGTCACGCCCTGCGTCGCGCGGCCCATCTCGCGGATTTCCGACACGCGGGTGCGGATCAGGACGCCACCGGTGGTGATCAGCATGATTTCATCGCTGGTATCGACCAGGGTCGCGGCAACCACTTTACCGTTGCGCTCGCTGGTCTGGATGGCGATCATGCCTTTCGTGCCACGGCCATGGCGCGTGTACTCGGTGATCGGCGTACGCTTGCCGTAGCCGTTTTCCGTGGCCGTCAGCACCGACTGCTGCTCGTTCTCGGCCACCAGCAGGGCGATCACGTGCTGGCCCTCTTCCAGGTTCATGCCGCGCACGCCGCGCGCCGTGCGGCCCATCGGACGCACATCGTTTTCGTCGAAGCGCACTGCCTTGCCCGAATCGGAGAACAGCATCACGTCGTGCTGGCCGTCGGTCAGCGCCGCGCCGATCAGGAAGTCGCCGTCGTCCAGGTCGACCGCGATGATGCCGGCCTTGCGTGGATTGCTGAAGTCCTTCAGCGGCGTCTTCTTGACGGTGCCGAGGCTGGTCGACATGAAGACGTAATGGTCTTCCGGGAACGTGCGGTTCTCGCCCGACAGCGGCAGGATCACGGTGATCTTTTCGTTGTCCTGCAGCGGGAACATGTTGACGATCGGCTTGCCGCGCGAATTGCGCGAGCCTTGCGGCACTTCCCACACCTTCAGCCAGTACATGCGGCCACGATCCGAGAAGCACAGGATGTAGTCGTGCGTGTTGGCGATGAACAGCTGGTCGATCCAGTCTTCCTCTTTCGTCGCCATGGCCTGCTTGCCGCGGCCGCCGCGCTTCTGCGCGCGGTATTCGGAAATCGGCTGCGCCTTCATGTAGCCGGTGTGCGACAGGGTCACGACCATGTCCTGCGGCGTGATCAGGTCTTCCGTCTCGAGGTCGGTCGCGTTCAGCTCGATCTGCGAGCGGCGCACGTCCTTGTTGCCGGCGCCGTATTCGTTCTTCGCCGCCGTCATTTCATCGGTGATGATGACGGTGACGCGTTCCGGCTTGGCCAGGATGTCGAGCAAGTCGGCGATATGTTCCATCACGTCCTTGTACTCGTTGACGATCTTGTCCTGCTCCAGGCCCGTCAGGCGCTGCAGGCGCATCTGCAAGATTTCCTGCGCCTGGTCGTCCGACAGCTTGTACAGGCCATCGGTCTGCATGCCGTAGTGCTTCGGCAGGTTTTCCGGACGGTAGGCATCGACGCCGCCCGGCGTCGTGCCGTCGCCCGTACGGGCCAGCATTTCGCGCACG
Organism: Janthinobacterium goodfellowi; assembly: GCF_051380695.1. NCBI lineage: Bacteria > Pseudomonadati > Pseudomonadota > Betaproteobacteria > Burkholderiales > Oxalobacteraceae > Janthinobacterium > Janthinobacterium goodfellowi. The sequence goes on along the minus strand of NZ_JBNYXN010000004.1, from coordinate 464,214 downwards.
ACGGACGAATCCCAGGCCTTGGCCATCAGTTCGACCTTGGCGATCGGCGGCGTCGGCGCAGCCTTGATGATGGCGATGAAGTCATCGATGTTGGCCAGTGCGACCGCCAGGCCTTCGAGCACGTGACCGCGTTCGCGCGCCTTGCGCAGTTCGAACACGGTGCGGCGCGTGACCACTTCGCGGCGGTGCGACAGGAAGCATTGCAGCATCTGCTTGAGGTTCAGCAGCTTCGGCTGACCATCGACCAGGGCCACCATGTTCATGCCGAAGGTGTCTTGCAACTGGGTCTGCTTGTACAGGTTGTTCAGCACCACTTCCGGCACTTCGCCCCGTTTCAGCTCGATCACCACGCGCATGCCCGACTTGTCGGATTCGTCGCGGATGTCGGAAATGCCGTCGAGCTTCTTGTCGCGCACGTTTTCAGCGATGCGTTCCAGCAAGGATTTCTTGTTGACCTGGAATGGCAGCTCGTCGACGATGATGGCGATGCGGCCGCCATCCTTGCCGTATTCCTCGAAGTGGGTCTTGGCGCGCATGACGACGCGGCCGCGGCCCGTGCGGTAGCCGTCGCGCACGCCGGACACGCCGTAGATGATGCCGGCCGTCGGGAAGTCCGGCGCCGGGATCAGCTCGATCAATTCATCGATCGTGCAATCGGGGTTGCGCAGCACGTGCAGCGCGCCGTCGATGACTTCGGTGATGTTGTGTGGCGGGATGTTCGTCGCCATGCCGACGGCGATACCGGACGAGCCATTGATCAGCAGGTTCGGGATACGCGTCGGCAAGACCGTCGGCTCCTTTTCCTTGCCGTCGTAGTTGGGCTGGAAGTCGACGGTGTCCTTGTCGATATCGGCCAGCAGCTCGCTGGCGATCTTGTCCAGGCGGCACTCGGTATAACGCATCGCCGCGGCGCCGTCGCCGTCGACGGAACCGAAGTTGCCCTGGCCATCGACGAGCATGTAGCGCAGCGAAAAATCTTGCGCCATGCGCACCAGCGTGTCGTAGATCGAGGCATCGCCGTGGGGATGGTATTTACCCATGGTTTCGCCGACCACGCGGGCGCACTTGACGTAAGGGCGGTTCCACACGTTATTCATTTCATGCATCGCGAACAAGACGCGGCGGTGCACTGGCTTCAAGCCATCGCGCGCATCGGGCAAGGCGCGACCGACGATCACGCTCATGGCGTAATCGAGGTAGCTCTTGCGCATCTCTTCTTCGAGGGAAATAGGAATTGTTTCTTTTGCGAATTGATCCATTGGCGGTTCGACTGATCTCAGGCTGTGGTTAACTTATCTGTTACGCAATGTATGACGCAATACTGCATATCCTGGGTGGCTGTCGTCGTGGCCATGCAGTGCCGCCGTGGGCATTTGCTCGACACTCTTGACAGTCAAGCGCACGATTTTAGCATGCGCGCCCAGCTACCTGTACAAATTGGCCATACCAACAAGATTGGCAGTTTGCACCGGGGCCGTGCATGTTGACCTGTCGATAATGCACAATGGCAATATCAGTTCAAGACACCTGCCCTTAAAAGAGGCAAAAAAAACGATCAATTGTTACAGACGCGTTACAAATGGGCATTTTCGTTGCGCAAAAACAACGCGCGGTCTAAAATCGGGCAAGCTTTGATTTAACCACGGTCGTGTGCCCCTGATGCGTGTGGCAAAATGACTGAGAAGTTAATTGCTAGTTTCGCAATCTGAAACGAGCGCATATGGTCTACATGATAAAATCTTGGCACGTAGCACCAGTAGCGCAGTGTTGTTCTGCGGATATCACCCCCCGAAAGGAAAAAAGAATGAATAAATTTGTAACGCTGTTTTTCGCTGCATCCGCAGTGATTGCTGGCTCGGCTTCGGCCCAAACCCCAACCTCCCCACCATTCGCGCCAGTTACCACTGACATCAAAGCACCAAGCCCAAAAAGCGCTTACGTGCAAGATGCCCGCGGCGTAATCGTGCGTGACCCATTCGGCCTGTGCTGGCGCACCGGCTACTGGACACCTGCTGACGCAGTGCCAGGTTGCGACGTGCCACTGTGCGTAGAGCCAGAAACCCTGCAAGACGGCAAATGCGTAGCGCCTCCAGCGCCAGTCGTACCAGCACCGGCACCAGCCGTTGTCGTGCCAGTACCAGTCGTCGTTGCTCCTACCTCGGAAAAAGTCAGCTTCGCTGCTGATGCCTTCTTCGATTTCGACAAAGCTACGCTGAAGCCAGAAGGCAAAGCCAAGCTGGACGAGCTGACCGCACAACTGGGCGGCATCAACCTGGAAGTCATCATCGCTGTGGGTCACACCGACTCCGTCGGCACCGATGCTTACAACCAAAAACTGTCGGTACGTCGTGCTGATGCTGTCAAAGCCTACCTGGTCACCAAAGGCGTTGAAAGCAACCGCGTGTACACCGAAGGCAAAGGCGAGAAACAACCTGTTGCTGATAACAAAACTGCCGAAGGCCGTGCGAAAAACCGTCGCGTGGAAATCGAAGTTGTTGGTACCCGCAACAAGTAATAGCTGCCCCCCTGGACTTGCCGCGAGTCATCGCGCAAGTCAAGAACAGCATGAAAAACCCCGCCACGGCGGGGTTTTTTTTCGTCCGTGGCTGCCCAATTGTAAAATTGCCGCTATTATTCGACCTATGAACGCCGACCCTCTCGAAATCCAAAAATTCAGTGAGCTGGCCCACCGCTGGTGGGACCCCACTTCCGAGTTTCGTCCCCTGCACGAAATTAACCCCCTGCGCCTGGAATGGATCAACGCAAAAGTGCCGCTGGCCGGCAAGCGCGTGATCGACATCGGCTGCGGCGGCGGCATCCTGGCCGAATCGATGGCCCGCAAGGGCGCCGACGTCACGGGCATCGACCTGTCCGACAAGGCGTTGAAAGTGGCCGACCTGCACAGCCTGGAATCGGGCGCCAAGGTGCGCTACAAGCTGATCGCCGCCGAAGCCATGGCCGAGGAAGAGCCGGGCCAGTACGACGTCGTGACCTGCATGGAAATGCTCGAGCACGTGCCGGACCCCGCCGCCATCGTCCAGGCTTGCGCCACCTTGGTGAAACCGGGCGGCCACGTCTTCCTGTCGACCCTGAACCGCAACCCGAAAGCGTACCTGTTCGCCATCCTGGGCGCCGAATACCTGCTGCGCCTGCTGCCGAAGGGCACGCACGACTATGACAAGTTCATCACCCCGGCCGAACTGTCGCAATACGTGCGCAGCGCCGGCCTGGACGTCAACAGCATGCGTGGCATGGGCTACAATCCGCTGACCAAGATTTACTCACTTAATAGCGATACCAGCGTCAATTACCTGGTGGCCTGCACCCGGCCGCTGTAACCATCACGCACAATACAAGGCGGCTGCGGCCGCCATTTTTCATTCCTACTTGACACACTTTGCCCGCCATGATCACTGACCATCTGCCAGCCCCGCGCGCCATCCTGTTCGACCTCGACGGCACGCTGGCCGACACCGCGCCCGACCTGGCGGCGGCCATCAACCTGCTGCGCGCGCGCGCCGGCCTGGCGCCGACCCCGTATGACATCCTGCGCCCCACGGCCTCGGCCGGCGCGCGCGGCATGATAGGCGCGTCGTATGGCATCGCGCCAGGCGAAAGCGGCTACGAAGCCCTGAAAGACGGCTTCCTGAACAATTACGAAGCGGCCCTGGCCGTGGAAAGCCGTTTATTCGACGGCATCCCCGCCATGCTCGACGGCTTGCAGGCGCTGGGCCTGGCCTGGGGCGTGGTCACCAACAAGGCCGCCCGCTTCACCGACCCGCTGGTCGGCCAGATCGGCCTGGGCGGCGCCGGCTGCGTGATCTCGGGCGACACGATGCCCCACCCGAAACCCCACCCCGCCCCCCTGCTGGAAGCGGCGCGCCGTCTGGACCTGGCGCCGGAAGACTGCTGGTACGTGGGCGACGACCTGCGCGACATCCAGGCCGGCCGCGCCGCCGGCATGCGCACGGTCGCCTGCGCCTGGGGCTACTGCGGCCCCGTCGAACCGCAGCACTGGAACGCCGACCACCTGCTGGACACGCCGCAAGCGTTGCTGGAACTGGTGACTGGCGTGGTGAAGGCGGCGCAGGAGCGGCAGCTGGCGGCTTGAGGCGCATGCCTTACGTCGAGAGCACGAATGCATCATGCAAGAGTGGGCGGATTGCGCTACAATGAAGGTTCTGTGGGGACGACCTGGTTTCGACGTGGGTTGCAAAGCAGCGCAGGGCATACCGAGGGCGGGCTACCTCGTAAATACAACCTGAAAAAACTTAACTGCAAACGATAACTCGTACGCACTGGCAGCTTAATCGCTGTTAGCTCTAGAACACCTCGTCCCTGGGGTGGGCCGTCAAAAGCTCTAGAGTCATTTACAGGGACTCGTCGTATGCTGGGTTACTTAGCGTCCGACTAAATAATAGGTAACTCGCTTGCCCATAACGTGCACATCCGTGCTGGCTGAGTTAAATTAAATGATAGTGCTAAGTATGTAGAACTGTCTGTGGAGTGCTTGCGGACGCGGGTTCGATTCCCGCCGTCTCCACCACTGAATAAATAAAAGGGCTTCCCCGTTTTGGCGGGGAGGCCCTTTTTATTTATTCCATGCATGCAGAACGCGGGCATCGACTCCGCGTCCGCTACGGGCGCGGGGGTTTTGCGGCGCCTTCGGCGAGCGCAGCTCGGCGCCGCAAAACCGGGTTGCGCTTGCAAGCGCAACCCTCTCCGATTGTTCTGGCTACCTTTTGCGCCGCAGGCGGTTTTTCCTAAAAATAACCTTAGCCGCTCAGGCTGTGTGCGAATACCGGACCTGACCCTCGTGTAGTGGTCAACCCATCCCGGACACTACGTTAAGTTTTTCTTCGGCGACGGCCGGTGCCAGTCCCTGGTTGAACTGATGTGGCCGTATCCAGTTATACCGGTGCATCAGGTAGTGGCTAATATCCCGTTGTGCTTCCTGTGCCGTCATGTAACCAGTTGACGGCAGCCATTCAGTTTTGAAGCTGCGGAACAGCCGCTCCATCGGGGAGTTATCCCAACAATTTCCCCGACGGCTCATACTCTGTCGTATCCGATAGCGCCACAAGCGCTGACGGAATTTTCGACTGGCGTACTGGCTACCTTGATCCGAATGAAACAGCAGCCTCTGCGGTCGACCTCGCTGCTCGTAAGCCATTTCCAGCGCTTGCACAACAAGGTCGGCATCGGGTCGTAGCGAGAATGCCCAGCCCACCGCCCGGCGAGCAAATAAATCCAACACCACAGCCAGGTAATACCATCGGCCTTGCGCCCAGACATAGGTGATGTCCTCGCACCAGACCTGATTTGGCGCCTCCACTGTGAATTCACGGTTGAGGTGGTTCGGAATATCGACCCTTTCCACCGTAGCCTGCTTATAGGCATGGCTGCCAGGCTGTTTGCAGACCAGCCCTAGCTCTTCCATCAAACGACTGACTTTGAAGCGGCCAATTGCCGTGCCTTCCTCGCGCATCATGCCTATGATGCTGCGGCTTCCCGCCGAACTGCGACTCTCGACGAACAACTCGTGCACGCGGCCACGCAATGCCATGCGCTCAACATCAATGTGCCGGGCGCGCTCCCGATGCGCATACAGGCATGACCGCGCTACGTCGAACACCGCGCAGATCAACTCGATTGATTCGTCACCACAAATCTGATCGATTACCTCGTACGTTCTATCCCTTCCGACATCAAGAGCGCGGTAGCCTTTTCTAAAATCGACTTCTCCCGCTCGAGATGCTCAATACGTGCTTCGAGTTCCTGTATTCGCTGCTGATCTGGCGTCATTGCCTTGCTCTGCGGCGTGATGCCTTGCCGCTCCAACTGCAGCTGCTGCACCCAGCGGCGCAGCACCGATTCGCCGATGCCGACCGACCGGCTTGCCTCCACGTGGCTGTATCCTTGATCCAGCACCAAGCATGCTGCCTGCTGTTTGAACTCAGGGGAAAACGTACGTCTTTGCTTGCTCATCAAACACCTCTCCATGGCGAGCATTCTCGCCTAAATCAGTGTCCGGGTACATTAAACCACTACACGGTTAGCCCCAAATTTACCCAGCTTAGAGCCCCGAGCAGACGAGAAGTGTTCGTATCAATAGATCCTGCCTCCGTGATAAGGAGGGGCAGGCCTAGCAGGGGATGCACTTTAGTGCGACATGCTGTATATTTTCACAGTCCTAAATGCGAGCGAGTGCGGGCGATGAAGGGGTTAGTTTGGCGTAGCCAACTCGCGCTTTGCTTTCTGTTGCTTGCCTTGATTTGGTTTTGCGTAAAAAGCCAAATTAATTTTTCGAAACGTGTGTTTCGTTTTAACATACGCCATGACAGTTGTCCGTCTACCTTATAAGAATTTATGGCTTCAGAAAAACTAAAGATCCAAACTCAACTGGCTAGTTGGCTGATGCGTAGAACGCCAGCGGGCGGCGTGAGGCGAGTCGTCCCACTGGCAGCGGCAATCGCCAGTGAGGTTGGTAATGTACGTACGGAAAATCAAGATCGTGCCGTAATTGTTCGAGCGTTGGACCGAGAGGAACGGGAGTATGCCGTGATCGCCATTGCGGACGGCATTGGTGGCATGCGTGACGGCGCTGAATGTGCTTCCTTAGCGCTGGCTGGATTTGTAAGCGCCTTGGATGTCGAAGCAAGACGCCGTGGTTTCGGCGGCGATGAATGGATTAAGCAAGCAGTTTTTGCAGCCGATAGAGCGGTCTATTCAAAATCCAATGGCAATGGTGGCGCTACGTTGGTGGCGCTCGTGATTTGTCCTGGATTGGATGCCCATTGGGTTAGTGTAGGGGATAGTCGTGTATACGCTGCTTCTGGTAGAAGCCTTACACAATTGTCGGTCGATGACACTATTGCTGGTCAGCTTAGAAAAAGTCCCGATGGCGCTTTTGAGCAGTCGAAGCTCCTTCAGTTCATTGGCATGGGGCGCGATTTAGAACCTCACGTTGCTGAACTTGGATATGAGGTGCCAGAAGCGATTCTATTAACTACGGATGGAGTCCATTATTTATCAACGGCTCCTAATTGGTTGGGGCAGATCGCTGGCAATGCGCCTGATCCAGGAACTTGCGTAAAGCGGTTAGTGGAGCTAGCGAAATGGTGTGGGGGTCCGGACAACGCAACCTGTGCAATGGTGTCGCTTACAAACTGGGAGCATGATGAATTGCCGAGCTACCCATGTTTAGAGGTTTGGGATGCGTTTGGAGAGCTTCAAATTCTGTACGGATATGACTCGTTCGATAGTCCCCAGCGATTGTCACCGCCGTCTACACCAAAAATATCGATAGGTGCGGCCTTACGTCTTCAGCAAGCCCGAAGTGACGGTGATGATGAGGTGGCGAATCTGAAGATTCCGCCAAGAACGCAGAAGAAGCAAAAATCGTCTTCCAGACGAAAGCTTAAAGATTTAGTTGAGCTGACTGAAGATGAGGTACCTCAGTTATCTATGAAGTTTCCTACCAAGTCTAATGAGTAAGGTCAGCGCATGATGCTTATTGAGGACCGTTATGAGTTTTCCGGCAAGCCATTGCATGGTGGAATGGCTGCGGTACTTCCTTGTCATGATTCAATTCTAGAACGGCAAGTCGCTATAAAAATAATGCCCGGAAGTGCGCAGCGTCGTCGTGTACGAGATGAGCTGTCAGCCTTACTAAAGATGCGTTCCAAACACGTTGTGCAGGTCTACGATATCTTGAGTATGAATGGAGATGACTTGGCAATCGTGCAAGAATTTATTGTTGGTGATGACCTCTTCAGTCCAGCGGTTGTTCCAACTAGTGATCTGGACTATGTAAAACTTGTTTGGCAAATCGCATCTGGCATTTCTGATATTCATGCATTGGGCATCATCCACAGAGACATTAAGCCCAACAATATGAAACTTGATGCTGAAGGTCTTATCAAGATTTTTGACTTCGGCCTTGCTAGGGAGGAGGGGCCAAATGCCGCTACAACGGGGTTCATAGGTACTCGCGGATTTGCAGCCCCCGAGCTATATCGGCATGATGCTCAATTTACGGCTGCTGTGGATATCTATGCTTTTGCTATGACGGCGCTCTATTTGGGCTTGCAGAGTGTGCCTGATGAACTTTATGCCCAACCACCTGGGCCGCCCGCTGCCAACTATTTTGATCTACTCCCATATCGGTTGAACGGCGAAGTTACGTCTATTTTGCATGCCTGCCTTTCCGCTGATCCGCTGGTTCGTCCCCCAATGCAAGAGGTGCGGCGGATTCTGGCAAAGCATCTCTTGTATGACAGGCACAAGGCCCTTATTGTTTTTAATGGACGGCCTTCTTATTTAGATCGCTCTAATCGTTCTGTTAGTCTTGATTTGCCCCGCATGGGAGGGGTGGAAATACAATATGACGGTTTTAGCTTCCGAGTGATTGCTGTTAGTGGTTCGGTTTACATTAATAACGCCCCTTGCTCGTTAAATGATGTTTTGCCAGGTGCCTGTGTAGTCACTCTGGGAGCGCCAGAGTTTAGGAATCTTCGTAAATACATCACGTTTGATTTATCACATCCGGAGATCGTCCTTTGAGTGGTCCATTAAAAGAAGGTGATACTATCGCGCAGCGATACGTTGTTCAGCGTTATGTGGGCGAGGGAGGGATGCAGTTTGTTTATGCCGCTTACGATCAACTTACTGAACGGCTAGTTGCATTGAAGACGCCGAAGAATAAGTCGGCGCAGAAGCGCTTCCGTAGAAGTGCTGTAGTGGCTGCAAAGGTCAATCATCCGAATGTTGCAAAAACCTTGGACTACATTAGGGACGGCGATGACAGGTACCTAATTGAGGAATTAGTTGAGGGCGAAGACCTTAAGGCAGCTCTACTCGTTCATACCGAATTTCTTGAACCATACTTAGCTGCTAAAGTTTTTCATCATTTGGCGAAGGGTGTTGCAGCCGCACATCATGCCGGAGTGGTCCATCGTGATCTTAAACCCACGAATATCATGGTAGTGGGAGGATATAGCCTAGCTGAGCTAAAGGTGACGGACTTTGGCATTGCAAAAATGGCTGGCGAAGAACTGAGGGAGGCCGTCGAGGGGGGGGATGAAAGTATGACAACCTCCCAAACAGCAGTCGGCGCTCTTCCATATATGGCTCCCGAGGCTATCGAAGACCCTGCTTCAGTTCGTGAGCCCGCAGATATCTGGTCTATCGGGGCAATGATGTATCACCTTCTGTGCGGGAAGTTGCCATTTGGGCAGGGTTTGAGAGCGGTTCCGCAGATTATTGCCGCCCAGGTAGCAGAGGTGCCTCCGTTCTTGGGGGCTAAAGCTCAATTCAAGCCGCTCGCTGAGGAATTAATGGATATCGCGCTCTCATGCTTGAAGAAGAATCCTGCCGAGCGACCTACAGCAGATCAGTTGGTTGGGAGGTGTAGTGAGCTTTGTTACACCTCTTCAGTACGAGAATTCGGTATCGTTCGTCGCTATATGCATGGTGCATTTGGATTTATCGGTACCCCAGAGGGAGACGTATTTTTTCACAACGATTGTGTTTATGGTGCTATTCCCGCAGTGGGGGACCGTGTTGTATTTGCTAGCTATATTGGAGGCGATGCCCCAAGGGCGTTACCAGTGCAAAAAACCGGCACCGATGCATGATCGGCGACCTTCGCAAAATGGCGGCCCCGGAATCGTGCGCTGACGACCTCTAATTCATCTGACACTGCTACTGTAGCCATGTCGTAACGCGAGTTCAGTTCAATAAAGTAGCTATATATTTTTACCCTATGCCATCCAGCAACTGTGGGGGTGTTTTTGGGGGCATAATGAAAAGTGAACTCAACAAGGAAGTCTTAGTGATTTGATTTTAAAAGGATTTTGGAGTTGGTTCGATTCCCGCCGTCACCACTGAATAAATAAAAGGGCTTCCCCGTTTTGGCGGGGAGGCCCTTTTTATTTATTCCATGCATGCAGAACGCGGGCATCGACTCCGCGTCCGCTACGGGCGCGGGGGTTTTGCGGGGCCTTCGGCGAGCGCAGCTCGGCGCCGCAAAACCGGGTTGCGCTTGCAAGCGCAACCCTCTCCGATTCTTCTGGCTACCTTTTGCGCCGCCGGCAGTTTTTCCTAACGACAACATTGGCTGCTCAGGCGGTGTGCGAATGCCGGACCTGACCCTCGCTCCATCAGGGGCCAATGATATAGTGGCGGGAATGTATACACTGAAGGAAATCGCATGAAAAACGACGCAAGCGCTCGCCCGCAAACAAACCAGGCACCGGCCAGACTCAGCAAAGGGGACTTCGTCACCGCACTGCGCAAGCTGCTGCAAGAAGCAGGAAAAACCGGCGAGACCAGCGTGGACGTCCGCGCTGCGAACCTGCACACCGACGTTGGCGTTTATCCCGCGCGCGGCCACTCGATGCCGACCTGTTGCACGGTGATGTATGAGGAGATGCAGCCCGGTGACGAGATACTGCTGACGCCACCCGGCGGCAAGGGACCTACGCTGCTGGTACGGTATAAATTCCCACGCTGAGGATCACCGTCTTAAGCTACGGGTAGCGATTCAGAGCGCTAATCGGCTCTGTCCGCTGCCATCCCCAAGCGGATGACACATTAGGCTACGTTCCCACCGCTCCAGGAAGATTCTCGGGGATTGCAAAGGATCAAACATCCGTACATTGCTGAGATTGTCTTGGGGAGTTGCCGCTAGTTGATGCAATGACGTTAAGCCAGCGCAAAGGTGCGCTGCGCCACCTTGAAATTAAAAAACGCCCCCCCGCAAATACCCGATCGCCCTCCGGTATTTCTCTATCCTTTCCAGATCCTTCGGCGTCGGCTCCCCTATCCGCGACAAATCGCTATTCTCAGCCAGATCCGCCAGCTTGACGGCCTTGCCGACCGGGTTCAAGGCCGCGCGGGCGATGAAGTCCTCGTATGATTCGCCCTCGACCTTGGTCACGGCGCGCACGCCGTCGATGACTTCCTGGGAAAATCCTTCGCGCGCCAGGTCGTCGAAGGTGACTTTGCCGTCGCTGTCTTCCACCACGTCATGCAGCACGGCGACGATCTGCTGGGCGCCGGGGCCGACGCGCAGCATCACGCGCAAGGGGTGCAAAATGTACGGCGCGCCGCCCTTGTCCATCTGGCCGGCATGGGTGGCGGCGGCGATTTCAATGGCGCGCTCGAGGGTGCCGCGACTTGCGTGTTCACTCATGTTCACTCCTTGTTCACTCCACTTTGATTGATGTGTCCATTGCGCGCCAGCCGCGGCGCTGCAAGTGGCACACGCTGGTGCACAGCAAGGCTGGCAACAATAAATTGAGAACCGGTACGAGCATCAGCAAGCACAACAGCAGGCCCAGGACAATAATCGCCGGACGCTGTTCACGGCGCAATGCCGCTTGCTGCTCCACGCCAAGCACCTCTGCGGCCGCCGCGCCGTAGATCATCTGCACATTCCAGGCCAGCAAGTACGCGATCAGCACGCACATGGCCCATACGGGGATCAGCAGCGAAAGCAGCAGCAACAGGCGCCGCCGCCACGCGGAGCGCGGGACGGCCGGCGCTTGCCACACGGCATAGCGGCGCGCCGCCACAGCCCCGCATGGCGCGCATCGCGCAGTCCCAGGCCGACGCAGGTGAGGGCTTCCCGCCAGGCCAGCAGCCAGGTTTGCAATGTTTGTGTCACCTTCGGGCGTACTCCGCAATGGAGAGACGGATACGTCGATCCGTATGTTGCTGATTGTACATGGACAAGGCTGGCGCACGCGCAGCGCAGGGCAAACCCGACGCAGCGCCATCAGCCTTCAACGATGGCTACCGAAACGCAAAAGCAGTCGCAGCCTGCTCGGCACTGTCGCAAGCGGACGCATGGCAGACCCGGTTTCTCCCCGCTGCCTTGGCCTTATACAGTGCCTTATCCGCGAGCTCAACCAACTCGACCGCCTGGTTTTCCAGGTGCGTCGGCATCAAAGCCGCCACGCCCACGCTGGCCGTCACCACGCCAAGAGGATTGCCACGATGCTCGATTCCCAGCGATTGCACAGCGTGGCGGACGCCTTCCGCCACCGCTAATGCGCCCGGCAGGTCCGTCCCTGGCAATAAAATGACCATTTCCTCGCCGCCATAGCGTGCCGCAAGGTCGCCCGGCCTGCGCATGCTGTAGGCCACCACTTTGCCGAGTTTTCTCAGGCATTCGTCGCCGGCCACATGGCCATAGATATCGTTATATTGTTTAAAGAAGTCGACATCGATCAACACCAGTCCAAGTGAGCTATTTTCACGCTGCGCACGGCTGAACTCTGCAAGCAGCGACTGGTCAAAGTGGCGCCGGTTCGCGAGCCCCGTCAAGCCATCCTGGCTGGCAAGACGGGCCAGAGTTTCATTGATCAATTCCAGCTCGTTGCGCGCCTCGACCAGTCCCGCCTCGCTTTTTACCCGCAAATCGATCAGCCGCACCACCCGGTATCCGATAAACGCGATCAGCAATACCAGCACCCCGCCCACGGCGTTTTGCAGCACCGTATCGAGGCGCCACGCAGCGAGGACTTCATCCTGTGACAATGCGGCAGAGACCACCAGCGGGTATTCTTCGACTCTTCGATAGCTGTTGATACGCATCACGCCATCGACCCGCGACCTGAACACGGCAGTGCCTACGGGACTTTTGGGCAAATAATCATGAAATAAGGGAAACTGCGAAAGATCGCGCCCCAGCATGCTTTCATCGAACGGCCTGCGCAATAAAAGAATGCCTTTTCCATTCGCGATGAAAATGGCGCCTTTTTCTCCTATTGAAAAACGTTCGTAAAACTGCCTGAAATAATGCATATCGATGGTCGCCAGCGCCACGCCGCCGAAACTGCCGTCAGGCAAATTGATACGCCGCGATACCGTGACTATCCAGTCCCCCGTCGATTTGCTGCGCACGGGCGGGCCGACATAAGGCCCCCGATCATCATGCGTTCGATGGTAGTTGAAATAATCTCGATCGGAATTATTCAGATTGCTCAACAACGTTTTTTGAGAGTTCACGAGCCAGCTGCCATCCCTGGCATAGACGAAGATGCCGTGCAGCTGCGGCAGCTCGGCTACGCGGGTGACCAGCAATTTATGGATACGGGCCAGTTCTAGGTCGGAGACACCGTCCGCCTCCACCCGCTCCACCAGGCCGACCAGCACCGTATCGGCCTCCTTGATGGTGTCATAAGCATGCTGGGCAACAGATTGCGCCAGATTGGCGCTTTCACGGGCCGCTTCACTCAATTGCACCTCGCGTGCACGCAAGGTCATCCATAACTGGGTCGCCAGGAGCGACAGGCACACGAGCACGACAAATGAGATCGCCAGCGGCAGCAAGGAGAATCCCCGGAAGCCAGCTCCCAGCAATCGTGGCGGCAAGCTGCGTGACCTGGTCATGGATACACTCCCGGTTTGATATCCGGCAAAGTGTGCACGAAATAGGCAGAGACATACTCACACTTCGTAACAAGCATGATATAAAAAAGTTACCATGACACTTGCCGGGCCACGTCTCCCCTCGGCCATGGCATCAGTGAGTGCTATTCCAGTTTGCAATTGTTTGCTGTAGCGCAACTCCAGATGGAATGGAATGCGAAACAATGCCAACTCCCCCCACCGTTGCGCCTAGCGGAGTAGACCATGCTTGAAGTTCAACCCAGGGACAAGCGCGGGTTTTTCATCCTGCCCCAGGCTCCGGAAGGTGCGGGATATTACGTCTATGGCACCCCGGGCAGGGGTGCGGGCCAATACGCGCACCCTAGCATGATGATGGCGCTCCTGTATGTGGAGCGCGAATGGCAGGCGGTCGATACACGGAAATTTGGCATCGGCAACATCAGTCTGGCTAACGGCACCGCTTATGAGCAACACTCTACGCACAAATCCGGCCTGGAGGTGGACATTCGCCCGCTGCGCAAGGACGGCCTTCATCTCCCTGTTTATTGGTATGACAAAGACTACGATCAAGCCGCGACGGCAAAGCTCATCGCACTTTTTCGCGCCCATGCCAGTGTGCGCAGGGTGCTGTTTAACGATACCGGCATTCCATTCGTGACACCATTCAAAAATCACGACCATCACTTTCATCTGGAACTGAGAGCTTGACATGAAAAAGCAGTGGGCTCTGGCGTGGAGCGCCTTTACCCTGTTTTCACTGGCCTATGCAGCTGGCAACAGCGACTGGGGCGAATACAAACAGTTCAAGGGTTCTTATCTGATTTATTCGAATACCTTGGGCGAGCAACAGCCGCCCACAACGCATGACCGCAAGATTTCCTTCATGCTCACGGGGACCATTGCCAAGGACATGTTTGACTCCATGGCTCCGGATTCGAAAGAACGCTGCAGTTTGGAAAAAGGCTATCGGCAGCGCGACAAGGAAAATGTTTCCTGTGTCCGGGATCATGACGGCTATAGGTGCTACTTCGGCTTTAACTTGCGCAGTGGCAAAAGCATTGCTGGATCGATTTGCTAGATCACCTGGGGTGACCGGGGCCTTAGCCCAGCCAATCCTGAACTACTTCGCAGTCCCTGTAAACAGGCTCCGCAGGCGCGCGTCCTCCACCCTGGCTTCCGCAAGCAATATATCCCAATCATCGGGAGGATGCCCTCCCTCCAGCATCTTGCGGAACACCCGGTAAGCGTCATCGCTGCTCTCATATGCACGCTTGCTATCGTCGTCGTTAACCCATGCAAACACGAGCACCCTGGCGGCCGCATGATAGCGAAAGAACAGTCTGTATTGTTGGAAAAACTTTGCCCGGAACCAGTGTTTATGAGCATCGCCGAGAGCCCCGCCTTGCCGATACTCGGGCCGTGTGGGATCTTGTGGAATGACATCGAACGCCAACTTGGTAATAGCCGCCAGCCGCTTGCTGGCGTTCTTCTTGACGTAACCGACCGGATCCTTCTTCTTGAGCGACTCGACCTGCAGAACCAGCGCCTCAATCTGCGCAAGGAATAAAGGATGGACAAAGACTGTCCATCCATGAATGACCAGCGGCGCAGTCTTGTCGGTGCTCATTCATCGTCCGCCGGCAAGGCAACATCGAGCTCCACTTCAACATTACCTACCAGCGATCTCAGGCGCTGGACGAGGGCAGCATCCACGGCCAGAAGACGCTCCGGATGGCTGGCGAGGTCGCGTGCCAGGAAACCCAGGAATTGCCCCAACACCGGGTCATCGCCTGCGGAAGGCTCGGCGCGCGTCATGACCACTTCGCCATTCGGGCGAACGGAGTAGTGGATTTTGTCCCGCTTGCCCAACCGCAAGGCGCGACGCACGGTTTCCGGCACAGTGGTCTGGTAACGGTCGGTCAGCGTGGATTCGATGTCGTGGGTAGCGGACATGATGCCTTCCGGTCAAAAATAGGGATACACGCATGGTAATGCAGTTGCATTACCAAGTCAATGCAGTCACATACTTTGAAACTCCGCCTTCCATCCGCCCTCGGAAAACGCCGGATATCACGCATACGGCACCCGGAGCAGAACCCAATCCCCCATCCCTCACCGCAACCGCGTACACTGGCTGCTCTTCCATCAACGCATTGGTCCACCGTGAAACTATCGCGCTTTATTACCGGCCATCTGGAGCCGATCCTGGAAGAATGGGAACTCTTCGCCAAGTCGCTTCCTATTCCGGGCACCGCCATCTCGAAGGCCGAATTACGCGATCATGCGAAGCAGATGCTGGAAACCATCGTGCGCGACATGGATGTCATCGAGAATACGGCGCAGCGGAAAAAGAAATCGACCACGGGCGTATCGGAAATAACGGGCAAGGAAACGGCAGCCGCCACGCATGGCTCGCTGCGCCAGCAGATCGGCTTCACGCTGCCGCAACTGACGGCCGAATTTCGCGCGATGCGGGCCAGCGTCATGCGCCTGTGGATGGCACAGGTGTCGGTGACGACGAAAACGGCGGCGCAAGACATCTTGCGCTTCAATGAAGCGATAGACCAGGCGCTGCAGGAATCGACCATACGCTATTCGCAGCAGAGCGACCGGACCCGCAATACCTTTCTCGCCATCCTCAGCCACGATCTGCGCAGCCCGCTGAGCACGATGACGATGGCCGGTGCGCTGCTGAGCAGGCCCAGCGCGAGCTCGTCTTCCACGGTGCAGATCGGTGCGCGGGTCGCCCGCAGCGCAGCGACCATGACAACCATGGTGAACGACTTGCTGGAATTCGCCAGGACACAGCTGGGGGGACGCATGCCCATTTCACCCAGCCTGGGCGATCTGGGGGAAATCTGCAAGACGGCCGTCGAGGACGCCTCGGCCGCCCACCCTCAATGCAAATTTGAACTGAGCACCACGGGCGAGATGATCGGCGACTTCGATGCGGCCCGCCTGGCCCAGCTGTTTTCGAATTTGCTCAACAATGCCGCGCAATATCGCAGCGACGACCAGCCGGTGACCATCACGGCCTGCGGCGATGCCGATACGGCCGTGGTGCAAGTGAAAAATTTCGGCCGCCAGATCCCGGAAGCCTCGCTGAAGAGCATTTTCGATCCCCTGGTGCAGCTGGCCATTTCCGACGATCACAAGGCACCCAACGCCACCAGTATCGGCCTGGGCCTGTTTATCGCGCGTGAAATCGCCAGCGCACACGGCGGCACCATCGGCGCCGAGTCGAGCCTGGAATCCGGCACGGTATTTACCGTGCGCCTGCCCCGGGTGTGGCTGAACGAGGGAGCGAACGGCGGCTAAGCCCGTCCCCCGTAGACGACGACATCGCGCCGGGACAGGCTCGTCCTACCTGCGGCTGAGCGGCACATACTCGCCCGGCAAGCTGGCCGCTTCCAGCGCATCGGCAAAGGCCAGCAGGAACTTCGCCGGGCCATGTTCCGACACCAGCAGAGAAGCGCCCTTGTGGCGCAGCAGTTTCAGCACTTCCTGCTGGTGCGCCTGGTATTCCTGCGAATGGCCATAGAAGGTCTGATACATCTCCAGCGTTTCCATGGCTTTCGCGGCCAGGATGAATTCGGGTTTGTCCATCATATCTCCTCTTGATCGGCTCGGAAGCACAGAAGACCCATCGATCCCTGTGCGCACGGCCATCGCTGCCGGCATGGCCGCACGTCCATCATACGCCTCAACTCAGCTGTCACCAACAGCGTTCCCTTAGGCCCGGTAAGGCTCGCCCGACAGGATGCCCTGGTACTGGCTGAGAGTCGCGCCGATCTTCATGCCCTCGGCGTCGATATCGTAGAAGCGGATATCCTTGCTGTGGCCGCTGCCGCGCACCTTCACCACCGACACGACGCGCTTGAACTGGCCTTCGAGCTCGATGTAGCGCTGCATGACGATGGCGTCTGCCAGGAAGGCATTGCCGTAGGAACTGAAGCGCAGCATGGTGTACTGGTCTTCCAGCTCGGCAGTCATCAGCACCGAGACACCCATTTCCGTCAAGGCCGCCACCAGGCGATACAGCGATTCGCGGAAATCCTCGCGGAACATCGAGGCCAGCGCCATTTCAAAGCCGGACAGCGAGTCGATCACCACGCGCTTGGCCTTCATACGCTTGATCATGCTCACCAGGTCATGCAGGATTTCATCCAGCGACAGGTCGAGCGTGCGCGTGTTGATGACGCCGATCTGGCCGGAACTGACAAGTGCATTCAACTGGTGGCTAAGCAGCTGGTTCGGACTTTTCTCGAAGGCGGCGATCACGCCGGGCTCGCCGCAGCGCACGCCTTCCGTAAGAAACTGCGTGGCCAGCACGGTCTTGCCGGAACCGGACGGCCCCACCAGCAGCAGCGAATAACCGGCCGGCAAACCGCCGCCCATCATGGCGTCGAGTTCCGGCACGCCCAGCGACAGACGTTCATTGCCGGAAATGCTGACCTTTTCCATGCCGCTGGCCTTCAGCACGGCGCGGGAAAAGATTTCCACGCCATCGTCATTGATGCGGAAGGTATGCGCGCCCAGGCTTTGCGCCTGGCCGCGCATCTTGACCACCTGGATCTTGCGCACCATGGCGTCGCGGTGGACGAGCTGCGACAGCCACAGGATGCCGTCGGCCACCGTGAACACGGCGCTCGATTCGGCCTCAGGCGTCAGGTATTCGCCGATCAGGAAGGTCGTTGCCAGCCAGCTGGTCATTTGCGCGCCCAGCTGTTGCACAAAATTCTGCAGGCCGGCAGCGCCCGTGTCCATGGCCTTGGCCGACTGCACCACGGAGCGGAAGGAGTCGACGAAGACGAGGCTGGGCGAGAACGCCTCCACCTCTTCGGCGATGCGCGCCAGCACGCGGTCGAAATCGCCATCCAGCAAGTCAGCCGACAGATTGACGAACTTGATCGACTGATTGATCTTTTCCACATCGAAAAAGGGGAACTGCTGCTGATAGCGCAGCATCTTCAGCGGTGGCTCGCCCAGGACCGTGAAAAACAGCGCCTTGCGCTCCGGGGTGGCGAGGGAAAACATGATCTGGTGGGCCAGCGTCGTCTTGCCGCTGCCGGGCGTGCCCGCCACCAGGTTGAAGGAAAACTCGGGTATTCCGCCGCCCAGCAGTTCGTCCAGCCCCGGCACGCCAGTGGCCAGGCGGTGGATGGTGACTTTGTTCATTCGTTCGGCTCCGTTCCAGCATTATTCACAACGTCATCACCCCAGGCTTTGAGGAGGATGCTATTCGTTAAGAGTTCGCCAATTAATAAAATAAGGGTATTGATGAAGTGCATCATCATCGCCGTGCTTGCCGCGCAGGCGACTTCGTCCGCCTGTCCCTGCAAGCTGGCGCGCAAGGCGGTCATGGCAGCTGCCAGCGCTTGCGGCGGATGGGGCGTCAGCCAGTTGAACTGTTTCTGACTCTGGTGCAAGCTGCGGGCATACATCGACTCCACGCCCCGCTCACCAATGATCTGATTCAATTCAGTGGCCAGTTGCTCCCAAAGGCGAATACTGACGTCTACCACCGCACCTGGTTCGCGTAACAGCGCGTGCTCTATCCTGCGCTGCCGCTGTTCATGGACTGTGGCCATAATCGGATCTTTTCTCTGCGGTTTTCGGTGCATGGACCATGTTAAACAAAAGCATCAGGATTTCCTCGCCCATCAGCGCGGAACCGTTGCCGTGATTATTCTCGACAAAGCGTCGATATTGATGGGCTTTACCAGGTAGTGGTCAAACCCTGCCTGGCCAGCGCGGTCGAACTCGCCAAGCTGACTGTACCCTGACGCGGCGACAAAGCACGGAAACGGTGCCACTAGGGCCGCACGGGCCGAACTGATGACCTGGTAGCCATCCATGCCCGGCAAGCCGATATCGCACACGATCACATCGTAAGGCGCATCGAGCGCGGCGCGCAATCCGCTGGGGCCGTCATTGCGCACGTCGACATGGTGGCCGTCCTGCGTCAGCAGCAGCGCCAGCATTTCCGCCGCATCGGCATTATCCTCGATCAGCAATATGCGGCGTGGCAGCGCGCACGCCGCAGGTACCGCATGCATGCCCTGCGATGGCGGCGCCAGCGACGACAAGGGCAGCTGCAAGACAAACTGGCTGCCAAAGCCGACCCCCGCACTGAACACATCCACGGTGCCGCCATGCAACTGGGTAATGATGCGCACCAGAGACAGGCCAATGCCCAGGCCGCCCTGCGCCCGTTCCAGCGAACGGAAGCCCTGGGTAAACAGGTCGAAGATGAAGGGCTGGATATCGAGGGCGATGCCGGCGCCATCGTCGCTGACCGCAATTTCCACCAAATCATCGTGGCGCCTGACGACGATGTCGATGTGGCCAAACTCGTGCGTAAATTTGCTGGCATTGATGAGCAAGTTCGCAAACACTTGCGTCAGGCGTACCAAGTCCCCTTCGATCACCAGGGGTTCGTTCGGCAGGCTCACGCTCAGCACTTGCTGGCGTTGACTGATGCTGGCCTGGCCAACTTCCACGGCACTGGCGAGGATGTCGCTCAGCAGGATGGGCGCCAGTTGCAAGGTGATCTTCCCGCTGCTGACGCGCGAAGCGTCAAGCAAGTCGTCGATCAGGCGCGCCATATGCGCCACCTGCCGGCCGATCACGCCATGCACGTGCGCCAACTGGGGATCGAGGTCGACCTTTTTGGCCAGCAAGTCGTTGGCCATCGCCAGCGGCTGCAAGGGATTGCGCAACTCATGTGCGAGCATGGCCAGGAATTCCGTCTGGCGCAAGGTCGTCGCCTCTGCGGACGCTTGCATGTCCTGTGCGCCAAACGTGGCAAGAACGAGGTTTTGATTGGCTTCGCGCAGCTGCATGATCAACAGGCCGAAGGCGTCGGATTTATCCTTTTCCTGCACCTGCATCTTGGCCATGATCAACAATTGATTGATCGTCTCGCGCAGCAGCTTGACCTCGCGGCTATGCAAGGCGTGCAGATTGTGCTCGGAGGGCAACTGCTGGGCGGGCGCATCCTCAGGATCCGGCGAGAGTGCTGTGTGGTGCATGGTGACAGTGTACGGCTTGTGGGGGCCGGCCTCAAGGACAACTCTTCGTTCCGCGGCGTTCACTCAGACATCGCCGCGCACGCCAGCTCTATTGCTGCATACGGTGTATTACTTTCCAACTGAACACGATACCTTATTTCCCTTGCCAAATGAAAGGATTACTTTACTTATCGTCAACAGTGCGCAGGGGTAGCACGTAATTGGCCAGTTGCCATCCCATGGCCAGGGCCGACTGCTCCGCTTCGTGCTGCGTATCGCGATTTTCCAGATTGGCTTGCCGCACATCTTCAAAGCCGCACTTGCTCAGCACCAACTGGCCTTGCCAGCACCCCTCGGGCAGTTCGCAGGCGTAGGCCGAAATCAGGAACCCATTATGGGTGGTGGGATTCGCATAAGACATAAGGCCTCCGTGGAATTGCCAGCGCTGCCGCAAACAAGAACCACGGCTGTCATTGCAGTATAGTCAGACTTAGTGTAACCGCAATGCGCGCGAATGTCATTCAAATCAACTACATACGCATCAGGCCGCCTGACGCAACGACCGCGCACACGCAT
Organism: Janthinobacterium goodfellowi; assembly: GCF_051380695.1. Taxonomy (NCBI): domain Bacteria; kingdom Pseudomonadati; phylum Pseudomonadota; class Betaproteobacteria; order Burkholderiales; family Oxalobacteraceae; genus Janthinobacterium; species Janthinobacterium goodfellowi. The sequence continues at coordinate 443,224 of NZ_JBNYXN010000004.1, read as the reverse complement.
TGGCAACATGTGACATTTCGTGCAAAAATGCGCCTGTCGCCCCCCTGCCCCGCATTGCCCCACGGCCCCCTGCTGAGCGCCTGCATCGACCATTGACATCCATGACCCCACATTTATCGCTGCACTGCTATCTGCAAGACGCGCCGTCCGAACGCCCCCAACGCTGTTCCGACGTGACCATCCACGCCGACCCGGCCACCCTGCGCGCCATCGCCCGCTTCCTGCTGACCAGCGCCGACACCTTTGAGCAGGCGCAGGAGCGCGCCGGCATGCACGCCCATCTGCAAGACGAGTGGGAAGGCTGGCAGGACGACTTCCCCGACCTCGTCGTCGTGGCCGCCTGAGGTCAGGCGTAGCATGGCGCTCCGGCTGGCGCGCGTCGGGTAACATACGCCACCTTTGCCACAAGAGAACAACGATGCCCGATTTCCGAACCGCCCTGCCGTCGCTGCGCGCCGCCGTGCTGGCCGCAGCGCTGGCCAGCCTGTCCGCCTGCGCCAGCCAGCCCGCGCACGAGGCGCTGTTCCTCGCCACCACCCTGACGCCCGCGCATGCCTTCACCAAGGGTATCGAAGGCCCGGCCGTCGATGCGGATGGCAATATCTATGCCGTCAATTTTGCGCGCCAGCAAACCATCGGCAAGGTCAGCCCCGGCGGCATTGGCGAGGTGTACCTGACCCTGCCCGGCACCAGCATCGCCAACGGCATCCGCTTCGGCAGCCGTGGCCAGATGTATTTGGCCGACTATATGGAACACACGATTTACCTGGTCGATCCGGCCACGCGCGCGCTGACCATCCACGCGCGCGAACCGCGCATGACGCAGCCGAACGACATCGCCATCACGGCCGACGACGTGCTGTATGCGAGCGACCCGAACTGGAAGGAAAACACGGGCCGCGTGTGGCGCATCGCAGCCGACGGCACGGTGACCCTGGCGCTCGATACCATGGGCACGGCCAACGGCATCGAGGTCAGCCCCGATGGCAAGATTTTGTATGTGAATGAAAGCGTGCAGCGCAATATCTGGATGTACGACATCGCCGCGGACGGCAGCCTGAGCGGCAAGCGATTGCTGATCAAGTTCGACGATTTCGGCATGGACGGCATGCGCGTCGATGTCGACGGCAACCTGTACGTGACGCGCTACGGCAAGGGCAGCGTCGTGAAATTGTCGCCGCAGGGACGCATCCTGCGCGAAATCAGCGTGCCCGGCGCCAAGCCCAGCAACATCACCTTCGGCGGCCCCGATGGCCGCACGGCCTACGTGACGGAAGTGGTGCAGGGGCGCCTGCTGCAATTCCGCGTCGACCGCCCGGGCCTCGAGTGGCAGCGGGCGCGGCAGCACAAGAGCAATGCGGCGGCAACGGCGGCAGCGCCGCCTGCCGCGACCGACAACGTCAGCGGGGAATGACGCGCTCCGCCTTCAGGCGCTCGAACAGCGTGAAGAAGGCGTCCTGCGTATCCTGGTAATCGAGAAAGCCCGCCTTGCGGCTCTTGCCCATGTCCGTCATCACTTCCATCGGCCGCCCCAGGTCCGCGTCCGTATGCCACCACGAGGCGAGGCGGCCGATGTCCGCCTCCACCAGGCCATGCTGCTGCGCGAGGGCGCGCCACTGGGCGGGCGCACCCTGCATGCGACCGGCCAGCGGCGCCATCGTCTGCGGCAAGTCGGCCGCCTCGACGCCGAAGTAAGCGGCCAGGCGCGGCCACAGCCACTTCCAGCGGAACACATCGCCATTGACGATATTAAAATCCTCGTTGTGCGCGGCGGGGCTGTCGGCCGCCCACGCCAGGTGGCGCGCGATCTGGCCCGCGTCCGTCATGTCGGACAGGCCATGCCATTGCGCGCTTGACCCCGGAAAGACGAAGGGCTGGCCGCTGGCCTTGCACAGGCTGGCATACACGGCCAGGGTCAGGCCCATGTTCATGGCATTGCCCAACGCATAGCCGATGATGGTGTGCGGGCGGTGCACGCTCCACGTGAAGCCGTACTGCGCGGCCGCGTCGAACAGGCGGTCTTCCTGTGCGTAATAAAAATTCTCCACGGGTTGGCGGCCCTGCTCTTCGCGAAATGGCGTGACGGGCACGCTGCCCTTGCCATACGCGTCGAACGGCCCCAGGTAATGCTTGAGGCCCGTCACCAGCGCCACATGGCGCAAGTGGCCGTGCGGCCCCAGCGCGGCCAGCACATTGGCCACCATCGCGCCATTGACGCGGATGTTTTCCTGTTCGTTCGCCTGGCGCGCCCAGGCCGTGAAAAAGACGTGGCTGGCGTCCAGACCCGTCAGCGCCGTGGCCACGGCGGCGCCATCCGTGGCATCGAGCGGCAGCGCCGCGCAGCCGGCAGGCACCGGCGTGCGGCCGCGCGAAACTCCCGTCACCCGCCAGCCTTGTGCCAGCAAATGCGTGGCCAGGCTGCTGCCGATGACGCCGCTGGCGCCGATAATCAATGCGTGCTTGTTCATGGTTACTCCAATGCCGGTGTAAAGAACCATGATATATCGGACACAAATTCCTATTCACGATAGTATTTCACCTTATTCATGAAAAATATTCCGCAATCATGTCCGAACACTTGAAAGGCATCGCACCTTTTCTTGCCACCGCCGACGCAGGCAGTTTTACCAAGGCGGCAGAGCGTCTGCACTTGAGCAGCTCGGCCGTGAGCAAGAGCGTGGCGCGCCTGGAAGCCCGCCTGGGCGTGATCCTGTTCGAGCGCAGCACGCGGCGTTTGCAGTTGAGCAGTGCCGGGCATGCCTATTACGCCACCTGCAAGCGCGTGCTGCAGGAACTGGTCGATGCGGAAAACGTGCTGGCCGAGCAGGAAGGCGAACTGGCTGGCAAGGTGCGCATCGGCGTGCCCGCTTCGTATGGCCGCATGCGCGTGATGCCGGCGCTGATCGACCTGTGCGAAAAATATCCGCAGTTGCAGCCGTCGATCGCCTTCAGCGACCGCTTTGCCGACCTGTTCGAAGAGCGCATCGATATCGCCGTGCGCATCGGCGCGCCGGGCAATTGGCCGCCAACGCTGGGGCAGATGGCCTTGGGCGAGGAGCGCCTGATCTTTTGCGCGGCGCCCGCCTACCTGGCGCGGCGCGGCACGCCCGCCGCCATCATGGACCTCGATGGCCACGACTGCATCGCCTACGGCCGTGGCGACGGCACGCCGGCGCCATGGCTGTTTGCCGGCGAGGATGGCGTGGAGCGACGCGCGCTCCGTCCGCGCCTGACGGTGGGGGATGCCGAGGCGCAGACGGCCGCCGTGCTGGCCGGCCTGGGCATCGCGCAGCAGGCGACCTGGCTGGTGCAGGAGCACCTGTCCAGCGGCGCCATCGTCGAAGTATTGCCGGCTTGCGCCACGCCAGGCTTGCCGCTCTCCCTGGCGTGGCCGCTGGCGCGCCAGCTCACCGCAAAGACCGGCACGCTGCTCAAGGAATTGAAGCAGCGCCTGACGATCGGCTGAGGCTCAATATAAAACGTTCTTCGCTTCCGGCAGATCGACATTGGCCTTGGTGACGATCACCACGCCCGTGTTGACGAACGGCGCTACCTTCTTGCCTTCGATCAGGCTGACGAGGGTTTTCACGCCCAGCGCGCCCATCGAATACGAACCCTGCACGGCGGTCGCATACAGGGTGCCGTCCTTGACGAAGTTTTTCAGGTCTTCATTGCCGTCGAAGCCCACGGCGATCACCTTGCCGGCCTTGCCCGCCTGCGCGATGGCGCGGCCCATGCCCACGGCCGTCGGCTCGTTGGCGCCGAAGATGCCCTTCAAGTCCGGATTCGAGGCCAGCACGTCGGTCGTCTGGTTCAGCGCCGTGGCCATCTGCGACTGCGAGTAATACGTGCCGACGATCTGCAGTTGCGAATTCTTTTCGATGTAGCGCTTGAAGCCGCCCACCCTGCCCGTCTCGGAGCCGGCGCCCGCCACGTACGACATCACGGCGATCTTGCCCGTCTTGCCGACCTGCGAAATGAGGGCCTTGGCGCTTTGCTCGCCGGCCGCTTCATTGTCGGTCGACAGGAAGGACTGGTAATAGCGCTTGCCGCTGTCGGCCACCAGCGAATCGATCAGCACCACGGGAATCTTCGCTTCCCACGCCTTCTTCAGGGCCGGCACCAGCGCGTCCGGGTCCGACGCGGCCAGCACGATGCCGGCCACCTTGCGCGTGACGGCGTTTTCCACCATGCTGACCTGGTCGGCGATGGCCGATTCCGAGGCCGGCCCCTGGAAGGTCAGGCTGTAGCCCTTGGCGTCGGCGGCGCTGGCCGTGGCGCCCTTTTTGACGTTTTGCCAGTAGTTGGAATTGGTCGTCTTGACGATCACGGCGATCTCGCCCGGGGCGGCGAAGGCGGCGCTGGAACTCAGGGCGAAAGCTGCGGTCAACAGACCGAGCAAGACGGTGTTGAAGGCTTTGATGGTGTTCATTGTCGTCCTCATTTAATTATAGATTTGGTGGATTGACTTCATGGCGTACTGCTTGCTGCTTCAGGCGCGGTTGCGCTTCTGATCGATCCAGACGGTCAGCAGGATGACCAGTCCGATAATGATTTGCTGGATAAAGCTCGATACCCCGTTCATGTTCAAGCCGTTGCGCAGGATGCCGATGACGAAGGAACCGATGACGGTGCCGGAAATGGTGCCGATGCCGCCAATCAGCGAGGCGCCGCCGATGACGGCGCTGGCGATCGCATCGAGTTCGTACATGACGCCCTCGTTCGGCTGCGCCGTCACCAGGCGCGACATCAGCACGCAGCCCGTCAGGCCCGACAAGGCGCCGGACAGGGTGTACACCAGCAGGGTCACGCGGCCCACCTTCACGCCCGACAGGCGCGCCGCTTCCGCATTCGAGCCGACGGCATAGATATGCCGGCCGAAGGTGGTGCGGCTGAGCATGATGGAGACGGCCACGGCGATCACCACCATCAGCACCACCGGATACGGAATGCCGGGAAACACGACTTCGGGAAAGGTACCGCCCGTGTCGCGCTCGATGCGCCACAGCACGCCGTTGCCCAGTTCGCCGAACGACTCGCCCAGACCGGAAATGGCGCGCGCGCCCGTCACCTGCAGCGCCAGGCCGCGCGCGATCAGCATCATGCCGAGCGTGGCGATGAAGGGCGGCAGTTTCAGCTGCGTGATGCAAAAGCCGTTGACGGCGCCGCACATGGCGCCCACCACGACGCCGCCCAGCATGGCGACCGGCACGGGCATGCCGCCTTTCACCAGCAGCGCGGCAGCCACGCCCGCCAGCGCCAGCACGGAGCCGGAACTGAGGTCGATGCCGCCCGTGATGATGACGCAGGTGGCGGCTATGCCCAGGTAGGCGATCGACGTCACTTGCAAGGCCACGCTCATGCCGTTGCTGACGGAGAAAAAGGCATTGCTGGTCAGGGAAAACACCAGCAGCAACAGCGACAGGCTGCCCAGCGCGGCGAATTTTTGGATCAGTTCTTTGTTCATTTTTTTTAAGCTTTCTGTTTTTAATGAAGTGCCGCCTGGCCAGGGGCGGGACTGGCTACGCGCCCCGACGCCAGCTGCATGATCTCTTCCTGCGACGACTCGCGCGTATTGACGATGCCGCTGATGCGCCCTTCATGGAACACGGCCACGCGGTCCGTCATGCCCATGATCTCGGGCAGCTCGGACGTGATCAGCACCACGCCGATGCCTTCCGACGCGAGCTTGTCGAGCAGCTGGTAGATGGCGAACTTGGCCCCCACGTCGATGCCGCGCGTGGGTTCGTCGAAGAAGATGATTTTCGATTCGCGGTACAGCCATTTGCTGATGACGATCTTTTGCTGGTTGCCGCCCGAGAGGTTGCGCGCGATCTGTTTCGAGGTCGGCGTCTTGATGCCCAGCGCCGCGATGTACTGCTGCGCCACCGCCTCTTCCCTGGCGAAATCGATGAAGCCGAAACGGTTGGCCAGCGCCGATACATTCGTCAGGGTCAGGTTGGCCGCCACCGACATGCGGATCGCCAGGCCGTGGCTCTTGCGGTCTTCCGACAGGTAGGCGATGCCATGTCCGATGGCGTCGATGGGGCTGGCGATCGATACTTGCGTGTCGCCCAGGTGGATCGCGCCGCTGGTGAGCGGATCGGCGCCGAAGATGGCGCGCGCCACTTCCGTGCGGCCCGCGCCCATCAGGCCGGAAAAGCCGAGGATCTCGCCGCGCCGCAAGTCAAAGCTGAGCGGGCCGAAGACATCCTTGCGGTGCAAATCGCTCACGCGCAGCAGCACTTCAGCCGTCGGCGTCGAGACGCGCTCGGGAAATTTTTCATCGAGGGTGCGGCCCACCATCCTGGCCACGATGGCGTCCAGGGTGGTGCTGGCAAAATCATCGGTGCAGACGAATTTCCCGTCGCGCAGCACCGTCACCCTGTCGATGATGTGCTGCATTTCTTCCAGGCGGTGCGAGATGTACACGACGCTCACGCCGTTGCGCTTGAGTTCATTGATGATGTCGAACAGCTGGCCCGTCTCGCTTTCCGTCAGCGAGGACGTGGGCTCGTCCATGATCAGCACTTCCGTATTGAGCGACAGCGCCTTGGCGATTTCCACCATCTGCTGCTGGGCACAGGACAGGTTTTTCACCAGCTGGCGCGGGTCGATGCGCAGCTTGAGCCGGTCCAGCAGCGCTTGCGCGTCAAAGCGCATCTTCTTGCGGTCGATGAAAATGCCGCGCACCGGTTCGCGCGCGAGGAAAATATTCTCCGCCACGCTCAGGTGCGGGATCAGGTTCAGTTCCTGGTGGATGATGGCGATGCCGGCCGCCTCCGCATCCACGCTGCTGGCAAAGCTGCACACCTTGCCCTTGTAGACCAGTTCCCCCTCGTCGGCCTGGTACACGCCGCTCATCACCTTCATCAGGGTGGACTTGCCGGCGCCGTTTTCGCCGCACAGCGCATGGGCCTCGCCCTTGCGCAGGCTGAAACTGACGTTGTCCAGGGCCAGCACGCCGGGAAAGCGCTTGCTGACCTTGTTCAAGGCCAGTATCTCTTCGGATTGATTCATGGTGTGTCTCCTCCACTCCACTGCCATAGGCCGGCGCGCCGATGTCTGAGCATCTTGGCGGCACGCCGGTCTGCTGCCGTATTAACTGTCGATCAGCTGCGGATTCCACGCATGCACGGTCTGCCGCTGTTCGCCGAGGCCTTCGATCCCCAGGCGCATGGTGTCGCCCGGTTTCAAATACACGGCCGACGGTTTCTGCCCCATGCCCACGCCAGGTGGCGTGCCGGTGCTGATGATGTCGCCCGGGTACAAGGTCATGAAGCGGCTGATGTAGCTGACCAGGTTGGCCACGCCGAAGACCATCGTTTTGGTATTGCCGTCCTGGACGCGCTTGCCGTTCACTTCCAGCCACAGGCCCAGGTTTTGCGGGTCCGCCACTTCATCGCTTGTGACCAGCCAGGGGCCGATGGGGCCGAAGGTATCGCAACCCTTGCCCTTGTCCCACTGGCCGCCGCGCTCCAATTGGTATTCGCGTTCGGACAAATCGTTCACCACGCAGTAGCCGGCCACGTGCGACAGCGCCTCCGCTTCGCTCACATAGCGCGCGGTGGTGCCGATCACCACGCCCAGCTCCACTTCCCAGTCGCTTTTCTGCGAGTCCTGCGGCAGCACCACGGCGTCGTTGGCGCCGATGATGGCGCTGGTGGCCTTCATGAACAGCACCGGCTCCGGCGGCACGGCCATGCCCGATTCGGCCGCATGGTCGGCATAGTTCAAGCCCACGCACAGGAACTTGCCCACACCCTTCCACGGCGGCGCGATGCGGCCAGGGTTGGCCACCACCGGCAGGCTGTCGATGTCGACGGCGGCCAGGGTCGCCAGGCCATCCTTGCCCAGGGTCGCGCCCGTGATATCGGGCAGCACGCCGGACAGGTCGCGCACGGCGCCTTCAGCATCGATCAAGGCAGGTTTTTCAGCGCCCTTGGCGCCATAACGCATCAGTTTCATGTGTGTCTCTCGTTGTAGTGATTAATTTGACCAACCACCGTCGATCACATGGACCATGCCGGTGGTGAAAGCGGATTCGTCGGAAGCCAGATACACGGCCAGGGCGGCGATTTCCTCGGCCCTGCCGACTCTGCCCATCGGCTGACGGGCCACGAAAGCGGCTTGCACGGTTTCCACGCTGACGCCAGTGGCTTCGGCTTGCGCGGCAATGCGTTCCTTCAGCGACGGCGACTCGATGGTGCCGGGGCAGATCGCATTGCAGCGGATGCCGCGCGTGACGAAGTCCGCGGCCACCGACTTGGTCATGCCCACCACGGCCGCCTTCGAGGTGCCGTAGATAAAGCGGTTCGGCGCGCCCTTCACGCTCGACGCCACGGACGACATATTGACGATGGAGCCGGCGCCCCTGGCCAGCATGCCGGGCAACACGGCGCGCATCAGCCGGTACATGGAGCGGGCATTGATGTCGAAGGAACGGTCCCAGGCCGCATCGTCGCAGTCGAGAATGGTGCCGCCATCGACGAAGCCGGCGCAGTTGAACAGGATATCGACGGGGCCGATCTCGCCGGCCAGCGCGGTGATCGCCGCGCCATCGGTCACGTCGAGCCGGCGGATGGTGCAACCCGTCGCTTCCTTCAGCGCGTCGAGCTGGACCTGATTGATATCGGTGGCGATCACGGTCGCGCCTTCGCGCACGAACGCTTCGGCCGTGGCCCGGCCGATGCCCTGGCCGGCGGCGGTGAGCAAGGCGATTTTTCCTTGTAGTCTGGCGGTCATGTTATCTCCTTTTATTTTTAACCCAACACCTTTAACTGCTGGGGTCAGACCCGGCGGGTCTGCCCCCGGATTCTTGCTAAGCGAGGTAGAAAACCTGCTCCATCATCGCCCAGTGCTCGCCCTCGGCGCGCGAGGCCAGCGGCAGCTGGCAAGGGGCGCAAAAGGTCCACCAGCGCTGCGTTTCCGGGTCGGCGGCGATGGCCGCCATGTCGGCTTCAAAATCCTCGCCGTGGTATTCCCAGTAAGCGAACAACAGGTTTTCCGGTTCGCGCAAAAAGATCGAATAATTGCTGACATGGGCCGCCGTCAGCTTGGCCAGCACCTGCGGCCAGACGGCGGCGTGCAGGGTCTTGTATTCCGTGATGCGGTCCGGCGCGATGCCGATGACCATACCCATTCTTTTCATGGCGTTTCCTCGTCGATGTCGTAGAAGCGCAGTGCATTGAGGCCGAAAATATCGTCCCTGTCCTGCTGATCGAGATGCGCCAGCAGCGCTTCGCTCGCCAGCAGCCAGGCCGCATAGCCGCCCGCCAGGTCGACTACCGGCCAGTCGCTGCCCCAGATCACGCGACGGGGGCCGAACACGTCCAGCACATGCGCCACATACGGCTGCAAATCGTCGACGCGCCAGCCGGGCCGCGCTTCCGTCACCAGCCCTGACAGCTTGCAGTGCACGTTCGGCAGCGCGGCCAGCTGCGCCATGTCTTCGCGCCAGTGTCCAAATTCAGCTTCGGCGATCGGCGGCTTGGCCGCATGGTCGATCACGATGGGGATCGCTGGAAAATCGCGCGCGCAGTGCAGCAGCGCGGGCAAGTGGCGCGGCAGCACCAGCGCGTCCAGCCGCAAGCCGTGTGCCGCCATGGCCGTCAACGCTGGCCTCAGCGCCGGGTTGGCGATCCATTGATCGTCGTCGAGGTCCTGCAGCATCGGGCGCAGGCCTTTGAGCTTGGGCTGCGACGCCAGGCGGGCAATCGCCGCCGGTGCGTCTTTGGCCAACAAGTCGGTCCAGCCCACGACGGCGCGGATAAAGCCGGTCTTTTCCGCCAGCGCCAGCAGGTAATCGGTATCGGCGGACGACGGCAGCGACTGCACCAGCACCGTTCCAGCGATGCCATGTTCGGCCAGCAGGGGCGCCAGGTCGGCGGGCGCGAAATCGCGGTGGATGGCGGCCAAGGATGGCGGCGGCCAGCTGCCGCCGCGCGCGGCCAGTTGCCAGCAGTGCTGGTGGGCGTCGATGCGCATCAAGCGGCTCCCTTGGGCACGGGTGCGCGCGCGTCGATCAGGCCAGCTTCCTGCAAGGCCGTCCACAAGGCGTCCGGCAAGGGCGTGGCGAACCAGTCGAGGTTTTGCCGCAGCTGCGCCAGGTCCTGGCCGCCGGGAATGCAGGATGCGACGGCCGGATGGGCGAGCGGAAACTGCAAGGCGGCGGCCTGCAGCGGCACGTTGAATGCGCGGCAGATGGCGTCGAGCTGCGCCACGCGCTTGAGTATGGCCTCCGGCGCGTCGGCATAATTGAATTTGCCGTTCCCGGCCAGCACGCCCGAGTTGAACGGGCCGCCGATCACGATGGCGTTGCCGCGTTCCACGCACAGGTCCAGCAATGGCGACAGCGAAGCCTGTTCCAGCAAGGTATAGCGGCCGGCCAGCAGGGTGCAATCGAGGTCGAATTCCGCCATCGCCCGCAGCACGATCTCGGATTCGTTGACGCCGAGACCCACGGCCTTCACCTGGCCGCCGGCGCGCAGTTCATCGAGGGCGCGAAAGCCGCCGCCGGTCGTCAGCTGGCGCCAGTATTGCTGCTCGCGTTCGCCATGCGTGGCCTTGCCGATATCGTGCACGAACAGGATATCGATGCGCTCGAGTCCCAATCGCTGCAGGCTGTCGTCGTGCGAACGCAGCACGCCGTCATACGTGTAGTCATAATGGGGACGGAACGGCAGCGGCGCGGCAAAGCCGTCGTCGCCGGGACGCACGCAGGCGTCGGGCCGCATCAGCCGTCCTACCTTGGTACTGACGACAAAATGATCGCGGGGCCGCTCGCGCAGCGCCGCGCCGAGACGGTGTTCGGACTGGGTATAGCCATAGAATGGCGCTGTGTCGAAGAAGCGCACGCCGGCGTCCCAGGCGCCATCGAGGGTGGCGCGCGCCTGCGCGTCGCTGACCGGCTGGTACAAACCACCCAGCGGCGCGCAGCCCATGCCGATGCAGGGCAGCGACAGGCCGCCACGCGGCAAGCTACGCAATTGTGTGACATCCATGAATCCGGCCCTCAAGCAGCGCGCAAGGGGAAGCAGCCTGGCCCCACCGCGTCGAATTGTTTATAGGTCAGCACGAATTCCTGGTGGCCCAGGTCTTCCGAGCGGCTCAATTCTCCGTTGGCCACGTTCAGCACGGCGGCGACGATCTCGGCGCCCACCTCTTCCAGGGTGGCTGCGCCCGTGAGTATCTTGCCGGCGTTGATATCCATGTCGTCGGCCAGGCGCTCGAAGGTTTGCGGATTGGCGCACACCTTGATGACGGGAGAAATCGCCGAGCCCACCACGGAGCCGCGGCCCGTCGTGAACAGGGTGATGTGGGCGCCGCAGGAAATGAGCTCGACGATTTCCGCGTTGTCCGACACGTTCGGGAAACCGAAGCGCGGCTCGCCGTCCGGTACCACGTCGAGCAGATACAGGCCGCCGCCGGCCGGCTGGTCGCCCGGCTTCAGAATGCCGACGATGGGCGAGGAACCGCTCTTGGCGTAGGCGCCCAGCGATTTTTCTTCCTGCGTGGTGAGGCCGCCATCGGCGTTCCCCGGCGAGAAGCTGCCATGACCCATGATGGTGTAGTAGCGCGCGGCCTTGGCCACGGTGTCGACGATGGCGTTGCCCAGGGCCGGGCTGACGGCGCGCCGCTGCATGTGGTATTCGCAGCCCACCAGTTCGCCCGTCTCCTCGAAGATGCAGGGGCTGCCGGCCGCGATCAGCGTGTCGAAGGCGACACCGACGGCCGGGTTGGCGCTGATGCCGCTGGTGCTGTCGGAGCCGCCGCAGATGGTGGCGACGACCAGTTCCTCGATCCCCATCGGCACGCGCTCCTGCCGCGCCAGGTGATCGAGAGCCCAGCCTATCCATTCGACGCCGCTGCTCACGCTGGGGCGCGTGCCGCTGTTTTCCTGGATGGTGATCGTGTGCACGGGGCGGTCGCTGTCGGCCACGGCGCTGGACAGGCCATATTTGTTGAAGCCTTCGCAGCCGAGAGACACCAGCAGCACGGCGCCCACGTTCGGGTGCGTCAGCAGGCGGCGCATCACCTGGTCCGCGTATTCGTTGGGGAAGCAGCCCGTAAAGCCGATCAGGTGCACGGGCTGGCCGGGAAAGGCGTTGACCATCAGGCGCGCCACGTGGTGCGCGCATTCGACCATATAGGCCACCACCACGATATTGCGGATGCCCTTGCGGCCATCGGCGCGCAGGTAGCCCGACAGGGCGGGTGTCGTCGTTGGAGCGTTCATGCTTGGTCGTCCTTGTGCAGGAAATGGTGGCCGTCCTGGCCCAGGGTAAACGTGGGGATGTAGTCGCTTGCCAGGTTGTGCGTGTGAATATGCTCGCCGATGGCGACGGGAGCCGTGATGCTGCCGATCAGGGCGCCGTAGCGCAGCACCTTGTCGCCCACGGCCAGCGCGCGGCGCGCCACCTTGTGGCCGATCTGGATGTCTTGCGCCAGGGTGACGGGCAGGCCGTCGATGGCGACGACGTCGCCGCTGGCCAATGCTGTCCTCGCGATCAGGCAGTTATCCTCGGGCGACATCAGGAGCAGGCTGGCAGGCCGGGAAGCGAGGCTCATGGAGCACCCTCCCCGGCAAAGGCGGCTAGGCGTCCGGCTGGCTCAGTTTTTCGCGCGTGCCTATCGAGGACAGCATGGTGCTGCGCGAGGAATCGAGGTGCGAACGCATGCACTCGAGCGCCTTCGGTACGTCGTGCTCCGCCAGCGCATGCAGGATCGCCAGATGCTCCTGCACCGCGTACTGGTTGCGGCCCTTTTCCTCGCCCTTGTCCCACTGGTAGTGATAGTGGAAGACAAACGAGACGATATCGTAGAAGCCCTGCGCGAAGCGGTTGTTCAGCAGGCCAATCAAAAAGGTGTGGAACTCGCGGTCCAGCGCCGGAAAGGCATTGTGGCGCGTGTCTATCCTGGCCGCCAGCTTCTCGTGCTGCTTGATCAGCCGCGCCAGTTCCGCATACGCGGGGTCGCCATGCGGCAAGTGCGCAAACTGCTCCACGGCCGCCATCTCGAACATGCGCCGCATGTCCGCCAGTTCGGTGGCGAACGAGCGGTCGAACGCGCACAGGCGCCAGCCGCCGCGCGGTTTCTTTTCGATCAGGCCGAAGCGCGAAAAGCCGATCAGGAATTCGCGCACGCTGACGGTACTGGCGCCCGCCTCGCGCGCCAGTTCCGCTTCCGAAAATTCCGCGCCGGGCGGCATGTCGCGCTGGTACACGCGCTCCATCAGCACCTGCTGGATGCGCTCGGCCCCCGACTGCAATTCGGAGATATCGAAGTAGTCGCCCGGTATGGGTTTGCGCAGCAGGCGCCGGTCCGCCGGGCTGGCGATCAGCCGCCGCGTCGACAGGTAGGCGATCGCGCTGCGGACCGCCGTGCGGCTGCCCTGGCAGATGGTGGTCAGGAACTGCTCCGTCGGCAGCATCTCGCCCACTGCGACATTCTCGGCGAGAAATTGCAACAGCAGATTGGTACTGCGCTTGAAGACGGTGGCGGGTTTGGACATGGATGAATGAACGCGCTATGCCAGCGAAAGGGAAAGTGGATGAGTGGGCCATTTTAGTCGATATCGGATTGGATCGGCATGCCGAAAAAGAAACAACTGCGGCGGCGGGGGCGTTCATGGCTGCGCTCCCGGCGCCAGCATGGCGCGCAGGCGCGGCTGCGCCAGCGCGGGACAGAGCTGCCGCGCCAGCGCCGCCACGGGCGCCACGCGGCGCGCTATCTTGCCGGCGTGGTGCTGGGCGACGTCGGCCAGGCGGTGCGCAAGAAAGGGATTGCAAAAGCGTTCCCTGACCTGCGCCACATAGGCCAGCGCGGCGTCGCCGTGCGGCACCTCCATGGCGGCAAACACGGGCAGCACCTCCTCCTGCCACAGGGCTTCCAGCGCGGCGCGCATGGCGCCATCGTCCATCGCCTCGCGCACCGTCATGCCGGCCGGGCTGCCCCGCTCCATCCACAGCTGCGCCAGATAGGTGTGACCGAGGTTCAGCAAAAACAGCTTGCGCTGTTCATACTCGCGCAGGCTGTTCGTCACCACCACCTGCCGGTGGCGGCACGGCAGCAGCATGCCTTCCTGCGCCTCGATGGCCCACAGCGCATAGGGTTCGGCCACGGCGCCCACCGGTTCGATCGGCTCCGAAACGATGCGGTCGACGAGGGAATTGATCCACAGGCAACCCGTTTCCAGGTAGCCGATGAACGCGGCATCGCAGCGCCACTGCCGCGCCAATGCCACGACCACCTGGCGCAGCACCTTGCCGTTGTCGGCCACCAGTTCGCACGGAAAAATCGAGAGGGGCGCGGCGCCGGCCAGGAAGCGCCCGTGCAGCAGCACCAGCAGCTTGGCGGGAAAGCTGGCGGGGACGGTATCGCCGTCGAGCATGCCGGCGTGGTCGAATTCGTCCAGCTGGTAGCCCGTATCGCCCGTATTCGACAAGATCACGCGCGCGGCCACGGCCGCATCGCGCACCTGCCGCCAGTCGCTGCCCGCTTGCCATGCCTGCGTGACGGCGTGGGCGCGGCGCTCTTCGTCGACTTGCGCGCCGTCCTGCCAGCCGCGAATGCGCACGGGGTAGCCGCCACCGCGGCGAAACGCCGCCACGCGGGCCGCGCCCTGCGCGCTGCCGGTCGTTTGCACGATGGTGATCTGGCCCAGCGCCTCGTCCAGGCTGGCCGCTTCGCTGACGAACAGGTCGGCATGCGCCTGCAGGAAGCGGCTGGTGCCAAATTGAAGTATGGGGTTGAGATCGCTCATCTCAGACCTCGACGATGGCCTTGATGACGCCCGCCTCGGGCTGCATCCAGCGATCGAGCACGCCCGTAAATTCATCGAGCGTGGTGCGGTGGGTATTGAGCAGCGCGGTGGGTACTTTCCCCGCCTTCATGGCCGCCACCACGTCCTCGAAATCGTCGACGGTGGCATTGCGGCTGCCCAGCAAGGTCGTTTCGCGCTTGTGAAATTCAGGATCGGAGAACGACAGGCGGTCGCGCACGATCGATACCAGCACATAGGAGCCGCCATGGGCGACAAAGTCCAGGCCACGCTCCATGGCGGCGATATTGCCGGTGGCGTCAAACACCACGTCGAAGAATTCGCCGTCCGTGGCGTCCGACAGCAGCTCCTTGTCGCCCTCGCCCAGCTGCACCGTGCGAGCGATGCCCAGCGCGTCGCGGCAGAACCGCAGGCGGTCGGCGCGGCCGTCAAGCACCGTCACGTCGGCGCCTTTCAACGATGCGAACAGCATCACGGCCATGCCAATCGGGCCGGCACCCACCACCAGCACGCGCTTGGCCGCATCGACCGCGCCGCGCTTGACGGCATGCGCGCCGATGGCGAGAAATTCGATCATGGCCGCGTCATCGAGCGAGATGCCTTCCGTCTTGAAGACGAAGCGCTCGGGCAGCGCCAGGTATTCGGTCATGCCGCCGTCGCGGTGCACGCCCAGCACTTCGATGCGGGTGCAGCAGTTGGTCTTGCCCTGGCGGCAGGCCACGCAAGTACCGCACGACAGGTAGGGCATCACGTAGACCTGGTCGCCCACGGCCAGGCGAGAGCCGGCCGGCGCGCTGTGGATATGGCCGGACAATTCATGGCCCATCACGCGCGGATAGCTGAGGAAAGGCTGGGTGCCGCGGAAGATGTGCATGTCGGTGCCGCAGATGCCGACGCGGCGTATGCGCAGCAGCACTTCGCCCTCGGCGGGCACGGGCACGGGGCGCTGCTCCATGCGCAAACTGCCGGGCGTATCGCAAACGATACTTTTCATCATGGTCGTCTCTCTCGCCGTCCGGATCTTGCCGGCGGCATATTATATTTAACGTACAAACCAACTGTGAAAAAAATCCGTCTGCGCGGATTGTCTTTCCAGCCCTGCCAAGCGCGCATCTTGCTGCGCCGCACAACGATTACTCCATCATGCCGCCTGACCCGAACCTCGTTGTTTTGCTGAAGTCGTCGTTCGGTTTTATAAATATACCGTACAAAAAAATGAAGGTCAACGGATTCTTTTTCCGGTTTTTTCGGGTCTCTGCTACATTTCTGCTTGACCCTGACGTAACGTCAGGCGCCATCGTGGTTGCACGCACTGAAGACAAGGAGAAGACGATGCTGTTGAAAATCGGTGAACTGGCCAGGCTCACGGGCCTGAGCGTGCGCACCCTGCACCACTACGACAGCATCGGCCTGCTCTCGCCTTCGGCGCGCACGCAAGCTGGCTACCGCCTGTACCAGCACGGCGACATGGACCGGCTGCACCGGATCATGGCGCTGCGCAAGTTCGGGCTGTCGCTGGCCGATATCGCCAACGCCCTCGCCGGGCCGGATCTGCCCTTGCATTCCATCGTGGCGCAGCAAATCGCCATGCTGGAACACCAGATCGCGCAGGCTTCCACCCTGCGCGAACGCCTGCGCACCTTGCAGGCGCAACTGGCGCAGGGGCAGGCGCCGGAACTGGCCGAGTGGCTTACCACTATGGAGTTGATGACCATGTACGACAAATACTTTAGTCGCGAAGAACTGCAACAAATGCCGCTGCTGACAGATAGCGCCGTGGAACAGGAATGGAAGGAACTGGTGGCGCGCGTGCGCGCCGCGAAAGACGCGGGCGCCGGCCCCGGCGATGTCCGGGCGCAGGCGCTGGCCACGG
Organism: Janthinobacterium goodfellowi; assembly: GCF_051380695.1. NCBI lineage: Bacteria > Pseudomonadati > Pseudomonadota > Betaproteobacteria > Burkholderiales > Oxalobacteraceae > Janthinobacterium > Janthinobacterium goodfellowi. The sequence continues at coordinate 426,569 of NZ_JBNYXN010000004.1, read as the reverse complement.
AATGGATGGTCAAGCTGGTGCGCGACACGGGCGCCCACCCGGGCCTGTTCGCGCGCCTGAACGACATGCATGCGCAGGAGCCGTCCATGCAGGCGACCACCAGCATCGATGCGGAACTGATGCAGTTCATCCTCGCCGCCTTCAACGCCTCGCGCATGGCACTGTACAAGCCTTTCCTCGACGAGCAGGAATATGCGTATTTACTCGCCAACTACGGCAGGCGCTCGGGCGAGTGGCCGGCCCTGATCGCCGCCGTGCGCGCCGCCATCGATGCACGCACGCCGCCCACCGACCCGGCCGTGCTGCAATTGGCGCGGCAATGGCTGGACCTGTTCCGCTCGTATGCGGGCACGGACCCGGCCACGCAGCTGAAATTCCGCCAGGCGCACCAGCAGGAACCGCGCTTGATGGAAGGCAGTTTCGTCGATGCCGCCATGGTGCAATACCTGGGCGCGGCGATGGCCGTGGTGGCGCAGGAAAAACAAGCGTAAAAGTTGGCGTGCGGCATTTCCAGGCGGTGGCCATGTAGAATCGGCCATCGCCAATCACAGGAAAATCCGATGCGCCGCTTTTTGCTTATATGTCTGACCCTGCCCGCCCTGAATTCCGCCATGGCGGCCGAGCCGCCCGTGCAAGGCGTGTGGCAGGGCACGCTGGGCAAGGCCAACATCGTCGCCTGCTTCAACCAGCCCAGCCCCACGCAAGGATCTGACCGCAGTGGCAACTATTACTACACGCGCTACAAGACACCGATCATGCTGGCCATGGCGAACGGCAAGCGCGACTGGAGCGAGTCCGACGCGAAGGGCGACACGACGGGCACGTGGCGCCTGGGTGCGCCGCAGGGCGGCAAAGTCACCGGCACCTGGACGGACCCGAAAAGCGGCAAGTCCCTGCCCCTGGCCTTGACCCTGCTGGAAGCGGCGGGCGACCGCGACCATCCATCCTGCGCCAGCGATGCCTACAATCTGGCGCTGGAAGATTTTCCCAATACCAAGACGAGCAAGCCGATCGCCTTCGAAGGCAAGCAATACCGCAACCTGCAAATCGGCGACACCATCACCGTGGAACTGATGGCGCCCGGCGACGGCGTGGCGAAAATCAATGCGCAGCTGCGCGCCGTGCTGGCAAAAAATAAAAAAGACCTGGCCGACTTCTATGCCACGCGCCGCGAATACCTGGGCCGCAACGGCTTCACGACGGAAGACGAAGTGTATGCGGAGCCCACCTACTGGTCGCCGCGCTGGGTGACGGTCAAGTTCTACCGCTGGCCGGCCGGCTATGGCGCCAGCGGTATTTCCATCCGGTTCCGCACCTGGGACGTGAAGACGGGCCAGGAAACGGACGTGTGGAACTGGTTTGGCGCCAGCGCCAGCGATGGCGACGACAAGGCCGAACTGCCGGACCGCCTGCGCCAGGCCCTGTTCAAGGATGTGAAAATCGACGCCGAATGCAAGGGCACGGATTACGACGGCCGCGGCCGCTTCCACCTGTCCTTGAAACCGGAAGGCGTATCGTTCTGGGAAGACTCGAACGGCAGCGGCTGCGAAAACGATTTTCTGCTGCCCTACAGCAAGGTCGGCCCCTTCCTCACCGCCAAGGGCCGTGCCGCGCTCAGCGATCTGCTGCCGAAGAATTAAGCAGCGCCTCTGCCACCATCTCCGCCGTCGCGGCCGCCAGGGTCCAGCCCAGGTGGCCGTGGCCCGTGTTGTAGTACACGCCGGGCGCCTTGCCGGGCCCCACTTTCGGCAGCATGGCCGGCAGCATGGGGCGCAAGCCGGCCCACGGGATCACTTTGCGCGTACTCACGCCGGGAAAGCACTGCTCGACCCATTCCAATAGCGGGCGGATGCGGTCGGCGCGGATGTCGTAATTAACGCCATTGAATTCCGCCGTGCCCGCCACCCTGAGCCGGTCCTCGCCCAGGCGGCTGCTGACCAGCTTGGTTGCATCGTCGAGCAGGCTGACCTGGGGCGCAGCCGCCTGGCTGGCTCGGTCATCGAGCTGCACGGTAATCGAATAGCCTTTCACCGGATACACATTCACGTGGTCGCCCAGCATTGCCGCCATGGCGCGGCTGGCCGTGCCCGCGCAGATGACGACGGCGTCGAACACGGCGCTGTCCTCGCCCATGGAGACACGCACCTTGCCGTGTTCGCGCGCCAGCGCGGTGACCTGTGCTCCGTAGCGGCAGGCCACGCCCAGGCGGGCGCAGGCGTCGGCCAGGCCGCTGGTGAATTTGTGGATGTCGCCCGTGGAATCGCTGTCCGTGTAGTAACCGCCGTAAAAGTCACCGTGCAAGCTCGGTTCGATGGCGCGCATTTCTTGCGGCGTGACGGCGCGCCGTTCCAATCCTGCCTGCGCCAGCAGGCTCGACACGCCGGCCGCCCGCTCGAAGCCGCGCCGGTCACGGTACACATGCAGGATGCCGGCGCGGCGGTGATCGAAAGCTATCTTTTCTTCTTCCGCCCATGCAAACAGATGCGCGCGCGCGGCAATCGCCATGCGCGCCGTGGCGATGGTATTGCGCTCGTAATCCGGCATGGCGGCGAGAAATTCCGCAAACCAGCTCAGCTTGTGCCAGCCGGGAGTCGGATTGAGCAGCAGCGGCGCATCGCGCCGCGTCATCCATTTCAGCGCGTTCCAGATCGTCGCCTTGTGGTTCCACACTTCCGCGTGCGAAGCCGACAATTGCCCGCCGTTCGCGTACGACGTTTCCATGGCGGCATAACGGTGGCGCTCGACCAGGGTGACAGCGACGCCCCGTTTCGCCAGCGCATAGGCCGTGGTGACGCCCGTGATGCCGCCGCCGATAACGGCCACCGTGCGGCTCATGGCGCCCCTACCTTCTGCACGACGGTATCGCCCGCCTGCAGCACGCGGCCATCCTCGGCCAGCACGTCCATCCTGCGCACGGGCAAGCCTGAACCGCGTTGCAGCAAGGTGGAATGCGCCTCGCCAGGGTCGAACAATTGCGCCTCGCTCCACTGGCGCAAGCCGACGACGACGGGAAACAGGGCCAGCCCCTTGGGCGTGAGCACGTATTCCTGGTAGGCCGTGCCGTCCGAGGCCGGCGCGACCGTAAAAATGCCCTCTTCCACCAGCGTGTGCAGGCGGTCGGCCAGGATGTTCTTCGCCACGCCCAGGCTTTTCTGGAATTCGCCGAAGCGGCGCATGCCGTCGAAGGCGTCGCGCACGATCAAGAGCGACCAGCGCTCGCCGATCGCGTCGAGCGCGCGCGCAACGGGACAGGGGTCGGTTTTCAGGCTCTTGCGCTTGGCCACGGATGTCTCCTTGATTGAGTGGTTGCATTTTAAAACTTCTCGGCGTAGACTCCAACTGGTTTTAATTTGAAACCACATAGGCATCCATGCGCGACACGACCTCTCCCCTTCCCCTGGCAACGCTTGCCCCCTCCCTCGTCTGGCTGTTTGCCTGCGCGGCCGGCCTCAGCGTGGCCAATGTGTATTACGCCCAGCCTTTACTCGCCACCCTGGCGCAGGAATTCGACATGACGGAGGCCGCCAGCGGCATGATCATCACGGCCACGCAGCTCGGCTGCGCGCTGGCCCTGCTGCTGCTGGTTCCCTTGGGCGACATGCTGAACCGGCGCCGTCTGACCCTGTTCCAGCTGGGCTTGCTTGCCGTCTCGCTGGCGGCGCTGGGCTGCGCCCGTTCCACGGCCGCCTTGCTGGGCGGCATGCTGCTGGTGGGCTTGCTGGGCACGGCCATGACGCAGGGCTTGATCGCCTATGCGGCCAGCGCGGCGGCCAGCCATGAGCGGGGCAGGGTCGTCGGCATGGCGCAGGGCGGCGTGGTGATCGGCTTGCTGCTGGCGCGCACCCTGTCCGGCGTGGTGGCGGACCTGGCCGACTGGCGCGCCGTGTATTTTGTTTCCGCGGCCATCGCCTGCGCCCTGCTGTTGCTGCTGTGGCGCAAGCTGCCGCCGGCGCAGCCATCCGATCAAAAGCTGGCCTACGGCACCCTGCTCGCCTCGATGCTGGACATGCTGCTGCACAACAAGGTACTGCGCGTGCGCGGCATGCTGGCCCTGCTGATGTTTGCCGTCTTCAATATTTTCTGGAGCGCGCTCGTGCTGCCATTGACGGCGCAAGGCTATGGCCATGCGGCCATCGGCGCTTTTGGGTTAGTGGGCGTGATCGGTGCGCTGGGCGCGGCGCGTGCGGGCGCCATGGCGGACAAGGGCCGCGCCCAGTGGACGACGGGCGCAGCCCTGTTGCTGCTGCTGGCCGCGTGGCTGCCGCTGAGTTTTGCGGGCGCGGCCCTGTGGCCCTTGATCGTCGGCATCATCGCGCTGGACCTGGCGGGCCAAGCCATCCACGTGACGAACCAGAGCCTGATTTTCAAGCAGGACAGCGACGCGCACAGCCGCCTGGTGGCGTGCTACATGCTGTTTTATGCGGTGGGAAGCGGACTCGGGGCGATTGCCGCCACCAGCGTGTATGCGCTGGCGGGCTGGCATGGGGTATGCGCGCTGGGCGCGGCGGTCAGCTTGCTCGCCTTGCTGTTCTGGCGGCTGACCTTGCCTGCTGAAAAAGCTTAGTTCAGCATGGCCGTGGCGGCGGAACCATGGCGGTACGTCTTCAGGGCATCGGGCTGGATCTGGATCAGCGAACCGCTGACTTTAATCAGGTGCAAGTCCGTCAGCTGGTGCAGCACGCGCGACAGGGTGGCGGGCGCCAGGTTCAGGAACGAGGCCAACAGACTTTTCTTCAAGTCCAGCTTGACTTCGTTCGAGCGCTGCTGGTCCGATGCCTGCAACAGATACTCGACCACGCGCTGGGTGGCATTCTGCACGGAGCAGCGCTCCACGTTGCGGATGAAACCCATCAGGTGATGCGACAGGCTGTTCATCATCTGGCGCGCGATGCGGGGCGATTGGTCCAGCAGGCGCAGCAGCGCGTGCGGCGGGATGCGCAGCAGCAAACAATGTTCGAGCGCTTCGGCGCAGAACGGATACGGTTCATCGAGGAAAATCATGGCTTCGCCGAAGCTCTGGCCCGGGCGGATCAATTCCAGGACCTTGTCGGTCCCTTCCATGGAAAACACGCTGAGCTTGACGAGGCCGAAGACCACCACGTAGGCGCCTTCCGCCACTTCGCCCTTGCGAAACAGCACTTTGCCTTTTTCCACTTCGACGCGCACGACATCCTGGCGCAATTGCTCTAATTGCGAAGGGGAAATATGGCGGAACAGAGCCTGGCTCGATAGCAAGCCATCGACGTTGACCTTATGCATGACACTCTCTTATTAGATTAGCGAATGACTAAGAGTGTAATGCGCAGGCACGGTCAAGGCCATACGTCAAAGGAACTAGGGTTGTCTAGGCCGGAACGCCATGCAGATCAAACAATCGCGCATTCCTTGTGGCTTTTTGGAAGGGTATTTGCGCTTTGCTTGATCTTTATTTGCTTAACTCACGCTCGACGGCGTAGACGGCGATCTGCACGCGGCTGCTGAGCTTAAGCTTTTTCAGGATGTTTTGCACGTGAATCTTGACCGTGCTTTCCGCCACGTCCAGCTGGCGCGCGATTTCCTTGTTGCTCAGCCCTTGCGCCAGGCAGGCCATGGCTTCGCGTTCGCGCGGCGTCAGTTTGTCATAGTCTTCCTGCGGCGCGTTCTGCCCCGCGCGGAACTGCGACACGAGCTTGGCCGTCATGGCGTCGGCAATCACGGATTCGCCGGCGGCGGCGCGGCAGATGGCCTGGCCCAGCTGCTCGGCTTCGATATTTTTCAGCAAATAGCCGCGCGCGCCCGCGCGCAGGGCCGCGCCCAGGTCGGCCGCGTTTTCCGACACGGTCAGCATCAACACGACCATCTGCGGCATATCCTGCAGGATCAGCTGCAGCGCCTCGACGCCCGTCACGCCGGGCATGTTCAAGTCCATCAGCACCACGTCGGGCTGCAGTTCCGCCGCCAGGCGCACGCCGTCGAGCCCGTTCGATGCCTCGCCCACCACCTGGAATTGAGGATTGCGCTGCAGCAGCAGCTTGACGCCGCTGCGCAGCAGGGTGTGGTCGTCGACCAGCAGGATTTTGATTGGTGCGTTCACTATGTTTGTTGCCTGATAAGGATGATTCATCTGTTACGCGGCCTGGCGCCGGGCTGCCGGCAAGGCCAGCGAGATCGTCGTGCCGCCGCCGGGCGTGCTGTCGATGGCAAATTGCGCACCGAGCCGCTCGGCCCGCTCCTGCATGATACGCAAGCCGATCTGCAATTCCGTTTTCTTGTCGCGCAGGTTGGCGGCAAAGCCTTCGCCATCGTCGCGCACCTGCAGCGCGAAATCGCGCCCGTTTTCCACGCGCAGCGCCACGTTGCTCGCTTGCGCGTGCTTGCGGATATTCGACAGCGCTTCCTGCACGATGAACAGGATCTGCAACTGCTGCTCGGGCGCCAGCGGCGCGCCGTTGCCGCTCATCTCGAGCGTGCCGGCGACGCCCGTCTGCAGTTCGAACTTGGCCAGCACTTCCGACAGCTTGCTTTCCAGGTCGCTGCCATGCCAGCGCGTGCGGAAATTGACGAGCAATTCGCGCACGTCCTGGTAGCTTTGTTCGACGCCCATGCGCATCAGCGGCAACACTTCGGCCGCTTCGTCGAGCTGGCCCCGGCGCACGGAATCGTCGAGCATCTGCACTTGCAGGCTGATGAAGTTCAGGCTTTGCGCGATACTGTCGTGCAAGCCTTCGGCCAGCAGGCTGCGTTCGCGCGCCACGGCAAATTCCTTTTCGCGCGCGATCAGGCGCTGGTTTTCGATGGCGATGCCCAGGCTCTGGCCCAGCGTTTCCAGCCAGCCCTGCTGCTGCGCATGCACGGCTTGCGGGCGCGCAAAGTGCAGCGAAAAACTGCCCACCACCTGTTCGCGCGCGAGGATGGGAAAGACGGCGATGGCGATAAAGCCTTCGTCCTGGCAACGGTAGCGCTGCAGCGCATCGACCTGGCGGAAATCGCGGATCTGGATCACGCCCTGCGCCACGGCCGCGCCGCACAGGCAATCGTTGTTGCGGATGCAGTGTTCCTCTTCCACCATGGCGTCCGAAATGCCTTCGTGCACGATGATGTGCACGGTGTCGTGCTGCGGATCGAGAATGCGCACGGTGCCGCCTTCGGCTTGCGCGAACTGCATCACATGGCGCAGGAAGCCGCGGCACAGGGCATCGATGGCGTGCTGTCCCGCCAGCAAGGTGGAAATGTCATGCAGGGTGGCCAGCTGGCGCTCCTGCGCGGCGCTCAGGCCCGATGCGGCTTGCGCCAGGCGGCGCTGGCGCCAGCGCGACGCTGGAAGTTGTTTGCGGGAAGGTTGACTGCGCGGCGCATGCATGAAAAACTCGAATCTGAAAAGTGGTGCGCCCGGCAAGCGCTGCGGCCTGCCGGACTGGTGAAGGTTACAAATGGATCTCGGTACCGAGCAGCTTGACGAACTGCGCCAGCCAGGCCGGATGCGCGGGCCAGGCGGGCGCCGTGACGAACTGGCCATCGGTGACGGCGTCCGTGACGGCGATGTCGGCATACGTGCCGCCCGCCAGTTTCACTTCCGGCGCGCAGGCGGGATAGGCGGAAATGCGCTTGCCGCGGATGACGTCGGCGGCGGCCAGCAATTGCGCGCCGTGGCAGACGGCCGCGACAGGCTTGCCCGCTTCGGCGAAATGGCGCACGGCGGCGATGACTTTCTCGTTCAGGCGCAGGTATTCGGGCGCGCGGCCGCCGGCGATCATCACGGCGTCGTAGTGGGCCGGGTCGATCTCGTCGAAGCTGGCGTTCAGGGTGAACAAGTGGCCCGGCTTTTCCGTGTAAGTCTGGTCGCCCTCGAAATCGTGGATGGCCGTCTTGATCGTCTCGCCGCTCTTCTTGCCTGGGCAGACGGCATGCACGGTATGGCCCAGCATCAGCAGGGCCTGGAACGGCACCATCGTTTCATAATCTTCTGCAAAATCGCCGGTCAAAAACAGAATTTTCTTCGCTGCCATTTAGTTCTCCTATGAAAGATTGATCCCACAAGACGTATCTTAGCGCGACTTGGCAGCCATACTGGATATTTATCAAACTTTTGCGCCTTGATCGAGGATTTTACAGGCTGAGGCAGAATTATTTGCAGGCTCGCCGGTCAAATCAGGGACACCTCCTTGAAAGGCCGGGCCATGGACAGCAGCAGAAGCATAAACAGCGGCGGCAGCACGCTGATACGTATCTTCGACCATTTCCCCGATGCCGAGCAAGCCCGCACCCGGCTGCTGGCCGAAGGTTTTCCTCCTCACGCCGTGCAGCTGGATGCGGGCGACGACGAGGCCGGCCCAGTGCAGGGCAATTTTACGGTCGGCAACCGCGACACCATCACCAGCCGGCTGGAACGCGCGATCAATGCCCTGTTCGGCGGCGACAACCATATGTACCGGCGCAACTACGGCAAGACGGCGTTTCGCGGCATGGTGCGCCTGGTGGTGGCCACGCGCCACGCCGATGAGCAGGAGCGCGCGCACGCCATCCTGCAAGCGTGCGGCGGCAGCGATATCGAACAGCGCACGGCCCGCTGCGGCCACGACCGGCACGGCGGCGTGGCAGCCCTGTCGCGCTAGCCGGCGTGCCCGCCAAGGAGAGCAAGCATGGACGTCACGTGGGTGGTGGTGGCCGACAGCAGCCGGGCGCGGCTGTTTGCACTGGGGCAGCAAAACCAGCTGGGCGAGTTGCAAGACTTTGTCAATCCGGCGGGCCGCGAAAACGAGAACGCCTTGAACAGCGATGCCGGCGGACGCTTCGGCAACGGCATGCGTGCCGGTACGCAAGCGGGCACGCAGGCGCATACGACGGAGCCGCAGGTGACGCCCGTCGAGCATGCGAACGAACAGTTTGCCCGGCATATCGCGCAAGTGCTGCAGCAGGGCCTGCAGCAACGGCGCTACAGCAGGCTGTGCCTGGTCGCCGCGCCCAAATTCCTGGGGCAGTTGCGTCAAAGCCTGGACGCCCAGGTGGAAAAGCGGCTCAGCCATGCCCTGGCCAGGGATGTCGCCAGCATGAACGTGCCGCGCCTGGAAGCCTACCTGCAGCAAGCGCTGGACAGGAGCGGCGGCGCCGGCTGAATGGCAGGTAGCCCATCGCAGTCCGCAAGCGGGCACAATCTGTGGCAAGATCTGCGTTCTTTCTTTCAAAACCGGAACTTGCCATGATTTTTGAAATTGCCCATATCCAGATCAAATCGGCCACGCATGAGGCCTTCGAAGCGGCCGTAGCGAAGGCCGTCCCCCTGTTCCAGCGCGCGCGCGGCTGCGAATCGATGCGCCTGGAGCGCTCGATCGAAAACGGCGACGCCTACCGCCTGGTGGTCGGCTGGACGACCCTGGAAGACCATACCGTGCATTTCCGCGGCAGCGACGATTTCCAGGCATGGCGCGGCCTGGTGGGCGAATTCTTTGCCGCCCCGCCCCAGGTGGAACACATGAACACGGTGGTGACGGGGTTTTAAGTCGGGGTTCACACTGCACGCCGTCTGCCCGCCGAGCTTGTCGGCGGGCTTGGCCGCGCAGTTGTCCGATTACGCGCGGCTTTGCCGCGCCTCGGCGGCCCCGCTAATCCGACCTACGCCACGCATAGACGCCTGGGCGCAGCTTAGACGGCAGGATGGTGGAAAACTTGGCGCAAATACGCGAGGAAGGTTTCATCCTTGCACAGGGTCTTGCCCGGCGAATCCGACAGTTTCGCCACGGACTGGCCATTGCAGCGCACCAGTTTCATGACGATATTGAGCGGCGTCAAACCGACGTCGTTCGTGAGATTGGTGCCGATGCCAAAGCCCGTCATGATGCGGTCGGCGAAGTGCTGGTACAGGGCAAACGCCTTGTCCAGGTCCAGGCCGTCGGAAAACACGAGGCGCTTGGTGTTGGCGTCGATGCGCAGGGCCGCATAGTGGGCCAGCGCCTTCTCGCCCCATTCGACGGGGTCGCCGGAATCGTGGCGCAAGCCGTCGAACAGCTTGGCGAAATACAGGTCGAAGTCGGCCAAAAAGGCATCCATGCCGACCACGTCCGTCAAGGCGATACCCAGGTCGCCCCGGTATTCCTGCACCCAGTCTTCCAGAGCCGCCTTCTGAAAGTCGCGCAGGCGTACGCCGAAGGACTGGAACGACTGCATGTATTTATGTAGGATGGAACTGTTCATTACTTTTTATCAGCTTTACGGCGTGTTTACGTTTGACCTCTCCTCTGTAGCCATCTTCGCTTATACGTTTGACCTCTGGACGGAGTATAAGCAAAGCGTCATCTATTCTCACGATGAAAATTTGTTCATTTAACTTCTGATTCATTGCGGAAACCTCTTTCCGGCACTACACTGTGTTCATTACGTCATTGAAAAAATTGCATGACTATCAGTGTTCACAAAGCTGTACTGTTACCAAAAGACAGCCCTTGGTTTTCTCATGCACTTCCAGAAGATTTTCCGTTCCTAGTCATCGATGAGCAATCGAAAATCATTGAGCCGGCTCTGCTGTACCTCATACATACCCAACTCAAACGTGGCCCGCGTCATTGGAAGAAACACACGGCTGACGCCATGGCATACGACCTTAGAGACTGGTTCGACTACCTAGCCCACTGCCAGTGGGTCAACCCTGTCACCAAGAAGCTTGAGGTCGGCAAGCCCTGGGACGTAGCCGCTGAATCAGATTACATTGCTTGGCGGGACACAATGCAGGAAGTCATCAGTCCGCAGACAAACAGACATCTATCCAGCAGCACAATCGCCAGACGTCAGGTCTATGTAGAGCGCTTCTATGCATATGCCCAGGAGAAGGGCTGGTACGACGGCGAATTTGTTATTTCCAAAATAAGGAAGGGGCGCCTCTCTCACGACATAAATCAAGGCGGATTTGACCCTGAAAGCAACTCCGCGGAGGCGGAAGTCGTCGTCTCTGAATACAGAGAACGGATGGAGTACCGGGAGCCAATTCGACCGTTATCGGATGCCGAGTGGCACCGCATACAACTGAAACTCGGTCCGCTGCCGAGCGAACGTGAATTCGACCTCAGACCAAGCAGGGACAGGATTGTGTCCGAACTCGCAATCGGGACTGGAATGCGCGTCGACGAAATTACTTCGCTTACTGAGTTTCAACTGCGTGACCTGCATCAAGCATGGTTAGTAGCCGATGAGGAACAGCGCAACAAGGGCTTTTTCGCGCTCTACATCGTTAAAACTAAGCGCCTCAAACCCCGCGATGTTCTCGTGCCTGGTTACATTATCCCTGAATTGATGGTTTATCTGGACAACGAGCGCGAAGCCTCAATTATAAGAGGCACGACACGTGCTAATGCGAAAGGTCAGAAATACAATCGCCCGATAAGCCTGTTCGTTAATCTCAGTGATTCTGCGGAGCATTCAGGTAATGCAGTAAGTGCAACGTCATTGTCATATCAATTCAAAAAAGCATGCTTGGACGCAAAAATTACGCATTCGGTTGAGAAAATTGATATTGAAACGAGCGAGAGATACAGAGTAAATTTATCAAAACATCACTTTCATGACCTTCGGCATACCTTTGCTGTCTGGACTTATCACGATTTAAAATCCAAGGGTGAAACTGAGCCGTGGAAAGAGATTCAGGTCCATCTCGGCCACGCCAACTTAAAAGTAACAATGGATACTTATCTCAAAGTTGTCGACGTTGACCGCCGTAATGCCGGACGTGTTCAATATAATTTCAAGAGAACGATGGGGCAGCCTGATGCGTAAGCAAAAAAAACCGAGCGCATATACGCAAAAGCGAGCCGGCTCAAATATTGCGGACTTCGTTGCGGAGAAAATTGCTAAGTCTTACCGTGTCGAACATCATGAAGAGCCATCGGGGCCAACTCTCAAATTAGTCGTCCCCTTTAAACCAGCACCCGGTGGCGAAAAATCAATTGACATTAGCTTCCTGCTGGATTTCCCAATGTTGTGGGAGCCTTTTTCCCAGGCGCTTGCGTTACCAGCTCGACTTGTTGCCAGTCCCTTTGTAACGGTCAACGGGAAAGTCCGCAACTTGAAGAATGGCCTCGTCAAGTATCTCCGGGTGGCAGCGCCTGATGCCGGCCTCGGAGACATCACCACGGACGTTTTTGAGAGGTTCATTATCTGGCTCCGACGCACTGAGAACGGAGCAGCGAAGTATAAAAAAATGTCGAAGCAGCATTTCGAAATGACTGCGTCCGCAGTCATGCGCTACCTGCAGAAGTCTGACGGATGGAAGGAGCAGCTTTCTCCTGAGCTCAACATTAGGAAAAACTATTGGAGTGGCACTCCGGACGACCGCACTCATGTAAAAATCATCCCGGAAGAGAATTACCGCGATATTTACGTTGCCTGCAAGAAAGAGATTGCAGCTACGATGACAAAGGTACGCCATCAACGAGCCCTTATGCAAGCTCAACTTGACAATCCTATAGCTTTGCAAGGGGATATCTTCCCGGGTGATGCATATCATCCATGCGGGAGGTTTAACAATTCAATTTGGAAAACAAACCCTTATAAAGACCTAGGGCTTTGTTTAGCAGCTCTCCGACATCGCGTACCTGGCGTTATTCTTAGTATTACCAGACTTAAAAAAATGCAGGACAAAATGTTGCTGCGGGTCGTCGAAGGCACTCAACCATTTGGAAGTATACCGCAACTCCATTACTGTTTCTATCCATACGCGCGAGAGCTCGTCCCCTTTGGGCTAATGCTTGCAATTCATCTTGACTACAATCCTGAGACGCTACTACAGAGCCTCTTACATGATTACGTCATTCGCAAAAATGAGATTGGGAACATCGAGTTAGTCGCTTCGCCTGCAAACATAAATCGCGAGAAGAAAGAAGCACTGGACGCGTCTGGGGAGCGCGAACCGGCCGAGCTCGAAATTCTTGCTCGGGCAAAGAAGGGGCGGTCAAATAATGCTGCACAGTCGCAAATTAGACCAGCTACGGACGACCCAGACAATCCGGCGAGTATCGTTCAATTCCTGAAGGAGTGGACTTCGTTCTCACGTCCATTGGTCCCTCCGGCAGAGAGGGAACGTCTATTCATTTTTGCTACTGAACAAGGAGACCGTATTTTTAAGTCCTTTGTCGGAACATCCACTGCAACTAGCGATAACACATGGCGAAATAGCCTTAAGCGGTTCTATGACGACCACGGCCTGCCCCAGACGGCTCTCAATCGGTTTCGACCAACTGGACTTGATTTCACAGATGTGTTGTTCGGTGGTGATATCAGAGCCAAGCAAGCCGCAGCGAACCACGCATCGCCTGAGACAACGTACCGTCTCTACAGCACAGACGCCCAAAAGCAACGTGGGGATGAGTTCCTTGGCCAGGTTGGCCTGCTCCGCCGGAGGTGGCGTGAAAGCCGCGGGAAGGCCGACCCGCGGAACAAGCCTAATGGCTCCGATGTTGGGGCGGCTACGCCTGGGTGGACTTGCGTCGACCCGTTTAGCGGCCCGTACACCCCGAACAAGCTTTGCAACAGCTACGGTTCGTGTCCAGGCTGCCCGCACGGCTCCATTGCTCTCGACGACCCCTATGCTCTTGCGCAGGCATGGAACCTACTTTACGCGATTGACGAAGCAGCGGTCGAGATTGCGCCCGATGCATGGCTTACCAGATGGGCTCCGATAAAGGAGAAACTCTTGAAGATTTGGCTGCCGAGCTTTCCTGACTTGATACAAGAGCAAGCAAAGCGCATCAAGCTCGCTAAATTACCACCACTAGAGTGACAAGAACATGACTGATTCACGCAGAAAAATACGTTACCCCACTCTCGCGAAAGGCGCGTTGCCCATCGCAGATGTCAATGTCGGCGACAAAGTAATTTGGGTCTCGAGCGTCAGTCGATGGAGCGACAGGAAATGGGTATTCGATGGGAAGTTGGTCGGCGCAGGTACAAACACCGTTACCTGCATCTGGGACTTCAAGCTTCATGATGGCACTTCGCTTTTTGACCCGCAGCATTCGCGCCTGCTTAATGAGGCCAGGCACTTCTTTTGGAGTCTCTACTCAGCGCGACGTGTAGGTAGGCAGCTAAAGTCAGGCGGCGCCGGGAGCATCTTTTCTGGCTTACGACGCCTGTTGAAATGGATGGTCGAACACGACTACTCTGGATTCGACGAATTGAACAATCGTGCCTCGGCCAGATTCTGCGACTGGCTTGTCGATTTCTATGCGATGAAGGCTGATGAGAACGATTTTACCGACGACAGCGGCCGCCTCGACGACGACACAGAACTTGACGAGTTGGACCAGGCTGATGCCGCAGTCAAGGGCAACGACTCCAGTGAGTTTCTAAGTGACGATGGCGAGGCAGTAGACCCGGAAGACATCGGCGGAGTTACCCCTGGAACTTTCAGTCGCTCGCTTTCGGTTTGGTGCTACCTGTGGGAACAACGGTTTGCAATGTCTAAACTCGGGATTGGGGCGATGCGGGAAGCACCTTTTTTTGGACGCTCTGTTAACAAGGTCAGCAATGAACTATCTACGAAACTTCCGGTCCGCATCCCCGCCCTTCCGGACGCTGTCGCTATCTCTTTGATGAACGCGGCGCATGAATTCATCGCGATGACGGCTAACGATTTGATTGAGCTTGTGAACGGCTTGTATCAGATTCGCGGCACAACCCCTGAAGACAAGCCAGATGCTCCGCCGGATACCCCAGAAGTTAGCGCTTTTCTTCGTAATTTTCGGTTCTCGGCTGTTGAAGGCGGGTTGCCCTGGCATGACCCGCTTGGTTCGAGAGGCAGCTCGGCGTTTGCCGAGTTAAGACGTCTTGTTGATGAGTTGGTCGATGCGTGCGTGTTAACTGCACAGGGCGAAACCGGCATGCGCATCGGCGAACTTAGCGCTCTTCTCGGGGGCATGAACGAGCAAACTGGGCTGCCATCGTGCGTTACGGTTCGTCCATCAAAAACGGGGATGCTGGACCTGTACTACTTGAATTCGAAGCTTACAAAACTGCGTCCTGCACCGGTCAACGAAGAATGGCTGCTTGCTGCTGCTCCCCGTGGTACGACGGAACTGCCCGACGCAGTACGGGCAGTTGTGGTTCTTGAGCAGCTACTTGCGCCTCTTAGGGCATTAGCAGACCCACAGATAGGGCAATACCTCATCGTCACAATTGGAGTGCCTTCCGGTTTTCCAATTAGTCGCTCGGGCGTTACTGAGCCTAATAACCATTTACTTCGTTTAGGGCAGAAAGATTTTGCGCGGTCATTCGTCGACTGGCACGAAATCCCAATGACCGAAGAAACGCATCCGTACAAAAAAAGCCGAGGGAAATGCATCCGCACTCACCAATGGCGTAAAACGTACGCTCAGTACGTATTTCAGGTCAACAAACGCATGCTACCTGCCATCGCAAGGCAGTTCAAGCACCTGGCGCTGGCAATGACTGAAGGTGCTTACGTTGGGACGAGTGCAAGCCTAATCACCGGTGTGGCCGAGTTCAATCGTAACCTCACATCAGACTTTTTCTTGTCTAGGGTGCGAGGTACTTCTTCGAAGCAAGAGGGACGGCTGGCGAAGCTAATGGAGCAGTACCTGCCTGAGCTGCGGAAAATTGTCGAAGGCATGGACGACAATGAGGCTCGAGGAGCAATCGATGCATGGTGCCGAAATCGTGACATGAAGATTTTCTTCCATGGCTACGGCCAATGCATTCCTGCCATTGCCCCCTTACAGGCTGAGTGCCACAAGCGTGCTCAGACGGTCCATTGGGCAAACAAAGCCCCAAACTTCGCGCACCGTGAGCCATCAATTTGCACTGGCTGCTACCTTTTCTTAGCTGGCGAACAGAACATCGACCACTGGACGAAGCGTTACGTTGACAATAAGGTCATCTGGTTGAAGGCGAATGCTGTAGGGAGAGGCAATGAATTTCGAGTTGCAAAAATTCGGGCAGACCAGGCAAAGAGCTACCTCTTAAGCCTCGGCGCTACGCTCCCAGAACTGGAGACGACCGATGAGGGGTAAGCGGAAGGACTTGCCTGTTACACGCGAGGGTATGGAGCGACACCTGCTCGACGCTTGGGCTAGAGTTAAAGAAGGTCGCCCAGAGAATCCTAAGTTAGCTGTGTTGGCAAAACAAGGAAAGTTGAAGGCGAATCCTACAACGGTGTCTATAGAGGCAGGGGTCTCACGTACGTTGATTGGCTATGATAAATGTCGCTATCCAAATGTGCGTCAAGCGATTTGTGAAAAAGACGCTGCCGCTGACCAGCTACCTGTACGCGTGCCTACCGACATGCGTGCAATCAACGAGGACTTGAAGCAAATCAACCGTACCCTAGAGCAGCGCCTCAAGGTCTCCCTATCCGAGCAGGCAGCGATGCTAAAACGCATGCAGAAACTCGAGACAGAGTACCGCGACAAGGCGGAAGAAATCAATCGAATCAATAGGCGTGCGGACCGTAATCCCAACGAGGTTGTCGGCCTCCATGTGGTGAGGACTGTCGACAAGCCGTAGAAGGCCCGGCGATTGTCAAAAAAGTGACGGCCCCACGTTCACCGCGATAGCTAAGCCCCGAGCTCGTCCCATGCCCATACTGCGGGACGTTTAGCACTCGCGAACACCTTGGTTTTCACCATCTCAAAGAACACGGCGTCCGACTGTTTTTTTGGGTCATAGGCCCCATAGTCGCGGCCCACTTGGAGAATGGTTCGCTGGGGCGCTTCGAGGCCTTGTTCACGACAAGTACCGCAGGAAGAAATATGTATCGGTCGTAGATGTTGGTAAAAATTTGACCCAATATTTCTCCTGTAAGCCCACGGTGATGCGAGTTCCGCCAGTTCAGACCAATGTCGTTCATGAAGGCACCGTACTCAGAAGTCTCGCCGGACTTGGCCATTGCGTGTATTCATCGCCGCCTTCTAGGCCGACAACTCAACGCTGGAGTATCATGGCGAGAGGCTAATATCGATGCAAAAGGCACTATGAATATTGAACTCGGCAATGAGCCGCAAGACGAATCGGAAGCGGCACTCTTTGCTGCGCTGCCATTAGATTTCCCACGTCCAAGCAACCTAGGCGCCGTTTCAGGCGCCCAGCCTAAATTCTCCATGAATCGGTACCAAGGCCGGTTCTACAGCCCTGGCTGCTCGCCGCCGGAACTACTCGAGCGCTGGAACAACTGCGAAGACCTCGCACAACAGTTGTCCGTAACGTCCCTTGAGTCCAAGGCCGGGAAACGCTCGCACATGTCTGAGACTGAGATTCTCGACCAATATTTGCCGCGCCTGATTGCAACGGGCTGGGTATCCGAACAAGAGGCCAGGTGGGTAATGCGCCGAACCGCCGAACTGGTCGGATGGCAGGTTCCTCCATCTGCGTCGCCCTGATTTGCTTCGCAACAGGAGCACATGGCGATGTTAATGCGCCCACATCCTTACCAAGCCACCGCGAGCTAAACAAAAGCCGCCCTCGGGCGGCTTTTGTTAATCCTCTCCTAGGCTCCGGTAGCCATCGTCTTCGGCGTTGCCGTCTCGTTCTGCCACTTTTCGAAGACTTTTTTGAAAGCACGCGCCATCGGTGCTTCTTCAAAGTGGTACATCGACGGCGCAAACTCCTTGAAATAGCGCTCACGCAGGTCGTCCCAGCTCTGGACGTCGAGAGGCAGATGCTCACAGGCGATTGCGTCTTCAATGACATGCCGGCGGTCGCTGCTGACGCCCTTAAGCAGTCGGCTCTTATTTTCAATCAGCCAGCGCTTAAACGACGTCGACCACGTCCGCAACATCTCCTCGTGCGTGCTAGTACGGCGGAAGAAGATGAGAGTCGTTGCATGGGCTGCGTACCAGCTCCAGTCCGCTAGCTCAGCGTACTGCCACCCCACACGCTCAGCCAAAGCTTGGGCCTTCGGCAGCTCTGGAATGCGGAACGAACCCGTGTACGGCATCGAAACGAGCGCCGTACTGTATTCCACGTACTTACCGTTGGACAGCGGGAGTCGCTCGTAGAAACGGACTTGATGGTCGCTACCAGGAAAGTAGAGGCTTGAGTTGTTCGTATTGACGGCACCGCCCCATCCTGGTTTGCAAGCCAGGTGGTCAATGCCTGCACCGAAGCGTTTCACCAGTCGCTTGTCCTCCTCGTTCGGTTCGACAAAACCAACGCCGAAGGTCTTCGCGAACAATGTGGCGCATTTGCGGCGCAATGCATGAATTGCGGGGTAGCGCCCTTCTGGACGCTCTTCGAGGGTCAATAGACGGGCAATCAGGTCCTTGAATTCATCAGGGACCCCGGTGCCACCGAGCCAGACAGAACTAAAGGAGAATGGCTGGATGCTGGGGTAACCCAGTTCATGTAGGCGCTGAACGAACGGTTTGTCATCCAGGAAAACAATAGGCACTGACGTTGTTTCCTGGGTATAAGCGAGTAGCGCTGCGTGCGTGCGAAAGCCCGTTGTAGCGGCAATAGCTTCGCTCAGGTGGGCCGATTTGACAGAGGGGAAGCGGTCCCGCAGGGCTTTCTTGAGCGAAAACACGGATGTCGAGGACAAGGCAAAGTTAGCCATGGTGAAATTCCAATCATTTTAAACATGAGGTCGTGTGTCTCCCGATTACGCACTGTGACCAAAATGATGGAACGCAGGTGCTGCATGTGTTGCAAGTCTGCTTTAACCCGGGAGCAGGTTAGGCCCAGACGCCTTGACATATAGTAACACCGCAGCATGCGGGCATGTCAAGGATTGAATCCTCGGTTTTCTGGCTTATCGGGTTGACCTGAAAGGGGGGAAAAGCGGCGCCTTAGGCTTACCCACCGAGGTAGGTGAAAGAATTGATTGCGACTCGCACGACTGTTCTTGCGTCAAATCCGAACCTTTCTGAACGACGCGGAAAACATCACCACCCTTGACGTTGCCGCCGGCGGTGCTAACGCAGCGGTCTAAATGTACCCTGCGGCCCGTACCTCACCACGACGTTTTTAATTGCATTGTAGATAACCACCAGTCAGGCGCCGGTAGCCCTTAAGTCGGGAATGCGGGACGACGCCCGCCGTCCCGCATTACAGGCCCAATCTCAGAACTGGTTTTCATCTTCGAACACGGGCGGTGGCTCCCCGCGTTCGGCGCGATGTTTGGTGACCAAACGCCGAAAGGTAGCCTCCATCTCTTCGGCCCGCTTCACTTCGCGTTCGTACTCGGCTCTTGAACCGGGCCGCCGGCCGAACTGGTCTTGAAAGTGATATGAGCCATCTTTGAATCGAACAATGGTGTGGCCAACCTGCTTGCTAACCTTGTGCTTCGGCGGAAGCAAGAACTTGCCCAGCTGGTGCCAGGCGGTCGTCTTCAGGTGACGCTCCGGGAACAGGTCATCTTCGGTTCGGCCCGCAATGTAACGGTGAGCTCGTGCCTTGATGATGTAATTCACTTCGTGGACTTGCTGCTCCGTGAGCGTCCGTGTTCGAATGCACTCGTCGTATCGTACCATCGGAGTACCCGGGTCAAAGTACCTCGAATTGGTGCGAGGCTTGCGCGCCTTCCGCGGCCCAGGCGAATTCGCAAATTCGGCATGGGTCAGGATATAGAGCCGCTCGCGGTCGAACGGAAATATGGTCTGCGTTCCTTGCCAGTGTAGGTGAGGGTCCTGGCCTGGCGGGATGTCGGGGTCCCTCGGGAAGACATACCGATTGAAGAGGGTCACAGGATGGTCCGAAAAGATGAATCCAGCCGACCCTTTCGGTGCCCGAGCAATTTCCAGGCACCCCTCGGCCCACATAACGCAGTGCATGCGGCGCAACTCCTGCATCGCGACCATGAGGTCCAGTTGAGTCCGTTTCCGCGTAAACTCCTGCACAAAGCGCAGCCCCTTGGGCGTTCGCAATCGGAGAGCGTCCATGAACTCATAAACGTGCCAATACGTCTCGTGAACGGTGTCATAGTCCTCGGCTAGCCATGCATCGATTGCCCGCTTGCCCATGGTATCGATGGTTCCGAATAACTGCCTTTCGATGACATCGTCAGTACGGCCCAGCCATCGAATGGTGTAGAGGTCCTTCTCCCAGAAAAATGCATCGGGTCCCTTATCCAAAATGCTGCGCCCTTGCCCTCGTACCTTGCCACTGGCGTCTTTGAACACTTCGGGGCGCATATCGAGAATCTTGAAGCTCGTCTGCCCAGAAGCCAAAAAGCCCCGCTGGTACCAGATGGGAATGAAGTGGTGCCTATAGGATTGTTGTGTCATCAGAACGCTTGGCTGGCATGAACTAAAAGTTAACAATTTCCTATTGTTATACCTGCGCCTCCGCCAAGCGTCAAGGTTCAGGTAGAGCGCGATGCTCCTTGCTTCTGCCCTTTGCCAAGCAAGCACTTCCGCGTGACTTTCAGCGGGGTCGGGTAATGTTCGAATAGCAAGCCCCGCAACCTTCAGTGTAGACTGCATGCAAAACATCTCACAGGGGACGAGCATGGCGTCTGAATACCTGAGCTACGTGAAACAAGACGAAGAGCTCTATCGAGTCGTCGAACAGGCGCTGCCGGGTTTGGAGACTCTTAACGTGCAACAAGTGGAATCCTTCATTTTCTATTTGAAGTCCCTCCACGGTTACAACCCGGCCAGCGAGAACCACGTCGCCTACTACGACCGCTTCAGCAAGCAACTTGAGGAACTCCGCAATAGCGAATCTCAAGAGGCATTGCAAACCAAGGCCACACGGTTGATGTTGTTGGCGATGGTCGCCGGCGGTGTCGGCGGAATCGTTCTTGCAGTGGGGGCGGTAATTATGCTGGGTGGCGCTGCGGGTTGGGGGACGACACTTATCATCGCAGCCTTGGGACTCTTCGTGCTGACTGAAGTCCGATTCGGCAAGCCCGCCCTGGAAGCCGCCAAGGACCAGGACCGGCGGTACTTCTTGGAATCGCTCCGCGCGGCGCGCGCCTGCAATGAATTAGACTGGGCAGGTCTGTTCAGCTACAACGGTGTTACCCAACCAGGTCCACAAAGTGACGCTGATATCGAACAAACGGGAATACGAATAGCAGAGTTGACCCACCAACTTCGCACCGCACTCTATAACGATGAGTATATGCAGTATTCGCATCCCACGGAACGATAGTCTGAACCTTGGGGTAGCTTACGGACCATAAGAGCACAATGGTTTCGCGCTTGTGTGAGAACCGTGTGTCTGCGCTGCAGCCAAAACTTCTATTTAGTGGTCAAAAATGCATAAGAAAACGATTGTTTGGGATGTAGCAAGAACCTTAGCAAAGCTGGAAGAACTGGTTGAACCTGGTGTCATCGGGTTCTATCACAGTGTCGAAATCACCGAGGTCATTGGGGTTCAAGGCAAGGTGGTCACGAACTTTCTGACACTTGCGGTTGCAGAACCTCTAGAGTCCTCATCAGAGGATGATGGAAAACCGGTTTTTCTAAATAAGAAGCGGCCTAGGCTACTCGGGACAGATTTCAAAATCGGTATAGTCCGGTACCGTCTCTCGCTCAGAACTTTCTTAGAGAAAATAGCTGAATTTGGGAGCAGTGGACAGTGGAGGCCAAACGGAGCTCCAATTCAAACTGGCACCCTCATAGCAGTGCCTCCGCAATTTGTACCTTCCGATGGGAACGACCATCACCCGTGGAACGGCGTTCTTAAGAACAACTTCTTCGAAGGTGCCCATGTACTAGAGCTTTTCGATACCACCAAGACGCACTTGCGGTTCCTCTTCGAGGATTCGCGTAAGCTGACCAACCTTGCGCAGATTGTTAATAATTACTTGCCGATGAAGGTAGATGGGATATCGGACCGCTTAGGCAATATCATCATCCAGCTGCCTGTGACGGTTGTGTCTACAGCAGTACTATGCTTACCCGAAGCTGACCATTCAGTGACGGTTACCTGGCACCCTGACGTTCCCCCTCGCGGCGTGCGAATTTCGGCTGAGATTTGGCAGGACTCCACCGTTACTAGCTTCGATTCAGCTGTAGCCGACGCCGGCATTGCGAAACTTCAGCTTAACTCTCCAAACGGTGGGGCACGCACCCTTGTTTGGGATGAAAAGAGGCACATCCTCCTGAGCGCTACGCCTCCACTGGACTTCATGACTAGCTTCTCCCTTTCTATGTCGGTGGTCCCTTTTGGAACCGAGCCAGGTTATCGAAAGTTCCTTCTTGCGGACTCGACGGGCAAAGAACGCATGCAGTTACTTGAACTCATACCGCCCGCTGAACCAACGCAAATCATCGGGAATGTAGTTGATGCCCCCCGGGAACCGTGGGTTTCACAACGAGTCTTTGGTGAGTCAGTAACCAGCCTCAAAGCGCGAAAAGAGTTTGTTCAATACGGCATCGACGAAGCAACTAAGCAGCACACCACAAAAAAAGATGGCCTACCGAAAGAGTACTCCAAAGGCGAGGATATGAAACTGGAGGGGATATCGCGAAAGTACGTGAAAAGGCTGACAGCACTTGAGGACCTTTGGTGGCTCATGAAAGAACACGGTACAGAAGGTGTCTGGCTATGGGACCCTTTCTTAAATGCAGAGGATGTTTTGCATACTTTGTTCTTCTGCCCTCACAATAAAGTACCGCTTCGAGCATTAACTGCCGGCAAGGCTGCCCCGGAATTTACGCAGCAGTTGAATATAGCAAATTGCTCGTCCGAGCAGGCGCGTCAACGACTGGCGCGCGAACGGGCTAGACAAGAAAGGCAAGAACAAGCTGCCCAGTTAGAAGCAGCAAAGGGGAACTGTCATGGACTGCAACTTGAGTTTCGCATACGAGAGGGCGGCGCGGGATGGGGATTCCATGACCGATTCATTATCTTTCCAAGAGCGCAAGGTAGCGCTCTAGCATGGTCGCTCGGCACGTCGATAAATAGCTTCGGCGATGAACACCACATCCTCCAGAAGGTTTCACATGGAGAACCTATAGCACAAGCCTTCCAGGACCTATGGGGGCAACTCGAAGGAGCAGATTATCTAATATGGAAGACATCGACAAACGAGGAAGAGAAGCAATGATGGGTGATTCGTTAGACCTTGCCGTGAACAATACTGTTGAAATACCTACCGCTGCCGCAAGAATGTTAGCGTGCATACCGGAACTCTACGCACAGTCGAAGCCAATCAACACCGTGCAACTACTTGATGAGCTTCATGAAGCTTTTTGGTGGGGGACGGAACTCGGAAGCCCTGAGGAGGAATTACAAACTTGGCAGCGGCTTCGTGCTCGGGGTTGGGCGCTGGAGGCGCTCCGAGCCCTAACACCGGAGCCCCCTTATGGGTTGTACCGCCTGGAGATTGTTCTCACGACGTTATTGATACTATCTGATACCGACAGAGAGGCAATGGCGGCTGTACCGCCGGAGACGGCATGCCCTCCACTTATAGAAGGTCTGGTAACGCTTTTGAAAGCTATGAAAACTAGGACCCAAAGTCGTCGTGGCCATTTCAGCGACCTACAGCAGGAAGAAACCTTGGCTGCGGGCAGTCTTGTTGACTACCGCCAGCTTGGGAGGCTAATTCGCAATTCTCATACGGAACTACCGCCCGCTGTCCACTTGGCAGTATTGCTCCTCAAGAGATTTACACCCGAAAAGCTCGCCGGTCATATAGAAGATAGGCAAGACATCTTCTTCTCAGATGCTGTCCGAAAAGCACTCGCCGGAGACGCCCCAAAGTTTGCTCTACTGGTCAACGATGTCCCCTTCAAGTTCGTTTGCGCATCCATGCTGAGAGATATCCAGGTTTCGAATGCAGCAGAAGGCTCTGTGGATACAATCCGTGAGCTTCTGCTTCAAGTAGCTCAGACTGACCATTGGCAGAAATGGTTGCTTGACTTCGCTCAATATCCGCATCCAGATACAGTTGCTGAACAAGCACTTTCCGAGGCTTTATTGTATTTGACACCGGCTCACTGGTCTGCTTTTGTGAACGCTGTCGAGCTTTGGACCTACGCAGGGACGGCACGGCCGGTAGCAAACATCCTCGCCCCCTTCCTACATGCCATGGGAAACGAAAAGTCCGCAGACATGTGGCGATTCGCGTTCGAGCGGTGGAGCAAATGGGACTACGACAGTAGCGATAGTACCAAGCACTTGGTTGCACCTTCCACATGCTCCTTTGATTTTCCAGTGGCTGTGTATTATTCACTGCAACCTTTGGATGACACCCTAGCTGAAGAGGCGAGGCTCCTAGAATGCATTGCGACTGTTGAGCAGAAATGGTTTACCGACTTTTCTGAGCTTGTGAGCTACCGCAATCGTCTCTCCTCTCGGTTACGTTTGGTTCAGCATGGCCTCACCCTTCGCAAGTCATCGCCAAGACGTGCGAGCTGGCTACCACCTCCTGTCAAACCAGATAGCGATTTTGCAAAAGTTCGCTACCGATTTTACGACACAAGCTCCCGAGGAGGATAAAAAGAGGCGCTGTCGCGAGCCGTGACCGTTCGGCCCTTGTTGACCTTTACCAAATGGGTAGCAAAGGCAGCCAGACAAGGTTCGGGTGTGCGGACTATTCTTTTAGTGAGCCACTAAAATTTTGCTCTCAGGACCAAAGGGAAATGGCCAGCCATCGGGCACCACGCCTCGGCGTAGAGCATTGCGCCGGACAGCCCAGATGACATTCCGAAGTTCGAAGCGGAATGACCAAAACGCCCCGGCTAAGCTCCTGTCGGCGCCGGCACGAAAACTCGAATCCGCTGTTGTAGGTGCCACCGCAATGGCGGAATAGCGGTCAATGGCACTTCCACGCGAACACTAATGATGTAACAAATCGAGAATATCAATCTTTAGCACGTCGGCCAATTTCTCAATATTGTCTAGAGACACGGTCTCGAGAGCTCCCTCGAGGCGAGAAAGAAACACGCGGGATAGACCCGAGTGCTCCGCCAGAACATCCTGGCTCATACCTCTTTTTACACGCCAATCCTTTAGATTACGAGCGAGTCGTTCTCGGGCGGTTTTGACTGTGTAAGGGCTGCTCATGACAGCCGTAGCATGAGTTATATACTTTGCTCGGTCTATAAAGTATACGATACAATATTTCACAATGCGGCAAACCACCCTTGCCGTGAGCTTCCGCGTCATTTTTATCTTCTGTTTTTACTGCCTTCAATACGGGTAAGGCAGATTTGCTCCTATTCGTTTACTAGCAGAACGCATCCACATGATGCTTTGACCATCGCGACTTTTAATTACGAAATGACTTCAGCTCAATTCCTTTCTTCCTACTGCATTTTTTCAGCTGCAGTGGCCGCATTCCGCAGAGGGCTTCTGCCGCCAGACCGAAACGATGCCGATAGCATGGCCGTGGCGAAAGCGTTCAGGGAAGCCACCAAGGGCTTGGCACAGTCAGATTTGGTGCGCGTTACCGAGTACTTGAATTGGATATCCGCTCAGCCAGATTGCGTTGAAAATGCTCGAACCCAGGCATATGCCACGGAATTCCGTCTCGACCGGGCCATGGCGAGAACTGGACGTGAGTTAATCGACGATGGAACCTTAATCACCGCAACTGAGCTTTGCCTTCGGACCGGCACCGCTGAAGCTCACTTACTCAAGTTGGTACGTGAACGAAAAATCTTCACGATGCCGCACTGGGTTGAGGGTGTCTTTGGCGAGGACTATTACCCTGCTTTTTTCGCTGAATCGCACTACGACTGGGCTTCCCTCACCGCTGTCTCAGAAGCGTTACTTGGCATTGATGGGATTCGGAAGTTTCGCTTTTTTACGACCGAACACCCGGACTTGGACAACCAGACACCGCTAAAAATACTAGCGGCTACAGCGCGACACGGTGGCGCCGTAACGCGCGAACAGGTGCTTGAACGTGTGCTATTGGCTGTAAAGGAATTTCGAAGGCGGGCACCTAAACTGAGGTTGAAGCTATGACACTGCGTGACGAAGCTCAATCTAATTACACGTTCGTTAAGCGAGCCTGGCGGCATCTGCTCCTGCTAGTTGCCACCCTTATGCCGCCGGTCAGTCATGCCTACACAGCCATTGCGCAGGTCGACGGGAAACCACACGGTACGCTTTACGCGGCGTGGGGTTACCAAACTCAAAAAGCAGCTGACTTGGCCGCTGTAAAAGGATGTAGAACCGCAGCAAAACAACTCGGCCTCACTAAAAAGGCTTCAACGTGCGCCGTAATGCATAGGCAAAAAGGGTTCGGGGGCGGAGCGATAGTATGCGGCTCGGCGGGCTGTAATCTCAGCACAGGCCTCGATACGCAACAAGATGCCGTGGACCGGGCATTTCGCCAATGCGAGCAACAAAAAATGGGGAATTGTCAGACAACGGACATCATTAGTTGGTGGGACGAGGCTGGATATAGCCAGCGCAATGAGGCGAAACGGGAGCAGAAGCCGCAGTGCGGTCCGCCACCTGGGCGAACAGTTCGGTCTACCTACCAGTGCAGTAATGGCGATTGCGTACGTACTTTTGAAAATGGCTGCACGCAGCGGTTCCAAGCCCAGTATTGCCACGACCCTATCAATGGTAAATGGGACTGGAAACCGGATGGATGCTAGCCCTGTGTGCGCAGCAATCACCCCATTCGACTCAGGCTTTCACCTGTGAACCCAAAAAATTTATACCTGCCCGCAAGGGGCTTAGCTCGTCCACACTTAAGGAAAGAATGAAAACTCTACAAAAAATTTCAGCAACAGCCGCTATGCTTATTATTGGCGGATGCGGAGGTGGAGGTTCCAATAGCAATGCGGGCCCGTCCACGCCACCGGCAACGGTGACGCCGCCAGTAACGGCGACGCCGACGAACGTAACCAATATTTTGACCGGCATCGCTGCGCCGGGCGTCGCCACCCAGACTATTCGCGGGACGGCATACGTAGGCGCCTCCGTGACCGCCTATAGCGTGCAGGCGGATGGCAGCTCCGGTGCGGCCTTGGGTGCCCCGGCCACTGCGGACATCAACGGCCAGTTCGTCATCACAGCAACTGCCGCACCGTTGGGCCCGGTGCGTCTTGTCGCGGTTGGCGGAACAATAGCCCGCGCTGCAGACAACTCTATTCAGCCCGGTGGTTCGCTGGAGCTGATAACGCCGTTCGTGACAACTGAGTACAACAACTTCAAAATTAGTCCGCTAACCGATATCGCGGCTAACGCGATGGCATCGAGCGCACGGAGCGGCGCGACATTGGCCAACGCATTCGTCGAGGGCATGCAGCGCCTGCTCGAACTAGACGTTGCAAACGTCGTTTTCCTGCAGGACAAGTCGGTCTACCTGAATGTGTTGAAAGGCGCCGTCAAGAGCGACACGACAAATTACGGCGCTCAATCATTGCAAGGCCAAGAACTGCTGAATGGGTTGGAGTACCTCGGCGTTATGCTTGACCTGCCCGCCCAGGCGGTGGTCAAGGCTGTCGGCGCCGCAGCTCAGAGTAGCTACGCGTTGGCCAATGTAGATGGTACGGGCATGCCCATCAGTGTCGGGACATGGGCGAACAACACATTTAGCCCCAGCGCGACAATGCCCCTGAAGGCACTACGGGACGCGAAAACGCCTGAGGCACAAAAAGTAGCTGGGACTGTTGCCGGCACTAAAGTCGCCCCTCGTCTTAACGAGTACGTGAGTCGCTACTTAGTTATGGACTTCGTCATGGATACTGCGTGCCGTAGCAATGCGTCGCTGTATTTCACTAGCCGCTATCCCTTCTACCAGGTTGACGCTCAAGGCAAAATGTTCGCGGCTGATTGCAGCGCGGCAGCGCAGCGCATTGCTGAACTCAAGGCGCGGGTCGCAACGAACAATAGCACTCGAATGAAGTAACAGGTCAGGCACGATGCGGCTGCCATCCCGGCGGAGCGATATTTAGAAGCGGCTCAGTCGCCGACGCACAGTAAAAACCGAATCAAAGGAGAGCTGTGAAGCCATTGGTATTTCTCGATTTTGACGATGTCATTGCTATCCACCCTGACTACACATCAGGAGTCGTCGTGGCAGCGCTCAGGTCCGGCAAACCGCATCTGGCCACAGAACTCTGGGCAAACGTATTTCATCGGGAGCTGAGGGCTAACCTAGCGCGGCTGCACCACGAGTTCGACCCCCGTTACGTAATCAGTTCATCATGGTCGACCTATATGTCACGCGACGAAATTCAGGATGCACTCATTCGAGGGGGGCTAGGTTTCGTTGCTGCGTCGTTACATTCACGCTGGCGGAGCGCAACCGAGGTGGGTTCATTTCGTGTTACAGATATCGTGGCTTGGTTGAGGGCAAACAGCGCCCCGGGACCGCTCGTGTACGTCATCCTCGACGATTTCTCGAGCGGCCGCACTCTGGCCGATTCGGTCCTGGAGCCGCACACCGTGTTCTGCGATGAATGGGTTGGGTTTGCAGGAATCCAATTGGAGCGCGCCAGAGCAATTCTCCTAGCACAACGGACGTAGTAACCGATAGAGGTTTAGGCCAGCTTTTGACTGCAAATCCTCCCTACATCTGCGTGCGCCCTGGACGCCAGAGCGCATTTACTGTGTCATCAATGCCCACATCTTCGGCGGTCATGAACCCTGTACTCTATCTCGATTTTGACGGCATTTTGCATCCAGCAGATGTCCGCGTTACGCCTGAAGAACCTCTGCACCCGAGGGTGTATGTACGTGGCATGCCAACCGATGAGCCTCTTTTTCGGTACGTTTCGCTGCTCGAGCTCCTTTTGTACCCACACCCTGATTTACGGATTGTGCTAGCGACATCTTGGGTACGCGCGTTCGGATATGAAACCGCGTTAATGCGGTTATCGCCCGCGCTTCAAGAGCGCGTTGTTGGTGCAGCTACGTTTCCAGCACCAACCCGGTTTGGCACCATATCTGTCGATGCGGAGGAACGCGGGCTCACGCGTTGGTTGTCGCTCGACGACGACCACGTTGGGTGGCCGGAAGAGCGCTTGCATCAGTTGGTTGCCCCAACCAACCCATACCTGGCGCTCGTCGAGCCCGGCGTCGCCGCAAAGCTGGCGACAATGCTCGACGCTCTGTGCGCCGGATTTCCCCTTGATGCAGTAACAAACGTCGCGAGGTCTAAGTCGACGGTAGACCGTCTTTTTGCTCTGCCCAACGTCACAGAGGCAGAGGTCCTCCGCGCACTTGAGGAGGATGCCAGAGTCGAGGAGATACTCCGACAGGCGCGAGCGCAGCGTGACAACGTTACCTAGTCGTTCGGTTGCGCGGCCTTGTCCCCATGCCACAGCAGTTCGAGCTGTTCGCCGGGCGGCAACAGCCGCAGCTCCAAGTGAATTCCGAAAAATGCAGGACGCGTTTATGAATTGAAAGCGAGAAATAAAATGACAACTTTGGAACAGAAGAGTAAGTTGCTATCTCGCTGGCTTCGGCACCGGCCAGATGCAATCGGCCTTGAAATCGATAAACGGGGATGGGTTGACGTAGCTGAGTTGCTCTTAAAATCAGCGGGTGCCGAAGCCGCGCTCACTCATGACGAGCTGATGCAAATAGTGGTCGAAAACGATAAGCAGCGATTTTCGTTGAGTGAGGACCGGACGCGTATCCGCGCGGCACAAGGGCACTCTGTCGACGTTGACCTGAAGCTTCCGGTCAAAATCCCGCCTTCGGTGTTATTTCACGGTACGGTGCAAAAGTTTATCGCATCGATTCGCCGGCAGGGTCTGCTGCCAGGAACGCGACGAGACGTACACCTGTCTGCGACGAAAAAAACTGCAGAAGAGGTCGGTGCGCGACGGGGTACCGCTGTTGTACTCATTGTCGAGACATACCCATTGCTCCACGACGGCTATCAATTCAGATGTGCTGAGAACGGCGTTTGGCTAATTCAGCGCGTCCCGGCAAAGTACATCCGGTTCCCGGATAAATGAATGCACAGGCGACGCTCGCCATGGACGCAGACGATGCTGTTAGTTTTTACTACACCAGTGGTGTCAAGGTGCAGGACGCCGGTCCATGGGGGTTTCAAGTCATCAGTCTTCAGGCTTAGCGGGCGGCGATGGGGGACTGGTGGTCATGCGGGCTGCGATTTAGCCCTCCTATCTTGTTTAGCGAAGAAAATCCTGGGCTTTTCCAGGAACTCTTCGTCAGCTTCGCACGACGCCTGTGTACCGTACACGGGTATGGCTGCTACAGTCTCATCCTTTCAACCTCTCGCTGTGACGAGAACCATACATTTGAGACATTTCTGACGTCCAAGTTTAAAGGGTTTGATGCGGGCCATCTTGTCACCGGCTCAGCCACTGCGGACCTGGGCGTCAAGACCGTTAGCTGGCTCTCGGCCATAGACAATGACTACGTGGAATAAGTCGGCAGCATATCAACCATTCGTTCGGAATTACCTATGGATTGGTTTGGCATGTTTGACTACGGAGCTGAACTTGTCATTCAGGGCGGCACCCAACCCGGCGCCGCACCTTCTGACTTGCCGACGCCCGCACGGTTGGTGCTTCCCAATCTGCTCATCAACCCCATCAGGACCACGAAAACTCGAACGCATTTCGCATCCGGGGGGATTGACCCGCGGTTGATTGGCGTGGCTGCGGATGAATGGATGAAACGATTCGATGTCGAAGACGACGAGCTAATGGTTTACAAGGCTAAACGGCTCGACGAGCCGAAATTTACTGAGCTACCAAGCCTTCCGACTCGCCGCTGACCGTCTAAAATAGCGGGCATCGGCCCTGGCCGAAATGAAAGACTTCCACGGCGGCGAGCACGTGGAGATGAGGTTTGTCGGTGCGCCCACGACAGCATGCCTAGAGTTCCCTGTCAGACGCTGAGCACGACCCGCATGTACTCGGTCCACGGGCATTGGCGATACGGGTGCGGCCTTGCGCGAGCCGTACATCTAGCTTCTTTCCTGACAATGTCTATCATCAGGAAAGATTTTACGCCAAATCTACAATGGCCACCATTCACCTTCGTCGGATTACAGTCACAAGTCGGATGTCACTTATTTGTTCAGCAAACCTTGCTCACTCGAAGCTTTACCGTCCTGGCCCACACACGGCATGCATTGGTCCTTCCTTTTTTCTGGTGTTACGGGATGAACAACTGTTCTCGACAAAGCCGGAAGCGTAATTGTGACGGTGTTCCGCATGGTCGCGTTTGGCTCCAGCGTCGTACGTGGTTCTTCCCTAGGCTTGACCTTGGAGTCGGAAAAACTTATAGCTACGTCGTTACTCAAGCTCAGATTCGAATTTTCTCTTTCAGCCTTACCAGCCTGCGGAAGTTGTGTTGGCGTTTTAGATGCAACACTGACATTCAATGACGAGGAAGAAAATTTAACGTGGCTTACGACAAAAAAAAGTAAAAATATATAGGCAATAGCAATGGATGAAAGTTTTCCCCAAAACAGAATTAACGTTGGCCAATTCAAGAATTCCTGAACTGTGTACGACTTCGTAACATCCGGCCCATACACCCTCTCAATCCGCCATTGAAGAAATCCCCACACTCCCGACTTATAGCAGTATTGCAACAAATCGAGAGTGAGCGCGGCCACGATGAAAAGCGTTGGCCAATATAATTCCTCGGGAAGACTATACGCATCATTGGCCTCTTTGGCAGTTCGTTGGAAAATCCAAACAAGCGCGATACCGGCGAAAGCAAGCTGACGTGCAATATCACCAGCTTTTGCTGAAGCGGCATAGTAAGTTTCTCTGTAGTCTTTCAGTGTGGGGGAAGCCATTATTTCCTACCTCTCGGTTTAATACCGGGTCCCGTACTGCCCGTCCCTCCGCCAACTGTAGAGCTTGCTCTAGTCCGCCCCGGCTTCTTGCGGCCTTCATCGAAAGACAATTTCCCGGCAGCCGAACGTCCTAAAACAAATAATTTCGTTGGTGGCGACGACGGCGGTGCAGCTTTAGCTTGGCCGAGTGCATTAATATACCTCAGTACCTCCCTAAGTGTTTCTTCTGAACCATTTAAAAGAAGCTGTTCGAATTGGGAGGTTAATTGAGATATCGTTCTCTGCTTTCTACTTCCTCTACTTTTTATAGGTCCGTAAATGTGGAGAACGTCATTTTCACGGTCTTCTGACAACAATGCATCTTGCAAGAATTGGTCAAATCCCTCCGTGTTTAACGAAATTAAAATCTTCTCAGGCCCTTTGGGAGGTTTTTTATCTCCAGCAGACATAGCAATCCAGTTATTATGAAAATGTCATTTTGCACCCAATCTTCCCTGCATGCAACTACTTGATTCCTAGGACGAGAGCAAAGCGTCACAGACATCGCAAACCTCCGCCGGTTCCTCGTCCCTTCCTACCGACACAATGTGGATACTTGCCGGACCACGAACTTGGTCGGAGCGCACGATGCAGCATGCTGTCAACAAATGATGAATTGTTAGACAGTGTTGACCCCAACGCCACCATGCATTTCTGTACCCCTTTAGATGTCGAGCATTCAGTTCACCTATCTACATCCATGAAAGGGTATGAAATGTCGGTAGTTGGATATGGTCGAATGCTTGAGTCGCTTAATGTGGCACCAATTGCGTCGCTCGACGCTTATTGCGGATACACCTACTTAGTCTTAATGCGAGTACTCTCCGCCCACTCGGCCACCTCCGCGTGCCTTCTTTGGAGCAGACAGACCAAGGAAACTCACCAATACTCACTTTCTTGACGGTCAGTTCGCAGTCGAGTCCTCCATTCTGTATCCATGTAAACAATATTGATACTTCGTGCAAGAATGCCTCCATTTTCGCGACAATCTCCCTTAGAATGTTTCGATATATCCATCACCAACTAGGAAGTTCAAGACATGGCATACCAAGCGCCCATTCAGCGTAGTACCCCAACCGCATTTCTATTTCTAGTTGACCAGTCTGGGTCCATGGGAGACCGCATGGCGGGCTCTGAAAAGACAAAAGCACAGTTCGTGTCGGATGTGCTGAATCGAACCTTTGTGGACTTGGTCACTCGCTGCACGAAGGCGGATGGCGTGCGTGACTACTTCGAAATTGGTGTTATCGGCTATGGCGGCGATGGGGTAAGTAATGGTTTGGCTGGTGGGCTCAGCGACCAGGTACTGAATCCTATTTCTGCACTTGAAGCGAACCCACTGCGCATCGAAGACCGCAAGCGTCGTATCGACGACGGCGCCGGCGGGCTGGTGGAGCAGTCCATCAAATTCCCAGTCTGGTTCGAGCCGAAGGCGAGTGGCGGAACGCCAATGCGCGAAGCGATTCGTCGCGCTGGGGAAGAGTTGGCCGCATGGTGTGACACGCATCCGGACAGCTATCCGCCGACAGTACTTCACGTGACCGATGGTGAGTCCAACGATGGCGACCCAGAGGAACTCGCCGAGACATTGCGACAGTTCTCGACTAGCGACGGAGGTGTGCTGCTATTGAACCTGCATGTCAGCGCCCAGGCCGGTCAGCCCGTTTCGTTCCCAGCGGGTGAGCACAGTCTTCCTGACCAGTACGCCAAACTTCTTTTCCGCATGTCCAGCCAACTTCCCGAGCACCTAGTAAAGGCTGTTCAAGAAAAGGGCTTGAAGGTGTCCCATGAGTCGCGCGGCTATATCTTTAATGCAGAGGCGGCAGAAATCGTCGACTTCTTCGATATTGGTACTCGAGCTTCCCAGCTTCGATAACCTATGCGTTTTCGCGTTGACCTGGCGGCCTCAGTCCCTAAGGACTGCGCTTACCCTGACCTTAATGAGGATGCGTGGGCTCATAACGATGAGTTCACTTGCATCGCCCTTTCTGATGGCGCTTCGGAGTCGTTCGATTCCAAAACTTGGGCACAGCTGCTCGTGAAACGTTACGCCAGCAACCATGCTATGACACCAGATTGGGTTGGTGAAGCGCTTAGCGAATATTCGAGCGCGTTCAACTTCGAAGACCTCACATGGTCGGGGCAACGTGCATTCGACCGAGGTAGTTTCGCCACCTTACTGGGTTTGGTCATTGGGCACAATGAGACTGACCTCGAGGTCCTTTGCGTTGGCGACAGCCTTGCACTGCTTGTGCGGGATGGGCGAGTAATTTCGTCGTTTCCGTTTGACGTGCCCGAGCAGTTCGACGCGCGCCCGACTTTGCTTTCAACAAAGGGACATTCCAATTCTCTGTGGGTGAATTCGGAATTCTTCCAAGGCGCTAGCCGGACCTGGAAGGTGGAGGCGGGTGATGTTATCTACGCCGTAACCGATGCTGTGGGCCATTGGATTTTGTCTCAATTAACCGAAAACAAGAGCATCTCAGACCGGCTCTTGAAAGTAAGGTCCGAAGCGGAATTTACGGATTTGGTCCAGTCAATGCGACCAGGTCGAGAGATTAGGCTCGATGACTCCACAGTGCTTCGGCTCATTGTCGAGGATGACTGATTGCATCATGGCTTACCCCAGTATTGACCAATATCAACGCGCCCTACAAAATCCACAGTACGTTTTTGCAGACGCCCAACTAAAGAGTGGCACCATTCGGTCGTCAGGGCTGGGATTGCCCTTAGTGGCATCCGGGGGCTTTGCACTGACCTATGCCTTGGAATCAGGCGGACGGAAATTTGCAGTGCGTTGTTTCCACCGGGAAGCACCGGGAATTGAACGACGGTACGCCGCGATTTCCACCAAGGTGAAGGGGTTATCCTCAAAGTTCTTTGTCGACTTCGATTTCCAACAGCGTGGTGCCCAGATTGAGAAGGGCTACTACCCGCTCGTTAAGATGGCATGGGCGGAAGGTGAAACGCTAGGGGAGTTCGTTGAGTCCAACTACAAAGACAGGGCCAAGCTTTCTAACCTGATTGCATCGTTAACCGAGCTTTCCAAGTATTTGGAGTCGGTGGGAATTGCCCACGGTGACATCCAGGAGGGCAACCTGATGGTGGCCGATGCTGGTCGCAAAGTCCAGCTTATCGACTACGATGGGATGTATGTACCGGAAGTCGCGGCACTAGGAGGTTCCGAACTCGGGCACCGGGACTACCAGCATCCCAAGCGGAGCTTTGCGAACTTCGGACCAAGACTCGACCGATTTTCGTTCATTGCACTGAACCTCGCTCTGCGTGCACTTTGCCAGCGCCCAGCCTTATGGAATGCATCGCAAAGCGGAGCGGGCGTAATCCTCTTTCGGGCAAATGATTTTGCGGCACCAGGGCAATCAGTTGTCATCCAGGACATTGCAAAAATCCCTGGGTTGGAACGTGATGCAAAAAGCTTCATGTCGATTTGTGCCGCTGAATTTTCGGCAATACCCTCGCTTTCGGACTTCTTCAATGGTGCAAACATCCCGGCCGTGTTGGTGCAGCAAATTGTTGTCGGAACTGTGCTACGTGCTGGATATATCAGCCAATACCCGGTGTTGAATCCTGCGAATTATGACGTTTTCCACGCAAACATCGGAGCGATGGTGGAGTTGGTCGGCAAAGTGATTGAGGTGAAGGTAGACCGAACTCGACACGGTAAGCCGTACATTTTCATTAATTTTGCGCCCTGGAAAGGGAAAGCTGTGAAAATCGCTCTGTGGAGTACGGCCTTGACCGGGGAGCGTGAGCTACCTTCAGCAGCATGGGTGGGGCAGTGGGTGACCATTCGCGGCCTCGTTGAGCCAGTGTACTCAAGTAAGAAGCTGGGATATGACCATATCACAATAACAGCAGCTCTTGCCAGCCATGTCTCGAAGGTTACTGAGCAGGAAGCCCGGTATCGCTTGAAGCCAGGCTCATCCGTGCAAGCACCCAGTCGACCATTGTCCACGAATGCGGCAGCACTCATTGCTCTTAAAAATACGGGCTCTGCATCAGAAGTGCTGTTGGGCGCTGCGCCGCGGAAGCAGGCGCCCACGCCCACTGCAACGGCCCAGCCGCAGGCGCTTACTTCGAACCAATTGGCCCTGCAAAAACTTCGTCAACAAGCAGCGCCACCCGGCGGCCAAGCCAGTAGTACGAATTCCACTGGGACTAATTCGGTAGCCGGTGCGGGAACTCGCAAACCGACTAACTTGTCTGGCGGTGCCGGGCCCACCAATTATTCGCAAAACCACGCAGCTGCGCCAAGGAAGAAAAAGGGATTCTTTAATTGGCTCTTGGACCTTTTTTCGTGACCCCGAAATAATGATGACGCGACCACCAACGCTGGCCACGATAAATGCTGGAGAACCGATGCCACCACACTCCCCGGAGCGAAGAGCGAGTTTGATTCTCAATAAGCTATCTGCGCTCACACTCACTCCTGAGCATTTGCAACTCATCGGGGCTTTCGTTGTTGCCTACGGCCTTTTTGAGACGGGTCTTGAGCCGGGTCTTTTAGCATTGGCTAATACGAACGTCCGTGGGATGGGCTCAAAAGACCAGTTCAAGCTTCTCGCCGCAGGGCATTGGTCGTTCAGCGAGAAGGCCAACGCTGTAATGTGCGTTGCCGGACAAGCGGCCGGTGACATTTGTGAGTATCGGAACAGCTTGGTCCACGGCTACCTCATGGCGATTCCGGGGGGCACGCCCGCATTCATGAAGAACCCAGCATGGAACACCGCCATCGTCAAAAAAGGGAAAGACGCTGGAGACGCCTACGCAGATATTGCGCAGCTTCACCTCGCGCTTGACGCCGCATGGACGCTTTCAACGCTGGTGCGTCGGGCCCAGAAAGCGGCGTTAGATAGTGCTGCTCAAGCCTCCATTGAAGCGCTTGAGGACGATGTGAACAACGCAAAAAGCTGCGCAGGTGAACTTCGCCACCTGCGTGCGCTCATGAACCGCGAAAAATACTGATTTGGCCGGCCGCTCTGGAATTCACGCAAACCTCCAGAAGGCCTACTTTCAACGCGAACCTTCGCAGTGGGCATCCGTGGCACCCTCGGGTTGGAACCACCCTATCAATTAGACGCTACGGCCTGCCCCCTAGATGCCAGCATGTACGCGCATACGGGCAAGTCGGCCATGCTCTAGGCCCAATTCAAATGCGTACCCGCATGGGTCTTGATGACCTGAAGGAATTCCACCGGGGAAGGCAGGTATGGTTGGGTTTGGCGGGTTTCCAGATATGCTTTGTTCCCTCCAGCCCTCTAAATAACCGTTTGCCCAGCAATGCTGGATTTCGTTCGTTTTCTCCATCCTGAGCCGCTATAACGATAATGTTTCTAAGCATGGCAGAAATCAGCGTTATCGTAAATGTTTCGTAGTCAAAAGTCGGTGAGCGGACAGCAACTTGACGAGCTTAAGCTCGGCTAGTCCCACTTCAAAAGAAGCATATGCTGCGAGAAATGCAAAAAATAGCACCTGAGCAACAGCCCTGTATTAAACTGCCAGTGGCGCTCGACTACGAGATGCGAGCGCAGAGCCAGACGCAATAACCTGAAAGTTTAATATGAGTGAAGACGATTTCCACACTGAGGAGTCCATCGAGTCGGGCGTAGAAATGCCACCAACGATTTCCGGAATGCCAATCACCCAAGCACTCGAGCAACTCCGACTTCGGCTGTTGGACCTGACAGGCAGGAATCGGCTAATCAATTTCAAGCACGGACCCGGCAAGACAATCCAATTCGTTGATAGCGACTTCAATGGCGTTTTTGAACGAATTGCAGGCGAGACGGCGGCCGGGGTAAGGCTTGAGTTCATTCCAGAGCCCAGCCGCGGGGACTGGGAGACGAAAAATGGCCGGCTGGTTCGCCCGGATGCAAAGGTCTATGCCGGCCGAATCGGCAAAAGCACGGCTTATGACCTAGCAAGCGTCAAAATTGTGACGGGCGGTCGAGCCAGGTCGCCGGCCGCATTGCAGACGTTATACTACGGCGACGAATTAGGAAAGCACGGTCGTAAGCTGGCGCGCGAAGCAAAGTTGGCCATCGAAGAAACTGGCTCGAATATGCTGTACCTCGTTTTTGGGTTTTTAGAGTTTCCCGATAACCCTGGCAGCGACAAGCTCTACCAGGCTCCTCTGCTGTGCGTACCCGTGACCGTAGCTATTTCGGACGAGGGTCAGTATTCTACCTTTACGCTATTTAGTTCTGGCGAAGAGCTAACGGACAATCTCTCGTTACGTGAGAAAGTAAAGCGGGACTTTGGTCTCAACCTTCCGACCTATTTGGACGAAGAAGACGAGTCAGCTGACGCGTACCTAGCACGCGTAGCGGAGACAGTTAAAGAACTACCCGGCTGGCGGGTGCAACACCGTATCACGCTCTCGCTACTCTCGTTCGCAAACATGCTGATGGTTAAAGACATCGCGCCCGAGACTTGGGTTGACGCATCAGGAAATTCTGCTTTGCTTGACCACCCTTTGATTCGTCAGGTATTCGAGGGAAGCCATTCGTCAATCGGAGAGCCAGCATACGCCGGCGAGTACGACATTGATGCCCACCCACGCGGCGACGTACCGCTAATTTACGACGCGGATAGCTCCCAGCACAGTGCATTGATTGATGTCCTTGAAGGCAAGAATCGAGTAATTGAAGGCCCGCCTGGAACCGGCAAGTCCCAGACCATTACCAATATCGTTGCGGCCGCAATGCAAGCCGGCAAGACGGTACTTTTCGTTGCTGAAAAGTTGGCTGCCCTTGAGGTCGTTAAGTCCAGACTAGAACAGGCTGGCCTGGAAGATTTTGTGCTCGAGCTGCATAGCAATAAGACGAATAAAAAGCGCGTGCTGGAGGACTTAAAGCACCGCCTGGAAATGACTGTGCCGCGGCTCGGAGAACTACCTGCGCTGATGAGTCAGCTACAGGAAAAGAAGGACGAGCTGCGCTCCCACATGGAAATCATGCGGAACACCGACGGCAATGCGCTTGGGTTGACGCTGCATCAGGTTATGTGGAGAGCTGAGCTCAATCGCGCGCGATGCGGGGATGAGTCCATCGCGTTAGAAACTCTTGAATATTTACCTGCTGCGGTGACGACCTCAGCTGCGTTCTTGGGTATTCACGATAGTCTGAAATACACGGTTCAACAGTTTGAAGCAATCGAAAAATTCGATGAGTCGCATCCGTTCTGGGGATTTTTCCCAACAGAGCTGACGCCGCACGATGCTATTCCAATACAGCAAATACTTACGACTTATCGAGTTCGCTTCCAGGACTTCCAAAACGGTTTAGAGCGTGCGCTAAAGATATTGGGCACAGACGAAGTCCAGTTGGACAATGCTACCGCGTCAAAGCTGATTTCAGTACTGACAGATTTGGCGCCGGCGGAGCCCGAGGAAGTGGACTTCCAGCTACTTCCTTCGCTCTTTCCACCGGAAGACGAACAAGGGAGGAAGTCCGTTGCGGTCCTCAAGGAACTGGCTGCTGCTCAGGAGCTGCTATCCGCACTGGAGCGTAGCCGCGACCGTACGCTGATTCCAAACTCAGCCCCGTCCATCGAGGACCTCGCGCAAGGTGAGGAAATCCTCAGGCTTGCAACTGTCACAAAGCTTGACGAGCGAACACGTGAGCAGTTTGAACAAATGCTCGATAAGTTTCGGCCGGCAGTTGAAGCCGGTCGATTGGCGCTCCGGGATTTGGAGCGTATTGCGGCACTTTTCCGCATATCATTTGAAGGTTCTGCTGAGGACGTCAACAAGCTTCTAATAATGCGCTCGGTCTTGGAAGATGCACCTGTGGGACTGTTGCACCTTCGAAGCGAGTACCTTATGCATCCGACATCGCTCGAAACACTCAAGCGCATGGCTGAGGAGCTCAAATCCATTCAATCATCATTCGGCAAGCTTGAAGAGTCTCTCTACATGGACTCGATACCTTCCGAAGGCGAACTGACAGAGGCAATCGCGACACTGCGTGAAGGCAGCGCTTGGTATCGAATATTCCAAGGTGGTTGGCGGAAGGCTATAAGCTTGCACAAGCGACTTGCACGCAACAAAACCATCAAGCTCTCCTCCGACCAGAGGCTTGCTGAACTTGAGTCTATTCGGAAATATGCGAAGCGACACCAGGCTTGGAAAAATGATGAGAAGCTCAAAAGCGTTGCCGGTGCCGCCTTCGATGGCGAAGCAACTCCGTTCCAAGACCTAATCTCTGTCGCTACTTGGTTGGTAAAATCTAGCGAGAAATTTGCGGACAGCCGCATAACCGACGCGTCCCTTGACCTTCTTAGAATCGCACGCCCCGATATAGTCGAATTGACCAACGCGACGAGCAATCTTCACGCAGCACTCACCGCGTTGAATTCGTTGGCGGCATTGGCAGCATCGACACATTCGGCAGCGCCCGAGGTTTGCGCCCGCATCGACCTTGCCAATTGGGATGAACGACTGTGCGAGTATCATGAATTCGCTGAGATGTTTGATTCAGCGATTGCGTTTATGACGAAATGGGTCAGGCCAAATGCTACGCTCAGGGATGGCGTCGTCGCAATCGCAGATGCTTCGAAAGTTCCCGAAGTCGAGCGCTCTCTTGCGTTCCACACGCGGGGACGAGAAATTTTCGGCACATCCTATCGAGGCCGAGACACTAACTTAGCGACTGCCTTCGCTGCCCATACCTACGGGACACTTCTGCTCGCAGCACGCCTACCTGTTTCAATCGAGCAGTTACTGCTATCGGCCAACTCCGTCGCAAACTATGCTGCGATTGAAGAGTCAATCATCGCAATCAATAAGGGTTGGCAGGACCTGGTCGAGTTCGAACAATCCTTGAGAGAATTTGGTGAGGTAAACACTACGCAATGGGCTGGCAGCGACGCAGATGACATCACCGAGTTCGCGAGCGGCCTTTTCGAACGTACGGCATCGGCTGTGCAGAATTATTCAAGCCTGCTCCCCTGGGCGCAGTACGTGCAGGCGCGCAAGGCATGCCAACACGCCGGCCTGATGGACTATCTCTCCCTAGTTGAGACGGGTAGGCTCTCTGCAAAGCGATTAACGAGTGGCTTTGCTTTCCGTTTTTACGCATCGATAGCTGAACAGCTCTTCCGTCAGAACAAGGACCTGCGAACATTCAGTGGAACGCGCCATTCATCGGTACGCAAAGACTTCGTTTCGCTGGACCGCGAGGTCATCAAAATGCGTGGTGCGCAGGTGGCGCGTGATTGCATGCGGGCTAGCACGCCACCACAAGGTACCTCCGGAGTCCGGGTTGATGACAAGACCGAACTGAGGCTTCTCGAGCATCTGATTCCGCAACAGCGGCCCCGCGTGCCGTTAAGGAAACTACTGAGCCGCTCGGGCAGAGCTATTCAGTCGTTAAAGCCCTGCTTCATGATGGGACCACAGGCAGTGGCTCAATTCCTTCAGCCGGGTCGACTGCACTTTGACATCGTTATCATGGACGAAGCGTCGCAATTGAAACCGGAACAAGCCCTGGGTGCGATTGCACGTGGCTCGCAACTTGTCGTCGTAGGGGACCCGAAACAGCTTCCTCCAACGTCATTCTTCGCACGTATGGCTGCGCCAGATGATGATGGCGATAGCGGTAAGGGTGCAGCCGCAGTAGATGCGGAAAGCATACTCGACGTTTGCATCAGCCACTTTCACCCGGTTCGCACCCTACGTTGGCACTACCGCTCCCAGCACGAGTCGCTCATAGCGTTTTCGAACCAGAACTTTTACCGCGGCAACTTAGTCGTCTTCCCGTCTCCATTCGGAAAAAGCAAAGAGCTTGGACTGCGTTACCACTACGTGAAGAACGGGATATACGAAGGCCAGATGAATGTAATAGAAGCGCGCCAAGTCGTCGAAGCTGTCGCCTCTCACATTCAGACCCGACCAGGCATTTCGCTCGGCGTAGTGACCCTGAATGTGAAGCAACGGGAACTCATTTCAGAGATGCTTGAAGAACGCCTGAAAACAGTGAGCGGTGCTGACGATTTCAAGATGCATTGGAAATCGCATGGCATGGAACTGTTCGTGAAAAATCTCGAGAACGTTCAGGGTGATGAGCGTGACTGCATCATAATTTCCACCACTTTTGGCCGCCCAGCGACTGCGGGCGTGGTTCGACAGAATTTCGGTCCTATTAGTAGGGGCGGAGGATGGCGCAGGCTTAACGTGCTTTTCACTCGTGCGAAAAAATCGGTCGTAGTTTTTAGCTCAATGCGCCCTGAAGACATCGTAGTCGATAAAAGCACTCCCGAAGGTACGAAGGCTTTACGTAACTATCTTCTCTTCGCACGGGATAACGTGCTCACACAGAATGAAGAAACAGACCTGCCTCCAGATAGCGATTTTGAGGTGGCAATACTCGATTTGTTGAAAGGTAAAGGCTACGAAGTAGTTCCTCAGTTGGGTGTCGCCGGCTTTAGAATCGACATCGCTGTGCGGCATCCAGACTACAAGTCCGTCTTCCTGGCGGCCATCGAATGTGACGGCGCTAGCTATCACTCCGGTGTAACCGTACGCGACCGAGACCGGATTCGACAAGAAATTCTCGAGGGATTGGGATGGCGTGGTCGCATCTGGCGTATTTGGTCGACAGACTGGTTCCGTAATCCACAATTGGAAGCCGAGCGCCTCTTTAGCTTCCTTGAGGAACTTCGCTCCGTTCCACTTCCCGTCGGCGAGAGCTACGATGAAGTAGAAGAAGACTATGAAGAGGCTGGGTCGCAAGTATTGGATGTGGCACCAACGACTAGTTTAGAAGTCTCCCAGATGGTTCTCGAAACTGCCGATGACGAAATTGAAGTGCGTGTGGGCGACCTCGTAACGTACTTCAATATCGAGAGCCCAGAGATGCATCTTTCAGTCCAGATAACGACCTTGCTGACAGACTTGAATCAAGGTTTGATAGGGGAAGGAACGCCTTTGGCTCAAGTTTTGCTGGGCTCCACTGAAGGGGACGAAGTCGTTCTCCGAGTTCCAGGAAAATCTGCGGCGACCTTACGCATTCACAAAGTCTACCGCAAGGAGTTAGCGCAGCCGGAGATAGCATAGCAGTGGCTGTTGCGCATACACATTGCCAGCTTGAGCGGGTGACTTTTGTCCTCGCCATAAGCTGGCAACCACGCAATTATGGCAGGAAGACAAGGCCCAGGCGATGAAGATTCGCGACCGGAAGCAGTAGTGAACTCCTTAGAATGCTAAGTTGCAATCACCATTCAACTTTTCGATGAAATATGCTTGTTAATACCTCTTTTTATTGCGCTACCTCGATATTGCACTAGGACCTACTTGTTTCACCACTTTTGGCGAGAACGTTCAGCTCAAAAAAGTTCGCGCTGCTGGACAACAGGTATCTTCGGTGCCGGCTCTCCACACATCAGGTCGGCCGGATACGGCTGAAGATATGTCCTCGCGCGTTCTGGGTCTTTGCAACCAAGCCACTCGTCGTAATCGCGAGTTGGGACAATGACTAACGAACGCTTTTCCTCGCCGGGTCGATGGAACCTGTCGGCCAGCTCCGCCCACTTCTCAGCGATGGATGAGTTTGGGTCGAAGCCGCATGAGACCAGGCGCTCTTGAAGGTCCGATTTCCCACCCCAACCGTGGGAGGCCTTCGCGACCTTATCGACGACCGAGAGGTCAACGCCCAAGGCCTTTCCGACATCGCGTAGTACGCTGCGCGGTCGATACGAAATGACTACGGCTGTAAGGGCCGCACGCATCCGACCGTATTTCTTGTAGCCCATCGTGGCGCTGGGTAAGTAAAGTTGTCTACCGATAACCCTACGTTGATGTTATGGTAATGGCTTTATTGCCTTTTAGACTAATTCCTGTGGCCGGCAGAGTAAGTCTTATTGAACGGCAGTTAGTCCATCAAATTGGCAAAGGCCATAACCTTAATTTGTACAAGGGAATTGTGAATGTGGCATGACAACGAAACTAGTGTTGACTACGTAAACTTTCGAATCGTCGCCAAGGCCTGCGCGGAGCTCATCCGCAACGCTGGTGATGAGCCTGTCTCAATAGGTATCTCTGGCGGATGGGGGGTCGGAAAATCGTCATTGGTCCGCATGATTGAAACGGAGTTCGAAGCTGACCGAGCAAAGTACGTTGTCGTGACCTTTAACCCGTGGCTCTACCAGGGTTTTGAGGACGCCAAGACGGCCCTACTCCAGATTGTAGGGGACGCCGTGCTGAAGCAGGCAAAGTCTTCTGAGACGTTACAAAAGAAAGCTGAAGGGTTCCTCAAACGCATCAACCTGCTGCGGCTTGCTCAACTCGGTGGCGAAGTGGCAGCGACCTTAATAACTGGGGTCCCAGTTGGCTTGATAGGTAAATCCATATCTGCCCTCGTCAATGCTGTCGGAAACGAGTCCGTCGCTGAAGGACTCTCAGCAGGGAAGGAACTTCCAGCATCAGCAAAAGGTTTACTTAACGACGCCAAGCCTGTGTCTCTGCCTCACGAAATTCAAGCGCTGCGGACGTCGCTCGAAGAACTGCTCAAAGAACTGGACATCACGCTCATTGTCTTTGTCGACGACTTGGACCGCTGCCTACCTACGACGACCATCGCGACGCTTGAGGCAATCCGTTTGCTGCTATTCCTCCGCCGCAGCGCCTTCGTTCTCGCCGCTGACGACACATTCGTACGCGGAGCCGTCCGTGTCCACTTTGCCGGCACTGGGATTAGCGATGACATGGCAACAAGTTACTTTGATAAGCTCATCCAAATTCCACTACGGGTGCCTCGCCTCGGTGCCAACGAGACGAAGGCGTACATCGCTCTGCTGTTTCTGGAACGTGCGCGTCGTGAAGGGAAACTGCACGTCGACGCTTTCAACCAAGCAAAGCAGCTCGTTGAAGAACGGTTACGCGAAACATGGAAAAATAAAAATGTTGACCTAGTCTTTCTCGAAAGCCTCGCCCCGAGCGGCAACGCTGAGCTAACCGCCCTGATGGGCCTGTCTGAACGTCTTGCGCCGTTGTTACTGAGTTCAGGTGCTGTGCAGTCAAATCCCCGCCTCATCAAGCGGTTCCTCAACACTATCTTCTTACGTAAAGCACTCGCAACGCCGCAGGGCATCGACGTCGACGTCTCTGTGTTAGCCA
This sequence comes from Janthinobacterium goodfellowi, assembly GCF_051380695.1. NCBI lineage: Bacteria > Pseudomonadati > Pseudomonadota > Betaproteobacteria > Burkholderiales > Oxalobacteraceae > Janthinobacterium > Janthinobacterium goodfellowi. The sequence continues at coordinate 381,771 of NZ_JBNYXN010000004.1, read as the reverse complement.
AATGGCACCTGCTTGAGCGATGCGAGGGTGAGCTGGCCGACGCTATCGGCGAAATGGTATCGTCCGTAAACGATGGCCAAGTTGCGCTTTTGAAAAAAGCTGAAGACGAAGCCAAGAATGCAGAAAGCCGTCTGCCGCCGCCATTCGGAGACAAAGCATTTGTCAGAGAGTGGCTACAACTTGCACCACCCTTGGGTGATTACGACTTGCGCGGGCTACTCCACCTCAGCCGCGACAGCACTGTACGAGATTACGGGAGCGACGACCTTAGTGCGGAAGGCAAACTACTCCGAGACAGTCTCGTCGCAGCTCGCGCCCAGAGCGAAGCCTTGGACGATAAAATCCGTACTGCTGGAGAGCGGCAAGCGGCGCTGGCGATGTCCCGAGCATGGGAACAGAAGCGACCAAGCCGTAAATGGCAGAAGGCCGAGGAGCTGTTCATCCTTACCGAAGTATGTCGCATCTTCCCTTCCGCCGGCCCTCGCGCAGCCGCGCTCTTAGCGGAAGCACCGACTGCACAGCTGACGCCAGGCTTGGTGTTTCACCTTAAATCGTCCAGTTGGGCTACTGAGTCTCTAAGTAAATGGTTAGCGGACTCGAATACCCCACCGAACATTAAGAAGGTCATCCAACAGGAGCAGAACTAATGGGTACATCTACCTCCAGCGCGGGGGCTGGCGCCGGCAGTCCGTTTGACCCACCTTGGCTTGACGGGGCAGGAGAGGGAGTTGATGATAGTCACTCTGACACCGAGCTTCCACCATCAGGGGATGGGGATGAAGTCGGCGACGCCGGCAGTGAAGACGGTGCCGGCAGTGATTCGGCAGACTCCTCCACGGATGACGCCGCTGCGCCGCGTGCTGCCGACTCGGACTCTGGTAGCGATACGGCTCCCAGCGGCAGGTACAAGGAAGCACGAACGCACATGGGTCGGTTTATGCGTTCTGGCGACGGCCGCGACGCCGCGCGTGCTATGGGAAGCTTTGTAAGAAAAGGTCTTGGCGGCCCCGCGAAAGCGGTAAGTCGGATGCGAATGAGTTCGCGAGCTGCAGCTGCACTGGGAGGGTTCTTCACTCAAGTACGCGAAGGAACCGACCCTACAATCAATGATTGGGTCAATTCTGCTCGTGCTCGCGGACTATCGGCCCAAGACGCTGCGCTCGAGGTTATCAACCAGATTATTCCAGCCGGCGGGAGCGTTGACGAAGAATCGGCCAAACATGCAATGAATCAGGCGATTATCCATCTTTATGAAGTCGACCCAACTACCGATATCTTTGCCCTCACAAATGAGCAAATCTCAGCACTAATGGGGTACACCCTCGCCTTTGACGTGTATAACCGAGTACAACTGGAACTAGGACGGGTTTTTGAGAAACTCAAATTCTCAGCAGAGGTTGTGCAAGACAGGCTCGCCCAAGTCCAAGACTACATCCTCGTCGTCGTAAGAGATGCAATGAAAAAGGTGCGCACCTCTCGCAAGCCGCGCTCTGTCCGTGATATCTCGGCCTCAGCCCTCCGTAACGCTCTTGATATCTTCGGTGCTCAATGAAAGTCCTCTGCTCCTCGCTTACAATATTGCCAGCCTCAATTCCCGAAGGCGTCAAGGCGTTCACTTTTTTCGAACGCAGTAAGAACCCCAATGTTGGCGGTATCGGTAACGGATGGATACGTCAACTAGAGGCTGCAGGCTTTGCGCCTTCCGTCTCAACTTGGGACTTTGTGTTGTTTGCGTTTGCCGTTTGTGCAGCCGACTTTGCCGTCATACGCAAGGACTCGGCCGATGGCTGGACGCGTCAAATAGAACTGAAAATAACGCTTAACGACCCCACAGCCTGGAACCACGAGGCCGCGCGTCTTGAGGAGATGTTGAAGACCTTAACCGGCGATTATTGGACGCTCAGCTTTACTAACGGTGGCCCACCTCCCCCAGCAGGCAAGCGCGTACTTTGTGACCGCGACTGTGTTGCTCTTCTATCTGGCGGCTTGGACAGCCTAGTAGGTGGCATCGACGCGAAAACTCAAGGTAAGAGCCCTATCTTCGTCTCCCAGCTCGCTCATGAGGATTCAGAGCGACAACGGAACTACGCGGCTATGCTAGGAGGTGGCACTTGGCATCAGCAGTGGAGCCATAAGATTGACTTCAAAGGACGTCGTGAGCCATCGACCCGCGGCCGGTCAATGGCGTTTTATGGCTTAGCCGTACTTTCAGCTTCCTTGCTTACGGTCAAAAAGCCAGAAATTATTGTCCCGGAAAACGGATTCATCAGCGTCAATCCGCCGTTGCTACCGGGAAGAATGGCGAGCTTGAGCACCAGAACAACACATCCACTGTTCATGCAGCAACTGCAGGAAGTGCTTCCATTAATTGGAGTGGATGTGCGCCTGGTCATGCCCTATCAGTTCAAGACGAAAGGCGAAATGCTGGCAGAATGCGCAGACCAAAAAATTTTGAAGCAGTATGCATCTGACACCACCAGTTGTGGGCGCTTCAGGACTTACAACCGTACTCACTGCGGCCGCTGCGTCCCTTGCATGGTCAGGAAAGCTGCGTTTCTACGATGGGACCCTGCGTCTGATAAAACGACGTATCGCTTCACCAACGTAGCAAGTGCCGGCAAATCGAGCGCTGATGACCCAATGGCCGTCGCAGTAGCGGTTCTCGCCGCACGGCGCGGCGGACTGGACAAGCTACTTGGCGCAACGCTGTCGTTCGCATCCTCAACTGAGCGTCCTAACTATCGACGAATGCTTGAAAGTGGATTGGGTGAGCTGGCCACGCTTCTCACAAGAGACGGCTTGCTATGATGGACTTCCATTGCCACTTGGACTTATATCCAGACGCCCGAAGTGTGTACGCAAAGGCTCAGCAACAGATGGATTTTGTCTGGCTGGTTACAACGAGTCCTCGTGCTTACGTGGCAACGTCAAAGGTCCTGCCCCAGACAAAATCAATTACTGTATCCCCCGGCCTACACCCTGAGGTAGCGGACCAGAAGGCTGCTGAGCTTGAACTGTTGCTTGTCCAAATAGCCGACTCACCGGCAGTAGGTGAAGTTGGCCTCGACGGCTCTGCCAGATACCGACACAGCTTCGACCTGCAAAAGCGAATCTTTACTGCAATTGTAGAGCGCTCGGCGTCGCTCGGCGGTCGAGTACTTAGTATTCATTCGCGAGCCGCCGCAAAAGAGGTTCTTGACACTCTTGAGCAATTCCCTGGGTTTGGTACGGCTGTGCTGCACTGGTTTACCGACTCGGTAATGCTACTTCGCCGGGCAGACAATCTAGGTTGCTGGTTTAGCGTTGGACCTGCAATGCTCAATACTGCGAACGGTCGTAAAATTGCGGCCGCCATTCCTAGAGACCGTATCGTGGCAGAGAGTGACGGTCCGTTCGCGAAGACCGACGGAAAGACGGTTATGCCTTGGGAAGCATCTAATATCTCGAGCGCGATGGCAGGCATTTGGGGAATGCAGACCTCGACTGCCAGTGATATCCTCATTAATAATGGCCGAGAGTTGCTTTCGAAAATCCAAAAGCTACAACGTTAAACTAGCGCGAACGTAAGCAATGGATGTACAAAACTGGCTGGCCTGAAGCCTTCCGTTAGCCATTCGAGGCCCATCCTTGGCCAGGTAGACCGCGCCATTACGCAGGACACCTAGACCAGCGGAACCGGGTCAAGCCGGCTTATCGAAAATCTGGCGAAGGTAAGCAACGAACGTCGGGTCGCTGCAACTAGTCTTCTCCGGATTGTCAGATATTTTGCAGACTGGCTGACCATTGCAACCCACTAGCTTCATCACAATACTGAGAGCAGGAACTCCCATATCGTTTGTCAGGTTCGTTCCAATACCAAAGCCCGTCATCGTCCTGTCGACAAAGTGGTCGTATAGTTCGAATGCCCTGTCTACGTCCAGACCGTCGGAGAACACAAGTCGTTTTGTGTTTGCGTCGATTTTCAGCTTCGCATAGTGCGCTAGAGCCTTCTCACCCCAGGCCACAGGGTCACCACTGTCGTGACGAAGAGAGTCAAACAGTTTCGCAAAATATAGGTCGAAGTCGCTCAAAAACGCATCCATACCAATCATGTCCGTCAAAGCCGTGCCAAGGTCACCGCGGTACTCGTCAACCCAAGCCTGAAGCGCGGCCCTTTGGAAGTTGCGAAGCCTAACGGTCTCCTGCGCCTGGAACAGACCGAACCATTCGTGCGCATGCGTCCCAATCGGGACGAGATTGTATTTGCGTGCAAGGTGAACGTTGGAAGTCCCCTTGAAATGTTCGGGTAGCTCGTGTGCAAGCGTCGCTACAACCACATCTTGCATTTTGGCCGAGAACCTACGACGCAAACCAAAATCAAAGAACTCGAATGGGTGCGGGCGATTAGTCGCTAGTTCCTTCACGCGCTTCTTGATGAGGTCAACCTTACGAAGCAGGCGTGTTACGCCCTCCTCCATCAACTGCGCGTTGTCGAACCGGCGGAAGTAAATCTCATTAACTATCTGCAGAACGAATATCTCGAAGGGCATCGTGTGCACCATCGGGCCAACAACATGTACCCGAAGATGCTCGCCTTCCGTACTAACAGTAATAAACTTGCGCTGTAAATGGAACAGAGAAAGGAAGTCAACGAAGTCAGGCTTGATGAAGCGGAGACCGCGCAAGTAGTCCAACTCATCCTCACCAAAGCGAAGCGTACAGAGGTGGTCCAATTGGAAGTTAAGCTCATCGGCAAGCTCCGACAACGGGTACTGAGGCTTGTTACGACAGGTGAACTCATACTCCGCATGTGCAGCAGGATGGCTGTGCAATAGCGCCTGCCACATCGTAAATTTGTAAAGGTCGTTCTCAAGTAAAGACGAAACAACAGGAACAAAGGTAGGACTGTTCATGAACAAAACTTTCTTTTAGGTGTGGTTAGTGCAAATGAACAGTCGTCTCGACAGCACGCATAACAGTGCGCATACCCCTTGGCACTTCAACGTTTTTCGCCCGTAACCGCGTTTTTGGTGAACAGTTCCATCTTTGATAAAAGTATTCATGCGCCATGGTGCCGATCGGCACGATGCCAAGCTTTTTCGCCAGGTAGACATTCGACGTGCCCTTGAAATATTCGGGCACTTCGCGCGCCAGCCGTTGCACCACCTCGTCATGCCAGGCGCCGGAAAAACGCCGGCGCACGCCGAAGTCGGAAAATTCAAATGGATGCTTGCGCCGTGGCAGCTTGCCGAATTCCTTGACGGCCGCCACTTTCAAGCCCAGGCGGTGACGCCCTTCGCGCATGGCCGCATCGAGGTCGAAACGGCGGAAATACAGTTCGTTGATAATGTACAGCACGAAAATCTCGAAACCCATCACGTGCACCTGCGGCCCGGCCGCATGCACGACCAGGGTGTCGCCGTCCGTGCTGACGTCGATGAACTTGCGCTGGAAGCGGAACACCGTCAAAAAATCGACGAAATCGCTCTTCATGAAGCGCAAGGTGCGCAAATAGGCCAGCTCGTCGTCGGCAAACGACATCGAGCACAGGTGGTCGAGCTGTTCTTCCAGCTCGCCCTTCAGTTCGGCCAGGGGAAAGGCGGTGGCGTTGCGGCAGACAAATTCGTATTCGGTATGGGTATTCGGATGACCGTGCAGCAAGGCTTGCCACATTGTAAATTTATACAGATCGGTTTCCAGCAAACTGCGCACTATCGGGGTCATGTGTGTTTTCTCCAACTTCCTGAAGCCAGAATAGTACGCCACCGCAAGCATTTCAGCAGGGTTCGCTTGCAGAAAGCATCAATCGCCTGCGTTGGCCAGCAATTCAGGCACGACCTCGGTGGACGTGGCCAGCCGCGCGCCGCGCTCATGCATGGCGGCAAGGAAGTCGCGCTGCTGCGCCGCAAAGCCCGTGACGGGACTCATGCAGTCGGTCAGCAAGACCAGGCGCGACAGGGCCGCCTTGCCTTGCTGCGCTTCAAGGTAATCGGCGATGTGCTCGGTGCTGGCCTTCACGCAATGACTGCCCGCCTCGCCGGTGACATAAATCTGCTGCGCCGGCAGCAAGGTGTCGAGGAAAGCACGGTTGAGCTGGGTGGCCGCATCCTGCGCATCGGGCACTTCCGCCATGACGGCCGAGTAATGCTCGGTCCACGGATTGGAACCCTTGCTCAGCTTGGCCACCACTTGCAAGTTGGCCACTTCCCAGGCGTTGTAGGCGGCGCGCACGGCCGCGTGGATATTCTGGCCCCAGCTGCCGATCTCGCAATGCACGGGCCACACCATCAGCTGGTAGCGTCCCGCCTGCTGCAAGGCGTCGAGGTAGGCCAGCGCGCGCGGCAAGGCGCCGCTGGCGGCGGGCAGGAACAGGCGGTCGCGCACTTGCCGGGCGCTGATCTGCGTAAATGGGGCGACGGGACCGCCCTCGCCCGTGCGCCAGAAGGCGGGGTGGGCGATGTCGTAGCGGTGGTGGGCGTCGAGCGTCACGCTGATCTGCGTCAAACCGCCGCCCCCTTCACGGATCAGCTGCGCCACGCGCAGCATGTCGGCGTGGGCGCCGGGCACGGCCAAGGCCGGTGCCGCATCGGGCGGCAGCCAGGTAGCGGGCAAGTCGCAAAAATCGTTTTGCGGGTCGATGACGAGCAGGTGCAGCTGGCGTTTCATGGCGATCCTCGTGCGTGGCAGGAAGTTGCATGATAATGGCAACATCGCCATCACGCCAATCCGGAGACCGCCATGCACCTTGTCAATCGCAATAACTTGCGCCCGAACAAGTTACTCAACAGCAAATGGACCGCCGTCGCGCCCGTCAACAAGGAAAAACATTTTCTCGTCATCAAGCTGTGCGCCCCTGCCACGCCGGATGAACCGGCCACGCACGTGGAACTGGAAGCCGTGCATTCGGGCCGCGTGCACATCCTGCCCTGGCGCGCGCTGCGGGATGCGGCGCAGTGGCATCAGGGGTGGAAGACATAGCGGCGCTGGCGCCGCTCGACCAGTTTGACGGCCGCCTCGCCCGCTTCCGCCACGGCCTCCGCTTCCGTCGTAAACTGGTGGTCGGCCGACACCCGGCGCTTTTTCACCAGATTCACCCGGTGCATGGGGTTGGGCGAAGGGGCATAGATGGCGACGTAGGCGCCCCATAGCTTGCAGCCCCGCAAGCGCTCTGCCGTGTAATTCACCTCATAAAAATCAACATACTTTATCGGCACGATGTGCGCTCCAAAAATGACATGGCCGGACAGCTTGTCTCTACGGACTGACGCGGTAAAAGGGGGAAAACCATGCGCTCGCGATTGCTCAGGATACTCACTTACTTATCTGCTTTTTATTACGCGGCACAGGGAAAAACTTGAACGCTTGCCTGATCGCCAGGCATGGCGGCACGTCCACTGAAAGTATAGACGATGCAAAAAAATTGTTGATCGGAAACCCCGTACTGAACGCAGGGGGTACGGTGGAAATCCGCGCGCTGCCGCGCGGCTGACGCGGCATGGCTGGCGGCTATTTTCCTGCCTCGGCGGCGGGATGCATGGACCAGACGACGCTGAGGATTTTCCATTCGCCGTCGCGCTTGACCATCTGCCACGCTTCCACGCCATAGTTCGACAATTTGCCGCCGACGAGGAATTCGTAGTCGAAGTTGACCCACGCCACATGGCGGTCCTGGGTGATCTTGACGTTGTAGAATTTTTCTTCCGTGCGCTGCGGTTCGCGCTTGATGAAGTTGGCGAAACCGGCATAGCCGGCCGCCGCGACGCCGTCGAAATGGACGTCCGTCGTGTCGCGCATTGTTTTGATGAAAGTGTCGTCGGCTGGCGAGGCGAACAGGATGTTGGTGTGCAGCATCAGCGACGACAGCAGCTTGACATCCTTGGCGATCAGGGCCGCCTGGAAGTCGGCGACGACTTGCTCGATGGCGCGGAGATCTTCGGGCGTGGAGGCGTGGCGGCCCACGTGGGGCGGCGCAGGCGGTGCGGCGGGCGCGGTCTGCGCCAGCGCCATGCCTGCCGAAAACAGGGAACAGCCAAACAGTATTGCGCTTGCCAACTTGTGCATGGGGGACTTTCATGGCGAACGGCTCGCCGGCCTGACACGGGGCGTGCCGCCGGCAAGCTTATGTCAACCATGGCAGATTGGCAATCCCTCTTTGGAACTAGTAGCGGCAAACTCAGGCAGCCAGGGCCTCGATCGACGCGCGGCCCTTGGCGATCGCGCTGGCGACGGCATCCTCGCCCATGGCCACGCCTTCCGCTTGCACGAACTCGATGTCGGTGATGCCGATGAAGCCCAGCGCCGTGCGCAGATAGGTGCTCAGGTAGTCATACGCGGCGCCCGGGCCTTCGCTGTAGACGCCGCCGCTGGCCGTAAAAATATATGCTTTCTTGCCCGTGGCCAGGCCGACGGGGCCCGTCGCCGTGTACTGGAAAGTGCGGCCCGCGCGCGCCACGTGGTCGATCCACGCCTTCAGGGTCGATGGCACGGAAAAATTGTACATGGGCGCGGCCAGCACCAGCACGTCGGCGGCCAGCAATTCATCGACCAGGGTATCGGACAACTGCACCGCCGCTGCCGCCTGCGCGCTGCGCTGCTCGGCCGGCGTGAAGAAGGCGCCCATCACCTCTTCCGTCAGGTGCGGCACCGGTTGCGCGGACAGGTCGCGCTCGACGACGCTGGCGCCTTGCGCGGCCAGTTTCGCGACGAATTCGCCCGACAATTGACGCGACAGGGAACCGCTGTTGCGCACGCTGCTATTGATGTACAAGACCTTGCTCATGAAGTACTCCTGGGAAAACGGGTGACGGGATGGGCCGTATCGCAGCCCTTGCATACAGCATAGTTCAGGTCTACCATCGAGAAAACCATGTAAATATAAATGATTAGCATCGAATTTTTAGATAGGGAATCATCATGAGAGAACCGGGCCAGCCTTCGCTCGACCAGTTGCGCGTGTTCGTCGCCGTCATCGACGCGGGCGGTTTCGCCCACGCGGCGCGCCAGCTGCACCGCACGCAGTCGGTGATCAGCTACACCATCGCCAACCTGGAAGAACAACTGAATGTGGTGCTGCTCGACCGCGGCAAGCGCAAGCCCACGCTGACGGACGCGGGCAAGGCCCTGCTGGCCGACGCGCGCGCCGTGGCCCTGAAGGTCGACGGCATGCGCGCACGCGCCAAGGCGCTGGCCGGCGGGCTGGAGGCGGAAGTGTCGGTGGTGGTCGACGTGATGTTCCCCACCTGCGTGCTGGTGCGCGTGCTCGAGGCGTTCCAGGCGCAGCTCCCCACCGTCGCCCTGCGCCTGCGCATCGAAGCCATGGGCGCCGTGGCGCAGCTGGTGATGGATGGCAGCTGCCACATCGGCCTCGGCGGCTGGATGACGGCCACGGCCAGCGTCTTCGAGCGCCTGGCCGTCGGCCACGTGCGCCTGATTCCCGTGGCCGCGCCCAGCCACGCGCTGGCGCAGCTGGCCGGCCCGATTGCCTCCGGCGTGGCGCGCGAACACGTGCAGCTGGTGCTCAGCGACCGCAGCGTGCTGACAGAAGGCCAGGATTTCGGCGTGCTGGGATTGCGCAACTGGCGCCTGGGCGACCTGGGGTCAAAACACGCGCTGCTGCGCGCGGGCCTGGGCTGGGGCAATATGCCCGAAGCGATGGTGCGCGAGGATCTGGCGGAGGGACGGCTGGTGCATCTGCCGCTGGCCGTCGACAATGGCGAGAATTATCCGATCTACCTGATCCAGCGCGCCGACACGCCGCCGGGCCAGGCGGGCAAGTGGCTGACCGAGCGCTTTGCGGAGCAGCTGCCGCTGCTGGAACAAGTCTTCTAGATGCGCGCGCGGACGGGTATCATGCGCGCATACATTGATCAGTATCAAAAGGAAACACCATGGCCGGCATCGACGACTTCGTCAACAAGCAAAAACCAGGCGCGCGCTTCGTCATCACGGCGCAGATGCTGCGCATGACGCCGCAGCAGTTCGACTCGCTGGCGCAGGAGTGGATGGAAGACGGCGGTCCCGGCTTCGACGTGGCAGGCATCCCGCATCGGGTCGTCGTCGATGGGCGGTTTTATATTGCCAGGCTCACCGTGGCACGCCACGGCGAGCCCGAATAAAAGCTACTCGACGCCCAGCACGTGCAGGCGGCGGCGCAGGCGCGCCACTTCTTCCGATAGATCGACCACCAGCGCGGCCAGGTCCGCGTTCGCGTCGAACACGGATTCGATTTCGTGCAGGCGGCGCGCGCGCACCAGGTCCAGGCTGGTGAAGCGCCAGGCCGTCAGCTGGCCCGCCGGCGGGCCGTCCTGCAGCAGCACGCCCGTCTGCACATGCTGCACCACCCAGTCCGGTTCCACCGCGCAGGCGCGCGCCAGTTCTTCCAGGCTCAGGGCACGATCTTCGAGCAATTCGCCAATTACCTTGTTTGTCATGATTTACCCTCCCAGCTTCTGGCGCGGATTGAAAGCCATCTCGCGCGCCATGGTTGCATACAGTTCGCGCGCCTTGTCATCGTTCGCCGGCGGCAGCACCACTTCCAGCAGCAGATACAGATCGCCCGGCTGGGCGGCGGGAATGCCGCGCCCCTTCAGGCGCAGCTTGCGCCCCGTCTGCGAATTGGGCGGCACCGTGACGGACACCGTGCCCGATGGCGTGGGCACGTCGATCTCGCCGCCCAGCGCAGCTTCCCACGGCGTGACGGGCACCGTCTCGAACACGTCGCGCCCTTCCACCTTGTAGCGCGCGTCGGGCCGGAAGCGGATTTCCAGGTACAAGTCGCCGGCGGGCGCGCCGCCGCTGCCAGGATTGCCCTGCCCCTTCATGCGCAGCTGCTGCCCTTCCGTGACGCCTTTCGGTATCGTCACTTCCAGGGTGCGCTCGCGCGTCACCACGTGGCCTTGCGCGTCCGCTTCGGGCACGCGCATGACGATGTGGCGCCTGGCGCCCTGGTAGCTGTCCTGCAGGTCGATGGTGATGGCGGCGTGGCTGTCTTCGCCCTGCATCTGGAAACTGCCGCCGGCGCGGCGGCGCCCGCCCACATGGGCGAACAGGTCGGCAAAGAAGTCGCTGTCGTCGGTGCCCGACGATTCGTAGCCCGAACCCCAGTCCGGCGGCGGCCGGAAGGGCTGGCCCTGCGCGCCCTGGTTACGGCCCAGTTCATCGTAGGCGGCGCGCTTTTCCGCGTCGCCCAGCACGCCGTAGGCCTCGTTGAGGGCCTTGGTGCGCTTGTCGGCGTCCGGCTCCTTGCTCACGTCGGGATGGTATTTGCGCACCAGCTTGCGGTACGCTTTCTTGATCTCGGCCTCGGACGCCGTCTTCTCGACGCCAAGCTCCTTGTAATAGTCCTTGTATTCCACCGTGCTTGCTCCCCATGGTTGAACTGCCCATGGGAAGAGTACACGAATTGGGCGCCGGACAGCGTCTGCACGATACAACGCCGCCCGGCGGCGCATCAGCGCACGCGGCGCACCGAGGAAATGCGGCGGTCGAGGCCACCGTGCAGGCGGCCGTAGCTGCCCGGTCCCATCACCACGCAGCGGCCGCGGAAGTTGGCATCGACGCAGAATTCCCAGCGGCCGTAATTGACGATGATCGATTCGGCGCGGTCGTTGAAGCCATAGCGGCTCAAGTCATGCACTTCGCGGTCCAGGCGCACGGGCCGGCCGCGCATGCCGGCATCGGGAAACAGCAGCACGGCGCCATTCGCGTCGGGACGGTGGCCGCCGCCGTGGCCGGGATACCCGGGATAGGGACGCTCCGGCTCGGGACGCGGCGGGCGCGGTGGATACGGGCGGTGATCGCCGCCGCCATGGCCCGGACGGCCCACTTCGCGCACGGAGGAAACGGCGTCGTTCATGCCAGGCATGCTGTCGTAGCGGCCAGGCTGCAGCACGCGGCAGTTGCCACGGTAATTGGCGTCCTTGCACACTTCCCAGGTACCCGAGCGCACGATGATGCTCGAGGTCTTGTCATTAAATCCCATACGCGACAGGTCGCCCGTGTCGGAACGCAGGGTGACAGGACGGCCGCGGAAGCCGGCGTCCTCGAACAGCGTGATTTCGCCCGCCGATGCGGCGAGCGGGGCAAGGAAGGTGGCGGCGCACAACAGCGCGGGCCGGAAAGATCGAACCATGACAACTCCAATACTGATGACATTTTCGCCAGTGTAGACCAGGCGGCAGGCGGCGAGTGTAACAAAGGGCAAGCAAATGTCAGCGCACGGCAGCGAATGTAAAAACCGCCTGGCGGGATCAACCCGGCAGGCGGTCTGTCAGCACGACGTCAGGACGGGATCAGCGCACGCGGCGCAGCGAGGAAATCTGGTTTTCCATGCTGTTCAGGCGGCCATATTCGCCCGGCCCGATCACTTCGCAGCGGCCATGGAAGTTCGAATCGCTGCACACTTCCCACTGGCCCTCGTTGACGACGATGGACGAGGCGCGGTCGTTGAAGTTGTAGCGCACCAGGTCTTCCGCATTGCGGTCCAGCGCCAGCGGCTCGCCGCGCATGCCCGCTTCGGGGAACAGCAGGACGGCGCCGCGCTGCTGGTACTGCGGCTGCTGGTATTGCGGATACTGCGGCTGGTCGTACTGCGGCCGCTGGTACTGATTATCGTACTGCTGCTGGCGGCGCGCCTCGCGCTCGTCGACCATGCGCGCCGACGAGACGCGTCCATCGAGGCCGCGTCCGAGGTCGTCGTGACGGCCGGGGCCGAAGATGCGGCACACGCCGTTGTAGTTCGAATCGCTGCACAGCTGCCAGTAGCCGTTATAAACGACGATGCTGGTGGTGCGGTCATTGAAACCGATATTGACGAAATCGTCCGTATCGCGGTTCAGGCGCGCCGAGCCGCCATTCTGGCCGGCGCCCGAATATACTTCCAGGGCGCCGCCACGGCCATAGCCGCCATGGCCCCGGTCGGGATCGCGTCCCGGGCGTCCCGGATTGTTGCCATCGCCGCGCCCCGATTCGCGCACCGAGCTGATGGCGTCGTTCATGCCCGGCATCGAGCGGTATTCGCCCGGCCCCAGGGTGCGGCAATTGCCGCGGAAACCGGCGTCGGTACACACGTCCCAGGTGCCCGAACGCACCAGGATGCTCGATACCTTGTCGTTGAAGCCAAAGCGCGACAGATCGTCCGTCGTTTCTCGCAGGTTCACCGCGCGGCCGCGCAGATCAACGTCTTCGAACAAGGTGATATCGCCCGCGTGGGCGGCCGCATGGGTCCCCAGCGAAAGCAGCAAGGTCGCCGCGCATGCCAGCGCGTGTTTGAAAGGGCCCGTCATGATTAACTCCATTCTTCATTCTTTGGTGATGATACGCCTGGCGGTTGCGCCAGGATGCTAGTGTAACAAATACAAGGCCACGCGGAAGGCCCGATCACGCGTTCAGTACAGGCGGCGCAGCGAGGAAATACGCTTGTCGAACGTCGTGTTCAGCACTTCATACTTGCCCGGCCCCATGCGCTCGCAGCTGCCGTTGAACTGCGAATCCGTGCAGACTTCCCAGGTGCCTTCGTTGATGGCCATGGAGGCGGCCTGGTCGTTGAAGTTCAGGCGCACCAGGTCGCTGACGTCGCGGTTCACCTGCAGCCCGGGTCCCTTCAGGAACGCGCGGCCGTACAGCACCACCAGTCCCTCGTTATTTTGCGGACGGTTCTCCTCGCGCGGATCGACCAGGCGCGCCGACGACACGCGTCCATTCAGGCTGCCCAGATCATCATGGCGGCCAGGCCCGAACACGCGGCAGCTGCCACGGTAGTTGGAATCGCTGCACAGCTGCCAGTAGCCGTACTCGACGCGCGCGCTGCTGGCGCGGTCGTTGAAGCTGATGTCGACCAGGTCGTCGCGGTCCGAGTTCACGCCGGCCGACGCGCCGCGCTGGCCGCCGTCGGCGAACAGCTCCAGCGCCGCGCGGCGCCCACCGCCGCTGCCGCCGCTCCCCTGCCCCGTGCCGACTTCGCGCACGGACGAAATTTTATCGTTCATGCCCGGCATCGAGCGGTAGTCGCCCCGTTCCAGCGTCTTGCAATCGCCCTTGAAATCGGCATGCGTGCACACTTCCCAGCTGCCCGAATCGACCTGGATGCTCGAGACGGTGTCATTGAAATTGACGCGCGACAAGTCGTCCGTCGTATCGCGCAAGACGACCACGCGCCCCTTGAAATTGTCGTCGGTGTACAGGCGGATCTCGCCGGCCTGCGCCGCGAGGTGGACAAACAGCGAACTGGCACACAGCAAAGCAAAGGCGAGCGGGCGATTCATGGGACGGTCTCCGGTGGCGGCAAAAGCAAGTGATCGACATGACAACTGATGTCAGTGTAGCCATCCACAGAAAAAACGGTGTAACAAAGTATGGGAAAAGCACAATAAATTGTTACCAAAAGCAATAACCGGCCCCGCAGGAGCCGGTTATTGCCACTTGGCTGCTACCTGCCCCGCGTCAGCGCACTTCGCGCACCGACGAGATGCGGTTGCTCATGCGCTCCAGGCTCGCGTACTCGCCCGGCGCCAAGGTGCGGCAGCGGCCACGGAAGCCCACGTCTTCGCACACTTCCCAATAACCGGAGCGCACGCGCACGCTTTGCACCGTGTCGTTGAAGTCGCGCTCGCGCAAGTCGGCGGAAGCATTGCTCACGCTCAAGCTGCGGCCGGCGAAATCGTCGCGCGTATAAAAGGTCAGTTCGCCGCCCAGCGAGCGTCCCGGCAAATGGCCGCGCTCGCGGTCACGGTCACGGCGGCCGTCCCAGTCGCGTCCCCGGTCACGCTCACCGTCACGGTCGCGGCCCCGATGGCCGTCCCAGCCGCCGCGTACTTCGCGCAGCGATGTGATCTTGTTGGCCTGGCCGTCCAGCGACGGATACTCGCCCGTTTCGAGCAGGTAGCAGGCGCCGCGGAAATCGGCGTCCTCGCACGCTTCCCAGCGGCCCGAGCGCACGCGGATGCTCTGCGTCGTATCGTTGAAACGCAGGTCTTCAAGGTCGGCGACGGCGTCGCGCACGGTCTGCGAGCGGCCGTGATAATCGTCGCGCGAATACAGGGTCAGTTCGCCGGCGCCGGCCAGTTCGGCCGTCATGGAGGCGCCCAGCAACAGGGCGCAGTTCAGGGTGTGTTTCAGCATGGTCTTGCTCCATAGTCAGAGTACTGCGGTTGACTATTTGGTCATTTTTGCCAAATAGAGCGCGCAGTCTATCCGCGACTGGCCCACTTAGCTGTAACAAATGATTACCGTGCCGGGCCGGCCCCCGGGGCGCCGCGTCGGACAAGCACGGCGAATGCCGGTAGAATCTTGTGTTTAGTCAAGCTTGCCGCCCATGCCACACACTACCTCGTTCACCCTGCCCGCCATCCGCAATGAAGTCTCGTCGCTGTGGAAGCTGGCCTGGCCCATCCTGATCGGCCAGCTGGCCACCGTCGGCATGGGCGCGGCCGACGTGGCGATGACGGGGCATACGAATCCCGAGGAACTGGCGGCCGTATCGCTGGGCGCGGCCATCTGGTCCATCGTGCTCGTCACCGTGAGCGGCATCATGATGGCGATCAATACCCTGGTGGCGCATGAAATCGGCGCCGCGCGCCACGACCGGGTGCCGCACATCGTGCGCCAGTCGCTGTGGAAGGCACTGCTCGTCGGCCTGGTGGCTTGCCTGCTGACGAACATGGCGGCGCTGGTGTTCGACCACCTGATGCTCGAACCCGCCGTGGCATCCAAGGCCAAGCTGTTCGTGCACATCATCAGCTGCGCGCTGCCGCCGTTCGCCGCCTACCGCGCGCTGTACGGCTACAGCACCAGCATCAACCAGACCAAGCCCGTGATGGTGATCGCGCTGGCCGCGCTGGCGCTGAATATTTTCGTCAACTACCTGCTGATCTACGGCCACTGGGGCATGCCGAAACTGGGCGGCGTGGGCTGCGCCGTGGCCACCACCTGCTGCGTGTGGATGATGCTGCTGGCCATGCTGGCGTGGATCCGGATCGCGCCCGCCTATCACGCCACGTATCCGTTCACGCACTGGGAATGGCCGCAACTGTCGTCGATCGGTCCCATGCTGCGCCTGGGCCTGCCCATCGGCGTGACCTACTTTGCCGAGGTGAGCGCCTTTGGCGTCATCAGCCTGCTGGTGGCGCGCTTCGGCGTGATCCAGGTGTCGGCGCACCAGATCGCCCTCAATTTCTCGTCCGTCGTCTTCATGGTGCCGCTCACCTTCGGCATCGCGCTGGTCACGCGCGTGGGCCACGCCGTGGGCGAAGCCAATCTGCGCAAGGCCCGCTTCATTTCGTGGGTGGGCGTGGCCATGTCGCTGACGGCGGCCATCGTCTCGGCCGCCGTCATCACCATCTTCCGCCACCAGATTGCGCAAGCCTACACGTCCGACCCGCAGGTGCAGGAACTGTGCGCGCAGCTGCTGCTGTTCGCCGCCCTGTTCCAGCTGTCCGACGCCACGCAGGTGGCCACTTCCTGCGCCATCCGCGGCTACAAGGTGACGCGCCAGCCGATGCTGATCCAGCTGCTGGCCTTCTGGGGCTTCTCGCTGCCGATCGGCTATGTGCTGGGCCTGGCGCCGCAAGGCTTCATCTGGTCGCCGGCCGAACCGATGGCCGCCGCCGGTTTCTGGATCGGCCTCGTCACGGGCTTGACGGTGGCCGCCGTGCTGCTGACCTGGTATCTGAACCGTTTGTCGCTGCAGCGCCTGCGCGCAGCCCGATAAGCCAACAAGGAAGCCGCCATGCAACAACGCCCCTTCAGGCAAGTCGATGTCTTCAGCAGCGTGCCGTTCCTCGGCAATCCGCTGGCCGTGGTGCTGGACGCGAATGGCCTCGATGCGGCGCAGATGCAGGCCATCGCGCGCTGGACGGGCCTGTCGGAAACCACCTTCGTGCTGGCGCCGCGCGACCCGGCAGCCGATTACCGCGTGCGGATCTTTTCGCCCGAGATGGAATTCCCGTTCGCCGGCCACCCGACCCTAGGTACGGCGCACGCCCTGCTCGATGCGGGCATGCAGCCCAAGGGGGCGCGCATCGTGCAGGAATGCGGCGTCGGCCTGGTGCAGATAGAACGCGGCGCCGGCGGCGTGCTGGCATTCCAGGCGCCGCCCTGCACCACGCGCACGCTGGCCCCGGATCTGCTGCCGCTGCTGCAAACAGGGCTGGGGGGCGCGGCGACCGCTGGCGCCACCGTCGCCGACATGGGCATCCGCTGGCTGTGCGTGCCGCTGGCAAGCGCCGCCACCTGCCTGGCCGTGCGCGCCGACATCGCCGCGCTGACGCCATTGCTGGCCGCCGCCGGCGCCGACGGCCTGGCGCTGTATGGCCCGCACGCCGCCGGCGGGCCGGCCGACTACGAAGTGCGCGCGCTGCTCAGCGAACACGGCGCGCTGGTGGAAGACCCCGTCACGGGCAGCGCCAATGCCTGCATCGCGCAGCTGCTGGCGGGCGCCGACTACACGGTGCGCCAGGGTACCTGCCTGCAGCGCGACGGCCGCGTGTCCGTGACTTTCCGCGCCGGCCACGCCTGGATAGGCGGCGCATGCCTGACCGTGATCGCAGGCACGATATTGGCCTGAACGGGGCAAAGCGCCATGGAATGGGCGGCTGCTGGACATTTTTGACGAAGGAAATACGGCCATGAACGGTTTATTCCGTGGCCGGCGCTATCGCATAAACAGGCACGCTCTGGTATCGTCTTACGCTTAGGCAACGCTCAAGCTCGCCTGTACATGCAGTGCCCTTCTTCTTCCAACTACCGAGACATCCATGCGTTTTATTCTTTGTTTTCTGGCCGCGATGGCCAGCGTTCCCGCATCGGCTGAAAAGCTGACCCTGGAACGCATCCACGCCGATCCGGCGCTGGCCGGCCCCGGCGTGCGCAACCTGAAGGTCTCGCCCGACGGCGAGCGCGTCACGTTCCTGCGCGGCCGCGCCGACAACCAGTTCCAGCTCGACCTGTGGGAATTCAAGCTGAAGGACAAGAGCACGCACCGCCTGGTCGACTCCAAGGCGCTGGTGCCGAATGAAACGATTTCGCCCGAAGAGCAGGCGCGCCGCGAACGCGAGCGCACGGCCAGCCTGAACGGCATTCTCAGCTACAGCTGGTCGCCGGACGGCAAGCAGCTGCTGGTGCCGCTGGCGGGCAATCTGTACCTGGTCGATGCAGCCCACCCGGACAAGGCACGCCTGGTCGCCAAGGGCAATGTGCTCGATCCGAAAATCTCGCCGAAAGGCCGCTACGTATCGTTCGTGCGCGACCAGAACATCCATGTGATCGACCTCAAGACGGACAAGGAACGCCAGCTGACCACCGACGGCAAGGGCACGATCCGCAACGGCGAAGCCGAATTCGTGGCGCAGGAAGAAATGGGCCAGCGCACCGGCTACTACTGGGCACCCGACGATTCCGCCATCGCCTATAAACGCTATGACGAAGCGCCCGTGCCCGTCGTGCGCCGCTTTGAAATCTTCGCCGACCGCACCGATGTCGTGGAACAGCGCTACCCGGCCGCGGGCGACCCGAACGTGCTGGTGCAACTGCTGATCGTCTCGCCGGAAACGGGCGCGCAGCGCCAGGTGGACCTGGGCACGAACCCGGACATCTACCTGGTGCGCGCCGACTGGAGCGCGGACAGCAAGTCGCTCGTCTACCAGCGCCAGTCGCGCGACCAGAAGACGCTCGACCTGGTCGCCGTCGACGCGGCCACCCTGGCGCAGCGCACCTTGCTGACGGAAACGTCCAAGACCTGGGTCAGCATCCATGACGACCTGCGCTTCCTGTCGAACGGCACCTTCCTGTGGTCGTCCGAGCGCACGGGCCGCAACCATCTGTACCTGTACGACATGAGCGGCAAGCTGCTGCACCCCGTCACGTCCGGCGAGTGGGGCATCGACAGCGTGCTGGCCGTGAACCAGAAAACCGGTAAAGTGTTCGTGTCGTCGAACCGCGACGCCGTGATCGACAAGCAGACCTACGCCCTGGCCCTCGACGGCAGCACGGCCGACAAGCCGCAGCGCGTGACGAAAGCGGATGGCTGGCACGACACGACGTTCTCGCGCAATGGCGAAGTCTTCGTCGACACGTATTCCGACCCGGCCACGCCGCCGCAAGTGAGCATCCGCCGCCCGGACGGCGCCATGGTGGGCTGGCTGGAAGAAAATGCGCTCAACGCCAGCCATCCCTACTTCAAGTACAAGGCCGACCACCTGCCGACGGAGTACGGCACCCTGAAGGCCAACGATGGCCAGACCTTGCACTACTCGCTGGTGAAACCGTCGAACTTCGACGCGGGCAAGCGCTATCCCGTCTACCTGTCGACGTACGGCGGCCCGCACTCGCAGCACGTGGCGCGCCGCTGGGGCAACAACTTCGACCAGTACATGGCGCAGCAGGGTTTTGTCGTCTTCCGCCTCGATAACCGGGGCTCGTCGCGCCGCGAGCGCGCCTTCACGGACGCCATCTATCACAACCTGGGCGCGGCCGAAGTGGCCGACCAGCTGGTGGGCATAGCCTGGCTGGGCAAGCAAAGCTTCGTCGATCCTAAACGCATCGGCGTGTTCGGCTGGAGCTACGGCGGTTTCATGACCCTGCGTTTGCTGTCGGCGGCATCGGACAAGATCGCCATGGGCGTGTCGGTGGCGCCCGTGACCGACTGGTCGCTGTACGACACCCATTACACGGAGCAATTCCTCGGCATGCCGAAGGAAAACGTGGACGGCTACAAGGCCAGCACCGTGTTCGCCCACCTCGACGGCCTGAAGTCGCCGCTGCTGCTGGTGCATGGCATGGCCGACGACAACGTCTTGTTCAGCAACAGCACGCGACTGATCGACGCGCTGGTCAACCGCGGCGTGCAGTTCGACCTGATGACATATCCGGGCGCCAAGCACGGCATCTCGTCGCGCGCGGGCCAGCGCCACGTGTACAAGAAAATCGAGCTGTTCTTCAAGCAAAACCTGGGCGTAGCGAAGTAAAGCGCGCCCACAAATAAAAACCGCCGCCTGTCTCGCGACAGGCGGCGGTTTTTTTATTGAGCGTACGTCAGCTTAAGGTTTGCGCGTAACGGTCTCGACCGCATCCTTGACGTCGCCGACCTTCTTCTGCACTTTGCCTTCGACCTGGTTTGCCAGGCCCTTGGCTTGCTGTTCTTCGCTGCCGACGACTTTGCCAGCGGCTTCCTGGATTTTACCGCCGACTTCCTTCAGTTTACCTTCGACTTGATCTTTGTTCATGATGGATCCTCACTGTAGTTGGTACATCTGTTGTCCAGCCCCAAAGGACCGGTACTGCGGCTCACACGCTGTTGCAACTGCTTGCTGCGTGTCGATGTATCCATAGTACGCCCGAGGCCGCAAAAACTATGTACGGTTCCTAACACATGCCCAAATTCATACAAAATGCATCCATCAGGCTGGCTTGCGCCACACGGTGGCCAGCCACGGCTGCTGTTCGCGCGGCAAGCCCGGTGGACGGTAGTACTGCTCGACGAGGGTAAAACCGGCCGCCTGCACGTACGCGGCCCAGCTCGCTTCGTCGTGGTAGCTGCCGTAGCGCGCGCCATTCCAGCCTTCCTGGTTCTGCCCGCGCGGATTCGAGCTGAACAGCACGCCGCCCGGTTTCAGGCACGCGTACAAAGCGCGCAGCACGCCGGGCAAGGCGGCGCTGGGCACGTGGAACAACACGGCATTGGCGAACACGCCGTCGAAGTGCGCAGCCGGCAGGTCGAGGTCGACGAAATCCTGCTGCCACACGGTGCAGCCGCTGTAGGCGCGCGCCATCTCGACGAAACGGGGGCAGCCATCGACGCCCGTCGCGTGGTGGCCCAGGGCCGTGAACGCCTTCAGGTCGCGGCCGGGGCCGCAGCCCAGGTCGAGGATGGCCAGCGGCGCCGGCTTGCCGATGGCGTTCAGCAGCGCGCCGATATTCTGGCTGACGTCGTGGTCGCGCGTGCCTTCGAAAAACTGCTCGGCGCTGGCGTCGTAATGGGCCAGGGTGCGGCCCGTGATGGCGTGGATGGGATCTTGCGGGGTTGGCTTCATGGCGCTCCAATCTGTAATCACGCCATTTTACGGTGCCGGCGCGCTGCGCGTCCGGCACCGTCAATGACTACCAGACGCGCACGCGCTGTTCCGGTGCCAGGTACAGCTGCTGCCCCGGCTGGACGTCGAAGGCCGGATACCAGGCGTCGAGGTTGCGCACGGTGGCGGCGCGGTATTGCGCCGGCGCATGGCCATCCGTGAGGATTTGCTGGCGCGCCGCCGCTTCGCGCGCCTTGCTGCGCCAGCTGACGCCATAGCCGATGAAGAATTCGCGGTCCGCCGCGGGCTGCGCCGGCTTGCCCTGCTGCGACAGGGTGAACGCGTCATGCGCGGCCGCCACGCCGGCCAGGTCGGCCAGGTTTTCGCTCAGGGTCAGCTGGCCATTCACGGCCAGGTCGGGGAACGGTTTGTAGGCCGCGAACTGTTCCACCAATTGCTTGGATGCCGCCTGGAAATGCGCCAGGTCGGCCGGCGTCCACCAGTCGCGCAGCTTGCCCTGGGCGTCGAACTGGGCGCCCTGGTCGTCGAAGCTATGGCTGATCTCATGGCCGATGGTGGCGCCGATGCCGCCATAGTTGGCCGCATCGGATGCTTGCGGGTCAAAGAATGGCGGCTGCAGGATGGCGGCGGGAAAATTGAGCGCATTTTGCAGCGGCAGGTTGACGGCGTTGACCAGCTGCGCCGGCATGGCCCAGGCCTTGCGGTCGGGCGACTGACCCAGCTTGGCCAGTTCCTGCCGGTAATGAAACTGTTCCGCCCGCTGCACATTGCCCAGCGCATCGCCGCGCACCACGCGCAAGCCCGCATAGTTTTCCCAGCGTTCCGGGTAGCCCACGCCCACATACAGGGTCTTGAGTTTTTCCTGCGCCTGCGCCTTGGTGGCCGGCGCCATCCAGTCCAGCTTGTCGATGCGGCGCGAGAAGGCGGCGACGATATTCGTCACCATGTCTTGCACGCGGGCTTTCGATTCAGGCGGGAAATAGCGTTCCACGTACAGCTTGCCGACGGCGTCGCTGAGGGCCGCATTCGTCGCGGCCAGCGCCCGCTTGCTGCGCAGCGACTGCTGCGGCGTACCGCTCAGGACGCTGCCATAGAAGGCGAAGCGCTGGTCGGCGGCCGCCTTCGGCAAGATGGTGCTGAAATGGTTGATCGCGTGGAAGGCGAGGAAATCTTTCCAGGTGGTCAGCGGCACGCTTGCCACCAGGGCGGCGCTGCCCGTCATGGCCGTCGGATGCCAGACGATGAAATCCGTCTGCTGGCCCAGCCCTGCCGCCTGGAAGAACACTTTCCAGTCGAGCCCCGGCGCCTTGCTGGCGAAGTCGGCGGCGCGCCAGGCGTTGTTGCCCTTGGCCACATCGGCCGAATCCTCGCGGCTGGCGTGACTGGCGGCAATTTGCTGTTCCAGCGCAAACACGCGCGCGGCGCGGGCCGGCGCATCGCGGTAGCCGGCCTGCTGGAGCATGGCGGCGATATGCGCCTGGTAGCCCGCGCGCAAGCCCTGCATGCGCGCGCTGTCGCTCTGATAGAACGCGCGGTCGGGCAAGCCCAGTCCGCCCTGCAGCAGGTAGGCCACATTGCGCGTGGTGTCGTTCAAGTCTTGCGCCACCCACAGGCCGAACAGGTTTTCCGTATAAAAATTGGTGGAATTGAGCGGATCGACGTCGGCGCGCAGGCTCTCGCCCAGCGCGCGGGCCAGCCCCGCCCGGTCGCGTATGCCATCGATCTTCTTGAGCAGCGGCTTGATCGGCGCCCAGCCTTTCGCTTCGATAGCCGCTTCATCCATCCAGGAGCGGTAAAAATCGCTGACCTGGCGCGCCGATGCATCGGCCTGTGGCGCCGCCGCCAGACCTTCGACAAGGCCGATGATGCGCTCGTTGGTGGCGTTGGCGAGGATGGCGAACGAGCCCCAGCTGCTGCGGTCGGCGGGAATCTCCGTGCTGCGCAGCCAGTCGCCATTCACGTAATCGTAGAAGTCGTCGCCGGGCAAGGCCTTCGCGGCAGCGGGGACGCCGGCGCTGGCGGCCGCTTGCTGGCCATGCGCCTGGGCAGGCAAACCGGTCAGCGAGACGCCGGCCAGGGCGAGGATGATGGCAGCCTGGACTGGCGTCCGGGACCAGGAAAAACGCAAACCGTGCATGGCGATCCTTTCGATGTAATAGCCAAAATCATACCCTGAAAACCCTGCCTTTTTAGGTGAAAAACCGTCCCCTAACTTTTTTGCATGCGGACAAAAAAATCGGCATATAGTTGCACGAGTGCACGCCGTACCGCGCGAACGCCAAGGAGATTGCCATGCAACTGGAAGCGCTGTTCCAGCATCCCCACGCCCTGCCTGCCGCCCCGAAGATCGTCGATGAACTGGTGCGCAGTTTCGACAACCCCGCCATCGCCACCGAAGACATCGCGCGCCAGCTGGGAGCGGACCCGGCCTTGAGCGCCAAGCTGCTGCGGCTGGCCAACTCGGCCTATTACCACGTCTCGCGCAGCATCGGCACGGTGGAAGACGCCGTGCTGATGCTCGGTTTTGTGACCGTGCGCACGCTCGTCATCAGCTCGGCCCTGGTCAGCGGTTTCAAGGCCGTGCCGGGCCTGCATTTGCCGCAATTCTGGCGCTACAGTCTGCACAGCGCCGTGTCGGCCCGCTGGATCGCGAAGCAGACGGGCGACAACCAGGACCTGGCATTCACCATCGGCATGATGCATGCGATCGGGCAACTGGTGATCCACGCCGCCATGCCCGAGCAAGCCATGCAGCTCGACAAGATTGCCCCGCCGCTCGACGCGCGCCGGCTCGACGCGGAACGGGTATCGCTGGGCTACGATTATGCGCAGGTGGGCGCCGAACTGGCGCGCCGCTGGAAGTTTCCGCCCGCCTTTGCCGAGGCCATCGCCGCCTTTCCCGATCCGCTGGCCAAGCCACCGTTGAACCGCCTGGCCGCCATCATCCACCTGGCCGCCTGGCGCGCGCGCATCGAGGAAAATACCTTGAGCAATGAAGAAATCATCGCCTGCTATCCCAACGAGGTGGCCGAAGCGCTCGGCTTGCCGCCGTCCGTGCTGGTCGACAGGATGCCGCCGCCGGCCGAACTGAGTGCCGGACTGGAAGAACTCGTCAAATAATTCCACCGCTGCCGACAGCGCCACCCCGGCATCCATGGGGGTTTGCGGACGATGCCGACGGCCAGCCAGAAAACGCCCAAATTATTTTCACTTTTTTTTCAAAAACACCCTCAAGTTCCCGTTGGACCCGCCGTTAATCTAGACAAGCGGTAATCCATTCACTAGTTACGGGTGTGCTCATGACCTCCAACGACGTTCTCTCGATGTATGAAAATATTGCAGGAATGACCAATAAAATGGTCGTGGCCGCACGTTCGAGCGACTGGAATGACTTGGATGCCCTGGAAAACCAGTGCGCCAGCGCCGCCAGCGCAACCATGGCGGGCAAGGTACCTGCCCTGGCCGGCGCCTCGCGCCTGCGCAAGATCGACTTGCTCAAGCAAATCCTGGCCAATGACCGCGAAATCCGCGCCATCACGGAACCATGGATGACGCAGCTGTCGAACGCCATGCCAGGTTCGCGCGCCCGCATGTAAGAAGCTTGCCGCGCCAGAAACGACAAAAGCACCCGCGGGTGCTTTTTTTACGTCTATCACCCTGACATCGAGCGCGCCATCTGCGGCGCTCAAAAAGCAAGGTGGGGAATGTGGAAGGCGAGCCCCAGGTATCTCCTGGCGTCGCCTCGCTGCCGGTTGCATCCGGCGTTCGCGAGCACATCGTCGGCATCGCAAACCGCTTCCAGACCCAGGCGTTTATGCAACGCTACACCTGGTTTACCGCGCCACACTATCGTTGGTGACTGCGCCAGGCTGGGGCTGTTTTGTCGTAGAGCAAGTCCACTGAATTAATCATATCACCATCTTTAAAAAATAGGCAACGTGATTGGCAAGCGTTTCCATGTATTTTTTTAATATCTTTTTTTATATCAAATTATAGAGCGGCCTTGCAACAGCATTAACGCGAGAACGGCTCCGCTTCCGGCGCGGCCGCTTCCTCCTCCACCGCCTCCGTCAGCACGGGCACATCCTTCTTCCTGCGGCCGAACGGCTTGCGCAGCAAGACCCAGTATTTCGACGGCGCACCCGGCTCCGCCGCTTGCCTGCGCTTGCGTACGGCATACACGATGAACGCCGTCAGCAGCAGGAAAGCCAGCGTGCCGATGCCGAGCCACAGCAAGCCGCTGCCGCCCGATTTCTTTTCCTTGTCGGCTGCCGGCGCCGCATGCAGGGGTTTGGGCTTGGCATGGGGCGCTTCCGCCACGGCTGGCGCGGCAGCGGGCGGCACGGCGGCGGCGGGCAAGGCCAGCGCCTGTTGCAAGACGCCGATCTTGCCTTCCAGCTCGCCGAGCTTTTCATTCAGGGCCGTATTTTTCTCGTCCAGCGCCATGCACGCTGCCGCCTGCCCCGCATCCGCCTGCGGCGCACAGGCGGCCACGGGCGCCGCGGCGCGGCGCGGCAGCGCCGGGGCGGCCAGTTTGGGTGCGGCGGGCGGCGGCACGAACACGCGCGCCGGACGCACGAGGCCCTCGGCCCGCGCGCGGGCCGCCAGCGCGGCGGCGTCGGGCGACGGCGCGACGGATACGGCGCGTGGCAACGGCACAGGCGTGGAGACAGGCGCGGGCACCGGAATAGCTGGCCTGGCTGGCGCACTGACGGGCACGGCGGCGGGCGGCGCCGGCGTCAGCCACAAGGTGCCCAGGCGCACGATGGCGCCATTGCCATTACCCAGCAATAAATACAGGTGCACATGGCCCGCCTGGATCGCTTGCCGCGTGGCCACGCGCACATAGTGGCGTCCACCGCGCTCAAACGGGCTGATCGTCAAGGTTTGCAGCGCCGGGTCCATGCCGATGCCGCCGCCCCGGTACACATCGGGCGAGGCCAGGCGCACGGCCACGCCGTTGACCTCATCGGGCGCCAGGGCCGTCAGTTCGAGCTCGGCCAGCAGAGGCTGGCCCACGTGCGACTGCACCGCCATCTCGCCCAGTTCGGCCGCCATGACGGGCGGCAAGGCCAGGCTGGCGGCGGCGCACGCGATCAGGGACCAACGGGGAAGGATACTGCTCTGCATGGACTGATCGCTTTGATAACAGGATAAATAATGGGGACTCGCCTGTCTTTAACGGCAGGAAATCGCAAAAATATAGATGGGTCAGGGCAAAAATGATGCAATACAGCATCATCCTGTGCCTTTTTTGCGCCTGGAGTACACTCGATCCACCTCCATCGATGAAAGGGATGCCATGAGTAGCAGAATCGAACGCGACAGTTTCGGCCCGATCGACGTACCCGCCGACCGGCTATGGGGAGCGCAAACGCAGCGCTCGCTCGAGCACTTCCATATCTCTACGGAAAAGATGCCGCCCGAACTGATCGCCGCCCTGGCCACCGTCAAGCGCGCGGCCGCCCACGTCAACCTGGACCTGGGATTACTGGATGGCAAGAAAGCCATCGCCATCACGCAGGCGGCCGACGAAGTGCTGGCCGGCAAGCATGATGCAGAATTCCCGCTGGCTGTCTGGCAGACGGGGTCCGGCACGCAAAGCAATATGAACATGAACGAAGTGCTGGCCAACCGCGGCTCCGAGCTGATCGGCGGCTTGCGGGGCGCCGAGCGCCTGCTGCACCCGAACGACGACGTCAACCTGGGCCAGTCCTCGAACGACATTTTCCCCACCGCCATCCACGTGGCGGCCGCGCTGGCCGTCGCCAACACGGTCTTGCCGCCGCTGCGCCAGCTGCGCGCCACTCTGGATGCGAAAGCCACGGAATTTGCCGACATCGTCAAGATCGGCCGCACCCATTTGCAGGATGCCACGCCGCTGACCCTGGGCCAGGAATTTTCCGGCTACGTGGCGCAGCTGGACTTCGCCGAGCACATCATCACGGCAGCGTTGCCGCCGCTGCTGCAGCTGGCCGCCGGCGGCACGGCCGTGGGCACGGGCTTGAATGCCCACGTGGAATTTGCCGGCCGCATCGCCGCCGAACTGGCGCGCCTGACGGGACAGCCTTTCGAAACGGCCAGCAACAAGTTTGCCGCGCTGGCCGCCCACGATGCCTTGGTCGCCGCGCATGGCGCTTTCAAAACCCTGGCCACGGCCCTGATGAAAATCGCCAACGACGTGCGCTGGATGGCGTCCGGCCCCCGTTCGGGCCTCGGCGAAATCACCATCCCCGAAAACGAGCCGGGCAGCTCCATCATGCCGGGCAAGGTCAATCCCACCCAGTGCGAAGCGCTGACCATGCTGTGCTGCCAGGTGTTCGGCAACGACGTGGCCATCACGGTGGGCGGCGCCTCGGGCAATTTTGAGCTGAACGTCTTCAAGCCCTTGATTGCGCACAACTTCCTGCAAAGCGCGCGCCTGCTCGGCGACGGCATGCGCAGCTTCGACGCGCATTGCGCGCACGGCATCGCGCCGAACCGTGGTCGCATCGCCGAACTGATGGAACGCTCATTGATGCTGGTCACGGCGCTGGCGCCGCACATCGGCTATGACAAGGCGGCGCAAATCGCCAAGCAGGCCCAGCATGAAGGCACGACCCTGAAGCAAGCGGCACTGGCCCTGGGTTATGTAACGGAAGAGCAATTCAGCGCATGGATCGTGCCGCTGGAGATGACGCGGCCCAACAAAAGCTGACTTACACCCTGCATTGCTGGCGGCTTCAGGTAAACTATGGATTAGTTGAGGTCGTCATTAAGTGTTGAAAACACATCGTTGCAATAAGGGATACAATGCAAAAAGTAAGCTTTGATTTAACATCCGAGTTCGTCGAGCTGAACCAGCTATTGAAGCTGGTCGGCTTGTGCGACAGCGGTGGCGCAGGCAAGGTCATGGTCGATAGCGGCGTGGTGAAGGTCGATGGCAAGAAGGAATTGCGCAAGACCGCCAAGATCCGCGCCGGCCAGGTCGTCAGCGTGGGCGATATCCGTATCACGGTCGTCGCTCCTGTCTGACCCCGGCATGGGGCGCGAAAGCGGCCCCATGCGTCCAGCCAGCACCCCTGCCAGCCCGGCTGCCTGGATCAAGCTGCAACACGTCGTTATTGTCAGATAAATATCGATTGCAGAAGGGAAGCGCCATGGACCATCCCGAACAAGGTACGCGCAGCCAGGAACGCCTGATCGGCGACTTGCGCCAGGTAATAGAGAACGCGGAAGAATTGCTGCGCAACACAGACAAATACACCAGCAGCCTGTACCAGAGCGCGCGCGCCAGGCTGCAACTGGCCCTCGTCGCGGCCACCGCCGAACTGGCCCGCTTTGAAGAAGAGCAAGTCACGCGCATGATGGACGCCACCCTGGCCGCGAACGCGCTGTACCGCGACCAGACGGGCGAAGCGCGCGTGCTGCGGGCCTTCGAATAAGTACTTACGCCGTCAACACCGCATGCGCCAGCCACTGGCGCAAGTGCGCGGCCAGGTCGAATGCCGGGTCCAGCTCGAACGCCGCATCGAGCGCGGCGCCAAACGTCTGCCCCTGCTGCAATGCCACCAACGCCGCATGCGCGGCCGCATCCACTACCAGCACTTGCGCCTTCCAGCGCGTCCGGCAGACCAGTGCATGGCTGGCCACCTGCATATCTTGCGGAAATACCCGCTGCCCTTCCCCATCCTGATGCGCGTGCCACAGTGCCGCCACCTGCCAGCGCGACGCCAGCAAGGCGCAAGCGGGATGCAGGGTAAAACGGCGCGCTTCCAGCTGATCGGGGTGCAGGGCGGCCAGCGTCTCGGGCGCCAGGCCCTGCGCGTCGGCGGCGTAATGGGCCAGGTGCACGGCCCATTCCAGGCGCGCCATGTCCGGCAGGTAAGGCAACTCATCCACAGGAGGGAACGCAGCGAGAAAATCGGCGAAACGGACGCCAAACTGGTTCAAATCGGCGCTATCGGATGGCATCTTCCGGCCGTATGCACGCGCCAGGCCGCCAAAGAAATCCTCGCCCACCAGCGCCAGCACGACGGGATAGGCGTGCGCCAGCGTGCGGCGCCAGGTGGCGCTCATATTGCCGCGGTACAGTGAAAAACGCTGCGCCACCGCCTCTCCCGCGAACGCCGGCAATGTTGCCGCCGTATCGAGCAAGGCCGTGGCAAACGCTTGCTGGCTTGCCGCCAGCGCGTCTGGCGATGCGGGTGGCGGCGGGGCCGGCAGCGCCGCTCCCTGCCATGGCGTTTGCGGCGCATGGCGCGCCAGCATGGCTTGCGCCTTGTCCGCTTCGCCCAGCAGGATATCGAGCGGCGGCACATCCGTATCCCATTCGACCAGGGTGGGAATGGCGCCAAAGCGCTGCAAGGCGGCCGCATACAACGCCCAGACGGGATCGGCCACGGTGGCGCCATGGTGATCGATCACGGCGTGCGGCGTCAGCAGATGGCCGCCCAGGTGCAGTTCGCCCACGCTGCCCGGCGCGATGGACTGCATGGCCGCCAAGGCATCTTCGCCGTGATTGCACTGGTTCACATAAAGATTATTGATATCGAGCAGCAGCCCGCAACCGCTGCGGCGTGCCAGTTCCGCCAGGAATTGCGCCTCGCTCATGGCATCGTCGGCAAAACGCAGGTAAGTGGAGACATTCTCCAGCAAGATCGGCCTTTTCAGCACATCCTGCACCCTCCCCACTCTGACGCACAGCAGATCCAGGGCCGCGCTATTCAAGGCCAGCGGCAACAGATCATTGAGTTGCTGCTGTGCCAGGGCGCCCCAGCACAAGTGCTCCGACACGAGGGCTGGCTCGATGCGCTCGACCACGGCGCGCACGCGCTGCAAATGGGTCTCGGAAAAGCCCTGCGCGGAACCGAGGCCCAGTCCCACGCCATGCAGGCTGATGGGGTAATCCTGGCGCAAGGTCTGCAGCACATGACTATCCCAGCCCGACGGCTGCAGATAATTTTCAGTGTGCACTTCCAGCCAGCCGACCTGGGGCCGGCGCGCCAGGAAATCGCGGTAGTGCGCGGCGCGCAGGCCGACGCCGGCAAGCGCCTGAATGGGCGGCGGCATGGGCAGGCGGTGGACGCTTACGGCTGCGTGGCCGGCTTGGCAGCCTTGCCGGCCTTGATGGGCTTGACGGAACCGCCCGCCTGTTCGCACGTGCCCTTGGCTACATACGTCCATTCCGTGGGCAGGTTGTCCGCCTCCGCCTGGCCCGCGCAGGAATGCGCGCCATCGGACGAGGCGCAATCGTTCTGCCCTGCCTTGGCCACGCCATAGCATTTTTCCTTGTCGCCGGGGGCGGGACCATCGTGCGCAGCCGCATTGACGGTGGCGCCGGCGCAAAGGCCCGCGAGGGCGGCGGCGATGAGAGCTTGACGTTTGTTCATGGAGAATCCTCTTGCA
This sequence comes from Janthinobacterium goodfellowi, assembly GCF_051380695.1. NCBI lineage: Bacteria > Pseudomonadati > Pseudomonadota > Betaproteobacteria > Burkholderiales > Oxalobacteraceae > Janthinobacterium > Janthinobacterium goodfellowi. The sequence goes on along the minus strand of NZ_JBNYXN010000004.1, from coordinate 351,382 downwards.
TGGGTCAAAGTAATCGGTAAGTCCTGACGGCACGCCCCAGGCTGCACGATGGGCAACGCGAGGTGATGGGCGTCATTTTACTGAATCGGCCGCGCCATGGCGAACCATGGTCAATCAGTCAACTTGGCTGAAGCGGCGAGCAAGGCGAAAGGAAGGCGGAAGGCAGCAAACAAAAACGCCCACTCGCCACCGTCGATGACGGTGGTGTGGGCGTAGCGATGGCGGGCGCCGGACTGGCGCCGCAGGACTGCGCTCAGGCTGTCGTGTTGATGCGGTTGCCGAGGTGAGCCGGCAGACTCGGCGCCGACTGTACCGGTGGCAGCGCTGCCAGCAAGGCAGTGGCGGTCGAGCTTTGGATATCCTGGGCTTTTTTCAGGACAGTCAAGCCGACAGCTTGCCGCGTGCCTGTCTCCGCCATCGTGGTTGACAGTTGAGCAATGCTTCCGACGTCCATACGTTTCTCCAATGAGGTTCTACCCTTGTTAACGGATGCCGCCGGCAAACCTTTAACTTATTTTTCCAGCTTATTTTCCAACTGCAGCAGCAACCAGGCCAGCACGTGCTCGCGCGCATTCAAGTCCAGCCATTGCACGCCCTCGCGCAAGTCGGCCGGTGCCGGACTGTCGGAGGCGACGGCAATCACGTGCGGATCATGCGGATACAAAGGCGCCTGCCCCACTTCCGGGCGGAATACTTCCAGCTTGGGGATGGGGTCCGTCTTGAAGCCCTCCACCAGGGTCAGGTCTGCCGGCCCCATGCGGGCCAATTGCTGCGCCAGGCTCGGTTCGGGCGCGCCGCGCAGCTCGTGCACGATGGCAAAACGGTACGGCGACGCCACCAGCACTTCCGCCGCCCCCGCCAGACGCAGGCGGGCGCTATCCTTTTGCGGCGGCTCCAGCGCCAGGTCATGGTGGCTGTGCTTGACCAAGTTGACGCGCAAGCCGCGCGCCGCCAGTTCCTTCACCACAAATTCCAGCAGGGTCGTCTTGCCGCTACCGGAACGGCCGATCACACCCAGTACCGGGTGGGCGGGCATCGCATCGTGCATGGTCACTCCTTGATTGAGAAGGAATGATTATACGCAGCACCACGGGCGCCAGCGCCTGGCATTGCCCAGACCATCGCACAGGTCAAGCGCCGCCGGATTTCCCGCCATTCCCCGCACCGGCGGGCACCGGCTTGCCGCCCTGCCGCGGACGCCGCCCTGCCGGCTTCGGCGCTGTCTGGCCTTCCATCTTGGCCGCCGTTTTGCTCAGCGTTTTGTTCGCCGTTTTGCTATTGAGCGCCTGCGCATTCCTGGCCGTGCGCGCCAATTGCCGGTGCGCGGCGATCGTGCCCGCCTCGGCATCGGACTGGAAGGGAGTGGCGGCCAGCTCGCCATCAGACGAGAAAGCAGGCGCCAGCGGGGCGAAATCCTGCGCCCGCCCATCCGCCTCCCAGGCGGCCCGCTGCGCCGGCACCGTAGCGGGCACGACGGGCGCCGCGCGGGCCTGCGCCAGGGTCAGCACGGCGCCCAGGCCTTTGGCGGCCGCCACGCGCGCGCCCATCTGGGGCAAGCTGCCATCGGCGGCGCGGCAAAAGCGCTGCAGGATGGTTTTGATGATCGATGTATGGTCGACCACCTCGTGGCTGACGCTGCCCGGCGCGATCAGCGGCGACACCAGCAGCATGGGCACGCGCACGCCGTACCGGCGAAACGCGGGGTCGTCGTCGGCGGCGGCGGGCGGCGGCACATGGTCGAAAAAGCCCCCGTGTTCGTCATAGCTGAGGATCAGCAAGGTGCGCGCCCAGGCGGGACCGCGCGACAGGGCCTGGTAGACCTGCGCCACCAGCGCCTGGCCGGCGCGGATATCGGCCGGCGGGTGGTCGTCGTTTTCAAAGAAATGCGGATCGATCCAGCTGACCGGGGGCAAGGTGCCCGCCAGCGCGTCGCCGATGAAGCCATAGCGGCGCGCGCTGGAGCCGAACGGTTCGTACAGCTCGGACGAGCGGTAATGGTCATCCGTCAGCGCCAGGCTCCAGGGTTTCCAGGCGGAATAAAATTTCCAGCCGACCTGGGCGCGGTCCAGGTGGCGCACGAAGGATTTATTGGCATACAGGGGGACACGCTTGCTGTCCTTGCTGCCGGCCGCCTTGCCGCTGATCGCATACAAGCGGTTGGGCCAGGTGGCGCCCGGCACGGAGCTGTAGCAGCGGTCGCAGACGCAGAACTGCTGCGCCAGGAAATCGTACATGGGCAAGTCGGCCGCATTATAGTAACCCATCACCAGGTCGATGTCGGGATCGCCCGGATGCGTTTGCGCATAGTCGTCGACGAAGCCGCCATTATTGTTTTGCAATTGCTGCGCCACCGACAGGCCCGTATGCGACGGGTCTTGCTGCGGGCCAAAGGCCGTGCGCCGCAAATGGTGCACGGGATAGCGCACGCCCGCATGCACGTTGGCATGGCTGGCCTGCAAGCCGTCGATGTCGGCGCGCCCGCCTTCCAGGCTCAGGTAGCCGAGCATGTGGTCGAACGAGCGGTTTTCCATCATCAGCACGACGATATGGTCGATGCGCGCCAGGTTTCCCGGCGCATCCGCATCAAGCACACCCTCACCGGCAGCAGCAATCATGGGACCTCCCCAGCCGCGCACACGGGCGCAGCGACCCTGGTTCGACCAAGCCAGGCCAGTATGGTTCAGCTATGGCGGCCCAGCCTTGATGCACAACAACTCAATATGGCACGCGGTAGCGGTAGCCCTTGAAACTGAAGATGGCCGCCTTCGGCTGCAGCTTTTCCAGCACCAGGCCGGGCGCCAGCTCCTCGCCTTCGTGGCGCAAGACCTTGTCGATCAACAATAAACGATCGGCCGGATTTTTCGAGTAGATATAGCCGCCGATGGCAATCGGCGGGATTTGCCGCTGTATCGGCTCGGGCAAGTCGCGCATGCCGGGCACGCTTTCCTCGCCCGCCGGCGTGGGCACGGCCGGCGCAGGAGCCGGAGCCGCCACGGGCGGCGGCGCGGCCTGGCCAGGCCTCTCCTGCGGGGGTTCCGCCACGGGCCTGGCATGGTGCACGGGCGCAGCGGTGGCCGCCGGCGGCACAGGTACGGCCTGCGTGACGGGGGCCGCCACAGGCGCGGGAACCACTGCCGGAGCAGGTGCGGGCACCGCCTGGGCCAGCACGGCAGGTGCAAGCGCAGGCGCAGGCACCGTGGCCGCTGCCTGCCAAGGCTGCCACAGCAGCAACGCGGCAGCCACGGCCAGCGTCACGCCGCCCAGCGCCAGCCAGACGGGCGCGCGACGCGCCGCGCCGGACGATGCGCCATCGTGCAGCTGCACTTGCGGTGCGTGAATCGACGGCAACTCACCCAGCTGGCGCTCGGCCTGCGATTTTTTCAGTGCTTCAAGTATGTAGGACATCTTATTTCCCCGCCACCATCGCCGTCGCAGCGGGCGCTGCCACGGCAGGAACTGCGCTGCTCAGGCGCGGCTCCGCGTTGTCACCGAGCTGCATCAGGCGTATATACGTTTTCGGGCCCGCCAGGCCGTCGGCCCGCAGGTTCTGGCTTTGCTGGAAGGCGCGCAGCTGGCTTTGCATCTCGGCATCGAGCGGCAGATTGGCGGCCGGCGCCGGCAAGCCCCGCTGTTGCGCCAGCCGCTGCGCCAGCCAGTCCACGTCGGCGCCGCGCGCTCCCAGCGGCACTTCGTCGCGCCAGCTGCGCGGGGCGCGCCAGAAGGTCGTGAAACTGCCATCGCTGCGCTGCGCCAGCTGGGCCAGCGGCAAGCTTTGCTGTTGGCCGTCGAGCATCAAGGTGGCGGTATCCTCCTGCAGACGCGTCAGCAGCGCCAGCTGTTCCGTGCCACCCGCATTGCGCAAGGCCAGCATGGCGGGACGGTCCAGCACGCGCAGCTCGGCGATGCCGCCCCGGCTGTGCAGGCAGCGCAGGCCGGCGCGGGCGCCCGCCTGGCAGGCGTCGCCGGCCGGCAACTGCTCGCCCCACAGGCCAGCCAGCTGGCGCAGCACGGCGTTGCGGTCCGGCACGCTGACGGGCGCGGGCGCAGGGACAGGTGCGGCAACAGGCGCCGCCGGCGCCACCACGGCGGGTGCTTTCGCCACGGCCACTGTGGCAGGCGCGCGCGGCATGAAATGCCAGGCCAGCGCAGCCGTGACCAGCGCACCGGCCAGCACGCCGCCGGCCACGTGCGGCCAGCGCAAGCCCCGTCCGGCAACCGGTTTTCCCTCTTCCGCAAACACTTCCTCGGCGGCGCGGCGCAGTATCTGGCGCGTCACCTGCGGCTGGTTTTCCACGTAGGCGCCCAGCAGCGCGCGGTCGCACAGCAGGTTGATGCGGCGCGGCACGCCTTTACTCAAGGCATGGATGTGCGCCATCAGGCGCGGCGCAAACGGCGTCTGCGCCGAGCTGCCCGCCACGGCCAGGCGGTGGCGGATATAGCTGGCCGTTTCCCCGGCCGTCAGCGAACCGAGGTGATACCGGGCGATCACGCGCTGCGCCAGCTGCTCCAGCTCGGGCCGCGCCAGCATGGCGCGCAATTCCGGCTGGCCGATAAGGATAATCTGCAGCAGCTTGCGCTCGCTCGTCTCCAGGTTGGTCAGCAGACGCAATTGTTCGAGCACGGCGGCGGACAGGTTTTGCGCTTCATCGATGATCAGCACATTGTTCTTGCCCTGCGCATGGCTGGCCAGCAGGTGCGCATTGATGGCGTCGACATAGCCTTTCACGCTGGCCACGCCGGGCGCCAGGGCGATGCGGAATTCCTCGCAGATCGACAGCAGCAATTCCTCTACCGACAGTTTTGGATTGAAGATATACGCGAGCTGGCAGTTTTCCGGAATCTGCTCCATGAAGCAGCGGCACACGGTGGTCTTGCCGGCGCCGATTTCTCCCGTCAGCAGCACGAAGCCGCCGCCGCTGCCCACGCCATACAGCAAATGCGCCAGCGCTTCGCGGTGGCGTTCGCTCATGAACAGGTAGCGCGGATCGGGGGCGATCGAAAACGGCGATTGCTTGAGCTGGAAATAATGCGTGTACATGGAGACCCTGCGGATGAAACGATCAAAATGCGCGGCGGCAAGCCGAGACCCTCAGCGGGTGCGGGCGGGCGGCAACGGCTTGTATTTGGCGCAATACACTTTCGCCTTGCTACGGAAGTAGACGATTTTACTGCCAGGCACGGAACCACGGACAGGAAAGGCGGAATTGTCGAGTTTATTGAAACGCAGGCCCGAGGCGCCGCGGATGGCCGGCTCCAGCTTTTCCGGCGTCGCGTCCGCCACCACGCCCATGAAGACGAGGGGGCTGGTGTCGTCGCTGACGATCACGTCGGTAATCGGCGCGCCCCACAAGGTGGCGTCCGTGCGGAACCAGTAGGCGCCCCCTTCATGCTTGTAGGCGGGGCCGAAAGCCGTCAGCAGATAGGCATAAAAGGCCTTGTTGTCGATCTGGTCGATGCACAGCACGGCATTGCCCACCACTTGTCCGAACGTGGACGGCGGCGGCTTTTGCTGCGCCAGCACGCCGGACACGGGCACGCCACAGGCCAGCAGGGCGAACGCCGCCAGCAGGGCCGGCGCACGCCACGGGCGCGTCAATGAACGGCGCAAGCGCATGATCAGCGCTTGCGCTCTTCTTTCTTGACCTTCTTGGCTTCCTTCTTTTCCTTCATGGTCTTGGCCGGTTCTTTCTTGGCTTCCTTCTTGCTGTCCTGTGCCTTGCTCATCATCTACTCCATGCCTGGGCGGAAATGCCTGGGCCATTATGACACTCCCCCATGAAAATGCCACGTCATTTCCCCCATGCAATAGATCCCGGCTGGCAAGCACAGCCAGCGCATGCGCTTATTTGCAAAAAGACGTTTGCATTTTCATTTTATTATGTTTTAATACACGAACTTTATAAAAAGATATTATTTCGGTGCAACATAAGCAAGGCCGGAAAGCATACAAACTGGGGACAGGACATGGGCCGGCATACGGCGGGGCCATGTGTGATCGACTTACAGCCCTCGGCAGAAATACAGAACATGATGAGAAAGATGATCTTGCTGTGCGCGGCCCTGTCGCTCTGGGCCGCTGGCAACACGCATGCGGCCGGCACGCCGCCGATCCAGCTGGCCGCCTATCAGGCGGCGCCCGCCGTCCTGGCCATGCGCCTGGCCAGCTTGCAGTCGCCGGAGGCCAGCCCGCGCGCGCCGGCACCGTATGAACCGAGCACGCCGTCGCTGCTGCTGGTCGCCATCGTGCTGCTGAGCCTGCGCATGCGCGTGCGCGCCAGCAGCGAAAAATTCAGTGCCTGACGTGAAAACGGCCGCGCAAGGCGGCCGTTCCAGTCACGCGTCAGCGCACTATCAATGCAGGCACAGACGGCGGCGCGTCTTTTCGATCAGCGCCGCATCGTAGGGATACAGGTTCTCGATAAAGAACAATTCCGTTTCCGCCTCATCTTCCAGGCACATCTCGATCATGACCGGGCCATCGCTTTCGCGGCCCAGGAAATCCTTCGGCCAGCGGTTCTTGCGGTGCGTGCGCATCATTTCCATGCCCAGCGCGGCCAACGGCGCCGACACACCGGCGGCCAGCGCCTCTTGCTGCCAGTCGTCCCAGTACTCGCTCTTTGCTGCCTTGTCGTTCATCATGCTCTTCCAACTCAGGTGTAAAAGGCGGACTTTACTCTTCATGGCGCCCCTTGCCAAGCATGCATACAAGCAATACCGCACGGCCAACAACAGACCAGTTCGAAAAAATTGGCATTAAACAAGGCCAATTTCAATACCATTCACGGAACGAAAAAAACCCTTTACTAACAATGGCTTGCAATAAACATCCCGGGTATGGTGCGGCTCCGTACAAGGCATCTGTTAATACCACTTAAATACCTGTTGACAAGCCATCGAGGCGACAATATAGTGCCTTCAGCTTTTTCGCCGCCCGACAAATAAAAGAAACGAGACAGGCGCACTCAACCAAACGCGGGACTGCATACCATGATCGAATACATAATCGGCGTCGACGGCGGGGGAAGCGGTACCCGCGTACGCCTGGCGCGCCTCGATGGCCAGGAACTGGCACAGGGACAAAGCGGCCCATCCGGCCTGGGCCTGGGCATCGAACGGGCGTGGACGTCCGTGGCGCATGCCGTCACCCTGGCCTTCCGCACGGCCGGCCTGGAACAACCCTCCTTGCAGCGCATGGCCATCGGCCTGGGCCTGGCCGGCGTGCACAACAAGCAGTGGGCCGCCAGCTTCGTCGAACACAATCCCGGCTATGCCGCCGTCGCACTCGAATCGGATGCCCTGACCACCCTGCTGGGCGCGCATGCGGGCCAGCCGGGCGCCATCGTTGCCATCGGCACGGGCAGCGTGGGCGAAGTGCTGCACACGGACGGCAGCCGCCATGAAGTGGGCGGCTGGGGCTTCCCCTCCGGCGACGAAGCCGGCGGCGCCTGGATCGGCATGCGCGCCATCAACCACGTGCAGCAAGTGGTTGACGGGCGCGTGCCCGGCAGCGCCTTCGCCACGGCCGTCATCGACGCCTGCGGCGGCCAGCGCGACGCCATGCAGGTGTGGCTGGCGGCCGCCAGCCAGACCACCTTCGCGCAACTGGCGCGCCTGGTGCTCGAACACGCGGCCAGCAATGCCGTGGCGCGCAGCATCCTGGTCGACGCGGGCCAGCAGATCGCCCTCATCGCCAGGGCGCTCGACCCGGCCGGCACCTTGCCCGTGGCCCTGTGCGGCGGCCTGGCGGCGCCCTTGTCCGCCTACCTGCCGGCGGAACTGCTGAAACTGGTCGTGCCGGCACAGGGCGACTCGGCCGCGGGCGGCCTGCGCCTGATACGCAAGCACTTGCAGGAGCAATGACATGCTGGCCAAACTGTCCGCCTTCAAACCGAATCCCGCCAGCGACACGCCGCTCTACATGCAGCTGGCGAACATGCTGTCGGATGGCATCGCCAGCGGCGACTGGCGCGCCAATCAGGCCTTGCCTTCCGAGCGCGTGCTGTCGGACATCCTCGAAATTTCGCGCGTGACGGCGCGCAAGGCCATCGACATGCTGTGCGACCGGGGCATGCTGACGCGCAAGCGCGGCTCGGGCACCTACATCACGCCCAAGCTGGAACAGCCGCTGTCGCGCCTGACAAGCTTTTCGGAAGAATTGCGCCAGCGGGGCTTCACGGCCGGCTCGCGCTGGCTGCAGCGCGACATCGGCTCGGCCGCGCCGCTGGAACTGCTGTCGCTGGGCCTGTCGCCGCACATGCCGGTGGCGCGCCTGCGCCGCCTGCGCACGGCCGACGAAGTGGTGATGGCGATCGAAACGACCACCATCCCCGCGCTGTACATGCCGGACCCGCAGCAGGTGACCGATTCGCTGTACGGCTACCTGGAGTCGCGCGGCACCATCCCGATGCGCGCGCTGCAGCATATCCGCGCCGTCAACGCCACGGCGGAACAGGCCAAGCTGGCCAATATCAAGACGGGTGAAGCCATGCTGCACATCACCCGTGTCAGTTATCTCGACAACGGCGCAGCGGTGGAACTGACCCACTCGTATTGCCGCAGTGATTATTATGAATTCGTAGCGGAGTCGCGCAGATGAGCAGCACTATCAAAGGCAATATCCTTACCCCCGGCGGCTGGATCCACGGCGCCATCGCCTTCGGCGAAAGAGTCGACAGCATCACGGGCGATTCCCTTCACCCGTCGGGCAACAGCGACGATTATATTTTGCCCGGCTTTATCGACCTGCACGTGCATGGCGGCGCCGGCAAGGACATCATGGAAGGCGGCGAAGCCGTCTACACCATCGCGGCCATCCATGCGCGCCACGGCACCACCAGCCTGCTGGCCACCACCATGACGGCGCCGCCGGAAGACATCGACATGGCCTTGACGGCCATCGGCATCGCAGCCAAGCACCGCCGCCCGAACACGGCGCGCGTGCTGGGCGCCCACCTGGAAGGCCCGTACATCAATTCCGGCAAGCTCGGGGCGCAGCCGAACTACGCGCGCGCCGCCACGCTGGCCGAAATCGAACGCCTGCAAACGCTGGCCAAGCTGCGCGTCATCACCGTGGCGCCGGAAATCGCTGGCCACCTGGACCTGGTGCGCGCCCTGGCCGACGCCGGCGTGCGCGTGCAGATCGGCCACACGCTCGGTTCCTATGAAGACGGCGTGGCCGCGCTGGAACACGGCGCCATGGGGTTCACGCACCTGTTCAACGCCATGAGCGGCCTGCACCACCGCGAGCCGGGCATGGTCGGCGCCGCCCTGGCGCACGCCGAATACGCGGAACTGATCCCCGACCTGCTGCACGTGCATCCGGGCGCCATCAAGGTGGCCCTGCGCGCCATCCCGCGCCTGTACTGCGTCACCGATTCGACGGCCGCCACCGGCATGCCGGACGGCGAATACATGCTGGGCCGCCACGCCGTGCAGAAATGCATGGGCGGCGTGCGCCTGCCCGACGGCACCCTGGCGGGCAGCACCCTGACCCTGGACCAGGCGCTGCGCAACCTGGTGGGACTGGGACTGGACCTGGCCGACGCGTCCAAGCGCGTGTCGACCAATGCCGCCGATTACCTGGGCCTGGAAGAACGCGGCCGGCTGGCCCCCGGCACCTACGCCGATCTGGTGGTACTCGATCGCGATCTCAAACTCAAAGCTGTCTATATAGAAGGAGAAATCTGTGACCTCAATGATGCTTAAAGAAGCCGTTTCCGCCGCCGAATGCGTCGCCCTGCAACTGGCCAGCGACACGGAACGCTACGCGGAACTGGGCCGCAAATTGAGGAGCACCTCGTTCTCCACCGCGCTGACCATCGCGCGCGGCAGCTCGGACCACGCCTGCAACTATGTCGCCTACCTGATCATGGCGCGCCTGGGCCGCGTCGTGGCATCCTTGCCGATGTCGCTGGTCACGCTGAACAAATCGCCGCTGGTGACGCGCGATACCCTGGCCATCTCGATCTCGCAATCGGGCCAGAGCCCGGACGTGGTCGAGCCGATCCGTTACTTCCGCGACGGCGGCGCCACCACCGTGGCCCTCGTCAACGACATCGAGTCGCCGCTGGCGCACGCCGCCGAATGGGCCATGCCCCTGCGCGCCGGCAAGGAACAAAGCGTCGCCGCGACGAAAAGCTTCATCACCAGCCTGGTCGCCGGCGCGCGCATGGTGGCCCAGTGGCAGAACGATCCCGAGCTGCTGGGAGGCCTGGAAGCGCTGCCCGAGGCGCTGCTCGAAGCGACCCGCGTCGACTGGTCGCCCGCCATCGACGTGCTGGCGCCCGCGCGCAACATCATGGTCGTGGGACGCGGCATCAGCTTCCCCGTGGCACTGGAGTCGGCCCTGAAATTCAAGGAAACCTCGGCCCTGCAGGCCGAAGCCTTCAGCGGCGCCGAAATCAAGCATGGCCCGATGGCCCTGATCGAAGACGGCTACCCGCTGCTGATTTTCGCCACGCGCGGCCCGACCCAGGCCGGCCTGCTGCAACTGGCAACAGAGATGCGCGGCCGTGGCGCCAAGGTCTTGCTGGCGGCCCCCGCCGACGTGGCCGAACGCGACCTGACCCTGCCCGTCGCTGCCACGCCGGACCTCGACCCGATCGTCGCCATCCAGTCCTTCTACGTGATGGCGGCAAAACTGTCGGCCGCGCGCGGCATGGACCCGGATGCGCCGCGTCACCTGAGCAAGGTCACGAAGACCAACTAGGCAGTATTTAAGCAGTAGGCGGCAGCTGCCCCCCCGGCACGGGGTGCGGCTGCCGTCCGCAGGACCCGAATATAAGCGACGGCAAGGGCATGTACCCGCGCCGCGGACTCATGGACATTGGAGCGCCACGCTCCAGGATAAAAATGACGATCAAGAGACTGTTGGCAGTGTTTGCCTGCGCGGGCCTGCTCGCGCCGCAGGCATGGGCTGCCGAGAAAATCGAATTCTGGACCTTCAGCATGAAGCCCAAGTTCACGCCGTATTTCAATGCGGTGGTGGCGCGCTATGAGGCGCAGAATCCCGGCGTCAGGATCGAATGGATCGACTTCCCGTGGGACGTCATTCAGACCAAGCTGGTCACGCGCATCGTGGCCGGCACGCCGCCCGCGCTGGTCAGCCTGAACGTGCCCTGGGCCGACGAATTTGCGCGCGACGGCTTGCTCACACCCGTCGATGGCCTGATCGCGCCAGCGCGCGCCAGCTACATTCCCAGCGCCCTGGACGACTTGCGCTTCAAGGGCCGCACCTACGGTTTTCCCATGTACAGCAATGTCGCGGTGATCGCCTTCAATACCGCCATTTTCAAGCAGGCCGGGCTCACGCGCGGCCCCTCCAGCCTCGATGAACAACTGGCGTTCGCGCGCCAGATCGCGCAACGCACGGGCAAGGCCGGCATCGCCCCGGCCCTCTCGAAAATCGATGGCCTGTTCATGCAGCAGGGCCTGGCCGTCATCACGGACAACCGCGCCGTCTTCAATTCGCCGCAGCACGTGGCGCTGGTGCAGAAACTGGCCGATACCTACAAGGTCGGCGGCCTGCTGAAGGAAAGCCTGTTCGCCGAAGACAATTTCCCGGCCGTGATCGACGCCTACAAGGGCGGCCGCCTGGGCATGCTGCTGGCGCCGCCCACGGCCATGCAGCGCATCCGCGGCGACGCGAAGGATATCTACGCCATCACCGACGTGGCGCCCGCGCCGCTGGGCCCCACCGGCATCGCCGACGGCGGCTGGCTGGTGCACTTCGCCATCCCGAAAGGCGTGCCGGCGCGCCAGCTGCCCTCGGTGGGCAAGTTCGCGCGCTTCCTGACGAACGACGAAAACCAGCTGGCCTTCGCGCGCCAGGCCAGCGTCTTCCCCACCACCGTCAAGGCGGCGGCCGATCCGTTCTTCCTCGCCACGCCGAAAAAAGCGGGCGCGGCCGAAAAGGCGGTGGCCGCCGGCGCCCTGTCGATGGGCCACTCGCGCACGCTGTACGTGGCCGGCATCGACGACTACGACGAGCTGCGCCGCTCGCTGGTGAAGGCCGTCGAGGCGGGCGTGACGGGCAAGCAGGACGTCAAGCAGGCGCTGGACCAGGCCGTCGCCATCTGGAACCGCAAGCTGGCCACCCTGCCGCGTCACTAAGGACACCATGAAACTCGCCCACCGCCACACCCTGCAAGCCTGGCTGTTCCTCGCCCCGGCCCTGCTGCTGCTGGCCGCCTTTTCCTTCTGGCCCGTCGGCTACGGCTCCGTGCTGGCCTTCACCGACTACAGCCTGATACGCGAGACGCGCTTCGTCGGCCTCGATAACTTCCGCTACATCTTCAACAACGAGATGTTCGTCTCGGGCCTGAAGAATTCGCTGATGTTTTTGCTGATGGTGCCCTTCGTGCAGGTGGGCGCCATCACTCTCGCCGTGCTGGTGAACAACCGCCTGCCCGGCATCCGTTTGTTTCGCGCCGCCTTCTACGTGCCCGTCGTGACCACCGTGTCCGTCGTCGGCATCATGTGGGGCTTCATGTTCCACGAACAGGGCGCGCTCAATTACGTGATGATGACGTTAAAACTGGTGAACGCGCCCGTGGGCTGGCTGACGAACGACAGCCTGGCCCTGTTTGCCGTCATGTTCGTCACCCTGTGGCGCGGCCTGGGCTGGTACATGGTGATGTACCTGGCGGCCCTGCAATCGATTCCGTCGGACATGCAGGAAGCGGCCATGCTCGATGGCGCCAACCGCTGGCAGCGCTTCTGGAAGATCACCGTGCCGATGCTGCGCCCGACCATCATGCTGTGCTCCATCCTGTCCGTGCTGGCGGCCCTGAAGGCGTACCAGGAAGTCGACGTGCTGACCCAGGGCGGCCCGATGAATTCCACCTTCACGGCGCTGTACTACGCCTATGACCAGGGCCTCAAACACCTGAAGCTGCCGCGCGCGCTGGCCGCCAGCTTCGTCGTCTCGCTGTTTTGCATAGCCATCGCCCTGCTGTGCCTGCGCTACCTCAAACCCAAGCACCGCTGAGCGGGACAAGACCATGCAAAAACGTTCCCGCCCCCTGAAAACGCGCCTGCACATACTGGGCCACTATGCCGTGCTGTGCGCGATCGCCGTCGTCTGCGTCTTCCCGTTCTGGTGGACCCTCGTGACGGCCATTTCCACGGAAGGCAATATCTTCGCCTTCCCGCCCACCTTCTGGCCCAAGGCGCCGTCCTTTGAGAACTTCGTCGAAGTGTTCAATGCGATTCCCATCTGGTCGTTCTTCAAGAACTCCGTGCTGATCGCCGTGTTTACCGTGTTCTGGAAACTGCTGCTGTGTGCACTGGCCGCGTATCCGCTGGCGCGTCTGAAATTCCGTGGCCGCAAACTCGTGTTCGGCCTGATCCTGGCCACCCTGGTGCTGCCGTCCGAGGTGAATTTCCTCGTCAACTTCATCACCATCACGCAAATGAGCCTGGTCGACACCTACACGGGCGTGATCCTGCCCAACGTGGTGACGGCCGTGGCCATCTTGCTGCTCAAGCAGGCGTTCGAGGAAGTGCCGCAAGACCTGATCGACGCGGCGCGCGTCGATGGCGCGTCCGAGTGGGTGATCTTCAGCCGCATCATGCTGCCGCTGATTACGCCCTGGCTGGCCACCGTCGGCATCCTGACGGCCGTCGAATCGTGGAACGAATACATCTGGCCTTCCATCGTCATGAGCAAGCCCGATGAATTCCCCCTGTCGGTGGGCGTGCTGTATTTGCGCGGCACCTTCGGCAGCAGCACGCGCGTGATCGCGGCCGGCACCTTGATCACCATCGTGCCGACCCTGCTCGCCTTCCTGTTTACCCAACGCTTCTTCATGCGCGGCATGGACGGCGCAGTCAAATGAAAACGTCTCTCGATAAGGAAGCCTCCATGCACGACACGCGCATCAGCACCAGCATCAACACACGCAGCCCGATCACCTGGGTGCCCACCTTGTACTTTGCCCAGGGATTGCCGTTCTACGCCGTGGCCCTGGTGGCCGGCCTGATGTTCAAGAGCATGGGCGTGCCGAACGACCAGATCGCCCGCTGGACGGGCCTGATCGGCTTTGCCTGGGTCTTCAAGTCGCTGTGGAGTCCCTTCCTGGAGCTGGCGTCGAGCAAGAAGACCATGGTGGTGCTGTTCCAGTTCCTCGGCGGCCTGAGCCTGGGCCTGATCGCGCTGGCCCTGCAGACGCCGCTGTGGTTTGCCGCCTGCGTCGCCGTGCTGTTCGTCGCCGCGCTGGCCTCGTCCACGCACGACATCGTCTGCGACGGCCTGTACATCGCCAGCCTGTCGGACAAGCAGCAGGCGGCCTACGCGGGCTGGCAAGGCGCCTTCTTCAACGCGGGCAAGTTCATCTCGCTGGGCGGCCTGGTGATCCTGGCCGGCTACCTGGAGAAAAAAATCGGCATCCAGCCCGCCTGGTCGGTCATCTTCCTGATCATCGGCGCCATGATGCTGTCGCTGGCCGCCTACCACCTGTGGGCGCTGCCGCAGGTGCGCAATGCGGCCGTGGCCGACAAGAGTGTGGCGGGCATCAGCCGCACGCTGTGGGACGTGCTGGTGGACTTCCTGAAAAAGCCCGGCATCTGGGGCATGATCGCCTTCATCATCCTGTTCCGCGCGGGCGAGGCGCAAGTGCAGACCATCGGCCCGCTGTTCCTGCGCGAAGCGCGCGAACTGGGCGGCCTGGGCCTGTCGACGACGGAAGTGGGCGCCGTGTACGGCACGGCCGGCACCGTGGCCTTTTTGCTGGGCAGCATAGGCGGCGGCTACTTCACGTCGTGGCTGGGCCTCAAGCGCGCCATGTTCTTCCTGATCCTGGCCATGAATTTGCCGAACCTGGTGTTCTACTACCTGAGCCACAGCATGCCGACCGATTTGACCCTGATCACGGCCGCGCTCAGCGTGGAGATGTTCGGCTATGGCTTCGGCTTCGTCGGCCTGATCCTGTTCATGATGCAGGTGGTTTCCGTCGGCAAGTACCAGACGGCCCACTACGCGTTCGCCACCGGCGTGATGCAGCTGGGCTTCGTGCTGTTCAAGATGATCAGCGGCGACATCCAGACGGCGCTCGGCTACAAGACCTTTTTCCTGTGGGTGCTGGTGTCGGCCGTGCCCGTACTGATCCTGTCGCGCTTCATGCGCATCGGCCCGAAGGATACCTCCGACCCGTCTAACGCCGGCGCCACGTCCGCGCCGGCCAGCGCCAGCTAGGAATCGCACACCCCATGGCACACATCGTTTTAAAGAATATCGTCAAGCTGTACGACGACAAGCACCCCGTCATCCACGGCATCGACCTCGATATCCGCGACGGCGAATTCGTCGTCTTCGTGGGGCCGTCCGGCTGCGGCAAATCGACCCTGCTGCGCATGATCGCCGGGCTGGAAGACATCACGGACGGCGAACTGCATATCGGCGGCCAGCTGGCCAACGATATCGCGCCGGCCGAACGGGGCCTGGCCATGGTCTTCCAGAGCTACGCCCTGTATCCGCACATGACGGTGTACGAGAACATGGCCTTCGCCCTCTCCCTGGCCGGACATAAAAAGGCCGAGGTGCGCGCCGCCGTCGAGCGCGCGGCCGAGATCCTGCAGATCACGCCACTGTTGAAACGCAAGCCGAAGGACCTGTCGGGCGGCCAGCGCCAGCGCGTGGCCATCGGCCGCGCCATCGTGCGCAAGCCCAAGGTCTTCCTGTTCGACGAACCGCTGTCGAACCTCGATGCCTCGCTGCGCGTGCAGATGCGCGTGGAAATCTCGCGCCTGCACCAGGAACTGAAAACCACCATGATCTACGTCACGCACGACCAGGTCGAAGCAATGACCCTGGGCGAGCGCATCGTCGTCTTCAACGGCGGGCGCATCGAGCAGGTGGGCAGCCCGCACGCGCTGTACAACAATCCCGGCAACCTGTTCGTGGCCGGCTTCCTCGGCGCGCCGAAGATGAACTTCATCGCTTGCGAGGCCGTCGCCTGCGGCCCCGGCTCGGTGGCCGTGCGCCTGCCCGGCGGCGCCGTGATCGACGTCGAAGCGCAGGGCGAGAGCGTGGCGCCGGGCGACCGGCTGACCCTGGGCGTGCGGGCCGAACATGTCAGCCTGCAGGACGGCGAGTCGGCGGGCGGCCATGCGGGAAACAACGTCGTCGACGCGGCCGTCAGCCACGTCGAATACCTGGGCGACGTGGCCATCGTCTACGCCAGCATGCCGGGCGTGACCGAGATGCTGGCCGTCAAGCTGCCGGCCGAGGCTGGCTTGCGCCAGGCGGGCGACGCCATGCGCCTGCATCTGCCGCCGCAGCGCTGCCTGCTGTTCGATGCCAAAGGGCAAGCCCTGGCGCGCACGTTTGGCGCTCCAGCCCAGCCGTTTATGTGACAATAGCCGTTGTTTACCATGCTGCCGCCCTTTGACTTGTGCGGTCAGGATGGCAGAATACGTGTTTTTTAAGATTCCCTGCCCCCGGCAAATGCCGCCACACGCTGTTGCGGCAACCAGTACCGGAGCGTATTTTTGTTATTGATTGAAGGATTGACCATGTCCCAATTCCGTCTTGCACGCCTTAGCCTGCTCCTGGCCGCCATCGGCCTGAACGTCCTGCCTGCCCTGTCGCACGCGCAGGATGCCAAGCCGGCCGCAGCCGCCGGTGCGCCCGCGGCCGCCCCGGCCGACTCGGTGCGTCCTGAAGTGTTCAAACTGCTCGATCCGGCCGCCGTGAAGGCCTCGATGGATGCGAAAAACTACGCCGACGTGCAAAGCCGCATCGACCAGACCGCCGCCATTCCCGCCCTGACGCCCTACGAATTGTTCGTGCTGAACCGCCTGCGCGTGGCGCTGGCGTCGACCACCAACAATGCGCCGATGGCGATGACGGCGCTGGAAGCGGTCATCGAATCGGGCAAGCTGGACAAGAAAGCCCAGGGCGACTTCATCCAGGCGCTGGCCAACTACCACTACAACGCCAAGGACTATCCGAACGCCATCAAATGGTTCACCCGTTACCAGACGGAAACTGGCGACGTGGCCAGCGTGCGCCCGTACATCATCCGCGCCTACTACTTCAGCAATGATTTCGCGCGCGCGAAACAGGAACTGATGGCCGACCTGACGGCCAAGCAGCAAGCGGGCAAGACGCCGACCATCGAAGAACTGCAATTGCTGGCCAATACGGGTTCGAAAAGCAAGGACCCGGCCACCTACCTGGTCGCCATGGAAAATCTGGTGCGCTACTACCCGTCGGATGACTACTGGAGCGATCTGCTGAGCCGCACGCAAGGCAAGGCCGGCTATTCCGACCGCTTCGCGCTCGACGTGCTGCGCCTGCAATTCAAGGCCGTGGGCACCATGCCGCCGCAAGATTACAGCGACATGGCTGAAATCGCCTTGCAGAACGCCTTCCCGACGGAAGCGAAAAAAGTGCTGGACGCCGGCTTTGCCAAAGGCGTGCTGGGCACGGGCGCAAATGCCGCCAAGCACAAGAAACTGCGCGACCAGGCCAACAAGGCTGCCGCCGACGATGCGAAAAACATTGCCAGCGGCGAAGCGTCGGCCATGAAGAGCAAGGATGGCACGGGCTTGATCAACCTGGGCTACGCCTTCGTGACGATGGACCAGTTCGACAAAGGTATCGACCTGATCCAGAAAGGCATCGCCAAGGGCGGCCTGAAGCGTCCTGAAGACGCCAAGCTGCGCCTCGGTTATTCCTACGCCATGGCCGGCAAGAAAGATGACGCCATCAAGGTCCTGGAAACCGTCAAGGGCGGCGACGGCGTGGGCGACCTGGCCCGCTACTGGATCCTGTGGCTGAACCGTCCTGCCACGGCAACGGCGGCACCGGCAGCAGCGGCACAGTAATTCCTGTTCTCGCCAGCATGCGCAAGGCAGTTCCCGGCTCACGCCGGGGCTGCTTTTTTTTTCGACCTTTTTCATTCATCCATGCCGCCAGCCACCGCCCCCGCAGCTGTACCTGAACGTTTGACCAGCCTGGACGCGTTCCGCGGCTGCGTGATCGTCGTCATGATCTGGGTCAACTATCTGGCCGGCATGCCAGCCATCCCCCACTGGCTCGAACACGCGGGGCCCCGCGCCGATGGCATCACCCTGCCCGACCTGGTCTTTCCCGGCTTCCTGTTCATGGTCGGCATGGCCATACCGCTGGCCTTGCAGCGCCATTGCGGCCACGTCACGCCCGCCCTGCTGGGACGCCTGCTGTGGCGCTCCGCCAGCCTGATGCTGGCCGGCGTGGTGCTGGCCAATGCCTACCGCTACGATGCGCAGGCGGCGCCGCTGCCGCAGGCCCTGTATTTCCTGCTGTTTTACGTGGCCATGATCTTGCTGTGGCGCCAGGGCGCGGGCAAGCTGGAGCTGGCGGCGGGCGGCGCGCTGATGCTGTTCCTGCTGGCGGCGTTCCGCGGAGAGCTGAACAGCGAATTTTCCAGCACCTGGCTGCAGCCGTCGTGGTGGGGCATCCTCGGCATGATAGGCTGGTCCTACCTGCTGTGCAGCCTGCTGTACCTGGCGTGCCGGGGCAGCGGCACGGCCCTGATGGGCATGTTTGCCCTGCTGCTCGTGCTGTACATGGGCGGCACGGCGGGCAGCCTCGATTTCCTGCCGGCAAGCATCAACGCCTTCGTCAACGTGCCGCAAGTGCTCGGGTCGACGGCCGCCAATGTACTGGCCGGCACCCTGGTGGGCCAGCTGTTCCTGCGCGGCGCCGCCCTGAACCATGGGCAGCGCATCCGCTTCATGGCATGGTTCGCGCTGGGCCTGCTGGCGGCCGGCCTGCTGCTGCGGCCGTATCACCACATCAACAAGATCGCGGCGACGGAATCCTACACACTCGTGTGCAGCGCCCTCATCCTGGCGCTGTTCCTCGTGTTTTATATCGTCATCGACGTGTGGCGCTGGCGCGCCTGGGCGATGGTGCTCGTGCCTGCCGGCACCAATGCCCTGTTCGCCTACATCGTGCCCGACCTGTGGCAGCAGCTGGCGGCCGTGCTGCACCTGCCGCGCTTCTGGTGGCCGTATCTGGCCACGGGCGGCGCGGCCGGCCTGTGGAATGCCGCCGCCGTCACCACCCTGATGCTGCTGTTGACCGCGCTGGCGACGCGGTACGGGCTGAAATTGAAATTCTAGACCTTGATATAGATCTTGCGCTTGTCCATGCCATAGGCGATCAGCCAGCACAGCAGCATGAAGCTGACGGCAAACAGCAGCGAGCCCACGCGCGCCGGCGCCCAGCCCGTAAACCAGTGCTGGTATAGCCACTGGTACAGATTGCCGCCGCTGATGCGCACGGTAAACGCGATGATCACCAGCACTTCCGACACCAGGTAGATGAACAGGGTGTTCTTGCCGAAGACTTCAAAAAAATACGTCCAGCCCGTGCTCTTGCGCACGTCGATGATGAACATCAGCAGCGCCAGCAGCAGCAAGTCCAGGCCGATACCGAGCATCGCATAAGAGCTGCTCCACAGCTTCTTATTGATCGGAAACACTTCATTCCAGCACAGGGCCACGGCCACGCAGATGACGCCGGCCACGGCCAGTTGAGCCAGGCTGGAGCGCAGCCGCGCCGGCGCTGCCTGGCGCACGAAGCTGCCCGCCAGGTAGCCGGCAATCACATTGACGATGGCCGGCAAGGTGCCGAGCACGCCTTCCGGGTCGAAGGCGATGCCTTCGCCGTGGTACAAATGGCTGTCGCCCAGCAGGAACAGATCGAGCTTGGCCGGCGCATTGCCCTGCAGGCTGTAGTCGCCCCAAGTCGCCAGGATGGCCCAGTAACCGAGCAAGGCGCAGGCGCTGAAGACCAGCGCGCCGCGCGTCTTCCCGTAGTGCAGGATCAGGGCGGCGGCCAGGTAGCACACGGCGATGCGCTGCAGCACGCCGGGAATGCGCGTGTGTGACAGCGGCGACCAGGCGAACTGGCCCGCGTCGTCGATCTTGAAGAAGGGGAACCAGTACAGCAAAAATCCCAATAGAAAGATCAGCGCGCTGCGCTTGCACAGCCGGGCCAGCACGGCGCCGTGTGCCAGGTGTTCATACTTGCCCAGCGCAAAGGCCAGCGCATTGCCGACGACAAACAAAAAGCTGGGAAAGACCAGGTCCGTGAGGGTAAATCCATGCCATTCGGCATGCAGGAACGGCGCATACACGCTGCCCCAGTCGCCCGGTGTATTAACGACGATCATCAGGGCGACGGTCAGACCGCGCAGGACGTCGAGGGCGAGGTAGCGCTGAGGTGCAATAGTCATGTCCAACAATTCCAAATAAAAAAAAGCAGGCCCACTGCTTGTGGCGGAAGGCCTGAAAAATGACGGCGCCTGAACAAACCGCCACGCGGCAGGTTTGCTCAGGCCTTATCCACTACAACTTGGCGCGCAGGCCAAAGTAAAACTGGCGGCCATTCGAATACAAGGCCGTTGGCTGATCCTGGTTGGCGCCGTAATACTTGAGCACCGGATTATTCAGGTTCAGCACGTCGAAGGTCAGCGAATAGCGCTCGTCGATCTTGTAGTTGAGCGAGGCGGCAAGGTTGCCCACGCCATGCACGTACTGGGGCGAGCTGCTGAACAGGCCGGCCAGGAAGCTGGAACGGTAGGTGTACGCCAGGCGCGCGCTCAGGCGCTCGTCCTCGTAATAGCCTTCCAGGTTGTAGGTGCCGCGCGAGCTGCCCACCACGGCGGCGCCATCGTCGGCCTTGCCATTCGTATAGGTGTAATTGCCCACCACGCCGAAACCGCCCCACAAGCCCTGCTGGTAACTGAGTTCCACACCCTTGTTCTTGGCGCCGATATTCGTCGGCGACTGGATCACATAGGTGTTGAATTTCTTGAAGGTATTATTGTAGTAGCTCACGGGCGCCGTACCAAACGTCACGTACGATTTCATGTCCATATAGAAGGCCCCCACGGAGAGCATGGCTTTCGGCGCGAAATACCATTCCAGGGTGGCGTCGTAGTTGGTCGAGCGTATCGGTTTCAAATCCGGATTGCCACCCGTGCCTGTCAGCAACTGATCGTTCAGGTTGACGGCGCCCACCAGGGCGCTATAGTCGGCGCGCGCCATGGTTTTCGCCACCGCCGCGCGGGCCACCAGGTCCTTGCTCAGGTCAAACTTGATGTTCGCGCTCGGCAGCACATCCGTGTAGCTGTGCTTGACGACGGTGGGCGTGTAGGTGCCAAAGATGTTTTCCTGACCGATCGGGTTCTCGCCGCCCGGCACGTTCGTCACCGTCGTCTGCTGCGTGCGCACCACGCGTACGCCCACGTTGCCGCGCCATTTGTTGCCTGCCAGGTTGGCCATGATGTAGGCAGCGCTATCCTTTTCCTTTACGTCCAGTTCGGCCGGCCAGTTGCGCGAATTCGGGCCGCCCGTATTGTCGTACTTGTTGGCCCACGCCACCAGATCGGCCGGATCGAGCTGCCAGTAGCGTCCCTGCGCATTGCCGCCCAGGCCCTTGCCATAGTCGCCCGGGTAGGTGCCCCCATTCCACTTCGGCAAGGGCGCATTCGTCGTGCCGTCGCACACGGCGCAGCTGCGGTTTTCCGGCCACGACACATTGCGGTGGTGTTCCGCGTAACGGGCGCCGAACTTCAGCGATTCCAGCACGCCGTAATCCATGCTCAGCTCGCCATCGGCCTGGCCGTATTTTTCCGTATCCAGGGTTTCCACGTGGGAACCCCAGGCCGATGCCGTTACCGCATTCGATAACCTGGAAATGTCGAGACCCGGGAAATTCAGCCTGGCCGGCGACAGGCCGTTCAGCTGGTACGACACGCCCACGCCCGTCAAGCCCGCCTCATAGCCGAGGTCGACGGGTGTTTCGCCTATGCCGCGCGTGTAGCCGAGGCTGCCAGTGATGCGCAGGCGCTCGCTGGCGCGGTAGCTGCCGTTGAAGTCGATGTAGGCGGTCGACGAGTTCGAACCGGGGCGGTAGATCTGGTCCACCAGGGCCGGATACAGCTGGCCGTTGTAGGGCGTGGTGGCATTGGCGGCAGGAAACTGCGACGCGGGAAAATCGGCCGCCACCAGGGTATTGTTCTTGACGGTAAACGCGCTGGGAATCACGCCCACATGCTTGCCGTCATTGTCGACGGCATTCAGGTTGGCGCCGGGCTGGTTATAAAAGCTGCGGTTGTAATTGGCCGCGTCCAGCTTGGAATAGAAGCCGTTGACGTCCAGCATCAAATCAGACGTCGGCTTGAATTGCAGGTCGAGGCTGCCGCCCTGCCGCTTGCGTACCTGTTCGAACAGGGCCGAGTTGATGCCCAGCGGCGCCAGCACGCCGGCCAGTTCCGGATGCTTTTGCGCAGCCGGGCTATTGGCGTCGATGGCGCCATAGCCGAAGAATTCCTGCCCGTCGCGGCGTTCGTGGCGCTTCTCGGAAAACACCTGGAACAGCACGCCCATGGTCTTCGCTTCGTTCTTCCAGTTAAACAGGGCATTCATCTGCGGATCGGTCTTGCCCGGCAAGTCCGCGTAGATGGCTTGCACGGCCAGCTCGGCTGTGAACGGCTGCTTGAAACTAAGGGGCTTGCGCGTCTCGATATTGATGGAGCCGGCCACGCCGCCTTCCACCAGGTCCGCCTGCGCGCTCTTTTGCACGGTGACGCGGCTGACGATTTCCGACGGCAGCAAGGCAAAGCTGACACTGCGCCCCACGGTGCCCACCTGGTCCGTGACAAACCAGTCGCCCGTGCCCACGGCGTGGCCGTTGATCAGCGTTTGCGTCAGGCTGGGGCTGGTGCCGCGGATGCTCACACGGTCATTTTCCGAGAAGCCGCCTTCGCCGCCGGCCGACGAGGAAATGTTGACGCCAGGCACGCGCTGCACGGCGTCAGCCACGTTCTTGTCGGGCAACTTGCCGATGTCTTCCGCGCTGACGACGTCGATCACGGAATCGCTGTTGCGTTTCTGGCTCAGCGACTGCTCCAGCGAGGCGCGGATGCCGGTCACGACCACCTCCTGCATGGGGGCTTGCTGCGCCTGGGCCGCCATGCTCATGGACAGCAAAGCGGCTGCGGCAGCGATGGGATGTAATACGGGATGCAAACGGCTGTTCATAGACTCCTCGATTATAGGTATGCCCGCCTGACGGCTGGACGGTTTTATATGAGTACAGACGGCAGGCGCCCGGCCATGGCGCCGAAAAAAAAGGCAAGCTCCCGAAACAGGAACTTGCCTTGAAAAGACCGAGGAAGACCCGGCCAGACGCGTGCGCATCAGGCCAGATCGTCTTGCTTACAGTTTGGCGCGCAGGCCCAGGTAGAAGGTACGGCCATTGCTATAGAACGCGCGCGGCTGATCGCGGTTTTCAGCGTACATCTTGATGGTCGTATTCGTCAGGTTAAGCGCATCGAACGTGACCGTGAAGTGTTCGTTGATCTTGTAGTTGAGCGAACCGGCCAGGCCGCCCGCGCCTTCGACGTGCTGGCTGGCGCCACGATCCACGCCCGCCTTGTAGGACGAACGGTAGTTGTAGGCCAGGCGTGCGCTGAGGGCATTGGCTTCGTAGAAGGCCGTCAGGTTGTACGTGCTGCGCGATGCGTTGACCAGTTCGTCACCGTTGTCCAGCTTGCCATCGGCATAGGTGTAGTTGGCCAAGATGCCGAAGTCGCCGAACAGCGGTTGCTGATAGCTGAACTCAGCGCCCTTGTTCTTGCCGCTGGTATTGAATGGCGACGTGATCTGGTACACGGCGTTGGCATTGCGCTTGCTGTTGAAGTAGGTAGCGTTGACGGTACCGTTCGACACGACCGATTTCAGGTCCATGTAGAACAAGCCCACCGAGAAGGCCGACTTCGGTGCGAAATACCATTCGGCGCTGACTTCGGCGTTATCCGACTTCACCGGATTGAGGTTGACGTTGCCGCCGCTGCCGCTCAATGCATCGTCGTTCAGCGATACCGAACCACCCAGCGCGCTGTAGTCGGGACGGGCGATGGTGCGGGCCACGGCGGCGCGCACGACCAGGTCGTTGCGCACATCGAACTTGATGTTGGCGCTAGGCAAGAAATCGTTGTAGCTGCGCTCATACAGATGCTGCGAATACGCACCCCAGTCGGAACCGGTGATCGGGCCGCCGGCCTGGTTCACCAGGGTCGACTGCTTGGTGTGAACGGCGCGCAGGCCGAAGTTGCCGCTCCAGTTGTCGCCCGTCAGGTTGGCCATGGCATAGATTGCCGAGGTTTTTTCCTTCAGCTTGAATTCGTCGGTCCAGTTATGGCGACGCACGTAGTCGAACAGGCGGTTACCCGATGCCGCGCCCCACGCACCCAGTGCCGAACCGTCGTACTTGAAGTAGTTGCTCGACAGGTTGCCGCCCAGGTTGCTGGCGAAGTCGCTCGGGTACATCGTGCCATTCCACACGGGGCCCGGATTGGAGAAGCCCAGGTCGCCCGGACGGGTTTCAAACGGATGCTCGGCATCGCGCTTGTGATCGGTCAAACGGCCACCGAACTTGACGGAATCCCAGATACCCGACGACAGGCGCAGCTCCGCATCGATCTGCGCATATTTTTCCTGGTCGACGGAACGCGATTCGCCGCCGCCGGCCCATGCCGTCGAGCCTGGCTTGGTGGTGGTGCCACCCGGATAGGAAACACTGGCCGGGCTCATGCCGTTCAATTGATACACCATGCCGCCATCGACGTTGTTCTGGTAGTACACATCGTCGCGGTCATAGCCGACGCCATGGGTCTTGCCCAGCTTGCCGGTCAGGGTCAGGTCCTTGGTGGCGCGGTATTTGAAGTTGAAATCGAGGTAGTACGATTCGCCGCCAGCATCAGGACGGTAGATATTATCGACTTCACCAGAGTTTTTTGCGAAGGTAGCGCCTGTCAGCGTGCCATTCTTGACCGTGTAGTTGGTCGGCACCTGACCGGTCGAGACACCTTTATCGTTGGTACTGTTCACCGAGTTGGCCGGTGCAGCCAGCCAGTTGGTGTTTTGATGCGGTGCCTTCAGTTGCGAATAGAAGCCGTTCACGTCCAGGGTCAGGTCCTTGCTGGGCTTGAATTCGATGTCGAATGCGCCGCCTTCGCGGGTTTTCTTTTGCTCGAACAGGCTGGCGCCGATAAAGGTCGGCACTTTTACGCCGGCCAGTTCAGGATGGGCCAAGGCCGCATTGCTGGTAGCGGAGATCGGCGTGTAGCCGAGGATTTCCTGGCCATCGCGGCGCACGGTCGATTTTTGCGAGAAACCCTGCACCATGATGCCCAGGGTATTCGTGTCATTCTTCCAGTTCACCAGGCCGGAGAACTGCGGGTCCGTCTTGCCGGCCAGGTCATTATGGAAAGCCTGGATCGAGCCTTCGGCCGTGATCTGGTTCTTGAATTCCAGCGGACGGCGGGTAATCACGTCGATCACGCCCGAGACGCCGCCTTCAGGCAGGTCCGCCGTGGCGCTCTTGTGCACGACAACGGAGCTCACCAACTCCGATGGCAGCAGGGAGAAGCTGCTGCTGCGGCCGACGTTGCCGCCAAATTGGTTCAAGACAAACCAGTCGCCTGTGCTGATGGCATGGCCGTTGAACAGGGTTTGCTGGAAGCTGGGGCTGGTGCCGCGCAGGCTGACGCGGTCGTTTTCGCCGAAGCCGCCTTCGCCACCGGCCGACGATTGGGTATTCACACCTGGCAGGCGCTGGATCGCGTCAGCCACGTTACGGTCCGGCATCTTGCCGATATCTTCGGCCGTTACCACTTCCACCACGGAATCCGCATTACGTTTTTGCTTCAGCGATTTTTCCAGCGAGGCACGCACGCCGGTCACCGTCACCACGGTGGCCACGTCGTCGGCGGGTGCTTCCTGCGCCTGCGCCGAAAAAGCCAGACCGGCGACCATCACGGCAACGGCCGTAGCGATCGGCGTACGGCTACGCGAACCGGATTTCACGACGGCAGCTGCAGGTGTCAAATTGCGTTTCATGTACTCCCCCTTGATTTAGGCTCCAGGATTGGAGCCTTTTCATTTTTAACGTAGGTCTTCTTTCCAGCCCGCCCACTCTCGCCGGCATGCTGCAGACCCTTCGGCACAACCACTTACAAAACCAATTCAACGCCAATATACTACTATCCAATACCAGAATACTACCAGTTGCAACTTTTTTTTTATAACGTTGTTTGAATCACACAGACCACTTCAGCTGAATCAATCTGTAGCCCGTACGACCGGGCAAAATACGAGCGAGGGCAGGTATAAATTGCCGGCCTGACAATTCAAATTGGTTTTATAACGGTCTTTTTTGGTATTATCCAGCGACACAAAACAGATACAGAGCGCGTCTGCAACGCGCCGTAACGGAGACCCTCAGCGTATGACAACCCTGGCTCACATCATGCAAGGCCTGGGGCAGACGAGTAGCCTGCCCCTGTACCAGCAACTGCAGCGCGCGCTGCGCGAAGCGATCGACAAGCGCATCCTCGGCCCCGACGAAGCCCTGCCGGCCGAGCGCCAGCTGGCCAGCGACCTGGCCGTCTCGCGCATCACCGTGCGCAAGGCCATCGATGGCCTCGTCAACGAAGGCTTGCTGGTGCGCCGCCCCGGCTCGGGCAATTTCATCAATACGCGCATCGAGAAAAACTTCGCCAAGCTGACCTCGTTTTCCGAGGACATGCGGGCGCGCGGGCGCACGCCGCGCAGCGTGTGGCTCAAGCGCGCAGAGGGCACCGTCACGCCGGAAGAAGCCTTGCGCCTGCGGCTGTCGCCGGGCGCGCCCGTGTACCGCTTCCACCGCATCCGCTATGCGGACGAAGTGCCGATGTGCCTGGAATACGCGACCATCGTCGCCAGCTGCCTGCCGGCGCTCGACGCCGTCGACGTGTCCATGTATGACGCGCTGGAACAGGCGGGCAACCGGCCCGTTCGCGCCTTGCAGCGGCTCAGTGCCTTATTGCTGACGGGGGAGCAGGCCAGCCTGCTGCAGGCGGAGGAAGGCGACGCGGGTTTGTCGGTGGAAAGACTGGGCTTTTTGCGCGATGGCCGCGCCGTGGAATTTTGCCGCTCCTACTTCCGCGGCGATATGTATGACTTCGTGGCCGAATTAAGTACCAATTAATACCAATCGACCCATTTCACGAATACCAGATAACACCACTTATTGCAGTGCAATATATATACCGGC
This sequence comes from Janthinobacterium goodfellowi, assembly GCF_051380695.1. Taxonomy (NCBI): domain Bacteria; kingdom Pseudomonadati; phylum Pseudomonadota; class Betaproteobacteria; order Burkholderiales; family Oxalobacteraceae; genus Janthinobacterium; species Janthinobacterium goodfellowi. The sequence continues at coordinate 324,285 of NZ_JBNYXN010000004.1, read as the reverse complement.
AGCACCGCCTATATATGCACCGCAATGGTGAATTAATCGGCGGCGATTATATGTCCGCATCGGGACAATATTAAAAAAGACGGCGCAATGCGGTTTTGCGCATTGCAGCAAAACCTGACATTTCCCGTCAGGCAGCGGGCGCTGCGCGGCGTCCCGCGCACAGCAGTATCGCGCCCAGGGCCACGCACAGCCAGCCGAACAGCGGCCCCAGCCTTCCAGCCCAGGTGGCGACGGGCGGGTGTGCCGGCAACGGCGCCAGCAAGGTGCTGCCCGGCATGGCGCTGCTGGCCCGCTCCGCCAGCACGCGGCCATACGCATCGCTGACGGTCAGTACGCCCTCGCGCGCCGCGCGCAGCACCGCATAACCATTTTCCACGCCCCGCACCGCGGTCAGGCGCGCCCCCATCCAACCGTCCAGCTGGAAATCCCAGGCCGGCACCAGCATGACCTGCGCCCCGGCCGCGCCATACGCCTGTCCCAGGGGCGCGAAATGCATGTCCTTGCAGATGGCCAGGCCCATGGCTTGCCCCGCCACTGGCTGCACGGCATATGCCCTGCCGGCAAGAAAATCGCGCTCGGGCGGCGCCAGATGATGTTTCTGATAGCTGACGGGCGCGGCGCCATCGGGAGCAAACAGCCAGGCCAGGTTGCGCCGGCCGGCAGCGTCCTGCACGCCGATCCCCAGGACGATCCATGTGCCCGTGCCGCGCGCCAGCGCCTGGAAACGCTGCCGCACTACATCCGCCTGCGCGGGCGCCAGCACGGCTATCTTTTCCGGCAACAGCACCAGCCGGGCGCCCTGCCCGGCCAGCTGTTCGACATGGCGCGCGTACTGGTCCCAGATGGCTTGCGCGCGTGCCGGCGGCGTGGCCGGGCCGATGAAGTCGTCGATGGCCGCCAGCCCGGCCAGCGGCCCGCCTGTTCCTGGTGCGCCGTGCACGCGCCAGGCGCCGCCGGCGAAAGCGGCCGCCAGCAGCAAAACGACCGCGCCCGCCGCTGGCGCATACGCGCGCCCGCCGGCCAGCAGCAAGGCCAGCGCGGACGGCGCCAGGCACAGCAAGAACAGCAGGCCAGGCACGCCCGCCAGGGCCGCCACCTGCAGCACGGCAAGGTTATCGGCTTGCGAATACGCAAGGCTGCCCCAGTTACCGTCCGGCAGCAAGGCCGCCATCAGGGTATCGATGGCCACCCACAGCACGGGATACGCCAGCACCGTCCACGACGCCCGGTAGCGCAGCACGAGGCGCCGCGTGGCCAGCACCACCAGCAGCCACAACAGCGCCTTGACGACGGTCACGGCCAGCACGGCCGGCAAGGGCATGAGCAGACGAAAATAACTGAAGTTGGATGACAGGCCCAGCACGGCCGCCAGGAAGGTCATCCAGGCCGCATCGCGGCGCGACGAGCGCAAGGCCAGCCACAGCACGGGCAGTGGCGCGCACCAGGCCAGCGGGCCCAGCGGCTGAGGCCCCAGCACCCAGTACAGGGGCAGCCCCGCCGCCAGGGCGGCGGCAATTTGCAACAGGCGACGGCGCAGCGCGGTACTGCCGGCAGCTGGCGCAGACAAGGTATGGAGCATGCTCATGCTTTCAAGGGAAGCCAGATTTCCACGCCGCCACTACCGCTGGCGGGATCGAATTGCCGGTCGTAGCGTTCAAAATCGGGCGCATCGGCCACTTCCAGGCCGGACTGCGGCAGCCACTCGTTCCACACCGTATGCCAGGTGGCGCGGATGGTGGAAATGTGGCCCCGGTGATGAAACACGGCATAGCGCTGCGGCGCGATGCGCAGCCGCGTCCAGCCATCGGGCGACTGTGAAAAATCGCTGACCGGCATGGCGCACAGGTAATCGAAATTGCCCGCGTCGTCATTGTTGCAGCACACGCCATACACGAGCTGGCCGGGCGCCACATGGGGCAGGAAGCGCTGCCACAGGGCGGGAATGCCGGCAGACGTTTCCGCGCAATACCGTTCGACGAGGCCCGCCACCAGCAAGGCGGGGCCCTGCTCGAAACGGGGCGGCGCCAAAGGCACGCCCGGCGCCACATCCATTTTGATGGCTTCCACCAGCGCCAGGTTGGCGATATGGCGCTGGGCCCGCACCTTTTCCGGCGTGATGTGGAACTGGTCGCGGAAGGCCCGCGTAAAGGCTTCATGGGAACTGTAGCCGGCCTCCAGGGCGACGGCAAAGATGTCTTGCGCGCCCTGCGCCAGCGCGCGCGCCGCGACACTGAGCCGGCGCGCCCGCACATAGCGCATCACGGAGTGGCCCGTGGCCAGGCCGAACGCGCGCGTCAGGTGGCAGGGCGAAGCGCCACCCACCTGGGCGATATCGCCGAGCGAGAGATCGTCCGCAAAATGCGATTCGATATACCAGAGTGCCTTGGCCAGATAGTGCATGAACGCTTCCCGTTGAACGAGCAGCGACTGTAGCATTTTCAGCAAGCCGTGGCTTGACCGGAATTGCGCAATACGCGCTTACTTTCTGGTGCGCTTTTCGTGCACCAGCTGGCCGCTGCTGATGCGCGCCAGCTCGGCCATTTCCTGGGCCAGGAAGGCGAGCAAGTCGTCGATGCTGACGACGCCGGAGAGCGCGCCCAGGCTATTGACCACAGGCAAGCGGCGGATGCCGTTGACGCGCATGCGTTCGATGATGTCGTAGACGTCTTCGTCTTCGCTGGCGGTGAGCAGCTGCGCGCTCATGATGTCGCCCACCAGCAGGCTGGCGGGGTCGAGACCGAGGGCGATGACGGAAATGACGATGTCGCGGTCGGTGAGGATGCCGATGGGGACGCGCTCGCCGTTCGGCTGTTCGGCCACGATCAGGTCGCCCACGTGGTGCTGGCGCATCAGCAGCGCGGCGTCTTGCACGCTGGTGTCACGCTGGCAATGGATGGTGTGCAGGGTACAGATGTCGCCGATGCGCATGTCGCCGCTCCGTTTGAGGCAGAGTGCCCACGCTACGCCAGCCCGCCGTGGCGGGTTTGAGGCAAATCAATTGAAACGGTCTTACTTTTCTTCGGGGGGCGGCAGGAAGCAGGCTTCGACGATCTGCAGGTCGTTATCCTTGGCAAATTCGCGCACGAAGTGAAACGCCATCGGCTCGATCTCGCGCAGTTTGGTGTTGACCACCACCGACTTGACGCCGTTGACGACGGTCGGGCGCACGTACGGCGAATACTGGAGGTGCGCATTGCGCCCGCCGCCGTCGGGATTGAAACAGGACATCACTCCGCAAAGGCGCTCGGCCCAATCGCTGGGTCGGAATTGCTTGCCATTGCTGGTGAGACCAAGGATGAAGAACTCGTCTGAGAGTTCCCCTGTTTTTTGAGATAACTCGGCCATGTGGCTTGTCGGGACTGGATTGCGTGAATGGCCCCGGCGGGTAAGCCGGGCTGGTAGTCAACTACGTTTGCTGCGGTAAGCCAGTATTATATCTTATAGAAGACTTGGGTTCTACCTCGATCTGCCCTGACGATGCAAACAGGGGCCGGCACGCCTTGCGCGCCAGCCCCTATTTTAACCTTGTTCCACGCGCAAGGCGCATGGATGGCGCGTGTGCGCCCGCATCAGCCGAGGAAAACGGCGCCCGACATCAACAGCAGCAACAGCATCCACAGCAGCAAGGCGCGCCACACGAGGCCGACCGTGCTCTGCAAGGCGCGCGCGCCCGGCTCTTCGCCAGGCAGGATATCGCTTTCGCTGTCGCTGTCGTCGACGGCCATGTCGGGCGTGACGAGCACGCGGGCCGCCGTTTCCGCCGGCGTGCCCAGGCGTACGCCCATGGCGCCGCCGCCGGCCGTCAGGATGATGCCGATGGACTCGTCCTGCCAGCGCTGGGCGAAATTGCGCCAGGCGTAGATGGCGTCCTCGAAATTGCCGACCACGGCAAACGCCACGGCCGTCAGGCGCACGGGGATCCAGTCGATCCAGTAAAAGGCGCGCGCGGCGAACTGGCCGAACGCTTCATTGCGCATGTGCTCGGGCTCGTTCCAGGCGCGCGCCAGGTATTCGGCCACGCGGTACATCACGGCGCAGGCAGGGCCCAGCGGCATCAGGAACCAGAAGAACACGCCAAACACATTGCGGTGCGTGGTGATCAGGGCTTTTTCCACGGCGATGCGGGCGATTTCGCTCGCTTCCATGCCCACCGTGTCGAGCTTGGTCCAGTCGGCCAGCAAGGTGCGGGCCGTCGCTTCGTCGCCGGCGCTCAAGGCCAGCTGGATGGAAGTGAAGTAATGGCTGTAATGGCGAAAGCCCAGGGTCAGGTAGACGATGAGGACATTCCAGGCAAAGGCCAGCAGGGTCAGCTGGTAGTGGAGCAAGATCCAGTACACGCCCGCCGTCGGCACCATCAGCGCGCCGATCATGAGGAACCAGCCCATGCGGCCATGGTTGGCGTGGCCTGCATTGAACCAGGTCTCCATGCGCATTGCCAGGCTCTTGATTTCGGCGTAGATCGGATTGTCCGCGCGCAAAGGTTTGAGCTGCTCGATCAGCAATGCGCAAAGTATGGAGAGAAATGTCATCAAACGTCCTTTTTGTCTTTTTCAGCAATACCGCAATGCCCGCTACGATAGCGCAGTGCCGTGCTGGAATCAAACTTATTACGTGCGCGGCGCCATTTTACGCGCGCAGCAGGTGAAACAGATTGCGCAGCATGCCGGCCGTGGCGCCCCAAATGTAGAAGCGCTCGTACGGCATGGCGTAGAACGAGCGCCGTCCGCCCGGCAATTCCACCGACAGGCGCTGATGGTTGAGGCCATCCATGAGGAAGGCCAGCGGCACTTCGAAGATTTCCGCCACTTCGGACGGGTCGGCGCGCAGTTCGAACGGCGGCGTCACCAGGCCCACCACGGGCGTGACCTGGTAACCGGTACCCGTCAGGTAGTCGGGCAGGCAGCCCAGCACTTCAATGTGCTCGCGCGCCAGGCCCACTTCTTCTTCCGTCTCGCGCAGGGCCGTGGCGATGGGCGAGCCATCGAACGGCTCGCTGCGACCGCCGGGAAAGCTGACCTGGCCCGCATGGCTGCTCAGGTGGTCCGTGCGCATGGTCAGCAAGATGGTCAAGCCCTGCGGCCGTTGCACCAGCGGAATGAGCACGGCGGCGCGCACGGGCACGGCGCGGGCGGAGAGGAAATCCTGGGTAATCTCGGGCTGCCAGTCAGGCTGTTCGGCTAGGCGCTGGCGCAGCCAGTCCGGCGTCAGGCGCACGGCGTCCAGCGCCGCCTCGCCGGCGATCGAATCGATGGCGAGTTGTTTTGGATCAAATGCGATGGTGGCCATGGCAGCTTGTCCCATTAGCAATACAGAATAAAAAAAGGGGCACCATAACCGGCACCCCTTTTCCCAACGCAGACGCTGATATTACGCGCTTGCTTTCGCCACAACGCGGCGGTTTGGCAATTTTTCTTTGATACGCGCCGATTTACCCGAACGCTCACGCAGATAGTACAGCTTGGCGCGGCGAACATCACCACGGCGTTTCACTTCGATCGAAGCGATCAGCGGCGAGTACAGTTGGAACGTACGCTCGACGCCTTCGCCGGACGAGATCTTACGAACGATGAAGTTCGAGTTCAGGCCACGGTTACGACGGGAGATAACGACGCCTTCGTAAGCCTGGGCGCGCTTGCGCGTACCTTCGACTACGTTGACGCTGACGATAACGGTATCGCCTGGTGCGAATTCAGGAATGGTTTTACCCAGACGAGCAATTTCTTCCTGCTCTAATTGTTGAATCAAGTCCATTTTTAACACTCCGAAAACCATCATGCCGGCGCACTGTGGATAGCAAGTATCCGCCCGGTAGAGGATGGGTAACACAATATGGGCAACATGCCCGGCACTACTGGCCACCCTGCCGGCCGTCCGGAGACGGCTTACAGGCTGGCCAAGAATTTTTCGTCGGTCTTGCTGAGCAAGCCGGCGGCGCGCGCACTGACCAGCAGGTCAGGCCGCTTTGTCGCGGTCGCTTCCAGCATGCGCTGGCGGCGCCACTTGACGATCTCGGCATGATTGCCACCCATCAAGACGGGCGGCACGGCCATGCCTTCGTATGTTTCCGGCCGCGTGTAGTGCGGCGAATCGAGCAAGCCATTGACGAAGCTGTCCTCGATGGCCGATGCCTCCGTGTTCAAGACACCGGGCAACAAACGGATCACCGCATCCATCAGCGCCATGGCAGGCAATTCACCGCCCGACAAAACGAAATCGCCGACACTGATCTCTTCGTCGACGCAACGGTCCAGCAACCGCTGGTCCACGGCTTCATAGCGGCCGCACAGGATCACCAAACCAGGTTCGGCTTTCAGCTGCGTGACGCGCGCGTGCGTCAGCGGACGGCCTTGCGGCGACATGAACACCACGCGGGGCGCCGCCAGTCCCAGTTCGGTCTGGCGTTGCTTCGCGGCATTAATTGTCGCTTCGAGGGGACGGGCCATCATCACCATGCCGGGGCCGCCGCCATACGGGCGGTCATCCACGGTGCGGTGATTGTCGGTCGTGAAATCACGGGGATTCCACAAGGACAAGCCACACTTCCCCTGCTCGAAGGCGCGCCGGGTCACACCCGACTGCGTCAGCGCGGCAAACATTTCCGGGAACAGGGTCACGACATCAAATTGCATCGTTCACCATCCTGCAACGTTTGCCCGGCGCAAAGTTATGCGCAGGCGGTTTAATAATCGAGGCCCCAGTCGACCGTGATCTTGCTGGCAGCCTTGTCAACGTTAATGACAAACTGGCCAACAAACGGGATCAGGCGCTCAGGCGCCTTTTCAACGGTCTCATCTGCACTGGCAACGGGCGTAACGCGCAAGATCGACTGCGGACCATTGCTCATCATGTCGTGCACTGTGCCGAGGCACTCGCCTTGCAAATTCTCGACTGTCAGTCCGATCAGATCGGACCAATAAAATTCATCGGCCGACAGCGTCGGGAAATGGCTACGCGGAATTTGCACAGAGACGCCTTTCAGCGCTTCTGCGGCATCCCGCCCGACCACACCCACCAGCTGGGCCACGACGTCGCCGCCGTGTAACTTCGCTTGCCTGACTTGAACATCATGCAAGGTCGGTTTATCAATCCACCAGGTTTTGACGCTTAATAATGCATCCGCATCGTCGGAGAAAGGAGTGATCCTGACCCCGCCAGCAATGCCATAAGCACCGGAGACATAGCCTACCTGTACCAGGTCATCGGGGACTTTCACCCCGGATGCAGTCTTGACCGTCAAACCAGTGATCTAATTAAGCTGCTGCTTTGTTGTTGCTGGCTACCAGGCGAGCAACGGTTGGCGACAATTGTGCGCCAACGCCTTGCCAGTAGGCCAGACGGTCTGCGGTGATACGCAGTGGAACTTCGCCACCTTGCGCCATCGGGTTGTAAAAACCGATACGCTCAATGAAGCGACCATCGCGGCGATTGCGCGAATCAGTAGCGACGATGTTGAAGAACGGGCGCTTCTTGGCGCCTCCACGAGCTAAACGAATAACGACCATAATATTTCCAAAAAGTGTGCTGAGGCGGAAAAAGCCGCAAATTATAGCGCGCTTTACCGCCAGGCAGCAAGCGTTATGATGACGGGCGTGTAATTTGGGCTAATCAAACATTATGACCAGTCATGGCCGAAGACGCAATAGGCGTCTGCGCCTATCGTGCCGCCCCTGGCGTGAACTCACGCGAAATCATTGCATAAACGCCACAGGAAAGTGCTATCGTTGTGCGAGGCAATGGCCGATACTGGCAATCTTTACTGATGAGCAACTCTGGAGTCCCATGACCACCGCTACCATTTTGCAACAGTCGCACAAGAACAAGGCCTTCACCACCTTGCTGGCCTTTTTGCTGGGCACGCTGGGCGCGCACCGCTTCTACCTGCATGGCGCCAAAGACCGCTGGGGCTGGCTACACCTGGCCGCCCTGCCCGCCAGCGCGCTGCTGCATCAGCTGTTTCCCGAGGCCGACTGGTTTTACCAGATATTGCCGCTGACCCTGTCCGCCCTGGGCGGCTTCCTGGAAGCGCTGGTGCTGGGCCTGATGCCGGACGACAAGTGGGACGCCCGCTACAACGCCGCATCAAGCCGCCTGTCGGACACGGGCTGGCCCCTGGCCGTGGTGCTGGTCGCTACCTTGATGCTAGGCGCAGGCGTGCTGATCGCCACCATGGCGCGCCTGTTCGACTTGCTGTACACGGGCGGCGCCTACGGTTAATTCCGACCTGGGAATGACATCCAGGGGCTCCCGCCGCACGCACATGTAAGTGTTGGTAAGCAATCATGATTTTCCTCTATACTGCATTCACAATGCCAACATTACCGGCACATTCAACACACCCCAGGAGAAGATCATGATTCGTCGCCCACTCATCCTCGCAGTCGCCGTCACGGCCCTGTTCAGCACATCCGCCTTCGCGCAAAACCTGTCGCCGAAGGCGCAATACGCCTACGACACGAAACAGGCGAGCACGCGCTATGCGGACGACAAGAAATTGTGCGCAGAAGAAAGCAGCTCGAAAGCCCGCATGCAATGCCTGCGCGACGCCAAGGGCGAATACGACCAGGCCATCATCAACGCCAAGGCCGCGCAAAAAGCGGGCAATTCCTACGCCAGCCAGCCTTCCAAGCAGCCGCAGCACCAGATCTGCGCCGATTGCGGCAAGGTGCTGGCAGTCAACGTCGCTGAAAAAGCCGGCGAAGGCGGCGCGCTGGGCATGATCGGCGGCGGCGTGGCCGGCGCCCTGCTGGGCCGCCAGGTGGGCGGCGGACGCGGCAAGGACCTGGCCACCCTGGCCGGCGCCGCCGGCGGTGCTTTCGCGGGCAAACAAGTCGAAGGCCATATGAAAAACAGCAAGGTGTGGACCGTCACCGTGCAATACGAAACGGGCGCCAAGGCCGACTTCGCGTTTGACCAGGACCCTGGCCTGGCCGCCGGCGATCTGGTACGCAATTCCGGCAACGGCATCGCCCGCCGTTAAGAATGCAGGGAAAGCGTCCATGGCAGCGTTGCCTTGTCTTGTCGCACTAACGTGCTGCCTGCGACAAGGCGCCTTGCCCTGAACGCTTTCCCAAGCATTCTTGCAGAAATAAAAAAGCGCTGGAGAGTAGTCTCCAGCGCTTTTTTTGCATTCAGCCGGCTCCCGCCGGCCCCGCGTCAACTTAAAACTGCTCTTCCGACAAGGCCATCACGCCGGCGCTGCCGTCGATGATGGTGGCGCGCAAGCCCGGTGCCTGCGACAGGATGTGGTCGGCAAAGAAGCGTGCCGTGGCGATTTTTGCCTTGTAGAACGAAGCGTCGCCGCTGCCCTCGCCCAGCTTTTGCTGCGCCACGATGGCCGCGCGGGCCATTTGCCAGCCGCCCAGCACGATGCCGGCCAGTTTCAGATACGGCACGCTGCCCGCGAACACGCCCTTGATGTCCGTCTTCATGTTCGCCACCACGTATTCGACCACGGCTTCCAGCGCGGCGCTGCCTTCGGCCAGGTGACGCTGCATGGCCTGGAAGTCGGCGCCGGAGAGTTCGCCCAGCTGGGCTTCCGTGGCGCGCACCTGGGCGATGATGGCTTTCGCCACGGCGCCGCCGTCGCGCACCGTCTTGCGGCCCACGAGGTCGTTCGCCTGGATGGCCGTCGTGCCTTCGTAGATCGTCAGGATCTTGGCGTCGCGGTAATGCTGGGCGGCGCCCGTCTCTTCGATGAAACCCATGCCGCCGTGCACTTGCACGCCGTCGCGCGTGACGTCCTGCGACATTTCCGTGGCCCAACCCTTGATCACGGGCACCAGGTATTCATACGTCGCCAGGCTTTCCGCGCGCACCTCGGCGTCCGGATGGTGGTGCGCCACGTCGCTGATGGCCGCGCCCACGTAGGCCAGCGCGCGCGCCGCTTCCGTCTGCGAGCGCATGGACATCAGCATGCGGCGCACGTCCGGGTGGTGGATGATGGAAACCGGACCGGGCGAGCCGGCCAGGTCGCGCGACTGCACGCGGTCCTTGGCGAAGGCCACGGCTTGCTGGTAGGCGCGCTCGGCCAGGCCGATGCCCTGCAGGCCCACGCCGAAGCGGGCCGCGTTCATCATGATGAACATGTATTCGAGACCGCGGTTTTCCTCGCCCACCAGGGTGCCGATGGCGCCGCCGTGGTCGCCGAACTGCAATACAGCCGTCGGGCTGGCCTTGATGCCCAGTTTATGTTCGATGGAGACACAGTGCGCGTCGTTGCGTTCACCGAGGCTGCCGTCCGCATTGACGAGGAATTTCGGCACGATGAACAGCGAAATACCTTTCACGCCGGCGGGTGCGTCCGGCGTGCGGGCCAGCACCAGGTGGACGATGTTTTCCGCCATGTCGTGTTCGCCGTACGTGATGAAAATCTTCGTGCCGAACACTTTATAGGTGCCGTCGCCCTGCGGCACGGCGCGCGTGCGCACGGCGGCCAGGTCGGACCCCGCTTGCGGCTCCGTCAGATTCATGGTGCCCGTCCACTTGCCCGACACCAGGTTTTCCAGATACGTGGCCTTCTGTTCATCGCTGCCGGCCGTCAACAGCGCTTCGATGGCGCCGTCCGACAGCAGGGCGACCAGGGCGAACGAGATGCTGGCCGAATTGAGCATTTCGATGCACGGCGTAGCCAGCAGCTTGGGCAAGCCCTGGCCGCCAAACTGCGTCGGATGCTGCACGCCCTGCCAGCCCGCTTCGCCATACGCCTTGAAGGCTTCCTTGAAGCCCTTCGAGGTGGTCACTTGCCCGTCGTGCCAGAAACTCGGTTCCTTGTCGCTGGGGCCGTTCAAGGGGGCCACCACGGCGCCGCAGAACTTGGCGTTCTCTTCCAGCACGGCTTCGGCCGTGTCGGGCGTGGCGTCTTCGCAGCCCGGCAAAGTGTGGATTTCGGCCAGGCCGGCCAGTTCGTTCATCACGAACAACATGTCTTTCAGCGGGGCTTGATAGCTCATCTTCTCTCTCCAAGAAAAAAGCCACGCGCGGCTCGCCGTGTGGGGCGGGCCGGCGTGGCTTCGTGATATACAAAACCTGATGGGTTTAAATTAGCCCAGTTCTTTGACCAGTTGCGGCACGATCTCGAACAGATCGCCCACGATGCCGTAGTCGGCCACGGCAAAGATCGGTGCTTCCGGATCCTTGTTGATGGCGACGATGGTCTTCGAGTCTTTCATGCCGGCCAGATGCTGGATCGCGCCGGAAATACCGACGGCGATGTACAACGATGGCGCGACGATCTTGCCCGTCTGGCCCACTTGCCAGTCGTTCGGCACGAAGCCGGCATCGACGGCGGCACGCGAAGCACCCATGGCGGCGCCCAGCTTGTCGGCCAGCGGCTCCAGGATGTGGAAGTTCTCGGCCGAACCCATGCCACGGCCGCCCGACACGATGATTTTCGCGGCGGTCAGTTCAGGACGGTCGGACTTGGCCAGTTCGCGGCCCACGAAGGCGGACTTGCCATTGTCGGCGACGGCGGCGATGGTTTCGGTGGCAGCCGAACCGCCGGTGGCGGCAGCGGCGTCGAAACCGGTGGTACGCACGGTGATGACCTTGATCTTGTCGCCAGATTGCACGGTGGCAATCGCGTTACCGGCGTAGATCGGGCGCTCGAAGGTGTCCGGGGAATCGACCTTGGTGATTTCCGAGATTTGCGCCACGTCCAGCTTGGCGGCCACGCGCGGCAGGATGTTCTTGCCGTAGGCGGTGGCTGGCGCCAGAATGTGACTGTAGTTGCCGGCGATGGCCAGCACTTGCTCGGCCACGTTTTCGGCCAGGCCGTCGGCAAAATATGGCGCGTCGGCCACGATGACTTTCGTCACGCCGGCGATTTGCGCGGCGGCAGCGGCGGCAGCCGAGGCGTTCGAACCTGCGACCAGTACGTGCACGTCGCCGCCGCACTGGGCAGCCGCGGTCACGGTGTGGTGGGTGCTGCCCTTTAAGGTAGCGTTGTCGTGTTCAGCAATAACTAATGCGACCATGATGTGTCCTGTAATTGTTCTGGATAAACGGCGAGGCCGCGCTTAGATGACTTTGGCTTCGGTACGCAGCTTGGCGACCAGGGTGGCGACGTCCGGCACCTTGATGCCGGCCGAGCGCTTGGCTGGCTCGACGACTTTCAGGGTCTTCAGGCGTGGCGCGACGTCGACGCCCAGGTCTTCCGGCTTGACGGTCTCGAGCGGCTTTTTCTTTGCCTTCATAATGTTCGGCAAGGTCACATAGCGCGGCTCGTTCAGGCGCAAATCGGTGGTGATGATTGCTGGCAAGGTCAATGCCAGTGTTTCCAGGCCGCCGTCGACTTCGCGCGTGACGGTGACTTTGCCGTCTTCCAGCACGACCTTCGAAGCGAACGTGGCTTGCGGCCAACCCAGCAGGGCAGCGAGCATCTGGCCGGTCTGGTTGCTGTCGTCATCGATCGCCTGCTTGCCCAGGATGATCAGTTGCGGCTGCTCTTTCTCGGCCAGGGACTTGACCAGCTTGGCCACGGCCAGCGGTTCCAGGTCGGTCGTCGTTTCCACCAGGATGCCGCGGTCGGCGCCGATGGCCATGGCCGTGCGCAGGGTTTCCTGGCACTGCGTCACGCCGCAGGAGATGGCGACCACTTCAGTGACCTTGCCAGCTTCTTTCAGGCGCATCGCTTCTTCCAGCGCGATCTCATCGAAAGGGTTCATCGACATTTTGACGTTGGCGGTATCGACGCCAGTGCCGTCACTCTTGACGCGGACTTTGACGTTATAGTCGACCACGCGTTTGACGGGTACCAAGACTTTCATAGCTATGCCTTTGGGAAATTATAAAAATGACGGATCAAGTGCTGATTGTGCGTTCGATTATAAGAGAAATTTGAATCCTGAACCGAATTTAAGCACGATCGTGCGATTTTTTGTTAGAGCAATCCATCTAAACTGTGCGGCTTCGGGGATTTCAAGGGGGTCTGCCGCTACGCTGCAGGGCAGCAAAAGGGCTGGCTCGGGAAGGAAAACCAGGCCGCGCCACGGCGGCCCCGGCGGGCAGAATTATTTGCGTTGCATCAGGAAGACGAATTCGGTCCCCGTCTGCACGTGCGACAGCAGGGCATTGCCCGTTTGCTTGGAGAAAGCCTGGAAGTCGCGCACGGAACCGGGATCGGTTGCCATGATGCGCAGCACTTCCCCGCTCTGCAGCTCTGACAAAGCCTTTTTCGCCTTCAGAATCGGCAACGGGCAATTCAAGCCGCGCGCGTCGAGTTCTTTGTGAAATTCCATAATCTCGGTATCAAGTAGTGTGTCGCTCATCATCAATATCCCACCATTGTTTTGTTGTACTGATTTTCGACATACTACTCTAAATCAGGGGCATTGACGCGCTGCACCAAAATAGTTCATCGGCTGTTGTGGTGTCACAACGAGATTCCACACGGCAAAACGGCCCGCAAACACCGTCTGCGGGCCGTTTTCAAGGGGCTGTGGGGCGAAAACCCCGCATGCCCTCTAGCTTACGCCTTATTTCGCGCGTTCGCCGACCCAGGCCGGCACGCCGGCCAGGGCGTTCGCCAGGCCGCTCGGATCGGTGCCGCCAGCCTGCGCCATATCGGGGCGTCCGCCGCCTTTTCCGCCCACTTGCTGTGCAACGAAGTTCACCAGCTCGCCCGCTTTGACCTTGGAAGTCGCGTCCGCCGTCACGCCGGCGATCAGGCTGACCTTGCCGTCCGCCACGCTGGCCAGCACGATGGCGGCCGTTTTCAGCTTGTCCTTCAGCTTGTCCATGGTTTCGCGCAGACGGGCCACGTCGGCGCCGTCCAGCACGGCCGCGAGCACCTTGATGCCATTGACATCGACGGCTTGCGTGACCAGTTCATCGCCCTGGCCCGAGGCCAGTTTCGATTTCAGCGCGGCCAGTTCCTTCTCCAGCGCCTTCACGTGGTCCTGCACCTGGACGATGCGGGCCGTCAATTCTTCCGGCTGCGCCTTCAGGGCGTTGGCCGCTTCGACCAGGCGGCGGTTGATGGTTTGCACCAGCGCCAGCGCGCCCTCTCCCGTCACCGCTTCCACGCGGCGGATGCCGGCGGCTACGCCGCTTTCGCCGATGATCTTGAACAGGCCGATATCGCCCGTGCGCTGCACGTGGACGCCGCCGCACAGTTCTTTCGAGCTGCCGATGTCGAGCACGCGCACTTCGTCGCCGTATTTCTCGCCAAACAGGGCCATCGCGCCATGCTTGACGGCATCGTCAAACGACATCAAATGAGCTTGCGTGGCGCGGTTTTCCAGGATTTCCTTATTGACGATCGTTTCCACGGCGGCGATCTGCTCGGCTGTCATCGGCGCATTGTGGCTGAAGTCGAAGCGGGTTTTGTCCGGGTCGACCAGCGAACCCTTTTGCGCCACGTGGCCGCCCAGTACTTCGCGCAAGGCCTTGTGCATCAAGTGCGTGGCCGAGTGGTTGCGGATCGTGCGCGCGCGCTTGGCCGTGTCGACTTCGGCCGAGACGGCGTCGCCCACTTTCAATACGCCGGACTCGAGCACGCCATGGTGACCGAATACGTCGGCCTGGATTTTCAAGGTATCGCTGACGGCAAAGCTGCCGGCGCCCGAGGCGATCACGCCCTGGTCGCCCACCTGGCCGCCCGATTCCGCGTAGAACGGCGTGGTGTCGAGCACGACGATGCCGTCCTGGCCAGCCTTCAGTTCCTGCACGGGCGTGCCGGCTGCGTACAGCGCGACGACCTTGCTGCTGAACGTCAACTGGTCATAGCCGACGAATTTGTTTTTCTCGCCCGTGTACTCGACCTTGCTGTCCTTGTGCGTCTTGCCGCCCTTGCGCGACAGTTCCTGGCTTTCCTTCAGGGCCGCGTCGTAGCCGGCCTGGTCAAAGGTGATGTTGCGTTCGCGGCAGATGTCGGCCGTCAGGTCCGGCGGGAAGCCATAGGTTTCGTACAAGGTGAAGGCGGTGGCGCCGTCGATGCCGGTGGCATCCTTGGCCAGCTGCGCTTCCAGCACTTTCATGCCCGTTTCCAGGGTTTCGCCGAAACGCTCTTCCTCGGCTTTCAGCATGTTGGCGACGTTGTCTTTCGCTTCTTCCAGCTCCGGATAGGCGCCGCCCATCTCGATGGCGAGGTCGGCCACCAGCTTGTAGAAGAACGGTTTCGTCTGGCCCAGCTTGTGGCCATGGCGCAGGGCGCGGCGGATGATGCGGCGCAACACATACGCGCGGCCTTCGCTGCCCGGAATGATGCCATCGACGATCATGAAGGCGGCGGCGCGGATGTGGTCGGCGATCACGCGCAGCGACTTGTTTTCCAGGTCCGTGGCGCCCGTTTCGCGCGCGGCAGCGCGGATCAAATGCTGGAACAGGTCGATTTCATAGTTCGAATGCACGTGCTGCAGCACGGCGGCCAGGCGCTCCATGCCCATGCCCGTGTCGACGCACGGCTTCGGCAGCTTGTGCATGACACCCGCTTCGTCGCGGTTGAACTGCATGAACACCAGGTTCCAGATTTCAATGAAGCGGTCGCCATCTTCGTCAGGCGAGCCCGGCGGGCCGCCAGGAATGTCGGCGCCGTGGTCGTAGAAGATTTCCGTGCACGGACCGCATGGGCCCGTGTCAGCCATCTGCCAGAAATTGTCCGATGCGTAGCGCGAACCCTTGTTGTCGCCGATGCGGATGATGCGTTCGACAGGCACGCCGATTTCTTTTGCCCAGATGTCGTACGCTTCGTCATCTTCGATGTAGACGGTGACGGTCAGCTTGTCAGCCGGCAAGCCGTACACCTTGGTCAGCAGTTCCCATGCGTACTGGATCGCGTCGCGCTTGAAATAGTCGCCGAAGCTGAAGTTGCCCAGCATTTCAAAGAAGGTATGGTGGCGCGCCGTGTAGCCGACGTTTTCCAGATCGTTGTGCTTGCCGCCAGCGCGCACGCAGCGCTGCACCGAGGTGGCGCGCGTGTACGGACGGCTGTCCGTGCCCGTAAACACATCCTTGAACTGCACCATGCCGCTGTTCGTCAACAGCAAGGTCGGATCATTGCCTGGCACCAGGGAGCTGGAACGGACGATGGAATGGCCCTTGGACTCGAAAAATTTGAGGAACTTGTCGCGGATTTCAGTTGATTTCATGTTTTTTTGGCAAAGAGTGGCGGCAGCTTTAAAGGGAAGATTATACGTGATATGGGGTGCGGCAATGACGGTGGGCACGGGCATTGTTGCGCACGTGCCAACATCGACGGCCTGCCCGCTCAGGCCGGGTCGTGGCCGCTGGCGCACGCAGTGGTCCCTGCGGCAGGCACCGTGGCACCGGCGGCGGCATTGCAGTCGGCGCAGCGGCCGTACAGGGTCAGTTCGTGGCGTTCCACGACAAAGCCTTGCGGCGCCATGCGCTTCAAGTCGCCCGGGCAATCATGCACGTCGAACACGCGCTGGCACGTGGTGCACTGGAAATGATGGTGGTGGTGATTGGCGGCCGTGTTCGACTCGTAGCGCGGGTTTTCGCCCGGCAAAGTCACCACGTGCACCTTTTCTTCCAGCACCAGCGATTTCAAGTTGCGGTAAACGGTGGCGATGCCCAGCTGCGTCACCTGCAAGCTGGCCTGTTCGAGGATTTCCTGCGCCGACAGGGGGCGCTGGGCCGACTCGATGGCGGCTTGAATAGCGGTTTTTTGACGTGTTGTGCGTTCCATAGCCGACAGAATACACCATCCGCCTGCATCTACCGCCCGGAAAAACTGCCACCCAGTAATGATAATGGGTTATCATTATCATCTTCTGGCAGCCACCCCATCCGGCAATGGCCTGCCCCAACCCCGCCAACACCGATAGCGAATAAGGAATTCTTGCCCATGTCCGTCCGTCCTCACCAACCTACTCCCCTCGCCCTGGCCATCATGCTGGCCTTTGCCGCCCCTGCCAGCGCCCTGGCGCAGCAATCAGCCACTTTGCCCGCCGTCACCGTCTCGGCCAGCGCGCTGGCCCTGGGCAGCGACGACATGAGCACGCCCGTGACCGTACTGGAAGGCGAGGAACTGGTGCGCGCCCGCGAAGCGACCCTGGGCGAAACCCTGGCCGGCCAGCCCGGCATCACGTCCAGCCATTTCGGCGCCGGCGCCAGCCGCCCCATCATCCGCGGCATGGATGGTCCCCGTGTGAAGATCCTGTCCGACGGTGCCGAAGTGCAGGATGCGTCGACCATCAGCCCCGACCATGCCGTCGCGGCTGAACCGATGCTGTCGGAACAGATTGAAGTGCTGCGCGGCCCGTCCGCGCTGGCCTACGGCGGTGGCGCCGTCGGCGGCGTCGTCAATGTGATCGACAAGAAAATCCCCACGCGCGTGCCGGCCAAGGGTTTTGAAGGCAGCGCGGAAGTGCGCGTCAACTCGGCTGCGCGCGAGAAGGCGGGCGCCTTTGAAGTGACTGGCGGCTCCGGCAACATCGCCTTCCACGCGGAAGGCGTGAAGCGCGACGCGAAGGAATACAAGGTCGGCAGCGGCTGGGAAGGCGGATCGAAAGTCGGCGGCAGCTACAACAAGACGGACACGGGCAGCGTGGGCGTGTCGTGGGTGGGGCAACGCGGTTTCCTGGGACTGGCCTTCACCAGCCAGCACGCGGAATACGGTTTGCCTGGCCACAACCACGAATTCGAAAGCTGCCACCCGCACGGCACGCACCTGCATTGCGGCGGCCACGACGGCCACGACCATGGCGGTGAAGACGAACATGACCACGAGCACGGCAGCGTGCCCTACGTAAAGCTGAAAAGCGAGCGCTGGGATGTGCGCGGCGAATTGCGCGACCCCGTGCCCGGCTTCGCCAAGCTGCGCCTGCGCGCGTCGTTCACCGATTACAAGCACGATGAAATCGAAGGCACGGAAATCGCCACCACGTTCAAGAACAAGGGCCACGACGCGCGCCTGGAAATGGAACACCATCCCGTCTTCGGCTGGCGCGGCGTCGTCGGCCTGCAAACGTCGAAGCGCGATTTCTCCGCCCTGGGCGAGGAAGCGTACGTCGCGCCGACGGTAACGAAGAAACACGCGGCCTTCCTGGTGGAAGAATACAAGCTCGACCAATGGCGCTTCGAAGCGGGCTTGCGCCACGAGTGGCAAGACATCATGGTCGACAGCGCCACCCTGCAAGACCGCAGCGCCAAGGGCACGTCGGTTTCGCTGGGCGCCGTGTGGAAATTCGCACCGCAATACTCGCTCGGCTCGACCATCTCGCGCACGCACCGTTTGCCCAGCGCCGAGGAACTGTATGCGCACGGCGTGCACATGGCCACGGCCACGTATGAACTAGGCAATCAAAACCTGGGCAAGGAAACGTCGAACAATATCGACTTGACCCTGCGCAAATATGCGGGCGCCACGACCTTCTCGGCCAGCGCCTACCGTAACAAGGTCGACAACTACATCTTCGGCTCCACGCTGGACAGCCATGAAGGCTTCCAGCTGATCCAGTACGCCCAGCGCGACGCCACGTTCACGGGCGTGGAAGGGCAAGTGCGCCAGCAACTGAACCCCATGTTCGGCGCCAGCGTGTTCGGCGACTATGTGCGGGCCAAGCTGGCCGACGGCGGCGGCAACTTGCCGCGCATCCCGGCCCAGCGTTTTGGCGTGAAATTCGATGCCAACTGGCAGGCGTGGAGCGGCGTGGCCGAGTTCTACCGCGTAGGCAAGCAAGACAAGGTGGCCGCGTTCGAAACGGCAACCCCGGGCTACAACATGCTCAACCTGTCCGCCAACTACGACACGCGCATCGGCATGACGCCAGCCCAGTTCTACATCAAGGCGAACAACCTGACGAACGAACTGGCGTACAGCCACACCTCGTTCATCAAGAATGCGGCGCCGTTGACGGGGCGCAACTTGACGGTGGGAATGCGCGTGACGTTCTAAGGATGGAAGCGTAGGTCGGCTTAGCGCGTGGCGCGTAAGCCGACGTTGCCACGGCACCACGAAGTCGGATTACGCTACGCTAATCCGACCTACGCCTTGATCAGATCGATCCTGTCCGTGCAAAACCCATCCACGCCCCAGGCCAGCAGCTCGCTGGCCCGTTCGGGCGTGTTGACGGTGTAGCAGAACAGTCCCAATCCCGCCTTCTTGACTTCCAGCGCCAGCGCGCGCGTCAACTGGTGGTGGTCGCAATGAATCGCCACCACGTCCAGTTCCTTCGCCATGCGCGCCCAGTCAGCGGGAATGGCTTCGACCAGCCAGCCGCGCGCCAGTTCCGGCGCCGCCTGGCGCGCCGCTTCCAGAGCGGCGATGCTGAACGACGAGAGCAAGGGCAATAACTCCCCTGCAGCAATTTCCTTTGCAAAATAATCGCGCGTGGCCCGCGCCACCGTCTCGCCCGTAGGCACGTCGCAGCCGGGCGCCGGCTTGATTTCGATATTCATCCAGATGTGCTGCGCCTTGCAATACGCCACCACGGCCTCGAACGTGGGCACGCCCTCGCCCGCAAACTGCGGGCCGAACCAGGCGCCCGCCTCCATGGCCCCCAGTTGCGCGGCCGTGTAGTCGTTGACCTGGCCGCTGCCGGTCACCGTGCGGCCCAGTTCGGGGTCGTGCACGACGACGGGTACGCCGTCGGACGCCAGCATGACGTCGAATTCCACGGCGCGGTAGCCGTAGGCCAGGCCGCAGCGCAGGGCGGCCAGGGTGTTTTCAGGCGCCAGGGTGCCACCGCCGCGGTGCGCCAGGGTACGTGGATAAGGCCACATGGGAATTCCTTTATAGCAAAGACTGTCTTGCCATACTATCCCGCGCCCATCCTGAAAAGTAAAGCGGCCCCGTTTGGCGACGCGCCGCGGCGAATGGCGGCGCGCCCAGGCCGTTTCGTCGCAGCCCGGTTGCGCCCTGGCCTGCGCTGGCACACAATGCCTCATCGTTACCAGCAGACAACTATATGAAACCCGACGCCCGCTCCGCCGATGCGCCAGCTGCCAAGCGCCGCTCGCCCTACTACCGCATGCTGCGCGATGCGCGCTATGCGCTGGCGCTGAACGTGATCTGCGCGCTGGTCATTACCTTCATCCTCAATCCAGGCAGCCATTTCGGACAAAACCTCGTCGCCTCGATGTGCATCGGCACCATCGCCTTCCTGCTGATCGACGGCATGCGCCTGACTCTGTGGGGCGCAGACCAGCGGCCCAGATTCCTGCCCTTCATGCTCATCATCCTGATTTCCGTGCCCGTGGCGCAAATGCTGGGCCTGGTCCTGTTCGGCTGGCTGACGGGCGTGGACGTGGGCGGCTTCGACAAGCTGTTGCCCACGCAAATGATGGGCACGCTCGTGTTTACCCTGCTGGCCACGGGCGGCGCCGTGCTGTTTTTCTCCAGCCGCGAAAAGATTGCCCGCCTGCAAATGGTCGCCGCCGAGGAAAAGGCCCGCGCCGAATCCGTGGCGCGCCAGGCCATGCAAGCGCAACTGCAGCTGCTGCAGGCGCAGATCGAACCGCACATGCTGTTCAACACCCTGGCCAACCTGCAGGGCCTGATCAGCTTTGATCCGGACCGCGCCCAGCTGCTGCTCGACCAGCTGATCCAGTACCTGCGCGCCACCCTCAGCTCTTCGCGGTCCGGGACGACCACCTTGGGCCAGGAATTTTCCCTGATGCAAGCCTACCTGGGCCTGATGTCGATACGCATGGGCGCGCGCCTGGACTACGCGCTGGACTTGCCCGAGGCCTTGCGCGATATCAAGGTGCCGCCCATGCTGCTGCAGCCGCTGGTCGAAAATGCCATCCAGCATGGCCTGGAACCGAAGATCGAAGGCGGCCACGTCCACGTGCAGGCATCCAAGGACGGCGGCATGCTGGTGCTGACGGTCAGCGACGATGGCCTGGGCCTCGACCATCCGGGCCAGACCAAGGGCACGCAACTGGGCGTGGCGAATATCCGCGACCGCCTGCGCGGCATGCATGGCGATAGCGCCAGCCTGTCACTGGCCCCCAACACACCGGCAGGCGTCGTCGCCCGCCTTCAATTACCGATTCACTCCACCACCGCGAGCCCCATGCCATGACCAACCCCCTCCCGCGCGCCCTGATCGCCGAAGACGAACCCATACTCGCCGCCGCCCTCGCGCACGCCCTGCGCCGGCTGTGGCCGGAACTCGACATCGTTGCCACCTGCGCCAATGGGGTGGAAGCCTTGCAGCAAGGCCTGTCGCTGCAACCCGACATTCTGTTTCTCGACATCAAGATGCCGGGCAAGACAGGCCTGGAAGCGGCCGAGGAACTGGCAGAACAGTGGCCGGACGGCGTGCCGTTTCCCCACATCGTGTTCGTCACGGCCTACGACGAATATGCGCTGGCCGCCTTCGAGCACGCGGCCGCCGATTACGTCTTAAAACCCGTCAACGATGCGCGCCTGGGCAAGACGGTGGAACGGCTGCGGCAACGCCTGCGCGACAGCGCCGGCGCCATAGCAACGCCAGCGGCAGCCACGGCGGCGCCGGTGGCGGCGACCGTCACCGCGCCCCCCAGCGACGACAACCTGGTCCGCCTGCTAGCCCAGTTGCAGGCCATGGTACCGCCCGCGCCGCGCCTGCAAATGATACGGGCGGCCGTCGGCAACAGCGTGCGCATGATCGCGCTGGCCGACGTCGTGTATTTCGAGGCGCTGGACAAATACATCAACGTCGTGTGCCAGGATAGCGAAGCGCTGATACGCACGAGCCTGAAGGAATTGCTGCCCCAGCTGGACCCGCAGCAGTTCTGGCAAATCCACCGGGGCACCATCGTCAACGCCAGCGCCATCGCCACGGCCGTGCGCGACGAGGCAGGCAAGCTGTCGCTGACCCTGCGCCAGCATCCGGCGCAGCTGCGCGTCAGCCCCTTGTATGCCCATCTGTTCCGCCAGATGTAGCTAGTGCATCTGGTGCTTCAAGTCCGATAATTCATCGTGGACCTTGAGCACGGCGCTCTTCATTTCCGGCGTCACGCTGGACGCCGTGCCGCACGCCCGCTTGGCGCGGTCACCCAGCGATTCCATCTGGTCGACGGCCTGCCGGATGCGCGCATCGTCCTGCGTGTCGATGGCTTGCCGCACGGCGCTCTTTTGCTGGTCCAGCTGGTTGATGCAATCCTTCAAGTCCATCGGCATGCCCTGCTGCTTGCCGCACAGCTGGGCCGCCTGGCCGATCGCGTGTTCGATGGCGCCGAAGCGCCGTGCCACTTCCTTTACCTGCATCATGATCTGTCCTCCCATGGTATCTGGAGTTGGATCGCCAGGCCGGCCCAGGGTTCCCCGCCAGCGGCCAGGGCATTGAAATTTCCATGAGGCACTTTTTTGTAAGCGCTTGTGACATTCTAGATAATTATCAAATCCTTCAGATACATTGGCGTACCTGAACCACCACGCCCTCCATGAACTCGCTGCCCCCACTGCCCCGCCGCGCTCCCGGCCTGCTGCTGATCGTCCTGCTGCACGCGGGGCTGGCCTATGTCGTGCTGCAATCGCGCCCCCGCCTTGCCGCTGACGAGCACTTGCCGCAGGGCCCGGCCATCGCCTGGCTGCGCTACACCGCCCCTGCGCCGCCCAAGCCCGTAGCGTTGCCCAGCGCAAAACCGGCCGCTGAACGTTTGCCGCGCCGAACCATACCGGCGCCCGCCAGCCGCCCCTTGCCCCCGCCCGCCGCCGAGCCGGCGCCAGCACCGGCAACGCCGGAAGCGATCACGGCGCCCCCAGCGCCCAGCGCCGCCGACATCCTGGCGCAAGCCAAGCGCGACGTGGGCAAGATCGACAAGGATTTGCGCAAGGAATTCCCGCAGCGGAGCGGGGAGAAATTCGACGACACGGGCTTCAAGCGCATGCAGCAAGGCTTTGCCGAGGCCTACGCGGCCGTGCCGCCGAAATGGTACGAGGCATCGAAAATCGAGGAAGTGGGCGCGAATGAGGCCAAGGGCAGCCGCACGTATAAAATCACCAGTGCGCTGGGCACCTTGTGCGTGACCACGCGCGCGGGCAAGCAGGGGGAAACGATGATCGGCAACTGCCCCAAATAACCGGACTCAGCCCACCGCTTCGCGCGCCCCCAGCGGCTGCAAATGGCGCAGGCGCAAGGCGATCAGCACGCCGCCGCCCAGGCACAGGCCCAGCATGATGATGACGCCCGTCCAGCCGTCGAAGCCCCACATCATGCCCGAGGCGGAACCGATCAGGCTCGAACCGAGGTAATAGAACAGCAAATAGAAGGCCGAGGCCAGCGCCTGCGGCGCGCGGGCACGGCGGCTGACCCAGCTGCTGGCGATCGAGTGCGAAGCAAAGAAGCCGAACGTGGCCAGCGCCATCCCGATGACGATCAGCGGCAGCGAGTCGAACAGGGTCAATACAATGCCACTGAGCATCACCGACAGCATGATCCACAGCACGCCCCGCCGCCCCAGCCGGTCCACCAGGCGGCCCGCCCAGACGGAGCTGAAGATGCCGATCAGGTACAAAAAGGCCAGCAAGCCGACCGTACTCTGGCGCAAGCTGAACGGCGCGGCCAGCAGGCGGTAGCCGATGTAGTTATACAGGCTGACGAAACAGCCCATCAGCACGAACGCCAGGCAGAACAGCCACGGCAAGCCCTGGTCGGAAAAATGCTGTTTGATCGCGTGCGGCAAGGCATTCCAGCCTTTGGTACTGGGCACGAAATTTTTCGACGCGGGCAGGCTGCGCCAGAATTCCGCCGCCGCCAGCACGCCGGCCACGCCCAGCACGCCCAGGGCCCAGCGCCACGAGAGAAAATCGCTGAGCATGGAGGCGATCAAGCGTCCCGACATGCCGCCAAACGCGCTGCCGGCAATATATAGCCCCATCGACAAGCCCAGGGACGGGCCCTCGATTTCCTCGCCCAGGTAAGCCATGGCCACGGCCGGCATGCCGCCCAGGGCCACGCCCAGCGCCGCGCGGATCGCCAGCAGTTGCGCATAATCCTGCGCGAAGGCGGACAAGATCGTCAATATCGCGGCGGAAAACATCGACGCCACCATCAGCGGCTTGCGCCCGACCCGGTCCGAGACGGCACTGAGCAGCACCAAGGAGATGGCCAGCAAGCCGCTCGACACGGACAGCGACCAGCTGCTTTGCGCGGGCGTCAAATGAAACTGGTGCGACAGCAGCGGGAACAGGGGCTGGATGCAATACAGCAAGCTGAAGGTGGAAAAGCCGCCGAAGAACAGGGCGCGGTTGCTGCGCTTGAATTCGATGGAACCCTTGGCGATGGCCGTGCGGGGAGCGGGAGCGGAAACCGGGATGGCGGAAGGTGCGGCGGGGGCAAAGGCAAGCGATGAATCAGACATGGCCGTGTTTCGAAGAGGAAGCGAGTCTTCATCTTAGGATTGCCAACTCATATCGTCCAATATATATTCAAGGCCCAACTCATACTTTTAAAATATTACTTATATGGAACTGCGCCACCTGCGTTACTTTGTCGCCGTCGCCGAAGAGCTGCACTTCACGCGCGCGGCCGAGCGCCTGCACATCGGCCAGCCGCCGCTGAGCCAGCAGATCCAGGCGCTGGAAGCGGAACTCGGTGCGCAGTTGTTCGAGCGCAACAAGCGCTCCGTGCGGCTGACGCAGGCAGGCGCACTGTTCCTCGACGATGCGCGGCGCATCCTGGCCCTGTCGGAACAGGCGGCCGTCACGGCGCGCCGGGCACAGCGGGGCGAAGCGGGCGAATTGCGCATCGGCTTTACCTTTTCCACGCCGTTCACACCCTACTTCGCGACCGTCATCAACCGCTACCGCCAGCAATTCCCGCACGTCACCTTGACCCTGCATGAAATGGCGACCTTGCATCAGCTGGTAGCGATCTCGGGCAGGACGATGGACCTGGGTTTCGTGCGCCCGCCGGAAACGACGTACCCGGACGACATCCGCCTGACGGAATTGCGCCAGGACCCGCTGTTCCTCGTGCTGCCCGTCGCCCACGCGCTGGCGGCCAAGGACAGCATCGCCATTGCCGACATGGCGGGCGAAGGCTTTGTCATGTATCCCAAGGATGCGGGCACGGGGATTTATCCGCAGATTTTTCGACTGTGCAAGGCGGCTGGCTTCGTGCCCCAGGTCACGCAGGAAGCGGGCGAGGCATCGACCATCATCGGCCTGGTGGCGGCCGGCTGCGGCATTTCCGTGCTGCCCGCCTCGTTCGACCGCATCCGCATGGATGGCGTGTGCTACCGCCCCATCGCCGACCCGCAGGCGACGACCAGTTTATTACTTGCACAACGGGAAGAAGAGACGTCGCCGCTGGTGGCGGCATTCGTCAAGCTGGCCGAGGAAGCGGCCATGGAAGGGGGAGCGTAGGCCGGATTAGCGGTGGCGAAGCCGCCGCGTCATCCGACACCAACCGATCACGAATAATCCGCATCCAGCTCGGAACCGGCGTAATTCTCCAGGTCCTCGAACAGGCTCTTCATGCTGGCCCGCGTGAGGATTTTCTGCACCACGGTGCAGCTGCGGCGGTACGAAGCAATGCGGTCGAGCAACACCGGGTGATGCTGCACGGGCACCTTGGCCGCCAGGGCGGCCCAGCCTTCCTCGAAGTCGGGCTTGTTCTTGCGCACGGAACGCACAAAGCGTTCAAACTCCTTTTGCCCCGTGCGCGCGACGATGCGCCCGCCGCCTTCGATGGCGAAGATGATGGCCAGGGCGATCACACCCTCGGCATTCAGGTCGCTGTCGCTGACGGGGCCGTTGTCGTGGTGGCGGCGCAGCCAGCCGGCCAGGCGCACGACGGCTTGCACTTCCTTGCGCTGTTGCAACTGCAGCGCATACTTTTCATAGCCGGCCCAGTTCTGGTTCGGGTCGGCCTGGCAAATATCGATGAACAGCTCGCGCAGCCGGCGCTGCAGGTAGACGGGGTCCTGGTCGTATTCGCCGACGAGGGCGTCTTCCGGCAGCTGCGACAGGTCCTTGATCAGGCGAAAGCCCACCTGGAACGCGTGCTCGGCGCCGTGCTCGACGAGGAAATCGAGCGCGGCTTGGTCGCCCTCATGCGTGACGGCCTGCTCCAGACCCAGCGAGACGCCGCCCACCGTCAGGTACAGCGCCTTCTGGATGCCGTCGGCCGTGCGTTCATTCGTGAACTTCTCGGCCACCATGGCCGTGATGCCCGTCAATTCATCGGCCAGGTTCAGCGCCGCGTCTTCGCGCGGGTCGCCCGGCAACAGCTTGATGGCGCGCACGAGGCGCGGAAGATTCTCTACAACAATTGCTGGCAGCATTAGTCGATCCCTGCTTTCATTACGAGAAAATGCCCGTGCCCAGGCTGCGGCGCGTGCTGGAACGCGGTGCGCTACGCGTGCTCGGCACTTGCTTGCGCAGGCGGTACAGCAATTCCTTGGTACTGCGCTGCAACATGGTCGGTTCTTCGTCCGGGTCGTCCGAGTATTCGGCGTCGGCCAGGTCGGCGCTGTGGCGGAAGTCGGGGAACAGTTCGAACAACGAGCGGTCCCAGCCGTCTTCATTCGCTTGCGCCAGCTCGATGGCCAGCGGCACGATGTCGTTGTCGGACGAAGTCACGCCCGTCACGTACGGGCCCTTGATGACGATCTCTCCCGCCACTTCGAGGATTTCCTTCGGCGCCATCGAGAACAAAATGGCGAACGCCGTGGCGCCCCAGTCGGTGGCGGACGCTTCGAGCAGCAGCTCGCGGCGGCGCTCGGCGTCGTCGGTGGAAAACACCACGCCGTGGATATGCGCGAACAGCGCTTCGGCGATGCGTTCCGGATCGTCCTCGATCTGGTCGTCGCTCCAGGTGGCGGCGATGAAGGCCAGGCTGTCGGCCCAGGCCTTCGGCGGCACCAGCAGGGTCGCCAGCGACATCTTGCCGCCGTCGAAACCGGCCAGGTGCAGGGCCGTCACTTGCGGCGGGATGGCGCTCAGCACTTCCACCACGGCCAGGTCGCCGTACTGGTCGGCCGCGTCCGCAAACGCCTGCTCGGCGTGGCCCAGCGAACCGGACAGCACCAATTCCGTGACCTGCTTCGTCAGCGCGGGCAGGTTGCTTTTTTGTTCATTATCGGCCATGGTCGTCTCCATCCTGGTCAAACATCTGGGCGAAATCGTCGGTGGCTTCGTCTTCATCGTGCTCGTCGTCGCCGTCGTCATTGGCGGCCAGCTGGTCGAGCGACTGGTCGTCGTCGTCCCACAGGCGCGGATTCTTGTGCAGGAAGGCCGTGATGATGGCCTGGCGCGCCAGGTCGGGGAAGCTCTCTTCGATGGCGGCGTACATCTTCGCCGCTTCCGGCGCGGCGCACGTCGCCATGGAAAACACGCGGGCCGGGTCGCCGAACTCGTAGTCTTCGCTTTCGGCCAGCAAGCCCTTCGGGTCGCTGAAGGTGATGTGATCGACCAGCGCGAAGGCCAGCATGTTCACGTCTTCGATGCCGCCGCCGCTGGCGTACTCGCTCACCAGCGCGTCGACCATGCTCTTGTAGTTCTTGCGGTTCGGCGGGTCGCCGAGGATGCCGTCGATCTGGCCTTCCAGCTCGCGCGACTGGTACGCGAATTCAGGGTGTACTCTTCTCATGCTGTGCTTTCCAATGTGATGCGCGGCGCTGTTACATTAAAAGCGCCGTTGTTGTTGTTTTTAAAATCATTCAGGCTGACCGGACGGCCGCCAGCGTGCTTAGTCGGCCGGCAGTACAGTGCCGTGAAGGCGGAACACGCCGCACCACAGGGCATAGGCTTCCGCTTCCGGATCGATGATGATGCGGTGATTCACGCTCTGGTCGTATTCGGCGCGCTTGACCGGGTCGGCCAGGATTTCATACGCCTTGGTGACGCTCTTGAAGCGCGCCTCGGCGCCGGGGGCCTGGTTGCGGTCGGGGTGGAAGCGCATGGCCAGCGAACGGTAAACCTTCTTGATTTCATCGTCGCTGGCATTGGGCGCGACACCGAGGACGTTATACAAATTTTCCATAAATGGCTCCGGGGTCACGTTTTGTTTGCTAATTAAAGGCGAATTATCCTATAGAACGGCGCCCGCGTCGCTTGCATGCTGGGATATGGGGCCAAATACGTGCTTATAAAGCGCTTGCGGTACGGTAAAATGCTTTTTACTGTCACTCTTCCGCATTGATCAATGAGCAACGATAAACCGAATACCGCCGCGCCAGCGCTGGCGCCCAATTTCTTGCGTAACATCATCGAAGCCGACCTGGCTGCCGGCGCCCACGTGCGTCCCGGCCTGCCCCAGGTGATCACGCGTTTCCCGCCGGAGCCGAACGGCTACCTGCACGTGGGCCACGCCAAGTCGATCTGTGTCAACTTCGGCCTGGCGCGCGATTACGCCGGCCAGTGCAACCTGCGCTTCGACGACACCAATCCGGCCAAGGAAGAGCAGGAATACGTCGACACCATCATGGACAGCGTGAAATGGCTGGGCTTTGACTGGGAACCGAAGAACGCCGATGGCCAGAGCCACCTGCACTACGCGAGCGACTATTTCGACCAGCTGTACGCGATGGCCGAATACCTGATCACGGCCGGCTTCGCCTACGTGGACAGCCAGAGCGCCGAAGACATGGCCGCCAACCGGGGCAATTTCGGCCAGGCCGGCAAGAATTCGCCGTTCCGCGACCGTCCGCGCGACGAATCGCTGGCCCTGTTCCGCGCCATGAAGGCGGGCGAATTCAAGGATGGCGAGCACATCCTGCGCGCGAAGATGAGCGAAGATGCCATGAGTTCGCCGAACATGAACTTGCGCGACCCGGCCATCTACCGCATCCGCCACGCGCATCACCACCGCACGGGCGACGCCTGGTGCATCTATCCGATGTACGACTACACGCACCCGATCTCGGACGCGCTGGAAAACATCACGCATTCGATCTGCACGCTGGAATTCCAGGACCACCGCCCGTTCTACGACTGGCTGCTGGAAACCCTGGCCGCCGGCGGCTTCTTCCAGCAACCGGTGCCACGCCAGTTCGAATTCTCGCGCCTGAACCTGACCTACATCGTCACCAGCAAGCGCAAGCTGCGCCAACTGGTGGAAGAACACATCGTCGACGGCTGGGACGACCCCCGCATGCCGACCCTGGTGGGCATGCGCCGCCGCGGCTACACGCCGGAAGCGATTCAATTGATGTGCGAACGCACGGGCGTGACGAAATCGGACGGCTGGATCGACTACAGCGTGCTCGAAGGCTGTTTGCGCGAAGACCTGGACCCGAAGGCGCCGCGCACGGTGGCCGTGCTGCGCCCGTTGAAGCTGATCATCGACAACTTCCCGGAAAACGAAAGCGTGGAATGCACGGCGCCCGTGCACCCGCACTTCCCGGAACGGGGCTTGCGCACCTTCCCCATCTCGCGCGAGCTGTGGATCGAGGAAGACGACTTCATGGAAGTGCCGAACAAGGGCTATTTCCGGTTGTATCCGCCGATCGACGACAAGCCGGGCAGCAAGGTTCGCCTGCGCTACGGCTACGTGATCGAATGCACGGGCTTTGACAAGGATGCGGACGGCAAGGTCATCGCCGTGCATTGCACTTATTTCCCGGACAGCAAGTCGGGCACGGAAGGCAGCGCCAACTACAAGGTCAAGGGCAATATGCACTGGGTCAGCGCGCCGACGGCGATTCCCGCCGAAGTACGCCTGTACGACCGCCTGTTTACGGACCCACAGCCGGACGCGGGCGGCAAGGACTTCAAGCTGACCTTGAATCCGCTGGCCAAGGAAGTGGTGCAGGCGTGGCTGGAACCGGGCGCCGAGCTGGCCCAGCCGGAACAGCGCTTCCAGTTCGAGCGCCACGGCTACTTCGCGGCCGACCGGGTCGACAGCCAGCCTGGCAAGCCCGTCTTCAACCGCATCGTCACCCTGAAAGACAGCTGGCAGCCTGCCAAGTAAGGCGCCGGACCACCGACAAAAAAACCGCTGCGGCGGTTTTTTTTCGTCTCAGCAACATACATCTTCAGAGAAATATTGCCTGTTGACTATATTCACGATATTTTTGTATATTAGGCAGCTATTGAGCAATTTGCAATGTCGATAGTGCTTGTACAACTCAGTCTAGCCACCGCCACCGAGGCGGCACCCGATTCCTCTACCTGATGTGGATGGCGATGTCTTCTACTGCTGGCGAACACTCCTTATCTGCTGAAAAAAAACCGCTCTGGCTGCTCGGCTTTGTGATGTCGACGATGGTGGGCCTGCTGTTCTACATGGCCGCCGCGCTGTCGGTCGAAAACGATGCCAGCGACCTGTTCGACAATCTGTCGCGCAGTACCCAGAAAAACATCGAATCGCGCGTCAAGTCGTATGCCAACCTGCTGCGCGGCACGGCCAGCCTGTTCCGCGCCAACGAACACGTGAGCCGCGAGCAATTCCATCGCTACGTGGAGAACATCGCCCTGCAACAGAACTATCCGGGCGTGATGAATCTCAATTACAGCCAGGAACTCGACGATGCGCAGCGCAGCGCCTTCGAAGCGGCCATGCAGCGCGACTATCCGCCCGGGCGCGACGGCTATCCGGCATTTGCCATCCATCCGCCCGCCCCGCGCGCCCGGTATTCCGTGCTGGTGTACCTCGAGCCGATTGCCAGCGCCCCGGAAAAATATGGTTATGACATCGCCGAGCGCCCCCTGATCGCCGAAGCGCTGGCGCAGTCGCGCGATTCCGGGCAGATCAGCAATTCCGGCGTGCCCGTGCCGCTGGAAGGCCGGCCCCAGCTGACGGGCATGGCCATGCGCCTGCCCGTGTACCGCTTCGGCATGCCGACGGACACTGTCGAGCAAAGGCGCGCGGCCTACCAGGGTTCCGTCGGCATCGGCTACGACCTGGTGACGATGATGCGCAGCGCGCTGGCAGACATGCCGGTACGTAACGTGCGCCTGACCCTGTTCGATATCGGCCCGCAGGCGCGCGCACCGTTGCAACTGCCGCACGACATGCGCCCCATCTTCGACAGCACGACGGCGGGCATGCATGCGCCATGGTGGCTGCCCGGCAACTCGGGCCGCTATCTGAGCAGCACGATGCTGATCGAACACAATGGCCGCGCGTGGCAAGCGCTGTTCAGCGTGCGCAAGAGCGACCTGTACACGCGCTTCGACGCCTTCTTGCCATGGCTGGCCCTGCTGATCGGCTTTGCCAGCACCATGCTGCTGTACATGCTGTTCCACACGCTGGCCTCGTCACGCCGGCGCGCCATCCAGATGGCGACGGGCATGACGGAGGAATTGCGCGCCAGCCAGATCCGCCTGCAGCTGTCGCACCAGAAACTGCGCCGCCTGGCGGCCCATGCCGACCAGATCAAGGAAGAAGAGCGCAAGCGCATCGCGCGCGAAATCCACGACGACCTGGGCCAGAACCTGCTGGTGCTGCGCATCGACGCCGACATGCTGGCCTCGCGCACGCAGCGCCGCCACCCGCGCCTGAACGCCCGCGCCCGCTCGACCCTGGAGCAGATCGACGCCACCATCAAGAGCGTGCGGCAGATCATCAACGACTTGCGCCCTACCGTGCTGGACCTGGGCGTAAATGCGGCCGTCGAATGGCAGGTGGCGCAATTTCGCCAGCGCACGGGCATCGCCTGCGAAGTGAGCGAAAGCCATGACGATATTTATTTGAGCGACCAGTGCGCCACGGCCCTGTTCCGCATCCTGCAAGAGTCGCTCAGCAATATTTCCCAGCATGCCAATGCCAGCCGCGTGCAAGTCAAGCTGGAAAAGTGCCGCGATACGGTGTCGATGAGCGTCAGCGACAACGGCGTGGGCGCGGCCATCGACGGGCGCAACAAGCTGGGCTCGTTTGGCCTGGTGGGCATCGAAGAGCGTATCAAATTGCTGGGTGGCACTTTCTACATCGAAAGCAGCCCCGGCGCCGGCATGAGCGTACACGTCAGTGTACCGCTGGGCGCGGATGCCACCGCGTTTCCCTACCAGGAAGACAACCGGGCCAGCGCCTGACAGGCACCCGCATGGAGCAAGCTCAGCTTGCGTATTTCGTAATTAGATGCAATATTGATGTAGAACAACTCAACGCCCGCCCGCCATGGGCCAGGCATTCTCCGACCACTTTCCAGGAGTACACACCCACCGCTTTCCCTTGTTTCACCGTATTTCCCACAACGCTCTTTACCAAAGGACATTCATGGATACCAACGACAGTTTCAAGGCTATTGCCGATTTGAATTTGGACGCGATCAAGGTCAAGCTGATGCACCGGGAGTCAGGCGAAGGATGGAGCCTTGAGAAGGCGAATGCGGTGGAATTCGAATACCGCCGCTTCCTGATCCTGATGAAACAGTTTCCGGAAGAAGAAACGGCGCCGCTGATGGACGTCGATACCTTCTGGCACTACCACATCCTCGACACCCTGAAATATGCGGCCGACTGCGAACAGGTGTTCGGCTACTTCCTGCACCACTTCCCATACATCGGCCTGCGCGGCGAAGACGACGAAGCGGCGCACCATCGCGTGGGCGAACGCATGAAACAGCTGTATGAGCAAACGTTCGGGGAAGATTATATCCGCGCAGAAACCGCGTATTCGGGGCGCGCCGTAACGGCGGCGTATTCGGGACGGGCGGTGCAGGCCGCGTATTCGGGACGGGCGGTCCAGGCTGCGTATTCAGGGCGTGCGGTACAGGCCACCGCCTACTCGGGCCGGGCCGTGCAGACGGCGTTTTCCAGCGCTGCCGTGCAGGCGACGGCGTATTCGGGCCGCGCGACGGGCGCTGCCAGCACCGCATTTTCCAGCGCGCCTGCCACACTGGCCGCAGCGGTGGTCAAGTCGTCCACGACTGGCCTGGAAATGGGGCGCTTCTATCTCGATCGTCCGGTACTGAACCGCGACCCGCAATAGAAAAGCGGAAAACAGATGTGGCTGCCGCACGCGGCAAGCCTGACTTACCCAGACGGCACCTCTCAGTTTGCCGTCTGTCAGGCGCTCTTAGGCAGCCATCAACTCGCGCAGTTCACGAATGCTGAAATCGCTGATTTCATGCATGCGGATGAGGATCGTGGCGCCGATCGGCAAGGTGTTGTGACGAATCTTGCTGATAACAGGTGGCGCCACTTCCAGAGCTCGCGACAAGGCGGCATCGTTTTTCAGCTGCAGCTTGTCGATGATCGCATCGAGGACGCGATTCGGGTTGTAGGTAGGCAAAGAGGTAATTTGTTTGAGAGACATGATCAAAAATCCGTACTTGTTGTATTAGTGCAAAAAGAAACCGAATGTCTCTTTTGCAATAATTCATGGTAAACACACTAAAAGGCGCCATCACTTATACGGCTTTTACGCCGCAAACAATATAATACACGCTATTGTTGATTTTTGCGTAACTTAAAGCAAAATTGTGATAATTGAAGAGAATTGACGCACTTGGGATGTGCTAGAGGATAACCCAAATCGGAAAAATTTGCTGCAAGTCATCAATTTTTACAATGAGGAACGCCGCTGCGCATCAGCCAGGCAATCGCCATGAGCGTGCCCAGGCGGGCTATTTCCGTCGATAAATGCCAGCCTTGCGCGGCCACGCCGGCCGGAGTGACCAGCAAACAAGTGCCCGGCACGGCATCCACGCGGCACCAGGCCAGCTGCCGGCGAATTTCATCGGGCGGCGGCGGTGGCTGCCGCGCATGTTCGCGGCGGCGCATATAGGCGCGCACCTGTTCCTTGCTGGGGTGATTCGTAGCTCGCATGGCTCGCTCCTGCTGACGGGAAACAGCGTCGCGCTAATTGTAGAGCCCGCCACAAATAGCTGAAACGCGTGACGACATTGCTCACCATATCGCCAGCGCGCCATGACGCGTTTGCGCCGCATCAAATGGCAAGGCCACGGTGTTGCGCCGAAGCCCACGCTGCCGGCGGCCTGGCGGCCGTCCTTATTTCTTTTGCTGGCGCACGCGCTGTTGCTGTTTTTCCTGCGTCTGCTGGCGGTTCTGCTTGCGCTCGAACAGGGTGACCGCATCTTTCTTGGCTTGTTCCACGGTACGCATTTCCTCATGCGCATCGTGCGGAACAAAAAATTCCGCGTCCTGCGCCGCCACGACCAGCTTGATGGCGTCGTCGTCGTCGAGGTCGTACAGTTCAGTCAGGACGGTGGTGACCTCGTCCAGGTATGCTTCGTAAGTGAGGGTGCTCATGCGGTATTCCTTAAGTGAATGGCGCACCGCCGGAACGGCGCGCTGCGCGCCGGCCCAGCAAAGTGCGCAGATAACCGGCCATTTTACCCGATGCCGGCCCCGTCGGCAGACAGCGGCCGCAAGGCATCGGCCACGCGCGCGTAGCGCAGGCGCACGCCCAGCTCGCGCTTGATGCGCGTATTGTGCAGGCGGCGCGATTCGGACATGAACGACAGCAGCATCGGCGTGACCACTTGCCGCAGTTCGGCACGGGGCAGGCGCGGCGGGCGCGGCAGGCCGAAGGCATCGGCGACGGCATCGAAATACTCCGCCATTTTGAGTTCGCTGTCATCGCTGGCGTGATACACGCGCCCCGGCTTGCCCCGCCACAAGGCCCGTTCGATGATGCGCGCCAGGTCATCGGCATGGATATGGTTGGTGTACACGTCGTCGCCCGCGGCCAGGGCCGGAGTGCCTTCGCGCAAGCGCTTCAAAGGCAGGCGGTCTTCCGCATAGATGCCGGGCACGCGCAGGATGGCCACGCTGGCGCCGCGGCGCGCGCCCCAGCCCCGCAAGACCTGTTCGGCGTCGACGCGCCGCTTCGCCCGCGCATTGGCCGGTGCCACAGGCCGCGTTTCATCGACCCAGGCGCCGCCGCAATCGCCATACACGCCGCTGGTACTCACATACACCATGCGTGCATGCTCGGGTAAAATGGCGGCCAGATTGCGCGTGCGCCGGTCCAGCAAGCCCGACGACAGGGGCGGCGCCAGGTGCACGACCAGTGACGCCAGTCCCGCCAGCCGTTTCAGGCTGGCGCGGTCGTCGAGGTTGGCTACGATGGGCACGGCGCCGGCCGCCCGCAGCTGCGCGCAGCGCGCCGGCTGGCTGGTGACGGCAAAGACGCGAAAACGCGCGCGCAGCAGGGGCAGCAGGCGCATGCCGACGTCGCCGCAGCCCAGGATCAGCAGGCGCGGCAAGCCTGAGGGCTTGCGCAAAGAGTGCATTAACATATTTTTCATCTCAAGGATTGTATGACTTTTCAAGTTACTGTTCAGCCCAGCGGCCACCAGTTCAGCTGCGAAGCGGACGAAACCGTGCTGGCGGCGGCGATACGCGCCGGCGTGGGCTTGCCGTATGGCTGTAAAAATGGCGCCTGCGGTTCCTGCAAGGGCAAAGTGGTTTCCGGCACCGTCCAGCACAAGGCGCACCAGCAGCGCGCCCTGACGCCGGAAGAGGAAGCGGCTGGCTTTTCCCTGTTCTGCTGCGCCACCACGGACGCCGACCTCGTCATCGAAGCGCGCGAAGTGGCGGGCAGCAGCGACTACCCGATCAAGAAAATGCCGTCGCGCGTGACCACGATTGAAAAAGTCGCGCCAGACGTCGTCGTGCTGACCCTGCAGTTGCCAGCCAGCGAACGCCTCCACTACCGCGCCGGACAGTATATCGAAATCTTGTTGCGCGACAACAAGCGCCGCAGCTACAGCATGGCCAGCGCGCCCGCCGATGGCGGCCCCGTGACCCTGCATATCCGCCACCTGCCGGGCGGCCTGTTTACCGACCAGGTGTTCGGCAGCATGAAAGAGCGCGACATCCTGCGCTTCGAAGGCCCGATGGGCACCTTCTTCCTGCGCGAAGATTCCGACAAGCCCGTCGTGCTGCTGGCCTCGGGCACGGGCTTTGCCCCCTTGAAAGCCATCGTCGAGCACATGATCGGCGAGCGCTCCACGCGCCCGATCACCCTGTACTGGGGCGGCCGCCGTCCGCACGACCTGTACATGGATGCGCTGTGCCGCCAGTGGGCCGCCGACTTGCCGCAGTTCACCTATGTGCCCGTCGTCTCGGAAGCCTTGCCGGAAGACGCCTGGGAAGGCCGCACGGGCTTTGTGCACCAGGCCGTCATCGCCGACTTGCCCGACCTGTCCGCGTATCAGGTGTATGCCTGCGGCGCGCCCTTGATGGTCGATGCGGCCCACCGCGATTTCGTGCAGCAGTGCCAGCTGCCAGCCGACGATTTCTACGCGGACGCCTTCACCAGCGAAGCGGATCTGGCCAAGTAAGCGTCACCTTCCAGACAGCGGGGCGCTGCTGCTGCGGCATCCGCTGCCGTCCCACCCCGCTGTTTCCTGGAAATTTCATGCCTCTCGCCTCTGCCGGCAACGGCTTCAGTATCCTGCGTCACCGCAATTTTGCCTGTTACCTGTCCGCCCGCGTGCTGGGCACCGTGGCCGTGCAGATGCAAAGCGTGGCCATCGGCTGGCAGGTGTACCAGATCACGGGCAGCCTGTTCGACCTGGGCCTGATCGGTCTGGCGCAGTTCGCGCCCTTCCTCGTTTTGATTTTGCCGGCGGGACACGTGGCCGACCGCCACAACCGCCGCAACATCATCGCCTGGTGCCTGACGGCGCAGCTCGCTTGCGCGCTGGCCCTGCTGGCGTTCACCCTGAGCGGCCTCTCCATCGTCTGGCCCGTATTCGCCGTGCTGGTGCTGTTCGGCAGCGCCCGCGCCTTCATGATGCCGGCCACGCAAGCCGTGCTGGTCAACATGGTGCCCACGCAACACTTCAGCCGCGCCCTCGCGCTCAGTTCGTCGAGCTCGCACGTGGCCATCATCCTGGGGCCTACCCTGGGCGGCTTGCTGTATTACTTCGGCCCCAAGGTCGTGTATTTGATCTCGTCGGCCTTGCTGGTGCTGTCCGTGCTGCTGATGCGCGCCACCACGCCGGCGCCGCAAGTGGTCAAGCGCGAACCCGTCAGCTGGCATACCCTGCTCGAAGGCTTGCGCTTCGTCTGGTCGAAACCCATCGTGCTGGGCGCCATTTCGCTCGACCTGTTCGCCGTGCTGTTCGGCGGCGCCACGGCCCTGCTGCCGGCGCTCGCGCACGACGTGCTGCATATCGGCCCCAGCGGCCTGGGCCTGCTGCGCACGGCGCCGGGCGCGGGCGCGGCCCTGTGCTCGATCGCGCTGGCCTTCTTCCCCATCACGCGCCGGGTGGGCGCCTGGATGTTCGGCGGCGTGGCCGTCTTCGGCCTGGGCACCCTGGTGCTGGGCAGCACCAGCTATTTCCCGCTGGCGCTGGCGGCGCTGTTCCTGATGGGCGTGGGCGACATGGTCAGCGTCTACATCCGCCACCTGCTGGTGCAGTTCGAGACGCCCGACGAGATCCGCGGCCGGGTCAGCGCCGTGAATGCCGTCTTCATCGGCGCCTCGAACGAGCTGGGCGAATTCGAATCGGGCTTGACGGCCGGCTGGTTCGGCCTGGTGCGCGCCGTGCTCTTCGGCGGCGCCGCCACCCTGGCCGTGACGGGCGTGTGGGCCGTGCTGTTCCCCGTGCTGTCGCGCATGGACCGCTTCCCCCACCACGAGAAAGAGGCGGCCGCAAGACGGCCACCGGAGCGGGCACTTAAGGGCTAAGATGCGCTATTGCCACTGACGAACTTGCACCATGAAAATCACGCTTCCCTTGCACGGCTTCATCCGCAGCCGCCCCCACCTGAGCATGGCCACGGCCATCGGCGTGGCGACCGGCCTGCTGCTCCCCCCCTCCTGGCAACAGATGACGCGTTTGCTGACGGCGTGGAACGTGGCCGTCTGGTTCTACCTGGCGACGATGGCCTGGATGATGATGCGTGCCAACCATCACAAGGTCAAGACCATGGCGGCGCGCCAGGACGAGCGGGCGGCCACGGTGCTGTCGGCCCTGTCCGTCGCATCCGTGATGAGCCTGGTGGCCATCGTCTCGCAGCTATCCTCGATGAAGGACATGGCGCCCGACGAGCGCGCGCTGCATTACGGCTTGACGATCCTGACACTGGTCGGTTCCTGGTTCCTCGTCGGCACCCTGTTCTGCTTTCATTATGCCCACCTGTATTACCAGGCCGACCCCGCGCTGCGCCCCCTGAAATTTCCCGACGACGAGCAGAATCCCGATTACTGGGATTTCCTGTATTTCGCCTTCACCATCGCCGTAGCCGTGCAAACGTCGGACGTTTCCGTGCAGACGCGGCTGATGCGGCAGATCGTGCTGGGACAATCCGTGCTGAGCTTTTTCTTCAACCTGGTCGTGCTGGGACTGTCGATCAATATCGCGGCGGGCCTGATCAATGGATAACGCTGACGTCGGCTTGAAAAGATTCCGTGAGGAAACTTGACCTGGGTGTAGGGTTAAGCTCATCTTAATCGTGCGCACCCTCTTGAAATACTGGAAAGAGGAGTAAGATAAGTTCCATGCACAGAGGTCATGTGCATGAGGCAGCAACCAGGCCGCAGCACGCCTGAGATGGGTTTTTTTTGAATTGACAGGAGTAAGCATATGCAAATCAATATTCATACCGACAGCACCATCGCCAACACCGCTGGACTGAACGAACATGTGCAATCCGTACTTGAAAACGCACTGAGCCGCTTCCGCGACAACCTGACCCGCATCGAAGTCCATATCAGCGACACGAATGGCCCGAAAGGCGGCGCCGACGATATCCGCTGCGTCATGGAAGCACGCGTTGCTGGCTATCAACCGATTGCCGTGACCGAACAGAACGCCACCGTGCATCAATCCGTTGCCGGCGCCACCGACAAACTGAAACGCGCCATCGATAGCGCCCTGGGCCGCCTGCAAGACAGCAAGCGCCACGCCACCGGCAAGAATGCCGTGATCGATACGGCCGAAGCGGAAGAAACCGCCGAGTAATTCCCCCACCCGCAGGATTTCCAGAGACTGAGGCAGCCGTTCAAGGCTGCCTTTGCACATCTTGGCCCGCCTTTCGCCTGCGGCAACAAGCATAGTAAAACAACCATCATTTCAGCTTACTAACACGACAATGAAATAATTGTCGTATTTCTCACAGTAAGTGACAACAAGCAAGGCTTTGCCGTTACAGCCAAGGCCGCTTTACGCTATCATGAAGCTACCGGCCCCCTGCTCGCGCGCGCCGGCTTTTTGAAAGTGTGATTGTGGAACAGATCGGCAACTTTGGCGCTTCAGGCTGCAACATCGGCGATTTACAGCTATTTCGCGATGGGGCGGATAGCCAGACGGCCGCCATGCTGGCACCCTGCCCCGTCATGCGCCTCGAAGCGGGCGAAGCCATTGCCGACACCCAAGGCACCAGCCTGTACATCGTCCTGCGCGGTTCGCTGGCCGTGGCCGCCGACACCCACACGGGCATGGATGACGGCACCGTCAGCAAGGTCTTGCCCGGCGAAAGCGTGGGCGAACAATCGGTGCTCGATGAAGCGAGCAACCTGGCCGCCATTTCCGCATTGGAAGAGACCGACTTGCTGGTGATCGACGCGGCCGTCGTCTGGGAATTGATCGAACAATCGAACGGCCTGGCGCGCAACCTGCTGCGCTTGTTGTCCTTCCGCATCCGCGCCGCCAATGCCCTGCTGCGACGGCGGCAGAAACTGGGCGAGTTCTACCGCCAGCTGTCGATGGTCGACAGCCTGACGGGCCTGTACAACCGCGCCTGGCTCACCGACTTGCTGCCGAACATGATCATCACGGCCCACGCCAGCGGCTCGCCGCTGTCGCTGGTGATGATAGACCTCGACCATTTCAAGCGTTTCAACGACACCCACGGCCACCAGGCGGGCGACCAGGCGCTGCGCATCGCCGCGCAAGTGCTGGGCGCGGCCCTGCGGCCCACGGATTTTGCCGTGCGCTATGGTGGCGAGGAAATGATGGTGATCTTGCCCGATACCAGCGAAAACGTGGCCTTGCGGGTCGCCGAACGCTTGTGCGAGCGCATGCAGCAAGCCGTCATCTTCACCGACATGCGCAGCGCGCTGCCGCACATCACGGGCTCCTTCGGCGTGGCCAGCCTGGCGGCGGAACAGGACGATGAAGCGCTGATCGCGGCGGCCGATGCGGCGCTGTACCGCGCCAAGGCAGGCGGGCGCAACCGCGTCATGCTGTAGCTCAGGCAGCCTTGCTGTCGGCCGGCTTGCTTGCATCCGGCTTGGCCGCATCATCCTTCTTGCTGCTGTGCGCGGCGATGAAATCCGCATAGCCCTTCTGCACCAGTTCATACGTCTTGTCGATATTGCTGGCGATATCGCCGTTCAGCACTTTCAAGCCGCCCAGGATGTCGCGCGCTTCCTTGAAGCCTTTTTCCATGCCCCCGCTGATGGTGTCCATGAACTTGCTCAGGGCCGTATCGTCGTCCATGCCGGGATTCTGCTTCTTGTACGCGTCGAAAAAACCCGTCGACAGCGATACGATGCGGCTCGCCGTCGCTTCGGCGCTATTGTCCTGCGATGCCGCGTTCTGGATCGCATCGTCGCCGTACTGCCCCTTCAGCGCTTCATTGATGTTGGTGATGGCCGTCTTGTACAGCAGCGCCAGCGGCTCGTTCTCGGAACCGATGGAGACGTTCAACGAGGCCTGCATGATGGAGGCGTTCAATTGCAGCTTGCTGCGGTCATTCACGCTCATTTCAGCATTGACGCCATCCTTTTGCTGGACTTTATCGTCCTTGCCGGCAACGCCCGTACTGACGGAAGTCACGGAAGGGGTGGAATTGCCGCTTGCGGCGATGGGAATTGACACGATAGACCTCCTTGAACGGGCAATGTATGCCACCATGCGGGAAACGCGATGATGACCATCCTCTCGTGTAGTATCGGCAGGTTTTCAGAAAACTGAAGCGGCCCGGACAATTAAGATAACAATTAAGCAAGCAACGACCATCAATGACTAACCAGACCTTTCTTTGGCACGACTACGAAACCTTTGGCGCCCAGCCGCGCCGCGACCGCCCGGCCCAGTTCGCCGCCATCCGCACGGATGCCGAACTCAACGAGATCGGCGAACCGATCATGCTGTATTGCCAGCCTGCCAATGATTTCCTGCCCGATCCGCAATCGTGCCTGATCACGGGCATCACGCCGCAGCAATGTCTGCAGCTGGGCGTGCCCGAACACCAGTTCGCCGCCACCATCGAAGCGGCCTTTTCGGAACCGGGCACCATCGGCGTGGGCTACAACACCATCCGTTTCGACGATGAAGTCACGCGTTTCCTGTTCTGGCGCAACCTGATCGACCCGTACGCGCGCGAATGGAAAAACCATTGCGGCCGCTGGGACATCCTCGACGTGGTGCGCATGACGCACGCACTGCGCCCGGAAGGCATTCAATGGCCGAAGCGCGACGATGGCCAGACCAGTTTCAAGCTGGAACATTTGAGCAAGGCCAATGGCCTCGTCCACGAAGCGGCGCATGATGCGCTGTCCGACGTGCGCGCCACCATCGCCCTGGCCCGCCTGATCAAGCAGAAACAGCCGAAGCTGTTCGAATTCTGCCTGGCCCTGCACAAGAAGGACCGGGTCGCCAGCGAAATGGGCATGCACCTGGCCGCTGGCGAGCGTCAGCCTTTCCTGCACGTGTCCGGCATGTTCCCCGCCGAACGGGGCTGCCTGGGCGTCGTCTGGCCGCTGGCCACGCACCCGAGCAATAAAAATGAAATCCTCGTCTGGGATTGCGCCTACGACCCGCGCGAACTGTTCGAACTGGACGCCGACACCATCCGCATCCGTTTGTTCACGCGCAAGGAGGCCTTGCCCGAAGGCATGACGCGCCTGCCCGTGAAAAGCGTCCATTTGAACAAGTCGCCCATGCTGGTCGGCAATTTAAAGACCTTGTCGCCCGCGATGGCCGCGCAATGGGGCATCGACGTGGATGCCGCGAAGATCAACGCCCAGCTGGCCGCCGCGGCGCCGAACATGGATGCCATCTGGGCCGAAGTGTTCCAGCGCCCCGGCGCGGCTGCCGCGCTGGACGTGGATGAGGATTTGTACAACGGTTTCGTCAGCAACGACGACCGCCGCCTGCTCGAATCCTTGCGCCGCGAAACGCCAGCCAAGCTGGCCACGGCCCGTCCCTCGTTTGCCGACGAACGCCTGCAGGAATTGCTGTTCCGCTACCGCGCCCGCAATTTCCCGCAAACCCTGAGCGAGGCGGAAAGCCTGCGCTGGGAACAGCACCGCGCCGCGCGCCTGTTCGACGGCGACGGCGGTGCCCGCACCATCGAAATGCTGTTTACGGAGATCGACGTGCTGTCGGAATCGGTCGATGAGCGGGGGGAAGAGATTCTTGGCGAGCTGTACGATTACGCGGAGATGGTGGCGCCCATGCGCGACTGAAGTACCAGGCAAGCCGGGTAGGTCGGATTAGCGGGGCAAGGCCCCGCGTAATCCGACAACAATGTTGGCCCGAGCTGGTGGTGTCGGATTACGCGGCGTCGCCGCTAATCCGACCTACGCTGCGCGGTGTTGATTGATCGCATCGCGCGTTTCGATCGCCACGCGGCGGGCCGCGTCGGCGAAGTCTTCGCCCGCTTGCGGCGTGGCGTAGATGATGGCGCGCGAGGAGCTGATCATCATGCCCATGCCGTTCGCCGTCTGGCCCGCGCCGACGGTGGCGGCAATATCTCCGCCCTGGGCGCCGATGCCGGGCACCAGCAGCGGCATGTCGCCCACGATGGCGCGCACTTGCGCCAGTTCTTCAGGGAAGGTGGCGCCGACGACGAGCGCGCACTGGCCATTCTTGTTCCATTTCTCGGCCACCAGGCGCGCCACGCGCTGGTACAGCGGTTCGCCGTCCGTGTCGAGGAATTGCAGGTCCGAACCGCCCGGGTTCGAGGTGCGGCACAGGATGATCACGCCGCGGTCTTTCCACGCCAGGTAGGGGTCGAGCGAATCCTCGCCCATGTAGGGGTTCACGGTGACGGCGTCGGCGCCGTAGCGCTCGAACGCTTCGCGCGCGTATTGCGTGGCTGTCGCGCCGATGTCGCCCCGTTTCGCGTCGAGGATCAGGGGGATGTGCGGATAGTGTTCGCGCACGTAGCGGCAGATGTCTTCCAACTGCTTTTCCGCGCCCAGCGCGGCAAAATAGGCGATCTGCGGCTTGAAGGCGCAGGCCAGGTCGGCCGTGGCATCGATGATGCGCGTGCAAAAGGTGGTGATTCCATCAGGCAAGTCGCGCAGCTCAGCCGGCAGTTTCGCCAGATCCGGGTCCAGGCCCACGCACAGCAGGGAATTATTGGCCGTCCACGCGGCGGATAATTTATTGATGAAATTCACGGCACACCTTCTCTATATTCAGTTGCAAACCCCGTATTGTAACGCGGCGCGGACCTGGCAAGGCAGCCTGAGGCGGCGGTCGGCGCTTATTA
Organism: Janthinobacterium goodfellowi; assembly: GCF_051380695.1. Classification (NCBI taxonomy): domain Bacteria; kingdom Pseudomonadati; phylum Pseudomonadota; class Betaproteobacteria; order Burkholderiales; family Oxalobacteraceae; genus Janthinobacterium; species Janthinobacterium goodfellowi. The sequence goes on along the minus strand of NZ_JBNYXN010000004.1, from coordinate 281,081 downwards.
AACCGACATGGCGGGCCGTTTCAGGTATATTTGCCCCACCTCCTTTACTCTGCACGGAACCCATCATGCAAATCACCAATCAAATCACCAAATGGCTGCGCCTGGCCCTGAGCGTCACCGTCCTGGCCGGCATCCTGACGGGCTGCGGCTACAACGACTTCCAGAGCAAGGACGAAGCCACCAAGGCGGCCTGGGGCGAAGTGGTCAACCAGTACCAGCGCCGCGCCGACCTGATCCCCAACCTGGTCAATACCGTCAAGGGCTATGCCACGCACGAGCGCGAAACGCTGGAAGCGGTGACCAAGGCGCGCGCCGCCGCCACCAGTTTCCAGATCACGCCCGAAGTGCTGAACGACCCGGCCGCCTTCGAAAAATTCCAGCAAGTGCAGGGCCAGCTGTCGTCGGCCCTGTCGCGCCTGATGGTGGTGTCCGAGAAATACCCGGATTTGAAGGCCGATACGAGCTTCCGCGACTTGCAGTCGCAGCTGGAAGGCACGGAAAACCGCATCACCGTGGCGCGCCAGCGTTACATCGCCGCCGTACAAGATTACAACGTGCATGCGCGCAGCTTCCCGAACAACCTGACGGCGATGATCTTCGGCTACAAGGTCAAGCCGTCGTTCACGGTGGAAAACGAAAAAGCCATTTCGACCGCGCCGACCGTCAACTTCGGCAAATAAGATGAAAGCCTGGTCTTATCTGGCGGCGCTGGCGACGGCGCTGCTGCTGTGGACAGCCTTGCCCGCCAGCGCGCAGGGCTTGCAGCCCGTGCCGCCGCTGGCGGCGCGCGTGACGGACAACGCCGGCATGCTCGATGACAAGCAGAAAGCGGCGCTGGAAGGCGTGCTGGCCGACTACGAAGCCAAGACGGGCAGCCAGATCGCCGTGCTGCTGGTCAAGAGCACGGAACCGGAAGCCATCGAGCAATACAGCATCCGCGTGACGGATGCCTGGAAGCTGGGCCGCAAGGGCGTCGATGACGGCGTGCTGCTGATGGTGGCGAAGGACAACCCATCGTCCTTGCGCCGCCTGCGCATCGAAGCGGGCCGTGGCGTGCAGGGCGTGCTGACGGATGCGCAATCGAAACGCATCCTGCAAGACGTGATCGCCCCCCATTTCAAGCAAAACGATTATTACGGCGGCCTGGTGGCCGGCATTGGCGCCATCGCCACCCTGCTGAACCAGGAGCAATTCCCCGCGCCGGCACAGCAGAAGGCGCCGGCGACCGTGGAAGCGGGCGGCCTGACCTTCTGGCTGCCGCTGCTGTTCTTCGGCTTTCTTGTGCTTGTGACCGTGTTCCGCTCGCGCGGCGGGCCGAACCGGCTGCAGCGCGGCAGCAACTGGTCCAGCGGCGCCACGGGCGTCGTGCTGGGCAGCATCTTGAACCAGGCGCTGAACAACCGCGGGGGCGGAGGAGGCTTCGGCGGCGGCGGATTTGGCGGAGGCGGTGGCAGCGGTGGTTTCAGTGGCGGCGGCGGCGGTTTTGACGGCGGCGGCGCCTCGGGAGATTGGTAATGACGAAACAACTGACATTCGGACAACGCTGCGGACGCGCCCTGAAACATTTACGGGGCACGCCGGCGACGGCGCGCCATGCGTTTCCCGAACGCACGCTGAAAGCCATCGAAACGGCGATTGCCGATGGTGAAACGATGCACCGGGCGGAAGTGCGCCTGATCGTCGAGGCGGCCCTGACGCCGGGCATGGCTTACCAGGGCGTGAGCAACCGCGAACGGGCGCGCGAACTGTTCGCCCAGTATGGCGTGTGGGATACGGAAGACAACGTTGGCGTGCTGATCTATATCAACCTGGCCGAACACCAGGTCGATATCGTGGCCGACCGCAACGTGGGCCGGCGCGTCACGCCGGAGCAGTGGCAAGCCGTGTGCCGCACCATGACCAAGGGTTTCAAGGATGGCAATTTCCACGACAGCACGCTCGATGCCTTGCAGCAGCTGAATACCCTGCTGCAAAGCCACTTCCCCGCCGATGGCACGCGCGGCAACCAGTTGCCGAACGAACCCATCCTCATCTGATTCCTGGCCGGGGATTACAATCCGCCATGGCCCCGCAGCATGGCGGCGCCCCCACCCGCCGAGGAGAAAACATGAAACTGATCGATAAAACCGCCATCGTCACGGGCGCCACCCAGGGCATCGGCCTGGCCTGCGCCACCCGCCTGATCGCCGAAGGGGCGCGAGTGATGCTGGTCGACATCAAGGAAGAAGGCGCGCAGGCGGCCGCCGCCCTCGGCCCGCAGGCGCATTTCTTTTGCGCCGACGTCAGCCAGAAGGCGGACGTCGATGCCATGTTGAAGGAAACGCTGGCCCAGTTCGGCCACATCGATATCCTCGTCAACAATGCGGGCGTCACGCATGCGGCCGATTTCCTCGACGTCTGTGAAGACGATTTCGACCGGGTCATGCGCATCAACCTGAAATCGATGTTCCTGTGCGGCCAGGCCGTGGCGCGCGAGATGGTCAAGCGCAACAGCGGCTGCATCATCAATATGTCCAGCGTGAATGCGGAGCTGGCGATCCCGAACCAGGTGCCGTATGTGGTGTCGAAAGGCGCCATCAACCAGCTGACCAAGGTCATGGCCCTGAACCTGGCGCCGCACGGCGTGCGCGTCAACGGCATCGGGCCGGGCACCATCCTGACGGAACTGGCCAAGCAGGCGGTGCTGTCAAGCCCGCAGGCGCGCCACACGATTCTGTCGCGCACGCCGCTGGGCCGTTGCGGCGAGCCGGAAGAAGTGGCCGGCATCGCCGCCTTCCTGGCCAGCGACGACGCCACCTACATGACGGGCCAGACCATCTATGTCGATGGCGGACGCATGGCGCTAAACTACACGGTGGCCGTGAAGGAATGAAGGCTGACGCGGGTAGTTATATTAAAAAAGAATAATAGATATCTGAAAAGACCATTAGACACATATCGTGCGCCGCAGCATAATGCACCTGTCTCCACTATTCTCCTCCAAGAAAATAGTTTTAAGCCCGCTTTCACCAGCGGGCTTTTTTTTTGCTATCGCTGCTGCAACATGGCCATTCTTGCCATTTCCCACAATCTTCCCGCTCATTCCGCCTGCCGCAAAAAAATGTTGCGGCGTGTCATCAGCCCGTCATCTTCGGCCCCTATACTTGCTTCATCTGCTGTACAGGCAACCGATATGCCTGACTACAGACAGGTGTGCCGCGATGGCACACCACTCCCCTTTCATGACCGTGGCGGGCGCCGGCAAGGCGCGCGACATGGTGAGCACCGAGCAACTCTCAACTCTTGACCCATTTCATTTGGGTTTTTGGCCCGCGCCCCCGCGGGCCTTTTTTTTTCCTGACCAGCAAGCTCTTGCGCAAAAACACGGTGCCCCGCCACGCCCATGATATTGTGACTGCCTTTCCACCCATCCTGACGCATCATGCCTGTACCCTTGCCCGAACTTTGTTTTGCCGACCGCTACGAACGCCTGCGCTACCGCACGGCCCTGGTGTTGTATGTGCTGGTGATTCTGATCGGCGACATCCCCGGCGTGCGCGCCGACGTGGGCCAATATGCATCGGGCGGCGTGCTGCACTCCTTCGGCTATGGCGTGCTGGCCCTGATCCTGTTCAGCGGCACGGCCGGCGGCATGGCCCGCCGGGCGCTGCTGTCGGTGCTGATGGTGGCGGCCATGGGCGCGCTGGACGAATTCATCCAGAGTTTCCTGCCCTACCGCCATGGCGCCGTCAGCGACTGGGTGGTCGATGTCACGGCCGCGACGGCAGTCTGCCTGCCCCTGTATTTCCTCTGGCCGAAAATGGTCGTTGCCGCCCTGGGCAAGAACGCGCCGCTGCCCGAAGCCTGAACCGAGCCTGGCAAGCCGTCAGGCGCGGTCCGCTTCGCTATCCTGCCACTCCAGCCGCAATTGCCGCTGGCCGCGCGCGCTGCCGGTGCCCAGGCGCCGCATCAGGGCACGCGTCTCGCGCCGGCTGCCGGCGCCCACGGCGCGCGCCGCATCGCGCTGCATGTCCAGCAACTGTTCCGAGCGCGCCAGCCGCACCAGGCCGTGCAAGGCCTGGGCCAGGACATGGCGCGCGCGGGCATCGTGCGCAGTGCCGCCCACGGCCAGCACCAACTCATCGATCAGTTTTGCGGTAGGACCAGATGACATTTTTTCTCCCGATTCAGCAGTGAGGAAACGTGCTGGAGCACGAACGAATGATTGCCAGCATCTTTATACCAAGCACGGCAATTAGCCCATTGATCTAGCTCAATGGACAATGACAGCTGGCGAACATCCCTGCCCCGCCATGCTCTTACATGCAGCAATCGCTGCCATCCGCATCACCGCGGGTGCCGATCCTGAGTGTTCGACCATGAGGAGACCAAGATGAGATCGAAAAAAACCCTGCTGCTGGCCGGCCTGAGCTGTATCTTGCTGGCTGCTTGCCACGCCAACGACAATACCAATCTGGCACGCAGCAATAGCGGCGAAACCTATGCCGCACCGGCCGGCACGACGCCGCAAAGCAGTACGGCCAGCCGCACGGCCAGCACGGCCACCGATACCGGCAACGCCATGAGCAGCAGCACGAGCAGCGACATGCGCAATGACACGCGCAATGACATGAGCCCATCGAGCATGAACATCAGCTCGGCCACGGTGCAATCGATAGAAACCGTACCGCGCAGCATGGATCAAGGCAGTGCCGACATGCAGTCAGGCACATCGGGCACGGCCGGCAGCACTTCGGGTGCGGCGGGCAATATGCTTTACCGCATCACCTTGCGCCTGGACGACGGCACGACGCGCACCTTCACGCAGAATAGCCAACCGGCCTTCCAGATCGGCGACCGGGTCAGCGTGCAAAAAGGCGTGATGCAGCGCTATTGAGACTGGCCCAAGCGCGACTGGCCAAAGCCTGGCTAACGCCTGACCAAAGCCGGCCGCTGTCCCGGCCCCGGCCTCTGTCGTTGCCGCACCTGGCCCGCTCAGGCCAGCGCCAGGGTCAGCGGCCGGCGGCGGCCCTGCACCACGGCCGAGGGCCAGGCCGGGTCATGCGTCAGGTTGTGCAATTGGTTGCCGTCGAGCAGAAACGTGTCTTCCACCGTACTGCCGGGCAAGCTGGGATGGAAGGCCAGCGCCATACCACGCTTGAGGAGGATTTCCGTGTGCGCGCCAGCCGCCACTTCGGGCGCCAGATAGCCGTGGATGCCGCCTTGCCGGCTGGTGCGCACCGTGTCGGGCTGGCCCGCATACGCGTAGGCGCTGTCGAGCGCGTGATACACCATGCTCAGCGCATGGCCCGTTTCGCAGGCGTCGAGCGCCACCGCTTCCAGCGCCAGCATGGCGGCATCGGCATCGTCCATGGCCACTGCCCCGCCGTCGGCGCGGTGCTGCGCGGGACCGAAGCGCCGTTGACGGCTGAGGCTGGCACACAGGCCGAAACGCCGCGCGCACAGGGCCAGCACGGCTTGCGTACCCAGCAGCACCTGGGCAGGCGGTGCGCGCCGGTAACGGTGCTGACGGTCCTCGCCGCTGACCAGCACGTGCACGGCCTGCAAGCCCCGCAGCCACAGCGCGCGCACGCAGGCGGCAGCCAGTTCCTGCTCGCTCCAGTCGGGACGGGCCTGGCGCAGCGCATCCGCCGCCGCACCGGCAGCCAGTTGCCCCACCTGCCGGTAACGCAGTTGTTCCGATTCCAGCAGCACCAGCCGCTCTTCGCGCAGGGCCACGGGCAGGCTGCGTTCGTGCAAGCCTGGCCGGTCGGACAGGACAGGCAAGCCGCCGGCCGCATGCTGCACGAAATGCTCGCGCAGCTCATACAGCTGCGGCTGCATCCAGGGCGACACTTGCCACGTCCACGGTCCGCGCACTTCTTCTTCGCGCATGCGCATGGCTTCCGCTTCGTCCGTCAGGATGTAGGCGGCGTCGCGCGTCACCAGCACTTCCGCGCAGCCGCACTCGGCCGTGTGGCTATGGCTGTTCGACGCGCCCGCCGTGGCCCATGCAAACCAGTCCACTCCGCGCAAACGCACGGCGCCGGCACGCTGGTCTTCCAGCCAGCCCCGCATCTGCGCCAGCTTGTGCGCCACTTCCAGTTCCAGCGGCCAGTTCATGGCCGCTCCCTGCCGCGCACCGGACGCGCGCATGTCTCCAGCCCGCAGGCTGCCTGCCAGGCTCCTTGCTTGCTATGCATAACTGCCCTCCCATCCATGGAGACATATGACAGGTACACACGAAAAAAGTTCGGCACCCGGACTAGTCTCAGGCTTGCAGTCTATGACTTCCTTCTATTTTTTCAAGCGGCTATTTCGCCAGTTCGATGAGGACGGCCGTGTACATCTGCAAGTTCAGCAGCAGCTGCTTTTCCGTGATGAACTCGTGCTCCGAATGCCCCGTGTACACGGTGTGCGGCATGGCCGGGCCGAAGCTGACGGCGTTCGGGAACAGCCGCGAATTGGTGCCGCCGCCGATGGCGACCGGTTGCGGATGCGCCATGCCCGTGTAGTGCTCGAAAACGGATAATAAAGTGGGAATCTGCGGCGCGTCCGTCTGCAGCCACGGCTCGCCGATCTGCACCTGCAGCGCGGCCGGCACCTGGCGCCGCGCCTTCCAGTCATCGAAGGCAGCCGTCACCTGCTGCTGCAGCACGGCCGCCGTCTTGCCTTGCGGACGGCGCAGGTTGATATTCAATTCCAGTTCTTCGCCTTGTTGCTTGAGCACGGTAGGCGCCACCGTCATCGGGCCCATGAAGCCGCCGCGGTAGGCGATCTGGCCGAAGCGTTCGCCGTAAATTCCGGTACCCACCAGCTCATTCAGGAACGACAGCATGTCGGCCGCCTGCGTGCCCTGCCACGGCTGCACGGCCAGCGCATCGGCCAGCATGCCGATGGCGTTGACGCCGTCTTCCGGCTTCGACGAGTGGGCCGACACGCCCAGCGCCGTCACCGTCAAGGTGCCGCCATCGCGCGCATAGCTGTAGCGCATGCCCTTTTGCTGCTGCGCGCGGGCGCGGATGGCCGCTTCCAGCGCGGCCGGCGCGCGTTCGATGACGGCTTGTGCGTCTTCCGGGATCTGGCTGCCGAAAAAGCCGCCCGTCAGTTTCTTCAGCACGGGGCCGCCGCCGGCCGGCAGTGCCGTGCGCGGCGGCAAGGTCAGCTTGATGGAGCCGTAGCCCTTCTCGGCCGTCACCACCGGGTATTCCGCGTCGATGGTGATGTTCACTTGCGGCGGCGTGTGGGTCTTGAGGAACTGTTTCAGCGGTTCCCAGTCCGATTCCTCGGCCATATAGACGTACAGCTCGATGCGCTTGCTCAGCGGCACCTGTTTATCCTGGATGGCTTTCATCGCATACAGGGCCGTGGCAATCGGTCCCTTGTCGTCTTCCGTGCCCCGTCCCAGCAACTTGCCCGGTTCGCTGGTACGGTCCAGCTCGAAAGGCGAGCGGGCCCATTTGGCGGGGTTCACAGGCTGCACGTCGCCGTGCGTGATCACGCCCACCCGCTCGCTGCCCTTGCCCATGCCGATGACCAGCACGTGGCCATGATCGTGGAAATCGAAACCGAGGCGCTGCGCCTCGGCCGCCAGGTAGCGTTTAAAACCCGTGTGCTGGGGATTGTCGGCAAACGGCACGGCCGGGTCGGCCACCGTATTGAAACTGACCATCTTCGCCAGGCTGGCGATCAGCGGTTCGGGATAGGTGGCCAGCGCGTAGCGGGCCGTCTCCTGCGCCTGCGGGCTGACGGGAGCGGCGTGAACGGAGGGTTGCAGCAGCAGGCCAAGCAGGGACAACAGCAGGGGTTTCTTGAACATGGCGGGGCGCGTGAAGTGGGGAGGCCCACTCTAGCACCGCCCGCACCGATTTCCAATCGATACGAGTTTTTTACCGATCAGTACGCAAATTCCCGATTCGCATTATCATGTGTCCAGCCTGTCTTCCCCGCCACGCCGTCATGGGTGACCCTGCCAGCGTCAGGGGATAGACAAATCGTCCATTGTGATTTTCCACCACGTCCCGATATCGCTACCATGATTCCATTTTCCATACTCGACCTCGCGCCCATCGCCGAAGGCAGCAACGCCAGCCAGTCGTTCAAGAACACGCTGGACCTGGCGCAGCACGGCGAACGCTGGGGCTACAACCGCTACTGGCTGGCCGAACACCACGGCATGCCCGGCATCGCCAGCGCCGCCACGGCCGTCGTGATCGCCCATGTGGCGGCCGGCACGAACACCATCCGCGTGGGCGCGGGCGGCGTGATGCTGCCGAACCACTCGCCGCTCGTCATCGCGGAACAGTTCGGCACCCTGGAAGCGCTGCACCCGGGCCGCATCGACCTGGGCCTGGGCCGCGCGCCCGGCTCCGACCAGACGACGGCGCGCGCGCTGCGCCGCGACCTACAGTCCGACGCGGAGCAGTTTCCGCAGGACGTGCTGGAACTGATCGACTATATGTCCGACGAGCCGCGACAACGCGTGCTGGCCGTGCCCGGCAAGGGCGCGAAAGTGCCCGTGTGGATACTGGGGTCCAGCCTGTTCGGCGCCCAGCTGGCGGCCCACCTGGGCTTGCCGTATGCGTTCGCCTCGCACTTCGCGCCGCAAATGATGATGCAAGCCGTGGCCTATTACCGCGAACACTTCAAGCCGTCGAAGCAATTGACGAAACCGTACGTGATGCTGGGTTTTAACGTCTTTGCCGCCGACACGGATGCCGAGGCGCACCTGCGCGCCACGTCGATGCAGCAAGCGTTCGTCAACCTGCGCACGGGCCGTCCGTCGCGTCTGCAACCGCCCGTGCCCGGCTACCTGGAGCAACTGGGCCCGCAGGAACGCGCCATGCTCGATTCCGTCCTGTCCTGCACGGCCATCGGCGCGCCGGACACCGTCAAGGCCAAGATGGCCGCCTTCATCGCCGAGACGGGCGCCGACGAACTGATGATCACCTCGCAGATCTTCGAACACCAGCACCGGCTGCGCTCGTATGAAATCACGGCGCAGGTACATGCGGAGCTGGCGCGCGCGCAGTAACTTCACTGTCTCCCCTCGGTATTTCCCCAAATACCCTTTTCCCGGCCGTCGGCAACGATCGCCGGGATTTTTTTGTTCACCGCTCCGCCGCAAAATCGGCCGCGCCCGGCAAGAAATGCGCAGCCCCGCTATCATGCTCATCCAAAAGCGTCATTCCAAGAAAGTTGTATCGCATGAAATCTGCACCATCCACTATCGACGCCAGCGCCTTGCTGACGTCGACGCGCATCCTGTTGTTCGCCCTGTCCGCCGGCGTGCTCGTCGCCAGCCTGTACTACGTGCAGCCGCTCACATCCATGCTGGCCGCCTCGTTTGGCGTCAGCGTGCCGCAAGCGGGCTACTTGGTCACGGCCACGCAGATAGGCTACGTGCTGGGCATCGTTTTTCTCGTGCCACTCAGCGACGTACTGAACCGCCGCCAGTTGCTGACGTGGATGCTGATCGCCAAGATCGGCGCCCTGCTGCTGGCCGCCACCAGCCAGAACATCATCGTCTTTGCCATCGCCAGCGTGCTGATGGGGATCACGGCCAGCGCCTTGATGGTGGTCACGGCCATGGTGGCCTCGTATGCGCCCGACCACAGCCGGGGCCGCATGGTGGGCACCGTCATGACGGGATTATTATTGGGCATCTTGCTGGCGCGTACCGTGTCCGGCACCGTGTCGCAGATCAGCGGCGGCTGGCGCACCGTCTACGTGCTGGCCGCCATCGTCGTGGCCGCCCTGCTCGTCATGCTGCGCCGCATCCTGCCGAACGAGGCGCCGCGCGGCAAGCTGCAATACGGCAAACTGCTGGCCTCGCTGGCCGACATCATCCGCCAGGAACCCTTGCTGCGCCAGCGCGCCCTGTTCTCGGGCCTGGGCCTGGGCACCTTCAGCGTGTTCTGGACGGGCCTGACCTTCTTGCTCAGCGGCGCGCCGTATCACTACTCGGAAATGCAGATCGGCCTGTTCGGCTTGGCGGGCGCCACGGGCGCCTTTGCCGCCAACACGGCGGGCCGCATGGCCGACCGCGGCTATGCGCGCCAGGCCACGTGGCTGCTGGCCGTCGCCTCGATCGCGGGCTGGGCATTGATCGGCTTCGGCGCCCATTCGCTGGCGCTGCTGTTGATCGGTATCGTCCTGCTGGACATGGGCGTGATGGGCTTGCAAGTGACGCACCAGTCCATCATCTATAAACTGGCGCCCCATGCGCGGGCGCGGGTTACCACCGTCTTCATCGCGGGCGGCTTCATCGGCGCGTCGGCAGGCTCGGCCCTGGCCAGCGCCAGCTTCGCCGCCGGCGGCTGGCCCGCCCTGTGCATGGTCGGCGGCGCCATGCCGCTGTTGCTGCTGCTGGTGTGGAGCAAGTACCGCCACGCGCAGCGCAGGCTGGAACGGGCGGCTTGATCCGGCGCTGCGGCACCAACAATGTTGTCGGATTAGCGCGGCGAGGCCGCGCGTAATCCGACAACGTTGCTTGCACGGACCACGTCTTATTTCGCGGCCTGCACGCGCGCCTTGCCAAACGCATCGCCCGCCTTCCAGGCCGGCATCCTGGCCGCATTCGCCACGGCTTGCCCCAGGTTCAGGGTGAACTGCGCCTGCTGCGTCATGCCGGACAGATCCCAGCTGGCGTCGTACTCATCGGTGACTTGATGGTAGCGGGGGCCGTAGGCGGCCGCCTTGGCTTTCGACGCTGCCACGTCCTTGATGTATTCGCGTCCGCCATTGATGGAAAACGCGGGCACGCCCGCCTTGGCAAAGCTGAAATGGTCGCTGCGGAAATAACCGCCGGCCAGGTCGGGACGCGCTGCCGCGATGTGCATGCCCATGGCTTTGGCCGTTGCCGCCGCCATCGCCCCCAGCTCCGTGCGCTCGCTGCCCTGCGCGCCGATGTCGTGCGTGGCGCCCACGAAGTTCAGGCTGTCCAGGTTCAGCGCGGCGGCCGTCTTGTCCAGCGGCCACAGCGGGTCGGCCGCGTAGGCGGCGCTGCCCAATAGCCCCTGTTCCTCGGCCGCCACCCACAGGAAGATCTGCGTGCGTTTTGCCGGCTTTTTCACGGCTTCCTGCGCCATGGCCAGCAAGCCGGCCGTGCCGGAAGCGTTGTCGACGGCGCCGTTGTAAATCGTGTCTCCAGAGTCACCTTGCTTGCCCAGGTGGTCCCAGTGGCCGCTGTAGATGACGGCTTCATCTTTCAATTTCGGGTCGGTGCCCGGCACCATGCCCGCGATATTGAATTGCTCCACCTTGCGCACGATGGACTTCATCTCGCCCGACAGCTTGGCGTTCAAGGCGACGGCCTGGAAATCCTTGCTTTCTGCCTTGGCGCGCAAGGCGTCCAGGTCCTGGCCGCCCGCCGCAAACAGGCGGCGCGCCGCGTCTTCCGCGATCCAGCCCTGCAGTGGCGTGCCGGCCGTGCGGTCGGCCAATTGAAAACGTTCGCTGCCGCTCCAGCTATTCTGCACGACGCTCCAGTCGTACGAGGCGGACGGTTTCGTGTGGATCAGCAACACGCCCGCCGCGCCCTGGCGCTTGGCTTCCTCGAATTTATACGTCCAGCGGCCGTAATAGGTCAGCGCCTTGCCGGCGAAGCGGTTCGGATCAAGCGCGGTCGGCTGCGGGTCGTTGACCATCATGACGACGATCTTGTTTTTGACATCGGCGCCCTTGAAATCGTTCCAGCCTTCTTCCGGCGCCGTGATGCCGTAGCCGACGAACACCAGCGGCGCGTCGAAGGTGTGCGCGGCAACGGAGTCGCCCGTGGCCCACACCCAGTCGGGGCCGAACGCCAGCGGCACGGCCTTGCCGCCGGCCACGGCCTGCAGGCTGCTTTCGGCAGGCAGCGACTTCACGCCGGCGATCTGCACGCTCTGGCGGTAGCTGTTGCCACGCACGGGTTGCAATCCGGCCATCTGCGCCTGGGTTTCCAAATAAGCCACCGTCAGGTCGGCACCGCGCTGGCCCGTGCCCCGGCCTTCCAATAAGTCGTTGGACAGGAAGGCCAGGTGGGCGCGCAAGGGCGCTTCCTGCACCACGGGCAAACCGGTGGCGGCCTGGGCGGAAAACGCCAGCGCGGTCAAGGCGAGGGAAGAAAACAGCTTCTGCATAAGATCCTTTGGATAAGAGGAGACATTCAGTCCGGCGGATGGCCGAGCCGGCGATTGTATGCCATGGGGCAGGCGCGGCAAAATGCGGACGAAAAAAATCCCCGCGGCAAGGCGGGGATGTCATGGCCGAGTAAATTACACGAGCAAGGCGGCCGCCAGGGATTCGATCTCTTCGGCCGATTCCTCGAGTATCGTATGCAGGGTGCTGCCGCCGATACCGAAATCGATCTTCGCCGCCGCCTGGCGCCGCGCGGCGCTTTCCGGCGGGTGCAGCGGCGAGCCGACGGGCGACAGATCGTTGGCCAGCACCAGGGTCGCGCCCAAGGTGCGGGGCGGGAACGTGCTGCCGCCGTGCCACATGCCTTCCACGGCCTGCAAGACCAGGTCCGGCACTTGCAGTTGGCGCAGCACGCCGCGGCCGATCAGTTTTTCGCCGTATTCGATCCAGTCTTCGGTGTTGTCGTCGAGCAATCCTGGATATTCCTCGGCGCGCGACAGCAAATAAAAGCCGCCCACTTCGTGCACGATGGCGGCAAACATGGCCGTTTCCACGTCCACATGCGTGACTTTCCGGGCGATGACCTGGCTCAGCGCGGCCACGTGGGCCGTGTGTTCCCACAGCTTGGCCGCCTTGGCGCGCAATTGCGGGTCCGTGATCTGGCTGCCCAGCTGGCGCACGATGACGGATGCCACCATCGATTTCAAGGTGGCAAAGCCCAGGCGCGAGACAGCCGCGCGCACATTGGCGATTTCATTGCCGGAACGGTTGTAGGCTGCCGAGTTGGCCAATGCCACGACCCGCGCCGACAGCAGCGGCTCGGCCATGACCATGCGGGCGGCCGCTTCGATATGGCAATCGGGGTCGTCCAGCGCTTCCTGCAGCTTCAAGGTGGCCTTGACGTTGGCGGGGAACGTCAGTTCGCCCTTGCTCGCTTGCAGCGCGATAATCTTGAATACTTCCAGTCTGTCCATGGGTCGATCTCCGGTACGGGCCTGTGCAGGCTCTGCTGTGTGGATGGGCCGGGAACGCGCATGTATCCCCGGCCTGGCTCCCGTTTCCGGCAATATTACAGCAAGTTTATACGCAAACCTATTACTTTCCGGAAACTTTCCCTGCCACGCCTTCGACAAAATAATCCATCTTCGTCAGCGCCGCATCGTCCAGCACGCCTTTCTCCAGGCGCACCTTGCCATCGTTATCCTTGATCGGCGCGCTGAACGGATTGAGCTTGCCAGCAACCAAGTCTTTCTCGCGCGCCAATACAAACTGTTTCACATCGGCGGGCACGGCAGCGTTGATGCCTTCCAGCTTGACCATGCCATCCTTGATGCCGCCCCAGGTGCTGCTGGACTTCCACGTGCCGTCGAGCACGGCCTGCGCCTGCTTCGTGTAGTAGTCGCCCCAATGGTGGGTGACGGCGGCCAGCTGCGCCTTCGGCCCGTACTTTTTCATGTCCGAGTGGTAGGCGATCGCATACTTGCCCTTCTCTTCCGCCGCCTGCACCACGGCGGTCGAGTCCGTATGATGGGTGACCACGTCGGCGCCCTGGCCGATCAGGGTGATGGCCGCGTCGCGTTCCTTGCCCGGGTCGAACCAGCTGTTCACCCACACCACTTTCACTTCCGCCTTCGGGTCGACGCTGCGCATGCCGCGCGTGAAGGCGTTCACGCCCTGCAACACTTCCGGGATGGGAAACGCCGCCACGTAGCCGGCCACGTGGGTCTTGCTCATCTTGCCTGCCAACACGCCGGCCAGGTAGCGGCCTTCATAGAAACGCGCATTCGTGTTGGCCACGTTGACGGCCGTCTTGTATCCCGTCAAATGAATGAACTTCACATTAGGAAATTGCTTCGCCACTTTCAAGGTGGGATTCATGTAGCCGAACGACGTCGTGATGACCAGCTTGCTGCCCGTTTGCGCCAGGTCACGGATCACGCGCTCCGCATCGGCGCTCTCCGGCACGTTTTCCACAAACCTGGTGCTGATCTTGTTGCCCAGCGCCTTTTCCATTTCCTTGCGCGCCAGGTCGTGCTGGGTGGTCCAGCCCGCGTCGCCGATGGGGCTGATATACACGAAGCCGACGTTCAGCGGAACGGTGGCCGGTGCGGCGGCCATGGCAGGCATGGCGGACATCAGCGCAACACTGCAAACGGCGGCGCACAGTAATTTCTTGGACATGGTTTTCCTTGTGGTGAGTGATTAATTTCCGGGATTGAAATTTTTCCCCAGCGAAGCGGGCATGTTGAGCTTGATGTAATTGGCATTACTGGAAATGAGCACGAGCACGACGATGGCCGCCAGATACGGCAGCATCGACAGCAGTTGCGACGCGACGGGCACGCCCAGCGCCTGCGCGTGGAAGGTCAATATCGTGATGCCGCCGAACAGGTAGGCGCCGCCCACCACGCGCGCCGGGCGCCAGGTGGCAAAGGTCGTCAGCGCCAGTGCGATCCATCCCCGTCCCGCCACCATGCCCTCGACCCACAGCGGCGTGTACACGAGCGACAGAAACGCGCCGGCCAGACCGCAGCAGGCGCCGCCGAACAGCACGGCCGCCAGGCGGATGCGCCGCACGGGATAGCCGAGCGCATGCGCGGACGCTGGCGACTCGCCCACGGCGCGCAGCACCAATCCTGCCCGCGTGCGGTACAGAAACCAGGCGATGGCCACGCACAGCAGCAGGGACAGATACACCATCGGATGCTGGCGGAACAGGGCCGGCCCCAGCACGGGAATGTCTTCCAATAAAGGGATGCCGAAGCGGCCATTGTGCAGGCTGTTGCCCACGTACTTCAGGCCGATGTACGTGGACGCGCCCGCGCCGAACAGAGATAAAGCCAGGCCCGTCGCGTACTGGTTCGTCCCCAGCCACACGGTCAGCCAGGCAAAGAACCCGGACAGCACCATGCTGGCCCCCGCCCCCGCCAGGAAGCCCAGCGTGGGGCTGCCCGTGTTGACGGCCACGGCAAAGCCCGTGATGGCCGAGACCAGCATCATGCCTTCCGCGCCCAGGTTCACCACGCCCGCCTTTTCATTGACGAGCAGGCCCAGCGCGGCGAGCATCAGCGGCGTGCCCGCATTGATGCTGGCGGCGATCAAGGGCGCTATCGTCAGGGCCAGGTTATCCATGTTTTCTCCAGCGCAGTTTGTATTGGATCAGCACGTCGCAAGCGAGCAAGGCGAACAGCAAGATGCCCTGGAACACGCCCGTGATGGCACTGGGCAAACCGAGGCGCGATTGCGCCAGTTCGCCGCCGATATAGAACAAGGCCATGACGAAGCTGGAAAAAATCACGCCCACGGGATGCAGCCGCCCCACGAAGGCGACGATGATGGCGGCAAAGCCGTAGCCGGGCGACACGGTGGGCGTGAGCTGCCCCATCGGTCCCAGCACTTCGCACGCGCCCGCCAGGCCCGACAGGGCGCCGCAGATCAGCAGCGACGACCACAAGGTCTTGCGCGAGGAAAAACCCGCATAGCGGGCGGCTGCCGGCGCCATGCCACCCACGCGCAGGCGAAAACCCGCAATGCTTCTGGATAAATACAGCCAGCCGCCCAGCGAGGCCAGCAGGGCAAACACGATGCCCACGTGCAAGCGCGTATCGCTGATCACCATCGGCAACAGCAAGCCGTCCGACAGCAGTTTCGATTGCGGAAAATTGAACCCTTCCGGGTCGCGCAGCACGCCGTACACGAGATAGCTGAGCAGCAATTGGGCGATGTAGACCAGCATCAGCGAGACGAGGATTTCGCTGGCGTTGTAACGGTCGCGCAGCCAGGCCACCAGACCCGCCCACGCCATGCCGCCCGCCATGCCGGCCAGCAGGGAAATGCCGATGAGGGCCGCGCCGCCCGCGCCATCGCCCGTGTCCAGGTACAGGGCCGCCGCGCCGCCGCAGATCGCGCCCAGGGTCAGCTGTCCTTCCGCGCCGATGTTATAGATGTTGGCGCGAAAGCAGATGGCCAGGCCCACGGCAATCAGCAGCAAAGGCGCCACCTTGAGGCCCAGCTCGGACCAGCCGTGCGCGTCGCGCAAGGGTTCGACAAAGAACACGGCCAGGCCCGCCAAGGGATCATGTCCCAGCGCCATGAACAGCAGCGCGCCGCACAGCACGGTCAGCAGCACGGCCAGCACGGGCGACAGCCACGACATCAGCCGCGACGGGGATGGACGGGCTTCCAGGCGCAAGGCAAACTTAGCCATGGGCAGCCTCCTGCGGCCACAGCCCGCTCATCCATTGCCCCACGAGATCGACGCTGGCCTCGCCCACGTCCAGGGACGGCGATATTTTTCCTTTTGCCATCACCAGCAAGCGGTCGCTGATCTCGAACAATTCATCGAGTTCTTCCGACACGATGAGCAAGGCACAGCCCGCGTCGCGCAGCGCCAGCAATTCGGCGCGGATTTGCGCGGCCGCGCCCACGTCCACGCCCCAGGTCGGCTGCGCCACCACCAGCACCGTGGGTTCGCGCATGACTTCGCGTCCGACTATGTATTTCTGCAAGTTGCCTCCCGACAGGCTGCGCGCCAGCGCCTGCGGCCCGCCCGCCTTCACCTGGAAGCGGGCGATGATGGCGGCCGCCCGCTGCGCGATGACGGTATGACGCACGAAACCGTGGCGGATGGTGGCCGGGGTCTGCAAGCTCAATAGCACGTTGTCGGCCAGCCCCATGTCAGGCACGGCGCCCCGCCCCAGCCGCTCCTCCGGCACGAAGCCGAAACCGAGGGCGCGGCGGCGGCCCGGCGGCAGGCGCCCGGCAGGCGTACCGTTCAGTACGATGCTGGCGGGGGACGCGCGCATGTCCTCGCCCGACAGGGCGGCCAGTAATTCCTGCTGGCCATTGCCGGACACGCCCGCGATGCCGACGATCTCGCCCGCGCGCACGTCGAAATGGATATCGATCAATTGCGTGGCGAACGGATGGCTCTTCGGCAGATCCAGCTGGCGCACGCTCAGCATGGCGGCGCCGGGCGTGCGCGCCACGCGCGTGACGGCGGGCGGCTCGGCGCCGATCATCATGCGCGACAGGCTGGCCGCCGACTCTTGCGAAGGGTCGCACACGCCCGCGTTCTTGCCGGCGCGTACCACCGTGCAGGTATGGCACAGGGCGCGTATCTCGTCGAGCTTGTGGCTGATGTACAGGATGCTGCAGCCTTCGCTCGCCAGCTGGCGCAGGGTAGCGAATAGCTTTTCCACGGCGCCCGGTGTCAGCACGGACGTGGGTTCATCGAGGATCAGCAGTTGCGGCCTGGCCAGCAAGGCGCGCACGATTTCCACGCGCTGGCATTCTCCGACGGACAGCGTGTGCACGTGGCGCTGCGGTTCCAGGTCCAGGCCGTACTGGCGCGCTGTGTCTTCGATGCGCTGGGCCAGCTCCGCCATGTTGGTGCCGGCGGGCAAACCGAGGGCAATGTTTTCCGTGACCGTCAAGGTGTCGAACAGGGAAAAGTGCTGGAACACCATGGCGATGCCGAGCGCGCGCGCGGCCGACGGGTTGGCGATCTCGACCTCGCGGCCATTCCACAGGATGCGGCCGCCATCGGGCTGCACGGCGCCGTAGATGATTTTCATCAAGGTCGATTTGCCGGCGCCGTTTTCGCCGAGTACGGCATGGATCTGCCCGGGCGCGACGGTGAGGTCGATGCCGTCATTGGCCACCACGGCCGGATAGCGCTTGCTGATATCGAGGAGTTCCAGGCGTGCCGTCATCGTTTTTTTCATGCCTCGCTGCGGGGTCGCCGGCCTAGTCGCCGGTGGAAAAAATCAAGCTGTTGTCTCTATCGTATCGGCATCCGCAGCGATTGGGGGATGGCGTGGCGGCACGCATTTCTATTTCCTCAAAAAAACAACACCTGTCTACAATTTTGAAAAAAATTATCAGCTTTACAGCGGCCGCCTTGCCCGGCAAGGGCGGGAAGGTGCGATGATTATATGCAGGAACTGATAGTAAGTATGCAGATAAGACATATCGCCCAGCGCGGCGCTTCTCGCATCATGGATTGAACGGCGCGCAATGCCCCATCGCCGCGCTTCATGCGCTAGTGAGCCAACCGCTGCGCCCAGCCATCCCAG
Organism: Janthinobacterium goodfellowi; assembly: GCF_051380695.1. NCBI lineage: Bacteria > Pseudomonadati > Pseudomonadota > Betaproteobacteria > Burkholderiales > Oxalobacteraceae > Janthinobacterium > Janthinobacterium goodfellowi. The sequence continues at coordinate 262,905 of NZ_JBNYXN010000004.1, read as the reverse complement.
TTCCCGTTTTCCAACACCGCCATCAGGAGCCGAAAGTGCCAAAAACCATACCGTGTCTATTGCTCTGCCTCACTACCACTCTGGGCGTGGGCGCGACCGTCCAGGCCGCCGAATGGAGCGATACCGCGCTGAGCTGGCGCGCCGGCAATGATTACCGCGAGCCCTTCAATCCGGACGACATCAAGAAAAACATCTTTGCCATCACGCACGCCAGCGGCTACAAATACGGCAGCAACTTCGTCAACCTGGACTTCCTGATCTCCGACAGCAAGGACCCTGGCGCACTGGGCAAGACGTCCGGCGCACAGGAAGCGTACCTGGTGTACCGCAACACCATCGACATCGGCAAGGTGCGCGGCAGCGACATCAAGTTCGGCCCCGTGCGCGGCGTCGGCGTCACCCTGGGCTTCGACGTCAACACGAAAAATGACGTCGGCTACAACTCGCGCAAGCGCATGCTGGTGGCCGGCCCCACCCTGATGTGGGACGTGCCCGGCTTCTTCAACACCAGCCTGCTGTTGCTGCGCGAAAGCAATGCCCCCAGCGGCGCCTTCCCGCCCATCTCGCAAGTGACGGGCCGCTACACGTATAAAACGCACGCCATGCTGACCGGTGCCTGGGCCATCCCCTTGTCGCCGTTGTTCTCGTTCGAAGGTTTCTTCAACCTCATCGATTCCAAAGGCAAGGATGAAGTGGGGCGCGACACGGCGGTGGAAACGAATATCGACATGCAAGTGATGTACGACGTGGGCGCGGCCCTGGGCAGCGCCAAGAACACCTTCCGCGTGGGCCTGGAATACCAGTACTGGAAGAACAAGTTCGGCAACTCGCCCGCCACCACGGGCAACGTGGGCCAGACGGCGAAGACGCCGATGATACGTGCGGAGTACCATTTCTAAGAATCATTGTCACGCATCAACATCCACCATCGCGCCTGATGCCAGCATGAAGCTTTCCTGCTGGCGGAGAGCGCGACCGTGGAACAACTATTGCCGTATTACGAGCGCGAGCTGGGCCTGTTCCGCCAGTACACGCGCGAGTTTTCCAGCCGCTATCCGAAAGCGGCCGGGCGCCTGCTGATTGCCGGAGACACCTGCGAAGACCCGCATGTCGAGCGCCTGATCCAGTCCGTCGCCCTGCTCACGGCCAGGGTCGCCAAGCGCCTCGACGACGCCTATCCGCAATTCACCAATTCTTTGTTGGAAACTTTGTACCCGCACTATCTGCGGCCTTTTCCCTCGTGCTCCATCGCGCGTATCGCCGCCGACGAAGCGCCGGGCGGCGGCCAGCTGTCTCAGGTGGCGCATGTGGCGCGCGGCACCGTGCTGCGCTCACAGCCGGTGCAGGGCGTCGCTTGCAAATTTACCAGCGCGTATGACGTGACCCTGGCGCCGCTGGCTATTTCGCGCCTGCATTTTTCAGCCATCATCGACGCGCCGCCCGGCTTGCGCCTGCCCGCCGGCGCCAGCGCCTTGCTCAGCATTCAATTCACCAGCAGCAGCGACAACTACCATCTCGATCAACCGGGTTTTGCCAGGCTGCGCCTGTTTGCCGATGGCGAACCGTCCGTGCGCGCAGCCCTGCTCGACGCCCTGTTTCTGCACGGCGCGGGAGCGTACGTGGCGCTGGACGAGCACAGCCCGTGGCTGGCCGTCGATGGCACGCCGCTGGCGCCGGCCGGCTATGCGGACGACGATGCGCTGCTCCCATTTTCCGCCCGTTCGCACCCGGCCCTGCGTCTGCTGACCGAGTATTTCGCGTTTCCGGAAAAATTTCATTTCATCGATATCGCCTGGTCCCTGCTGGCGGCCCTGCTGCCGAAGCAGTGCCGCCAGTTCACCTTGCACCTGCCGCTCAAGGGCGTGCGCAGCGACAGCCATGAGGCGCGGCTCTTGTCCGGCGCCAGCCGCGACAACCTGCTGCTGGGCTGCACGCCCGTCGTCAACCTGTTTGCCAAATCCGGCGTGCCGATCCGTCTCACGCATACCGAGCCCGACTACGCCCTGGTGGCCGATGCGACACATGCGTTTGCCTACGACATCCACAGCATCGACGCCGTCACCCTGGTGCGCAAGGACGAGGCCGGCGAGCGCCAGAGCACTTTTTTACCGCTGTATGCCTCGCTGCAAGGCGCCCAGACGGGACAGCACCAAGAGCATGGCCAATACTGGCTGGCGCGCCGCGACGAAGCCGTGGCAGCCATCAGTCCCGGCCATGAAATGCGCCTGAGCCTGATCGACCCGCAGTTTTCACCAAGCAGCGCCGCCTGCGCCACCGTCTCGACGCAGCTGCTGTGCAGCAACCGCGACTTGCCCACGCAACTGCACTACGGCTTACCCGGCGGCGACCTGCTGGCAGAAGACGTGCCCGACGGCATCCCCGCACGCTTCCTGCGCAAGCCCACGCCCAGCATGCGTTTCCCGGCGGACACGCACTGGCGCCTGATCGCCCACCTGTCGCTCAATTATTCCAGCCTGACGCAAGCGGGCCTGGGCGAATTCCAGAAAATGCTGAGCCTGTACGATCTGCCCCGCTCGCCCACCACGCAACGGCTGATCCAGGGCATCGTCACGCTCGAGCACGGCAGCACGCGCGCGTGGATGCCAACCGTGCCGTTTCCCACACTGATGCCCGGCATCGCCATCCGCCTGGGCATCGACGAGCAAGCGTTCGTCGGCAGCAGCCTCACTATTTTTGCCCAGGTGCTGCAGCGCTACTTCGCCCTGAACAGCCAGCTCAACTGCTTTAGCCAACTGACGCTGCTGTCCCACCGCAGCGGCGAGGAAATCCTACGATGCCCAGAACGCAGCGCCGACGCCACGCCAGCGTGATCCAGCAATTGCTCGACGCGCCGCAGCGCTTCGAGTGCTTCCAGGCGCTGCGCCTGCTGCAGGCGTGGCTGGCCGAACACGGCATCGATGAACACACGGCGCTGGCGAAGGTCATGCGCTTCGACAATAGCGTCTCGCTGCGCTTTCCCGCCAGCCAGATCGAGGCGCTCACGACCGGCGGCATCGCCGATGCCGATGCCTTGCTGCAAGCGCTGCTGTCGGGTCATGTACAGCATATCCACATCACGCCCGCCTTCATGGGCCTCCTGGGTTGCCAGGGCAGCTTGCCCAGCCACTATTCGGAGCGCATTGCCGCGCACCAGTACAGCGAACGCGAGAATAGCCCGCGCGCTTTTCTCGACCTGTTTTCCAGCCGCGCCGTCGTCCTGTTTTACCAGGCTTGGCAAAAATACCGCATCGAGCAAGCCAGCCACAGCAGGGACTTCCTGTCGCGCCTGCTGGCCCTGGCCGCGTGCCGCCCGGATCAGGATGAGGCCGCGGCCGGCCTGTACAGCGGCTTGCTACAGCAGCGCAACATCTCGTCCATCGTCATGGCGCGCATCCTCGGCGACCATTTCGGCGTGCCCTGCCACATCGACGAGGCGACAGGTGCCATGGACGTGCTGGCGCCGCGCGAACAAACGGCGCTGGGCATGGCAAACGCCGTGCTGGGCCAGCGCGCCACCGTCGGCGAGCGCTGCCGCCGCCCCGACCTGGCCGTGCGCCTGCGCCTCGGCCCGCTCACCGCGGAACAGCACGCCAGCTTCCTGCCGCGCGCCCCGGCCAGCGTGGCGCTGCGGCACATGCTGATGCTGTTCCGCCAGCCGCTCGTGCGCTACGACATCGTGCTGGTGCTGCGCGCCAGCGATGTGCGGGGGACGACGTTGACGGCTGCCGGGCAAGCTGGCCTCGGCCGCAACAGCTTTCTCGATGATGCGGCAACGCCGCGCCACCGCGATGACATGCATTACGAAATGCAATTGATGCCTTCACTCAACGATTGAACCTTGCGGCCGCGCAAAAACGCTTGTGTTCGCTATTGCTACAGTCGGCCAACGATTCCTACCGTGAAGCGATGCGCGATGAGCCAGTTCCCCGATACGACGGCGGCATGGACGGCATTAGTGGCCGACATGCAGGGCCAGCGCCTGCTGCGCCTGCACTTTCCGCATGGCGACGGCCCTGCTGGCATCCAGTTCCTGGCCAACAGCCTGGCCGCCAGCGAAAGCCTGTCGCGCGACTTTTCCTACGTGGTGGAAGTATTGTCCGACGACGCCACCATCGCGCTCGACAAAGTCATGGGCAAGATGGTGACCATCGAACTGGTGCGCGAAGACGGCACCTTGCGCTACTTCAATGGCTATGTGTTCGAATTCCGCTTCCTGCGCACGGACGGCGGTTTCGCGTTTTACGAGATGGTGCTGGAACCGTGGCTGTCGCACCTGCACTTGCGGCAAAACAATGTCGCCTTCCACGGCTTGACGGTGGCGGCGCTGACGGACAAGGTCTTCGATGATTACCTGATGCGCGACTACAAGCTGGCCGCCAGCGGCCTGGACCCCGCCATCACCTATACATGCCAGCACAACGAAAGCGACCACAACCTGCTGCACCGCCACTGGGAGCAGCTGGGCTGGCACTACCGCTACGAACACAGACCCGACGGCCACACCTTGTGGCTGTCCGACGACAGCACCACCGGCAAGCCCATCGATGGCGATCTGAGCGAAATGCCTTTCCAGCACCAGGCCGGGTCCCTGGAAGACGATGGCGTGCATCAATGGAGCACGGTGCGGCGCATGGCGCCAAGCCAAATGACGGTGGCCAGCTTCAATTTCAAGAATCCGCGCAGCGCCCGCGCCAGCCGCGACTCGCTGAACCGGCAAGGCGCCGTGCCTGCCCTGGAAGTGTATGAAAACACGGGCAGCTACGGCTTTAAAAACCTCGACGACGGCGAGGCGCTGGCGCAGCGCCGCATGGAAGAGCGCGACGCCCAGGGCCAGCTGTTCGAGGCACAGGGCAACGACCGCACGGCGCAACCGGGACGCTGGTTCACCCTGGGCGGGCATTTCGACAGCGCGGCCAGCGAGTACCTGATCCTGTCCGTGCACCACTACGCCAGCAACAACTATCAGCAGGGACGCAACGCCACTTCACACTACAGCAACACATTTACCTGCATCGCCCGTGACATCCCCTGGCGCCCCGGCCGCAACTTCCATAGCCGCGAACCGAAGATCTACGGCGTGCAGACGGCCACCGTGGTCGGGCCGCCCGGCGAGGAAATCCACACGGATGGTTACGGACGGGTGAAGGTGCAATTCCACTGGGACCGACTCGGTACCTTCGACGACAAGAGCTCGCCCTGGATACGGGTGATATCGAACTGGGCCGGCCCGAATTTCGGCCACATCAGCCTGCCCAGGGTGGGCATGGAAGTGGCCGTCCAATTTCTCGACGGTAACGTCGCCATGCCCATCATCATCGGCTGCGTCTACAACGCGCGCAATATGCCGCCGTGGGAGCTACCGGCCAACAAGACGCAAAGCGGCATGCTGAGCCGCTCGTCAAAAAAAGGTGCCGCCGCGCACGCCAATGCCCTGCGCTTCGAAGACCGCAAGGATGCGGAAGAGCTGTGGCTGCATGCGGAAAAAGACCAGCGCATCGAAGTCGAGCATGACGAATCGCACTGGGTCGGCAACGACCGGCGCAAAACCATCGACCGCGATGAAACCGTGCACGTCAAGCGCGACCGCACGGAGACGGTGGACCACGATGAAGACATCACCGTGCACAACAACCGCAGGGAACGCGTCGACCGTGAAGAGCACATCGACATTGGCGACAACCGCCGCGAACACGTGGGCGGCAACGAGCAGGTGCAGATCGACGGCCACCGTTCGGAACGGGTGACCCTGGCCAAGGACGAAACCATCGGCCTGGCCAAGGTGCTGACCATCGGCGCCGCCTACCAGACCACCGTCATCGGCGCCATGAACACCACCGTCGTGCTGGCGCAGGCTGAGCAGATCGGCCTGGCGAAAAGCGTTATCGTCGGCGCCGACAGCACGCTCACGGCCGCCGATTCGCACACGATGACGGTCGGCACGTCCAGTATCACCATCACGCCGGGACGCATCGAACTCGTTGCCGATGAAATCATCATCCGCGGCAGATCGAAGGTGCAGATCCACGGCGACGACATCGACAACAATCCGGGCTGACGATGAACGACGCCGGCACAGCCCATTTCAATATCCCCAACCTGCTCTTCGACAACCGCACGCCGCACGCGGCAAGCCAGTTCGACATGGTCGACCAGTTTGGCGAGGCCTTTCATGTGGTGGTGGCGCGCATGGGCTACACCCTGGGCCCGTGCGGCGCCGATGGTGTGGCCAGCCTGCTGCCCATGGCACACCAGTCGCCGCTGGCCACGGAAGACCGGCACCTGCACGACGACACGCAGGCGGGCACGGTGCAGGAGAGCGACTTCGCGCCCTACAAGCCGCGCTGCGACGTGATCGTCAATGGCGTGGCGCACGCGCCGCGCGGACAGGCGATGCCGCAATTTCTCGTCAATTTGAAGGTGCAGTCAAAAAAGAAGACCCTGATCGACAAGACCTTGCAGGTGTGCGGCGAGCGTGCATTCCGCAAGAAAAGCATCCTCACCCGCCTGGCGCAAGGCTGCGCCCGCGTCGCCACGGCGGGTTTGCTGCGGCCCAATCCGTGGCACTTGTCCACGCCAGAGCCGTTCCTGCAATTGCCGCTGCACTATGCCTATGCGTATGGCGGGCAATGCCGCATCGAGGCCGATGACTGCACCGCGGCGCAACACGATTCCTGCCAGGCCAATCCGCTGGGACGCGGCTTTGTGCGGCACTGGTACCTGGATGCGAAACATGTCCATGAGGTACCCGCACCCCGCATGACGCATCCATCGCTGCCCTGCACGGCCGCCCAGTTCTGGCAAGGAGCGGGCGGCGAGGATTTACCGGCGCCGGCGGGCCTTGCCGTTATCGGCCGTGGCTGGCTGCCGCGCCGCGCACTGGCCGGCAGCATCGCAGTCAAGGATCAATGGAATGCCGACGACATCCCCACCCTGCCGGAAGACTTCGATTTCGCCTACTGGAACAGCACGCCGCCGGACCAGCAATGCACGCACCTGGCGGGACTGGAACAATTTACACTGACCAATCTGTGCCGCCACGACCATCGCTCGGCGCGCATCGACCCGCGCGGCAACACGGTGCTGCGCTTCGCCTTGCCACGGCAGGTGCTGTGTTTGCTGCTGGCGGACAAGAACGACCAGTTGCTCGTCTGGCGCCTGGCCATCGATACGGTGCTGGTCGATCCCGAGGCGGGCACCGTGGAACTGGTGTGGCGCGCCATCGTGCCGGCCGACGCGGGCCAGGTGGCGTCGCGCCTGCTGCACGTGATGGAGCCGGCGCAAATCGCCCGCATCGAACTGCTGGAGCAGGCGCAGGAAGCGCTAGGCGAAGCCGCCGGGCAAGGCAAAAACCATGACGAATGAAACCGTCACCAAGGCCTCGCGCTTCTATTGCGTCAGCCTCAGCCCCGACATTTGCAAGACGCCCATCGGCTCCAGCACGCCCCCTATTCCCTACAACATCATCGGCGAATTTTCAGAGGCGCAGAACGCCTCGCCCAACGTCAAGTCGCACAGCGAACCCGTCATCCTGCATCAGCGCAGCACCATTCCCACCGTCAAGGGCGACGCGGCCGGCAAGGCGGGCGGCGTCAAGAGCGGCACCGTCGGCAAGCAGGTCGACACCAAGGTCGCCAGCCCCATCCACCGCGCCAATGGCGCCAACCTGGTGCAGATGGGACGCGAAGTGTGGATGAATTCGCGCAATACGGTGGGCAAGATTTACGAGCGGGGTGCGGAAGCGGCCAAGCCCGTGCTCAAGGACCTGAAGGCGGCGATACGGGAAGCGGCACAGGATTACAAGGAGCATGGTTCGAAGAAAATGCATGGCGCCGCCGAAGACCTGGTGGAAGTGGGCGGCACCGTCCTGACAGGCAGCGCCGTGCTGGGAGTGGCTGGCGTTGGCGTGGCGGCCACTGGCGTTGGCGCCCCCGTTGCCGCCGCGATGGAAACGGGGGCGGCAGCGGGCGCGGTTGCCGGCACGGCGACCGTTGCAACAGGCACGGCAATGGAAGCGTCGGCCACGGTGCTCGACCAGGCGGCCGACTACCTATTGACAGGCAAGACCCCTGATTTACTCAATACAGCCTCAGACATCGTCACGAATGCGGCAGGCACAGTACTGCAAACAGCGCTCTTCAGCAAGATTCCTGGCGGAAAAATACTGAGCAAATTCCTCGGCAAAAAAGCGGCGCCGACCATCAAGAAGGTCAAGGAAAAGCTGGTCGGAAAAAAGCCGGACAAGCTGCCCCCAAAACTCGACAAACCTCCTCCAAAAAACGGCGGCGACGACGGCAAGAGCCGTGGCAAGAAGGAGCCGAAATCGGAACCGCCGTCCGACTGCTGTCCCAAGGATAGCGGCCCCGCCAAAAAACCCGTCAAGGGCCGCAAGCCCGTGCATTTCGGCACGGGCCAGGAAATCCTGTACCAGACGGATTTCGCGCTCGAACGCAGCATCCCCATCGCCTGGACGCGCTGCTACCGCTCCGGCGCCGCATGCGAAGACTGGAGCTTGCTGGGCGCGCGCTGGTCCACGCCCTACACCACCAGCCTGTCGCTGTGCGAGGCCGGCATCGTGTTTCACGACGACAGCGGCCGCGCCCTGCGCCTGCCAAGCCTGGAAGCGGGCCAGCAACACGACAGCCGCAAGGAAGGTTTTACGCTCACGCGCGACGGCGCCGACACCTTTACCGTGCTGTGGCGCGACGGCAGCAGCGACCGCTACGCACGCGCAGAAGGCGGCTGGCTGCCGCACGGCTACGACGGCGTCAACGCCATGCTGGCCCCGTCGGCGCCGGTTGCCACGCAGCGTTTTGCGCTCGTGCGCAGCGAGGGGCGCGATGGACGCGGCATCAGCATCGACCGTTTCATGGAGGCCAGACCGGGCGAAGTGCTGCTGCGCCTGCGCAGCGACGATGGCGGCATGCTCGAAGCCATGCGCGGAGAGACGGAACAGTCCCCCCGCATCGGCCGGGTTGACGAAGTGCTGGCGGACGGCAGCCGACTCTGCCATGTCCGCTACGCCTATGCCAGCGAAACGGACGATGCCCAGCCGCCCTTCGCACCCCGCCACAACCTGGTCAGCCAGTCGAATGCGTTGGGCGACACGCGCCGCTACACCTATCGTCACCACCTGCTCACGTCGTGCAGCAGCTACACGGGCTTTACGTACGAATTGGAATGGATCAGCCTGGACGCGCTGCGCGCCCGCTGGAGCGGTTCTCCCTTGAGCGAGCCGGAACTGGCCGAACGTTTCCCCGTCACCCTGGCCGACAGCTACCAGGCGCGCGCCGTCGCCACCCAGGCGTGCGATGACAGCGAGCACATGCGTATCGATTACGTGGACAACGATACCAGCCGTGTCACGGAAAACGGCGGCATCCTCGAATACACATTCGACGCCAACTGGCTGGTCACCGAGGTGCGCCGCGTCATCGATGGCAAGGCCGCCTCGCTGGGCCGGCGCGAATGGGACCGCGACGGCATGCTGCTGGCCGATATCGACGCCAACGGCGCCGCCATGCGCTATGCCTACGATGCGGCCGGCAACCTGACCCGCAGCACCGATGCAAAGGGACACAGCAGCAACATCGACTACGACGGCCAGAACCAGCCCGTCGCCTTCACGGATGCGCTGGGCAATATCACACGCCGCGAATACGATGCGGCAGGCCGTCCCGTCAGCATCACGGACGCCCTGGGCCACGTTACGCGCTACCGCTACGACCAGCGCGGCCAGTTGGTGGAGCTGATCGACGCCAGGGGCGGCAGCAAGCATTTTCAATACAACCGCCAGGGTTCGCTGACCAGCTACACGGATTGCTCCGGCCATACCAGCGAATACCGCTACGATGCACTGGGGCAGCTGGAAGCGGCCCGCGATGCACTGGGCCATGCCACCCGCTATGCCTATGACGCCCTTGGCCGGCTGATCCGTCTCACGGCGCCCGATCAAACCCGGGAGCAATACGCCTACGATGCGGACGGCAATCTGCTCCTGCACGTGGATGCGGCCGGTCAGCAGACGCGTTACCGCTACAACGGTCAGGGCTTGCCCGTGGAGCGCACGGACGCCATCGGCCAGACGGTGCAGTATCGCTACGATGCCGCGCTGCAACTGACGGAATTGATCAACGCCAAGGGCGAAAGCTACCGGCTCGCGTATCACGCGGAAGGCTGGCTGGCGTCGGAAACGGGCTTCGACGGCAAGCGCACGCAATACAGCTATGACCAGGCCGGCAACCTGACCGCCACCGAGTGCGGCAGCCTGCGCACGCAGCTGCTGCGCGACGCGCTCGGTTTGTTGCAAGTCAAGACCACGGCGGACGGCGTGGTGCGCTACGCCTACGATGCGCTGGGCCGCCTGACGGCCGTCTCCGCCCCGCAAGCCGAACAGCGCTTTATCCACGACGCGCTGGGCCAGTTGACCGAAGAACGCAGCGCATATTTTCTGCAATCCCTGCCCGACGTCGGCAGGCTGCCCAACGCCCCGCGCGCGCCGGATGCCAGCTTTGTCATGACGCATTCTTATGACGAACTGGGCAACCGCATCCAGACGGTCTTGCCGAATGGCCGCCGCATCGATACCCTGCGCTACGGCTCCGGCCACTGGCATGGCGTGCTGTGGCAAGGCAAGGCCGTGGTCGATGTCGAGCGCGACAAGCTGCACCGCGAAAGACAGCGGCAACTGGGCAGCAGCGGCTTGCTCGCCACGCGCCAGTACGACCCGCAATCGCGGCTCACCCAGCTGACCCTGGCACGGGGCGCCGACGCACCCGCCCCTGTGCGCGAACGCCGCTTCGACTACGATGCGCAAGGCAACCTGACCACTATTTTCCAAACGGGTTCCACGGCTGCCGGCCCGCTCGGCAAACTCAGCTACACCTATGACCCCGTCGGGCAGATACTATCCGCCGTGCAACCGGGCCTGGCCGAACGCTTCGCCTTCGACCCGGCCGGCAATCTGCTCGACACGGCTCCCGCCCCCGGCAACGTCCTGAAACGCTACGGCGATACCGAATACGATTACGACGAGCAAGGCAATGCCACCGGCAAGCGCTTCCATCCACAGGGCAGGGAATCGACGTGGAGCGACCTGGCGCTTGAATACGACGCCGAAAACCGCCTCAGCCACGCCACCAGGACGGAACGCCAGTCGCGCCACCGCGCCCGCTATTTTTATGACGCCTTCAGCCGCCGCATCGCCAAACGGGTAGAGGAAGCACGCTGGAGCAATCGGCAAGACATCACCAAAGACCAGCCCGCACGCACGAGCGCCGCCACCACCTTCTTCGTGTGGGACGGCGACACACTGGCACAGGAACTTGGGCACGAAGAAACGGTCACATATTTGTACGAGCCAGACAGCTTCGTGCCGCTGGCCAGGATCAGTTCGCAAGGCTGCGGCCAGGCAAGCACGGCCCACCTGCCGCGCATCGCGCAGTGGGATTTACCCGCCACCCGGAACGACACCGAACTGCAGGCGCTCATTGCGCAAGAACAGGCGGACACCGAAGCGCTCCAGGTATCGGCATGGCAGCGTACCCAGGCGGCAGCCGACGGCGCGGCGGCACACGATAGCATCACCCACTACCACTGCGACCACCTGGGCACGCCGCGCGAGCTGACGGATGCGCAAGGGAACGTGGTCTGGAGCGGGCGCTACAAAGCGTGGGGGCGTTTGCTTTATGTGGAAGGGAAAATCGCGCAGCCGCTGCGGTTTCAGGGGCAGTATGAGGATGGGGAAACGGGGCTGTTTTACAACCGTAATCGGTATTATGAACCGAATTGTGGGCGTTATGTCAGCCAAGACCCGATCGGCCTTTCCGGCGGACTGAATGGTTATGCGTACGCACAAAACCCCATTTACTGGAACGACCCGCTAGGACTGGCAAAATGCAAAGTCATCATCGGTGCCGCGGACGAAATAAGAAATCTGCCCGCATTGCACAACATGCTCCCCAGCAAGATCAGAAAGATTTTACGGAGCAGAGGATACACGATGGTAGGTTCCAGAAATAATGCAACAGGATCAAATACAGCAGGACAAGTCTGGACAAAAAATCTGCCGGACGGGTATACAGCATCAGTGCGAATTGATCCAGCGGAAAGTCGCTCGCCACCACTAGGACGTGCCGATGAAGTACCGCACGCCCATAAAGAAATTGTCCCTACGTCCAGCGTATCAAACGGAAATTATGGGCCTCCAAGGCTCTCCGGGTCACTCTTATGCGACGATACTGGAAACATCGCGGTGCAGGGTGATTTTAAAGGAATGCATATTGAGATAAAAAAAGGGAAATTAAAATGATGAAAAATACATCAATAAAAAATACAGTATCAAAATCAGAAAAAATAGATAATTTAGATATTAAAAACATACTAGAAATACTTAAACAACAAGAAATCGAAAACAAATTAAACAAAGAACAAATTGAAATTATAAAAAAAATTAAAAATCCTAAAAAAGACAAAGAAATTGCTTGGAGTTTACTTTTTGAAATAGACCCAATAGAAAAAATACTTAATATTGCAAAACAAGAAATGCAAAAAATTTACACCTTTGAAGGACATCAAATTATCTCAAATGAACTACGTCACGCGATAGCATATGTGTTACTAAAGTCAAATAATGAGGATTTTAAGAAAATAATTCACAAACTGATGTTAAGCAAATCTAACGCAGTGAAATTAATAGCATCAGAATACTATCTATACAAGAAAAACAATCATAAAGCAATGGAGATACTTCTCAAAATTCTAGAGGATGAGAAAATAGATCATAATATTTCAGATGCAATAGATATGCACATAGCAAGTTGCACAAATTCCGAAATGCTATCTTTTATTGAAAAAAAGATAGAATCCAACATTGGAAACAAAAAAACAAAGGAAATATTAAATTACGTATTATCAATAATGAAAATTTCCATTAAATAAAAATAATAATTTTTGCAATATTTTACAAATAACCAACTTGAAAATATTTTCAATTTAAATACACTCGACTGCAGTAATGCATCTGCACAACATACTCCAGCAAGTTTGACTTGAACCATTTCATCAGCGATACTTAATACGGAAGCATTAATTTTGTTTCTTTACTATTTTCCAGATTCTATTTCTTCCTGAATGATATCCTTACACGGAAACCCTCCCTACATCGGCCGCTTCGCCCCCTCCCCCTCCGGTCCCCTGCACATGGGCTCGCTCGTTGCCGCCATGGCGAGTTATCTCGATGCCAAGGTGCATCATGGAACGTGGCTGCTGCGCATCGAGGACCTGGACTATGACCGCAATGTCGAGGGCGCCGATCTGGGCATCCTGGCCAGCCTGCAGCGCTGCGGCATGCAGTGGGATGGCGAGGCGACGTGGCAGAGCAAGCGCTTGCCGCTGTACGAGGCGGCGCTGAAACAGTTGCAGGATGATGGCCTTGTGTATGCGTGCGGCTGTTCGCGCAAGGAGATCCAGGATTCGGTGCTGCAGGCGGGCGGACCCAAGGGTGGGGCCGCCGTGTATCCGGGCACTTGCCGCCACGGCTTGGCGCCGGGCAAGGCGGCGCGGGCCTTGCGGCTGCGGGTGCCGCAGGGAGCGGATGCCGTGTACGCTTTTGCCGACCGCTGGGCCGGGCCGCAGCGGCAGGACCTGGCCTGCGAAGTGGGTGACTTCATCGTGCTGCGCGGCGATGGCTACTGGGCGTATCAGCTGGCCGTGGTGGTCGACGATGGCGCGCAGGGCATCACGCAGGTGGTGCGCGGCGCGGACTTGCTCGATTCCACACCGCGCCAGCTGTATCTGCAGGATGTGCTGGGGCTGCCCCATCCCGGCTTTTTGCACGTGCCCGTCGTCACGAACGACAGTGGCGAAAAGCTGTCGAAGCAGACGGGCGCCCTCGCCTTCGATACGGCAAGCAATGCTGCCGACCTGCTGGCCTCGGCCTTGCTGCCGGCCGCACGCTTCCTCGGCCTCGACGTGCACGCCAAGTCCATCGACGATTTCTGGCGGCAAGCGATTCCCGCGTGGGCACAGCGGCTGGCGCGCCTTCCCGGGCACGCATAAAAAAACCCGCCGCGGCGCGAGCCGGGCGGGTAGCAATGCAGGCGCCAGCACATGGCCGGCGCCTGGAACTGAACACTTAAGAAAACCGTAGCGAGCGGCGGTGAGTTGCGGCCGAGAAGCGCAGCTGTGCTTTAGCACAGTGAGCATCGCAGGCCGCAAATCAAGACGCGCAGCAGGTTTGCTTATGTGTTCTTAGAAGTTGCCCTTGAACTGCACGCCAAACTGACGTGGCTCATTGATGAAGCCCGTGCGGTTGTTGAAGTCGATGGCGCCCGTGATACGCTGGGTGTCGGTGATGTTGCGGCCGAACGCGGCCACTTCATACTTGCCGGCATCCCAGGTGTAACCCACGCGCAAGCCGCCTTCGACCATCGGCTTGCCGGTGAACTCGGTTGCCTCATACAGGAAGAAGTTGATCTTGCTGCGGTAAGCCCAGTCCGTGAAGACGAAGAATTCGCCGTTTTCCATCGGGATCGAATAGCGGCCCGTGGCGGTGATCGTCCACTTCGGCGCTTGCGGCAATGGATTGCCGTCGATGATGGCACGGTTGCCGGTGGTCAACGGATCGGTCACGGTGCAGCGCGTTTGCGCGCAGGTGGCGATCGACAGGCTCGGGTCCTTGATTTCCGTGAAGTTGTAGCTGCCGCCCAGGGACATCTTCAGGCTCGGCGTGACAAAACCTTCCAGTTCCAGCTCGGCGCCGCGGCCGTTCGTCTTGGCCGCATTGATCAGGCGCGTGATGTTCGACGTGCCGCCCACCACCGTCAGCTGCTGGTTTTTCACCTGGTAGTCATACACGCTGAACGCGACGCGGGCGCGGCGGTTGAACAGGTCGGCCTTGATACCGGCTTCGTACGAGGTAATCGTTTCCGCATCGGCCACGGTGACAGGCACGCTGGTGCTGGCCGGGGCGATACTTGGCGCGCGGAAACCAGTGGCGATACGCGCGTAGAAGTTCACGTCCTTGTTGTATTTATAGGTGCCGCTCAAGTCCCAGTTGACCTTGGCTTTGCTGACATCGGCACTGGTCGGGTTGACCTGCACGATGTTGGTCGCTTCCACCGTGTTGAAATCCTTCTTGTCCTTGGTGTAGCGCAAACCGGCGCGCAGCATGAAGTCATCGTTGACGGCGTAGTTGACGGAACCGAACGTGGCCCAGGCCGAGTTCTTCTGGCGGCTGGCCAGGTGCGTGGTCAGCACGTGCGTGTTGGTATCGAAGTTGTCGGTGAAACCGTTGGCATCTTCGTTGAAGTAGTACACGCCTGCCTGCCAGTTCAGCGGACCGGCATTTTTCGATTCGGCGCGGAACTCCTGCGAGTATTGTTTCACGCTGGTGATGCCGCCGGCCGTTTCAACCTGGAAAGGAATGAAGCCGGGGCCCGTCGGCGTGCCGCCGTCGATGTCGCCATGCGACACGTAACTGCCGACCTGTTCAAAGCCGGTGATCGAGTACAACTTGACGCCGTCCAGGTCCCAGCTCAGGCGGGCGCTGGCGCCGTTGGTGCGTAGGTGCTGGAAATTCGGCGCATTCGTGAACGACTTGTTCGGGTCGAAACCGTCGACGATATCGTTCGTGCCCTGCTTGATCATATTGGCGTAGAAGACGCGCGCGCTGCCCGTGGTGTTGCGCTGGTGCACATTGAACAGGGCGTTGAACGTGGTGTTCGGTGCGTACAGCAATTGCACGCGTTCCGCGTGTTCGTTGTAGCCGTCCAGCGCATCTTTCTGGCCCGTAAACGTGTTGTCGACGTAATCGTCGCGGTGCTGGCGCAGGGTCGAGAAGCGCAGCGCCCATTCTTTGCTCAGCGGCACGTTGACGGCGCCGTCGAAGTTGGTCGTGTTGTGCGTGGCGGCGGAAACGTTGTAATAGCCTTCAACCTTGTCCAGCTTCGGCTTGACGGATTCGAACTTGACCACGCCGGCCGGCGTATTGCGGCCGAACAAGGTGCCTTGCGGGCCGCGCAGCACTTCCACGCCAGCCACGTCGAAAATCGGATAACCCTTGAGGATGGGATTTTCTTGCACGACATCGTCGTAAATCAGGGAAACAGGTTGCGATGCGAAGATGTTGAAGTCGGTATTGCCGTAACCGCGGATGTAGAAGCGGGGGAAGGTGCGGCCGTTCGACGATTCCACGTTCAGGCTCGGCACTTTGCCGGCCAGCACGCGGATATCCTGACCGCTGGACACGAGCACGTCGAGCTTCTCGTCGCGCAGCAGCGACACGGAGACGGGCACGTCGCGGATATTTTCCTTGCGGCGCTGTGCCGTCACGGTCACGGTTTCCAGCTGGCTGGCGGCAGGGGTCGTATCAGCAGCGACTTCATCAGCATAAGCCGAGCCGATAGGCAAGGCAGCGGACAGTGCCAGCATAGCAGCGCTTTTGGCGCACAAACGCTTGTGCATCTTGGACATCTTGATCATGTGGTTTCCCAGAAGTTTAAAAAAGAATTGCGAAATCTGTCTTTCTTGCAACCTGTCTCCGGGTTATATACGGCGCTGGACGATCGTTTGCACCATCACGGTGCAGCAGCGCGAGCGGATGTTCCCCCACTCTCGGCGTCACTGGCTCTGTCCTGGCTGTCACTCAAGTTGACAGCGGTTCCGGCCGCATCTCTGGGATGTCTGATGAACACCAACTTTTAAGTAAGGCGCCAATTTAATTCAAGCGGCTTATGCGCTGCAAGAATATTGTTATGTAAAATATTTATTCACCAACATAAAAGCCTGACTAGTGGTTATTCAGCCACAATACGCTCAGGAGCTTGCTGTTTTGCTCATTTTCCGGCCCTGGCGCCGCCATTGCGCCGCGGCGGCGAAATGCTGCCTGCAAGACAGGCTCCGGCCGGTATTTGACTGTAATATCGCCATACTTGACCTTGCCGTGCTGCCCCATCCCAGTGCAGCGGCGGCGCGCCGCACCATTGCCGACCTTATCCATGCCAGAACCGAGCCAGCACAGCCACGACATCCCTTCCTCCCCCGCCGCCGCCCAGGCCGCGCATATGCTGCTGGGCGCCCATTGCGACATCGTCTGGAGCACGAAAACCTTCGGCCAGTTCGATGCCGACCAGCCCTCCTGGCGCGCCTTCACGGGCCAGACGGAAGCCGAACTGCGGGGCCGCGGCTGGCTCAATGCCCTGCATCCGGACGACCGCAACTTGCCTTACGTTATGCCGTCGCACCTGACGACCGTATTCGAGGCGGAATACCGGCTGCGCCACGTCAGCGGCAGCTACCGCAATGTAATCGTGCGCATGCTGCCCGTGCTGGCGCCCGACGGCAGCATCGTTGAGTGGCTGGGCTCGCATTGCGACGTGACGCAGCAACGGCAGACGGAACAGCGGCTGCGCCTGGCCATGCAGGGCGGCCGCATGGGCACGTGGGAAATCGACCTGGGCAGCGGCAGCATGGCTTGCTCCGATGCGTTCAACGCCAATCTGGGCTTGCCGCCAGCCAGCCACATCGATTACGCGCAGCTGACGGGCGCCATGCTCGACGGCGACCAGCAGCAGTGGCAGACGGTGGTGCACGCAGCCATCGCCAGCGCCAGCGATTTCGAGATCGATATCCGCGTGCGCTGGCCCGACAGTTCGCTGCACTGGGCGCACATGCGCGGCACCTGCGCCAGCGACGGTGCCGGCAACGTGATCGCCCTGTCCGGCATCTCGCTCGACTTGACGGCCAGCAAGCAGAACGAGGAAACCCTGCGCCTGACCCTGGCGGCCGGCGAAGTGGCCACCTGGAACTGGGACATCGTGGCCGACCGCGTGACGGCCGACAGCAATATGGCGCGCTTGTTCCCCGTCAATGCCGATGCGGCCACGGCGGCGCCGCTGGCGCGCTACCTGGACATCATCCATCCCGATGATCGCGAGCAAGTCAGCGCGCAGATCGCGCAAGCGTTGCACGCGCACGCGCCATTCGAGGCCAGCTACCGCGTCAGTGCCGGCGACGGCCAGTACCGCTCGGTCATCGCGCGGGGCCGCGCGGAATACGCGCCCGATGGCACGCCCCTGCAATTGCCGGGCGTCCTGCTCGACATCACGCGCCAGAAACAGGTGGAAGATGCGCTGCGGCGCAGCGAGGAACGCTACCGTACCCTGATCGAGCTGATGGACCAGGCCTTTTGCGTCATTGAAATGCTGTACGACGAGCAAGGCCGCCCCGTGGACTTCCGCTACCTGGAAGGCAACGCCGCCTTCGTCAAGCAGTCGGGCCTCGAGAATGCCATCGGCAAGACCATCCGCAGCTTCGTGCCCGACCACGACCAGCACTGGTTCGACCTGTACGACCAGGTCGTCAAGACGGGCGAACCCGTGCGCTACGAAAACGAAGCCGTGGCCATGGAGCGCTGGTTCGAAGTCTTCGCGGCGCGCCTGGGCGGCCCCGGCAGCCGCCTGCTGACGGTGCTGTTCAGCGACATCAGCGAGCGCAAGCGCTCGGAACAGCAATTGCGCCAGCTGGCCGACAATCTGTCCGAGATGGACCGGCGCAAGACGGAATTCCTGGCCACCCTGGCGCACGAACTGCGCAACCCGCTCGCGCCGATCCGCAACGGCTTGCAAATCATGCGCCTGGCCGCCGACAAGCCCGCCACCGTGTCGCGCGTGCGCGACGTGATGGAGCGGCAAGTCAATCAGATGGTGCACCTGGTCAACGACTTGCTGGACGTGGCCCGCATCACGCGGGGCCAGATCGAGCTCAAGCTCGAACGCGCGGACTTGAAAACCATCATCGCCAGCGCCGTGGAAACGAGCATGCCGCTGATCGAAGCGAACCATCACCAGTTGCAGGTGACGCTTGACGAGCAGGCGCTGCCGCTCGATGCCGACCCCACGCGGCTGGCGCAAGTGCTGGGCAATTTGCTCAACAACGCCGCCAAGTACACGCCCGCCGGCGGCCACATCGCCTTGCGCGCGATACGCGATGGGAACGAGGTCTTGATCGAAGTCAGGGATAGCGGCGTGGGCATCCCCGCCGAGTCGATCGCCACCGTCTTCGACATGTTTACCCAGGTGGGACAAAACATGGGCCGCGCCCAGGGAGGGCTTGGCATCGGCCTGTCGCTGGTTCGGCGCCTGGCCGAGTTGCATGGCGGCAGCGCCACGGCGGCCAGTCCCGGCGCCGGCCTGGGCAGCACATTTACCGTGCGCCTGCCGCTGCTGAAGGAGGAAGCCAACGCCCCCGCCGCACTGGACGCGCCCGTCCCCACCGCCAGCGCCCGCCATTTCCGCGTGCTGGTGGTCGACGACAATGTCGATGCGGCCGATACCCTGGCCGCCGTGCTCGACATGATGGGCCATGCCACGCAAGTGGCCCACGATGGCGCGCAGGCCTTGGCCGTGGCGCCGCAATTCTTGCCTGACGTTATCTTCCTCGACATCGGCTTGCCCGGCATGAACGGCTACGAAGTGGCGCGCGCGCTGCGTCGGATACCGGCCGGCGCCAACGTCGTGCTCGTCGCATTGACGGGCTGGGGCGCCGAGAACGACCGCAGCCAATCGAGCGCGGCCGGCTTCGACCACCATCTGACCAAACCGGCCAACCTGCTCGCCATCGGCGAACTGCTGGCTACCCTTTCCACTCCGAAAACACCACCCACAGACCATGACTGAATCCCTGAACCACGTCCGCCGCAACCTCCTGCTGGCCGGCGGTGCCGCCCTGCTATGCCCGACACCGCTGCTGTTTGCCGCGCCCGCCACCGGCATCGCCGCCGCCCAGACGCAGCTGGCCGCGCTGGAACACGCCGCCGGCGGACGCCTCGGCGTTGCCGCCTGGCGCCAGGGCAGCGAGCTGCGCGTTGCCTACCGCGCCGACGAACGCTTTCCCCTGGCCAGCACCTTCAAGGCCATGCTGGCGGCTGCCGTGCTGGCCCGCAGCGTCAGCCAGCCAGGCTTGCTGGAACAGCTCGTGCGTTACGAGAAAAAGGAACTGGTCACGTATTCGCCCATCACGGAAAAACATCTGGCCGATGGCATGAGCGTGGCCGACCTGTGCGCCGCCACCTTGCAGTACAGCGACAATAGCGCGGCCAATTTCCTGATGACATTATTGGGCGGGCCGCAAGCCGTGACGGCATTTGCGCGCAGCATCGGCAACACGGTATTCCAGCTGGAACGCTGGGAAACGGAACTCAACAGCGCCATCCCGGGCGAAGTGCGCGACACGGCCAGCCCCGCGTCAATGGCGCACAGCTTGCAACAAGTGTTATTGGAAAATAGCTTGCCAGCGCAGCAGCGCCAGCAACTGGACACCTGGATGCGCGGCAACACGACGGGCGACAAGCGCATCCGCGCCGGCGTGCCAGTAGGCTGGCAAGTGGCGGATAAAACGGGCTCGGGCGCCTACGGCAGCGTCAACGATATCGGCGTGGCCTACCCGCCCAGTGGCGCGCCGCTGCTCATCGCCGTGTACTACACGCGCGAACAGAAAAACGCGGACACGAATCAGGACATCATCACGGCCGCCACGCGCATCGTGACGGCTGCATTGGTGTAATTACTTCGGAAGGGCTGCCATGAAGCCTGCATACGTGGACCAGGCGGGGTCGGCCGCGCTGCGGATCTCAATCGGAAATTTCGGGCGCGAGGCCAGCGCCGTGTTCAGGCGATTGAAGAATTCTTCGCCCGACTGCGTGTAATAAATCCATTCGCGCAAGTTTTCGCCCGTCGACACCAGCGCCAGGGTGGCGAAGCCGTCCTCTTCCACCACGGGCGCCAGCGCCGCTTCCAGCTCTTCCATGTGCTCGCGCTCGTTCGGCGCGGGCATGCCCGTCTCGTCCTCATAGCGCCAGGCGATGATGATGCGGTCCGGTTGCGACGACAGGTCCCAGTCGTCATGGAAGGTGTCGACATAGCGGTAGATGATGGCCATCTCGTCGCTATGCGTGACGATGGTGCCCCAGCTGCGGGCGGAAGTGGAATTTTCGTTCATGGTTGCAATAGTCAAAAAATAAATCGAGGGAGCGCAGCTTACAGCACTGGCGGGCAAGTCACATTCCAGGCGTCATACTGGGCGCCGCTCTTGCGCAGCCAGACGCGGGCATAGCTGTCGCGGTCGCTCTTGAACACCAGCGCATAGCGCTCTTCGGCACGCGGAGCGGCGGCGCCCACGTCGACGGCCGCCAGCGTAAATTTGAGCGCGCGCGATGGGGCGCAGGCCGTGTTACCCGCCATCAATAATCGCGCGCGTTCCAGCAAAGGCTTTTGGTACAGCAACACGCCTTCCAGTTCCACATCGGGAATCCGTTGCAGCATGCGCACGGGTTCGGCCACCGCGCGGCAAGTGCCACGGTCGAGCCAAGCGTAATACTCCATGCCCGCCTCTTGCCAGCGCGCCTGCTTGCCTTCGCCGTGCAGCACGAACTTGGTACGCTGCGTCCGGCACAGCGCGCCATGGCCGCGATACGGCGGCGTTTCCACGCTGCCCACCACTTCGCGGCCGCGGCCGCCGACCACGGGCACGCTCTCGAACACGGTACGCGTGGCCGGTTCGCCCGGATATTGCTGCGCATAAAAATCCAGCAGGGACGCGCGCTGCTGCGCATCCACCGCCACCGCCTCGGCGGCACTGGCAGAGAGGCAGACGGCCGACATTACACACAGCGCCAAGGGGCGCACGATATATCTGGGCATGGATCCTGGCATGGCATTCCTTCAATCGACGTTCAGGGGCGGGTATCGCCCAAGCGCAGATTATATAGTTACCAGGAAATACAGGGAGGACGCGGCGTCAGGAGGTGTGGAAGTTGACGCCGCCAGCCAGCAGCCTGGCGCCGCAGGTGGTGGTGTCGCCTTCGAAGGCGATGGCGATGCCGTTGATGCTATGCCGGGACGAGCCGCTGGCAATCTTGCAGCCCTGATGCCCCTTGACGGGACAGCTGCACAAGTCCCCGACACAGGCGACAGCAATACCATTGACCGTGAAGTGCGTGGCGGCACAACTGAGTACCTTGCCGCCATGCGACGTAGCGTCGCCCAAACGAATGACTTTGCGCATGCTGCCTCCCTTGCTACTTGCCCGCCTGGCTTTCCAGGATGGCTTCCACCGATGGCGCCGCGTAGTTGGCCGGATCGACGGCCGGCGTGACGCGGCTGCGGAAGATATCGCCATTGGCATTCTGCTGCTGGCGTTTGGCCTCCGATGGTGGCGTAATAAAAATGATGCTGGCCTCATTGCTGTCGCGTAAATTGATCGCCGCACTGGCGCCTCCATCACGATAGCTTCCCATCACCCCGATGGCCATCTGCATGAACCACGTGGCCGCGCCCGTGTTGCCCAGGCGAAGATCGGTATTGATGAACTGCGCGCTCTTGCTGCTGTCGATTTCGGGGCCACCCTGTGCCGCATAGTCATGCAGCATGCTTTCCAACATCAGTAACTGCTCCGGCTGGTTTCCCGTGCCGGCCACGATACGTGCCGGCCCCTTGCCGCGCTCGGCTTCCGGCAAGGTCTGCAACGCCTGCCGCCAGCCCGCATTGAAAATATGCTGGCGCGCATCGCGCCGCGTGACGGGCTTGCCTTCCTCATCCGCGAACTTGACGAACACGGGCCGGTGCACGAATCCAAACGAAGGCAATCGGTCAAAGGTTTCCATCTGTTCCCGGTTCCACGGAATGGGGAACCACGGCGTCGGCTTCCAGTCGCGCGGCGGACGATTTTCCCAGGGATTGAGTTTATCGAAGGTGTGCAAGCCGACGCCACGGATGTCGGGCCGCTGGGCGAAAGAGGCGGCAGCGGCGAGCCATTCGGCGACGGTGGGTTGGCGAGGTATGCTAGAACTGGACCATATTGATTTGACTGGCCTTGCCAATGAACTCTTCAAATCATAATACATGGCCTTGAAGTGCCCCTGCACAAACTTATTATCGGGATCCTCCCATACGTACGGGCGCAAAGGATCTATTCTTTCGCGGCGCGCCAACACAAACACGGCGGTGGCATCAGGCATCTCGGGGATGTAATAGCCATCCTTTAGTCTCATCGCATCACCCGGCTTGCGACTTCCATCGCGCGTACCCACACTATCTTCGGAATGTACGACAACATAAGGCAGCTCTGGATGTCGGTCGAAAAATTCAAAGACTTCCATCAACAATCGATCCGGTCTCTCCTCCAATTTCCAAGGACCTATCGAAAATAAATGTGCCGGCAGACCAATTGTCGATGCACCTGCTACCAGTCCGGCCATCGGCTCGTACAAACTGGGCTGCTCATCAGGATCAAGAATGGGAGAGCCGGCATAAAACGACGGCAAGCCCCAATACATGGGTGTGAAATTAACACCGTTTTCCAATGCGTCGCAGGCTCGCCCTCCCCCCTGCCCATCTTTATCCATCCCTGTCCAAGGATACTTCGTCGGATCCTGCTCACGTATGCTGGTGTAAGGACTTCCTTTTTGCAAAGCCTCCCACAATTTACCCTGACGGTATTTGTCCAGCGTCACACCCAATCCGATCACTTCCAACACGTACTCTTTCCTCGGTTCCATAGGATTCTTTGGCTGTTGCGCCTGCAACTGTGACGCAATTTCACGTGCCTGGCTCCTAGATGCGGCGCCTAGCCATAACCAGCCAGCAAATAAAATTACAACAACTATTGATATCCCCAACCAACGAAGCGTCATCATAGTTCTCACCTTTTTTGGGTCAGCAATTCCGAAGGAAGCACAATCAGTCCAAATAACCTGTTATCGATGCGTCTTGGACACGCCACTTATCTTTTTCTCAGCCACTATTTTCATATTTTTTGTTTGCGATACGACAATCTTCCATAAAGCGCCCGACAGCAATGGAAGTCCTACAGGCAAACTTCCGCTGTTGTAATAGCCAATACTTCCTTCAATAATTGATTGCCGCCATGCTGGCTCAACATCCAGATAAGAAGAATACAAAGCACGAAATCGATGCATTAATAGTATTCCGTCTCTCGGTTGCTCACCTTTCTTCAGCACCTTCACTCGCCAATCCGCCACCGCACACAGATATGCATAAAACTGCGGATCCGACGACGCCTTGCCACTGCCTATGGCCACGTCATACGCCGTCACCTGGCTATGGTTCTTCGCGCTACCGATAATCGAACTGTGGAAAGACTTGGCACTGACTTCCCGCTGCCAGCGCAAGCGTGACTCATTCGGGCTTTCCTGAATCTGCGCCACGACCTTGCTGTCTGGGTAGCGTTTCGCAGACACAACTTCGCGTTGATCCCGCTTGTCTTTCACGTGCAGTCCTTTTTCCTTGTTGTAGCTTGCCGTCATCAATGCCAGCTCTCGTTGACTGAGGTGTTCTTCCCTTTCGGGAAACTTTTGATAGCCTCCCGGGTCAGGACGATATTCGCTACGTATCTGCATGCCGCTTCCGCTGGTCGGCGCTACCGACGCATCGCAGGGGTCGACGTACTCAGCAGGTCCCTGATCGGCAACGGTACGGTTTCTCATCATGGACGTTGGGGGAATATTGGCGGGATCGATTTGCGAGGTGCCACGCAAGTCGGCCGGTACCGGCTGTCTCAACGCCTCGCCAGTGATGGTGCGCACGCCATTGCGCTGTTCCGCTTTGCTCAACCTGGTATTGACAGGCCACGCCACCGCCTGATGTTGTGCACGGTGTTTTCGCAGCGAAACCTCCACATGCGACTGCTCCGTTTCCGTCGGCAGGCGCAACGGAAAATCAAAAGGTGGCGGCTTGCCTACGAACGATACCGTGGTCTTTCCAGTGGCAGGATCCAGCCTGGTTTTGTTGCTGAATACCCGTTGATAAAATCTGCCGCCCAGCTCCGCCAGCGCGCCGCGTACCTGCGAGCGCTCCACCATCTTGGTATGTCCGGAGGAAACGCTGTACCCATCAAGACTGAGAGTCTCCTCCTCTTCCACCAATTCGCTCCCCAATGCATAATCGGGCACCCCATCCCATCCTATTCCCTGGATGTTATCCAGCGCCACCGTCATATCTTCGGGACAAAAATATAGATAGACCTTGCGGCGGTTGTCGCGGTCCTCTGCACTCTGCCAGCGGCTGCCGACCATGCCACGATGATCGTCCTTCTTCAGGTCGGCAAACGGCGGCATGCAGGGCTGACCGTTCCCCTTCGCCACACCTGCAACAATATTCACCAATGTCTTCAGGCGCGCACCCAAGGTCTGTACGCCACTGAGCAAATGGTAATAGGGCTTCATCACCGCATCTTCGCCGCCGTCGAACCAGGCAGCGCCTCGCATCAACAGAGGCAAGCTGTCCACCAGGCTGTACGGCGGATGCGTGAGTATCAGATTATCGGCCGGCGCCAGCCCCTTTTCCATCAGCATGGCTTGCGCCAGCAGCGACAGCAGGCAACCTTGACTATGCGCAACGATGCTAACGGTATCATCCGCATCGTAATCGCGAATCATGGAAATGAGCGCCGCCAGCCGCTGGGCCGCCAGCACCATGTACATGCGGCCGGGCGCCGTCCTCAATGGACGCAAGGCATCCCCCATGGGATCGACTGGCGCATAGATTCCCGGACGCCACATATCGGGCAAATTGCTGGTGGCGTTGCCGAAAGGACCG
Source organism: Janthinobacterium goodfellowi (assembly GCF_051380695.1). Taxonomy (NCBI): domain Bacteria; kingdom Pseudomonadati; phylum Pseudomonadota; class Betaproteobacteria; order Burkholderiales; family Oxalobacteraceae; genus Janthinobacterium; species Janthinobacterium goodfellowi. The sequence goes on along the minus strand of NZ_JBNYXN010000004.1, from coordinate 237,295 downwards.
CCTTCCTTGGACATATCCTTGTCGAGGCGGTTACCGTAGCGGTCAACAAACTGGCCATTGATGGTGCTACTCTTGCCTTCCACTTCACGGTAGCCCCAGTAAAACGGAATCACGGGGCTATTGGTATCCTTGGCTATCGTGCGCTTGAAGAAGACGGCGTCGGGATCGTCTTCCAGCCTGTCCTTGTCTGCCGCCTCGGGCATGCGGTAGGTGGCCGGCGTAAATGAGCGCCCCAGCCTTTGCGTCAATCCCTCGCATAAGCCATGCTCCACCGCCTTGTAGCTGACGCCCACATCGTTGACGCCGTGAATAACGATGATATTGCCCGGCAAGTTACGGCGTATTTTCACCTTTTTGCAGACGGTGCGTTCGCAATGCAGGAGCGCCACGTCTTCGCCCACCACGTACGGCACTTTCGGATAGCTGCCCATTGCACTCTCCTGGCGTCATCAATCCTTGTTGTTGAACACTTCAATGGCGGCCAGGTGCATGGCCGCGCGCTCCAGCACCTCCGTCTTGCCGTCCCCGTCGCTGCGGCCATCGGCCGACGAGCCATCTTCCAGCTGCACGGCAAACTGGGCTTGCGGCGCCAGCTGGGGGGCTGGCGGCACGCCATCGACGGGACTGTCGTCGCCCTCATATTGAAAGATGAATTGCTGATCAGCCTTGCCCTCGGCAAAGCTTGGTAATTGCACTGCCATGCTCTGCGGGTCATTGAAGACGAAATTGGGTGCGTTGAAGTTCAGTGGCGACTTGCTGCCAAAGGTGATGCCATCGCCGATGCGGATGAAAGCGCCATGCTTGGAAATCAACACAATTTCATCGGCCATACCCGTCAGCTTGCCCTCGCTGGCGGTGAGCTTCAAATTTTTCGCCGCGTTGAGGTCCATGTCGTCATGCTGGCTTTGCAGCAGGAACTTACCATGGTGGGCGATGGCGCGAATGCCATCCGCGTGGGAAAATAGCGAAATGCCCTTGCCTGCGTTCACACTGTAGCGCTGGCCCGCCACCGCTTGCAGATGCTGCTGCGCCACCGTATCGATGCTGCCGGCGGCATAGCTGATGATGGCCTTCGAACTTGCAAAGCTGATGCCGGCCGGCGCCGTGACGGCAATCGCCGCAGCACCACCCAGCTCGGCACGGGGCTGCGTATTGCTGCCGCCTTCCCAGCTTTTCAAACTGTGCTGCAGCTCCTGCTGCGCTTCATCCGCATTCTCCAGCGCCTGATGCGTGGCAGCATAGCTGCCCAGCGAGCGAAACAATTCCAGGCAATTTTCCATCAGCCCCAGATATTCGCTGCGCGCCATGTGGCTACCATCGCCATTCAGACGCTTCCAGGCAGAAATCAGCATGCCCTTGCCCGCGCGCATCGCCAATTGCTCATCGGTGCGCAACTCCGCGCCCTCGCCGCGCGCCGTGCCTTGGCCATTGCACCGGTCCTGCGTCAGCCAGCCCAGGTTGAGCTGGGTAGAACCATGATCGCTGGCAAGCTGGGCATTGATTTGCCCTTGGACATCGTCAAAGCGCAGCTGATTGGCACGCGTGCCCTTGATCTCGCGACTCTTGATACCGGACAAATAACGGTTACCCGGCAAATCGCCCGCCTTGCTCAAGGCGATCGGCAACGCACTGTGGTTGTACAGCTGTCCCACGATGATGGGCCGGTCCGGGTCCCCGCCGAGAAAAGCCAGCAAAACTTCGCTGCCCACGCGGGGCAAGCCCAGATAGCCGCATTGCTGCATGCTGCCAGGCCCGCTTCCCGCCCAGCTCGACGCAACTCTTACCCAGGCCGAATCGGCATCCGTATCGGAGGCGCCTGTGCCGCCTGCATGCTCATGGTCCAGCTTGCGCGTGGCGGGAAAGCGCACCTTGACCCGGCCCATGGCATCGCAATGAACTTCTTCATTCGCTGGCCCCACCACCACGGCGCTTTGCATGGGAACTGGCGGCAGATCTATGCGCGTGTCGTAGGCCGGAACGATGGCCACGCCGCGCCGTACGGCGCTCAGTTCGATATGCATGCGCAAGGGGCCATCATCCACGTTCGCCGCCAGTTCGCGCTGCGACAGCGATGCATCATCGGCCAGCCAGCGATTGCGCGCGAACAAACGCGCCACCCTGGCGGCCAGTTCCTTGGGTAAATTATTCTGCGCCGCCACCCTTAGCGCCGTCACGACAAAATCGCGCTCGGCCGCTGGCAAGACGTCGATATCGGGATGCTCGGCCAGGCTAAAATATTCGCCCGGACACAGGTCGCGCACGCTGCCCTCGGCATGAAAGCAATGGCTCTCGTAATCGTGCTGCTGCATGGCCAGCATGCCCAACTGGCACAAGGCCTCATGATCCGCACCCGCGCGCGGCGGCAACACGCGATAATCATCAAGGGTAGCCGCAATGGCATTGCCATGCATGCCTTGCTGCCCTCGCCCCAAGGCATCGGCAGCCATGAACGGTCGCGCGCGCGGGTGTTCCTCGTTCCAGCTATGGCACGTCACCTTGCCAGCCTGCAACTTGCGGACTTCGTTCCACGATGTCAGGGTATCGCGCTGTTCCGTCGCGCGGTCCGCGTGATAGCGCACGGTATCGGCCCTATTTTTTCGCAATCCGTCGGCATGATTGAACAGCACCAGGGTATGCGCCGGTTCCGCATACGCGTCCGCATTGCCTTCCGCGCGAAAGAACCAGGCGACGCCGCTGCGCTTGAGCAGGCGGCGCACGAAGGCCGCATCGGACTCATTGTGCTGCATCACAAATTCGCGCTGTGGATACGTCTGTGCCTCGAAAAAATCGGCAAACGCATACTGGAAGGCATGCGCCAGCACGGTATTGCTGCGTATCCATTCGTCCAGCAGGATCTTGACGATCTCGATATCCGTCAGGCGCCGGAAGACGCGCGTATTGCAGCGCTTTTCCATGATGGCGAAGGCATCCGTCAGCACCAGCTGATAGCTGGCCAGCGCGCCATCGCTATCCCCGGCACTGGCTTGCGTGACAAGGCCGCAGATGCTGCGCAGCTGCCCCTGGTCTGTGACGATGTCGATTGCAGCAGGCAAGGCGATGAAACTGCTCAGCGGCAAATCCGCATGCGTCGAGACGCAGAGCACACGGTATTCGATCCCGCCACAGATCGCCTCGCTGCCGGCGACGCGCTGCGGTATCAGCGCACCGGCGGGCACCTTTGGGGATACGCCCAGGCGCAGGCGCAAGGGACGTTCGCCACCCCATATCGACTCATCACCGTCCATGGCGCTCTCCTCATTCGCACTGCATTTAGAGCCTATCCCAGTAGATGAATACATCTCCTGCTGGCGCGCCTCAGAAGCGGGGACTGCGTTGATCGTCGTTGCGTGGCTCGCCACGCATCCTCCTCACGCCTTGTCCGCGCTCCTGATGTGCTGCCAGCAGAAGACGCTCCCTACTGGGATAGGCTCTTAATCAAACTGGAGAACCGACAATGCCATGGGATGGCAAGGAAATACTTGATATTTAGTAAGAACCCGCCAAGGTTTCCAATACTTCCGTTAACCTTTGCCGCTTGGCCAGCAAGGCGGGATCAAACGCCGTCCACTGCTGCAGCCGCAACGCATACGCCGGCGCCATCATCCAGCCGAACACCTCCGCCTTGTCTTCCTCGGGGCCGTAGGCGGCGTACAGGCTCACCAGCCCGGGCTGCGGGTGGCCCAGGTTCTGGAAACCCTTGCCGTAGGCCGTGGCGCCGCCCTGGCCATAGCCCGTGCCGGGCGGGTTCAGGGCCAGCCAGGCGGGGTCGCGGTAATAGAAGTCGTCGAACAGCCGGTATTCGATGAAGTGGTAATACTCGTGGTACACGCGCAATTCCATGCCGGATGGACACAGGGCGGCCAGCAGGTTGTCGGCGTAGACGACGCTGTCGATGTCCGGCGCCGGCATGGCCAGGCGGCGCTGGCCGTCCACGCTCAAATCCTTCACCAGCACGACGTGGCGCAAGCCCGTGCGCGCGAAGATGCCCGCCGGGTAGCGCTCCATGGCCGGCAAGACGATGCTGAGCAGCAATTGCAGCCCGGCACGGTCTTGCTCCGAGTCATTGAAGGCGTGCGCCTCGCTGCCGGGCATGGACAAGGTCCAGGCGGGTACCAGTTGCAGGGCCGCCAAGCGCGCCGTGGCGATGGCCTGCAGTTGCGCCACGCTGGCATCCCTGGGCGCGACGGGCGCATAGCGCACGCTCCAGTCGCACTCGCTGCGCATGCTGTCTTGCTGGGCGGCACGCTCGAACGCTTGCAGGTCGGCGGCTGACGGCGCGGACGAGCCGGTGCCGGCGCAAGCGGACAGCAGTACGGCGGCAAGACAGGACGGCAAACGGCAAGCAGGCATGGGATCTTTCACAGGCATAAAAAATGGGGCGCAATCGCTGCACCCCATTGTACAAGCTGTCAATTTCCTTACAGCATCAGCGCTGGTAATTCTTGAAGAAATTCCAGCTGATCACGGTGGCGTCCGGGCCCAGCTCGTCGCTGAATGGCCAGCCGGGAGGACCGCCGCTCCACGCGTGGTTCATGCCCTCGACCGTGTACTTTTGCGCGATGACGGCGCCGTTGTGCAGGTAGGTGTCGATGGAATAGCTGCGGCCGTACGGCACCGTCTGGCGCACGATGCTGTCGGCACGGTAGCGCACGCTGTCATTGTCGAGGCCATCGTCGCCGTAGTCGCTGGTCTGCAGGAATTGCTCGATGGTTTGCTCGCCGTTGACGGGGTTGACGACGATGTCCGAAGTGCCATGGAACACCATCGTCGGCATCAGGCGGCGCGGCGAACCGGAGCAGCGCCAGGCATCCTTGCCCCGCACTTTCGGGTCGAAGGAACTGCCGTTGAACAGCGAATCGGCGGCCGTGAGCAGGCCGGTGGCGCCCTTGTACATGCCGCCCGAATGCACCATCACGGCGGCGAACACATCGGAGTAACAGGCGGCCATGATGGACGCCATGGCGCCGCCGGCCGAGATGCCCGTCACGTACACGCGGCTGTCCTGCACCGCATATTTGCTCTTGACCTTGTTCAAGATGCCCATCAGCACGGCCGGTTCGCCCGTGCCCCGCTCCTGGTTCAGGGGCAGCATGAAATTCCAGCAGCGCATGGGGTTGGCCGTGACATTCTGGCGCGGATAGACGACGATGAAGTTTTCACTGTCGGCCAGCTCGTTATAGCGGCTGACGGCCGCCATGCTGTTCGGCTCGGAACCGCAGCCGTGCAGCATCAGCACCACGGGCAGCGGCGTATTCGGATTGTAATTGCTCGGTAGCCAGACCTGGTATTCGCGCGAGCCCCACAGGCTCGCGTACAGACCGAAGTCCCACTGCCCGGCGGCAGCCGGCAGCGCGGCCAGCAAGCCGCAAGCGGCGATGAGTGCAGAAAATAAATGACGCAGTTGTTGATGCAGATGTGCCATGCCAGTCTCCTGATTATTATTCACGACGAAAACAGCGACAACGACCCGGCTTGACGCCCGTCAAGCCGGCACTTCCGGCCGGCGAGGCCGGACCCGGCGGGTCCAGCCCCGGCAGCGAAGAACTCTAAAATTTGTAGCCCGCCTTGGCGATGATCTGGCGCGGCGGACCATAGAAACCGTCGAGGATGAACACGGCCGGAATGTTGTAGCCATCCGTGCGGTAGCGTTTATTGCCCAGGTTGCTGCCGTGCAGACTGAAGGTCCAGTTCTTCGGCGCTTCCCAGACGACACCGGCCGTCCAGATGCTGTAGCCGCCCTGCGCCAGGGTTTCGCTCAAGTCCGTCGTCGGGTAGACCTTGCTGCGGTAGCCATAGCCGACCATGCTACGCAAGGCGCCGCCGAACACATCGCGGTCCGTGCGCGTCACGTTCAAGCCCACTTGCCGGGCCGGCGTATTGCTGAACTTTTGCGTATCCGCAATGTTCTTGCCTCCGCTCATGAACTCGTCATAGTTGGCATCGAGCAGGGCGAGGAAACCGTTGACTTCCCACTGGCGGTTCGGCCGCCACGAAAACTCGAACTCGGCGCCTTTCACGGTGCCCTTGCCCGCATTCGTGAAGTCGCCATAGAAGCCCGGCACGCCGCCCGGCTGCACGTAGCTGGTAAACACGGACAACTGGATATCCTTGTAGCGGTTGTAGAACAGGGCCACGTTGGCGTCGAAGGTGTCGTCCGGCGCCGCATACTTCATGCCCACTTCCAGCGCGTCGAGCTTTTCATCCTTGTACGGCCGCGCCGAGTCCGGCACCACCAGGTTGTTGGCGCGCACGTTGTAGCCGCCCGACTTGAAGCCGCGCGACAGGTTGCTGTAGAAATTCGTCGTCTTCGACGCTTCATAGCGCACGGAAATTTTCGGCGAGGTATTGCTGACCGACAAGGACTTGTCGAAGTCGGCCACTGTCTGGATGGGCCGCGTGAAGCCCACGTCGGCAAAGGCACGGTTGAGCACGATGGCGCGCTTTTCCTCGCGCGTGTGGCGCAAGCCCGCATTGATGCTCCACGCCTTGCCCAGCGGCCAGGTCCAGTCCGTGTACAGCGCCGTGCTGTCCGTCTCCACCGTGCTGACGGCTGCCGTGAACTGGCGCCCCAGGAAGTTGTTGTAGATGCCGCCGCCGGCCGTGCCTTCGAAGCGGTACAGGCCGATCACGCCGGCGCCATAGTCGCCGCTGTACGAGGCCTGCAATTCCAGGCTTTTCTGCTCGTCGCGCGAGTCGCCGAAGACGTCGGCAATCGGCTGCGGCAAGCCGTCGAAGTCGATGGTTTGCTCGGAGGAACTACGCCGCTTGGCGCCGATCACTTTCACGGACCAGTCGTTCGACAGCGTGTAATTGGCCACCAGCGAGCCGCCCCGGTTATGCGTAAAGTTGTTGCCCGGCATGCCGCTCTGGATATCGTAGGCGCTGGTGCTGGCGGGACGCTTGAGCGGATCAAACGCGCTCACGCCCATGCGCTGGAAGCCGCGCACGCCGGACTTGTCGTCCGTGGCGTCCAGGCTCAGCACGACGGTGAGCGGTATGTCCTGCGGAAAGTAGCCGACGGACAGGCGCGCAGCCGTGCTGTCCTGGTCGCTGACCTGTTCGCCGTTAAACGTGTTGCGGCCGAATCCGTCGCGGTCCAGCTTGGCAGCGGCCAGGCGCGCGCGCCAGGTGCCGCTCTCGTTGGCCACATTGAAGGCGGCCTTGAAGTTGCGCTGATTGTAATTGCCGAGGCCCACTTCCGCCGAGGCGCCGTTTTCCTTCGCCAGCGGACGCGAAATGTACTTGATGGCGCCGCCGATGGTGTTCTTGCCGTACAGGGTGCCTTGCGGGCCGCGCAGCACTTCGATGCGCTGCACGTCGAACACGTCGAGCAGGGCGCCTTGCGGACGGGCCATGTAGACGTCGTCAAAATAAATGCCCACGCCCGGGTCCACGCCCCAGACGGGATCGGCCTGGCCCACGCCGCGAATGAAGGCCGTCAAGGTGGTATTCGTGCCGCGCGAAGCGTACACGGTCAGGTTCGGCACGCGCTCCTGCAAGTCGGCCAGGTTCTGGATATTCGCCCGTTCCAGGGCCTTGGCGGAAAACGCCGTGACAGCCAGCGGCACGTCCTGCAGCCGTTCTTCGCGACGGCGGGCGGAGACCGTCACGGTTTCCATGCGTTCTTTCGCATCGCTGGCTTCCTGGGCGCTGACAGCAGCGGGAGTGGCCTCCTGCGCCTGGGCCTGGGTGGCAAACGCGCCGGCAACGGCGAGGGCGGCGGGCATCAATTTCAAAGCAAGTTTCATAGCGTCTCCAATGTCAGGCTTGCTTACCACCAGGGAAGACGGCCGGTTTACAGAATCGCAAGACGTAACGGCACCCGCGCGCGTGAAGCGTGCACCTGCCCTGCGATGACTGTTTCCGGCCCTCGGCCCGTGCGGCGAGTGGCCTGTTTATTTTGAATGTGTGGCGAGAAAGGACTGCAACAAGGTATTCACACGCTGCGCCTGGTCCAGGGGCGTGGCATGGCGCGAGTTCGCGATGATCTCGATCTCGCACTGCTGAAACTGTGCGGCAAAGGCCCGCTTGCTGGCGACGGGCGTGTAATCCTGGTCGGCCGCCATGATGAAGACGGGCATGGCCAGGGCCTGGAAATGGATGTCGATATCCCAGTGGAAAATGGCGTCCAGCGCGGCCAGGTAGGCGCGCTTGTCCATGCCCGCCATCTGCGTGGCGAAGCGCTCGACGAGCACTTGCTGGGCCGGCTCGGGAAACAATTTCTTGCCGATGATCTTGCCCATGGCTTTCAGGCCGAAAGTGGCGATCACCGTGCGGCGCAGCCAGTAGGCAAACAGCAAGGACGCGGGTTTGCTGCCCTGGAACGGTTGCGAGTTGATCAGGCACAAACTGGCCACCCGGTCCGGGGCGCGGTTGGCCATTTCCAGGCCCACCATGCCGCCCAGGGAAAAGCCGACGATATGTGCGCGCGGCACCTCGAGCTGGTCCATCAGATTGAAGAGGTCGTTGGCGAAGTCGCCGATCTGCCAGTCGCCATTTGGCGCGGGACTGGCGCCATGGCCGCGCAGGTCGGGCACGATCAGCCGATAGCTGCTGCCGAGGGCGTCGATTTGCGGGCGCCAGTCTTCGGCGCAGGAACCGAGGCCGTGCAGCAGAAACACAGGATCGCCCTGCTCCCTGCCCAGGTCGAGGTAATGCAATGGAACATCGGATGTCGTGTGACGCCGCATTCTGTCTCCTTGCTGTTGAACATGCTTTGTGTTCAGGTGCAGGAATATGTTTTCCTGCTGTTGGAAAACATAATACGGAATCCGAATTCCGATTTCAAGTTAAATCGCTAAATATCTGAAGTCAGGTAATTTAAAGCAACACGCACCAGCTCATCCTCGAGCGCCGCGCCCGACAAAAAGGATAGCGAACCCGTCAAGGTATGCTGGTTCAGGATGCCCAGCAGCACGGGCGGCACGACCATCATCGCCTGCGTGGGGTTCGGGTGGCGGATGCTGGACGACTTGCTGGCCAGCACGGCGACCGTGCGCTGCGAGATCAGATGATTGATCTGGTGCACCCTGTCGCGAAATTGCGCATCCTGCGACGCGCGCGTGATCAGGGCGCGCAGTACGCCGCGCCGGCCCGTGTTGACGGCCACGAACATGGCCACCATGGCGCGGATGAAGTCTTCCAGGCTGCGCCCTTCCCACTGGCGCAACTCCGTCAGGGTTTCGACTTTTTCCACCATGTCGGAAAAAAAGCGCTGCAGCAGCAAGCGGCTCAGGGTGTCCTTGTCGCCCAATAAACGGTAAAACGTGCCCACTGAGGTTTCCGCCAGTTTGGCCAGGTCGGCCACGCCGATTTCATCGAAACGGTTTTCCGCCAGCAACTGTTCACCCACCAGCAGCAGGCGCTCGAACGCCTGCTTGCTGCGCGCCTGGGTGGGCTCCGGGGGAACGATCATCTGCGGGAAGGGCATCGGGAAGGAAGGCATGCGGCGTCGGCGTCTCTCGATAGTGGAACCACGGTTCCGTTATGGGAGCACGTATTGTAACGCGGGAGACGACCGATGGGGAGCGCCGCGTGGCGCCCTGGCGCGCGCTACCTGCCCTGCCACTCCATGTAGACGTCGGCGCGCTGGTAATGGGCGTCGCCGGCCGGCCGCACCACGTGGCTAAAACCGCTGCTTTCGTACAGGCGGATGGCGGGCGCCAGCTTGCTGTTCGACTCGAGGAACAACAGTTTCGCGCCGCTGGCCTCGAAGGCGTCGAAGGCCCGTTCGATCAGCCGGCGCGCAATGCCCAGGCCCTGGCATTCGGGCGTGACGGCCATCTTCGACAGCTCGATGCTGTCTCCGCCGGCGCGGATCAGGGCGCAGGTGCCGACGATCTTGCCGTCCAAACGCGCGAGGAAAATCTGCCCGCCATCGTCGAGGATCGAGCGTTGCGGATCGGACAGCACCTTGTCGTCGAGCGCCTCGACATAAAAGTAGCGTTCCAGCCAGGCGATATTCAGGCGCTTGAAGTCGGCTGCGTACTGGGCGGCGTAATCGATGATCTCCACAGCCGCCCGCTCGCGCTGGCGCCGGCACGCGGCGATCGTCTCGCCGAAACCCTGCGCCTGCAGGCGCGCTTCGGCCCGGTCCAGGCTGGCCATCAGCTGCGGCGTGCCTTGCTCGAACACCGCATCGACGGCGGCGCGCACGTCGTCCCACAGGGGCGCCATGTCGCGCAGCAAGGCTTGCCCGGCGTCGGACAGCGCCAGCAGCCGGCGCCGCTCATCCTTGACATCCGGCAGCTCCGCCACCACGCCGGCGTCGAGCAGCTTGCGCCCCAGCTGCACCACGACCGGATGCGTCTGCCCAATCTGCGCGGCCAGGGCCGTGATAGCCGTCGGGCCATTGTCGCGCAGCAGCAATAACAAGGGAAAACAACGCGACGTCAGCTCGACGCCGGCCGCCAGATAGCTGGTATCGACGCCGGCATACAGTTGATCGGAAAGACGGCGCAGGCGACTGGCCAGCATCAGGGAGCCGTAGGTTTGCAGATTGGAAGACATGAGATCAGGATATGTGTAAGTAGTTACGTATACCCTAACGTAAACGGGCTTTCGGCGTCAAGCCTCAGCGTTTGTTGATCGCTTATTCATCATCATCGGCCAGCGCCACCTGCAGCCTGGCCCGGAAAACGGTCTCGACCACCCCCTCCAATCCCGGCCACACCTGCGTCAGCCAGTGCTTGCCCTCCTCGCTCACCTCCACGTACGGCGCGTCGCGCATGGCGCAGGCCCGGCCAATCGCGATGACTTGCCCCGCATCGTCCAGGCCGCCGGCGATCATGGCGGCTATGGGCAAGGCGATCAGCTCGGCGGTCAGATGCGGACGCAGCAGGCAGGCGGGCGCGATGATGGCGAACGACGCTTCCACGTAACTCCAACAATTGGTGGGCCAGTGGGCAGCCTTGACGGCCTCGATGAAGGCCGCGTCGCTGATCGTTCCAGGATGGGCTTGCGCCTGCGCATACAAGGCGGCAAGGGCGACGAGTTGGGGCGGGGAAGTCCAGGTGGGCATAGCGCATTGATCCAGGCAAAGCCGCGCTGGGCCGGCGGCAGTGGCGGACTGTAGCATGTTCAAGCGGCACGCTAAAACACGGCTGGCGCGGGCATAATAATCACCTTCGTCACTTTCGCCAGTCACACCGATGCCAACAGCCTTTGAACTCTGGAAAGCCGAATTACTAATTGTGGGCAACATCGTCCAGGACGACGACAACGCCACGCCGCCCGATGAAGCCCAGCAGCGCTTCCAGCGCTACTGCGCCATGCTCGATGCGCTGACGGGCAAGGAAGGCGCGCAATATGCACTGGCCATCTTTCAATCCGTGCAAGCCGAACACGATTACGGCGCCTATCAGATAGCCAACCGCGCCGCCTGGCGCTACGGCGAGACGGCCTATTGCATGGCCCTGCTGCACGAACTGCCGCGCCTGATCGCCACCTTGCCCGACTGGGCGGGCGAGTTTCTCGTCGGTATCGCCAATGGCGCCGGTACGCCCCACGCCTCGGCCATCAACTGCTTCAACTCCCTGCTGGCCGGCGCGCCGCCCGCGCCTCAGGCGCTGGTCGCGGCCTTTATTGCCGAGGAAGAAGACGATGGCTGGTTCGGGCATTGCCCTGGCGTGCTGGGCGCCGTTGCCGGCGAGCGCTACGCAGGCATCATGCCTGGCCACGCTGGCGCCCCCGGCTACCAGCTGTTCCTGCTGCCCGGCGAAGGCGGCGCCCTGCCCTGGCAAGCCGCGCTCGACTGGGCCGCGGCGCGCTGCGCCTGCCTGCCCACGCGCAGCGAGCTGGCCTTGCTGCACGCCAACTTGCGCCACGCCTTCCCGGATGCCTGGTACTGGTCGTCGGAAGCGGACGCCATCCTGCCCCGCATGGCCTGGAGCCACGATTTCGACAACGGCACCCAGTACAACTATCGCAAGACGTATTCAGGCCGCGCCAGCGCCGTGCGCCGGGTCACATTGGCGCCAGCGGAGGCCGCACCCGTCCCCTTGCGGCAGGGCGAGCGCTATGCCGGCCTGATCCTCGGCTGGGATGGCGCGCCCGATTACCACCTGGTGCTGCTGCCGGACGAGCGGGAGCTGGAATTCCAGTCCTGGCAAGCCGCATCCAACTGGGCTGCCAGCCTGGGCCGCAGCCTGCCGGATCGGCGCGAGCAGACCTTGCTGTATGCGACATTGAAAGAGGCGTTCCGGCCGAACTGGTACTGGTCGAACGAGTTGGGCGACATCGAAGGCGAAGCCTGGTGCAAGGATTTCGACACGGGCGTCGCCTACCAGAACGCGCGCGAATTTGACGGCTATGCGCGCTGCGTGCGCCGGGTGCTTGTCGAGGCCGACGGCAAAGACACGTAAAGCTTGGAGTAAGCTAAAAACGCTCGTCGCGCAGCGCCGGCATCACCAGTTCGCGCACGAACGAGGCATTCGACAGGTTCAGCAGCATGCGCACGACGGCGACGACGTCATGCACGGGAATCAGTTCGCCTTCGCCGCGCGCGCTAGCGTCCGCCAGCGGCACGGACAAGCCGTCGTAGGTATTCAGATAACCGAGCTGCAGCGCCGTCACGGCCAGCCCCTGTGCGCGGAAACCCTCGCGCAAGGCGTCGGCGATGCCGTTCAGGGCGAATTTCGACGCGCTGAACGTCACTTCCGGGCGGCCGCTCTGGCGCAGGCCGGACGTCGAGCCCGTGAGGATCAGCTGCGGCTTGCTGCTGGCCAGCAAGCGCGGCACCAGGTGCTTGAGCAGCAAGATCGTCGCCGTGATATTCGTATTGACCATGTCGACGATGGCGTCGTCCGCATCGCCGAGGAAAGCGTAGTCGTCGCTGAAGGCCTTTTCTTCCCACACGCCCAGGTTGTAGATCACCGCGTCCAGCGCGGCCGGCGCTACGCGCGCGATGCGTTCGACGGCCTCGGCGGGTGCGGCCAGGTCCGCCGCGATCCATTGCAACTGCACGCCCGGACCTGCAGGCAAGTCGGCGGGTTGCTGACGCGATACGCCGATGACGGCATGGCCGTCAGCGAGCAAACCGTCCACCAGCGCGCGTCCCAGGCCCCGGCTGGCGCCCACGATCATGATGTGCATACTGTGTCCTTTCCAATGAAGTCAACGCGGATGATAGCGGCGTTGTATTAAGCACAGCTGAGGCTGATCCCCATACGCGCCGCGTTTACTCACGCGGCGGAAATGCGTATGCTAGATCTGGCAATCTCCGATAACACACAAGAACGAGACACATGCCTACTTCCAACACCGCCGCACTCCACGCCGCAAGCCGTCCCCTCACGCAACAAGACTACAAGACCCTGTCGCTGGCCGCCCTCGGCGGCGCGCTGGAATTCTACGATTTCATCATCTTCGTCTTCTTTGCCAACGCCATCGGGCAATTGTTCTTCCCGCCGGAGATGCCGGAATGGCTGCGCTTGCTGCAAACCTTCGGCATCTTCGCCGCCGGCTACGTCGTGCGTCCGCTGGGCGGCATCGTCATGGCCCACTTCGGCGACTTGCTTGGCCGCAAGCGCATGTTCACATTGTCCATCCTGATGATGGCCGTGCCGACCCTGCTGATCGGCCTGCTGCCGACCTACGCCAGCATCGGCCTGGCCGCCCCGCTGCTGCTGCTGTTGATGCGCATCTTCCAGGGCGCGGCCGTGGGCGGCGAAGTGCCGGGCGCCTGGGTGTTTGTGTCCGAACACGTGCCGAGCCGTTACACGGGCTTTGCCTGCGGCGTGCTGACGGCCGGCCTGACGGTGGGCATCCTGCTCGGCTCGCTCGTGGCGACGGGCCTCAACACCATCTACACGCCGGCAGAAATCAGCGATGGCGCCTGGCGCTATCCATTCCTGCTGGGCGGCATCTTCGGCTTCGGCGCCATGTATCTGCGCCGCTGGCTGCATGAAACGCCGGTGTTTGCGGAAATGCAGCAGCGCAAGGCGCTGGCGACGGAAATGCCCTTGAAATCCGTGCTGCGCAGCCACCGCGGCGCCGTCGTTGTGTCCATGCTGCTGACCTGGATGCTATCGGCCGGCATCGTCGTCGTCATCTTGATGACGCCGGCCCTGCTGCAAAAAATCCACCACATCGCCCCGCGCACTACCTTGGTGGCCAATACCGTGGCAACCCTGTGTCTGGCCTTCGGCTGCATCATCGCCGGCATGCTGGCCGACCGCCTGGGCGGCAAGCGCGTGATCTTCGTCGGTTCCGTGCTGCTGGCCATTTCCACGTACCTCTTCTACACCACCGTCGGCAGCCGTCCCGACCTGCTGCTGCCCCTGTACGCGATGACGGGCCTGTTCGTCGGCGTCGTCGGCGCCGTGCCCTACGTGCTGGTGCAAGCATTCCCGGCGCAGGTGCGCTTCTCGGGACTGTCGTTTTCCTACAACTTGTCGTACGCGATATTCGGCGGCCTGACGCCCGTGGTCGTGACCCTGATGCTGAAGAACAATGTGCTGGGCCCCGCCTATTACGTGATCGGCGTGTGCGTGATCGGCATGCTGACGGCCCTGTTCATCAAGGATCAGCGGCAGACCGTGGGACGCTAAATCAGCCGCCAGCGGCCCAGGCCACCTTCGGGTGGCTTTTTTTACGCCCCGATTTGTCGCGCTGCACCAAATTCTGAAAAGACGTTTCACATCGCGAAATTTCGAACAGCGGACTCATCAATTAATTCTCTCACTTTTTGAAAATTCATTTCACATCATGAAAAATAATAATTAAGCCCTTTAAAAACAAAGACTTAATTTAAGTTATATGTCTTATATAAGACTTGAAGATCAGCGCAAATCGGCCTACTATTTAGTCATGCAGTTTGCTTCGACAAGACGTTGTGGCGCACTCGGCGATTTTCTCAAACATAGCTTTTCTTTTTAGGAGATTCACATGTCCCAATATCAAGACGACATCAAGGCTGTTGCTGGTTTGAAAGACCAACAAGGCAGCGCATGGAACGCCATCAATCCCGAGTCCGCCGCCCGCATGCGCGCCCAGAACAAGTTCAAGACCGGCCTGGACATCGCCAAGTACACGGCGAAGATCATGCGCAACGACATGGCCGCCTACGATGCGGACCCATCCAAGTACACCCAGTCGCTCGGCTGCTGGCACGGCTTCATCGGTCAACAGAAGATGATCTCGATCAAGAAACACTTCAACAGCACCGACCGCCGCTACCTCTACCTGTCCGGCTGGATGGTCGCCGCCCTGCGCTCCGAGTTCGGCCCGCTGCCGGATCAGTCGATGCACGAGAAAACCGCCGTCTCGGCCCTGATCAAGGAGCTCTACACTTTCTTGCGCCAGGCCGATGCCCGCGAACTGGGCGGCCTGTTCCGCCAGCTGGACGCTGCCCAAGGTGCTGAAAAGCAAGCGATCCAGGCCAAGATCGACGGCCACGTCACCCACGTCGTGCCCATCATCGCCGACATCGACGCCGGTTTCGGCAATGCCGAAGCAACATACCTGCTGGCGAAACAGTTCATCGAAGCGGGCGCCTGCTGCATCCAGATCGAAAACCAGGTATCCGACGAGAAACAATGCGGCCATCAGGACGGTAAAGTCACGGTGCCGCACGAAGACTTCCTGGCCAAGATCCGCGCCATCCGCTACGCCTTCCTGGAACTGGGCGTGGACGACGGCATCATCGTCGCCCGCACCGATTCGCTGGGTGCCGGCCTGACCAAGCAGATCGCCGTGACGAATGAACCAGGCGACCTGGGAGACCAATACAATTCCTTCCTCGACTGCGAAGAAGTGTCGGCCGACGCGCTGGGCAATGGCGACGTCATCATCAAGCGCGAAGGCAAGCTGCTGCGTCCAAAACGCCTGCCAAGCAACCTGTTCCAGTTCCGCGCCGGTTCCGGCGAAGAGCGTTGCGTCCTCGATTGCATCACCTCGCTGCAAAACGGCGCCGACCTGCTGTGGATCGAAACGGAAAAACCGCATATCGCGCAAATCGGCGGCATGGTCAGCGAAATCCGCAAGGTCATCCCGAACGCCAAGCTGGTGTACAACAACAGCCCATCGTTCAACTGGACCCTGAACTTCCGCCAGCAGGTGTATGACACCATGAAGGCCGACGGCAAGGACGTGTCCGCCTACGAACGCGCCCAGCTGATGAGCGTGGAATACGACCAGACGGAACTGGCGATCGCCGCCGACGAGAAGATCCGCACCTTCCAGGCCGACTCGGCCCGCGAAGCCGGCATCTTCCACCACCTGATCACCCTGCCGACCTACCACACGGCCGCCTTGTCGACCGACAACCTGGCCAAGGAATACTTTGGCGACCAGGGCATGCTGGGCTACGTGGCCGGCGTGCAGCGCAAGGAAATCCGCCAGGGCATCGCCTGCGTCAAACATCAAAACATGTCCGGCTCGGACATCGGCGACGATCACAAGGATTACTTCAGCGGCGAAGCGGCGCTTAAAGCTGCCGGCAAAGACAACACCATGAACCAGTTCTGAGCTTTTGGCTTGACGGTAGAGTGACAAGGCCCGCTTCGGCGGGCTTTTTTGCGTCTGGCCCGCCGGCGGGCGGCAGTTGCGTAGGTCGCCTTAGCGGAACGCGTAAGCCGACATGCACAGCTGCAGGCGCTGATTGCAACGGCCTGCGATTCACCCAGCAATACCGCTGATACCAACTCACTTACCGGCAATCAATATCGATCTCGTTCTGCCCGGCCTTGCGGCCTTTCCTGTAGGTGAACTCGCACAGGCTGACACTGTCGTCCATCCTCCGCGACAGCGTGACTTCGCCATGCACGCCGTAACTGCATTGCAGCCACTTGCCGCCTGGATAGCGGCCTTCCAGACGGTAGCTGAGCGTCGTGCGCCCTTGCTTCGTGCGCTCCTTGCTGGGCACGAGCTGCCCCCTGCGCGCCGGCGCGCCGTCGATAGGCGCTGCGGCGCTCAGGTAGAGCGGACTGCCGATATACGGCGTCCAGCCGGCCGGCACGGCGCTCAGGCTGATCGACGCCTCGGGCACGCTGTCCGGACAAACATAAGCGGCGGGCATCGCAGCCTGAGTAAGCATAGGAAATAGGCAGCAGGCGGCGCCGGTCAACAAACGTCGATGTTGCATGGATGCCCCCTTATTCGATGACGAAAAAAGCATCGGCATTGTTGCTGGGGTCGATATGCAAGCCATTCTTGTACTGGCCTTTGGCACGCAAGGTGCGCGAAGTCACGATGCCCGGGCGCTTGCCTCTCCACTGGTCCATGACGAGAATACCGTCCAGCGTCTGTCCCATATACAGGGCCGCGTGATTGCCTTGCTGATGATTCGCATACTTGCCATTGACGAATGTGGCAATGGCCGTGCCTTTGCGCAGCAGGCGATTTCCCAGCACTGCCTCCCCCTGCTTCCAGGCCAGGGTGGCTGGGGCGCCTGCGTAATGACGGACCAGCGCGACGCATTGATGGTTGCCGACCATGGAGGTTTTTTCCAGGTCGTCGACTTTGGTGTAGGCATAGGGCACGGGACTCTCCGGGCTTGGTGGGAGAGGCTTACGATACATGTGGGAAACTGTGCGGGGTTTGAGATGGGATAAGGTTTGCGGGGGAGTAAGGGTTACGCAAATCTGATTGCGCATCTGTATTCGAATGAATACAATGATTTCATGAAGACGGTCAAAAAAACCAAGTACTTCAGCGACTGGTTGTCCGATATCAAGGATTCCAAGACAAAGGCAATCATCGCTCAGCACATTGTCCGGTTGGAAAACGGGCTGGGTGACGTGAAGGCAGTTGGTGGCGGCATGCGTGAATTACGCATTGATGTAGGGCCAGGATGGCGCGTCTACTTCATTGAAGTTGAAGGCTACGTGATTGTGTTGCTAGTGGGAGGCAACAAGAGCACCCAGGCTGCCGACATCAAGAAGGCCAGGCAAATGGTCAACGATTTGAAGAAGTCTGCCGCAGAGAAAACCGTCGCCAAACCGACAAAATAATAGCGACCCGAAACAATACAGGAGGTGCATCATGACTGAGCACAACATCACGCTGTCCGACCTTGAAGGGCTGGATCTGGAAGACTTCGACCCAGCGGAATACATCACCAGCGATGAGGCAGCCGCCGCCTACATCACACAAGCACTGGCAACCAACGACGCCGCCATATTTGCCGCCGCCATTGGCGATATCGCGCGTGCGCGCGGCATGACGGAAATCGCCAAGGCGGCTGGCCTGGGGCGCGAGAGTCTGTACAAGGCACTGCGCCCGAATAGTCAGCCGCGCATGGAAACCATGACCCGCGTACTGGGTGCGCTTGGGGTGAGGCTGGTGGCGGAGGTTGTTGGGTCTGGGAAGGGGGAAAAGGTGAGTGGCGTTGCAAAAAAAGAGGCAGCGGTGAAACCGCGCTCGGGGGGCAAGTCGGCGGCAGCGAAGCCAGCAGCTGCCTAGGGCTAGGCCTGCCATTCGGAGACGGACTGATGCGTTGGGCGCCGTAGAAACCTATTGGGGCCTTGTTGGCATAATTTCATAGCCTATCGAGGAAGTTGAAGGGGCGGACATACTGGCCAGGTCTTCGTCGAATCGAGCAACTGCTGTCTGCTGCGCGAGTAGCTTCACACGCCAAGGGCGTACATTCTCGGTTTTGATCACGTTCTCAACTGTGAGGGCCTATACCGTGCACAATACCTCAGCCCGTGTACGAGAGGGGGATTCGAATCATGGCTGAAAATGCGCATGAATAGCCGATTTCGACGGATATTAACTTGAAGAATGCCCTCAACGATGACCTTAACAAAAAATTACATAAAACACCACGAATTAATGCGAAAAAATATCCATTCGAGCAAAGGATTGAAAATCCTTGTGTCGTGGTTCGATTCCGCCCCGGCCACCAAGAATGCTTCAAAAAGAACGCCAACCGTAAGCCCTGTCTCACAAGAGGCAGAATGGTACGGTCCTCGTTTCGATAGCAATTGTCGCTAGAAATCCCAAAAACTAGTCCTTGCAAAATTGGACACACGCCCATAAATTTAGAAGGCCGGTCCTACTACACCCGGCAGCATGTAAGAGAGCAGCAACCTCCAACCTAAAAAATTGGAGGATTACTTGAACAAAACTAATCGCTTGAAGCGGGTCACTGACTCGGTTCTGAAGCATGCCTACAGCAACACCACGATCTACTTAACCATGATTGGAGCATTGTTTAACGAAGACTACCCCACCGCGCTTGCCTGCCTGAAGGCTGTCATCCTCCGAACTGTATTCGGGGCCGCCATTAGTCGCATCAAACGACAGAAGGATTTCGATGAAAAACCAAAGACCTAGCACTTCCACCCGTTAAGCTTTTCGTGCTCGGAGGTTGAACCTCCAAACCACTGCGCGGCTTAGACAGCGGCACAGAGCGGTAGTGTAGTTAGGGTATTTAGCAATCGACGTGACCAATGATAAATCCACTGTTACCTTTGAGAATCGGCAATGATGACCGGCACGAAGTTGTGTGGGCAGAATTGACTCATTGGTTATCACTTTACGAACATCTCGTCCAGCGTCAACAATACGTTAATGTCGAGGTGAAGGATTCGCCATTTGTTAGTAGCGTACTATTTGTACTGCTTCGTCGACTTGCAGAACTGAGAACGCAAGGCCAGCCGCCTCAGCAGCAAATTTTTCTTTGCCCGAAGATTCGTCCAGTACCTAAGCTTGGCCCCAGCGCGCGCGGTCCGCCGTGATTCGTGAAAAACCCAGAGGTTGATCTGCTAACCCTTCAATTTCAAGCTTAACCCTCTGGTCGTTCAAACTCGCCCCCGCAGGTAAGGCATTTGTCCCATTCTGTACTGATCACGTTACCATTGCAGTCAGCGTCAGTACATTCAGTTCGCTCGACATTCTCGGTTTGGTTGCAAATAAAGCAATTCAACTCTTCGCAAGTCGGCGATTTGGTCAAAAGCGTTGCGGAGCGAGACTGAAAACCATCTTCAGCGCAAGTAGAAAAAGTACAGTTAGAACATAGATATGCGCGACGTTTTTTATCAAAGCCAAAATTCTGCAGCACTGACTTTGGTGTCAATAGGTCTTTGATCGCATTAAATTCACGTACAACGCTTACCTCTACGCCCTCTGCAGTCCACAGGTGAGACGCAGACGAATCGGATAGAGCCTCACGCCGAGCATCTACCCATCTGATGGCTGGCATCAGTGAGTTGTAAATTTTTAGTATTTCGTCTATAAGCATCGTAGCGTTCACCTTTAAGTCAGGATTCACGGAATGCATAATAGAATTGCGCCTTATGCGCAGGGCTTCGAAACTTGTCGCGAAATCCTTGTCAAGTGGGGTAGCAGCGCAACTATCGTGCAAGCGCACGATATCTTGAGCGTCAACAGTTCGAAACTGCGAGAACGCAATATTGCCATCGGGACCCGGTTTCGGCCATTCTCGCGGTGCATTTAAGATCAATAGAAGAGGGCTTACATCAGCGATTCGACCCTTTAGCAGGAATTCTGCGCCCTGATGCGCAATCGCTAAAGCTGTGGAAAGTTTTGTATTCGACAACCGCCAATAAGCGTCTTCTTCTTCAACATCGATCCAGTCTTTGGCATCCTGTAACTGTGTGAGCAGAACTGCCACGATGTCCCAGGACTGATCCAATAATGCGCACCCAATTGCATCGAAGTCGCTCTTTGTCGGTATATCCTTGATCATCTACACCACCTTAGTACGTTGCCAGTCACTTCCCAACTGAACAAGCGTTGGGAAGGAATGGTGAAGCGAAAGAAAAAAGCGTTTTCCCTACTCCAAACTACTACGCCAAAATGGAGTAGCGCAAAGCGGAAAAACAATTTAAATTCAATTACTTACAGATTGCTCAAAATCCTGGCGGGGGAGGGATTACTATCATAAACGAATCCATTGTGGCGCATAATTGTCGGCTATGTTCAGATTGCCGCATACCCCAAAACATACCCTCACCGGCACCTAGACCTTCCGTATTTCACTTTATAAAATTCTAGGTCAAGTCATGTTTCGATATATAAAGTCTCGGTTTAAGATTAAAACTTTTCACTAATTTCCGCCAAGCTTCTATTGCCAATAAAAACTGAACTGAATTTATATCCGTAATTTTTTCAACATCGCCTTCAAATACGAACCACAATCCTGCAGAAACCAACTGATGTTCAAAATCAACAGACTTCCTCATTATTAACTCAACCGAGTCTTTTGATTGCTCGATATTATAAATAAGATCATGGTTAGCTTCAGATATTTTAACGGAAATTATTTCATTTTCTTTATATAGGTCAGCAATTTCAACCTTATATTTCTGCCTTCCCTCGCTCAATGACCGCATTTGCGTAAGTTGCCGATCCAGCAATTCATAACCATGGTCAGTACATAGTTTTTTATTGAAATAACTTTCTCGATATACCACCTTATCATCAACATCTTCTTTTGCTAAAATCTTCCTTTCCTTCTCGGCCTTCCACGCAAGGTAATCTTTTTCGCTCAGATCAATCATTTTAACTAACTCGATGCTCTCAAGCGAGCGCTTAAGATAATCCATGAATATTTGATTGAACTTATACCACTCTCCATTTCGGAGGAAGTAGTATGAATTATCATGGAATATTGGAAGATCTAGGACCTCCTTGAGTCCTTTTGTAAAACTTCCAAGTTCATCATTCTGAAACTGGACTCGAATTGAATTAACATCAACAATATCCCTGTTTTCCTCAAGGAATTCACGAATGGCAGAAATTTCCAACGTGTTTCCGATATTTTTCTTATGATATTTATCTTGACCTGGATTCTTGGCTGACAGTCTATACTCATAGTCGTGAAAACTAAAGCAAATCGCTACTCCGTGAACGGAAAATTCTTCAACATTTACCTTCCCCTGTTCATCCCTTAGACATGCAAGCAGCAAACCATCTAAATCATCCCCCAATTCATTTTCCACCTGTTCAAGTTTTGGCAACTGAATTATTTCTTCCTTAACAGAATGAGCGTCAATCTGTTCGAAAACAGATGATAGATTCGACGGATGAATGTCCATATCCATTTGTATGGAATCAGCAAAAATTATATTTTTCTTTCCCCATATTTCCTTATCCGACGCTTTGAGTTTTAAATGGTCTACTGACTCCCCTGGCTCATAACTATCTTTTTGAAATTTCTCGTACGAAGAAACATCTTGTCGTTTGGAACCCGCGAAATATCGACTTTTCTTTAAAAGAATAGTATTTTCGTCAGCCATACGAACTGCTAAATTTATGCCGAAATCCGAACTAATGAACTTAGATAAATAGAAGTGAGCTTTACCTAAACTGATGGCATATATTCTTTCCTCGTTCTTAGTATCCGAGCAAAGCAGGACACCAAAATAAAAATAATTTTTAGGTTCATCCAGTCCATCTTTGAAAAAATCACGGTATGTTTGCCACCACCAAATAGGATTCCCCTCCACCTTTTCAGAAAAGTAAAATTTCATTTCGTATTCTTTAGACTGCAATGTCTTCTGTTCGAAAAGGCCGACCATTTCTAACTTTTGTTTTAGATCATTTAATCGTTCATGACGAATCTTATATATGTTGTAGGTATTGTGCATAATGACCCTCTCAATTCGCATGAGTCTAAAAAAATTAACAGATGTGATCAGGATAGCATCTTGCCCAGTAGAAAAATACATAAAGTGTCACCGCGAAACGATGCTTGCAACAAAAGATGGCCAATACTTGTCCACCGTCCGCCGCTCAACTGTTCCGAAATTGTGGCAATGCACCATTCAGCGCCTGTCAACGCGCTAGAGGCACGACTTGGCGTCGGCGATGCTAAGGTCTCTCGCACGAAGCTTTGCGCATAGGAAAACCGAAGCGAGGGAGCGAGGGTCAGGTCCGCCATTTAGACACAGACTGATGTATTGAGCGCCTTAGAAGCATGCTCGGTCGAAAACCTGATTAGAACCACGAACGCGCGCCGCAGGCGCGTCGGACTGCCGAGGAGCAAGGGGCAGGCTGCCATACGGACACGGACTCACGCAAAGGTGCAGTAGATGCATGCTCATTCGAAAGTCTAATGTGGGGTGTTACGTTGAGCACGAAGTGCGAATAAGCAGGTGGGAAGTTAGCTAACCGAAGGTTAGCTAACTTCACCTATCCTGCCCCGCTTCGCACAACGACTAAACCACAAAAATCATCGGACGCAACTTCGACCGAACCATTTTTTTGCAGGTACGAGAGCAAATTTAGCAGGAATGTATGCCGAAACTAGCACGGTAGTTCCGCCCCGTGCAGCGACTGAACCCTTAAATCACCGGGTAATACCTCGGTTGAACCATTTTTTTGCCGGTACGGGAGCAGATTTAGCAGGAATGTATGCCGAAAGTAGCACGGTTAATCAGCGGTAATAGGCAGCGCCGAAGTGGGAACATTTGACATGCATCTGGGCCGACCTTGATCAATGTCAGCAACAAATTTTCATAGTCTGCTGTACGAGTACTGCACGGCAATAGCGCGCTGCTCATCCGATGGCTGCGCCTTTCCGCGTGGACAGAAAGAGCTCCCCTCCCTAGAGGCGGTCAAAACAATTGCTGATAGGTATTGATGGCGTGAGATGCCAGCAGTCGCATGCACATGTGCCGGCGATACAGCAACAGGACCAATGAAATCGGGGCCGCGCCAATGCATCTATCGCATGAAGAATGCGCTGTCGATTGTCCAATTTTTAGCTGCTAAAGCTTCCACGAACCCGCTCCTGTGTCCAGCTTTGATCTCACACAAAGTGCGCGGCAGGCTTGATCCAAGTGGCATGGCAGGCCGATTCTTGTTGCACCAGCGATTACGGCATTCGATACTGGCCCCATGTTTTCGGAATAATGATTGCGAGCGCGTCTAGACGAAGGACGAATCGGTCACAGGGCAAGGCCTGCGGTATATGCCATTCGCCCCGGTGCTGCCGCTGGCATTTTTGATTCACGAAGGGGGACGCCATGAAAGCAGCGACAGCCGAATACCTGAAAGAGCGCCGCGTGGAACCTCGCATGGGCGAAGAGCGCTTCATCCGCCTGGGCGAAGTGCTGGCAACCTGCGGCAAATCGCGCAGCAGCGTTTATGCGGGCATCAAGAAGGGCACCTTCCCTGCCCCTGTCAAGCTGCAAGGACGCTCCTCTGCATGGCTCAGGAGCGAGGTGCTAAGCTGGATGCAAGCGTGTATCGAGGCCAGCAGACCTGCAAACACGCTATACTCAATAATCGACACTTCATCAAGCACCAGGCCAATCGGCAACAAAGGGACCAGAGCCGAATGAAGCCGGGAGATACCGGGATACCTGCGGCATAGCGCCGTTCACTTCCGCCGCTGCGCCCCCCTGGCATCCCTCATGGCCTCAATCAAATCATCTTCATCAATGCCCAATCCAAGGCAGCCAAAGATGCTGTCGGCTCAGTAGTCGTACAGCAAATCAATCACTTCGGCGCTGCACTCCTTCTGGATTTTCTCCAGCATGGCCAGCATGTCGCTTCGCATTCTTTCATCGGCGGAAACGCGGCTCAGCGCCGGGAAGGCCTGCGCCCGCACCATCGCCGACGCCATCCTAGACCGTCTCATGCAGCGCAGTCACCGCTTTACGCTGACCGGTGACTCCCTGCGCATGCAAAAGCCGAAAACCATGAAAAAGGAGAAAAATATGGACCCATCGTGACCGCAGGCTTTAAAATTTAACCGCGTAACACCACCACATGCGGATCGGTCACGATGCACCGGAATGCGCGGTCACGATGACCGAAATACGCAACTACCTACGTCAGCAGGAAGAGAAGGACTACTAAGGCGAAGTCCAAGCAGCGATTAGCACGTCGTTCACCAAACTAGCACGCCAGGTCGAAAAGGACCAGGCAGAGCAACAACTGCTTGCCGGTGCCCTCGATCACTTGTGTGATTGGCTGGCATTTGTGCTCCCGTCACCGCCTGATAGAACTGCGGCCGAGCAGTTGCGCAGTGAGCAACTATATACAGGTGGTTTTGTTGCACAAATCGCCGGCGCGAACGTCTACCCGATATACACCGGCATCGCGGTTTCCTCCCCCAGAATGAGTGATATCAACCGCTTCCGCACGTGGGGCCAAGGCTGCCCTAAATCGACGGTCGCGATGGAGAGCGGGTGCCCAGAAATGACATAGCGGGTCTCGGCTGCCTCGGCAGCCAGCGGGTAGAGCAGAATACCCTCTGGCGCTGGCATGCTCTGCGCGGCGTTATATGCGGCCTGCTGTTGAACATAGGTGAGTAACTGGTATAAGTGCTCCGACCGAAAGGATTTTTTTTGGTAGTGGCGCTGGAAGATCTTCGCCGTGTACTTTGTGTCGAGAATTATGTGGCGCGACGTCGACTTCAACGAGACGTCAGTTCGCATCGATGGCAAAAGGTGTCCGTCGGCAGCGTTAGGCTCGATGCTCCAGTTGACATGGCTGGCGTTTACCGAAAATCCCGAGAGTTCCTTTCTATAGAAATTAAGGACAAAATCCTGGAATAGCCTCCACATCTTTTTTTCGTCGCGCGTGAAGTCGCGGAAGCAGAATCCTCCTGCTTCTTCGCTCGGCAGGGTTTCGTTATAGATCAACTGGCACACATCCAGCAGAAACGCGTACACGGCCGTATGCCGATGCACTACCGCGCCACGAAAAGCGCGCGCGGTCAAATCGATGTCGGATACGCCCGGAAGGCGCTGAACGAGTCGGCCGGCTTCGCGGCGTAATTGGGGTGCGACGTCGCTGCATTTGACCAAGCGGTGCAGCGTCGCCTTGACGATCTGGTTGTGGATCACGTCGGCCGAGTAGTCGTCCTGTTGGCACACGGCGCGTGCGCGCTGGAATAGGGCGCGCTTGACTGACGCGGCCGTATCGACCCTGCCGCGTAACGTTCCCGATTCTTCAACCAGCTCACGGTATTGTTTGTGCAGGCCGCGCTTCGTCAGGTGCGAGACGCCGGTGACGAGAACATGCGCCAAAAGACTCGGTAGGTTCTGCTGATGCAGCGCGGCGACATCGACGACGCTTGCTTGGTCCAGACGGTTCCACGCGTACGCCAGCATCATGTAGAGATTTGCGACCGGAATCATGTCACATCAGGTCATCAATGATGTCGTCGATGTGTTCCGACTTCTTATCGAACCAGTAGTCTTCCAACAAGGGACGGATCTCAGTTTCGATAATGTCCGAATAGTATTCCGAGTCACTCATCCCTGCGGGTCTGGCAGCGCAAAAGTAACTGTGGCCGACACAGAAGCCTTCACGCAGCTCCTCGTCCTCCGCGATAATGCCGTTCAAGCCGATGAACTTGTCGCGGATATGGGTGGTGTAAGCGCTTGTCCAGCCCTGCTGTTCCAACCAAGACGTAAATTTCGGATGTGTAAAGCCGGGGTTGACGTGGATAAATGCGAAGCGGCGGCGCAGAGCGTAATCGATCGAGGTCAGCGAACGGTCTGCTGTGTTCATCATGCCAAGCAGGTGTACATTGGCGGGTACATAAAACGGCACCGCTTTCTCGTCGGCGTAAGCCAGACGCACACCCCAGTCGGCACTGCGCTTGTCGGCCTCGATCAACAGTAGCAACTCGCCAAAGATCTTCGATAGATTGCCGCGGTTAATCTCGTCGATGATGAACACGTGTCTCTGTTGCGGATACGCACGCGCACGTTCGCAGAACCGGTAGAACACGCCGTTACGGATCTCGAAACCGGAACCGTCGTGCTTTGGACGAAACCCCTGGATGAAGTCTTCGTACGAGTAGGCTTGGTGAAATTGCACCGTCTCGACGTTTACATCGGCCTTGATTCCGATGAGGCTATACGCCAGCCGTTTCGCGACGAATGTCTTGCCAACGCCGGGTGAGCCCTGCAGGATCAGGTTCTTTTTGTGTGTCAGCAGGCGTAATGCCTTTTGAAAGTCGCCTAGATCCATGAACAGGTCGCTCATCGCATCGTCGACGCCATACGGCACATGCTCCTCCTGTACGGACAGTGGCGCCTTATTTTGTGCGATCGAACCGGCACACGGCGTGGCGACGAAGGGGCGTATCAGGTAGGCGTAGCCAAAGGCGTTCTGATTCAGCAGATTGGTCAGGTTCGACCAAGGGGCGGCCGGTTCGAAGTCGCTGAGACTGGCTGCTGGCATGAGTTGTTCGACGCCCTCGATGAGGAGCCAGGTCTTGAAAATTTCGCTTTGTCGGGGACCGACGTTCGTGCGCCCCAATTCCGACGGTGCAGTGTATTTCGGCCAGGGCGTTTGCATACCCGCAGCATCATCAGCCACCGCGAGATCCACACAGAGCAGTCGATGTGTGATCCTGCCCGAGCCGGCGTTAAGGTAGAGATGAAAAGGTGTAGGTAACTGCTGTATTGCGTCGGATTGGACCCTGAAGCTCCACCAGACCGCTACTGCGCCTCTTTCCCGCACGCGGGCGGCAAGGTCATCGATCGCGGTTGGGTCTTTCTCGGTGCCGAGTAGGCACAAGGCCGTGGCTGCGCCAGTTGCGCCAGTGTTGGCGTTGGAGGGCGGGGAGCTAGACTGCGCGGACGCAGACAACAACAATTTCGCTTCGATGAATGCGCTCAACGTGCCATAGGTATCGATGATATGTTGAATTTTATTGTCGCCCACGCGGGCGAATCCAAAGAACTGCGAAGGCAAGAAACCGTCGAGTTCGCTCAGCCGGACATCCACAGGAGCGGGTCTCGTCATGAAAAACATGCATCGCCAAGTCGTGCCTGGCTGCGCCTCCCCCCAAAGTGCACGTGCGAGCGCCGCGTTGTCGAGTTTGTAGGTGACGGTCGCGACAAATCGACAGCGGCCACCGAAGACGCAGATTACATGGTCGCCTTCCTTGAGCACCTTGTAATACCTGTCGTTCATGAAACCAGGGACGGCGCCCCAGGCATACAGTCCACCTATATTTTCCTCAAGTGCCTGCAACGCGACCGCATCTTTCTCCCCCACATGTTGCATTATCAATGAAGCAGGGATGGGGCGAGTGATTGAGACGTCGAGGTTGGCTTGCGCCGCAGAATCGGCGGCCGTGAATGCGAAGAGGTTTTGCGTCACGTTTGAACCTTAAAAACCAATGATGGACCGTTGAAAAACGGAAATATATGCACATTTGCAAGTATGGAGTTCAGTTACTTGTTCGTCAACATGAGATCGCCGCAATAACCGGGCTGCGTGCGAATGGCCTAGCACCTTTTGCAGCGCCAAGATGTTCCCACTATTCAACATAAAGTGGCTGGCGAAGGTGGGGCGCAGCGCGTGAGTAAGTTGGCCCTGCAGCCATTATCTGTTTTTTGATTCTCATTCCAATGCCTATGTACTTCAGAGCACGACCGTTGCCGGCGAGATCAGTACGAGGTCGGTAAGGGTTGGAACAAGGTATAACATTGTGGCCTTCCCGCATGCCCGCCGTCGGCGTGTAGTCACGGGCCTCCCTGCCCCTGTCAAGCTGCAAGGACGCTCCTCTGCATGGCTCAGGAGCGAGGTGCTAAGCTGGATGCAAGCGTGTATCGAGGCCCGCTGACCTGCAGACCTGCAGACCTGCAGACACGGTATGCTCGATAATCGTCACTTCATCAAGCACCAGGCCAATCGGCAACAAAGGGGCCAGAGCCGAATGAAGCCGGGAGATACCGGGATACCTGCGGCATAGAGCCGTTCACTTCCGCCGCTGCGCCACCCTGGCATCCCTCATGGCCTCGATCAAATCATCTTCATCAATGCCCAATCCAAGGCAGCCAAAGATGATGTCGGCGCAGTAGTCGTACAGCAAATCAATCACTTCGGCGCTGCGCTCCTTCTGGATTTTCTCCAGCATGATCTGCATGTCGCTTCTCGCGCCTTCGTCGGCCACGACGCGGCTCAGTGCCGGGAATACAAGGCCGTGCAACCGCTCCAGCGCTTGCCTGCCAACCTGGCTTACGCAGCGCTCCACCTTTCTATCGTCCATGGCAACGGGAAGCAGGCAATGCCGCCTGACGGGCTTCGGTAGACGCATGTGGGCCGCGTCGAACTCTGTGCGCGGGTCCAGCCCGTCATGCAACATCTGGCGGGCGACTGCGCGGCGGCATCGAGCAAGCGCCGACGAGACTTCCGGGTAGTGGCCGAATGTCAGGGCATTTTCCTTGCCGTCTTTTTGCCGAAATTTCATGCGCCAGACCTTCGAGCCAGTCGGCATGACTTCAACATACAGGCCGTAGCCGTCGAATAACCTGAATGGTTTGTCCCCAGGCTCCGCCTGTATCAGCTGTTGCTCTGTCAGAGGTTCAATTCGTCTTGGCATGGCTGTCTCCTTAACGACGCGGCGCTGGCCACACCAGTTCCAGCAATCCATGATGGCCTGGCTGCGGCGCATCACCGCGTTCCACTGCTTCCAGGTAGTCGGCCCACTCCTGCATCATCTTGCGGCGCTCCGACAGGAACTGGGCGCGGTCGTAGGCGCTGGCCACCTTGTCCTTGGGCGCGTGCGCCAGCTGGCGATCCACCACCTCATGGCGGTAGCCCAGGCGCTCCTTGATGGTGCTCATGGCCAGCGCACGGAAGCCGTGGCCGGTCATGCGGCCCTTGTAGCCCATGCGGGCCAGCGCCACCAGCAGCGTGTTGTTGCTCAGAGGCTTATCGTGGTCGCGCTGGTTTGGAAACAGGTACGTGCCGCGGCCCGTGATAGTGTGCAGCTGGCGCAGCAAAGCCAGCGCCTGGCGCGAAAGACAAACGTGGTGATTGGTCATATCCGGATTGACGGTCAGCTTGCCGCGCTTCATGCGCTGCCAGGGAATGATCCACTCACCCTTCTCCAGATCGACTTCGCTCCATGGCGTTTCTATCAGTTCGCTGGTGCGCACGAAGACCAGCAGCATCAGGCGCAGCGCGATGCGCGTCGGCTCGAACATGCGCGCCTCGTTGCGCGCCAGCGCGTCCAGGAAGGAGGGCAATTCATCGGCATCGATGGCGGCATAGTGCGAGGCGCGCTTGGTCTTCAGGACGTCTTTCATGTCCACCACCAGGTTGCGGTCCGCCAGGCCGCACTGGATGGCGTAGCTGAATATCTGCGAGCAGACGGCCTTCAGGCGATGCGCAATCTCGGTCGCGCCGCGCGCCTCGATCTTGCGCAGCGTGGCAATCAGTTCGCGGTGCCGAATTTCCGTGATCGGCCGGTCGCCGATGCTTGGAAATATATCGGCCTCCAGGCGCTGCAGCATGTTCCGTGCAGTGCGCTCGCTCCACGTCGGCACCTTGTTTGCGTACCATTCGCGGGCAATTTTCTCGAAGGTATTGGATGCTTTTTCGGCAGCGAGCCGCCTGGCGTCGTCGCGGTGCTTGCCGGGGTCGATTCCCTGCAGCTGCAAGCGGCGCGCTTCCGTGCGCTTTTCACGCGCCACCATGATCGAAATCTCCGGATAAGGCCCGAAGGTCAGCGTATTTTCCTTGCCGTTCGATTGACGGAATTTCATACGCCAGATCCGCGAACCGCTGGGCATCACTTCAACGTACAGGCCGCCGCCATCGAACAGCTTGTATGACTTTTGCCTGGGCTTGGCATTTTTGACCTGGAACTCGGTCAGGGGAGGGATAATCTTGGCCATGGCTGGTCTCCTCAGCATATGCGTCAGAAATCACTTTAGACCGGCGAATGAGGGCTTGGTTGCCAGACTTGGGGTAAGCTGATCTGTATCTAGCTCCGATTTTTACTGGCTGCAGCTGGACAGTACTGGACGCCAGAATACAAAAAAACCGCTTTAGCACGGGCTAAAACGGTTTTTTGTGGACGTTCTGGGACTTCCTTGAACTGGCCAATTTGTATCCGTGGCGGAGAGAGGGGGATTCGAACCCCCGATAGGCTATGAACCTATACACGCTTTCCAGGCGTGCGACTTCAACCACTCATCCACCTCTCCTGCAGGCAATGCGTCGACTTGCTCGCATTGCGTACTATTTCTCGCTTGTCGCGAAGCCGCAGATTATAGCAAAGATTCTACGGACTGCCAAAGTTATTTACCCTGGGGTAAAAGTAGCGCGATACAGCAAGCCGGTAAGGGCTGGGGTCGGCCCTTGAGGGGGCCTGCGCGCCAGTGGAGCGCAGGCCGATCCTGAAGGGACTTGCCTTCTTACGACGCTTCCTTCAGCTGATCCAGAATCGCCGGGTTTTCCAGCGTCGACACGTCTTGCGTGATCGTCTCGCCCTTGGCCAGCACGCGCAGCAGGCGGCGCATGATTTTGCCGGAGCGGGTTTTTGGCAGGTTGTCGCCGAAACGGATTTCCTTCGGTTTCGCGATCGGGCCGATTTCCTTGCCGACCCAGTTGCGCAGCTCCAGGGCCAGCTTCTTCGCTTCCTCGCCTGTCGGACGCGCCTGCTTGAGCACCACGAAGGCGCAGATCGATTCGCCTGTCGTGTCGTCCGGACGGCCCACCACAGCCGCTTCGGCGACCAGCGGGTTGGCCACCAGGGCCGATTCGATTTCCATCGTGCCCATGCGGTGGCCCGACACGTTCAAGACGTCATCGATGCGGCCCGTGATGGTGAAGTAGCCGGTGTCCTTGTTGCGGATGGCGCCGTCGCCTGCCAGGTACATCTTGCCGCCCAGCTCTTCCGGGAAATAGCTGGACTTGAAACGCTCGGGGTTGTTCC
The DNA here is from genome assembly GCF_051380695.1 of Janthinobacterium goodfellowi. NCBI lineage: Bacteria > Pseudomonadati > Pseudomonadota > Betaproteobacteria > Burkholderiales > Oxalobacteraceae > Janthinobacterium > Janthinobacterium goodfellowi. The sequence continues at coordinate 205,686 of NZ_JBNYXN010000004.1, read as the reverse complement.
AGATCGTACGGATCATCGATGGCCATGGACGCTTTACCACCAAAATGCCGCCCTGGCCGTTCGGCACGTCCTGGCCCGCTTCGTCGACGATGGCGGCCATGATGCCTGGCAATGGCAGGGTGCAGGAACCGGGCACCATCGGCGTGGCGCCAGGCAACGGGGTGATCATGTGGCCGCCCGTTTCCGTTTGCCAGAAGGTATCGACGATCGGGCATTTCTCGCCGCCAATATGCTTGTAGTACCACATCCACGCTTCCGGATTGATCGGCTCGCCGACGGTGCCCAGCAGGCGCAAGCTGCTCAGGTCGTAGTTGCTTGGGTGGACTTTCGGATCCACGTCGGCCGCCTTGATCAGCGAACGAATGGCGGTAGGCGCCGTGTAGAAGATACTGACGTTGTGTTTCTTGATGGTTTCCCAGAAACGGCCCGCGTTCGGGTAGGTCGGGATACCTTCGAACACCACTTGCGTGGCGCCCACGGCCATCGGGCCGTACGCGATGTAGCTGTGGCCCGTCACCCAGCCGATGTCGGCCGTGCACCAGAACACGTCATCCTGCTTGATGTCGAAGCTCCACTTCATCGTCAGCGCGGCCCACAGCAGGTAGCCGCCGCTCGAGTGCTGCACGCCCTTCGGCGTGCCCGTCGAGCCGGAGGTGTACAAGATAAACAGTGGATGCTCGGCATCGACCCATTCCGGTTCGCATTGCGCGCTCTGGCCTTCGACCAGATCGTGCAGCCAGGTGTCGCGGCCGGCCACCATCGGCAGGTTGCTGCCCGTGCGTTGATACACGATGACGTTCTTCACGGAATCGCAGCCGCCCAGCGCCAGCGCTTCGTCGACGATGGATTTCAATGGCAGCTTCTTGCCGCCGCGCAATTGCTCGTCGCCCGTGATGACGGCCACGGCGCCCGCATCGATGATGCGTTCCTGCAAGGATTTCGCCGAAAAGCCGCCGAACACGACGGAATGGGTGGCGCCGATGCGCGCGCAGGCTTGCATGGCGGCCACGCCTTCGACGGACATCGACATATAGATGATGACGCGGTCGCCCTTGGCGATGCCTTTGGATTTCAGGCCGTTGGCGAACTTGCAGACTTTTTCATGCAGCTCTTTATAAGTTGCCTTGGTAACGGTGCCGTCGTCCGCTTCGAAGATGATGGCCGTCTTGTCGCCCAGGCCATTTTCGATGTTGCGGTCCAGGCAGTTGTACGACACGTTCAGCTGGCCGTCTTCGAACCATTTGTAGAACGGGGCGTTGTCTTCGTTCAGGGTGCGGGTGAACGGCTTTTTCCAGCTCAGGTTCTCGCGCGCCAGCTTGGCCCAGAAGCCTTCGTAGTCGCGTTCGGCGTCGGCCACCATGGCGCGGTAGTCGTCCATGCCGGAAATCGTTGCCTGTGCGGCAAATGCTGCCGACGGTTCAAATACGCGCGACTCTTCCGGTCCCTGCTGCTCTGTGCCCTGCCCTTGGTTCTCTATAGCGGCCATGCTAGTCTCCAGTGTAGTAATTGTTTGCTAACACAATATTCCTGCTGTCTTACGGACGCCTTACAGTCGGCGTTTTCCCTGATCAATTCTAACCATAATCGCCACAGGCGACGGGCGTCAAGCGGACGCCGCCCAGCATTCTGGATGGAAAAACTGATAACAAGTCAATTAGTTGGCGTCGCTTTGTGTTTCATCAAGCCCAAGAATCCAAATCGAGGGCATGCGCAGTGATCAGCAGCAAGTGTAAAATGTCGGGCATACCAAAAATTGGTATTTACCCCCAGGAAACTCCAGATGATCGACCATTCACAAAAACCCAAACATAGCAAACTGCATCCCCTGTCCGCCTTCATCTTCATGTCGCGCTGGCTGCAGCTGCCGCTGTACCTGGGTTTGATCCTTGCCCAATGCGTATACGTATTTCATTTCTGGGTGGAACTGTCGGACCTGATCGGCGCCGTGTTCGGCAATGACGCGGCCCTGCAGCACGTCATCAGCGCCGTCACCGTGGCGGGCGTGCCGCCACCGGTCAAGCTCAATGAAGCCACCATCATGCTGGTGGTGCTGGGCCTGATCGACGTGGTCATGATCTCGAACCTGTTGATCATGGTCATCATCGGCGGCTATGAAACGTTTGTCTCGCGCATGCACCTGGACGACCATCCGGACCAGCCGGAATGGCTGTCGCATGTGAATGCGTCCGTACTGAAGACGAAACTGGCAATGGCCATCATCGGCATTTCGTCCATCCACCTGCTGAAGACCTTCATCAACGCCACCGCGTATGCCAAGGAACCGAATGTGGTCATCGCGCAAACGGCGATCCACATGGTCTTCATCCTGTCGGCCATGGCGATTGCGTACACGGACCGCATCATGACCGTGACGCAGAACCAAGCCAGGGCGCCCCACTAAGTTCTGGCGCTCCTATACTGATTAGCAAACAGCATCAAAGTCTTACCCTTCTTATCCACCGCGAGAACACCATGACTGTCATAAAGCAAGAAGACCTGATCGAATCCGTCGCCGCAGCGTTGCAGTACATTAGCTACTACCACCCTGCTGATTACATCGAGCACCTGGCGCGCGCCTATGCGGCCGAGCAAAGCCCGGCGGCAAAAGATGCGATCGCGCAAATCCTGACCAACTCGCGCATGTGCGCGGAAGGCAAGCGTCCTATCTGCCAGGACACGGGTATCGTCAACGTCTTCCTGAAAATCGGCATGGGCGTGCGCTTCGAAGGTTTCAGCGGCACCGTCACCGACGCCGTCAACGAAGGCGTGCGCCGCGCGTACAACTTCGACGACAACAAGCTGCGCGCCTCCATCGTGGCCGACCCGCATTTCGACCGCAAGAACACCAAGGACAACACGCCAGCCGTCGTGCACATGGAACTGGTCGAAGGCAATACCGTCGACGTGAAAGTGGCGGCCAAGGGCGGCGGCTCGGAAAACAAATCGAAGATGATCATGATGAACCCGTCCGATTCGCTGGTGGACTGGGTCATGAAAACGGTGCCGACCATGGGCGCCGGCTGGTGCCCGCCCGGCATGCTGGGCATCGGCATCGGCGGCACGGCCGAAAAAGCCATGCTGATGGCAAAAGAAGTGTTGATGGAAGACATCGACATGTTTGAGCTGAAGCAACGCGGTCCGCAGAACAAGCTGGAAGAACTGCGCATCGAGCTGTGCGACAAGATCAACTCGCTGGGTATCGGCGCGCAGGGCCTGGGCGGCCTGACGACCGTGCTCGACGTGAAAATCATGATGCACCCGACGCATGCCGCATCGAAGCCGGTTGCCATGATCCCGAACTGCGCCGCCACGCGCCACGGCCACTTCGTGCTCGACGGCTCCGGCCCTGCCTACATGACGCCGCCATCGCTGTCGTCGTGGCCGGAAGTGCACTGGACGCCGGACACGGAAAAATCCAAGCGCGTCGACCTGAACACCCTGACGAAAGAAGAAGTCGCTTCGTGGACGCCGGGCCAGACCTTGCTGTTGAACGGCAAGATGCTGACGGGCCGCGACGCCGCCCATAAACGCATCCAGGACATGCTGGCCCGTGGCGAAGAATTGCCAGTCGACTTCAAGAACCGCGTGATCTACTACGTCGGCCCGGTCGACCCCGTGCGCGACGAAGCCGTCGGCCCGGCCGGCCCGACGACCGCCACGCGCATGGACAAGTTCACCGACATGATGCTGGAAAAGACGGGCCTGATCGCCATGATCGGCAAGGCCGAACGGGGACCGGTCGCCATCGAATCGATCCAGAAGCACCAGTCGGCTTATCTGATGGCCGTGGGCGGCGCCGCCTACCTGGTGTCGAAAGCCATCAAGCACGCCAAGGTGCTGGGCTTTGCCGACATGGGCATGGAAGCGATCTACGAATTCGACGTCGTCGACATGCCGGTGACGGTGGCCGTGGATGCGAAGGGCACGTCGGTGCACAACACGGGCCCGAAAGAGTGGCAGGCGAAGATCGAGCAACTCAATAGCGTCAGCAAGATTCCCGTGACGGTTGCTTAAACAAGCTCTACCATAGACGCCGCGCGGCAACACCAGCGCGGCGTTTTTTTATCTTCTTCGGCTTTATATGACTTCTATTGCAAGCACTGCCCGCCCAGACGCGCCCATCGGCATTTTTGACTCCGGCGTGGGCGGCCTGTCGGTGCTGCGCCATATCCGCGCGCAGCTGCCGCAGGAAGACCTGATCTATTTTGCCGATTCCGGCTACGCCCCGTATGGCGACAAGACGGAACAGCAAGTGATCGACCGTTCGCTGGCGATCACCGCCTTTCTATTGCAGCAAGGCGCGAAGGCACTGGTCGTGGCGTGCAACACGGCCACCATTGCCGCCATCAAGGCACTGCGCGCGCGCTATCCCGACCTGCCCATCGTCGGCGTCGAACCGGGCCTGAAACCGGCAGCCGCCATCAGCCGCAACGGCAAGATCGCCGTGCTGGCCACAGAACGCGCCTTGCGCGGCGACAAGCTGCTGGCCCTGCGCGAGCAGGTGAGCGCCGCCACAGGCGCCACCTTCATCTTGCAGCCCTGCATCGGCCTGGCAGACCGTATCGAGCAGTGCGAGCTGGGCAACGACCCGTTGGACGCCACCAGCGCCATGCTGGAACGCTACATCGCACCCATGCTGGAACAAGGCGTCGATACCCTCGTGCTCGGCTGCACGCATTACCCGTTCGTGCAGGACGCCATCGTGCGCACGGTACGTGCGCATACGCAGGAAACGATTACCCTGGTGGACACGGGCGACGCCGTGGCGCGCCAGCTGACCCGTTTGCTCGATGCTGCCAGCCTGCGCCGCACCGGCAACGATGCGCCCCAGCTGCAGGGTTACACGACGGCCAAGGTCGAATCCCTGGCGCAAGCCTTCTCCGGTTTGCTGGACTTGCAGCCGCCCGTCGCGCACCTGTCCGTGTGAGCGGTGCGAGCAAAAGCGGGCGTTTTCAAGCAATCTTTCGATTCTTTAAAAAAGACTGCATTTAGATTTGCCACTTTGCCGAGTTCTTTGTATAATTCGGCACCTGTTCAGCAAAACAGCTAAACAGGTAAGTAAGACAGTGGTGGCTGTAGCTCAGTTGGTAGAGTCCAGGATTGTGATTCCTGTTGTCGTGGGTTCGAGCCCCATCAGCCACCCCACAGAATAAAGAAGAGCCCGGTTTTCGAACCGGGCTTTTTCTATTTCAGAGCAGGTTTTTATGGCGTAAATCAAACACCATGGCTATCTGCACAAGATGGCGATGTTGCGCTCACCGACATGCTCACCTTGCCGATAAGTAAAAGTACAGCTGTCGATACTGTCGTCGAGCCGCATCGCCAAAGTCAGCTGACCCGTGCCGCCGTAACGACAGGCCAGCCATTTCCCCTCCGGAAACTTGCCATCGAGCCGATAAGTATCTACCCAACCTTTTTTCAAGCGCTTTTGCCGGAAGTCCGACAGCTCGCCCAACTGCTCCGGTGGCCCGTTCATCGGCACCGCCGCATGCAGGTAAAGTGGCGAACCGACATAGCTGGTCCAGCCTTGCGGTACATCGGCAAGCTGCAGCGAGCCCTGGGAAATCGACACTGGGCAGGCAACGGGCGCGGCGCTGGCTGTCGATTGCAGGCACGATATGGCCAGCAGTGCCATTGCAGGCCAGCAGGTCCGTGCTGCCATTGTCGTTTTTGAGTATGCCATGACCAACCTCATTCAATCACGGAAAATGCATCGGCGTTATCGCTGGCGTGGATGTAATTACCGCGCTTGTCCTTGCCTTGCGAGCGTATCAGCCGCACCGAAATTTCGGTCTTGCCGTCGGCTTTCCATTGGTCTGCAATATAGATGCCGCCTATCGCCTGGCCGATGAACAAGGCGGCATGATTGCCATGTGGTCGGTTCGGGTAACACCCCCTGACAAATGTGGCGATCGCGGTTCCCGGTTTGATGATGGCGTTCCCCAACACCGCTTCACCCTCGCGCCAGTTTGCCGTGACTGGCGCGCGAGCATAGTACTGCACCAAAGCGACGCAGTGGCGACTACCGACAACGGGCCTGCCTTTCAACTCGGCGACATTGGAATAAATATAGGGCATGAATCATCTCCTTGAGATAGATGTCATGCCACTCTATGCCGGATCAGGGACGGCACTTTTAAGCAAGCACAACTGTTTTTCCAATCCCAGGCGCATTCTTGCAAAAAAGCCGGCTGCAGCCGGCTCTCTTCGTCTTTTACTGCAGGATACCTATCCCGCCAGCACCGACTGCACCGTCGTCGCCAGATCGTCCAGGCGCACGGGTTTGACGAGGAAGTGGCGGAAGCCCACGGCCAGCGCGTCATCCATGTACATGGGCAGGCTGTGGCCCGTGACGGCGATCAGCACGGCGTTGGCCGTCTCGGGATTGTGGTGCAGGCGGCGGCCGATTTCGATGCCGCTGATGCCGGGCATCTCGATATCGAGATAGACGGCGTCGGGTACGCACAGCTTGACTTGCTCGACGGCCATCTGCCAGTTGCGCACCACCACCGCATGGTGGCCCAGCGCTTCGAGCAGCATGGCCAGCGATTCGCCCACTTCCTGGTTGTCGTCGACCACCAGCAGATTCAATTTGCGCACAGCACTTGCCGGCTGGTCGCCCTGACGGCGTTCCACGGAGGAACTGCCTGGTGTCGTTTCAGTTGTCTGGCTCATTGTACGTTCACATCTGACGTCTGCAAAAGCGGCAGTATACAAGAAGCACGCAAAATGCCGCCGCACCCCAGCAATGGTGCCAAGCGGCAACCCAGACTCCTTCCTGTACCGCGCCAGCAACATTTCCCGCCTTTCTCCGGGCAAAGCCCATCCTAAGCAGTTTGCGCAATTGACGGATAAAATGAGAATCATTATCATTCTTATCCCCTTGCGCCGGATGTCCACGCCACGATGTTGTCGCGCCGCCCGATTGCCCGCGCAAACATTGTCATTACGGAGATCCATGCATGGCTGTCACCCCTTTCGCACTGCCCTTTACGCTGCGCCCGTGCGCGCTGGCCATCGCCCTCGCCTGCCTGGGCGCCCCGCTTGCCGCGCAGGCCCAGGATGCCAACAGCGCCGAGAATGCCGGTCCCATCCTGGAGTCGATCCAGGTCAGCAGCAACCTGCTGGGCACCAGCATGGCCGCCAGCACGAAGAATTTCGCGGGCGCCCGCACCGTGGTGCAGAAGGATGACATCGAAAACTCGGGCGCGTCCAGCCTCAGCGACGTGATGCGCCGCATTCCCGGCGTGCAGATCAGCGACAACTCGGGCAGCGCCGGCAGCGCCATTTCCCTGAATATCGGCGTGCGCGGACTGGCCGGGCGCTACTCGCCGCGCAGCACGGTGTTACTCGACGGCATCCCGATGTCGGTGGCGCCGTATGGCCAGCCGCAACTGTCGTTCGCGCCCGTCAGCCTCGCCAATGTCGAGACGGTCGACGTGGTGCGCGGCGGCGGCGCCGTGCGCTTCGGCCCGCAAAACGTGGGCGGCATCATCAACTTCAAGTCGCGCCGCGTGCCCACCACGCCAGGTATCACGGGCGACGCCACCGTGCGCTACAACACGTACAGCGAAGTGGGTCACAATACGCAGGCCAGCGTGTTTGCCGGCACCCAGCTCGACAGCGGCCTGGGCCTGGCGGTGCTGTATTCCGGCATCCGCGGCAGCGACTGGCGCGTCGGCAGCGATGAGAAGGTCAACGACTTCGCCCTGAAGTTCCGCTACGACCTGAGCCCGACGGCCGAGGTGTACGGCAAGCTGTCCTACTACGACGTGACGTCGCGCACGCCGGGCGGCCTGACCGCGGCGCAATACAAGCAGGACCCGTTCCAGAACACACGCCCGACCGACTTCTGGAGCGGCGAGCGCAAGGCTTTCGACATCGGCTACCTGAATGCTATGTCGAACACGCAGGAATTCGAGGTGCGCGCCTACTACAACAAGAGCTCGCGCGAAAGCACGCTGATCAGCGGAAAAAACCTGGGCCACCAGCCGCGCAACTATGAAACGACGGCCATCGAGCCGCGCTACACGCAGCGGTTTACTACCGGCAAGGTCTCGCAAGACGTCACCGTCGGCTACCGCTACCTGGCCGAGCGCGCCGACGAGGCCATCTACAACGTGGTCATCGCCAGCGGCGTGCGGCAAGCGCCGACGCGCTTCGCCGACAACTCGACCGATGCGCAAGCCGTGTATATCGACGACAAGATCGCCATCGACGCCTGGCGCATCACGCCCGGCGTGCGCTATGAACACATCAAGACGGAACGCTTCAACCACTTGCCGGTCGACCAGAAGATCGAGTTGCTCAACAACAAGGCCCTGCCCTCGCTGAACGTGGCCTATTTGCTCAATAACAACGTGACCCTGTTCGGCAACTACAACAGCTCATTTGGCGCCGTGCAAAATACGCAGCTCAATGCGCAGTCGAGCAAGAACCCGCTGCAACCGGAACTGGCCAAGACGGCCGAGCTGGGCGCACGCTGGAAGAGCGGCCAGCTGTCGGCCGAAGCGACCTTGTTCAACATCAAATTCGACAACCAGATCCAGTCCGTCGGCAGCGGCGAGAACGTCGTCTTCTACAACGTGGGCGCCACGCATCACCGTGGCCTGGAAACGGCCATCGACTACCGCTTCGACAAGTCGGGCCCGCTGGCCGGCTTGAACGCCTACGCCACCTACACGTACACCAAGGCGACCTTGCAAGATGGCGCGAACGCGGGCAACGACGTGCCCTTCTATTCGCGCACCACGGATACCGTCGGCGCCCACTATCAGCTGGGCGCCTGGGGTGTTGATTTGTCGAGCAGCCACCAGAGCCGCCAGTTCGCCGACGAAGCCAATACCGTGGCGGAAAACGCGGCCGGCAGCCTGGGCGTCATTCCCGGCTTCCGTACCTGGAACACGCAGGTGAAATGGACAGTGCCGGGCCAGAAGGGCCTGGAACTGGTGGCCGGTGTCAACAACCTCGCCGACAAGCGCTACTTCACGCGCACCTCGGACGGCAACCTGGGCAAGCTGGTGGGCGCGCCGCGCATGGTCTACCTGCAGGGCCGGCTGGCGTTCTGATCCCTGCGCGCGCGGGTACCTATCGAATCGATATGCCGCTGCGCATGGCAGCGACCTGAAAAAACCTGCATCGTTGTTGTTCCGATGCAGGTTTTTTTTACGTTCCGATGTCACAAAAATACCGTGACGCAAGTAACTGCAAGCTCGCGTTCACCTTGGACCGCCGCCGCAATTCATTCGCGATGAAATTTAATTTCCCTGTAGACATAAATGATTTCACAATTACAAATATTTTTAACGAGCGCTTGTTCTTTGTGTGAGTTTTGGTGATATTCTTTAAATGTCATTTAAGAAATCAAATTATCTTTTAACCAACCAAAGAGAAACCATGAAGACGCCAGCCACCCTCCTGAAAATCGCCGCACTGGCCACCCTGGTCACCGCTGGCGCCGCCAACGCCGCGACCGAACTGGTGGTCAATGGCAGTTTCGAAAACAATGTCATCGCCTCGGCCTGGGCTCCGCTCAGCAGCGTCACCGGCTGGACGTCATCTGCCAGCGGCAATTCGGCCTTTGAAATCCAGAAAGGCGCCACGCAAGGCGGCCAGGGCGGATTCAATCCCGTCGCCGCCAACGGCACGCAATACCTGGAACTCAATACCGACCGGCTGACCTCCGTATCGCAAGCCATCGCCACCACGGCCGGCGGCACCTATGCGCTGTCGTTCGCCTACTCGGGCCGTCCCGATACGGCTGGCGGCGCGAACAGCCTGATGAATGTCTATTGGGGTTCGACCCTGCTGACGCCAACGGCACTGGTCGGCACCACGAGCGGCGTGTGGCAAACCTACAGCCAGAACCTGACCGCGCTCGGCTCATCGACCGTATTGCGCTTCGAATCGATCGGCCCCGTCTCCGCACCGACCTATGGTTCCTATCTGGACAACGTCTCGGTGATGGCTGCCGTGCCGGAACCGGAAACCTACGCCATGATGCTGCTGGGCCTGGGCTTGCTTGGTTTCATGGCACGCCGCAAGACAGCCGCCTGAACCCGGACAGTCGCCGCGCAACAGCCGCCCCGCCATCTGGCCGGGCGGCTTTTTTCATGGGGGAACGGTTGCATTAGTCCATCAAATGTTGCCAAGAAGAATTAAATTGGAGCTACAATAGCGGGGTATCAAGCAATGCCAAGCATCGCTCCGCCAGGGCCCCTACCCCGCCCTGATCATCAGCACGCATTTTTTGAACAGGATGACTGGCGCTGCCGGGCCCGATTGCGCTCCCGGCACGGCCACCACACACGCACCATGTCCGCAGAAAAAACCATTACTGAAACCAGTTCCTACGGCAAGGAAACGCCCGTGGGACGTCCCGACATCGATGGCCGCGCCGGCATTTTCGTGCCCACGGCGGAATTTGACATCGATAACACCACCACCATCCGCAAGGGCGCGGGCATTGTCGGCTTTGGCAACCTCGATGGCACCCTGACCGTGTACTTCGAAGCGAACCGTTTCGACGAAAGCAATCTGCACAAATGGGAACACAAGGCGCGCAAGGCGTATGACCGCATGGTCATGGGCGCGCCCACGGTGTCGAAGGCCAAGATTGACGCGCGCATGCTGGAACAGGTGGGCATCATCGACGGCATGGGCATCAATCTCAAGCATCCGGAACGCCTGACGCACTGGCTGGCGATCTCGAACGTGCCGGACACGGCGCCGGAAGAGCCGGTGCTGCGCTGGAAAAATCGGTAAGCCGCCAGAGAGCGAGGCGGGGCCTCAGCGACGAGGTGTTGTCCTACATCGCAGCGGACATTCATCCGATGCCCGAGAGCATCTATCCGACCTATGATGAAAGCCTGACAACCCACCTCACACCACTCAGGAGTACGACATGTCCCGCCTCATCCCGATCAGCTTTGGCGCCTTGCAAATAGGTCTGGCAGCGGCGGCGATGTATATCCTGTGCTCGGCGGACGTGCTGCACCAGAGTTCGGTATATTTCCACTGATTCCGCTGCGCGGCGCTGCTTGTCGTCGCCAATGAGAAAACGCGCCGTGCTTTACGAAGCACGGCGCGTTTTCTCACGCCAGAAGGACTACGCCCCGCGTCTAGCGGCGGCCGTGGTAACGCCCATAGCCGCCCCAGCCGCCGCGGTGTCCCCCGTAGCGCCCAAAGCCAAACATGAAGTCCAGCCCGATCGATACGGGAGGATTGTAATAATACGGTTGCGGCGCGTACACGGGCGCCGGCACATACACGGGCTGCTGCACGTAGACGGGCGACTGCTGCACGTAGACGGGCTCATTCGTGTATTCCACGCGCGGTTCGCTCATCACGCGGCCCGACTGCACCGGTTCGGACGAGACCGTATGCCAGTCGTAGGGATTGTAGGCTCCCTGCGGCGCGCGCGAACCGTAATACGCGGGCCCTGGCGGGGCCACGACGCAGCCACCCAAAGCGGCCAGCGAAATTACTGCCAACAGGGTTTTCATCGCAATTCTCCTAATATGTACTACCTCAAGTAAGTACTATAAGAAATTACGCCGTGCTTTGCTGTGCTTTTACCGATTGTTACACCCCGACGCACGCCGCAACATGAAATGTGGCGATGGCGCCACAAGCGGCCCGCGCGGCATGTTTCCTCAAATAAATGGAATCGCGCAGCTATCGATGGCCTTGCCGGCGGCATCGTAGCGCTGCACGCACACCTGGTAGCGCATGCCGTAATCGAGCTCGACCTGCTCGACCTTGCCATATTTCAATTTCCAGCTGGGCTGCACGCGTTGCTTGCCCGCCAGGGCCGCCACATCCTGCGGTATCGCCATCGCCGTTTGCGTCTCGCCCTGGCGCGCATCCTGGCGCCGCGCCACGTCGATCGAGACGCTCACGGCCAGGTCCACGCCGCCGTCCACATAGTTCAGCGTCGGTACGCTACGCTGCGCGCGCATCACGCCCCAGGCGCAGGTCTTGCCGCCGGCATCGCATTGCTTCAATTGCGCCAGCGGAAAATACTCAGGGGCAATCTTGCCATCCTTGATAGGCCAGCTGGTGCGCACGCCGTCGCGCTTGCCCGTCAGCGGATTGTCCCAGCTCAAGCTGTTGACGACGGCGACGGTCTGCCCCGCCTGCAAGCCCACAGGCGTGCCCAGTGTAGCGCAGGCGGAAAGCAGCAAGCCGGTGGCCGCCAGGGAAGAAAGTGTCAGGATGCGCTGCATGATAAGCCTCTTGTGGTGAGAGATCCCGAAGGTATGTTTCGAGGGTAACAGAATCGGGGGCGACAGCGCCGTTGGCTGCCGCACATAACAATACGGGCGGCACCCTCGCAGGCGCCGCCCGTAGCGGATATGGTCATGCCGGGAGCGGCGCTCCCGGCAATGCGTGGATCAGTCCAGCTTCCAGGCGTAATCGACCTTGGTCCAGGTTTGCGCAGGGGAGCCATCCTTGGTGCCCGGCTTGAACTTGCAAGCGGACAGGGCCTTGATGGCAGCCTTGTCCAGGTTCTTGAAGCCGCTGCTCTTCTCGACTTTCGAATCGGCAACACTGCCATCGGCATTGACCAGGAAGGACATCGACACGGTGCCCTGCTCTTCGTTCATCAGCGAGGCTTTCGGATAGTCCGCCTTGCAGTTCTTGGCATCGAACGACGCCGGCACTTCGGCAGCGAAGGCTGCGGAAGAAACGGACACCAGCAAGGCTGCTGCAACACTCATCAAACGCTTATTCTCAAACATGTGCTTCCCCATGATTATCAGATACGGTAATTACAATTTCCTGTGCGCTGTTGGCCGCGCTTAAAACTCTTCCCACTCGTCATTGCTGGTGCTGCCGGCGCTTGCCGCCTTGCGTGGCGCCGCGGCAGCCACGGGAGCGGACGCTTCCGTCTTGCGGGTCAGCGACTTGACCGGACGCAATGCCGGCGCGGGCTTGCGCACGGCCACTGGCGCGGCGGCCACGGGTGCCGGTACATACGCTGCCGGTTTCTCTTCGCCTTCGACCAGTTTGAAGATGCTGACCACGTGGGCCAGTTCGGCCGCCTGGTCCTGCAGGCTTTGCGCCGCGGCGGCGGCCTGCTCCACCAGCGCCGCATTCTGCTGCGTCATGCCATCCATCTCGATGATCGACAGGTTGACCTGTTCGATGCCGGCGCTTTGTTCCTGGCTGGCACTGGCGATCTCGCTCATGATGTCCGTCACGCGGCGCACGCTGTCGACCACTTCGCCCATCGTCACGCCAGCCTGGCCGACCAAACGCGTGCCGCGTTCCGTCTTCTCGGCCGAATCGTCGATGAGGATCTTGATTTCCTTCGCGGCGCCAGCGGAGCGCTGGGCCAGGTTGCGCACTTCCGACGCCACCACGGCAAAGCCGCGGCCTTGTTCGCCGGCACGTGCCGCTTCCACGGCCGCGTTCAGCGCCAGAATATTCGTCTGGAAGGCGATGCCGTCGATCACGCCGATGATGTCGACAATCTTCTTCGCCGATTCATTGATCGAGCTCATGGTGTCGACCACTTGCGACACCACGGAGCCGCCCTTCAGGGCCACGTCCGAGGCGGTGGCGGCCAGCTTGTTGGCTTCGCGCGCATTGTCCGCATTCTGTTTTACGGTCGAAGTCAGCTCTTCCATGGCCGACGCCGTTTTTTCCAGCGCGCTGGCCTGCATTTCCGTACGCGACGACAGGTCGATATTGCCGTCGGCGATCTCGCGCGACGCCGTGCCGATGGTTTCCGTGCCGACGCGTACCTGGCCGACGATGCCCACCAGGCTGTTACGCATTTCCTTCATTTCCGCCAGCAGGCTGGACGTATCGGAAGGCTGGGTGTGGATGCCGATCGACAGGTCGCCATTGGCGATGCTGCCGGCGATCGATGCCGTGTAGTCAGGCTCGCCGCCCAGCTGTTTCAGCAAGCCGCGGGTAATCACCAGTGCCGCCGCCACGCCCATCGCCACGGCCAGCACGCCGAGGATGATCATGAACAGGCGCGCGCTGTCGAAGGCCTTGCGGGCATCCGATTGCATCTGTTCATTGAGCTTGTCTTCCAGTGTGGCCAGCTGCTCCAGCGCTTCCATCCATTTTTTCTGTACCGGGCGGATTTCCTTGATCATCACGCGCGTGGCGCCTTCCGCCTCGTTGGCCATCCACAGTGCGGATGCCTTGGCGATGGCCGGCATGGCGGCCGCTTCGTATTCCTTGATCGATGTCAGCAGGGCTTTTTCTTCAGGAGTCGACTCGACGGCGAATTTCTCTTCGAGCTTCTTCTGCGTTTCCTGATAGGTGCTGGTCTGCGTCTTGATACGCGCCATTTCCGGCTCCATATCGCTCGCGTCGGTCATCAGGGTGAGGATGCGCAGCGAGGTGATGCGGTCGCTGACGTTGCCACGCATATCGATCACCAGGCGGGTGACGACGTTGTTGACATTGATCACGTGATCGAGACGTTCCTGGATTTGCGCCATGCGCGCGATGCCGAGGACGGTCACGGCCACCAGCAGAACCAGTACCAGGGCGAAACCCAGGCCCAGGCGGGTACCAACCTTCATTTTTGCTAAATTCATTTCGGCTCTTCGTAAATGAAACTATTGATAAGGATTTTTGCCCGGCACGACAAGACGAAGGCTGCGGTACACCGGTATCCGCCCTTACCCATTGGTATGCTGGCGGTATCCGGCTGCACGCAGCCTGGGGTACTTCCTGGTCCTTCGCCAGCCCTGAAACACCCAGTGACTGCGAATGCAAACTTGCTCCACACGCTGAATTTTTGACACCGTTGATGTGAGATCAACATCAAACATTCATATGAGAAATATTTGTCTATAATCAATTATAGGTGTAAATTTTGCCTCAAAGCAAGCAATAAGTACCTGAATAAATAGCAGATTAACTTTCTTCGGGGAAATGGCAACAACGCCGATTCTTGCCTCTTAGAAATGCCCCATCACAGTGCGGGCGTGCGCCGAAACAGCGCATTTACAACACATGGCGTAGCCATATTGCATCGTTTTGAAGGAGGTACTCAGAGGAAGGGGGAGTACGGACAATACCACTGCGCAGCGGCAGCGGTATAGACAAGTTGAATCAGCTGTCCCAGCTGCAATGCATCACATAGGCGTGGCACTCTGTGCCGAAGACAAAGACGCTCCAGATGGCGCCCAATTGCCCGGCCAGGCTGATCTGGCCCGATGATACCAGTTGATACCAGCGGGGCTCGCCGCGCAGCAGTTCGGCCAGTTCGCGCTCGAAACCGTCATATAAACGCGCATCGAGCGGCTGGCGGTCCGCCTCGCTCATGGGACGGAACCGTTCGAGCAGCCACTGGCGCGGCGTGCAAGCGATGCCGCTGCACACCACACTCCCGAGCGGCTGCAAGGACAAGCCCTCCGGCGCAATCCGCAGCGCGCGGCACAGCGCGTCGAGCGATGCCTGCGGCGCGACGGGCCCCAGGTACTCGCAAAGAAACAAGCTGCCGTCATCCTTCAGGGCGCTGACGGCCAGCAAGTAGCCTTCGATCACGCGCGCAAGGCCGTGGCAGGCGTCCATTACGCGGGCAGCGACAAACGCGCCGCCGCTTCCAGCAGCAAGCGGGGGTCGCCCGAGGCCAGCTTCTTCGAGTCCGACAGGGTCTGGCGGAAGCCGCGCGCGCCGGGCAGGTTTTGCATCAGGCCCAGCATGTGGCGCGTGACGCTGTTCAGCTTCAAGCGCCCCGCTTCCTTTTCCAGCTGCGCGCTAATGTACGGAATCATCGCCTCGAGCACCTGTTCGCGCGTTTTCACGGGCGCGTCATCGCCGTAGTAGCGCTGGTCGAACTGCGCCATCACGTAGGGATTGTGATACGCCTCGCGGCCCAGCATCACGCCATCGAGATGCTGCAAATGCAGATCGATCTCGTCCAGGGTCTTGATGCCGCCATTGATGATGAACTCGAACTGGGGAAAATCGCGCTTCAGACGATAGGCGTAATCGTATTTCAGGGGCGGCACTTCGCGGTTTTCCTTCGGGCTCAGGCCTTTCAGGATGGCATTACGCGCATGCACGATAAACGTCTTGCAGCCGGCGTCGGCCACGGTACCGACGAAGTCGCGCACGAAGTCGTACGATTCACTGTCGTCGATGCCGATGCGGTGTTTCACGGTGACGTCGATGTCGACCACGTCGCGCATGGCTTTCACGCAGTCCGCCACCAGTTGCGGCTCGGCCATCAGGCAGGCGCCAAACGCCCCTTTTTGCACGCGCTCGGACGGGCAGCCGCAGTTCAGGTTGACCTCGTCATAGCCCCACTGCTGGCCCAGCCTGGCGCTGGTGGCCAGGTCTGTCGGATCGCTGCCGCCCAGCTGCAGCGCCACCGGATGCTCTTCCTCGTTGAAGCGCAGATGGCGCTCCACGTCGCCGTAGACGAGCGCGCCCGTCGTCACCATCTCGGTGTAGAGCCAGGTGTGACGCGTGATTTCGCGGTGGAACTTACGGCAATGGCGGTCGGTCCAGTCCATCATCGGGGCGACGGACAGGCGGCGGGAGGGCAAAGAGGAGGAAGTCATGGTGTCTACAAAAAAAACAGGAGCTGCAAATGACAAACCCGCTGCGCGCCTCACCAGTGACGGTGACGCGGCGCAGCGGGCCGGAAGCGGCATGGCCCGCAGGCCATGCTCTACAACAGATTACGCATCACGCGACGCTTTTTTACGCTCGTGCTCTTTCAGGAAGCGCTTGCGCAGACGGATCGATTTAGGCGTGATTTCCACCAGTTCGTCGTCCTCGATGAATTCGACTGCGTATTCCAGCGACATCTGAATTGGCGGTACCAGGCGCACCGCTTCGTCGGTACCCGACGAACGCACGTTGGTCAGCTGCTTGCCCTTGATCGGGTTGACGACCAGGTCGTTGTCGCGCGAGTGGATACCGATGACCATGCCTTCGTAGACTGGGTCATTGTGCGACACGAACATGCGGCCGCGGTCTTGCAGTTTCCAGATAGCGTAGGCAACGGCGGCGCCGTCATCTTGCGAGATCAGCACGCCGTTACGACGGCCAGCCATTTCGCCACGGGTGTTGTCGACTGGTGCGTATTCGTGGAACACGTGGCTCATCAGGCCGGTGCCGCGGGTCAGGGTCATGAATTCGCCCTGGAAGCCGATCAGGCCACGCGCCGGGATCAGGTACTCGAGACGCACGCGGCCCTTGCCATCCGATTCCATGTTTTGCAGGTCGCCGCGACGACGGCCCAGTTCTTCCATGACGCCGCCCTGGTTGGCTTCTTCCACGTCAACCGACAGGTTTTCAAACGGCTCGTGGCGCACGCCATCGACCATCTTGAACACCACGCGTGGACGCGATACGGCCAGCTCGAAGCCTTCGCGACGCATGTTTTCGATCAGAATCGTCAGGTGCAGCTCGCCGCGACCCGAAACTTCAAAGATCGTGTCGTCGTCGGTCGGCGCTACGCGCAGAGCAACGTTGGCTTTCAATTCTTTTTCCAGACGGTCACGCAGTTGGCGCGAGGTCACGAACTTGCCTTCGCGGCCAGCCAGTGGCGAGTTGTTGACCATGAAGTTCATGGTCAGGGTCGGCTCGTCGACGGTCAGCATCGGCAGCGCTTCCGGGGTGTCCAGTGCGCACAGGGTCGAACCGATGCCGATTTCGTCGATACCGTTGATCAGGCAGATGTCGCCGGCAACAGCTTCGTCCACCAGCACGCGCTCCAGGCCCTTGAAGTTCAGCACCTGGTTGATGCGGCCCTTGATCGGGGTTGCGCCTGGGCCATTGATGACCAGCACGTCTTGACCAACTTTAACGGTACCGCGGTTGACGCGGCCAATGCCGATCTTGCCGACGTACGACGAGTAGTCCAGCGAGGTGATCTGCATTTGCAGCGGGCCTTCAGGATTGTCGTCACGCACTGGAACGTGTTCCAGGATGGCGTCGAACATCGGCTTCATGTCGCCGCCGCGCACGTCTTCGGTCAGGCCGGCATAGCCGTTCAGGCCCGAAGCGTAAACGATAGGGAAATCCAGTTGCTCGTCGGTTGCGCCCAGCTTGTCGAACAGTTCGAACGTCTGGTTGATGGCCCAGTCAGGACGTGCGCCTGGACGGTCGATCTTGTTGACGATCACGATAGGCTTCAGACCCAGTGCCAGCGCCTTGCGCGTGACGAAACGGGTTTGCGGCATCGGGCCTTCCTGTGCATCGATCAGCAGCAGAACCGAGTCCACCATCGACAGAACACGTTCCACTTCGCCGCCGAAGTCGGCGTGGCCTGGGGTGTCGACGATATTGATGTGGGTGCCTTCGTACTCAACAGCGCAGTTCTTCGACAGAATCGTAATGCCGCGCTCCTTTTCCAGGTCGTTCGAGTCCATGACTCGGGTGTCGACCGCTTGGTTTTCACGGAAGGTGCCGGACTGGCGCAGCAGCTGATCCACCAGCGTGGTTTTGCCGTGGTCAACGTGGGCGATAATGGCGATATTACGAATTGCGCGTTTTGTATTTGACATGGTCGTAGTAGTTACTGAAAAACTGCGGAGTGCGTACAAGGTGTACGAGATACCCGAATGCTAATCTATTTCCGGAACCGCGTAGTATAGCATGTTGCGTTGCAACGCTATCTAAAAATGCTGGCGGCTCCCGCAGTCGGGGACGGATTGTTTAAAAAAGCGACACTGTTTGAAGAGTGTCGCTGGGTAATATGACGTTGCTGTGACTTATTGGTGTGCCGTGGCGATCAGGCGCTCCGGGGCCAGGATGCTGTATTCCTGCAACTGGCCCGTGCCCAGCAGCTTGCTGTCGTGATACACGCGCACCCTGCCCGGCTCGGCTGGCACGGCGACGTCTTCCTTGCCCAGCGCGATGCGCTGGCCATGCAGGAAACGCTTGGCCAATTCTTCCGTCAGCTGGACGGCGGGAAAACTCGACAATAATGCATCGACGGGCGCCAGCAGACTCAGCGGCGTGGCATGCGCCGTCAGCTCATCCAAGGTGACGACGCCGTCAAGCGTCAGGTTGCCCACCTGCGTACGGCGCAAGGCGTTCAGATGAGCGCCGCAACCGAGCGCGTGGCCGATGTCTTCGCCCAGCACGCGGATATATGTGCCCTTGCTGCACATCACGGACAATTTCAGGAACGGGGCTTCATAGCCGAGGAACTCGAGCTTGTGGATGGTCACCGGGCGCGCTTCGCGCTCCAGGGTGATGCCTGCCCTTGCATACTCATATAGGGGCTTGCCGTCCCTTTTCAAGGCCGAGTACATGGGCGGCGTCTGCAGGATAGGCCCGCGGAACCGCGTCAGCACGGCTTCGATCTGTTCTTCGGTGACGTTGACGTCGCGCGTTTCCAGCACTTCGCCCTCGGTATCGCCCGTATCCGTCGTCTGCCCCAGGTGCACCAGGGTTTCGTAGGTCTTGTCGGCTTCCAGCAAATCCTGCGAGAACTTGGTCGCCTCGCCAAAGCACAGCGGCAGCAAGCCCGTGGCGAACGGATCCAGGGTGCCCGTATGGCCGGCTTTTTTCGCGTTCAGCACGCGCTTGGCCTTGATCAGGGCATCGTTGCTGGACCAGCCCACAGGCTTATCGAGCAGCAAGACGCCGTCGACGAGGTCACGCACCCGCTTGATGCCCGGTGGTTTCTTCGGACCCGCCACTGTTATTGCTCGTCCGCTTTGTCGGCAGACTTCTCGTCCGGCTCGGCGTCGGCCGCGCGCGTGGCGTTGGCCTTGTCGATCAGGAGCGACATTTCCATGCCGCGCGAGGTCGAGCTGTCGTGCACGAAATGCAGCATCGGCAGAGTGTGGATGTGCAGGCGCTTGCCCAGCAAGCCACGGATGAAGCCCGAGGCGGCCATCAGGCCTTCGGTGGTGTTCTTGATGGCTTCCTTGCTGTCTTTCAACATCGTGAAAAACACCTTGGCGTGCGCGTAATCGGGCGTGATCTGCACTTCGGTGATGGTGATCATCGTGCCCACGCGCGGGTCTTTCAATTCGTAGGCGACGATCTCAGCCAGATCGCGCTGGATCTGGTCGGCCACGCGCAAGCCGCGCGCTGGCATGGTTTTGCTATGTTTAGCCATGATTTTATGCTGTCCTAAGTGCCGCAGGGCGCATGAGTCAAACGGTTGCCCGTTGACCAATGCGCCCCACGTGTTTGCGCGGACAACGGTATGTCCGCGCGGTTTTCATTGCTGCTGCGATTACAGGGTACGAGCGATTTCCTGGACTTCGAACACTTCCAGCGTGTCGCCAACCTGAATGTCGTTGTAGTTCTTCAGCGACAGGCCGCACTCCAGACCGGCGCGAACTTCTTTCGCGTCGTCCTTGAAGCGTTTCAGGGAGTCGATCTCGCCGCTCCACACCACGATGTTGTTGCGCAACAGGCGGACGGAAGAAGCACGCTTGACCACGCCATCGGTGACCAGACAGCCGGCAATCGCGCCGACCTTCGAGACCAGGATAACCTGGCGGATCTCGACCTGGCCGATGACGGTTTCGCGTTTCTCTGGTGCCAACATGCCCGACAACGCCGATTTGATCTCGTCGATCGCATCGTAAATGATGTTGTAGTAGCGAATGTCCACGCCATTCGACTCGGCCAGCTTGCGTGCCTGGGCATCAGCACGGGCGTTGAAGCCGATGATGACCGCTTTCGAGGCGACTGCCAGGTTGACGTCCGATTCCGTGATGCCGCCGACGGCCGCGTGAACCACTTGTACGCGCACTTCGGAGGTCGACAGTTTCTGCAGCGAACCGACCAGCGCTTCTTGCGAACCTTGCACGTCGGTTTTGATGATCAGTGGCAAGTTTTTCACTTCGCCTTCGGCCATCTGGTCGAACATGTTTTCCAGTTTCGCAGCTTGCTGTTTCGCCAGTTTCACGTCGCGGAACTTACCTTGACGGAACAGACCGATTTCACGCGCCTTGCGCTCGTCAGCCATGACGACGACTTCCTCACCGGCAACCGGCACTTCCGTCAGACCCTGGATTTCGACCGGAATCGAAGGACCCGCTTCAGCGATGGACTTGCCGTTCTCGTCCAGCATGGCGCGAACACGGCCATACGAAGAGCCCGCCAGAATCACGTCGCCGCGCTTCAGGGTACCGGACTGCACCAGGATCGTCGCGACAGGACCACGGCCCTTGTCCAGACGCGCCTCGACTACCAGGCCGCGCGCTGGCGCATCGACCGGTGCCGTCAGTTCCAGCACTTCGGCTTGCAACAGCACTTGCTCCAGCAGGTCGTCGATGCCCTGGCCCGTTTTGGCCGAGACCGGCACGAATGGCGATTCGCCACCGTATTCTTCCGGCACGACTTGTTCGGCGACCAGTTCCTGCGTCACGCGGTCCACGTTGCCGCCCGGTTTGTCGACCTTGTTGATCGCCACTACCAGCGGTACGCCGGCTGCTTTCGCATGGGCAATCGCTTCTTTCGTTTGCGGCATCACGCCATCGTCGGCGGCAACCACCAGAATCACGATGTCGGTTGCCTTGGCGCCACGGGCACGCATGGCGGTAAACGCTTCGTGGCCCGGGGTGTCGAGGAAGGTGATCATGCCGCGTGGCGTATCGACGTGGTAAGCGCCGATATGCTGCGTAATGCCGCCCGCTTCGCCGGAGGCCACCTTGGCGCGACGAATGTAATCGAGCAGCGAGGTCTTGCCGTGGTCGACGTGACCCATGACGGTGACCACCGGTGCGCGTGGCTTGGTTTCGAAGTGCGCGTGTTCGCCCACATCGGCCAGCAGCGCTTCCGGATCGTCCAGTTCGGCGGCGAACGCCTTGTGGCCCATTTCTTCCACCAGAATCATGGCGGTTTCCTGGTCCAGCACCTGGTTGATCGTGCACATCTGGCCCAATTTCATCAAATGCTTGATGACTTCGGATGCCTTGACGGACATTTTGTGTGCCAGTTCGGCCACGGTGATCGTTTCCGGTACGTGCACGTCCTTGACGACGGCTTCCGTCGGTGCCTGGAAGTTCGATTCACGGTCGTCATGGTGCGTCGGGCGACGGCCCTTCGCGCCACCGCGCCAGCTGTCACGGCCGCCTGGGCCGCTATTGCCGCGTGGTTTAGGACCACCGGTGGTGCCGCGTTTTTTCGCGTCATCGGACCAGGTGGACGACACATTGGCCGACTTGATGGATTTCTTGTCTGCAACAGCAGGCTTCTTGTCGCCCGGCTTGTCGCCAGGTTTCTTGTCAGCAGGCTTGTGCAGCGTGCCTTCCGGCGCCTTCGGCTTGACGGGAACCGGTACGGGTTCCGGTGCCTTGATGGCGCGGCGTGGCGCGTTCATCATGGCCTTGATCTGGGCGACTTCGTCGGCAACGGCCTTGCGTGCGCGCTCGGTGGCTTCCGCTTTGTCAGCGGCTTCCTTGGCGGCAACAGCAGCGGCGGCGGCTTTCTTTTTCGCTTCTTCAGCGGCAGCGGCTTTTTTCGCTTCGGCGGCGGCGTCGTCAACGACAGGCGCAGCGGCGCTGGCGGCAGGCGCGGCAGCAGCTTTGGCAGCCGCTTTCTTCGCTTCTGCTTCAGCTTCTTTCTTCGCAGCCAATTCAGCCTGTTGCGTGGCTTTCGCCTGGGCTTCTTTTTCCGCGTCGAGCTTGGCCAGACGTTCTTGCTTTTCGCGCAGATCGGCTTCCTGGCGGGCGATCAGTTCAGCCTGTTTACGGGCTTCTTCTTCACGGCGCGCCACGTCGGCGGGATCGATCACCGGTGCGGCAGGCGCGACCGGTTCTGCCGCGACCGGCGCAGCTTCGTCACGCTGGACGAAAGTGCGTTTCTTGCGCACTTCCACCTGGATAGTGCGCGACTTGCCGGTGGCGTCAGCCTGCTTGATCTCAGTCGTTTCCTTGCGGGTCACGGTGATTTTTTTCTTTTCTGTGTCAGCCGCTGCGCCGTGTGTGCGGCGCAGATGATCCAAAAGCTTGTCCTTATCATCTTTCGACAATGGATCTGACGTCGAACTTTTCTCGACGCCGGCAGAACGCAGCTGCGTCAGCAGCAAATCTGCAGGCATCTTCAGTTCGGTGGCAAATTGGGCTACGTTGTTACTCGCCATTCAGTCCTCTTTTCTATGTGTCGCGGAGATGATAAAGATACTCAAATTAAGCCTTTGCGGATTCGGCCAGACTCCATGCCTTGGCTTGCAACGCCTTGGCACGATCGTCGTATTTCGAGTCAACCAACTTCATCTCATCGTCGGTCACATCTTTAAATTCACTTGTAATCAGTTCACGCGCACGGTCCGCAGACAAGGCCAGGATTGCGCCAAATTCGTCGTATGCCAGTGCTGCAAATGCTTCAACGGTCTTGATACCAGCCAGACCCAGCTTGCCGGCGGTGATGCGATCCATGCCTTCCAGATTCACCAACGCCTCGTCCATGCCTTCCAGACCCTCTTCCGAAGCGATCGCTTCGGTCACGAGCGCATCACGCGCACGGGTACGGAGTTCATTGACGGTATCTTCGTCAAACGATTCGATTTCCAGCATTTCGGAAATTGGCACGTAAGCGATTTCTTCCAGACTGGCGAAACCTTCTTCCACCAGAATATCGGCCACTTCCTGGTCGACATCGAGCTTTTCCATGAACAGGATGCGCACGGCAGCCGTTTCCTGGGCAGCTTTGTCGGCCGATTCTTCGGCCGTCATGATGTTGATCTTCCAGCCGGTCAGGTCCGAGGCCAGGCGCACGTTCTGACCGGAACGGCCAATCGCGATTGCCAGGTTTTCTTCATCCACGACGACATCCATCGCGTGTTTTTCTTCATCGACCATGATCGACGACACGTTCGCCGGCGCCAGGGCGCCGATGACGAACTGCGCCGGATCTTCCGACCACAGCACGATGTCGACGCGTTCGCCGCCCAGCTCGCCGGTCACGGCCTGCACGCGCGAACCGCGCATGCCAACGCAAGTACCGATCGGGTCGATGCGCTTGTCGGCCGTGTAGACGGCGATCTTGGCGCGCACGCCGGCATCGCGGGCTGCGGATTTAATTTCCAGCATGCCTTGCTCGATTTCCGGCACTTCCAGCTCGAACAGCTTCATGATGAATTCCGGCGCGGTGCGCGACAGGATCACTTGCGGGCCGCGCATATTGCGGTCGATGCGCAAGATGTAGGCACGCACGCGGTCGCCGATACGCAGATTCTCTTTCGGGATCATCTGGTCGCGTGGCAGGCGTGCTTCGATCTTGCCCGATTCGACAATGGCGTCGCCGCGTTCCATGCGCTTGATGGTGCCGGTGACGAGCGAATCGCCGCGCTCCAGGAAGTCGACCAGGATCTGTTCACGTTCGGCATCGCGCACGCGCTGCAGGACCACCTGTTTGGTATCCTGGGCGAAACGGCGGCCGAATTCGACGGATTCGATCGGTTCTTCGATGTGGTCATCGACTTCGATATCGGGAATCTGTTCTTTTGCCTCGAAATGCAGGATCTCCTGATCCGGCAATTGCAGGCCCGCTTCATCGGGCACCACGTGCCAGCGGCGGAACGATTCGAATTCGCCCGTTTCGCGGTCGATCGAAACGCGGATGTCTACTTCACCCTCATACCGTTTCTTCGTGGCTTGCGCCAACGCGAATTCGAGGGCGCCGAAGACGACATCTTTATCGACGTTTTTTTCGCGCGCCAGCGCGTCAACCAATAATAAAACTTCGCGGCTCATGCTTTGCGTCCCTTAAAAACCACCTGCGGCACCAAGCGTGCCTTATCCACATCGGCGAGCGTAAACTCCAACATCGCCGGACCATCCTTACCTTCAAATTCCAACGACAATTTATCGCCCACGGGTTCTTGCAAGATCCCCTGGAACGATTTCCGGTTGTTCGTACCCGGCATCGCCACCATCAGCTTGACGATGATTTCCTGACCTGCGAAACGGACGAAGTCTTCCAGCTTGCGCACCGGACGATCGAGACCCGGGGAAGAAATCTCGAGACGCTCGTAAGGAACGTTCTCTACCGTCAACACATGCGATAACTGGTGACTCACCGTGGCACAGTCTTCGACCGTGATCGGACCTTTTTCAGCGGCATCGGCGGCGCTGAAATCAATAAAGACGCGCAGCAGTCCGCGCTCGGCACGTTCGACATCAACGAGCTCATAGCCCAGACCTGTAACTGTCTTTTCAATTAATCCCAACTGCTGCAAGAAATTCTCCAGAAATAAGGCCCGTTTTCGGCATGACAGCGCCGCATTGGGCGCCGACAACATGCAAAAACACGCATTCAAGTCATATATGGCTCCTTGCGGAGCCATGACAAACGGTTCAACAAAAAAAAAATGGGCATCTGCCCATCTTCTTGTATTTCCCCAACCAGATGAAAGCACTCCCCACCAAACAACCCTGCGGAGAACTTTTATTAGGCTGCAGATTATAACCTCTTATTAACTTCGCCGCAATGCCGCACACGAGGAGCGGCCCGGCTTACAACAGTTACAAGAGCGCGCACCCGCCGCAGATCGGCAGGCGCGCAAGAAGAAACTCTTCCCGATTAACCT
Source organism: Janthinobacterium goodfellowi (assembly GCF_051380695.1). Taxonomy (NCBI): domain Bacteria; kingdom Pseudomonadati; phylum Pseudomonadota; class Betaproteobacteria; order Burkholderiales; family Oxalobacteraceae; genus Janthinobacterium; species Janthinobacterium goodfellowi. The sequence goes on along the minus strand of NZ_JBNYXN010000004.1, from coordinate 180,197 downwards.
TTACTGCGGCGGCGCGGCATGCCATCCATGCCGCCACGATCCATGCCGCCACGCGGCTGGCCGCCGGAACGCGCTTGCCCACCGGCACCACCACCGGCATTGCGGCGCGGACCCGTGTTGGCGAAGCCGAAGGCCGTTTGCAGCGGATCGGGCTGGCGCGGACCGCGCTGCGGCGCGCGGCCTTCGCCACCGGGACGGCCTTGACCCTGGCCTGCCGCACGCGGCGGACGGCCCTGGCCTTGCGGCGCGCCTTCAAACGAAGCCGACGAGCGGGGCTGGCCGCCCTGGAACGGACCTTGCGGCTGGCCGCGGCCCGGACCACGCGCGTCGCCTGGACGGCCGGCGCCGCCCGGGCGGCCCTGGCCTTGCGGACGGGCAAACTGGCCTTGCGGCTGACCACGGCGCGGCGCGACGGGGAATGGATCGGCGTTGCGGTTGCTCACATCGATGCGGTTGCCATTCGGCTCGTCATCGCGGCTGACCTTGCGCGCTTCGCGGCCCTTGGCGGCGCCAGCGGCACGGGGATCGCCCGATACCGGCATTTTCTTTTCGATGCCGTAGGCGGCCAGCAGGTCGCGCACGGTGTTTTCATCCATCTCTTCCCAACGGCCGCGCTTCAGGCCGCTCGGCAGGGTCATGGCGCCGTAGCGGGTACGGATCAGGCGCGACACGGTCAGGCCGATGGCTTCGAACATGCGGCGCACTTCGCGGTTACGGCCTTCGCCGATCACCACGCGGTACCACTTGTTGATGCCTTCGCCGCCGCCATCGGCGATCTTCGAGAACTGCGCCAGGCCGTCTTCCAGCTCGACGCCGGCCAGCAGCTTCTGGCGCATGCCCTCTTCCAGCTCGCCCAGGGTACGCACGGCGTACTCGCGGTCGATGCCGTAGCGCGGGTGCATCAGGCGGTTGGCCAGATCACCGGAGGTGGTAAACAGCAGCAAGCCTTCCGTGTTGAAGTCGAGGCGGCCAACGGCCAGCCACTTGCCGGCCTTCATGGTCGGCAGGCGATCGAACACGGATGGACGGCCGTCCGGGTCGTTATGGCTGACGATCTCGCCGGCCGGCTTGTGGTACACCAGCACGCGCGGCGGCTTCTTGCTGACGCGGCGCTGGATCAACTTGCCATTGATGCGCACATGGTCGCTCGGCAGGATGCGCTGGCCGATGTGGGCCGGCTCGCCATTGACGGAGACGCGGCCCGAAATGATCAGATCTTCCATGTCGCGGCGCGAACCGAGACCGGCTTCGGCCAGCACCTTGTGCAGCTTCGGCGCATCGTCGTCGGACGTCAGATCGCGGCGCACGGCCGCTTTCTGTACGCGGCCCGTGCCGCCTTCTTCGCTGTCGAAGGCGTCGGAAGTGACGAACGAGAAGACGGCATCAGCGTCGCTGAGCTTGCCTGGCGCAGCCTGGCGGCCCTTGCCCTTCTTGCGGCTCTTGCCGGCATTCTTGCCGGCGCCCGGCACGTCGTTGCGGGGACCGCGCGGCAGGCGCGGGCCGGACACGAGGTTGCCTTCGGCATCGAACACATCGGCGACAGGCGCGGCAGCCTGCTCGGCGGCCGGCGCTGCTGCAACGGCTTCGGCCGCCTGCGGCGCTTCGGCGCGCGGCGGCTGGCGCAGCGCGCGTTCCGCCTGCACGCCGCGCATCTGGCGCGGACCGCGGGTCGGGCGTGCTTCGGCCGGCTTGTCGGCGACGGCTTCCGGTGCTACTTCAGCGACAGCGGCAGCGGCCTTGGCGGCGGCGCGGGCGCGCGGCGGACGCGGCGCCGGGGCGGCAACGGCTTCGGCAGCGGCTTCCGCGGCATCAGCCACGGCCTTCAGGGCCGGCTTGGCGCGGGATTTCTTGGCGGCAGGCGCAGCGTCGGCGGCGACAGCTTCAGCGACGGGCGCATCGGCGGCCACGTCGGCTTTCGCGCGGCGCTTCGGCTTGGCGGCGGCGCTGTCGCCGGCAACTGCAGCAGCGGCTGCATCGGCTTCGATCTGAGCCTTGGTGCGGCGCTTGGGCTTGGCAACGATGGCTTCGTCGCTGGCGGTTACTGTCTCGGGTGTGTTCGGATTATTCATTCTTCGTTTCTTGGCTGTGCTGACCTGGCGCAGCGTCAACCGTTAGTTCTGGCGCAGGGTCGTGAGTGTAGGCTTCGTCCGTGGGCGAAGCATCGGGGCCGGCATCAAGGCTTGCTGTCACATCTACATCTGTCACAGCCGTATTGCTACCTGCACCAAGCTGGTGGGCAACGTCATTCGTTGCTTTATCAAAATTTTCTTGCAGGGCCGCTTCCAGGGCTTCGAGCCCATTGCCCTGCATCTCGCTGATTTGCTGCAAAGGCGGCAGCTGGGACAGCGATTGCAAACCCAGATCATCCAAAAACTGCTTGGTGGTGGCCAGCAAGGCCGGCCGTCCCACCACGTCGCGGTAGCCGATGGCATCGACCCAGCCACGGTCTTCCAGCATCTTGATCGTCTGCGAATTGACGGCAACGCCGCGAATCTCCTCGATATCGCCGCGCGTCACCGGCTGGCGGTAGGCGATGATGGCCAGGGTTTCCAGGGTCGCCCGCGAATACTTGGGCGGCCGCTCGGGCGTCATGCGATCGAGATACATCTTCATTTCCGGGCGGCTTTGAAAGCGCCAGCCCGAAGCCAGACTGACGATCTCGATGCCGCGCCCTTCCCACTCCTGCCGCAACTCCTCCAGCAACTGCTTGATCGTGTCGGCACCGACGCCGACACCGCGCACGCGGCCATTCTCGTCCGCATCGACGAACAGCTTCTTCAAGCTGTGGATCGTCAGCGATTCACGAGCGCACAGCAACGCGGTTTCGAGGACTTTTTTAGCCTCAATTGTATTCATAGCAATTCTGTGCGGATGTGTGTTGCAATTCGTATGCAGAGAAAGAAATCAAAAACGTTCATTTCAACGTAACAGATGGCAGACATCGATGATGACGCCGTGCTGGGTTACTAGTTGAGGCTGTTTTTCCGACGCCTTGGCCGATGCGCGCAAAGCGGGATTAAAGCGGATGCAGTGAAAGTCCTGCCATCCATGGTGCTGGCCTTAAATAACCAGCAATGAAACGAACTCCGGAGCAGCTGCTTTTCCCGTGGCGACGATGCAGCCAGACAGGAGAGCGACAGTCGTCGTTTCATCCAACGATGCCAATTGTACCTGATAAAAAGCGGAAAAGCGCAAAACCGGGCAAAACACATGGTTTACCCGGTCCTGGCACGACACATCGTCCGCTGCCCGCATCACAGGGAGGCGAGTTTCTCCGAGAGAATGGCCGATGCGCCCAGGAAAGCTGGGTACTGCGCCGTGATGACGAAGGTCGGCACTTGCGACACGTAATTGGCGAAGCGGCCCTTGCGCTCGAAGCGGGCGCGGAAGCCGGAGCGGTCGAAACGCGCCCCCAGGCGCGGCACGATGCCGCCGCCGATATAAATGCCGCCCAGCGCGCCCAGGGTGACGGCGACGTTGCCCGCCACCGTGCCCAGCATGCAGCAGAACGCTTCGATGACGTCGTCGCACAGCTGGGATTCGCCGGCCAGCGCGCGGCGCGTGATTTCCGCCGCCGGCAAGTCTTCGGCCGGCACGCCCGCGCGGTCGGCCAGGGCGCGGTAGATCAATTCCAGGCCATCGCCGGAAATCAGGCGCTCGGCCGAGACGTGCTCATATTCGCGCCAGGCAAATTGCAGGATGCTCACTTCGGTTTCATTGAACGGCGCAAAGCTGACGTGGCCGCCTTCGCTTTGCAGGGCGATCCAGCCGCCGTGCGAAGGAATCAGGCCCGACACGCCCAGGCCCGTGCCCGCGCCGATCAGGCCGATGGCCGTGTTCGGACGGGCCGTGCCCGCGCCCACCTGGTGTTTTTGCTCGCTCGACAGCTGCGGCAGGGAACGCGCCAGGGCCGTGAAATCGTTGACCACGTCCAGGGTCGTGAAGCCGCACTCTTCGCGCATGGCGCGGATCGAGAACGACCAGTGGTGGTTCGTCATGCTGAGGAAGTCGCCGTCGACGGGGTTGGCAATGGCGATCACGGCATGGCGCACGGCTTGCCCGCCTGCGGCAGCGATGTGCGGCAAGGCCAGGTAGGCTTGCAGGGCGGCGGACAGGCTCGGGTAGTCGGCACAGGGCAGCACTTCCACCAGGGTGATGTGGCCGGCGGCCACTTCCAGGGCGAAACGGGCATTGGTGCCGCCCACGTCGGCCAGCAGGCGCGGTCCATCGGCAAAGGCGGAAGTCGGCAGTACGGGGGAAGACGAAGCGCTCATGATTTTAAATGATGAAGTGGGACGCATGGGACGCCAAGCTTAAAGGATGAATGCGCCCGGAGGCAAGCAAAGTTTGTAGTTTAAGTACATCAAAACAAGCCTTTATTGGTAGTTCCACTCCAAATGCAACAGGCAAGGCCAAAGTTGCTCACAAAGAATGTTTTATAGTGAGTACTCGCACTCGGCAGGCCCGCCAAAAGCATGCTGCACAGCAGCAGGAATCGCCTGGAAAACAGAGTATGCCGCAGTTTGCGCAAAGCCGCTTTGTATGGCGCGGCGCTGGTGCGGCGCTGCCGTCCTGGTCGCCCGGTGGCGGTGTTTTCGTATTATTACTACCGGTTTTACTGCCTGCCCGCGATGCGGCAGGCATGCGCAAATCAGGAGGGCAAGCCTTCGCCCAGCAGGCTGGCGGGCGCCGGCTGGTCCGAGCGGTAGGCGGCATTCCACGCATCGAGGCCGCCATGCAGGGGCTTGGCCCGGTGAAAGCCGTGCTGATGCAGCAGCTTGGCCACTTGCGCGGCCGTCACGTCGTTGGGACAGCTGCAATACACGATGATGTGGCGGTCCTTGTCCATGGCGATCATGGCGGGCACGGGTTCCTTGCCATTGAAGAACAAGGCGCCCGGCACGGCCGGTTCCAGCGCCTGCGCCGTGGCGCTGCGCGCGTCGACCATCAGCGGCTCCTCGCCCTGCTCTATGAGTTCGAGCAATTCATCGATGCCGATGCGCTCGATCTGCAAGGCCTGGCGGAAACGGCGGCGTTCGAGGAATTTGTACAACAGGAACAAGCCCAGCAAGGCGGCCAGCATCAGCAAGGCCGTGCTGCCCATGGTGCTGAGCAGGTCCAGCACCTGCTGCACGCTGGCGTGAAAGATCACGCCGACGGCGATGCCCGTGCCGCTCCACAGCAAGGCGCCCAGGCCCGCATACAGGAAGAACAGGCGCGGCGGCGTGCCCAGCGCGCCCGACATCGGTGCGGCCACGGTATTGAATCCCGGCACGAATTTGGAGACGATCAGGGCTTTCGGGCCCCAGCGCTTGAATTTGTCTTCCGTCTGGCTGACGCAGTAATCGGGCGACAGCGAGATGCGGCACAGCAGCCGCAGGATGCGCTTGCCGAAATGGCGGCCCGCGCGGAACCACGTGAAGTCGCTGATCAGGCAGGCGCCCAGCGCGGCGGCCAGCACCAGTCCCCCATTCATGTCACCATCGACGGCCAGCGCCCCCGCCACCACGAGAATGGGGAAGGCGGGAATCGGCAGGCCGAGCTGCTCCACCAGCACGATGCCAAAGACAATCAGGACACCGTAATGTTCGAGCAGGTAAATGAGGTTGGGCATGGCCGCTATCTTACCGTAAAAGCGTGTTTAGATTTGCACGCCCTTCGGTATGGCGCTCAATAAGGTGCGCGTGTACGGATGCACGGGATTGCGGTACAGCTCATCCGAATCGGCCAGTTCCACCACCTGCCCCTTGTGCATCACCATCACCTGGTCGGCGATGTATTTCACCACCGATAAGTCGTGCGAGATGAAGATGTAGGACAGGCCGAATTCATCCTGCAAATCCTGCAGCAGATTGAGCACCTGCGCCTGCACCGACACGTCCAGCGCCGACACGGATTCGTCGCACACCAGAATCTCCGGCTGCATGGTCAGGCAGCGGGCAATGGCGATGCGCTGGCGCTGGCCGCCCGAGAACTCGTGCGGATAGCGGTGGAAAGCCTGCTCCGGCAAGCCCACCTTGTCCAGCAGCCAGTAGGCCTTGGCGATGCGTTCCTTGTCATCGGCGCCGATCTTGTGGATGCGCATCGGTTCCAGCAGAATCTGCCCCACGGTAAAGCGGGGATTCAAGGAGGCGTACGGATTCTGGAAGATGATCTGGATGCGGCGTTTATACGGCAAATACTCTTTGTTCGGCATGGCAATCAGGTCCTTGCCATGGAACATGGCCGTGCCGCCCGTGGCCTGATGCAGGCGCAACAGGGTCAGGCCCACCGTCGTCTTGCCGGAGCCGGATTCGCCCACCACGCCCAGGGTTTTTCCGCGCGGTAAAGTGAACGACACATCCTTGACGGCCTGGAATTCGCGTTTGCCGAACAGGCCCTCGCGCGTATAAAAGCTTTTACTGAGGTTATTGACCACCAGCACGGGCTCGTCGCCCGGCGTATAGCCGCGCGTGCGCTGTTTCACCTCAACGCCGGGGCCCGCTTTGCCCTCCATATAATCGGCGATGACGGGCAAACGCCATGGGCGCTCGTCCAGCGAGGGGCGGCAATGCAACAGCGCTTTCGTGTAACTGTCTTGCGGCGCCTCGAAGACCTGGCGTACCTCGCCCGTCTCGCGCACTTCGCCATGGCGCATGACGATCACCTGGTCGGCGATCTCCCCCACCAGGCCCAGGTCGTGGGTAATGAAGAGCACGGACATCTGGTGTTTCTTTTGCAGCGCCGCGATCAGGTCCATGATCTGCTTCTGGATCGTCACGTCCAGCGCCGTCGTCGGCTCGTCCGCGATCAGCAGCTTCGGTTCGCAGGCGATCGCCATGGCGATCATCACGCGCTGCTGCTGGCCGCCCGACATCTGGCTCGGGTAGGCGTCGATCTTCGTGGCGGGGTCGGGTATGCCCACTTCCTCGAGCAGCGCCAGCGTGCGCGCCCTTGCCTGCTTGCGGTTCATGCCCATGTGCTGGCGCAATACCTCGGCGATCTGGAAGCCGACCGTAAACACGGGATTCAAGGACGACATCGGCTCCTGGAAGATCATCGAGATATCCTTGCCGCACATGGTGCGGCGCTCGGCGATCGACAGTTGCAGCAGGTCGCGCCCGCCGAAATGGATGCGCGATTGCTTGTCGATGATGGTGTTATCCGGCGGCAACAAGCCCATCACGGCCAGGGAGCTGACGGACTTGCCGCTACCCGATTCGCCCACCAGGGCGACGGTGCTGTTGCGCGGCACGTTGAACGAGATGCCCTTGACGGCTTCGAACGTGGTCTTCTTGTCCAGGCGGAAGGTGACGCGCAGGTCGCGCACTTCCAACAGGTTATTCTGGTCCATGAGCAACTCCTATTTCACTTTGGGGTCGAGCGCATCGCGCAAGGCATCGGTAAACAGCGAGAACGCCGTCACCAGCACGGCCATCGCCGTGGCGGCGGCCGTCAGCTGCCACCATTTGCCCAGGATCAGTTCATTTTGTGCCTCGTTGAGCATGCTGCCCCACGAGACGGTGCCCACCGGCACGCCAAAGCCGAGGAAACTCAGGATCACTTCCGCCTTGATGAAGCCCACCACGAGGATGGACATCTGCACCAGCGCCACGTGGCTCACGTTCGGGAAAATGTGCGAGAACATCTTGCGCCAGTGCGAGGCGCCGATGGCGTCGGCCGCCATCACGTATTCGCGCGCCTTGTGCTTGATGTATTCGGCGCGGATCAAGCGGTACGGCCCCGTCCAGCCCGTCAACCCCAGGATCAGCACGATGGTCAGCACGCCCTTCTGCTGCAGCACGGCCGCCACCGTCAAGATCATCAAAATCGACGGTATCGACGTGAAGATGCTGTAGAACCAGTTGAAGAAATCATCGACGATGCCGCCGAAGTAGCCGGACACGGCGCCGAACAAGGTGCCCAGCACCACGGCCAGCAAGGCCGCCACCAGACCCACGACGATCGACGTCTCGCCGCCCTTGATGGTTTTCTGCACGATGTCGTGACCCCACTTGTCGGCGCCGAACGGCAAGGTCGCCGCCTTGTGCGCGATCAGCTTTTTCGTCTTGCCCATGCCGGCGCGCAAGGCCGTCAAGTCGTCGGCCAGCGGGTCGGTGACGCCGTACATCTCCACGCCGGCAGAAGGATTGCTGCCCATCTGCGCGCGCAGTTCCGCGATATCGTCGGCCAGCGGGTCGAGCACGTTGACTGGCGTGGGCGCGCTGCGCTCGTCGGCCAGGGGAATGGCGCCGTCGACTGGCGCGTCGTTGTCGGCACCGACAAACGTGGGCGGCGCATAGCTGACGGCCACTTCGTCTTCCCAGTTCGCCGCCACCAGGCCGCTGGCGGACGCCAGCACCAGCAGGAAAAAAGCGCCGACCACGGCCAGCGATACCATTGCAATCTTGTCGCCGCGCAAACGGCGCCACGCCAGGGCCCACAGGCCGGGCGATGTATGAGGTTTCGACATCGTCTCTTTCTACTTCAGTTGTACGCGAGGATCGACCGCCTGGTACAGCAGGTCGGTGAGCAGGTTGAAGAGCATGGTGGCGGCGGCAACATACACGGTGATCGCCTTGATCACCGGAAAGTCGCTGCGCTCGACGGCCAGGATCACTTCACGCCCGATGCCGGGGATGCCGAAGAAGCGCTCGAGCAGGAAAGCGCCGATCAGCAGGGCCGGCAAGTTCGACATCACATAGGTAATGATGGGAATGCCGGCGTTGCGCAGCACGTGGACCCACATGATGCGGCCTTCCTTGAGGCCCTTGGCGCGCGCCGTGCGCACGTAATCCTGGTTCGCCTCGTCCAGCACGAAGGTGCGGAACAGGCGCAGGGTCGGCGCGATGGACACGGCCAGGCCGATCAGGATCGGCAGAGTCGAATAGCGCAGCAGGTTTTCCCAGAAGCTGTCGCCCCAGCCCTGCACGGGGAACAGGCCCAGCTTGTAGGCGAAGCCGTACTGGAAGACGATGATGTAGACGAGGATGGAAATCGACATGCCCACTGTGCAGGCGATCATCACCATGCGGTCCGTCAGCGAACCGCGCACGAAGGCGATGGCCAGCGCCAGCGCCACGCCGAAGAACGTTTCCAGCACGGTCAGCGGGATCAAGACCATCATCGACGGCCCCAGGCGCGAGGTGATGATGTGCGACACGGACTCGCCGGTCGCCCAGCTCTGGCCGAAGTCAAACGTGACGATCTGCTTGATGAAGATCCACAGCTGTACATAGTATGGCTGGTCGACGCCGAGCTGGCGGCGGATGTTGGCGATGCTTTCCGCACTCGACATCTTGCCGGCCAGGATGTAGGCGGGATCGCCGCCCACCCAGTTGAACAGGATAAACACCAGCAGGACGACGCCCAGCATGGTGGGCAGCATCTGCCACAAGCGGCGCAGGATATAAGCAAACATAATGATTCCTTGTTGTATATGGTGTTATAAGCGGCCGCGCTTATTTTTTAGCCGAGTCGGCAACCGGCGCCACTGGCGTGCCCGTGCTGTCGATATCCATATACGCCCATTCCTGGAACAGGATAGGGTGCTTCTTGTAGCCGAGCACCGACTTTTGCGCCAGCATGTTGCGGTAGCGCGCATAGCCGATCAGGGCGCCCGCATTGACTTCCAGGCGGCGTGCCATCTTGTGGAACAGCGCGTCGCGCTCGGGGCTGGCCGGCATGGCCTGGCTGGCCGCGTACCATTTATCGTACTCGGGGTCCTGGTAGCAGCCGTTGTTGTTCTGGTGCGTGTTCGGGCCGTAGAACAGCTGCATGAAGTTGTCGCCGTCCGGATAGTCGGCCAGCCACGGCGCCGTGCGCGTCTGCATCTTGCACTGCTTTTCCGTCTTCAAGATATCGGAAAAGATCATGCGGTCGTTTTCCATGCGGATGCCCAGCGAGTTGTACGTCTTGCGCCACATTTCCGCCTGCAGCACGCCATTGGCTTCGTTGCGCGAAGCGTAGCGGATCAGCAGCGGCTTGCCATCCGGCAAGGTACGCCAGCCATCGGCGCCCTTCTTGTAGCCGAATTTATCGAGCAGCTTGTTGGCCAGCACGGGATCGTATTGCAGCAGGGATTTATAGTGCGGGTCGTAGCCCACCACGCCCGGAGGGATCGGATAGTCGAGGCGCTTGGCCTGGCCATTCCAGATGATGCGGATTTCCTCGTCGATATTGTGCGCCATGGCAATGGCGCGGCGCAGGGCGATCTTTTCCTTGCTGAAGCCGCCCAGGGTCGAGTCTTCCATATTCCAGTAGTAATAGCTGATTTCCGGGTCCAGCAGGCGCGACAGTTGCACGCCCTTCTCCGCCAGCTCGGGACGCAGCTTGCCGTTCAGCAACGCCTTCGGCGCCAGCGGGCCGTCGAGCCAGAACACGTCCGTGCCGCCGCTCTGGAACGACAGCCAGCGCGACTGATCTTCGATCATCACGGTAATTTCGATGCGGTCGATGGCGGGAATGCGCTTGCCCTGCATCTGGCGCACGATGCGCTGGTCGTCCGGGTCGTCGCCGGCCATGAAATTCCACGTTTCCGGCAAGTGCTGCGGGTTGCGGTTCAGGACGATGCGGTTGCCGCGCGTCCATTCGCCCAGGGTGTAGTAGCCGGTGCCGACGGGATTCGAACCCACTTCGCCCTTCACGTCGCCGTATTTTTCCACCACTTCGCGCGCCACGGCGGCCGTCGGCACGTAGGCGAGGATCATGGGGAAATTGAAATCGGTCTTGGTCAGCGAGATGCGCAGGGTGTACGGGTCGAGGATTTCCAGGCCCGCCACCTTCTTGCTGTAATCGAGCTTGTTCGCCTTGGCCGCGTCCTTCGCCAGGTCGTCCAGGCCCACCACCTTGCCTTCGAACAGCCAGCTGTGCGGCGACGCCAGGCGCGGGTCGAACAAACGCTTCCACGAATACACGTAGTCGGCCATCGTCAGTTCGCGGCGCTTGCCGCCGAACGCGGCGTCGGGCGTGTACAGGATGCCTTTTTTCAGGCGGATGGTGTAGGTCTTGCCATCGGCGGACACTTCCGGCATGGCGGCCGCCGCGCCGGGCACCACCTTGACGGGGCGCGCCAGGTAATCATAGGTGTACAGGGTGTCGAAGACGGCCTGCGTGATGTGGTTCGAATACAGGTCGCGCGCGGTGGCCGGATCGAAGCCCGTCTCGGCGGCCGGCAGGATATAGCGCAAGGTTTTGACCGGCGCAGCCGCGGGGGCGGCGTCAACGGCCACGGCCGCCAGCGGCAGGGTGGCCAGGCAGGCGAGCAGCGCCATGCGCCGCATCCATGGTGACTTCATGTAATACCCTTCATCTCGATTATCTGTCGCACCGTATTGGTGCGCTTGTACTGGCTTCCCCCTGGGATACAGGATTCCACCGCCAAAACCAGTCCATCCTCGCAAGATCTATGCCTTGTTCGCCACCAGCCCCGCCGGTGAATTGACGCGCTGGAAAACGCGTAACGATAACGCATATTTTGCATGCCGGGCGAAAAGCCGCGGCACTTGTCGCGTGCGCAGCAACACCCACCCGCGCCACCGGGGAAATTTTCCGCATCGCAACATCGCCTGGGCGACGCCGCGAATAAGCGCATTGGTAGAAACCCTTACGTCCATGAATGAGCGCGTTTTCAATCAGGCGGCAGAAAACGCATAACGCAGCGCAACATTAAAATAATTGCCAATATAAAAACATCCGAACATTATAAAAACACTGTTGTTTCCATGATGAAAGGTTACATGTGCGCGTTGACAATGTTTCATGGCAAATGGTCTTATCAGTGGCGGCAATTCACAATTTGCCGCTTGATCCACAGCGATTGCCGACGCAGCAATCTTTTTTAGACTAGCGACGTTGTGCCTTAAAAACGCCAACCTCGCTTTTTTCGGAGTTTCGAGAATGATGATGGAAACAGTTATGTCCCGCTCCGTACGCCTGATTTTTTCGGGCAGCGTAGCAGCGGTCAGCCTGGGCATGATGGCTGTGCCGGCAATGGCGCAGGACGCCAATGTACAACGCGTGGAAATTACAGGTTCGAGCATCAAACGGGCCACGGCCGAGACCGCATCGCCGGTACAAGTCATCACCCGCGACGACTTGATGAAATCGGGCAAGGCCACCGTCGCCGAATACCTGCAAACCCTGACCGCCGATGGCGCCGGTTCGCTGCCGACGGGTTTCGGCAACGGCTTTGCCGCCGGCTCCACGGCCATCTCGCTGCGCGGCCTGGGCGCCACCTCGACCCTCGTCTTGCTCAATGGCCGCCGCATGGCGCCGTTCGCGCGCGCCGATGACGGCCAGAAGAGCTTTACCGACCTGTCCACCGTGCCGATGCAGATCGTCGAGCGCATCGAAATCCTCAAGGATGGCGCATCGTCGACCTACGGCGCGGACGCCATCGCCGGCGTGGTCAACATCATCCTGCGCAAGGACTTCGAAGGCCTGACCCTGAAGGGCGACACAGGCATCTCCGGCGACAGCGACGCCAAGCAGCACCGCGCCTCGCTGACCTTCGGCAAGGGCAACCTGGATACGGATAAATTCAACTTCGTCCTCAATGCCGAGTACAGCAAATCGGACATGCTGATGAACAATGACCGCGCCGGCCGCAAATGGATAGGCAAGGCCGACCTGCGTCCGTATGGCTATGCGATCAACACCCAGTTCGCCGGCGGCTACATCAACGGCAACAACGACGCGAATGCCGCGCCGACGGGCCTGATCCGCGACCCCGTCACCAACAACTATGTGTCCCTGCCCGGCTGCGCCAGCTTGTCCGTGTCTTCGCCGCAAGATCCGAAGGGCGGCTGCCTGTGGCACCACGACCAGTTCCGCTCGATGCAGCCGAAGATCGAATCGATCAACCTGTACACGCGCGGCACCTGGCAAGTCAATGCCGATACCCAGGTGTATGCGGAAGCGGGCTACTCGAAGCGCGATACGGCCTTCACCCTGATCCCGCCATCGATTACGCCGACCATCGCCTTCCCGCCGAATGCCACCAGCCCGACTGGCGTCGTCAACTACGGTTCCGGCGCCGGCACCACCATCGTGCTGGCCGCCAACCATCCGCAAAATCCGTACGGCGTGCCGGTGCGCGTGCGCTACCAGGCCTTCGACGTGGGCGCCAGCACGCGCCAGGCCAACAACGAGTTCAACCGCATCGTGCTCGGCGTCAAGGGCAACGCCATGGGCTGGGACTACGATGCCGGCTACACGCATTCGGAATCGAAGCTGCACCTCGATTACAGCAATATGCTGAACATGGCCGTCGTCAAGGATGCGCTGGGCAATCCGAACAGCAAGTATTTCCCGTACTACATCGGCGCGCAGGCGAACAAGAACCCCGCCTCGCTGTACGCAGCCATGGTGACGAACGCCACTTCCGATTCCACCACCAAGCTCGACATCATCGACTTCAAGGCATCGCGCGAGCTGATGCAGTTGCCGGGCGGCGCCATGGGCCTGGCCGTGGGCGCGGAACACCGCCGCGACAAGCTCGACAATCCTTCGCTGTCGGGCACGCAGGACGGTTCCATTAACTCCAGCTATGTGGCGGCCAAGGGCGACAGCAAGGTCTCGGCCGTGTTCTTCGAAGTGCTGGCGCCCGTGATCAAGACGGTGGAACTGTCGGGCGCCTTGCGTTACGACAAATATGACCGTTTCTCGTCAACCACGCCGAAGCTGGGCGCCAAGTGGACGCCGCTGAAGACCTTCGCCGTGCGCGGCACGTATTCGGAAGGCTTCCGCGCGCCAGGACCGGCGGAAAGCAATGCCAATTCGCAATCGACGGGTACCTCGACCGTGAGCGATCCCGTGCGCTGCCCGGGCGGCACCCGTTTGCCAGGCGCCAATGCCAGCGATTGCGAACTGCAGGTGGCGGCCGTCAAGATCGGCGACCCGAGCCTGAAGCCGGAAAAGTCCAAGGGCTACACCCTGGGCCTCGTGTGGGATCCGTTCAACGATACCAGCCTGTCGCTCGATGCCTGGAAGATCAAGCGTGAAAACGAGATCAACCCGCTGCCGTACAACGAAGCGGCCGCCCTGCCGACGGCCGTCCGCGCCGACAACAACCTGACCATCAATGGCGTGGTGGTGCCGAACACGGGTACCTTGCTGATTACCAAGGCGCCGTACCGCAACTCCAGCTACACGGAGATCAAGGGTATCGACCTGGACGTCAAGCAGCGCGTGCGCCTGGGCGACTACGGCCGCGCCACGTTCGGCCTGACCTGGACCCACATCGCTTCGTGGGTGCGGGCCGAGTCGGCCACCGTGCGCTACCAGTTCGCCGGCACACACGGCAATTGCGATACCTCCAACTGCGCCGGCACGCCGAAGGACAAGATCAACCTCACCGGCTCGTGGGACCTGGGCAACTGGAACGTCAGCGGCGTGCTGAACTACCGTTCGGACATGAAGAATATCCTGTTTGAAGGCAAGCCATGCGCGTCCAAGCTGGCCGACGGCACGCCGGCGCCGAACGGTTGCAAGCTGGCCTCGTTCACCACGCTCGACCTGTCGAGCCGCTGGAACGTCAACAAACAGCTGCAACTGTTTGCCTCGATTAACAACGTGACCGACAAGATCGCCCCGCTCGACCCGCTGACCTATGGCGGCATGAGCTACAACCCGATGGATGCCAGCGGCGCCATCGGCCGCTACTTCAAACTGGGCGCCAGCTACAAATTCTTCTAAGCCCCGGCGCAGGCGCAAGTCACTATCGCCATGCCAGTCACGCCAACGCCCGTTGCACCGCAGCGGGCGTTTTTATTTTACTTACCCGAAGCCCGCATTGGGCACGGCCGTTTTCCTCGCCAATGCGGCACAAAATGCACCTTCTTTGTTTTAAATCAGTACCAATGACGCACTACGTTGTTTAAGCACACAAAGCCGTTTGCCATGTTGACAAGGACTTTTGCGGATCATTACAGTGGCTCGGTTGAAAAGATATAAATACTTTTTAATATTCTCGGTGCGCCAACCAGCGCGGCCGTTCTTGCCCTTTTAGCCAACCGCTTTTCCAGGAGTCTTGAACATGATCAGAGAAACACGCTTGTCCCGTTCCATCCGTTTGATCTGCGCCGGCGGCCTTGCCGCCAGCCTGTTCAGCCAGCAGGCGCAGGCACAAGAAGTCAGCGATACGAGCACCATGCAGCGCGTCGAAGTCACCGGTTCCTCCATCAAGCGCCTCGTCTCGGAAACGGCCACGCCGCTGTCCATCTTCAAGGCCGAGGATTTCGCCAAACAGGGCTTGACGACGGCCCAGGAAGTGCTCAGCAAGATACCCTCGAATTCTTCCAGCATGGGCAGCGGCAATGCCGTCGGCGGCAATACCAGCGGCTTGCCCACGGGCGGCCAGGCCAGCGCCGACTTGCGCGGCCTGGGCGGCGACAAGACCCTGGTGCTGCTCAATGGCCGGCGCATCGCCAACCATCCGTATGACGGCGCCAGCGTCGACCTGAACATCATCCCGATTGCCGCGCTGGAGCGCGTCGAAGTGCTGCGCGACGGCGCCTCGGCCATCTACGGCACGGACGCCATCGGCGGCGTCATCAACTTCATCACCAAGCGCTCCGTCAACGTCACGAATATTACCGCCGAGGTCGTCGCACCCGAACACAAAGGCGGCGGCGAGCACCGCATCAACCTGTCGACGGGTTTCGGCAAGCTCGACACGGACGGCTACAATATCTTCGGCGTGGTCGACTACCACAAGCAAAATGTGCTCACCTCGCAGGACCGCGAATTTTCCAAGACGGGCATCAATCCCGAGCGGGGCCTGTCGCTGACCAGCGGCACCACCTTCCCCGGCAACTACTTCGATGCGGCGGCCAACGGCGGCGCGGGCCTGGCCGGCAATCCCTACGCGGCCACGGGCTGCAACCTGCCCCTGTCGGTCGCGGCGGCCAACGGCACCTGCCGCCAGGACTACACGCGGCAGATCGACGACTTGCCGGCGCAGGAGCAAGTGGCCTTCTTCGGCAAGGGCGCCTTCAAGCTGGGCGGCGGCCATCTGGCGACGCTGGAATATCTGCATTCGGAAAACAAGGTGAAGGCACGCACGGCGCCGCCGCCGCAAACGGGCCTGATTCTGCCCATTACCAGCAAATACTATCCGGGCAATGCGGGCGGCGTGCCGGCCCAGCCAGGCCTGTCGGGTCAGCCGCTGAGCGTCAACTGGCGTCCCGTGGAAGCGGGCCAGCGGCAGATCGATTCGGACGGCAAGGCGGACCGCCTGGTGCTGGCCCTCGAAGGCGAGCTGGCCGGCTGGGACTACAAGACGGGCCTGAGCCATGCCATCAGCAAGTCGTCCGAGAAATTTACGGGTGGCTATGTGCAGGATGCGGGCTTTGCCGCTGGCGTGCTCAATGGCATCCTGAACCCGTTCGGCATGCAGGATGCGGCCGGCAAGGCTTACCTGGACAGCACCGCCCTGCGCGGCGAGGTACAAAATGCCAAGGTCACCACGACGGGCTTCGACATCAAGGGCAGCCGCGAACTGATGCAGCTGGCCGGCGGCCCGCTGGCCATCGCACTGGGCGGCGAACTGCGGCGTGAAAAAGCCGACTTCAACGTCAACCGCGATATCGCCAGCCAGGCCACCAGTTCCGGCCTGTCCGGCTCGCTGTCGAAGAGCGGCTCGCGCACGATCCAGGCCGTCTTCGGCGAAGTTAACTTGCCGCTGATCAAGGACCTGGAAGTGCAGCTGGCCGCCCGCTTCGACCATTACAGCGACGTGGGCAGCACCACCAATCCGAAGCTGGCCCTGCGCTACCAGGCCAGCAGCGCGCTGGTGCTGCGCGGCTCCGCCAGCACGGGTTTCCGCGCGCCCACCCTGTTTGAAAAGAATGCGCCGCCGTCAAAGAACGATACCAACGATTCCTACGACGACCCCATCCTCTGCCCGGGCGGCGTGCCGCAGCCGGGCGCCAATCCCCTGCGCGATTGCGACTTGCAACAATTCAAGCTGCAAGGCGGTAATGAAAAGCTGAAACCGGAAAAATCCACCACCTTCGCCTTCGGCCTCGTGCTCGAACCCGTCAAGGAAGTCACGGTGGCCATCGATTACTGGAACATCCACCTGAAGGACAAGATTTCCTCGTTGCCCGAACAATCGATCTTCGGCAACTACGAAAAATACAAGGCCTTGTTCCTGCGCAATCCCGATGGTTCGCCCTACGCCATCCTGGACTTGAACGACAACCTCGGCGAAGTGAAAACCGACGGCATCGACGTCAGCCTGAATGCACGCCTGGGCCGTGGCGCGTATGGCGATTTCAGCGTGTCGGTCGATGGCACGTGGACGCACAAGTATGACTACCAGAACGAGCGCGGCGGCGAATTCATCGCCAATGTGGGCCGCTACGCGGACAACAATCCTGTGTTCCGCTGGAAACATACGGCGGCCCTGAACTGGCGCATGGGCAACTGGGGCGCCACCGTGTCGCAATCGTTCAAGTCCGGCTACACGGACCAGAACCAGGTGGATCCGCAGTTCCGCCACGATGTGCCGTCGTACAGCCTGCTGAACGTGTCGGGCAGCTACGCGTGGAAAGGCTTGCTGCTGACGGCCGGCGTGAAAAACCTGTTCGACAAGGAACCGCCGTTCTCGAACCAGGGCACCTTGTTCCAGAAAGGCTACGACCCGCGCTACACGGACCCGATCGGGCGCGCCTGGTACTTGCGCGGCAGCTATACGTTTTAAGGGAGATGGGCTGAAACAGGGATCAACGGGGCGGCGCTGACAAGCGTTTGCCTGCAGCACGAAAGACGGCGCCAGCAGCGATGCTGTGCGCCGTTTTATTTTACGCGCATGAGTGCGCCTGACAAGGGTTGGCGATATTTTATTCCTGAAGTAATGCAAAAAAAATAGCAATATGTTGCATTTCGTCCAAAAAGTCTGCGCGAAATTGACAATCTGAATCGTGAATGTTTTGATGAGGGCCCAGAAAATTTACAGAATTTTCATTGGTGGATTTGTAAAAAGGCAAATAAATTGTTAGTAAGCAACAAGTTATTTCAAAATAATTGCCGCCTTTATCACAATAACAAGGAATTTCAGATGATGATAGAAAATGTAATATCGCGGTCGCTGCGCCTGATGTTTGCTGGCAGTTTGGCCCTGGGCATGCACGCCGCATATGCACAAGAAACAACAGATGGCACCATGCAACGCGTGGAAGTCACGGGTTCGAGCATCAAGCGCCTGGCATCGGAGACAGCGCTGCCGATCACCTCGATCAAGGCTGACGATTTCGCCAAGCAAGGCTTGACGACGGCGCAGGAAGTCCTGTCCACCATTTCCATGAATCAGAGCTCGCAAAGCAGCTCGCAATCCGTCGGTTCGGGCACGGGCGGCCAGTCCGTCGCCGACCTGCGCGGCATCGGCGGCGACAAGACCCTGGTCCTGCTGAACGGCCGCCGTATCGCCAGCCACCCATTCAACGGTTCGTCCGTCGACCTGAACATCATCCCTATTTCTGCCCTGGAGCGTGTCGAAGTGCTGCGTGACGGCGCCTCCGCGATCTACGGCACGGACGCCATCGGCGGCGTGATCAACTTCATCACCAAGCGTTCCGTCAAAGGCGGTTCCGTCACGGTCGAACATTACGAGCCACAGAAAGCAGGCGGCGGCGACG
Source organism: Janthinobacterium goodfellowi (assembly GCF_051380695.1). Classification (NCBI taxonomy): domain Bacteria; kingdom Pseudomonadati; phylum Pseudomonadota; class Betaproteobacteria; order Burkholderiales; family Oxalobacteraceae; genus Janthinobacterium; species Janthinobacterium goodfellowi. The sequence goes on along the minus strand of NZ_JBNYXN010000004.1, from coordinate 161,577 downwards.
AGTCGCGCCTGAACCTGTCCGGCGGTTATGGCGACCTGAACAAAGATGGCTTCAACGTCTTCGGCGTTGTCGACGTGCATCGCCAGGCGGCGCTGAGCACGGCCGACCGTTCCTTCTCGAAGAGCGGCTACATCCCGAGCAAGGGCGTGGATAATCTGAGCGGCACCACCTTCCCGGCCAACTTCTACGATACGGGCAATGGCCTGATCGGCAACCCGGCCTTCGCCGGCGGTTGCGTGGGTGAAAACCTGTACAAGAATACCTCGGGCAAGAGCACCTGCGCCATGGATGTCACACCATTCATCCAGGCCATTCCGAAAACCCAGCAGGAATCCTTCCTGGGCAAAGCCAGCTTCAAGCTGAACCAGGATCACCTGGCCACCATCGAATACCTGCACTCGCGCAGCACCAACGAAGCGCGCATCTCGCCGCCGCCGATGTCGAACATCGGCATCCTCATGTCGTCGAGCTCGCCGTACTACCCAGGCGGCAGCGGCGGCGTGCCAGCCGTGGCTGGCCTGTCGGGCGAACCGCTGGACATCAGCTGGCGTCCAGTGGCGTCGGGCCAGCGCAGCGGCTTCGACACCAGCACCTCGGACCGCCTGGTACTGGCTTCGGAAGGCGTTCTGGGCGCGTGGGACTACAACGTCGGCCTGAGCTACTCCGTCAGCAAGGCCACCAGCGCCTTCACGGGCGGCTACCTGAATGACCAGCGCATCATCGACGGCATCGGCAATGGCATCCTGAACCCGTTCGGCGACCAAAGCGCCGCCGGCGAAGCGTACCTGAAGGATTCCGTCCTGAAAGGCGAATACCTGAGCGCGAAGATGACCAGCACCGCGGTCGACGCGAAGATCAGCCGCGAGCTGTTCAACCTGCCGGCTGGCGCAGTCGGTTTCGCCGTCGGTACGGAATTCCGCAACGACAAGGCCGAATACAACGTGAACCGCGACCTGGCCGGCCAGGCATCGAGCTCCGGCTACGCCGAAGCGCAGAACCAGTCGGGCAGCCGCAACATCTCCGCCATCTTCTCGGAACTGAGCATTCCTGTCGTGAAAGACCTGGAACTGTCGCTGGCAGCCCGTTATGACCACTACAACGACGTCGGCGGCAGCTTCAACCCGAAAGTCGGCGTACGCTGGCAGCCAACGAGCCAGGTACTGCTGCGCAGCTCCTACAACACAGGTTTCCGCGCGCCAACGCTGTATGACCTGCATGGTCCGCAAACCAAGACCTTCACGGCCAACAAGTACGACGATCCACGCCTGTGCCCAGGCGGCGTACCGATTCCTGGCGCCAACAGCAACGTGGCCTGCGGCGCGCAGCAATACATCCGTTCGGGCGGCAATCCGGACGTAGGCCCGGAAAAATCGAAAACCTTCAGCGCCGGTATCGTCATCGAGCCAACGAAATCGCTGACCGTCTCGCTCGATTACTTCCAGATCAAGCTGCGCGACAAGATCGGCACCGTGGCCGAACAGACCCTGTTCGACAACTATGCCAAGTATCAAAGCAACTTCATCTACACCGCTGACGGCAAGCTCGATTATGTGCTGGCCACCCTGGGCAACCTGGGCGAAATGCACACCTCGGGCATCGACCTGGGCCTGAACTGGAAATTGCCACGCAGCCAGTACGGCAACTTCACGTTCAACTTCGATGGCACCTGGGTGCAGAAGTACGAGTACCAGAACGAACGCGGCGGCGAATTCGTGCAAAACGTGGGCGTGTATGGCGACAATGCACCGGTATTCCGCTGGAGACATAATGCCTCCCTGCAATGGAATCTGGACAAATGGAACGCCACGCTGTCGAACAAGTACATGAGCGGCTACCGCGACCAGAACTATGTCGATCCGCAATTCGAGCAAAGCGTCAAGGCTTACTCGGTATGGTCGCTGTCGGGCGCGTACTCGGGCTTCAAGAATACCGAAGTCACCGTGGGCGTGAAAAACCTGCTGAACGAAGATCCACCGTTCAGTAACCAGATCGGCACCTTCCAGTCCGGCTACGATCCGCGTTACGCCGATCCGCTGGGCCGTACTTTCTACGTGCGCGCCACGTACAAGTTTTAAGCTGTTGTATAACTGATACCAGCTGAAAACTGAAAAGCCCGGAAAGCTTAGCTTTCCGGGCTTTTTTTCATGCTGCGCGCCACCTTATTCCGCGTCGCCCTGCAAGCGGCGCTGCTTGACGGCCGCCGCCAGGTTTTCCAGCACGGCCACGCTGGCGCTCCAGTCGATGCAGCCGTCCGTGACGGATTGGCCGTAGATCAAGTCCTTGCCCGGGATCAAATCCTGGCGCCCCGCCACCAGGTGCGACTCCACCATCACGCCGACGATGCGGCCATCGCCGCCGGCCACCTGGCTGGCGATGTCGGCGCACACGGGGATCTGGTTTTCCGGTTTTTTCGAGCTGTTCGCATGCGAGGCGTCGATCATCAGGCGCGCCGCCAGTCCCTGCGCCGCGATGGCCTTGCAGGCCTCGTCCACGCTGGCCGCGTCGTAGTTTGGCGTCTTGCCGCCGCGCAAGATGATGTGGCAATCCTCGTTGCCGTTGGTCGAGACGATGGCCGAGTGGCCGCCCTTCGTGACGGAAAGAAAATGGTGCGGCTGCGAGGCGGCCTTGATGGCTTCCACGGCGATTTTGACATTGCCGTCCGTGCCATTCTTGAAGCCGACCGGGCACGACAGTCCGGACGCCAGCTCGCGGTGCACCTGCGACTCCGTCGTGCGCGCGCCGATGGCGCCCCAGCTGATCAGGTCGGCGATGTATTGCGGGCTGATGACGTCGAGGAACTCGGTACCGGCTGGCAAGCCCAGCTCATTGATATCGCGCAACAGTTCGCGCGCCATGCGCAAGCCGTCGTTGATGCGGAAGCTGTTGTCCATGTACGGATCGTTGATCAAGCCCTTCCAGCCCACCGTGGTGCGCGGTTTCTCGAAGTAGACGCGCATGACGATTTCCAGTTCGCCCGCGAAACGCGCGCGCTCCTTGACCAGCAGGCGCGCATATTCCATCGCCGCCTTGGTATCGTGGATGGAGCAAGGCCCGATCACCACCATCAGGCGGTCGTCCTGGCCGTGCAGGATACGGTGCAGGGCAATGCGGGCGCTGGCGGCGGTCTGTTCGGCTTGCTCCGAGCAGGCGAATTCGCGGATCAGGTGGGACGGCGGGGTCAATTCCTTCATTTCGCGAATTCGCAAATCATCGGTGCGGGGCATCATTTTCTCCAAAATTTAAGGAAGGGTAAAACATCTGGGTAAAAAAAAACCGCCATCAGTGGCGGTTTTTTAGAATTTGCTGGGATCTCGTTTTTTGCTGCTACGTGAACCGACCGCTACTCCACCGCCTTTGGGTTGGAATTGCTAAAGTAAAAATAAGCGGTAAAAAAGTGGCGAGCGAACATGCGAGTTCATCCGTAAGTGATGAACGACTATAAACCTAAATTGCGCGGGTTGGCAAGCATATTTGTCGGCAAAGCCGCATACCGCAGCCGTTTTACACTGAAAAATACCTCAAAAAGCATAAAAAGTTGCGCGCTGCCGATGCGCATCGGCAGGCGACCAACGCTGTGGCCGCCGTGGCGCGCACGCCACGCCAGCCCGTTTTGACGATGGTAAACGGCGCACTACTGATGTAGATCGAATGCCAGCAGGCCCGCACAGCCAAGACTGCAAGCTGCACCTCACCTTTTTCCGTCTGACCTTGGAGAATCGCATGATCTACAAAAAATCCGCCCATCCATCCCTGCTTTCACCACCACGCATGGGCCTGGCCCTGGCCAGCGCCCTGTTCGCCCTGCCCGTCCTGGCACAGGAAGCGGCTCCCATTGCCCGCGTGGAAATCACCGGCTCGAACATCCGCCGCGCGCAGGCGGAAACGGCGTCGGCCGTGCAAACCCTGAACGCGGCCGACATTGAGAAATCGGGCAAGTCCAGCGTGGCCGAACTGCTGCAGACCCTGGCTGTCGACAACCAGGGCTCCGTGCCCACCACCTTCGGCAACGGCTTTGCCGCCGGCGCTTCCGGCGTGTCGCTGCGCGGACTGGGCACGGCCTCGACCCTGGTGCTGCTGAACGGGCGCCGCGTGGCGCCGTATGGCCTGGCCGACGATGGCCAGAAAGTGTTCGCCGACCTGAACATCATTCCCCTGGAAGCGGTGGAACGGGTGGAAATCCTCAAGGATGGCGCCTCGGCCATCTACGGTTCGGACGCCATCGCCGGCGTGGTCAACGTGATCCTGCGGCGCGACTACCAGGGCACGGCCATCAAAGGCAATTACGGCAAGACGAAGGAGTGGGACGGGCGCGACGCGCGCGCCGCCATCACGCACGGCTTCGGCGACATCGACAGCGACCGCTACAACGTGCTGCTGAACCTCGAGTACAGCGAAAAGGCCGCCATCTGGAACCGCGACCGGGCCGGACGGGGCGCCGTGGGCCGCAGCGACTTGCGCGACCTGGGCTTCAGCGCGCAGGAAACCCTCAGCGGCGCGGGTGCCATCACCACCAACAACGCGGCCGGCAGCGCCGTCAACGGCAATGTGCGCAATCCCGACACACTCGACTACTACAACCGCGGTAACCTGGCCGGCGTGGGTTTTACGCGCACCTTCCCCGCCGCCGCCTGCGGCAACTTCACCACGCATCCGCAGGGCGACCCGGGCGGCGGATGCCTGACCGATGCCGCGCAGCAATACGGCCAGATCCAGCCCAAGCAAAAGAACATCAATTTCTTCGGCCGCGCCGCCTGGCAACTGACGCCAGCACTGCAAACGTATGCCGAATTGAACCTGTATCACAGCGAATCGAACTCGGCCACCACACCCTCGACAGTCAGCGGTTCGGTCGGCTATCCGGGCGGCCCCGTCAGCAATGCGGGCGTGTCGCTGGGCGCCAGCCACCCGGACAACCCGTATTTCGGCACGGCGGCAAGACTGCGCTACCTGGCGGCCGACGTGGGTCCGCGCACGTCGGAAGTCGATTCCACCTTCACGCGCTTTGTCGCCGGCATCAAGGGCGCTGTGGCGGGCTGGGACATCGACAGCGCGCTGCTGTATTCGCAAAACAAGGTCTCGAACGACCAAGGCGGCTACCTGCAGCGAGACGTCGCCTTCGCCCTGCTCAACCCGACTGCCGCCAATGTGGAGCGGGCCAGCCTGAATCCCGCGTATGCGGCCTTGCCGGCCGGCAGCCTGTGGCGCATCGCGGAAAACGCGGGCCTCAATTCGCGCGAGCTGTACGCGGCCCTGTCGCCGCGCATCTCGAACGACGCCAAGACGCATATCGCGCAGATCGACTTCAAGGCCAGCCGCGAGGTGGCCAAACTCGACGGCGGCGGCCTCGGTGTGGCCGTGGGCGCGGAATTCCGCCACGAAGCGACGGAACTCAAGCCCACCACGGGCACGGAACGGGGCAATATCATTGGCCTTGGCTATTCCGCCTACAAGGGCAGCCGCAACGCCTCGGCCATCTATGCCGAAGTGCTGGCGCCCGTGCTGAAAAACCTGGAGCTGTCAGGCGCCCTGCGCGCCGACCATTTCACGGACGTGGGCAATTCCTACACGCCGAAAGTGGGCGTGAAATGGACGCCCGTGCGCGAACTGGCGCTGCGCGGCACCTTCGCCAAGGGTTTCCGCGCGCCCAGCGCCGCGGAAAACGGCGTCGGCGGTCTGGCCGCGTTTGCCACCGCCAGCGATCCGCTGCGCTGTGCGCTGGGTGTGGAAGTGGCATGCGATCCCGCCTCCATCGCCGTCATCACCTCGCCCAATCCGAAACTGTCGCCAGAGCGCTCGCGCAGCTATTCCGTGGGCGCCGTGTGGGATCCGCTGCCGCGCAGCAGTATTTCCGTGGACCTGTGGCAAATCCGCCGCAAGAATGAAATCAACCAGGAGCAAACGGACACCGCCATCGCGGAAGGCCATGTGGCGCGCGACCCGTCCACGGCCACGGGCATTCCCGGCGATCCCGGCGCCATCACGGCCGTGCTGGCCAACTATGTGAATTCGGCGCAAACGACGGTGCGCGGCATCGATATCGACGCGCGCCAGCGCTTCAACCTGGACAGCGGCTACGGCAGCCTGACCTTCGACCTGAAGTGGACGCACCTGTATAAATGGCTGCGCACGGAACAGGATGGCACGCAGCGCGATTTTGCCGGCACGCATGGCAATTGCGATGTGTCCAACTGCATGGGCACGCCGGACGACCGCATCAACCTGGGCGCCACCTGGGAACGCCAGAACTGGCGTGTCACGGCCAACGTCAACTACCGCGCGCCGCTCGACAACGTGCTGTTCAAAAATGATCCGGACGGCTGCGCCACGCATTTCGCCGACGGCACGGACGCGCCGCGCGGCTGCCGCATCGCCTCGTTCACCACGGTGGACCTGACGGCCCGCTGGCTGGCCACGCCCAAGCTGGAAGTGTTTGCGACGGTGCAAAACCTGTTCGACAAGATCGCCCCGCTCGACCCGCTGACCTATGGCGCCACGGGCTACAACCCGCTCGACTACGCGGGCGCGGCGGGACGCTTCATCAGTGCGGGGGTGAAATACAAATTCTGAAAAATCGGGAGCGTAGGTCGGATTAGCGGGGCGCAGCCACGCGTAATCCGACAACCGTGTTGACGCGGCCGGCAGTGGTGTCGGGTTACGCGCTTTGCGCTAACCCGACCTACGCGAGCGCCATGTCAGAGAAAGTAGGCCGGATTGGCCCGGAGGGCGTAATCCGACAATCGCGTTGGCCTCACAGTATCCAAAAAATCAGGCTGTGCCGCCGACCGTGATGCCATCGAGGCGCAGGGTCGGCTGTCCCACGCCCACGGGCACGCTTTGGCCTTCCTTGCCGCACACGCCCACGCCCGAGTCGAGGCGCATGTCGTTGCCGATCATGGAGACGCGGTTGAGCACGTCCGGGCCGTTGCCGATCAGGGTCGCGCCCTTCACCGGGTAGCTGAGCTTGCCGTTTTCAATCATGTACGCTTCGCTGGCCGAGAAGACGAACTTGCCGTTCGTAATGTCGACCTGGCCGCCGCCGAAGTTGACGGCATACAAGCCGTTTTTCACGGACGCGAGGATTTCGCCCGGGTCCTTGTCGCCGCCCAGCATATACGTATTCGTCATGCGCGGCATAGGGAGGTGGGCGAACGATTCGCGCCGTGCATTGCCCGTCACGGGCATTTTCATCAGGCGCGCATTCATCGTGTCCTGGATGTACCCCTTCAGGATGCCATCCTCGATCAGGGTCGTGCACTGCGTGGGATTGCCCTCGTCATCGATATTCAGGGAACCGCGCCGGCCAGCCAGGGTGCCGTCATCGACCACGGTGACGCCCTTGGCCGCCACGCGCTCGCCGATGCACCCCGAAAACGCGGACGAGCCCTTGCGGTTGAAATCGCCTTCCAGGCCATGGCCGATCGCCTCGTGCAGCAGGATGCCGGGCCAGCCCGGTCCCAGCACGATGGTCATGGGACCGGCGGGCGCCGGGCGCGCTTCCAGGTTCACCAGGGCCGACTTGACGGCGTCGGCCGCGTATTGTTCCAGCACGGCATCGCTGAAATAGTCATAGCTGAAACGCCCGCCGCCACCGGCCGAACCTGTCTCGCGGCGGCCGTTCTGTTCCGCGATCACGGTCAGCGAGACGCGCACCAGCGGGCGGATGTCGGCCGCCAGCACGCCGTCGCTGCGCAGCACCAGCACCACGTCGTACTCGCCGGCCAGGCCCGCCATCACTTGCACCACTCTGGGATCTTTCGCCCGCGCCATCTTTTCCACGCGCTCGAGCAGCTGCACCTTGGCCGTGGCATCGAGCGAGGCGAGCGGATCGTTGGGCAGGTACAGCGAGCGCCCGCCCTGCGGCTGCATCCGGCCCGCGATCTTGATTCTGCCGGCGCCCGCGCGCGCAATCGTGCGCGTGGCCGCCGCCGCTTCCAGCAGGGCCCGCTCGGAAATATCGTCGGAATACGCAAAGGCCGTCTTGTCGCCGGACACGGCGCGCACGCCCACGCCCTGGTCGATGGAAAAGCTGCCCGTCTTGACGATGCCCTCTTCCAGGCTCCAGCCTTCGCTCTTGGTCGACTGGAAATACAGGTCGGCATAGTCGACCTTGTGCGTAAACATCGTGCCCAGGGCTTTCAACAGCTTGTCTTCGTCCAGGCCGAACGGCGTGAGCAGGATATCGCGCGCCACGGCAAGGCTGGACAGATTAGGTTCAAATGGATTCATGGCTCTTTCTCACAATTCAATTCACATCGTCCTGTGCGCCAGGGCCGGCAGCGACTCGCGCACGCCCGCCAAAAACACCAGGTCGATCTCGCCGCTGACCACGCCCTCGCCTTCGGGCAACACGGCTTTCACTTCACCCCACGGGTCGATCAGCATGCTGTGGCCCCAGGTGCGCCGGCCGTTCGGGTGCAGGCCGCCCTGCGCCGAGGCCAGCACATAGCACTGGTTTTCGATGGCGCGCGCGCGCAGCAGCACTTCCCAGTGGGCGCTGCCCGTCGTGTGGGTAAACGCGGCCGGCACGACGATCAGCGCGCAATCGCCCATGGCGCGGTACAGTTCGGGGAAACGCAGGTCATAGCAGATGGACAGGCCGACCCGCCCGAACGGCGTCTCGATCGAGCGCACCTGTGCACCGGGCACGATGGTGCGCGATTCGTTATACGACTCGGCGCCGCGTGTAAAGCCGAACAGGTGGATCTTGTCGTAGCGGCCGGCCGGCTCGCCTTGCGGGTCGTACACCAGCGTGGTGTTCAAGACCTTGCCCTCCTGGCCGGAAATCAGGGGCAAGGTGCCGCCGATCAGCCAGATGCCGTGCTGGCGCGCCATCTGCGCCATGCCATCCTGGATGGGGCCGCTGCCTGGCTGTTCCGCATGGGCCAGCTTGTCCGTTTCCTGCTTACCCATGATGGCCCAGTATTCGGGCAGCACCACCAGCTGCGCGCCAGCGGCGGCGGCCTGCGCCACCAGGCGGCGCGCCGTGGCCAGGTTGCCTTCCACGGACGGCGAGGAAATCATTTGTATTGCTGCAACTGTATGCATCATTGCCACCTATTCTCCATTCGAACGCCGCGCCTATTTCGCCACAGCCTCCGCCGCCGCAGCGGCAGGAGCGGCGACAGGTTCCAATTTACCACCATCGAGCTTGGTCACGACGGGCGATTTCCACGGGCCGGCGATCTGCATGTGGTAAGTGAGCGCCTTCATCACGGGGGCGCGCAAGAACAATTGCGCCAGGAAACTGCCCAGGCCGATGACGGGATTGACGGCCAGCGCGTACACGAGCGGCCCTGTGCCCAGGTTAAATTCGGGGATCACCACCACGTGCAGGTTCGTCGTTTCATTGGCGATATCGGCCATGCCATCCATCAGCACGGTGGCCGCCACGCCGTGCATCTTGAGGTTGTCGGTGGTCACCACGCCCCGCTTGATGCTGGCGTTGGCCGTGATGCCGTCAAAGGCCAGGCCTTCGGAAAACACGTCGTGGAAATCGAGTTTCAGCAAGCGGGGCAAGGCTTGCAGGCTGAGCACGCCCAACAGCTTGGCCGCGCCCGGGTCCTGCTTGAGGAACTGGCCCGATTCCACATTCATTTCGATCTGCCCCGACAGGGTGGGAATGTCTAGCGAATACGGCAAGCCGTTCCAGGCGATGTCGCCGCTCAGGCGGCCCTTGCCGCGGCGCACCGTGTCGGCAAAGCCGAAGCGGTCGAGCAGCTTGCCCGCATCGACGATATCGAGGCCGAAACGCAGGCTGGTCGTGCTTTGCCCATCCTTGATGACCCATTTGCCGCTACCGCTCAGCGCGCCATCGGGGTTCGACAATTGCAGCTTGCCCACGCGCCACTCGCGCCCGCCCGCCGCCATGGTGTTATACGCCTGCAACTCCAACCGGCCGATCTTCTTGTTGAACAGTTCAAATTGCTCGGCAACAATATCTAGCGAGGGAATCGACTGGGCGCCGCTCTTACCTTCCAGCAAATTCTTCACGTCGTTGGCGGCCGACTCCGGAATGATCAGCGACGACAGGCGCGCCGTCATCTTGCCCAGGCCGGACGGCGTTTCCAGCCACGTCACATAGCCGGACACTTGTTTCGCATCAATATTGGCTTGCCACACATCCTTCTGGTGCGTGGCGCCGACCACCACGTTTTCCAGCTTGCGCTCGCCCAGCATCAGTTCGCTGGCACGCGCCGCCATCATGTCCGGCACCACGTATTGCGCGATATCGGGCGCATCGTCGTCGGCGCTGCCGCCCGTATCGGCTGGCGCCGTGGCGCTGCCCGCGATCTCGCCGCCGGCGGCGATCCAGCTGTCCACGTCCAGCGTTTTCATGTTGACGTTGAGCATCATGCCGCTATCGGGTTCCGGTGCCGGCACGTTCACGCCGATGCCGCCGCGCACCAGGCGCCAGGCATCCTTGCCCTGCTTCTGGCGCTGGTAGCGGGCGGCGATGCCGGAGCCCAACGCGATGCGGATATCGTCCGTGCGCAGGCCCGCTCCGTTGGCCGCATTGCCCGTCAGGGTGAATTTCACGGGCAAGCTGTCGCCGGCCGGCTTTTTCAGGGGAGCGGGGAAATCCAGGCCCAGGCCCGTCAGCGGCGACTCGACATTGACCACCACCTGGTGGTCGCGCGCCGTGATCAGTCCGCTGTAGCGCGCGCCGCCGTTCAAGTGTTTCGCCAGGCGCTGCAGCACGGGCGCCGGATACGTCTTGCGCAAGCCATCGATGGTCATGTTGCCGGCCAGTTTCACCTGGATGGAACTGTCCGGCTGCGTGCCGCCGGAAATGGCCAGCGGGCCGCCCAGCAGGCTGCCGTTCAAGCCATTCAGGTTGACGCCCTTTTCGTTGAATTCGATCTTGCCCTGCGTACCCAGCACGGGCGGCATGTCGTGAAACAGCACCACATCGTTGCCCGCCAGCTGCAAGCTGCCCTGCACGGTCGACTCGAGCATGCGCTCGATCGGCAAGTGCAATTTGAGGGCCAGTTTGGCGTTGCCCGTCGCCGTCGTTTCATCCGTGAAATGCTCGATCCAGCCCAGCACGGGACTGGCCGTCACGTACTTGAGGAATTCCTGCATCGGGCCGGCCGCGTTGCCGTCGATATCGAGCAAGGTGTCGAAGACGGTCAGGTCGGGGATCACGGCTTTGACATTCGTCAATGCCACGCCGCCCGTGGTGGCCGTGTCGCCGCGAATCTCCATGCGCGCCCGCTCGAAGACGAAGCTGCCCTTGATCTTTTCCGCCTGCGGCCACAGGGGCGCCTTGCCCGCCAGCGGGCCGCTCTCCGCAAATTCGCCGGGCGCATAGTTCAGGGTGCCGTTCTCGATCTTGCCGGCCACGCGGAAGTCGCCGCGATTGCGCTGGGCGGGCGTGTCGGCCTTGAAGGGGAAATGTTCGAGCTCGCCGCGCAGGCGCAGGCTGACATCGTGCGCCATGCCGCCTTCCAGCGCGCCCGTCAGCCAGTGACGCAGGTGCTCGGGCGTTTGCAGCGGCAGATAGCGGCCGATGGTGTTGATCTGGAAATTATCGATCGTGCCCGTCAAGTCGACCTGGCCCAGGTTCTTGCCGTCGAGCGGCAGGCGGTGCGTGCCTTGCAGGGCGACACGCAAGCCTTGCTGATGGAAATCAAGCTTGTCCAGCTCGACTTGCAGCATATTGGCCGCTTCCAACGTCCAGCGCGCCTGCATCGTGAATTGTTCGAACGGCAAGGCCGGTTCGCTCAAGTAGGTGGGCAATTGCAGCACCAGGTCCTGCGCGTCGATGCTGATGCTGCCGCCCTTGTCGTTGGCGTCGATGCTGCCGGTGAGCTTATCGAAACCGGGAATGGCGGACGCGGCGGCCTGCGCGGGGCTGGTGGCCGTCTTCGCCACGGCCAGGCGCGCCGGCTGCGCATTCAAGCCCAGATCGATGAGCTTGCCGCGCAGACGGTAGCTGGCGGGCGTGGCCATCTCGCCTTCCCATTGCGCTGAAAAATCCTGCAAACGCCCGCGCGGCGCCAGGGCGTCGAGGCGCTGGCGCTGCTGCTCGCCCAGCGGCAGCTTGTCGGCCAGCGCGGCCAGGGTTTGCAAATCGAGCGACTTGGCCGTGATTTCCGTGCGCGCCGGCTTGCGTTTGGTGGCGGCGACAAAGCGTTCGGACAAGGTCGTGGGCGGCAGGCTGAGGCCATCGCGGGTTTCCACCGCGAAATTCGTCAATTCCACCTGATGCCCGTTCGCGCCAAAGGTCGGCTTGCCGTCAGGCACCTGCGCCGACAGTTCTTCTTTTGCCGAAATGCGTCCGCTGACCGACAGCAAGTCGAGCGGCGCGATATGCTCGCCCAGCTGCGCCTGCACATCCGTCAAGCCCACGTCGGCCGTGAAGCCGGCCAGGCGCGCGTGATCCAGACTCAGCCAGGCGCGCAGGGCGCCCTTGCCCTGGCTCAGCTCGAACGGGTAATCGAGGTAGCGGCGCCAGGCGGCCAGGTCGGCGTTTTTCAGGTCCGCGTACAGCTCGCCCTTCCACATCGACACATCGGAGATGCGCGTGCTGAAAGGCGGATGCGTGAAGTGGGCGCGCACATCGATGGGGGCAGCCAGACTGGCGGGCGGCGTAGCCTGCAAGCCCAGCCGGTGGCTGCGCCAGCGGTTGCGCAGCAGCAGATTGACCTGGGACAAAGCCAGCTCCGGCGTGCCGCGCGCTTCGTCCGTCCAGCGCACCTTGCCGTCGCGGATGATGACGTCATGCTGCGACAGCAGCCAGTCGGCGCCCTTGCCATCGCTGCCTTGCGTGCTGTCGATCAATACCCCGGCCACATACAGCTTGCCATCCTTGCTACGCCGCACGTCCAGGTCGGGGCGCGTGATTTCCAGGGTAGTGAAGCGCACGGAACCGAGCACGCTCCACCACGACACGGTGGCCGATATGCTCGGCAGGCTCAGCGCCTGGCGGCCCGCCTGGTCGCGCAGGGTCACGTCGCCAAGGAAGAGATTGGGCCGCACGCCGTGCCAGGAGGCATAAATACGCGCGATGCTGACAGGGTTGCCCAGCGCGCGGCTGGCCGCCCGCTCGATATCGCCTTTGTAATAATCGATATTCGGCAGGATCGCATAGCGCAGGAATAAAAACAGCACGGCGAAGGCGAAATACGCGAGCAGCACCAGTTTGATGGTAAAACCCAGCACATGATGGGTGGCCAGATTGGCCATGCGATAGGCGGCACGCAGCCGCTGCCAGCGCAGAGCCAATGGCATATGTTCTGTCACGCTTGCTTCTGGCGGTTTTTGCATCAATAAGCTAATAAACTGGCCCGGCGTCAAATAATGGCAAAAATCGTCTGCATTCGTGGTGCGCGCCTGCATCCTTGCGCTTGCGTCTGAGCAAAGCCTCCCTTACCATCGTTCGGAAGAGCACGCACTGCCGGCGGCTTAGCGCCAGCGGCACAATTTTACCGCATCCCCCGCCGTTCGCAGCCAAGTTAAACAAGAACATGCACGCAGCATCCACGAGACCCTTACCGATACCATGAGCACACAGCCTTTGATCTCCGCCTCCCGTTTCTACCAGCGCTGGCTGGACGCCGCCCCCGAGCGCGCCGCGCAGGTAGCGCAACTGGTGCGCGCGCCGCTGGACGGGCTCGACTTTGCCGCCGCGCTGGCCGGGCAGGCGAACGCCGCCACGCCACCGCTGCCGCCCGAGCGGGCCATGCGCCGCCTGCGCAACCTGCTCGTCTGCGGCCTGATCGCGCGCGATCTTGGCGGCCAGGCGGACTTGAATGAAGTCGTCACGGCCATGACGGAGTTTGCCGATTTCGCCATCCGCACGCATGTGGACGCCATCATGGCCGAGATGGTGGCCCTGCACGGCATGCCCGTGGGCGAGGAATCGGGCGAGGAGCAGGCCTTGATGGTGCTGGCGATGGGCAAGCAGGGCGGCGGCGAGCTGAACGTCTCGTCGGATATCGACCTCATCTTTGTCTACCCGGAAGATGGCGACACGCAAGCAACCCAGCCGGGCCAGCGCAGCCTGTCGAATCACGAGTTTTTCATTCGCATGGGCAAGAAACTGATCGCCGCCCTGGCCGAAATCACGCAGGACGGTTTTACTTTCCGCGTGGACATGGCCTTGCGTCCGAACGGCAATTCGGGTCCGCTGGCCGCCAGCCTGGGCATGGTGGAGCAATACCTGATCGTGCAAGGCCGCGAATGGGAGCGCTACGCCTGGGTCAAGGCGCGCGCCGTGACGGGCAAGCCGGAGGACATCGCCTCGCTCGACGCCATCGTGCGGCCCTTCGTCTTTCGCCGCTACCTCGATTTCGGCGTCATCGACGCCATCCGCACCATGCACGGCCAGATCCGCGCCGAGGTCAACCGCCAGGAGCGGCTGCACCCGGACCGCAGCAACAACGTCAAGCTGGGCCGCGGCGGCATCCGCGAAATCGAATTCCTCGCGCAAGTGTTTCAATTGATACGCGGCGGGCGCGACGCGGAACTGCGCGAGCGTTCCACGCGCGCCACCCTGCGCACGGTGGCGGACAAGGGGCTATTGGAACCCGCCATCGTGGAACAACTGCTCGCTTCCTACACTTTCTTGCGCAACCTGGAACACCGGCTGCAGTATCTTGACGATGCACAGACACACACCCTGCCCGCCAGCGAGGCCGACCGCCTCACCGTGGCGCAGATGATGGGCTTGCCCGACACTGCCACCCTGCTGGCCCAGCTGGAAGCGCACCGCGTGTTTGTCGCCGGTCAGTTCGATGAAATGTTCAGCGACAAGAGCAGCGGCACGCCGCCGGCCGACACGGGCATCGACCCGCAAACCTCGAACGACTGCGCCGCCTCGGACCAGCAGGAAGCCATCGAGGCGCGCTTTGCCGCCCTGGGTTTCCATGAACCCACCGCCTGCGCGCGCCGTTTGCTGGCCACGTGGCAGGCGCCTCGTTTGCAATCCCTGCCCGAGGCGAGCCGCACGCGTTTGGTGGCCCTCGTCAATTCCGCCCTGCCCCTGATCACCGATTGCTCCGTTTCCAACGGCAACGCCAGCCAGCTGGCCACCCTGGGCCGACTGCTCGATTTCCTGGAAGCCATCGCGCGCCGCTCGGCCTACCTGTCATTGTTGACAGAGTATCCCCACACGCTGGAACGGGTCGTGCGCATGGTGTGCGCCAGCGGCTGGGCCGCCACCTTCCTCACGCAGCACCCGATTTTGCTCGATGAACTGTTAGACGAGCGCATCCGTAACACGGTGCCCGATCCGGCGGCGCTGGCGCTGGACCTGCAGCGCCAGCTCGACGACGCCCCCGGCGACACGGAGCGGCAGATGGATATCCTGCGCGAAATGCACCACGCGCAGCTGTTCCAGTGCCTGGCGCAAGACCTGGCAGGCGACCTGAGCGTGGAAAAACTGGCCGACTACCTGTCGCAGCTGGCCGATATCATCGTCGCGGCCACCGTGCAAGCCGTGTGGCAAACCTTGCCTACGCGCCACCGCGACGTGCCGAAATTCGCCGTCATCGCGTATGGCAAGCTGGGCGGCAAGGAACTGGGCTATGTCTCGGACCTCGACGTCATCTTCCTGTTCGATGACGACGACCAGGACGCGCCCGGCCTGTACGCCAAGCTGGCGCAGCGTTTTATTACCTGGATGACCTCGCACACCTCGGCCGGCATCCTGTTCGACATCGACATCGCCCTGCGCCCCGACGGCGCCTCGGGCATGCTGGTCTCCAGCGTGCAGGCATTCGAGCGCTACCAGAGCAGCGCGGCCTGGGTGTGGGAACACCAGGCGCTCACGCGCGCACGTTTCTGCGCCGGCGACGTCAGCATCGGCAAGCATTTCGAGCGCATCCGCGACACGATCCTGCGCAAGGAACGTCCGGAAAACGGCCCGCTCAAGGGCGAAGTGGTGGCCATGCGCAAGAAAATGCTCGACGCGCACCCGCCCCGTCCCGGCAGCTTCGATCTGAAGCAGGATCCCGGCGGCATGATCGACATCGAGTTCATGGTGCAATACCTGGTGCTGCAGCATGCGGCGCAGTATCCGCAGCTGACGGCCAATTCGGGCAATATCGCCCTGCTGCGCCTGTGCGGCGAACTGGGGCTGATCGACGCCGGCCTGGCCGCTTCCGTCGCCGACGCCTACCGGGCGCTGCGCAAGCTGCAGCACCAGCTGCGCCTGCAGGGGCAGGACCTGGCCCGGGTGGAGCCGGAGCGCGTGCGCGTGCATGCGGACAATGTCATGCACCTGTGGCAAGCCATCTTCGGCGCCGCGGCCTGAGGGCGGCCCGTACATGCCGCTCCATTACCTGTCCCGCCTGAGCGGATCGGCGCGCGATACGCAAGCCAATCTGCAGCTGGGCTGCGTGCTGGCGCTGGTGGCCGGCGCCGTGAATGCGGGCGGCTTTCTCGCCATCGGCGGCTATACCTCGCACATGACGGGCATCGTCTCGGGCATGGCGGACGACCTGGCGCTGGGCAACATCACGGTGGCCCTGGGCGCGCTGGGCGCCTGGCTGGCCTTTGTCAGCGGCGCGGCCGTCACGGCCATCATGGTGAACTGGGGCAAGCGGCGCCGGCTGCACAGCCAGTTTGCCGCCAGCCTGCTGCTGGAGGCGGCACTATTGCTGCTGTTCGGCCTGGCGGGCAACTACCTGGCGGCCATGCCTGACGTGCTGGGTCCCGTCACCATCCTGCTGCTGTGCTTTGTCATGGGCTTGCAAAACGCCATCATCACCAAGATTTCGGGCGCCGTCATCCGCACCACGCACGTGACGGGGCTGTCGACCGACATCGGTATCGAACTGGGCAAGATGGCGTATTACAACCGCAGGAAATTGCCGGATCGCGTGGTGAAGGTCAACCGGGGCAAGCTGCGAACGCACAGCCTGCTGATCAGCTGCTTCTTCATCGGCGGCGCCAGCGGCGCATTGGCCTTCAAGCACATCGGCTTTCCCGCCGCCACCATCGTCCTCGCCGGCGTGCTGACCCTGCTGTCGGGCGTGCCGGTGCTGCGCGACTTGCGCGTCTTGTGGCGCTTTTACCGGCGCCGCCTGCACGCCTGGCGTTAGCGGGAATATTTTTCTTTAAGGCAATAAATTACTGATTTTAATGCTAATATTTTTCTGCGCCTGGCCGGTTCACCATGCCTGCCGTGGCGGCCTTTTGATACGACACCCTACCGTTGTCCCATTCTGAAAGCGAGAAAAATGATTTCCGTTAAAAAAGCCCTGTTTGTCTTTGCCGCCGCCGTCGGCATCGCCGCCTCGTTCTCCAGCACGGCCGCCGTGCGCGCGTGGATTCCGTCGGAAAACTGCGACTACATCCTCAACATGTGCTGCCAGGGTGTCGAGGCATCGTGCGAACAGTGGCGCAACCAGTGCGAACCGAAAGAGTAAGCGCAGGCAACAGACGAAAAAAAACGCCCAGGCAAGTACCTGGGCGTTTTTTCTTATGCGGTCAAAAAATTACTTGGCCGACATCAGTGCTACGGTGGTGTCGAGCATGCGGTTCGAGAAACCCCACTCGTTGTCGTACCACGACGATACTTTCACCAGGCGGCCCGACACTTTGGTCAGGGTCGAGTCGAAGTTCGACGAAGCCGGGTTGTGGTTGAAGTCGATCGAGACCAGCGGTTCGGTCTGGTACGTCAGGATGCCTTCCAGTGCGCCTTCCGAAGCGGCCTTCATCAGCGCATTGACTTCTTCCACGGTGGTGTCGCGCTTGGCGATGAACGACAGGTCGACCAGCGACACGTTGATGGTCGGCACGCGGATGGCGAAACCGTCCAGCTTGCCATTCAGCTCAGGCAGGACCAGGCCCACGGCGGCAGCGGCGCCCGTCTTGGTCGGGATCATGCTCATGGTGGCCGAACGGGCGCGGCGCAGGTCTTCATGCATCACGTCGGACAGCACCTGGTCGTTGGTGTAGGCGTGCACGGTGGTCATCAGGCCCGTTTCGATGCCGATGGCGTCGTTCAATGGCTTGACCAGCGGTGCCAGGCAGTTGGTGGTGCACGAAGCGTTCGAGATGACGGTGTCGGTCGATTTCAGCACCGAGTGGTTCACGCCGAACACGACGGTCGCATCGACGTCCTTGCCGCCTGGTGCCGAGATGATGACTTTTTTCGCGCCGCCCTTCAGGTGAGCCGAAGCTTTCTCTTTGGTGGTGAAGAAGCCCGTGCATTCCAGCACGACGTCCACGCCCAGCTCGCCCCATGGGATTTCAGCAGGGTTGCGCTGTGCGAATACGCGGATCGGATCGCCATTGACGATCATGTTGTCGCCTTCGACGGTGACCGTGCCCGGGAACTTGCCGTGCGCGGTATCGTAGCGGGTCAGGTGGGCGTTCGATTTGGCATCGCCCAGGTCGTTGATGGCAACGATCTGGATATCCTGTTTCTTGCCGCCTTCGTAGAAAGCGCGCAACACATTACGGCCGATGCGGCCGTAGCCATTGATTGCAACTTTGATCGTCATACTCTGCTCCTGATTAAAAAAGAAGGTACATGCACGCCCCCGGCGAGTGCTTCGCCAGGACCGTTAAAAATCAATATTAGCCAGCGATAACGGCTTTCACCTTGGCGACGACGTTCTCGACCGTGAAGCCGAAGTGCTTGAACAACACGCCGGCCGGCGCCGATTCGCCAAACGTGTCGATACCGACCACGGCGCCTTCCAGGCCCACGTATTTGTACCAGAAGCTGGTCACGCCCGCTTCGATGGCCACGCGCGGCACACCTTTCGTCAGCACGCTGGCCTTGTAGGCGGCGTCCTGACGGTCGTACACGTCGGTCGACGGCATCGACACCACGCGCACATTGATGCCTTCCGAGGCCAGCGCGCTGGCGGCGGCGACGGCCAGTTCCACTTCGGAACCGGTGGCGATCAGGATCGCCTTGGCGTCGGCCACGTCGTTGAGCACATAGCCGCCGCGGTAGATGTTCTCGATCTGTTCGGCGCTACGCTCCTGGTACGGCAGGTTCTGGCGCGAGAAGATCAGGGTCGACGGGCCATCCTTGCGGCGCACGGCGGCGCCCCAGGCGGCGGCCGACTCGACGGTGTCGCACGGACGCCAGTTGTCCAGGTTCGGGATCAGACGCATCGACGAGACGTGCTCGACCGATTGGTGCGTCGGGCCGTCTTCGCCCAGGCCGATCGAATCGTGGGTGAACACGAAGATCGAACGCAGTTTCATCAGGGCGGCCATGCGCAGCGCGTTGCGGCTGTAGTCGGAGAACGTCAGGAACGTGGCGCCGAACGGGATGTAGCCGCCGTGCAAAGTGATGCCGTTCATGATGGCGCTCATGCCGAATTCGCGCACGCCGTAGTTGATGTGGTTGCCAGGCTGGCCCGAACGCACGGCCACGCACTCTTTCCAGTTGGTCAGATTCGAACCGGTCAGGTCGGCCGAGCCGCCGAGGAATTCCGGCAGGGACGACGCCAGCGCCTGGATGGCGTTCTGGCTGGCCTTGCGGGTGGCGATGTTTTCTTTCTTTTCCACGCAGGAAGCGATGGCGGCGCTCAGTGCCGCTTCGAATGCCTGTGGCAATTCACCCTGCATGCGGCGGGTCAATTCAGCGGCTTGCTGCGGGAATTCGCGGCTGTAGGCGGCAAAGCGCTCGTTCCAGTCCGCTTCCAGCAGGGCGCCTTGTTTCTTGGCATCCCAGGCCGCGTACACGTCGGCCGGCATTTCAAATGGTGCGGCATCCCAGCCGATGTATTCGCGCACGGCGGCGATTTCCTTGTCGCCCAGCGCGGCGCCGTGGACCTTGTCGCCGCCTTGCAGGTTCGGCGAACCCTTGCCGATGATGGTCTTGCAGCAGATCAGGGTTGGCTTCGACGCGGTCTTGGCGGCGGCGATGGCGGCAGCCACGGCGGCGACATCGTGGCCGTCGACGGCGCGGATGACGTTCCAGCCGTACGCTTCGAAGCGGGCCGGGGTGTCGTCCGTGAACCAGCCTTCGACTTTGCCGTCGATGGAAATGCCGTTGTCGTCGTACAGGGCGATCAGTTTGTTCAGGCCCAGAGTGCCGGCCAGCGCGCACACTTCGTGCGAAATACCTTCCATCAGGCAGCCATCACCGACGAAGGCGTAGGTGTAGTGGTTGACGATGTCGTAGCCAGGCTTGTTGAATTCAGCGGCCAGCAATTGCTCCGACAGGGCCATGCCGACGGCATTGGCGATGCCCTGGCCCAGCGGGCCGGTGGTCGTTTCCACGCCTGGCGTGACATCGACTTCCGGGTGGCCCGGGGTTTTCGAATGCATCTGGCGGAAGGCCTTGATGTCCTCCATCGACAGGTCGTAACCGGTCAGGTGCAGCAGCGCGTAGTGCAGCATCGAGCCGTGACCGTTCGACAACAGGAAACGGTCGCGGTTTTGCCATTTCGGGTTTGCGGGATTGTGGCGATAGTGACCACTCCACAGGGCAACTGCGATCTCGGCCATGCCCATCGGCATGCCTGGATGGCCGGAATTGGCCTTTTGTACAGCGTCCATTGCCAGTGCGCGGATCGCATTGGCCATTTTGGTAGTCGGGAGCGTAGTTGTCATGATGGTGTGGGTCAGTCGCGAGTTTGGGATTCGTTTGCAACAGCGCGGACAGGGAAGCCGGCTGCTTTCTGTAGTCAACTATTTTACCAGACTGGGGGGCTGCAAATTAGAATTGCGGCGTACTGGCCCGCCAAATGGCTATACTTTGACGTCTTTCCACCCCACTTACCCCCCGTTGAGGATTTGCATGCCGCGTTTTTTCTGCCCCCAGCCGCTCGTCGCCGGCGCCACCGTCTCGCTGCCGGAGGCTGTCGCCCACCATATCCAGGTCGTGCGCCTGGCGCCGGGCGACGTCATCACCCTGTTCAATGGCGAAGGCGGCGAAGTGCAGGCGAGCCTGGTGGCGGTCGCCAAGCGCAGCGTGACGGCGCAAATCCAGGCGCACGTGGCGCGCGAGGCGGAACTGCCGTATGCCGTGACCCTGGCGCAGGCGTTGCCGGAAGCGTCGAAAATGGACTGGATCATCGAAAAAGCCATCGAGCTGGGCGCGGCGGGCATCGTGCCGCTGGCGGCGCAGCGCTGCGTCGTGCGCTTATCCAGCGAACGGGCCGAGAAGAAACTCGCGCATTGGCAAGCGATCATCGTTTCCGCATCGGAACAATGCGGACGCAACCGCCTGGCACAGCTGGCGCCATTGCAGGATTTTAATGGCTGGAGCAGTCAGCAGGATTTACATAAACGCATCATCTTGACGCCGCGCGCGGAGCAGTCGCTGGCCGACTGGGCGCGCCACCAGCCGCCGCAGGCGATCACCGTGATGGTGGGGCCGGAAGGCGGGTTTTCGGAAGCGGAAGAAAAAGCGGCCCTGGCCGCCGGCGCCATCGGCCTGTCCATGGGCCCGCGCATCCTGCGCACGGAAACGGCAGGCCTGACGGCGCTGGCCACCCTGGGCGCCTTGTGGGGCGGGATGTAAATAAAAAAGCGCAGTGCGGTTTCCCGCACTGCGCCAGTGACGCGACGTAGCAGCTGCGTCACGCCGGATCAGCAGGACAACCCTTGTTGGCGCCGTCCAGCCTGTCTGATTAGAACGTGTACTCGGCACCCACTTTCAGGGTGCGTGGACGCAGCACGTAGCCGGTACGCACGTTCATTGGACGGTCACGGTCGAAGACATTGTTGATGTTCGCCAGCAAACGCAGGTTTTTGATGCCCGTGTAAGCAAAGTTCAAATCGGTACGCACATCGCTGGCGACGCGGCACGACAGGTCATTGGCGTCCAGTGCTGCCAGTGCCTTACGGCAACCAGCTTCACCCCAACGTGCTTCATCCGTCTCGTCGTAGTTCAAGGACTGGGCCGAGGTGTAGTTGACGCGCACGCCAGCCGTCATCGGGCCTTTGCGCCATGCAGCGCTCAGTACCGACACGACGCGTGGAACGTTCAGATTGCCTACCGTGTTAGGACGGTATTCATTGGCATCGATGTCCCAGGTACGCAGTTTCAGGGAAATGGTGCTCGCCAGACCCAGGGTCACGGTACCGTACTCGCCTGCCGAGATGCGGCCATTCACGTCCAGATCCACACCTTGCGAATCGGTCTTGCCGAAGTTTTCATAGCTCAGCAACAGCGACTGGATGGTGCCCGCGCCCCAGCTGATGTTCGAACCTGGCTTCAGCGTGTTGGCGCGTGCAGCGAGGCGACGGTCGGTATCGCTGATCGGGTTGCGGACCAATTTGTCCGAATAACCGGCATTGTCTTCACGTTCCAGCACATATGGCACGTCGCGGTAGTCGATCTGGTCCTTGCGCTCGATCTTGAAGTAATCGAGTGCAACGGTGAAGTTCTTGACCGGCTCAGCCACGAAACCTACCGTGATGCTGCGCGACGTTTCCGGCTTCAGGGTCGAGCTCGACGAAATCATGGCCGGGATCGAAGCCAGGCAACCCGAGTTGTACGCGGTGGTCGCATCAGCCTTGTCGCTGGCATTGCCGTTGCGCAGGATATCGCGAATGGCAGTTGCAGTATCGCAACGCTTTGGATCCAGCGAGCTGTTGAAGAAGCCCGTCAAGCCTACTTTACCCAGAGTTTCCGGGATATTTGGAGCACGGAAACCACCGGCGACCGTACCACGCAACAGCAACTGCGGCACGACTTTCCAGCTGGCACCCAGTTTAGGCGACACGTGTGCCGAGAAGCCAGGCGCTTTATCCAGGCGCAATGCACCATTCAGTTCCAGGCCTTTGAGGACCGGCGCGTTCAATTCCATGAAAGCGGCGCTCAGCGTACGCTCACCATCGATCCACAGCGAACCCTGGCTGATGATCTCGGCATTCATGACGTTATCGAGCGACTTGATATACATCTTTTCCTGGCGCACTTCAGCACCAATTGCGAATCCCAGCGGGCCTGCAGGCAAAGCCATCAGCTCACCGGACAGCTTCGCTTCGATGAAGTTGGTCGACAGTTCAGCATCGGTGCCAATCACAGGGAACATGCTCGCCAACAATGCATCGCTATTCTGGCCGCCAAGCTTGTACTCGCCGCTAACGATGGCGGCAGGCATGCGGTCACGGTGCGGGCCACGGTTGCGCGACGTGCCGTCACCGCCGGTGCGGCCAACCGTTGCTTCCCAATCATAGGCGCCAACCGTGCCTTCCAGGCCGGCCATGACGCGGTATTGCGTGGCTTTCGATGGCGCGGACCAGTCCAGGTTGCTGTCCATGAAGCGATAGTCCAGGCCAACCGGGAAGTTGTATGGATTGTATGGCGAATTAGCTGGCAGTTTTGGCTTCTGCACGCTCTGCGATTGCTTTTTGTTGCCATCGAACCAGTTCCATGGCGAACCTGCTGCCATACCGAAAGGCAGCGGCTCATAGTTGGTACGGGTTTCCGAGTACGACACTTCGGCAAAACCGCGCGTCGTATCGTTGAGCTTGAAGTGCAAGGCGCTATACAAGTTGACGCGCTCTGCACCGTCCGACCATGGGTTAATTCCGTTCAGGTCGCTGGTGCACAGGCCCGTGGCATTGATGACTTTGCAGCCCTTGACGGCTTCGCGCACGGCAGGGTTGCCGCCGCCAGCGGCCTGGTTCAAGTTGCCGGGATAGGACGTCAGCGATGGATCGCCGAAAGCGGTGCTGACCACTTTCTTGTGCCAAGAAGGAAATTTGCCGATCACGTCAGCCAGTTTATAACCCTCGCGCTTGTAGCCTTCAATGTTGAAAAAGACGTTATAGCGGTCTTTTTCCAGGTCGCCGTAACCAGCCAGCAAACCAACGGTCGTCTGCTTGCCGAGGCTGTCGCTGGTAGGTTGCTGGTAATTGGCGCTGACGCTGACACCTTGGTAGCTCTTGCGGGTGATGATGTTGATCACACCGGCCAGAGCGTCGGAACCGTACACGGCCGATGCGCCATCCTTCAGCACCTCCACACGCTCGATCGCATCCGCAGGAATCGAATCGACGTTGACGAAGGTTTCCTTGCCGCCATCGGCAAAGGCATAGTTCGACACGCGACGGCCGTTCACCAGCACCAGCGTGGCGCTCTTGCCCAGGCCACGCATGGACGCGCCGGACGCGCCGCGCGCAAAGCTGGACGAGGAACCGTCATCCTTGAGGGTCGTGCTGTCAAAGGACGTCAGGGTATCGAGAATCTGGCGCACGGTATTGGCGCCGGTGGCCTTGATTTCATCACGGCGCAATACGGTCACTGGCGACGCGGTTTCCGTATCCATGCGCTTGATGTTCGAACCAGTCACTTCCACACGTTGCATCACCGGCTCTGCGGCAGCTCCCGTGTTTTGTGCATGGGCGGAGGTAGCAATGGCGCTCAAAGCAAAAAACACCGCCTTACTAATTGGGCTTAATTTTGGTTTACTCAGCATCATATTTAGCAGTCTCAACTTGTAATTTTAATGAACACCAGGCAACTGGATCACAGTGGCTCATGTGGCACTTTTATGTATCAAAATTTTTGACACAAGTAAGTATCTGTAACAGAAAAAATATTGTCAATTAACATGGTCGAATCCTTAATGGATTAAAGAAAAAACAGTCAAATATTTTTTTTCTGTTGTTTTTTGACATTGGAATTTGGCAATATTTGTATTTTTTTAGCTACTTATGCCGCTTCGAGCGGACAAAACAGGCCTGCCGCAGCGCCGTCGTTCCGGCCGTTTTTCAGCGCTCGGCAACGTTCATTTCTCCAATGAAAACACACTGAAAAACGCTGCGCCTGACACCGTCCTGCGCATCACAATCTCGCCACAGCAATTGCAAAAAAAGAAATGAATTGATTTAAAACAATATTTTTAATGGACAACAGCGAAACTATCGAAATGAAATACTGCCCCCGCCCGCCTTTCCGTCAAATATCAAGGCTTGCAGGGTAAATTGTTAAATCGATGGCCCGCCGCACGCGGACGAGATCAGATATGCGAGGCAAGGCACGGCCACCTTTCAGCAACATGGCCGAATACGAGGCCGGAAGTCGGCCCGCGCATGGCGGCGAGACAGGAGAGGAAGAAATACGCACAAAAAAAGGACGGGATGACTTTTCAGCCATCCCGCCCTTTCGAAGAACGGAGCGGCATTGCTGCCGCGATGTTCACCTTACTATATTAGAACGTGTATGCCAGTCCCAGGCTGAAGAAGCGGCCAACCGCGCCAGCTTGATGCAGCGATGCGTTGTACGAAGTCTGCACGCCCGCGTTGCCGTAGGTGCCGACGTCGATCGGCGGAGCCTTGTCGAACACGTTCAGGATCGTACCTTTCAGCATCAGGTTCGGCGACAGCTTGTACTGCACGTTCAGGTTGGTCACGGTGAACGAAGGGACGTGGCAGTAGTAGCCAGGCTGAACCAGGCCGGCAAAGTAGTTGCGACCACCAGTGGAAACACCGGTTTTCGCGCAGTCGTTGGAGTCAACGGATGGGTCAAGCGTCGAGAACGAGCTGGTATAGTTCATGCTCGTGGTGATATCCAACGGACCACGGGTCCAGTTCAGCGAGAACTGAGCGCGATCTTTCGGATTGCCCGTTGCGCCGCCCACGCCCGACGGGCCCTGGGTACCGGCCAGCTGATAGCTGACACCATTCACGCTCTGGGTGTAGTCGAAGGTATGCGCTGCACTCAGATCGGCGCGCAGCGTGCCCAGCTCGCCCGGCAGACGGAAACGGTAGTTGACGGATGCTTCGATACCGCTGGTGGTGGTTTCACCGGCGTTGATGTAGCCCGACGTACCGTACAGGATCGGACCAACCGGCGACAGCACCGACTTGGTCGTGCCATCGGCTTGCACGGTTTCCATCTGAACCGGCGCACCGCGAACGAAAGCCGGCACGTAGTTAGGATCGCTGGTTGCGGCGCTGACGATCTGGTTGTTCAGCGTGATCTTGTAGTAATCCAGCGTTGCGCCCAGGCCAGGGACCGGCGCCAGGACGATACCCAGGTCAAACGACTTGGATTTTTCCGGCGACAGATTCTTGGTCGTTTGCTGGACGAATGCCGGCGTGAAGGCGCAGAACACCGGTACGCTGCCAACGGCGGCTTTGTTGCTGGTTGGGCAAAGGATCGGATCATTGATCGCGTGGTACTGGAAGAACGAACCGGCACTGCCCGACTCGGCCGGGTTTGGCGCGCGGAAGCCGCGTGCAAAG
The DNA here is from genome assembly GCF_051380695.1 of Janthinobacterium goodfellowi. NCBI lineage: Bacteria > Pseudomonadati > Pseudomonadota > Betaproteobacteria > Burkholderiales > Oxalobacteraceae > Janthinobacterium > Janthinobacterium goodfellowi. Next base: position 135,456 of record NZ_JBNYXN010000004.1, on the reverse strand, counting down.
TTACCGCGCAGGGCGAACTGTTTTGTCGGCGTCCACTTGATGTTGGCGGACGGTGTGAACGAATTGCCGTAGGTGTCGAAATGGTCATAACGACCGGCCAGGCCCACTTCCACGTTCTTGATCGGCGTTGCTTGCAACTCGGCGAAGACGGCGGTGTTGGTTTCCGAACCGAACACGAAAGCCGAGGTACTGGCAACCTGGCCGTTCGCGGTCAGCGACGACGGAGGAGCATTCCACTCACGCTTGTGATAGTGCAAACCGGCTGCCAGGACCAGGGGACCTGCGCCCAGTTGCATCAGTTCGCGGCTGGCCGTCGCGTCGATATAGTTCAGCTTCGAATCGTTCGTGTTGGAGAACGTCGGCGACACGGCAGCGATCTGCTGTGGCGTGTTGCCACCAAGAACGTTGAACGTGCCAGCTTTCAATGCATTGTACAGAGCGTTGCGGTCGACGTAACCGCTGTAGTCGATGGCGACCTTGGACTCGGTCACGCCGCCGGCGGCGCGAACGTCCCAGCCGTAAGCAGTGCCGCTCAGGTCCACCGCGAAACGGGTAGCCGTGGCGGTATTGTCCGAAGTCTGCGAAGGAGCCGTGCCCGGGATGTAGCCATACAGGCGTGCAGCACCCGGCAAGGTATTGATGATGCCCGCGCCGACTGCTGCGCCAGGAGCGAACGTCGTGGACGAAATGGCGCCGACGGCAGGACGCAAGGTGCCGTCCGGGCTCAGTGCGTTATTGCCGGCGAAGCTGGCGGTCGAGAAGACCGGTGGCACGCCGCGGTTGTTGGAACTGTCGCGCTTGAAGTACGAACCTTTGAGGCCCAGTTCCCAATCGCCGCCCAGTTTCTTGGTGACGCCAACCAAGACGTTGATGTTATCGACTTGTGGCTGGATGAAGGACGAATTGTCCGTCACTGCGCACTGACCGGCACGGTACTTGGCGAAGTTGCAGTTCGCATCGAGGAACGAGAAGTTGGCTGCATTGTTGGCGCCGCCTGCACCGCTCGGGTTATACAGGTAAGGCGAACTGGCTTGCGTCAGGAAGGCGTTCAGTCCGGTTGGCACGCCCAGGGTCAGGTCGTTACCGCCACGGCCGCGCCAGTCGCGGTTAGCCCAGTCGTTGTTGGCGCGGTCGGCCACCTTGATGGCGCCCTGATGACGCCACTCGGCGGTAGCGAAGATGTTGTAACCATCGGTATCGAGATCGCCGAAACCGGTGCTCAGCGAGGCGCGCTGGGTTGCGCCACCGCCGTGCTGCGTCTTGCCAGCTTCAGCAGCAAAACGGGTGCCCTGGAAGCTTTTTTTCAATTTGATGTTGACCACGCCGGCCACGGCATCCGAACCGTACAGCGACGATGCGCCGGCCTTCAGGATCTCGATGCTGTCGATGGCGTCGAGTGGAATGTTCGAGACGTCGACGAAGGAGCGTTGCGAGTCATCGCCGAGTGCGTATGGCGCCACGCGATGGCCGTCGAGCAGTACCAGCGTCGCGCCCACGGTCAGGCCGCGCAGCGAAATACCGGAAGCGCCGTTGGCGAAGGCGCCGCTGAAACCAGTGCCCAGGGTACCAGCGCCGTTGGAGGCCAGGTCGGTCAGCAGTTCAGCGATCGAGGTTTTACCGCTGCGCTGGATGTCCTGCGCAGTGACCACTTGTACTGGCGTGGCGGTTTCGGTATCGGCGCGGCTGATCATCGAACCAGTCACAATGACCCGTTGCACAGGCTCACTTGCGGCTGCTTGTTGTGCCATTGCCGGGGCAATGGCGGCGACGGAGAATGCGCCGCTTGCAATGACTTGCAAGATCGCAACTGGCATAGGTTTGATACGTAACTTCATGTAAAAAACTCCTTCTGGGCATGTGCCTGAATTTTTTTTGAGGAAACCCTGGGTAAAGGTTTTCCTGATAAATGTGTCCACACGTTACAAATGTGACGCAGCCATTACATGGAACCATATGGCACGGAGCGATGTCAATTTATTAGGCGAGGGCAATAACTTTAAAACAACAGGATAATTTCCATAATCACGTTTTATGCCATAGCTTATTCGGAAATAGTGCGAGAACCATCCAAATTAGTGCGCAACCGCCCTTTTTTGGTGCAATGATATTTACCTTGCAATGCAGCAAAAAACTAATGGTATTTTTACAAAACACTGTTACAACTTTGCACCAAATCACGCTTCTTTACCTGTCTTAAGACTTGGTAAAAAAACCGATTCCCCCTGTCCAAGTGTGATTGTGCAAATGCAGCAAATGGAAAATTGGCGGGACCCGTGCGCGACGCCCTGACGGCGCCGGCAGCGGCCTTGCTGAAATGTTGTTTTTTGGCAGCATCAACATGGCGATACGCCGCCGGCGGGGCTCTGCAGCCTGCGCCAGCACGGCGTTTCCCGCACTCATCCGCTTCCCCGCAGGGGCGCCACAGGCAATACATTGCTTGCTGGAAGGAGTAAAATGCCGCCTTGCGCCGCGCCATGCGCCGGCTGCCCACTCTCCGCTAGATACGGAGCCCTGCACTTTTCGGATAGACATCATGCTGCGACTCAACGAAGTAAAACTCCCCCTCGAACACGACGAAGCGGCTCTGCCGGCCGCCATCCTGGCGCGCCTCGGCATTGCCGCGGATGAACTGCTCGGCTTTACCGTCTTCAAGCGCAGCTACGACGCGCGCAAGCGCAGCGCCGTGGTGTTGATTTACTCGCTGCATGTGGACGTCAAGAATGAAGCGGCCGTGCTGGCGCGCCTGGGCCACGATATCCACCTGATGCCCGCGCCCGACACCGACTATAAATTCGTCGCCGGCGGCGAGCAGTTGGCCGGCCACAGCAATGAACCGCGTCCCATCGTTATCGGCACGGGCCCGTGCGGCCTGTTCGTGGCGCTGATCCTGGCGCAGATGGGCTTGCGTCCGCTCATCCTGGAACGGGGCAAGCAGGTACGCGAACGCACGGTCGACACTTTCGGCTTCTGGCGCAAGCGCGAACTGAACCCGGAATCGAACGTGCAGTTCGGCGAAGGCGGCGCCGGCACCTTTTCGGACGGCAAGCTGTACAGTCAGATCAAAGATCCCAAGCATTACGGCCGCAAGGTACTGACGGAATTCGTCAAGGCCGGCGCGCCAGAGGAAATCATGTATGTGAGCAAGCCGCACATCGGCACCTTCCGCCTGGTCAAGATGGTGGAAGAAATGCGCGCGAATATCGAGCGGCTGGGCGGCGAGTACCGATTCAGCAGCAAAGTGGTCGATCTCGACATCGTGCCCGGCGCCGACGGCGGCCAGGTGCGCGGTGTGGTGCTGGACAATGGCGAAACCATCGCCAGCAACCACGTCGTGCTGGCCATCGGCCACAGCGCGCGCGACACCTTCGAGATGCTGCACAAACGCGGCGTATACATCGAAGCGAAACCGTTCTCGATCGGTTTCCGCGTGGAACACCCGCAATCCTTGATCGACAGCTGCCGCTTCGGCCCCAGCGCCGGCCACCCAATCCTGGGCGCGGCCGACTACAAGCTCGTGCACCACGCCAGCAATGGCCGCTCCGTCTACAGCTTCTGCATGTGCCCGGGCGGCACCGTGGTGGCGGCCGCCTCGGAGCCGGGCCGCCTGGTGACGAACGGCATGAGCCAGTACTCGCGCAACGAACGCAACGCCAACAGCGCCATCGTCGTCGGCATCACGCCCGCCGACTACCCGGGCGACCCGCTGGCCGGCATCGCCCTGCAGCGCGAGCTGGAAGAGCGCGCGTTTGCCTTGGGCGGCGGCAACTACGATGCCCCAGGACAATTGGTCGGCGACTTCGTGGCTGGCCGCGCCTCGACGGAATTTGGCAGCGTCGTGCCCTCGTACAAGCCGGCCGTGCACCTGACCGACCTGGCGCCATCCTTGCCCGAATACGCGATCACGGCCCTGCGCGAAGCCTTCCCGGCGTTCAACAAGCAGATCAAGGGCTACTACAAGGCCGACGCCGTGCTGACGGGCGTGGAAACGCGCACCTCGTCGCCGATCCGCATCAAGCGCCGCGACGATGACCTGCAAAGCCTGAACACGCGGGGACTGTTCCCCGCCGGCGAAGGCGCCGGCTATGCGGGCGGCATCCTGTCGGCGGCCGTCGACGGCATCAAGGTGGCCGAGGCGGTGGCGCTGTCGATGGCGGCGCGCGGAAAATAAGCAACATCGGCCGTGCCGCACGGCCAGGCAAAAAAAACGCCCGGGTTTTCACCCGGGCGTTTCAGCTTTCAGCCTGCAAGCAGCTTAGAACGTATAGCTGCCGCGCAGATACACGGTACGGCCAATGGCGTCGGCATAGCGTGGATCATAGCCAGCCTGGAAGGTAGTGGTTTGATAGCTCAGTGGCGGTTCGCGGTCGAACAGATTGCGCACGCCGACGGTCAAGGTCACGTTCTTCGTGGCGGCAACCGTTCCGAAAGCATCAAAGGTGGTGTAGGACGCCACTTTGTGCTCTTCATCCTGATCCAGGTAGCCAGACTTGTAATGACCCGACATGCCGGCACTGAAGATGCCGCTGTTCCAGTTCACGCTGGCCGTATGCTGCCAGCGGAAAATCGGACCGGCGCCGGAGAAGACGCCGACGTTCTGCTTCCATTTGCCGCCTTCGGCACTTTGATACTCGTACTTGTTGACGTAAGTGCTGTTGGTGACCAAGGCGAACGTGCCAAAGTCGCTGGTGCGCAAACGGTAGTTGACGCTCAAGTCGAGGCCGCGGGTCTTCACGCCACCCAGGTTCTGGGTACGCAGGTCGACATAGCCGCAGGTGGCCGGATTCGGGCATTGCGAACCGTCGGTAGCCAGGTTGCCGTTCGCCGTGCGGTGGTATACGGCCGCGTAGGTGACCGGGTCGCCAAACACGTCGTCTTCCGCCAGGCTGCCGATCGAATGGTCGAGTTTGATATCCCAGTAATCGATGCCGATGCTCAGGTTGGCGATCGGTTCGAAGACGACGCCCAAGGTAATGTTGCGCGACTCTTCAGGCGACAGCTTTTTGTTACCGCCGAACAAGGCCTGGAATTGCTGTTGGCAATTCGTTGCCTTAGGCTTGCCGGGCAATGGCGTACCATCCGGGCAATTGACCGGATCGTCGCGCTGGCTGGTATTGGTGTACGTTTGCGAGGAGTTGATCTCGTACAGCGATGGCGCGCGGAAACCGGTCGAGTACGAACCGCGGAACAGCACTTCTTTCGTTGGCTGGAAGCGGAACGCCACTTTCGGGTTGGTCGTATTGCCGAAATCGCTGTAGCGGTCATAACGCACGGCGGCCGTCACGTCCAGTGTCTTGAAGATAGGCACGTTCAACTCGGCGTACACGGCTTGCGTGGTGCGCGAACCTTCGTCGTGCGTTTCCGGATCGATGCCGGTACTGGCGACGACCTTGGCGGCATATTCCGCATTGGCGGTGCTGAGGAATTTCTCATGCCCCACTTGCGCGCCGACAGCCAGAGCGGCAGCGCGGCCAGCGCCCAGCCAGTCGCCCAGCTCGCGGCTCGCATTGAAGTCGGCGACCTTGGTCGTGCCCTTGGCATTGCGGACATTGCCGTTCAGTGCAGCACTTTGGATCAAGGCCATGCCGGCAGCATCCTGCTCGCCGTATGGGTTGATGATGCCGTTCAAGACACCCTTCGTGATGATGCCGCCATCGCTGTAGCCCATCAGGTTCACAGCGACCTTGTTTTCATTGAAGGTCAGTGCCGCGTTGTAATCCCAGCCAGCGAGGTTGCCGTTCAAGCCAGCGACGAAACGCTGTTGCTTGTTGATATTTTCATCAGCGCGCGAACCGTTCGGCAAATCGCGCCATTTGACGTTCACGAAGCCAGGATTGACACCGGCAGGCATGAAGTTCGGATCGACGTAACCGGCGTCGAGCGGAATGTTCGGCGTGAAGTTGCCATTGCCCGGGTAGTACGGATTCGGCGAACCATCGAGGCGCGTACGGTTCTGGCGTAGGCCACCATAGGGCACAGGGGCGATGGCGCTGTAGACCTTGCTTTCGCTGTTCAGGTATTCCAGGCTCATCTCATGATTCGCGTTCAGCTTCAGGACGCCTTTGAGCAAGCCGGTCGTGCGTTTGCTTTTCGGCACATAGTCCACGAAGTTCGAGGTCGACATATTGCAGCTGGTGCCATCGCCGCTCGGTATCAGGAAGGTGCCCGCAGCGCAGCTAGGCGCGGTCGGATTGCCGGTCTGGTCATCTTGGTAGTAATTGGCGGGGCTGGTGGTAGGCGAAATGCCACCTGGATAGCGCTTGTTGTAATTGCGCTGGGTACCGGTAATGGCGCGCTGGCTCTGGTTATCCAGCATACCGAAGATGTTGAAGCCATCCTTATCCAGGTCGCCATAGCCAAAACCGATATTGGCATTCTTGGAGAAGCCACCCGATTGTTCCGGCATATCGGCACCGATGCTGACGATACCGCCCTGGAAGTCCTTGCGCGTGATGAAGTTAATCACGCCACCGACGGCATCGCTGCCGTACAGCGACGACGCGCCATCGCGCAGCACTTCGACGCGTTCGAGCGCGGCAAACGGGATCATGTTCAGGTCGGGCGCCGAAGCGTCGAGCGCATTGTTGGCCATGCGGCGGCCGTTCAGCAAGACGAGCGTCTTGTTGGCGCCGATACCGCGCAAGTCGGCGAACGAGGCGCCGCCGGTACCCAGGCCAACGACCTGGCTGGTACCTTGAGATGCCTGCGAGGCACTCAGGTTCGACATGACTTGCTCGATGGTGGTAATGCCCTGTTTTTTCAGGTCATCCATTTTCATGATGGTGATCGGCACCGAGGTTTCACCATCGATCCGTTTAATGGCGGAGCCGGTGACTTCGACACGCTGCATGGGTGCATCGTTCTGTTGTGCCATGGCTGGCTGGGCCAGCATGGCCAGGCCAGCGACGACGGCGCTCCCCGTAAACATCAAACGCAAAGAACGAGACAAGACTGTTTCCATCATCATTGCAAACTCCCCTTGATATAGTTTTTTATTGCATTATTATCATGTCAACTCGGCGCCGCCGAACTGCGGATGCGGCGCTCCATGCATGGCGGTTGTCTGCTCATTAACATTCTTTATCGTTATGAAAATAACATTCAGACTCTGCCAAAAGGAGGCCCGAACTTGATGAATGATGATGCATAAGCGCCATGCCACTACCGGTCAAAGACACAGTTGCCGTTGGCAAGCTGAACCTTAATAAGCCATCAAAACACGGGGAATTGGGAGGTGTCAACGATGCACTGGACGTAGGTATAAAAAACAACATTTTATAAAACAGTAATACTGTTTTGCACAATGATGGTGTACGGTATGCACCAGAAAACCCCGCCGCTGCACTATATCAGTGAGGTTTTTTCACGCCTGCTGGGAGGCCAGCGGCAGCCTGATTTGTATATGACAGCCCGGAGTGCAGTCGATGGCGCACACCTGGCCACCCAGTTGCTGCACGATGGTGTAGACGATGTGCATGCCCAGGCCGGAGCCGCCCTGGCCCCGCTTGGTGGTGAAGAACGGTTCAAACATGTGTTCGCGCACGGCCGGCGCCAGGCCGATGCCGTCGTCGGAAAATTCCAGCAGCAGCCAGCGCAAGGCCGCGTCATCCTCGTCCGCCTCGATGCGCGCGCGTATCGTGATGCGTCCCGGACCACCCTGCGGATAGCCATGGCGGGCGCTGTTCATCAGCAGGTTCGAGAGGATTTGCGACAGCTTGCCGGCCGCCAGACGCACCTGGCAATCGGGCGCGATATCGAGTTCCACGCCCAGCGCCGCCTTGCGCAGTTCCGGGCTGTGCGCCGATACCAGGCCGTGCACGTAGTCGTGCAGCGCCAGGTCGGCCACGTATTCGCTGACCTGGTCCACGGCCAGCTGCTTGAAATTGCCGATCAGGTCGGCGGCGCGCGCGAGGTTGCGTTCGATCAAGGCCGCCGCGCCTTTGAGGGATTCGGCAATGTCGATCAGTTCGGCGCGGCTGACCTTGGCGCCGCCCAGCAGCTGCACCAGCTGGTCGGCATAGCTGCCCATGCTCGACGCGGCCGTCAGCGCCACGCCGATGGGCGTGTTGACCTCGTGCGACACGCCCGCCACCAGCGAACCGAGGGCCGCCATCTGTTCCTGCTCGATCAGGTTGGCCTGCGCCGCCAGCAGCGACTCGGTACGCACGCGCACGATTTCTTCCAGCTGCTGGGTGCGCTCCTGGTGCTGCAGCTCGGCTGCGCCGCGCGCCGAGAAGATCGACAGCAGCAGCAAGGCCAGCAAGCGCTTGTTTTCATCGATGGGACGCGTGTCGATGGCCGACAGGATGCCCAGGGTCTTGCCATCGGTATCGATCAGCGGCATGCCGACATAGCTTTCCGCATGCATGTCGACCAGGAGGGTATCGAGTGGAAAGCGACGCTGGATATCGCTGCCGTGAAAACACATGCTCTGGCAGGTCACGTCCTGGCAAGGCGTGTGCTGCAGGCTGTATTCGATGTTCGGCTGGTAGCCGTCGCCGCCCCACAGGGCCAGGGTGCGGATGCCTTCGCTGCCATCGTCCATGCGGATCAGGCGCCCGGCGATCACATAGTGCACATCGAGCGCTTCGGCCAGGTCCTTGACGAGGATGCGCAGGAAGTCGTCGCCACGGGCGTGCGCCGTCGAGGCGGTGATCGAGCGCAGGGCCGCCTCCGCCAGGGTGCGCCGCTGCTCGGGATCGAACAGGGGTTCTTGCGAATTCACATCGAACAACGGAATACTCATGAATGCTCCTGCGCGGCACGGAAAGCGCAGGCAAAGCTGCCGGCGCGGCGATCCTCAGCAAAGGCCCGAGTCAACGGACTTGCCGCGATTGTACCCCTGGCTATTGTTTAATAATACAGATACACAGGAAATTTTTATAGCCAGCCGGAACGCTTGAACAAGTAATACATATAACCGCAGACACAGCTCATCACTGCCACGGCGGCCGGATAGCCATAATGCCAGTCCAGTTCCGGCATGAACTTGAAGTTCATGCCCCAGATGCCGGCAAACGCGGTAAACACGGCGAAAATGGCGGCCCAGGCCGCCAACTGCTTGTTCACTTCGCTCTCGTCGATGGCCACCATCGACAGATTCACCTGGATGGCCGTGCTGATCGTATCGCGGATGGTATCGAGCGTGCCGTTGATGCGCGCCAGGTGGTCGTGCACGTCGCGGAAATACTCCTGGGTATCGTGGCACAGCGGCGGCACCCGCCCGCCGTGCAGCTTGCCCACCGCTTCCATCAGGGGCGCCACCACGTGGCGCAAGACCATGACCTTGCGTTTCAATTGATACAGCCGTTCGATATTGTCGCGCTCGGTGCCACGGTCGAAGATGCGGTCCTCGATCAGTTCCAGCTCCGATTCCAGCGCGTCGAGCACGGGAAAGTAACGGTCGACGACGGCGTCCATCAGCGCGTACAGGACAAAGGCGGAGCCCTGGCGCAGCAGATGCGGTTCGCGCTCGGCGCGCGCACGCACGCCCAGGAAACCTTGCGAGCTGTTGCTGCGCGACGACAGCACGTAATTGGCGCCGACAAAGATGTCGACTTCGCCCAATACCAGTTCGTTCTCGACCATTTCCACGGTTTTCACCACGGCAAAGAGGGAATCGCCATATTCCTCGATCTTCGGACGCTGGTGGCCCCGCTGCGCATCCTCGACGGCCAGTTCGTGCAGGCAAAACTCGTGCTGCATCTGTTTCAGCTCGTCCGGCGTGGCGTCGCGCAGGGCCACCCAGACGAAGCAATCGGGGCGCTCGACGTAATCGCTGATATCGTCGATCGGCAAGTCGGCCAGTTTTTTGCCATCCTGGTAGGCCACGCAGTTTATGAGCATACAGTTCCACAATCAAATGAAGACCGGACGAAACAGTCCGGCAGGCGTCAGCTTACCTTATCGCCTGCTGTGGGTGTTGTGGCGTGCAAGGAACACCGCAAGAAAAAGCGGACGGGGGAGCCCCGTCCGGAAGATCGATCAATCGTCCTTGGCGCCGTCGATGCCCAGTTCCGATATCTTGCGGGTGATGGTGTTGCGGCCGATGCCCAGGCGCACGGCGGCATCGTTCTTGCGCCCGTGCGTATGCTTGAGCGCCGTCTTGATCAGGGCCGACTCGAATTGCCGCCCCAGCACGGCCATGACTTCCTGCTGCCCCGCGCCCAGCATGCCGGCCGCCTGCAATTCCAGTAAACCAATCCAGCCCGGCGGCGCGCCATTGGCGGGCGCTGCCGCCTCGAAGACCTGGCCGCCGTGCGGATGGGCAACGGCCGCCGGCGCCGCCTCGCCCGCCGCCGCGCTGGCCGCGCCATCGCCCTGCCCCTGCGTCAATTCCAGCGGCAAGTCCTTGATTTCCACCGTCTGGCCCGGCGCCATGACGGTGATCCAGTTGCACAGGTTTTCCAGCTGGCGCACATTGCCGGGCAAATCGAGGCCGCTCAGGAATTGCATCGTCGGTTCGCTCATGCGCTTGGCTTCCACGCCCAGCTGGCGCGCACTTTGCACCAGGAAATGGCGCACCAGAATGGGGATATCCTCGCGCCGCTCCCGCAAACTGGGCAGGCGCAGGCGGATCACGTTCAGGCGGTGATACAAGTCTTCGCGGAACAGGCCGTCGCGCACGCGCTGCTCGAGGTTCTGGTGCGTGGCCGTAATGACGCGCACGTTCGCCTTCATCGGCTGGTGGCCGCCGACGCGGTAGAAATGCCCGTCGGACAGCACGCGCAACAGCCGCGTCTGCAGATCGAACGGCATGTCGCCGATTTCATCGAGGAACAGGGTGCCGTTCTCGGCCTGCTCGAAGCGGCCCCGGCGCGTCGTTTGCGCGCCCGTAAACGCCCCGCGTTCATGGCCGAACAATTCGGACTCCAGCAAATCCTTGGGGATCGCCGCCGTGTTCAGGGCGATGAACGGCTGCGCCGCGCGCGGACTGTGCTTGTGCAGCGCGCGCGCCACGAGTTCCTTGCCGGAACCGGATTCGCCCGTGATCAGCACCGTCACGTTCGACTGCGACAGGCGGCCGATGGCACGGAAGACTTCCTGCATGGCCGGCGCCTGGCCGAGGATTTCCGGCGTTTCCGACGGGCCCGACTCGACGCTGGTCTCGCGCAGGCTTTCTTCCAGCGCGCGGCGGATCAGCTCGACGGCCTTGTCGATGTCAAACGGCTTGGCCAGGTATTCGAAGGCGCCGCCCTGGAAGGCCGCGACGGCCGAATCGAGGTCGGAAAAGGCGGTAATAATAATGACCGGCAAGCCGGGAAAGCGCGACTTGACCGTCTGCAGCAATTCCAGGCCGGACGCGCCCGGCATGCGGATATCGGACACGAGCACTTGCGGCGTGTCAAATTCCAGTGCGGCGATGGCGTCGCGCGCATTGGCAAAACTCTTGGTGGCGAGATTTTCCCGCGCCAGGGCTTTTTCCAGCACCCAGCGGATTGATTCGTCGTCGTCAACTATCCAGATTGGCTTCATTAGTGTGTGCGTCCCGCAATGGATTTCATGGGTGGGATACTTCCTCGCTTATGGCAAGGGGAGAACGATCCTGAAATCGGTGTATCCAGGCCGGCTTTCGCACTCGATCACGCCCAGGTGCTGTTGCACGAAGGTTTGCGCCAAGGTCAGTCCCAGCCCGCTGCCGCCTTCCCTGCCCGACACCAGCGGGTAGAAAATCCGGTCGCGGATCTGGGGTGCGATGCCCGGTCCATTGTCAATGATATGCAAGTCTAATGCCAGGTTGTAGCGGACCTTGGCCAGGGTCACCTGGCGCGCCACGCGCGTCTTGAAAATCAGCTCCGCGTCGCCCGCTTCGATGCGCTCGGCCAGCGCTTGCGCCGCGTTATGCGCAATGTTGAGTACGGTCTGTATCAATTGTTCCTTGTCGCCGCGAAACTCGGGGATCGAGGCGTCGTAGTCGCGCGAAATGGTCAGTCCGCTGGGGAACTCGGCCAGGATCAGGCTGCGGACCCGTTCGCACACTTCATGGATATTCACGTCGCCCACGATATGCGGGCGGCGGTGCGGCGCCAGCAGGCGGTCGACCAGCGTTTGCAGGCGGTCCGCTTCCTTGATGATGACTTGCGTGTATTCGCGCAGCTCGCTCAGGTGCAAGGCCGGCAATTCCAGCTCCAGCAGCTGGGCCGCGCCACGGATGCCGCCCAGCGGGTTCTTGATTTCATGCGCCAGGTTGCGGATCAACTCCTTGTTGACCTGGCTCTGGTCGAGGATGCGCTCCTCGCGGTCGAGTTTTAATTGCTGCACGTTCTCGCGCAGTTCGATCAGCACGCCGTCGCTTGGCGCATCGAGCGCGCTGACGATGCTGTGCACGCGCAGCGGCTCGCGCCCCAGGCGTTCCAGGCTCAGGTCCTGGCGCAAATCGGAAAACTTGTGTTCGAGCGCCTGCGCGCAGATGCCGGCCAGTTCCTCGGGGTTGAGGAACAGCGCCGTCAGCTTTTGCCGCGACAGGGCTTTCAGCGAACTTTCCAGCAGGTTTTCCGCCGCCGCGTTGGCATAGCTGATGCGACCGTCACCGTCGAGCAGGATCACGGCTGAAGCGAGCAAATCAAGGCCGGCCAGATGGGCCGGACGGCTGGAATGGTTGTCTAGTGTCATGTGCTTTACCGAATATTCGCGATCTCGCGTTTCAGGGCGTCTATATTTTGCTGCGTACGGCTGATGTTGTCCTTCAACTGCGCCACCCGTTCCTGGTATTTCGCATAGTTGCGCTCATTGCCCTGGCGCTCGGGCTGGCCCGCGTTGAATTCCAGGCGCTGCGCCGCCAATTTCTGCTCTTCGCTGCGCAATTCGTCCTGCAGGATCTGGCGCCGGTCCAGGTCGCGCGCGCGCTGTTCGGCGCCATCGACCTTGGGAAATGCCCCGGCGGCAGGCGCCGGTGTCCCGGCCGCCTGCATGGCGGGCCGGGCCGGCGCGCCGGCCAGCGGCCCCGTCTTGCGTGGCGGCTCCGTCAGGGCGCCCGGCAAATCGAGCAGCTGGCAATGCGCGCCAGCCCGCTTGTCCGTGTACGTCTTGTGTCCTTGCGCATCGGCGCACACATACAGCTGTCCGTGCGCCTGTGCCGCCGCGCCCAGCAATCCTGCCATCAGCGCCATTCTGTAATGCTTGGTCAATCTTCACTCCTGTCGGCTCGTGCCGCATCGTTCCTGGGCCGACTATACAACACCGCACCGGCGCCGCATTGGCGCAAAGCATAAAAAAACGCGGGCAAGACCATCGCCTCACCCGCGTTTTTTATTCACTACCGGCAAGTTGCCGGCATGGCGCCATTACAGCGAGTAGTACATGTCGAACTCGGCAGGATGCGTGGTCATGCGCATGCGCTGCACGTCCTGCATTTTCAGTTCCAAGTAAGCATCGATCATGGAATCGCTGAACACGCCGCCGCGGGTCAGGAACTCGCGGTCCTTGTCCAGCGCGTCGAGTGCTTCTTCCAGCGAAGCGCACACGGTAGGGATCAATGCGTCTTCTTCCGGCGGCAGATGGTACAGGTCTTTCGAGGCGGCTTCGCCCGGGTGGATCTTGTTGGCGACGCCGTCCAGGCCAGCCATCAGCAGTGCGGCGAAGCACAGGTACGGGTTCGCCAGTGGATCCGGGAAGCGCGCTTCGACGCGGCGGCCTTTTGGATTGGCCACGTGCGGGATACGGATCGAGGCGGAACGGTTTTTCGCCGAGTACGCCAGTTTCACTGGCGCTTCGTAGCCTGGTACCAGACGCTTGTACGAGTTGGTGCCCGGGTTGGTGATCGCGTTCAGCGCCTTGGCGTGCTTGATGATGCCGCCGATGTAGTACAGGGCGAAATCGGACAGGCCGGCATAGCCGTCGCCAGCGAACAGGTTTTTGCCATCTTTCCATACGGATTGATGCACGTGCATGCCCGAACCGTTGTCGCCAACGATAGGTTTCGGCATGAAGGTGGCGGTCTTGCCATAGCTGTGCGCCACGTTCCACACCACGTATTTCAGGTTTTGCGTCCAGTCGGCGCGCTCGACCAGGGTCGAGAACTTGGTGCCGATTTCATTCTGGCCGGCGCCGGCCACTTCGTGATGATGTACTTCAACCGGGATGCCCAGCGATTCCAGGATCAGGCACATTTCCGAACGCATGTCCTGGAAGCTGTCCACTGGTGGCACGGGGAAGTAGCCGCCCTTGACGGTAGGACGATGGCCGCTGTTGCCGCCTTCGATATCCTTGCCGGTCGACCACGAACCCTCGTCCGAACCGATCTTGACGAAGCAGCCCGACATGTCGATCTTCCAGCGCACGCTGTCGAAGATGAAGAATTCCGGCTCAGGGCCGAAGTAGGCGGTATCGCCCATGCCCGACGATTTCAGGTAGGCTTCGGCGCGTTTCGCGATCGAGCGCGGGTCGCGGTCGTAGCCCTTGCCGTCCGACGGTTCGATCACGTCGCACTGCATGAACAGGGTCGTTTCTTCCATGAACGGGTCGATATTGGCCGTGTTTGGATCCGGCAGCAAGATCATGTCGGACGCTTCAATGCCTTTCCAGCCAGCGATCGAAGAACCGTCAAAGGCGTGGCCCGACTCGAATTTATCCATGTCAAAGTGCGACACGGGAACCGTCACGTGCTGCTCTTTACCACGGGTATCAGCAAAGCGGAAATCAACGAATTTGACTTCGTTTTCTTCTACCATCTTCAAGACTTCTGCGGCTGTCATTGCCATGCGTATCTCCTAAATGAATGTGGGGTGAGCCGACCTTAGTGCGTCTGGGCTGATGAAGCGAAGCAAACATTGCGTGCCACCAAAACTCATAAGGATCATAGCAGATTCCATGCCAGCTTCTGGAGCGCCTTGGCGCCGACGGCAAAATGACTGCCATCCCAGTGAAAGTTTTCCTGCCCACGATTTTCCTGCTGAGTTTGCGTCAAATCAAGAATGCACTATGCAAGTGCAAAAAACGAATAACGCACCATTATCGTGCATTTTGTACGCATTCTTGAAAAATGCCTCGTTGTGGTGCATGCGCCGTGCACCGTGCTTTCCCGTTTGCGGGGCGCGGACGGCGCACTATAATCGTACACACCATCCCACTTTCATCGAGGACGCCATGACTACCGCCGCCGACATCCTGACCACCGCCCGCAGCCGGGCCAACGAAGGTACGCCGTATGCCGGCGCCGTGACGCCGCAGGAAGCGTACGAGCTGCTGCAGCTGGACGCAGCCGCCAAACTCATCGATGTGCGCACGAATGCCGAGCGCGACTGGGTAGGCCGGGTCGACATCGCCGATACCCAGCATGGTGCGGTGCAGTGGGCCACCTACCCGGGCGGCGTGCCGAATCCCGACTTTCTTGCGCAGCTGGCCGCCCAGGCTGGCAAGGACGAGGTGCTGCTGTTCCTGTGCCGCTCCGGCGTGCGCTCGCGCCATGCCGCCAAGCTGGCGACCGAACACGGCTATATCAACTGCTTCGACATCCTTGAAGGGTTTGAAGGCGACAAGGATGCGGACGGCCACCGCAAACAGATCGGCGGCTGGTGCAAGGCCGGGCTGCCGTGGCTGGGCGCCTGACGCTGGCCGCCTGATTATCTGAACAGTGTTTGATCTGGCGGGCCACCCGATGGCCCGCCATCGGCTACAACCATCCATGCGCGCCCGTTTTCTTCCATTGCGGCGCAAATTCTCCTTGAAATAATGTACCTTATATAGTACAACGTAGAGGTGCGTCATGGATGCTTCCGGTTTGCGGCAGATTACCCTGCTGTTCTATGCGAACGGCAATGGCGGCGAACCCGTGCGCGAATGGCTCAAGTCCTTGCCGCTTGAAGAGCGCCATGTGATCGGGCAAGACTTGATGCATGCGCAATGGCGCTGGCCCGTGGGCATGCCCCTGTGCCGGCATCTCGGGCACGGCTTGTCGGAAGTGCGCAGCAGCTTGCCCGGTAACCGCATTGCGCGCGTGCTGATCTGCCATCATGGAGATTGCCTGGTGGCGCTGCACGGCTTTATCAAGAAAACCCGGACGACGCCGGAAGACGACCTGGCGCTGGCCCGCAAACGCTACAAGGAACTGACATGAACGCCACCGCGCCCCATCTCGGCAGCAGTCTCGACGATTTCCTCAAGGAAGAAGGCATCTTCGAGCAAACGCAAACCCGCGCCATCAAGGAAGTGATCGCCTGGCAACTGACGCAGGCGATGCAGGAGCAATCGCTGTCGAAGACGCGCATGGCGGACCTGTTGCAGACGAGCCGCTCGCAGCTCGACCGCCTGCTCGACCCCAGCAGCGACGTGACGCTCTCCACGCTGGAGCGGGCCGCCGCGCTGCTTGGGCGCAAGCTGTCGGTCACCCTCGTTTAAGCGAGTTAAGCGCTCAGGCCGCCTCGCCTGCCTCGGGATGCTCGCCCATCAGGGTCAATATGCGCTTGCGCACGAAATTGATATGGCTGCGCAAGCCGTACAGGCCATCGGCGAACGACAGGGGAATCGAAATCTGGTTGACCATGTCTTCGATCTGGTCCAGCCGCTTCAATTGCTCCGCATACACTTGCGCGCGCTGCTCCTGCGGCACATCTTCCAGTGCCTGCTCCACCGTGCGCAGCTGGCCATACCAGCGGTACACGCGCGAGCGGATGCGCCACACGTACAGGGGCGGCACCACGCGCGACAAGGGCAATATCAAGGCACCGAGCGCCACCACCAGCACCCACATGCGGTCGAAGAAATTAGCCAGCCAGAAACTCATATAGCGCTGCAGCACGGGCGCGCCATCCTTGTAGAATTTCAGCGCTTCGGGCGCGACAGGAATTTCCGTGTAGCGCGCGGACGGGAACTGCCCCTGCTGCTGGAACCAGCCCGTGCCGCCATGGATGCCGGCCGCCGCCTGCACGAACAGGTCGACGAGGGCCGGATGCAAGTCTTCGCGCGCAACCAACGTGGCGGTCGGCGCGATCAGGTGATAATCCTGCGCCGGGATATTTTTTCCCAGGTCGACTATGCCGCGCGGCAAGACGACATGCGTAAGGAAAGGCAATCGCCGCGTGTACGCTTCCGCCTGCGAAAAATCAAACAGCTTGATGCCCGGCGTTTGCAGCAGCATCTGGATCAGCGGCGCTTCCGGCGCCGAGCTGAACACGAGACCGTCAATGCGCCCTTCCAGCAGCTCCACCGTGGCGGGCGTGTTTTGCAAGGCGCTGACGGTCAGCTCGTTCGCTTCGACGCCATTCACGGACAGCAACTGCCGGAACAGGCTGGGCACGCCAGTGCCTTCCGGCCCCAGGTTGATCTTCATGCCCTTCAATTGCGTCAGTTCCGTCACGGCCTTGTCTTCGCGCAAGAACAGCCAGACGGGTTCCGTAAACAGGCTGCCCAGAGATATGAGGCCATGACGCTCGGCATCGGCGTGCTCCGTCGAGCCGCTTTGCACGAAGGCGATATCGGTCTTGCCCGCGTTCAGGCGCTGCAGGTTTTCCTGCGAACCCAGCGATGGCTGCAAGGTCACCTTGATGCCGTGCTTGGCCAGGGTGGCCGCGTACTTCTTGCCGAACTCTTCATATGCGCTATTGTCCTGCCCCGTCGACAGGCTCACCTGGCGCGGCGGGGCCGGGTCGACCAGCCAGTAGGCGAGCGCGCAAAACGCGCCGACCAGCAGCAAGGTGGGACCGGCGGTGGCGAGGAAATCGCGCACGGAAAAGCGGCTGAACGCGAGGATTTTGGACATGTGGTGGCGCATAGGTTTCATGGGTGGCTACGATGCCAAGAAAACCTCAACTATGCAAGGCACTTTCACATGCGCGGCGTAGCCAAATCCGCTACAGTGATGGATCGACCACCTGCCCTCTGGAGCCCCGCATGCTGAAAATTCTTGGAAAAGCCGCCTCGATCAATGTCCGCAAAGTCCTGTGGACGTGCGAGGAACTCGACCTGCCGTACGAACGCGAAGACTGGGGCAGCGGCTTTCGCGCCACCGATGACCCGGCCTTTCTGGCCCTGAACCCGAACGCCATGGTGCCCGTGCTGGTGGACGGCGACCTGGTGCTGTGGGAATCGAACACGATCTGCCGCTACCTGTGCGCGCAGGCGGGCCGCGACGACTTGCTGCCAAGCACGCCCCGCGCCCGCGCGGAAGTGGAAAAATGGATGGATTGGCAGATGGGCGATTTGAACAACAGCTGGCGCTACGCCTTCATGTCGCTGGTGCGCCACAGCCCCGCGCACCAGGATGCGGCGCAACTGGCGGCCGGTATTGCCGGGTGGAACAAGATGATGGGCGTGCTGGAGCAGCAGCTGCAGCGCACGGGCGCCTTCGTCTGCGGCGAAGCGTTCACCCTGGCCGATATCGTGCTGGGCCTGTCCGTCAAGCGCTGGCTGATGGCCCCGATGCAACGTCCAGCGTATCCGGCCATCGCCGCCTATCACGCGCGCCTGGAAGATAAAACGGCCGCATTTGCCGGCTAATCGAGTTCGATGGCCTCGACCGTGCTGCCGATGACGTAGCAATCGCCATCGCGGCGCACCTCGTCCAGGGTCGCCGGATCGTCGTGCGTGTAGGTGCCGTCGACATCGACGCACCACACGTCGCCAAAACGCAGCAACTTCACGCCACAGCAGATGCGGTTGATGAAGTTGCCGGGTGTCCTGAGCAGCACTTCCCGTACCTCGCCCACCGTGATGGCGACGTTGCGCCAAACATTGCCATCGAGCGCATGATTTCTTGCGTACAACACGATGCGCACGGCCTGCACGCCCCCGGGCTGATACCGCTGTTCAATGGACACGAGCGCGCCATCGTCAAAGCGGTGATATTGCTGAAAAATCTGCTGCGTCTTGTCCAATTGCACTCCCTCAAAAAAAACCGGCCCGTGAAGGCCGGCTTTCAGCTGCAACAATACCTTAATTCGTGCACTGCCTGGCCACGCCCTCGGCCGGCGCGGGCGGCTCGATCAGCGGCATCAAGCTCGGCGCCAGCGACACGAGCAATTGCACGGGCAAGGCGCTGGTGAAATCGTAGTGCTTCGATTCCGGACCCCGCACATACGCCGTCATGCTGCCATAGAAGCGCTCGCCGATATTGAACACGAACGTGGCCGAACGGTTCACATAGCGCGATTCGATCAGGCGGCCGCCGGCGCCATACACGTCGAAACGCTGGTCGCCCGTCCCCGTCTTGCCGCCCATCGGGATCGGCACGCCGTCGGCGCCGACAAACGCCGTCTTCGCCCGTTTCGCCGTTCCGTCCGACACCACTTCGCGGATGGCCTTGGCGACGGCCTTGGCCACGTCCGGCGACAGCACTTGTTCCGCTGCCACCTTGCTGCCCCGTTTGATCATGGTGTCGTACGGCGTATTGGCGGCGAAATGCATGGAATCGATGCGCACGCTCGGCTTGCGCACGCCATCGTTGATGATGATGCCCATCAACTCGGCCAGCGCGGCGGGACGGTCAGCCGACGCGCCCAGGGTGGTCGCATAGGACGGCACCAGCGAATCGAACGGGTAGCCCATTTTCTTCCACTGGCGGTGGATTTCCAGGAACCCTTCCACTTCCAGCAAATTGGCGATGCGGCGGTCCTGCGCATGCTTGCGGTGCGTGTTGAACAGCCATTTGTAGACTTCCTGGCGTTCCTTTTCGCTGGCCGCCACCATCTGCGTCAGGGTGGACCCTTCGTGCTGGCGCAGGTAGGCCACCATCCACAGTTCCAGCGGATGCACATTGGCAAGATAGCCGCGGTCGGCCAGCGACCAGTTTTCCATCGCGTACTGCTCGTACATCTTGGCGACGCGCTCGGGCGGCACTTCGTTTTGCGACGGCAAGTTGGCGTTGAGGAAATCGCCGAATTCCGCCACCGTACCCTTGGGATTGATGGTGCGGAAGATATTCGCCAGGCGCACGGGCGTCGGGCGGATGCTGGCCAACAAAATCTTTTCCTGCTCGTCAACGCTCTTGCCGCGGTACTTCTGGTAGAAACGGTGCAGGAATTCGCGCCCTTCCTTGTCGGCAAACCGGCTCAGGTACTGGGCCCGGCGCGGATCGTCCGCGTCCGCCAGCAGCGAGGCCGAGGAATCGGGACGCGAGAACATGTAGTAGCGGGCCACATCGCGCATCAGGCGCACGAACACCAGGTTGGTCGACTGGCGCAGCGCCTGCTGCACCGTCATGATGCGGCTGTCGTCGAGCTTGGAGAAGTTGCCGAAATGGTGCAAGCCCCCGCCCGTGAAGAAGCCTTCGCCCGGATTGCCCGAATATTTGCGTTCCATGGCGGCCGCCAGCATGGCCGGCAGGTTGCGCGCCTCGCCGAGCGGCAATGGTTTCAGATAGGCAATCGCCCACTGCGACAGCATGTCCTTCGGATCGACGGCAATCTTGCCCAGTTCGGCCGCGCCCATGCCGCTGTAGCGCTGGTGCAGCTGGTCGATGATGTCCAGGTACGTGACCAGGGTGCGCAACTTGGCGGTGGAACCGAGGTCCAGCTTGGCGCCTTCGTTGATGTCGAGCGGCTGATCGAAATTATCCGTTTGCACGCGCAGCAAGTTGGCCTGGTCGCCCTTTTGCAGCAAGGTAAAGCTGTAGACCACGTTGGCGGGATCGCCATTGCCCAGCATGCCCTTGCCCGTCAGGCCGGCCGCTTTCGCCACTTCCGGGTCGCGCAGCTCGCGCAAGACCTTGGTGACAGCGTTTTGCGCCTGCGCATCGAGCGTGCTGACTACTTTCAGGTCCAGGCGATCGAGGTTGTACAAGCGCGGATCGCCGAGCATGCTGGCCAGGTGGTTGCGCACGGCATTCGAGGCCTTGCGCGTGACGAACGAGGTCGACGCTTCCGATTGCACGCCGGACGCCGTCGACGGACGCAGCTTCTCGGCGATGGCCGTATCGCGCAGCTGCGGCGAGATCACGCCCGCCTGTGCCAGCAAGCGCAGATGGCTGTTGGTCAGCACTTCCAGGTCGGCGCCGCCGGCCACCAGGTAATGCGAGGGACGGCGCTGCGCGATCAGCAAGCTCAGCGCCTGCTTGTAGGCCAGCGCGCTGCCGGGCTGATCCATTTTCCCACTGAGCAATGTTTTCACTTCGGCAAATGGACGGCCATACCAGACCCACATGCCGTCGCCGATGCCGTTGACTTCGCCAAAGCCACTCTTTGCCGACAGCGGCACGGTATTGAGGTAATTGACGACGATCTTGCGCCGCGCTTCCATGGTGTTTTCGCCATCCTGGTAAGAACGCAGGCTGGCCGAAATCATCTGCAGCAGTTTGTCCTGCATGGAACTGGTGCGCCCGTCTTCCGAATGCCGGTATTTTTCGATCTGCGTGGCCAGTGTGCTGCCGCCGCCACCGCGGTGGCCGCCGAACAGGTTCAGCGCCTTGTCGAGGATGGCCTTGCTCAGGCGGTCCCATTCCACAGCGGGGTTGCGCTTGGGCGTGCCCGGGTCGAGCAATTCGCGGTTTTCGATGAACAGCAGGCTTTGCACGAGCGCGGGCGGCGCTTCGGCAAAGCCGTCGAACATGCGCTCGGGATAGCTGGCCGCAAACAGCGGTGCGGCGCGGCAATCGAGGATGGTCAGCCCGGCGCGGTTTTTCTCGTGATACGTGGCAAAGATGCCCCGGTCAACCAGTTGCACCATTTTCGGCGACATGCGCGCCTGCGCCGTGACGGCATAGTCGCGCGCATTCAGCTTGGTGATGAAGTCGGGCAAGCTGGCATAGCCGAGCCGCTCGTCATACGGGCCGTGCTGCGGATAGCGGATGGCGCCCGCCGGTGCAGGGCCAGGCTCGACCTTGAACGCCAGCTGGCGGTCCAGGCGCGTGAAAAACTCGGCCTGCAGGGCCGAGGTGCGCACTTCGCGCATGACGAACCACGCCACGCCGGCGATCAGCGCCAGCACGATGATGGCAAAGATCGGCCAGATGCGCGAACGGCGCTTCTTCGGCGGGCTCGCCGGCGGCGGCGCCTCGGAAGCTGGATCAGAAGGGGGCCGCTCTTGCGCGGCCAGATTGACGCCTGTGTCTTTCATGGGATGCTGGGGTAAGGTTGGTTTTGGACGGCGCGGAAAAGGCGGCAGCGATGCCGCTCCGCGCAGGATAAGACGAGGGCCGGCAAGAGCCGGTCACAACAAAGCTTGCTTAACATGATGTCCATACCGGTGAATCAAAAAAACACGCTACTGCACAGGCAGGCGACCCCGCGTGCGACACGCAAGGCCCCTGTTCACCATTCCACCACATCGGCATGAGAACGACTGACGAGCGCGCACAAAAATCTTGCTTCATTGAAGATTTTCGCAAAAAAACAACGTCTTGGAATGTACGCTTGCGTACATAGATGCATAGCGGGCCGGACGCCAGCGAAAAAGCCGCCGGCGCCGGGCTGGCGGCATGTCAGATGGTGGTGTATTCCGCCTGCAAGGTATCGAGGGCGGCGCACATCTCGGCAAAGGCGGCTGCCGCCTGAGCGGGCTCGCCCTTGACGCCCAGTTCGATATGCCGGCGCGTCTGCGCATCGCCCACGCTGGGCAGGCTGAATACCTTGATCAGCGGAAACTCCGCTTCCAGGCGCACCATCAGCGGCGTGAGCAGCGATTCGGCCGTTTCGTACACGAGCAAGGCATGTTCCGCGTGCGGCACCTGGTTGAACAGGTGGGCGTAATGCGTGTCGAGCACCCATTCGATCATGGGCCAGGACATGACGGGAAAGCCGGGCACGAAATAATGTTCGCGCACGGCAAAGCCGGCAATCTTGTTGTACGGATTCGGAATCAGCTCGGCGCCTTCGACAAATTCCGCCATTTTCAGGCGGTGCAGGTTTTCCGGCGAGTTCAAATCGGCCGGCACGCCCGCCTCCTCGCCCATTTCCGTGATCCGTTGCTGGATATTGAGCTTGCCCTGCGGATGCAGCACCAGCGGCAAGCCCAGCGCATCGGCCGCCGCCTGGCGCGTATGGTCGTCCGGCGTAGCGCCGATGCCGCCAAAGCTGAAGACGATGTCGCCGCTGGCAAAGCTGCGCTTGAGCAAGGCGACCAGGCGGGCCGGCTCGTCGCCCACGTATTCCGCCCAGCTCAGCTGCAAGCCGCGTGCCTTGAGCATGCTCACGACTTTCGGGAAATGCTGGTCAGTGCGCTTGCCCGACAGGATTTCGTCGCCAATGATGATCAATCCGATAGCCATGAAGCTCCCTCGTAGAATGCAATAAAAATGGTCAGGCGTCTGCGGGCGCCACGTCGGTCATGCCGCGTACGCCCCGCAAACGCGCCAGTGCTTCCAGGCAGTAATACTGGAACCACAGACCCGTAAAGATAAAGATCAGCACATACAGCCAGATGGCGAACGCCGCCAGGAAGGGGAAGAACACCACCGACATCACGCCGCCCATCCACAGCATGCCCGGCACGGCGCCGGCCGCGCCGGACACCATGCCGATGGCCAGCAGCGGCCAGCGCTGCGTGCGCATGATGGCGCGGCGCTCTTCCACGCTGGCGTAGTCGGCCATGGCGTCATACGCCATCACGCGATAGGTCAGCCAGCCCCACAGCACGGCTTGCCCCACCAGTGCGGCCGGCGGAAACGCGTACAAGGGCAGCATGAGCACCCAGACGATGATGAACAGCAAGAACGTGGCCAGCGAAGTGGCGACGCTGCCCAGCAGGCTGCCGCCATGCTTCTTTTCCAGCTGCGGAAAGTGCCGCCCACCGATGTGGCGGCCGATGGCCGGCATGGCGAACAGGCCCATGAAGATCAGCGCCGTCAAGATCATCAGCGGCAACAGCATGAACATGGCGATCAGGGGCACGATCACCGCTTTCAGCATGCCCAGGCCGAAGGTGGCCAGCACCTGCCCGCTGGTGCGGAAGAAGTCATATTGCGTAAACAGCGCATGCAGGCTGTCGATCAGCGGCTGCAAGCCCACATACAGCAGGGCGCCCCACAGGATCAGCGACAGGATGAACGGCGCTATGCTCAGCAGCAATATCCTGCCGTGCAATTGCGACAGGAAAGCACGGCCATACGAATTCAGCACATTACGCATCAACGGCGTCCTTTTCGTTTCAATCTTGCAAATTCCACCATGCGGCGCAGGCCCAGCCATTGCTGCTGCCAGAAGCCGCGGCCATAATTGCGCCCCGGCCGGCCCATGCCCTTGCTATCGATGCGGGCCAGCTGATCGCGCACGCCCGTGCGCGCATAGCCGGACGAGAAATTCGCGGTGCCCAGCAGCATATCCCAAATCGGCAGCACCACGCCGAAGTTGCAGCCACCCATGCTGCCCTTGCCTTTCGACTCATGCCCCACGCCGATCGCGTGGTGCGTGCGGTGGAAACGGGGCGAGATCAGCAGCCGCTCGCCGATGCGGCCGAAGTGTATCCTCACATTCGCATGCTGCAAGCTTTGCAGGATGCGCGAAATCGAGACCAGCAGCACGTACTGGCCCGGCGGCACGCCGATGCCGAGCGCCACCAGCGCCATCACCACGTCGCGCAGGAAGTCGTCGAGCAAGTGGTTGCGGTCATCGCTCCACAAGTTCATGTTTTGCTGGCTGTGATGCAGGCTGTGCAAGCCCCACCACCAGCCGAAATGGTGCGAGGCCCGGTGGTAGCAATAGTCGACGAAGTCCAGTATCACAAAATAAATGATAAAACTGAGCAAGGGACTGATGCCGGGCAACAGCGATTCCAGGTTCAATGGATGGATATTGTCGAAACGCAAGGCACCTGCCAAGGCATCCATCAGCGGATCGAGCGTAAAGAAGACCAGCACGGAAAACAGGCCGATGCGGTGCAGCACCGTGTAGATGAAGTCGTTCCAGCGGGCGCGCGGGTCCGTGATCTTTTGCGCGGGAATCAAGGCTTCGAGCGGGCGCAGCACGAGAAACAGCAGCACCAGTTCGCACAGGCCGATCAGCAGCCATTCCGTGCCCTCGAACGCTTCTTCCGTGAATTCGCCAAAGCCCAGGTGATAGACGAGGGGATTGACGATGGTCTGGAACAGCCAGCCTTGCGCCACGCCAAACGCGTCGACCACGGCGTCGATCACCGGGGTGACAAAGCTGAGGATGTCGGCGGCGATCATGGCTGGCCCTTCTTCTGCGCGTAGGCTGGATGCTCGCGCAGGGTGGCAAAACAGAAACCCTTGTCTTGCAGGCCAGAAATCAAGGCGTCCAGGTTGGCGGGCGCCCACGGCTCCTTGCGCGACCAGATGCCCATGTGCGAAATGAAAATGTCGCCGCTGCGCAAATTCGCCAGCGCTTTTTTCAGCAGCATGGCGTTCGGATACTTGTCGCTGGGCAGCTCATCGCCGGAATACCCGGCCGGCGCCCAGCCCGCATGCTGGTAGCCGCAGGCGCTGCCGGCCGCCAGGGTGCGCGGCGATGTGTAGCCGCCCGGCGCACGCCAGAACGGGTCGAGCTTGTGTCCGGTCAGCTCTTGGAAACGCGTATCGACGCGGCGCAATTCCTCGCAGAACTGCTGATCCGTGAATGACGCCAGCTTGCCGCCATCCTTGCCGAACTGGGGCTTGACCTGAATCAAGCCGTTGGCCATATCCTTCTTCCAGTACAGGTGGTCAAACGTGTGCGTGCCGAACGCATGGCCTTCGGCGACCCGGGCTTTCCAGTACGGCGCCCACGAAGGATCGAGCGAATAATCGCCGCGCGTGGTCTTTTCATTGGCCAGGAAGAACGTGGCTTTGATATGGCGCTTGTTCAGCACGTCGGCGATCAGTTGCGCTTGCGACTGGCTGCCCGTGTCGAAGGTCAGGTAGATCGTGCCCTTGCAGGCGGCCGGCGCTGAAGATGCGGCTGGTACAGCGGCGGCAGGTGCGGCGGCATGCGCGGGCGTCAGCATGGTGCCGGCGCACAGCAGCATGGCGGGCACGCGGCCCGCGGAAATCAGGCGTTTCATCATCACACCCGTCATCACATGCGTGGCGAGTGCGTGGCGAAATACACGCCATGGGGCGAGCGGCCCACGGGGATCGTCTTGATCACCTTGCGCGTGGTCAAATCGATCACGGCCACTTTCTTGATCCAGCGCAACGTTACCCACATGGTCTTGCCATCGGGCGTGATTTCCATGCAGTCCGGGCCACCGGGCACGTTGATGGTACCCACGTTTTCCAGGGTTTGCTGGTCGATGATGTTGATCGTGTTCGACACGCGGTTCGACACGAACGTCATGCGGTTGTCACCGAGCGCGCGGAAATTATGCGTGCCGGCGCCCGCCTTGATGCGCTTGACGGTCTTTTGCGTGCGCCAGTCGATCACTTCCACGTAATCGCTGCCCATGATACCGACCAGCAAATATTTACCGTCGGGCGTCATCGTGATGCCGGCCGGCGCCGGGCCGACAGGCATGGTCCATTTCACCGTCTGCGTGGCCAGGTCGATGGCGCTGACCTGGTTGCTGCCCTGCTGCGTAATGAAAGCCATGGTGCTGTCGGCCGTGAAGGCCATGTGGCTGGGCAGCTTCGGCAGCGCGATGCGCTTGGCCAGGGTCAGGTTCTTGCCGTCGTAGCGGTACAGGTCGATGCGGTCCAGGCGCAGCGAGTTCGAGATGAACCACTTCTGGTCCGGCGAAAAGCCGATCTGGTAGGGGTCGAGGATGTTGCTGATGCGGCGCTGGATCTGGCCCGACACGGGGTCGAGGAAGATCAGTTCATTGCCGACGGAGCTGGCGACGATCAGCGACTTGCCGTCCGGCGTCTCCATCAGGTGGTGCGGTTCCTTGCCGACGGCAAAGGTGGACAGGGGGGCGTAGGTTTTCTGGTCCAGCAGTTGCACCGTAGCATCACGGGAATTGAGTACCACCACCACTTCGGCTTGCGCCGTAGACATTGCGGAAACCAGGCACAGCGAGGAAAAAACAAGGCGGCGTAGACTGCGGAACATGGAAGAAATCACTGTTAAATACAAAACATGCATTTTACGTGGAACACTGTATTTATTGTGTTAATTCCCCCCTTAAATGCAAGCGGCAGCCACACATCGCCGTAATTTCCCCATTTTCCCTGCGACCGGGCCTGGAATGGCGCTTTGCAACTCATTGCTCTACAATCTGTAGCTTTCATCGCCTACACAAGGATTATCATGACCACCACCACGACCGCTTCCGGCCTGCAATACATCGACACCGTCGTCGGCGAAGGCGCTGAAGCGCAAGCCGGCAACAATGTTGTTGTGCATTACACGGGCTGGCTGCAAAACGACGACGGCAGCGCCGGCTCGAAATTTGATTCGAGCAAGGACCGCAACGACCCATTCGAATTCCCGCTGGGCGCAGGCCGCGTCATCCAGGGCTGGGACGAAGGCGTGCAAGGCATGAAAGTGGGCGGCAAGCGCCAGCTGATCATCCCGGCAGCACTGGGCTATGGCGCCCGCGGCGCCGGCGGCGTGATTCCACCGAACGCCACCCTGATTTTCGACGTCGAACTGCTGGGCGTATAAGCACCGACTCCACAGCGCTCAAGCGACTGTCCCTGACGCCGCCCCTGTTCATTCAGCGGCGGCGCTTTTGTTTTGAGTGTGTCCTCTAATGCACGGCGCGCTTTTTTCACTATGATGTCAGGCACTGCAGCACGCACGGTGGCCACTCCGCCGCGCCTGCCGCACTTTTCCAGCGATTCCATCAGCACACAGGAGCCATCATGAGTTTACAAGAGCAATTCGACCAAGCGCAGCTCGATTCCAAGACCCTGTCCGAACGTCCGGACAATATGACCTTGTTGAAAATCTATGCCTTGTTCAAGCAAGCGTCGAGCGGTGACGCCACGGGCGAGCGCCCTGGCATGACCGACTTCGTCAACCGCGCCAAGTTCGACGCCTGGGCGGCCCTGGCCGGCACCTCGAAGGAAGAGGCGCAGCAGCAATACATCGACCTGATCGAAGACTTGAAGGACTGATCATCCCCCTGCCCCGGCACAGCCCGGGGCAATGTTATTATTTCCACATGACACCATCACCGACTTCCCTGGCCCATGCCGCCGACCTGCCCCGTTTGTTTGACGTCTGGCACCTGTCCGTACGCGCCACCCACGATTTCCTCGCCGACAGCGATATCGCTTTCCTCATGCCCTTCGTCCGCGATGAGCTGGCCAGGGTGACGGCCGAACGCCTGCTGCATGTGCTGCGCGCCGATGACGGCGCCGCCTATGCCTTCCTGTGCATCGAGCACGCCAAGATCGAGATGCTGTTCGTGCATCCCGATCAACGCGGCAGCGGCGCCGGCCGCACGCTGGTCCAGTACGCCATCACGGCCTTGGGCGCCACGACCGTCGACGTCAACGAGCACAACACGCAAGCGCACGGCTTTTACCGCCACCTGGGTTTTATCGGGGAAAGCCGCTCGGAATGCGACCCCTTTGGTAAGCCTTTCCCCATTTTGCACCTGAAACTGGCCGAAAACGGCTGAAAACTCACAAAAAACCACCAAAACAGGCCGTTAACGCAAAAGTGGCTACCAAATCGGTAGCCACTTTTTTTACGTCTGTATCAGCCGTAATTTACTTTTTTGCCGCCGCCAGCGCTTGCGCGATCCAGCCGTCAAACTTTTGCTGGTGGTACTTGATCCAGCCGGCCGTATGGCGCGCGATATCGGCTTGCGTGTTTTCGCCGCGGCGCATGCGCTCGTTCTGCGCATTGATGTCGGCCACCGGCAATTGCATCACCTCGAACAGCTTGGCCGCGGCCGGATTTTTCTCCGCCCAGGCCTTGTTCGATACGATGCGCGCCGTGTTGACGGCAAAACCGTAGTCGCTGCCATCGTCGAGGCGGGTGTTCACCTTGTCGGGATTGGCCGAGAACGGCACTTTCAGCCAGACCACGTCCTTGCCCGGCACCAGCACGCCGCTGACCCAGTACGGCGTCCACGTGTAGTACAGGATAGGCTCGCCGCGCTTGTAGCGGCCCAGCGTATCGGCGATCAGGGCCGCATAGCTGCCCTGCACGTGCGTCACCGTCTCGCGCAACTTGTACGCATCCATGTGGTTCTCGATCAGTGCTTCGCAGCCCCAGCCGGGGTTGCAACCCGTCAAGTCGGCCTTGCCGTCGCCATCGTGGTCGAACAGCTTGGCCAGGGTGGGATCGCGCAACTGGTCGATATTCGTGATGTTGTACTTTTCCGCCGTCGCCTTGTCGATCAGATAACCTTGCGCCGCAGGCCCCGCATACTGGCCCGTGCGCAACAGCTTGGCATCGCCGCCCGCATTGTTATAGAAATCCTTGTGCATCGGATCCCAGTGCACGGCCATGAAGGTGGCATCGCCGTTGGCGATGGCGATATGCGCGGTCGGATATTCCACTTCCTTGATCGGCTGCACTTCGTAGCCGAGCTTTTCCAGGGCCTTGTCGACCAGCATGGTCTGGAAGGTTTCTTCCGCGATCGAGCTTTGCAGCGGCTGCACCTTGACGCCCTTGCCGGGCAGCACATCGGCGGCAGCGGCCGGCGCCTGCGCCATGGCCAGGCTGGTGGTCAGGGCCATGGCGGCGATCGCCAGGGCGGAAAACAGCTGGAACTTGCGTTGCGATTTTTGCGTCACTTTAAAATTGTCAATTTGATGCATGTAAATCCTTTCTTATTGTGCGTTGGCCAGCGTTGCTTGCTGTTCAACATTATTTTTCTCCGTGTTGCCGCGCACCAGGCGCAGCACGAAACCGGCAGGACCCGTCTGGTACCAGTGGCGCACGCCGCGGCGTGGCTGGCCCATCGCTTGCGTCAAGCGGTCCAGGGTGATAGCCAGCAACACGATACCCAGGCCACCAACCGTTGCCAGGCCCATGTCCAGGCGGCCGATGCCGCGCAATACCATCTGGCCCAGACCACCGACGGCGATCATCGAGGCGATCACGACCATCGACAGCGACAGCATCAGCGACTGGTTGATACCGGCCATGATGGACGGCATGGCCAGCGGAAACTGCACGCGGGTCAGCAACTGCCACGGCGAGGCGCCATACGCGCGGGCCGCTTCGATCAGGTCGGGACGCACCTGGCGGATGCCGAGGTTGGTCAAACGCACCAGCGGCGGCAGGGCAAAGATGATCGTCACGATCACGCCCGGCGCATTACCGATACCGAACAGCATTACCACCGGCACCAGGTAGACGAAGGCGGGCGTCGTCTGCATGGCGTCGAGCAAGGGGCGCAGGATATTCTGTGCGCGGTCGCTGCTGGCAAGGAAAATACCCAGCGGCAAACCGATGGCCAGGCAGAAGGCCAGCGACGTCAACACCAGCGACAGGGTCGTCATGGCTTCCGGCCAGATGCCCAGCATCGACACGAGCAGCAGCGCCAGCACGGTGCCGATGGCCAGGGTGCGGCTCGTGAATTGCCATGCCAGCAAGCCGATGATGGCGATCACCGTCAGCGACGGGGCGGCCAGCAGCACGCCTTCCACGCCGGACAACACGCTGTCGATCGGCGCGCGCACGGCCTGGAAGAAGGGGCGGAAATGGGCGACGACCCAGCCCAGGCCCTGGTTGATCCAGCTTTCCAGCGGCAGCGAGCCGTCAAAGATCTGTGCCAGGTGAAAGCCTGTCGCGTGTTCCGGCTGCGCGGCAGGCGCGGCGGCGTCGAGCCAGGCGGTGCTGGCGTCGGTGGGCGGCGTCAGCGCCCAGGGATTGATTTGGGCGGCCGGCTGTTCAACAACAGCTTCTACTGTGGAAACGGTGCTTGGGTTCATGCTTGTCCTTTCTGTTGTTGTTCGGCAATGGCTGGCGTGTCGCGGTCGAGGAACTTCAGCAAGGTCGTCTTGCTGATGGCGCCGCGGAAGCTGCCGTCATTGGCCACCACAGGGACGGCGTAAGGCAGTTGCGCCACCTGGCCGAACAGGCCGGCGACTGGCTCGTCTGCATTGATGGTCTGCACGTCGGGCAGATAGGCATGCGCCAGGCCCAGCGGACCGACATGGCCGTCGAGCGCATTGCGCAGCGAATCGGCCGAGACGACGCCGAGGAACTTGCGCTGCGGATTGACGACGTAGGCAAACGCGCGATCCTGCTCTTCCAGCATCGACAGCGCGGCGCGCGAGCCGCGGCTCGGCGACTCGGACACGACGATCTGGCTCTTGCGGGCGATATCGCTGGCCTTGAACACGGCCGCCGCATCGACGCCGCGCACGAAGTTGCGCACATAATCGTTGGCGGGTTTGCGCAGGATTTCTTCCGGCGTGCCCACTTGCACCACGTGACCGTCTTTCATGATGGCAACGCGGTCGCCGATGCGCATGGCTTCGTCGAGGTCATGCGAAATGAAGACGATGGTGCGGCGCTTGATTTGCTGCAAACGCAGCAGTTCCGATTGCATTTCCGTACGAATAATCGGATCGAGCGCGGAAAACGCTTCATCCATCAGCAAAATCGATGGATCGCACGCCAGCGCACGGGCCAGGCCCACGCGCTGCTGCATGCCGCCCGACAATTCGTCCGGGTAGCTGGCGCCGTAACCGTCCAGGCCCACCTGCTCCAGCGCTTGCTGGGCCAGCGCATGGCGCTCGGCCTTGGGCATGCCGGCCAGTTCCATGCCAAAGGCGGTGTTGTCGAGCACGGTAATTTGCGGCAGCAGCGCGAACGACTGGAACACCATGCTGATGTCCTTGCGGCGCAGGGCGCGCAGCTGGGCGTCCGGCAAGGTATTGATGTCGTTGCCGTCGATCAGGATGCGGCCGGCGGTCGGCTCGATCAGGCGGTTCAGCATGCGCACCAGGGTCGACTTGCCCGAACCGGACAGGCCCATGATGACGAAGATCTCGCCCGCTTCAATGGTAAAGGTGGCGTCGAAGACGCCGATGGTGCAGTCAGTCTTGGCCAGGATGTCTTGCTTGCTGGCGCCCTGACGGACGAGTTCAAGTGCTTCTTCTGGCTTGTCGCCGAACACTTTGAACACATGGTCGATAATGATTTGTTTTGCCACGATGTGGTTCTCCCTCGATTTGACGAATGGATTGAAACCCAGCAAGCCTGCTAGCTTGCGGCGGGAATCAGCAAACCCTGTTGCGTCGGCTACGCCACGGCGCACAATGCGCACGGGAGCGACAGGAAACAGGGGGTGACACGCGTGTGACCAGCGGATGGCCAAAGCCGGTGCCGGGGTGCCGTGTGCGTGCTAAAAGAGGCTGTGGTTCAGGACTTTTAACAACGCTAGCGCCATGCAAATACATGGCACCAAATGTATTTGACCGACAAAAAATCGACCAAGCTACTTTTTAACTGGATGCGGGTGTAAAACCCGAAGAATTATTCACCACTCAGCGAGCGGAGAGTACTGCGAAGCAGAAGGTGAAACGCGGTGTAGCTGTTGTAAATATGACTCAAGTATAACGCAAAAAGCCATCAAAGTCCAATGGCTTTCCAAATAGAAATGTGCTAGCAATGTTCGCCAGCGTACAGTCAGACGTAAAAAAGGCGAAAAGCGACGTGTTTTCATCGTCTTTTCGCCCATCGCCGCGACACGCTCCCTAGCACCAAACAGGGCGCCAGACAAGCGGGTGAAACGCCATCACGCCGGCTCGGTAAACACCTTGCGCATTTTCTCGGCGATCTTGCCTTCAATCGTGGAGGCGAAGGCGCTGAGCATGAAGCCCAGCTTGATTTGCAGTTGCGCCTGCTCTTTTTCCAGGGTCAGCGAACCATCGACGCCGCTGCGCTCGAAGCGCAGCACATCGCCATCCCAGGCGCACGCCAGGTCATATTCCTGGGCCAGCTTGTCGGCCACTTGCTGCGCCGCTGCGCGCGCCTTTGCTGCTGTCAGCTTATGTTGCTGAACTATATTTATATCCGCCATCAAACGATCCTTTTATTATAAAAACGGGGCCATACGGCCAGCATCATACCAGCCGCCATGCGGCAGGCACGGCCGCAGCCGGCGCCGGGCGCCGAAAAAAGCCCATCCTTCCCGCATGTCGTTTGCGCGGGATCAAACCGGACGCGCCGAAGCGGGACGACTATTCCAGTTCCAGTTGCGCGTGTCTTGGAGAACTACCATGGACCAGAAAGTCATCGTGCCGGTCGAAGCCGTCCTGACCAAATGCGTGTCCCTGCCCGTCGGCTACGTCCCTACCCCATCGGCGCCATACCGCTTGCACCGCAAGAATGCGCAACTGACCTTGCAGCCGGGCCCGCCCCGCCTGACCGAGGCAACAGTGCGCAACCTGGCCGCCGTGCCCGTCGGCTCGCGCGTGCTGATCTGGAAGCAAGACCCGTCCGTCAGCGAACTGGGCACGCGCAAGAGCTTCCTGCCCGGCCTGATCCTGCAAGGCCCGCGCGACGCGCGCATCACGTTTGGCGAGCCGGGCATCGCGCAAGTCAGCCCGAATGCCTTCGGCGACTTCATCGTCTCGCCCAACACCGACCAGTTCGACGCCGTGCACACGTTTGCCATCGTGCGCATGACGCTCACCATGTACCAGCGCGCGCTGGCCAGCAACGACACGGCGCCGCCGCTGCCGTGGCAATGGAATAGCGCCAGCAATACGGCGCCCCTGCGCGTCTTCCCGCATGGCTTGCCCAATGTCATGAATGCGTATTACAGCCGCAGCGACAAGGCCCTCAAGTTCGGCGACTTCATCCCCAGCGGCGCCACCGAGCGCGTCTACACCTGCCGCTCGCTCGACATCGTCTCGCATGAAACGGGGCACGCCGTGCTCGATGGCCTCAAGCCGAATTGGCTGCTCAGCAACAATCCGCCGCAAACGGGCGGCTTGCACGAATCGTTCGGCGACCTGACGGCCATCTTCCTGGCCCTGTCGCAGCTGGACCAGGTGGAAGCGGTGATCGCGCAAACGAAATCCGATCTGCACGATAAAACCTTCCTGGCCGACCTGGCTGAGCAATTCGGCCTGGCCCTGGGCCGGCCGAATGGCTTGCGCAATGCCGACAATGACATCAAATTGTCGGAAGCAGGCACGGAAGTGCATGCCATCTCGCAAGTGTTTACGGGCGCCATCTACGACATCCTGGCCGACATCTTTGCCCATGAACGCCAGCCCCAGCTGGAAGACGACGCGGCCGTGCTGCACCGCTGCGGCGACTACCTGCGCAGCCTGGTCCTGCGCGCGCTGCTGGCGTCGCCCGACCAGGCCGCCACTTATGCCGACGTGGCCGGCCACATGCTGACCATCGCCCAGGCCGATGGCAATAGCGCCTACCTGGACTTCATCCGCAACAGCTTTACCGTGCGCGAAGTGCTCAAGGCCAATGCCATGACGGAGGAGGGGCAAATGACGTTCGCCCCCGATGTCGTCGACGAAGATGGCGCCGTGCAAGACCGGCGCGCCTGCTGCGGTACCATGAACCATGCGGAATACAGCGAATCGGACCAGTTGCTCGAAGCGGAGCGCGAAGCGCTGGCCGCCTGGTGCCGCAGTTACGGTCCCCGGTAAACAGTCCCGTACAAGGCAGCGCACCGGCGCGCCCGCTTCAGGCCAGCCGCACCAGCGGCAGGCCATGACGCGGCCTACACCACCCACAACAGCAAGGAGCAGCATGAAAATTTCAGCCCGCAGCAGCGGCGGTTTTGCCGGCCTGAGCGAACAGTATGAGATCGATACGCAAGCCCATCCGGCTGGCCCCAGGCTGGAAGCGGCATTGGCCAGCAGCGGCTTTTTCACGCATCCGCAGGCCAGGGATGAACACGTGGGCGCCGATATTCCCCGCTGGCAGATCACCGTCGATGCGCCCACCGCGCGCCGCACCATCACGTTTGCCGAGGATGGCAGCGCTGAAAATGCACAATGGCAGCAATTGCTGACGCAAATACGCGCCAGCGCCTGATTGTTCCGGCACTTATTTGTGCCGATCTTGATTTGAGTAAAACAAAAACACCACACGGCAAGCCAGCACACCAGCCGCCCTGCTCCTTGCCGCGTTGGGCGACTGTCGCGTTCTTGCCGCGTTCTTCATGGCAACGTCCCGGATAGTCGCTGAACTGCCCGCTCTGCGCGGCACCGACACTGCCAAAAAATGAATTTGCTTATATGTATTGTATATAAGCGGGATTTGTGAGAAATAGCGAATTGCCTTAAAATACAATGCTTTGCTTTAGTATGCGCCGCCGAAGTTCCTGCAGGCGCTACAGCACCTCCCCCAAAAATTGATAGGACTGTTATGACCCACGTTGTCACCGAATCCTGCATCGCCTGTCGCTATACCGACTGCGTCGATGTCTGCCCGGTAGATTGTTTCCGGGAAGGCCCGAACTTCCTGGCAATCGATCCGGACGAATGTATTGACTGCGCCGTCTGCGTGGCAGAGTGCCCGGTGAACGCGATTTTCGCGGAAGAGGACGTGCCGGGCGACCAGCAAGCCTTCATCAAGATCAACGTCGATCTGGCCCGTAACTGGCCTTCGATCACCAAGACGAAGGCTGCCTTGCCGGAAGCGGAGCAATACAAGGACGTCAAGGACAAGCTCGACATGCTGGTGCGCTAAACGCACGGCAGCTGCGGCGGCAATTCCGGCGGGGATGGAGGCTCTTCCCCGCAGGGGCGTGGCGGCAAAAAAACAGACAAAAAGCAGCGGAAACGCTGCTTTTTTTGCTTTTAAAGCATCGTTGCAGGTCTATCCACGTAACTGTGGCGCGCTGTCACAACTATGCGCAAACTGTGGACCTATGCGTGGTAAAGCACATTTTGTCCTCAACAAATATCGTAAAATTGGATTATGATATTTGAGCCGATATTGGCGCTTGGAATCAAACAAGGACTCTATATGCTTTACCAACTGCACGAACTGCAACGCTCTTTCCTCACTCCGGTGATGCAATGGGCAGACATGTCCTCCAAGTTATTTACCAACCCGGTTTCCCCTCTGGCCCACACCCCGTTTTCGCAACGCATCGCAGCCGGCTACGAGCTGATGTACCGCCTTGGCAAAGACTACGAAAAACCACAATTCGATATCAAATCCGTTCTCGTCCAAGGCGAGAGCGTCGACATCCGCGAACACGTTGTCGTAACAAAACCGTTTTGCCGCCTGATCCACTTCAAAAAAGAAGCCACTGGCTTGCAACAGCCCAAAGTTTTGCTGGTTGCCCCCCTGTCCGGTCACCACTCGACCCTGCTGCGCGATACCGTGCGCGGCTTGCTGGCCGAGCACGATGTCTACATCACCGACTGGACGGACGCGCGCATGGTACCGCTGACGGAAGGCCCGTTCCACCTCGATGACTACATTTATTATGTGCAAGAATTCATCCGCCTGCTGGCGCCTGATTTGCACGTGATTTCCGTCTGTCAACCGACCGTGCCCGTGCTGGCCGCCATCTCGCTGATGGCGACGGCAAAAGATCCACACATGCCGAAAACCATGACGATGATGGGCGGCCCGATCGACCCGCGCCGCTCGCCCACGCAAGTGAACAACCTGGCGACGGAAAAGAAGTTCTCGTGGTTTGAAAACACCGTCATCTACGCGGTGCCGCCGAACTACCCAGGCTTTGGCCGCAAGGTGTATCCGGGCTTCCTGCAGCACGCCGGCTTCATCGCCATGAACCCGGGCCGCCACGCGCAAAGCCACCGCGAGTTCTACATGCACCTGGTGACGGGCGATGACGAGCCGGCGGAAGGCCACCGCCAGTTCTACAACGAGTACAACGCCGTACTGGACATGCCGGCCGAGTACTACCTGGAAACCATTAAAACGGTTTTCCAGGAATTCAGCCTGCCGATGGGCACCTGGAAAGTGGGCGGCCAGCTGGTGCGTCCGCAGGACATCACGAACGTGGCGCTGTTTACCGTGGAAGGCGAGCTGGACGACATTTCCGGTGCCGGCCAGACGCAGGCCGCACACGACTTGTGTTCCGGCATCCCTGCCGACATGCAGCAAGATTTTGTGGCACCGAAATGTGGCCATTACGGCATCTTCTCGGGCCGCCGCTGGCGCGAGATCATTTGCCCGAAGATCGGTGAATTCATCCAGAAACACGGCTGATACACGGCATCTCCATCAGAACGCCACGCCAGTTCATACTGGCGTGGCGTTTTCTTTTATGCGCCGCTCACGCGCGCTCGATCTTCACCGTCGGGCGCGTATTGACAAATATCTGCTCGACCCTTGGCTCGCCCGGGCCCGGCTTCTTCATCGCATAGCCATTCACGGGCTGCGAGCGGTTCACCCACAGCGCGTAATACAGGTGGTCGGCGCGCGGATCTTCCGTATTCGGGTGGATCAATATCGTCAGGCCCAGGCTGTTAAGCTGCAGCCACGGTACGATCACCGGTAACAGCTCATTCGTAAAGCCAAAGTAAAACGACGGCGTCACGTGCGGGCCGCGCGGTTCCAGGTTCCAGTCGCCCAGTTCGATCTGGAAGCGCTCGGCCGCCCACTTGCGTATCAGCGCCGCCTTCTGGTAACTGTCTTCGTCAAAATAGATGTGTGCGTGATAGCTCTCGATATCCGTGTAGGCGCGCGGCTTGCTCGGCAAGGTTTCCTCGCCGGGGCGCACGCTGACAGGGCGCGGCGTGGGCGCCGTATCCGTATGCTCGCCCCATGGGCTTTTACCGGGTGCAGGCCTTACGCGCTTGACGGCACCATCCTGCGCCAGGGCCGACCCCGCCAGGCCGGAAGCGGCCAGCGCCGCCACCAGGCCGCCGCCGCGCAAGACAGTGCGGCGTTGCGGAGAGAGGAGATTCGCCCATTCCAGATCGATGGCGGCGTGTTGATTGTGCTCAGACATAGGATTTCCTGTTCTTGATGAGAGGTAGAGGGATGGGGAAAATCAGAACGAGACGGTGGCGCGGGCATAGTAATAGCCGCCCAGCACGCCCAGCGGTCCCGAGTTGTCATACGCGCCCGTGTACTGCGCCAGACTTGCGGCACTGCGGGCCTCGCGTGGCACCTGGCCCGGTTTCTGGTCGAAGACATTGTTGGCGCCCACTGTCACGTTGATGCGCTTGCTGACGTCGTAGCCGACGCTGACATCCGTCACGAAGGCCGCTTTCAGCCGGTAATCGCCGCCCGTGATGGCGTTCAGGCGCTTGAGCTTGCCGTAGCGCGTCTCGCGTACATTGAATGTCCAGCCGGCTTTTTCATATGCCAGCGTGAGGATTTCCTTGTCGCGCGGCGCGCGGTACAGCAAGTCGTACTCGGCCGACTTGCTCAGGGTGCCGATGTTCGGCAAGCCTTGCAGCACGGCAGGAAGTTCCGCCTTACCCACCAGGCTCGTATGGTTGAAATTCGCCGCCGCCGTCCAGCGCAGCTTGCCATCGGCCACGCGCAGCACATCCTCGGCCGTCAAGTCGACGCCGCGCGTGCGCGTGTCGCCCACGTTGGCAAAATAATGGGCGACAAGGCCATTGCCCACCGTCAGTCCCGCCGAGCGCAGCAGGTTTTCAATGGTGGTCGCTTGCGCCGCCGTCAGCGGCCGGCCGCTGCCATCGAGCGCCACGCCCGAGCTGCGGTCGATGCCGATGTTCGACGACACGCCCAGACGGTCGCTGACCTTGATTTGATACGCGTCAACGGCCAGGCGCAGGGTCGGCGTAGGGTTGAAGGTCAGCCCGGCCGACAGATTCGTCGATTTTTCCGGTTTTAACGCTTGCGCGCCCAGGGCCCGCGCAGCGGCCGAATTCGGCTGCGCCAGGGTATAGGGCACGCCCGCATGGTCCGACGTGTTCGAATACGACTGCGTCACTAGGCTAGGCGCATGGAAACCGTTGCTGACGGTGCCGCGCACGGCCACGGCGGGCGTGACGTCATAGCGGGCGGACAAGCGCCCCGTCGTCTTGCTGCCGAAATCGGAATATTTTTCGGCGCGCAAGGCCGTGTCGAGCAGCAACTGCGGCGTCAGCTTGGCCCCCAGGCCGATATACGCCGCATAGCTGTGGCGCGCCGTGTCGGACGCATCGACGGGCAGGTAGCCGGCCAGCGCGGACGAGCCGCTACCCTGCCAGGAAGCGGGCTCGCCCGGACTGCGCTGCTGCGTTTCATGCGAATACTCGAGACCGACGCTGAGGTCGGCTGGCTCGCTCAAGCCCAGCGGCACGGGGCGGCGTGCGTCCGCATTCGTCGTCGAGCGGCTGTAGCGCTGCTTGCCGATGTCAAAATCCGTCTTGCCACCCGGATAAATCAGCGAGTAGTTGGCCGAGTGTTCCACGCCCACGTCGATATCGTCGCGGCCATACGTCGTGCTCAGGTCCCAGGACCAGCCCGCCGTTTCGCCCTTGATGCCGCCCGTCAAGGAAAAGTCGTTTTCGCTCGTCGTTTCATATGGCGTGAAGCCGTCGGGATATACGGCCAGCAAGCCTTTGTTGTTATTGAAAATGGTAATGGGCAGGCGGTAATTCTGCGCCGAGCGGGCATTGCGGTGCGCGTAGGTGCCGAAACCGTACAGTTGCACCTCGTTCGACACGTCATAGCCGAGATTGGCGCTGAGCGAGGCAGTCGTGCTTTGCGGCACGCCCGTATTGCGCCAGGGATTGCTGTTGCGCGTCGCTTCGGCCGGGTTCGGTGCAGCGCCCGCCGGCAAGCTGTTGTTCGGCCCCAATTTGACCAGCTGGCCATCGCTGTTGCGCACGGCCGGATACGACAGATAGGCGGGATTCAAGCCAAAATTGCGCACGGCAATGCCCTGGCGCTGGACTTCGGCGCCGAAGTGGGCAAAGCCGTGTTCGCCCAGGCGCGTGCCGCCATCGATGCGCGCGGAACCGTTCGTGCCGTCGCCGTCGTAGGTCGAGCCGAGTTGCGTGCTGAAGCTGCCCTTGTCGTCCGCTTTCAGGATGATATTGATGACGCCGGCGATGGCGTCGGAACCGTAGATGGCCGAGGCGCCGTCGCGCAGGATTTCCACGCGGGCAATGGCCCCCGTGGGGATCAGGGCCAGGTCGGTGGCGACGGAACCGGGAAAACCATCCTCATTGACGATGGCCGTCGTATGACGGCGCTTGCCATTGACCAGCACCAAGGTATGCGACGGGTCAAGGTTGCGCAGCTGCCCGGCGCGCACGATGCTGCCCAGGTCGGGTTGTACGCGGGCGGGCAAGTTAAACGATGGCAAGGCCGTATCGAGCGCGTCGAGCAGGTTCAACTTGCCCGTGGCCTGCAATTGCTGCGCGCTGATCACATCGATCGGTGCAGCGCTGTTGGCTACCGTGCGGCCCGTGCCGCGCGCACCCGTGACGATCACGGCGTCCAGCGGCGCCTGCGCATGGGCCGCGCCAGGCGCCGCCAGCACGAGCACGGCCAACGAGACGGCGTGCGCCAGCAGCCGCCGGCGCGGGGCGGGGTCTTGCTTGTGAATCAATTCCAGCATACGAAAACATCCTTTCAAAGTCGTCAACACAGTGGCTGCAGACTAAAGGATGGACAAACAAACAAGAACGAATGGTTTCGTATTTAGATATTTCGTTTTGGCAACGAACAACAGCGGCGCGCAGTGTCAGGGATGGGCTGTGGCCGCCGCCAGGCTCTGGTCGAGCCGCTTCCAGTAATCGCGTTCCAGACGGGCCGTGTCGATGTCGCGCGCCGCCTCGTTGAAGCGCTTTTGCCGCGCCGCCCCCTCGGCATCGCGCTGGAAGCACACATGCACGGGGCGCTCCTTGAAGACGGTATCGATGACGGCGATGCGTTCCCGTTCAGCCTTGCTGAAGTTGCGTCCCATCAGCAAGTGCTGCAGCACATGGCGCTCGATGACGATCACGCGATAACGCTTGATTAACAGCTTCTTCAGATTCGTCGCATCGTTCAAGCCCTCTTCCGTCTTCAGCTCGCCGCGCGCCACCATGCCATCGAACTGCTCCCCGTTCGAATAACCGGCCACGGTGCCGATGCGCAGCTGGCCCAGATCGGCCAGGGTGGCGCCGGGCACGCCATCCTCCTTCAGGTAGGCCAGCACCCCTTGCGTATTGCCAACCGGAACAGAAAAATGGCAGAGTTTTTCCCGTTCGGGCGTGCGCCAGACGGCCAGGAACCCGGCGTAGCGGGGGCTGGCCAGGCCAAACTGCATGGCGCGCTTCCACGGAAAATACTCATATTTGACGACATAGCCCATGCGTTCGAAGACGGCGCTGACCATGGCGCCCGACATGCCGTCGGCAGGCAGGCTGCGGGAAATGAAGGGCGGCCAGTCTTCCGCCGCGAAGCGCACGATGCGCGAGCTGGCAACGCCCGGCGGCGCCATGGCGGAGCCAGCCTGCTGTGCAAGGGCAAGCGCAGAGTACATGAAGAAACAGAAGGGCAAACCAACTGTCCGGAGGAAACGCATGTTTTGCTCCTATGGCCTGGCGCGCATTGCAGGCGCGGCAACAGGACTGGCGGTCGGCTTTTTTATCACTAGCTTGATAAAAATCATGCTCCCACAAAAAAAAGAAATTGCAAAGTTGTTTATTTGCACTTTGAAATTCCCAGAAGAAATAAAATACGATTGCGGCGCGCCTGCAACAGCCTGCCACGGCATCCGCTATCCCCTCTCGCGAGACAGGTTTTTACTTGTGCGCGCGCCGGATGGCCGATAATGGCGTTTTACCGTGGAAGATGACCGTGCCGCACCCTGCCCCTCCCTCACTTGCCGACCAGATCGAAGACTTGCTGCCGCAAACGCAATGCACCAAATGCGGCTACAACGGCTGCCGCCCGTATGCGGAAGCGATAGCCGCCGGCAGCGCCGACATCAACCAGTGCCCGCCGGGCGGCGCGCAGGGCATTGTGCGCCTGGCCGGCTTGCTGGGCAAAAAAGTCATTCCGCTCAACCCCGTCAACGGCCTCGAACGTCCTCGATCTGTCGCCTACGTCGACGAATCGCTGTGTATCGGCTGTACCCTGTGCATCCAGGCCTGTCCCGTGGACGCCATCGTCGGCGCCGCCAAGCAGATGCATACGGTGGTCACCAGCCTGTGCACGGGCTGCGACCTGTGCGTGGCACCGTGCCCCGTCGACTGCATCGTCATGTACCCGGTCAGCGGCGACGCCACGGGCTGGGATGCCTGGAGCCAGATGGATGCCGACGACGCGCGCGCGCGCCACGATTTCCGCACGCAGCGGCTGCGCCGCGAAGCCGAGGCCAACGATGCGCGCCTGGCCGCCAAGGCCGTTGCCAAGATGCAGGAAGTGACGCAGGAAGT
Organism: Janthinobacterium goodfellowi; assembly: GCF_051380695.1. Classification (NCBI taxonomy): domain Bacteria; kingdom Pseudomonadati; phylum Pseudomonadota; class Betaproteobacteria; order Burkholderiales; family Oxalobacteraceae; genus Janthinobacterium; species Janthinobacterium goodfellowi. Next base: position 93,452 of record NZ_JBNYXN010000004.1, on the reverse strand, counting down.
GCCCGTCACGCCAGATGAACTGGCAGAGAAGGAGCGCAAGCGCGCCATCATCGCCGCCGCCATGGAGCGCGCGCGCGCCAAGGCCGCCGCCCAAACCGAACCGCCAGCCCCCACCACCCCGAAAAAAGACGCATGAACGCCGCCAAACGCCTGGAAATCTTTACGCGCTTCCGCGCCGCCAACCCTTCCCCGAAAACGGAACTCGAATATACGACGCCGTTCGAGCTGCTGATCGCCGTGCTGCTGTCGGCGCAGGCGACCGACGTGTCCGTCAACAAGGCGACCCGCTTGCTGTATCCGGTCGCCAATACCCCGGCCAAGATACTGGCGCTGGGCGTGGACGAGCTGGCCAGCTATATCCGCACCATCGGCCTGTTCCGCACCAAGGCGAAGAACGTCATCGCCACCTGCCAGATCCTGCTGGAGCAGCACGGCGGCGAAGTGCCGCGCGACCGCGCCTCGCTGGAAGCCTTGCCCGGCGTGGGCCGCAAGACGGCGAATGTAGTCATGAATACGGCGTTTGGCGAACCGACCATGGCGGTCGACACGCACATCTTCCGCGTGTCGAACCGCACCGGCATCGCGCCAGGCAAGAATGTCGATATCGTCGAGCAAAAACTGCTGAAGTTCGTGCCCAAGGAATTCCTGCACGACGCCCACCACTGGCTGATCCTGCACGGCCGCTACACATGCACGGCCCGCAAGCCGCAATGCTGGAACTGCATGATTGCCGACCTGTGCGATTACAAGGAAAAATCGCCGATGCCGGCCGTGGTGTAGGCAAAAAAAACGGCCCGAATGGGCCGATGGAGTGGTGGTGTCGGATTACGCGCGACGCGCTAATCCGACCTACAGCAAGACCATATTATCGCGATGGATCAGCTCGTGGCCTTCCATGTAGCCGAGAATCGATTCGATCTCGGTGGACGGCTTGCGCATGATGCGGCGCGCTTCGCCGCTCGTGTAGTTCGACAGGCCACGCGCCACCGGGGTGCCATCCACGTCGACGCAGGTGATGACGGCGCCGCGGCCAAATTCGCCGTTCACGCCCGTCACGCCGATCGGCAGCAGTGACTTGCCTTCCTGGCGCAGCTTTTGCACGGCGCCCGCGTCCAGCACGACGGCGCCGGCCGTGTGCAGATGATCGGCCATCCACTGCTTACGCGCCGTCAACTGCCCCGTTTGCGCCAGCAACTGCGTGCCGATCGCTTCGCCCTGTGCCAGGCGGCTGAGCACGTCGCTGTCGCGGCCCCAGGCGATGATGGTGTGGGCGCCGGACTTGGCGGCGCGCTTGGCGGCGAGGATTTTCGTCAGCATGCCGCCACGGCCCAGGCTGGAACCGGCGCCGCCCGCCATCGCCTCCAGGGCGGGATCGCCGGCGATGCCTTGCGTGATCAGATAAGCGTTCGGGTCCTTGCGCGGGTCGGCCGAGAACAGGCCGTGCTGGTCCGTCAGGATCACCAGCGCATCGGCCTCGATCAGGTTGGCGACCAGGGCGCCCAGGGTGTCGTTGTCGCCGAACTTGATTTCATCGGTGACGACCGTGTCGTTTTCATTGATGATGGGCACGACGCCCAGGCGCAGCAGGGTCGTCAGGGTGGAGCGGGCGTTCAGGTAGCGTTCGCGGTCGGCCAGGTCGGCGTGCGTCAACAGCACCTGTGCCGTGCCCAGCTGGTGGGCGCGGAAGCTGCTTTCATAGATTTGCGCCAGGCCCATCTGACCAACGGCGGCGCACGCCTGCAATTCGTGGATATCGGTGGGGCGCTGCTCGAAACCGAGGCGCAGCATGCCTTCGGCGATGGCGCCGGAACTGACCAGCACGACTTCCTTGCCAAGGGCACGCAAGCCGGAAATCTGCGCGGCCCAGCGGGCGATGGCGGCATGGTCGAGTCCGCGGCCATCGTTGGTGACCAGCGAGGAGCCGACTTTGATGATGATGCGGGTAGCTTTTTGAATCACGGAATCCATGGGGCGGCGCTCTTCACTTAATAGACGTCAGCGCGCAGGACGCAGCAGCAGCAAGGCCAGCCCCGCCGTCAGCTCCATTGCGCACATGAACAACACAAAACCCTGGGGCAAGCCGAAGCTGATGGCCGCGAACAGACGGCCGGCGGGCTGCGCCAGGACCAACATTGCAGTGATATCGCCGAGGACAGGCGGTTCGCCCTGCCGTGCCGCGAACAGCGCCAGGAGCGCGGTAGCGCCCCAGACACCGACATGGGAAGCGTAGAACTGGCTGTAGCCATCGACGCCGTTGAGGAAGATGCCCATGCCGGCCGCCATGTCATCGGCGAACAGCAGACAGGCGACCGCGCTCAGCCCGTAAGCATACGCGATCAGATGCAATACACGGCGCTGCCACCCCTGCTTGCGCGCGGGTGCGGCAGCGACCGTCTGTACCGACATCAGGGTAAGGCGCTTAGTCGAGGATCTTGAAACGCGGATCATCCGGGTCGATCGACGAGATACCGCGTGCTTCTTCGGTCATCTGCGTTTCTTCGGCACGGCTTTCGCTGTGTTTCTTCTCTTCCAGATGCTGGTAGATCGCATTGACCAGCTCCGGGCAACCTTGGTGGTTCAGCGCGGAGATCTCGAAAACCGGACCTTTCCAGGCGAAACGCTTGAGGAAGTCCTTGACGATCTTCTTGCGCTCTTCTTCCGGCACCATGTCGAGCTTGTTCAACACCAGCCAGCGCGGCTTGTCGACCAGCGTCTCGTCGTACTTTTTCAGTTCCTTGACCAGCGCCTTGGCTTCCTTGACAGGATCGACGTTGGTTTCAAACGGCGCCAGATCGACGATGTGCAACAGCAGACCCGTACGCTGCAAGTGGCGCAGGAATTGATGGCCCAGGCCCGCGCCTTCGGAAGCGCCTTCGATCAAACCGGGAATATCGGCGATCACAAAGCTCTTCTCGTGCGACACGCGCACCACGCCCAGGTTCGGGTGCAGGGTGGTAAATGGGTAATCGGCAATTTTCGGACGCGCGTTCGAGACGGCCGAAATGAAGGTCGATTTGCCGGCGTTCGGCATGCCCAGCAGGCCCACGTCGGCCAGTACTTTCAGTTCCAGGCGCAATTCGCGGCGTTCGCCTTCCTTGCCCTCGCCTTTTTGGCGCGGTGCGCGGTTGGTCGAGGACTTGAAGTGGATATTGCCCCAGCCGCCTTCGCCGCCCTTGGCCAGCATTTCGGTCTGGCCGTGTTCGGTCAGATCGGCCAGGATTTCGCCGCTCGCGTTGTCGATGATCAAGGTGCCGACCGGCATGCGCAGGTGGATGTCATCGGCGCCCTTGCCATAGCAATCTGCGCCACGGCCAGGCTCGCCATTGCGAGCCTTGTGCATTTTGGAGAAACGGAAATCGACGAGCGTGTTGATATTGCGGTCGGCGACTGCCCAAATGGTGCCGCCCTTGCCGCCATCGCCGCCATCGGGACCGCCGAAAGGCCGGAATTTTTCACGGCAGAAAGAGGCGCAGCCGTTGCCGCCATCGCCCGCGATGACTTCGATTTTTGCTTCGTCGATAAACTTCATAATTTTGCCGCCATAAAACTAAAAAGGCTCTACCTTGGGCAGAGCCTTTCGATTGAAGGCTTGCGCCTTACATCATGCGATCATTGCGGAGCGAACTGGCGCTCCGCGATGAATTACGCTGGTACTGCTTCGTTTGGTACAACGGTCACGAATTGCTTCGAGCCGGCACCTTTGACAACGAACTTCACTTTGCCCGCGATCAGCGCGAACAACGTGTGGTCCTTGCCCATGCCTACGCCTTCGCCGGCGCGCACTGGGGTGCCGCGTTGACGAATGATTATGCCGCCAGCATTGATAGCTTGGCCGCCGTAGACTTTAACGCCCAGACGTTTTGATTCTGAATCACGGCCGTTTCGCGTTGTGCCGCCGCCTTTTTTATGTGCCATTTAAGACTCCTTGATAGCTGATTAATTCAAACAGCGGCGATTAGCCGTTGATCGAAACGATTTGGATTTCGGTAAAATTCTGGCGATGGCCTTGATGCTTTTGGTAGTGCTTACGACGACGCATCTTGAAAATTTTGACCTTATCATGGCGACCATGCGCCACAACCGTAACCAGTACCGTTGCACCTTCGACCAATGGAGCACCAAACTTGATGCTGTCGCCCGCGCCTACTGCGAGCACTTGATCGATGGTGATTTCGGAACCAATGTCTGCCGGTATCTGTTCTACTTTAAGTTTTTCGCCAGCGACAACTTTGTATTGTTTGCCACCGGTTTTTATGACCGCGTACATGATTTGAAACCTCATCAAATGTTGAAAGAATTTGTCCCACTGTCACGCAAAGCAAGCCGTACACAACAGGGGGAACCAGCGATTATACACGGACTGAGAAATTGCGTCAAAAACTATTCACAAAGCTTGACGATCGTGGTATGTCGACAACCTGACCATCATGTCAGGCATGCGCCAGGCGGACAGGAAAACGCGCGCCACTGCCAACAAGATCAATCAATTGCTCTACAGTCATAGGCAAACGTCACGCACGCGCAAGCCTTGTCGTATAATCGCGGCACCCACAATCTAATGCAGGTTCGCCTTGTCTGACGCTAACAAACACGTTAACCAAAACACCATCGTGCAAACGATTGCCGCCGATATGGACGCAGTCAATACGGTGATCCGCCAAAAGTTGCACTCCGATGTGATTCTGATCAACCAGATCGCTGAGTACATCATCAGCGCAGGCGGCAAACGCATCCGTCCCGTGCTGATTTTGCTGGTGGCCAATGCCCACGCCTATCGCGGCACGGCGCACCATGAACTGGCCGCCGTGGTCGAATTCATCCACACCGCCACCCTGCTGCACGACGACGTCGTCGATGAATCATCGATGCGCCGCGGACGCCAGACGGCCAATGCCCTGTTCGGCAATGCGGCCTCCGTGCTGGTGGGCGACTTCCTGCACTCGCGCTCGTTCCAGCTGATGGTCTCGCTGAACAATATGCGCGTCATGCAAATCCTCTCCGATGCAACCAACGTGATCGCCGAAGGCGAAGTGCTGCAGTTGTTGAACATGCACGATCCGGACGTGACGCAAGAGAGCTATTTGAACGTCATCCGCTCGAAGACGGCCAAGCTGTTCGAAGCGTCGGCGCAACTGGGCGCCCTGATCGCCGGCGCCAGCGAAGACGATATCGAAGCGGCCGCCGAATACGGCCGCTCGCTGGGCACGGCTTTCCAGCTGATCGACGATGTGCTCGACTATGCAGGCGACGCCGCCGAAATCGGCAAGAACGTGGGCGACGACTTGCGCGAAGGCAAACCGACCATGCCGCTGATCTGGCTGATGGAAAACGGTACGCCGGAACAGCGCGACCTGGTGCGCAGCTGCATCGAGCAAGGCGACGAACAGCATTTCGATGCCATCCTGACGGCCATCACCAGCAGCGGCGCCCTCGACTACACGCGCAAGCAGGCGGAAATCGCCGGCCAGCGCGCCGCCGATGCCATCGCCGGCTGGCCCGACAGCGTCTACAAGCAATCCATGCTGCAACTGTGCTCGTTTGCCGTGGACCGCAATCACTGATCGCGTTGTACTTATATGCCATACAAAACGGCGCCACTGGCGCCGTTTTTTTATACTCCGCTCATTTCACCGGCTTGCCGTCGGCGCCGACTACGGCCTGGCCGTCTTCCTTGGCAAATGCCCCTCGCTGCGGCAGCGGCAAAATCTCCAGCACCTTTTCCGACGGCCGGCACAGGCGCACGCCCAGTTCCGTGACGACGATGGGGCGGTTGATCAAAATAGGATGGGCTTGCATGGCGTCCAGCAGGGCCGCGTCGCTCAACTCGGGGTTGGCCAGGCCCAGTTCGTCGTACAGGGCGCCCTTGTCGCGCATGACGGCGCGCACGGACAGGCCCGCGCGGGTGATCAGGTCGACCAGTTCTTCCCGCGAAGGCGGATGCTTGACGTAATCGATGATGACGGGCTCCACGCCCGTGTTGCGGATCAGGGCCAGGGTATTGCGCGAGGTGCCGCACGCCGTGTTGTGATAAATCGTGATCGTCATGTCGTGATGTCCTTTACATTGGGTTCGCTGACGCAGCAAGGGGCACCGGCGCAGCAATTCTCGGTCAGGAAGGCCAGCAAGCCGTTCATGCCCGCATAATTGGCCGCGTAGATGATGGAACGGCCCGTCTTGCTTGCCGTCACCAGATTGGCGTGCGCCAGTTCTTTCAGGTGAAACGACAAGGACGAGGGCGCGATCGCCAGCGCGTCGGCGATTTTCGTCGCGGCCATGCCTTGCGGCCCCGCTTGCACCAGCAGGCGGAACACGGCCAGCCGCGATTCCTGCGCCAGCGCAGCCAGTGCCACGATGGCGGAAGCGCTCGTCAGCGATGTCGCCCCGTTCGCTATTGTCTTTTCATTTTCCATAATTCAATAATAGTCGAATTATTGAATCATTTCAAGCGACAGGCCTTGGCAGATATTTTACGTAACCCAGCGCACCGACTGTCATGGCCTATCGGTCTACCTTGATGAAAAATCATTGCGACTGGCTTACCATGACACGCTCGACACCCCTGAAAATCCTCGGCTGGAGCCTGGCCGCCCTGCTTGCCCTCATCGCCATCGTGGTCATCTTCGTGCTGACCTTCGACTGGAACCGCGCCCGCCCCTACATCAACGAGAAGGTGTCGGAAAGCACAGGCCGCAGCTTCGTCATCGGCGGCGACCTGCAGGTGGCATGGAAGCAGGGCCTGAAAACGGAGCCGGGCTGGCGCCGTTACGTGCCGCGCCCCGTCATCAGCGCCCACGATGTGCGCATGAGCAACCCGGACTGGGCCACGGCCGGCCCGCAGCTGGCCAGCGCCAGACGCATCGACCTCGCCATCCATCCCCTGCCCCTGTTGCAGCACCGCGTGGTGCTGACGGACCTGGCGCTCGACGCGCCCAATATCGCCCTGCAGCGGCGCGCCGACGGCAGCAACAGCTGGACCCTGAAAGACAATGGCCCGTCGGCATGGGACGTGGAAATCCAGCGCATGGCCTTCGCCGACGGCGCCATCCGCTACCTGGACGAAGGCATCGCCCTGGACCTGCAGGCCAAGGTCAGCTCGACGGCGCCCGACGCCACGCCGGGCGATGCGCCGGACAGCGTCCCTGTGCAGAAATACGGCATCGCATTTACCCTCGGAGGCAGCTACCGCAAGGCGCCCGTGACGGGTGGCGGCAAGGCGGGCGCCATGCTATCCCTGACCGACAATAACACCGTGTATCCCGTGCAGGCGCATGCCGTGCTGGGCAAGAACAAGGCCAGCATCGCCGGCACCCTGACGGACCCGCGCTCGCTGTCCGGCATCGATTTACAGCTCAGCTTGGCCGGCGCCAGCATGGCCGACCTGTATCCGCTGACGGGCGTGCTCCTGCCGGAAACGCCGGACTACGCCACCACGGGACGCTTGCTCGGCAAGAAGGACGGCGCCAGCTGGAACTGGACCTACCAGAATTTCAAGGGCACGGTAGGCCAGAGCGACCTGGCCGGCACCTTGCAATACCTGCCGCGCCAGCCCCGCCCCTTGCTGCGCGGCGAAGTGACGTCGCAACAGCTACGCCTGGAAGACCTGGGCCCCACCATCGGCGCCGACAGCAATGCCAAGAAACAGGCGCGCGGCAAGGCGCCCGTGCAGCCGGACAGCAAAGCCTTGCCCGTGGAACAATTCAACACGGCGAAATGGGATGCGCTCGATGCCGACGTGAAATTCACGGGCAAGAAACTGGTGCGCACGCACGATATCCCGCTCAACGATATCGTCGCCAACATCCGCATGAAAGACAAGGTGCTGAGTTTGACGCCGCTCAACTTCGGCATGGCCGGCGGCGACATCACCTCGAACATCACGCTCGACGGCCGTCAAAAAACCATCGCCGCGCAAGCCAAGGTGGCGGCGCGCCACCTCAAGATTCGCGAACTGTTTCCCAAGCTGCAATCAATGCAGGCGAGCTTCGGCGAAGTGTATGGCGACGCGGCCCTGACGGGGCACGGCAACTCCGTTTCCGCCATGCTGGCCAGCGCGAATGGCGAGCTGGCGGCCACCGTCAGCGAAGGCTCCGTCAGCCAGTTCATGCTGGAACTGGCCGGCCTGAACCTGGCCAACGCCGTCTTCGTGAAAATCTTTGGCGACAAGCAAGTCCACCTGAACTGCCTGGCCAGCGACTTCGCCGTCACGAATGGCCAGGCCGACGTGCGCCGCTTCGTGCTCGATACGGACACGGCCGTGGTGAACGTCACGGGCAACGTCAACCTGGCAAACGAAACCCTGGACCTCGACGTGCGCCCCCGTACCAAGGGCGCCCGCATCATCACCCTGCGCACCCCGCTGTACGCGAAAGGCACGTTCAAGAACCCGGACGTGGGTCCGCAAAAAGGCCCGCTGGCCCTGAAGGCGGGCGCCGCCGTGGCCCTGGCCACCGCCGTCACGCCGCTGGCCGCCCTGTTGCCGCTGATCAACGTCGACAAGGCACCCGACACGGATTGCGCCGCCGTCATGGCGCAAGCCAATGCCACGCGCAAGGCGCCTGCTTCGCCGGCAACGAATGCGCCAGCGAAAAAAGTCAGCGAAGCGGACATCAAGAAGGCGCAACAGGAAAAGAAATAGGCCTTGACGCAGCCGCTTGAAACCCGCCCCGCCATCTGCTGTAATGAAGGAAAGCGGGGTGTGGCTCAGCCTGGTAGAGCGCTGCGTTCGGGACGCAGAGGCCGGAGGTTCGAATCCTCTCACCCCGACCAGCCGCTTCCCCCTTGCTGTGCCGGCTTAAGCAGCCAGTACCTTGACCCACGCGTTGGCGTGTTGCTGAGAAGTATGATATTAATTGAACAATTGATTAATTGAACACTTTTCGCGCAAGGGGCTGACCGATGTCTTTCCTGATAGTTCTGGCCGCACTGGCCTTCCTGATGCTGGCCGCCTACCGCGGCTACAGCGTGATCCTGTTTGCGCCCGTCGCCGCGCTCGGTGCCGTGCTGCTGACCGATCCGTCTGCCGTGCCGGCCGTCTTCAGCGGCATCTTCATGGAAAAGATGGTGGGCTTCATCAAGCTGTATTTCCCCGTCTTCTTGCTGGGCGCCGTGTTCGGTAAACTCATCGAGCTGTCCGGTTTTTCGCAGTCCATCGTCGTGGCCGCCATTCGCTATATCGGCAGCGCGCGGGCGAATGCCGTGATCGTCGCCGTATGCGCCGCCCTGACTTACGGCGGCGTGTCGCTGTTCGTGGTGGTGTTTGCCGTGTATCCGTTTGCGGCCGAGCTGTACCGCCAGAGCAATATTCCCAAGCGCCTGATGCCGGGCGCCATCGCCCTGGGCGCGTTCTCGTTCACCATGGATACCTTGCCGGGCACGCCGCAAATCCAGAACATCATCCCCACCACCTTTTTCAATACGACCGGCTGGGCCGCGCCATGGCTGGGCACCATCGGTGCCGTGCTGACGGTGATCATGGGGCTGGCTTTTCTGGAATGGCGCCGCCGTTCCGTCATGGCAACGGGCGAAGGGTATGGGGCCGAGGCCGAAAAGGCCACGGCCGACGCGGGCGCCCTGCCCCATCCGCTGCTGTCGGTGGCGCCATTGGTGCTGGTGGGCGTGGCCAACTTTGCGCTGACCAAGCTGATCCCCCACTGGTATGGCGCCAGTTACGTGCTCACCGCCGAGGCCCTGCCCGGTTTGCACGCTCCCGTGACCACGTCGATCGCCGCCGTCACCGGCATCTGGGCCGTGGAAGGCGCCTTGTTGCTGGGTATCTTGCTCGTGTGTGTGACGGCCTTCGGGCGCATCCGCGCCGCCTTTGCCGAAGGCACCAAGGCGGCCGTGGGTGGCGCCTTGCTGGCGGCCATGAATACGGCGTCCGAATACGGCTTTGGCGGCGTCATCGCAGCCCTGCCCGGCTTTCTTGCCGTCAGTAATACCTTGCGCAGCGTGCCCGATCCGCTCGTCAACGCGGCCGTGTCCGTCACGACCCTGGCCGGCATCACGGGATCGGCCTCGGGCGGCATGAGCATCGCGCTGGCGGCCATGTCGGACAGTTTTATCCAGGCCGCGCAACAGGCGCACATTCCGCTCGAAGTCATGCACCGCGTGGTGGCCATGGCCAGCGGCGGCATGGATACCTTGCCGCACAATGGCGCCGTGATCACCCTGCTGGCCGTCACGGGTCTCACGCACCGCCAGTCCTACCGCGACATTTTCGGCATCACCGTCATCAAAACGGTGGCCGTGTTCCTCGTCATCGCCATCTATTACATGACGGGGCTGGTCTGACCTAGAGGCGCGACGACGATGCCGGCTTCGCCACAGCGTGCGCCGGCTTGAACAAATGGCTGATGCCCATGGTCAGCAGCGGACCGGCCAGCGCCAGGTAGGAACTATCCACGCCATACGGATTGCCCGCCAGAAACCAGCCGATGGTGGCGATCACCGAGACGATCACGCCGACGAAGGCGCCGCGCGGCGTGCCGAATTTCGGCGCATAGAAGGCCATCAGCACCAGCACGGCCAGGGTGGCGCGCAGGGCCTTGCCGAGGAAGGCGATCATCAGCAGTTTTTCCGCATACAGCGCCAGCACCAGCGGCAGCAGGCCGGCCACGACGATGGCGATGCGCAGGAACATCAGCGATTTTGCGTCATTCTTCGCCTTGTTGTACCAGGGATCATAGAAATCCTTCATGGCCAGGGTGGCCGATGCCAGTGTGGTGGCGGAAATGCCGCCGAACAGGGCACCGGCCAGGCCGACGATCATGATGCTGGCGGAAAACGCCGGCATGTGCGCGATCAATGTCGGAAATGCATCGATCGACTTCATGCCCGGATACAGCACCGCGCTGCACATGCCGATCAGGGCCGCCATCAGGCCGAACGGAATCATCAGCGAGGACACGTAATAGCAGGCGCGCTTGGCCACGGCCGGGTTATCCGTACTGACCAGGGCCTGGATCACGTATTGCGTGGCAAAGATGGAACCGATGCCGCCAATCATCCAGGCGATGATCTGGCCCCAGCCGATCTCGACCCAGTTGAACATCGTGGCCGGCAGCTGCGCCTGCAGCGCGCCGATGCCGCCGGAGGCTTCCAGCGCATACGCCAGCGCCAGGATCACGCCCAGATATTTGACGATGGAGTGGGCAAAATTGGTGTACACGACCGAACGCATGCCGCCCAGGCTGACATAGATCACGGTGATGGCACCCACCAGCAAGATGGCCACTGTCTTGTTGATGTGCAACACGGCCGCCAGCACGGCGCCGCCGCTCGCGTACAGGGCCACGGCAACGATGCCCAGCGCGACGATGGTGAGGATGGACGCGGCATAGCGTACGGGCTCGCCGTACGTTTGCGCTAGGATGCCGGAAATCGTCGACTGCCCGCTTTCCTTGTATTTCTTGACCAGCACGATGGCCAGCAGCAAGAAGCCCAGCGACAGCGCCACCAGATTCCATGCAGCGGAAATGCCCAGCTCATAGCCCTTCTGGGCCGTGCCGATGCTGACGGAACTGCCAATAAATTCCGACAATAACAGTGCGCCGATCAGGTAAGCGGGATAGTTGCGCCCGCCCGCCGTCATGCCTTCGGCGCTGTTGGCATGCTTGCGCACGCTATAGGTAATGTACGACATGAGGGCGAAATAGCCCACCGTGACCGCGGCGATGATGATTAATCTGTTTTCCATCCGTCTACTCCAAGTCTGCTTTTCTTATTATTATTTTTCAAGAAAGCTTCCCCTGCCGCATGCCGAACGAGCCGGTGGCGGTGCTCAGGGGAAAGTCAAATTCCTGCCATACCGATACGGTACAGCAAGCCTCACAACAAAAAGGTCCGCAACTGCGCCGTAAACAAGTCCGCCGCCTCGACGTTCGAGATATGCGAAGCGGGCAAGCTTGCCAGGCAGGCGCCCGCGATCTGCTGCTGCAGCCAGCGCCCGTCGTCGATGGTGGTCACGGGATCGTGCTCGCCGGCGATGATCAGGGTGGGCACGCTGATCGTGCCGACGCCGGCGTGCAAGTCCGTCTGGGCCAGCACGTCGCAGCAGGCCGCATAGCCGCCGGCATCCTGGCCGCGCAAAATATCGACCAGGCGCGTCACCGCATCCGCTTCGCGCGCGATAAACTGCGGCGTAAACCAGCGCGCGGCGGCGTTCTCGGCCACTGCGGTCATGCCGTCGCGGCGCACTTGCTCCGCCCGCAGCTGCCACGGCGCGGCGCCGCCGATGCGCGCCGCCGTATTCGCCAGCACGAGCTGCGTCAGGCGCTGCGGCTGGTGTATGCCCAACCACTGACCCGTCAAGCCGCCCATGGAAATGCCGCAGAAGGCAGCGCGCTGCACATCAAGGTGGTCGAGCAGCGCCACCACGTCCAGGCCCAGCCGCTCGATGCCGAACGGCGCGCTGCCGCTGGCCGACTGGCCATGGCCGCGCGTGTCGTAGCGCACGACAAAAAAGTCGCCGGCCAGCGCGGCCGCCTGCGCATCCCACATGGACAAGTCCGTGCCGAGGGAATTCGACAGGACCAGGCAGGGCTTGCCGCGCTCGCCATCGGTGCGGTAATGGATGCGGGTACCGTCCACCTCGCACATTTTCCCGGCAGTGTCGTTGCCTATCTGCGTCATTGCATGTCTCCTCAGGAGTCGTCGTCGCGCACCGACGAAGGATGGCGGCACAGCGGCATCACGTCGATCTGCATGTAGGGAAACAGCGGGAGCGAAGTCAGCAAATTATGCAGTTCGTCCACGCTGTCGACGTCGAAGACGCTGATGTTGGCGTACTGGCCGGCGATGCGCCACAGGTGGCGCCATTTGCCCTCGTGCTGCAGGCGCTGCGCCAGTTCCTTTTCCGTCTGCTTCAGCTGCGCCGCCTGCTCGGCGGGCATGCTCAATGGCAGATTCACGTTCATGCGTACATGGAATAACATGGTTTCTCCTTATTGGCGTTGCATGGAACGCAGCTTGTCCAGGTCGATCTCGACGCCCAAGCCCGGGCCCGTCGGCACTTGCAGCATGAAGTCGCGGTACACGAGCGGCTCGCGCAAGACTTCCTGCGTCAGCAGCAGTGGCCCGAACAGCTCCGTGCCCCAGGCCAGCTCGGCAAAGGTGGAACAGACGTGGGCCGTGGCAGCCGTACCGACGCCGCCTTCGAGCATGGTGCCGCCGTACAGGCCCACGCCGGCCAGGCGCGCCACAGTGGCCACTTCCAGCGCGGGCAGCAAGCCGCCCGACTGGGTGATTTTCACTGCAAACACGTCGGCCGCATCGGCCTGGGCCAGCGCCAGCGCGTCGGCGGGACCGTGCAAGGCTTCGTCGGCCATGATGGCCACGTCGAAGCGCTGCTTCAGGCGCGCCAGCGCGGCGCGGTTGCCCGCCTTGACGGGCTGCTCGATCAGGTCGATGCCGCCCGCTTCCAGCGCGGCGATGCCGCGCACGGCGTCCGTCTCGCTCCAGGCCTGGTTGACGTCGACCCGCACGCTGGCCCGTTCGCCCAGCGCCCGCTTGATCTCCAGCACGTGGGCCACGTCGTCCATCACGTCGCGCAGGCCGATCTTCAGCTTGAAGATGCGGTGGCGGCGCAGTTCCAGCATTTTTTCCCCTTCGGCGATATCGCGCGCGGTGTCGCCGCTGGCCAGCACCCAGGCCACGGGCAGCGCATCGCGCACGCGGCCGCCCAGCAATTCCGACAGCGGCACGTTCAGGCGGCGCGCCTGCGCGTCGAGCAGCGCCGTCTCGATCGCGCACTTGGCGAAGCGGTTGCCCTGGATGACCTTGCGCACACGGGCCATCGCCTTGGCGACTGCGCTCGCTTCCATGCCGACCAGCAGCGGGGCGATATAGGTATCGATATTCGTCTTGATGCTTTCCGGGCTTTCGCCGCCGTAGCTCAAGCCGCCGATGGTGGTCGCCTCGCCCCAGCCGGTGATGCCGTCGGCGCAGCGCAGCCGCACCAGCACCAGGGTTTGCGTGTTCATGGTGGCGACGGACATCCGGTGCGGACGGATGGTTGGCACATCGACCAGGTAGGTCTCGATATTTTGAATCATATTTATTCCGTATAATTCTGTGGAGTGGTGACACGATATTCCCCGAATGCCCCCACGTCCAACACCAAGTTGGTATCAAACCTATACCTGAAAGGTATGAAGATGGAATTACGGCACTTGCGCTACTTCGTTGCGGTAGCAGAGGAAAGGAACTTCACGCGGGCCGCCGCGCGCCTGCACATCGCGCAGCCGCCGCTGAGCAGGCAGATGCAGCAACTGGAAGAAACGCTGGGCGTGGCGCTGATCGAAAAGGGTTCGCGGCCCTTGCGGCTGACGGAAGCGGGCGAGTTTTTCCTCGCCCATGCGCGGCCCCTGCTCGACCAGGTGCGCGACCTGCAGGCGATGACGCAGCGCGTGGGCAAGCTGGAACGCACCCTGTCGATCGGCTTCGTCGCCTCGACGCTGTATGGGGAATTGCCCGACATCGTGCACCGCTTTTGCGAACGCCATCCCGAGGTCGACGTGACCCTGCATGAAATGACGACGGTGCAGCAGTTGAAGGCCCTGAAGGAAGGCCGCATCGACGTGGGTTTCGGACGTTTGAAAAGCGAGGACCCCAGCATCCGCCGCATCCTGCTGCGCGAAGAGCGGCTCGTGGTGGCCCTGCCGCCCGGCCATCGGCTGGCCAAGGGCGAAGGCGGCTTGCGCCTGACCGATCTGGTGCATGAAACCCTGCTCGTGTATCCGAAAGCGCCGCGCCCCAGCTTTGCCGACCAGGTACTGAGCATGTTCAGCGAAGGCAATGTCACGCCCGGCCCCGTCACGGAAGTGCGCGAACTGCAGATTTCCATGGGACTGGTGGCGGCCGGCCAGGGCATTTCCATCGTGCCGGAAAGCGTGCAGGCCATGCATCATCGGAACGTCGTGTACCGCAAGCTGGACGACAAACACGCGTTCTCGCCCATTTTATTCAGCATGCGGCATATGGACCGCTCGCCGGAACTGGAAAACCTTCTCGCCGCCGTGTACTCGATCTACGATGAACACGGCATCGCGCACGTCAAGGAAAGCCTGTAGCGATCAAAGGGCGGCATCGGCCAGCAATTCCGGCCGCAGCGCGCGGATGCGCAGCTCCGTGAAATAGCCGCCCGCCTCGTTGTAGCGCAGGTAATGGCGGCCGCAGTCCAGGCAGCGGGCCACCTGGCTCAGGTTCGCGGGATAAAAGCGCGGCGCGATGGGCGCGTCCGCGCTGTCGTAGCGCGTGCCCTGCGGGTGGTATTCGGCGAACGTCGGTTCTTCGTACGGGTCTTCGCGCAGGGTGCCGATTTCTTCAAACCGGTCCAGCTCCAGCGAGGTGGGAAGGCGCTGCCAGGCATCGAGCGGGACGGCGCAGCAGCTGCATTTTTTGATCACCAGCGCCGACGCGGCGGCCAGCGTGGACAAGGCGGGAAAATCGATGAATACCATGGTTCAGCCATTGCAAAGGGGCGGCCCGTGGCAACGAGCCTGGCCGCGCCCTTTCATTCTAGCGCAATGCCTGAATCAGTGCCCCATGAAGTCATTCCACTTCGGCAGCAGCACGATGCTGTTCGGGTTGAGCCCCTTGTCTTTCAAGGTATCGACGCTGCGCACCACGGCTTCCTTTTTCAGGTCGATGACGGTGATGCTGCCATCGCTCATGCCCGGCAGATTGAGCAGCGCATTCTGCACGAAGGCATAGCGGCCATCCCTGGTGAACGCCACGTGGTGCGCGCCTTCGGCGGCGGGTATCGATTTGACCAGCCGCGGCTTGCCGATGCCGCCCGCCAGGTCGAAGATATGCAGATGCCCTGGCTTGGCCGTCGTCAGGTACAGCCGCGTGGCACCCTTGTTGAAATACAGCTCCAGCGGCACGCCCGCCTTTTGCTCGGCAAAGTCATGCACCTGGGCCGTGTCGAAATCCTTGGTTGTCGGATTCCACGTGGCCGTCCACACGGTGCCGCCGTACATATTGGCGACGTAGGCGACAGGCGGATTGCTGCCCGGGACGAACAGCACTTCCACCGGCGCCTCGCCCGACGGCGACGGCTTTTTCGACAGCTTGTGCGTGCCGAGCACCTTGCCCGTGCTCGTTTCCACCACGCTGATCACTTCTCCTGCGTCGCCCAGGTCCGTGGGGCGGATGGTGCTCGTCAGCAGCGTACGGTCGATGCCGTCGTGGACGGCCAGTCCATGCGGATACGGCGCCGGCAATTTGACGGTACGTCCCGGCTTGTCGTGCACGGCGTCGCCTTCCAGCATCGCTTGCGATCCCATGCAGCTCAGATACCAGCGCTTGTGGTCATCCGAAAAAACGATGTCCTCGCCCACCTGGCAAGTGGGCACATCGATCACCTTGATCGGCAAATCCTTGTGGCGCATGTCCATCACGCGCAGCTGCGTCTTGCCCAGCGCCGTGATGTAGGCCTTGCTCATGTCATGGTTGTAAAAAATGTGGTGCGCCACCAGGTCCGGCGGCAGCGGAATATCGCGCACGATCTTGCCGAAGTTCTTCGACTCGGGATCGACGTCGATGATCGCGATGCCCTCCTTGCGCGAGGGCGGCGCGACGGGGCTTTTCAGCGATTTCAATGATTCGGGCGCCTTGCTCTCGTAATTGACCATGGCCAGGATTTCGGCCGATGCAGGCAACGCCGCCATGCATGTCACTGCCAATGCCAATGCCAATGCCAACATCGCTTTTTTATTTTTCATCTTCTCCCCTGCTTTTTCCAAGTGTCGTCGGAACCGCGCCGATCATTCTACGGCCGTACTTTTTCAAACTGGCGTTTTTTTTCAGATGGCCAATGCTGGAAATCTTTCCTAAAATTTAAGGATGAAAAAAACTCCATTCCATCCTTCCCTCGCCAGCCTGGGCCTGGCCATTGCCCTGCTGTGCATATCGGCGCAAAGCCAGTCGCAGAGCGGCCCGGCAGCTAGCCGGCAGTTGCCGGAACAGCGTGTGGCGCTGGCCGTCGCGCAGCGCAAAATCGCCGCAAAACCACCGACGATACGGGTCCGGCAGCACGGCTCGATCACCCTGGATTGGACTACCGACGAAATAGTCAGTATCCACTTGCATGGCTACGACCAGCTGCTCACGGTCAAACCGGGCGAGACAAAAGCCATGCGCATCGACGCCGCGGTGCCGGGACGCTTTCCCGTTTCCGCACACGGCTATGGCACGCAAACGCAGGGCAAGCAGCACAAGCATCACCGCGAGGCGCCGCTGATGTATCTGGAGGTATTGCCGCGATGATGCGGCGCGCCGTCGCTGCCAGTCTGCTGGCCGCGCCATGCATCGCCCATGCGCACGGTTTTGGCCAGCGCTACGACCTGCCCCTGCCGCTCTGGCTATACTTGCTGGGTGCGGGACTGACGGTGGCGCTGTCGTTCGCCTTCCTGGCCCTGTGGCGCCGCGACGATGCGGCTGCGCCTTACCGGGGCGACTACGCGCGCCTGCTGCTGCGCCGTATTCCTGGCGCGAACGCCATCGCCTTCGCGCTGCGCCTGCTGGTGCTGGCACTGTATGTTCTGGTGATCGTGGCGGGACTGGTGGGCGTGCAAAATCCCGTGAAAAATATTGCCCCCGCCATGGTCTGGGCCATCTGGTGGGTAGGCATGGCCTACGTGTCGGCGCTGCTCGGCGACCTGTGGGCGCTGGTCAATCCGCTCGACAGCGTGGCGCGCACGGCGGCGCATCTGGCGCCCCGCTGGCGTGCGCCGCTGGCGTGGCCGCGCTGGCTCGACGGATGGCCGGCGGCGGCCCTGTTCTTCGGCTTTATCTGGATGGAGCTGAACTGGGAAGGCAGCGAGCAGCCGGCCAGCCTGGCCTGGGCCATGCTGCTGTATTCCGCCTGCACGTGGGCGGGCATGGCGCTGTTCGGCCGCACCGCCTGGCTGCGCCACGCGGAAGTTTTCAGCGTCGTCTTCGGCCTGCTGGCACGCTTCGCGCCCATCACCTTTCGCGATGGCGCCTGCTACGTGCGCCCATACGCGGCGGGCCTGTTGGCGAAGGAAGCCGTGCGTCCCGCCTGCCTGGTGCTGGTGATCCTGATGCTGGCCTCCGTCAGCTTCGACGGCATGATGGAAACGCAAACGTGGTACGACATCGTCGATGCCATCCTCACCGTGACGCCGGGAGCGTTGGCCTGGATCACCACGGTGGCCCTGCTGCTGATGCCGGCCCTGTTCCTCGGCGTCTTCCTGCTGTTTTGCGCGCTGATCGCCCGCTGCGGCGCCAGCGACGGCCAGCCGGCCCTGCCCCTGATGCGCGTGGCCGCCCACTTCGTGCTGACCCTGGTGCCAATCGCTATCGCCTACCATTTCGCCCACTACCTGTCTTTCCTGGCGATGGCGGGCCAGTACCTGATACCGCTGGCGTCGGACCCGCTGGGCCTGGGCTGGGACCTGTTCGGCACGAAGCTGTACTTCATCCGCCTTGGCATCGTCGACGCCAAGGTGGTGTGGTACGTATCGCTGTTCGCCATCGTGGCCGGCCACGTGGCGGCCGTCTGGCTGGCCCACGTCTGCGCGCTGCGCCTGTACACCGGCCGCCGCGCGGCCCTGCGCAGCCAGTACCCGATGCTGGCCCTGATGATCGCCTATACCCTGCTCAGCCTCTGGATCATCGCCCAGCCCATCGTCGGCGGCTAGCCCGTGCCAGGCCCAGTTCCAGCAGCATCAGCAGGCTGCCCGAAACGAGCAGCAGCGGCATCAGCGCGCACATGCCGGCCGCCACCAGCCAGGCCAGCGCGGACGGCGAGGTCCAGGCGCCCGGCAGCAGCTTGGGCAAGCCCAGCGAGCCTGGCAGGCGCCGCTTGAAGAACATCACCCAGCCCGACACCAGTGAAAACAGCACGCTGGCGCCGAACAGCAGCAGCAAGGCCTGGTTCCACCAGCCGAATTCGCCGCGGTGGAACGGGATGCCGATGGCGGTGGCCTTGCCGAACGCCGTCTGCGCCTCCCAGCCCGCGTAATACAGGGGCTTGCCGCTGTAAGCATCGAATTGCAGGTCGAAGCGCAAGGTGGGCTGGCTGCGGTCGGCCATGGTGGCGCGCCACACATCGTCCTGGCTGGCCGGCGCCGTCAGCTGCACGGCGATGGCGGGCGCATGGCTGCGCGCCACTTGCCAGGCATCCTGCCAGTCGAGCGGAGCGCCCTCCTCGCGCGAATGCAGGCCGCGCGGCACGGGCGGCGGCGCCTGGCCGCTGACGTCGCGCAGCGCGCGGATACGCCCGCCCGCCTGCTGGCTCCACGTCAGTCCCGTCGTCAGGATCACGACGCTGACGATGCCGAGCGCGACGCCGAGAAAAGCATGCCACTGGCGCCAGCCGTTGCGGCCCCGCGCGCCCCGCTTCGGCAAACCCGATTGCGCGCCGCGCGGCCACCACAGCACCACGCCCGTCACCAGCATCACCATCAGCCAGCTGGCGGCCAGTTCGATCATCCAGCGCCAGCCATCGTTTTGCAGCAGGCGCGAATGCAGCTTTTTCGCCCAGTTGCCGAAGCGCTCGCTGCTGGCCAGGCTGCCCAGCACGCGCGCGTCATACGGATTCACGTAGACGACGATGGCTTGCGCGGGCAGGCCGAATGCGGGCTTGACCGGCGCGGCACGTCCGCCATGGCCCGCATGTTCATCGGGCGCGCCGCCGGGCGGCGCGAACGCCACCTGCACCGCATCGTCCCGTTGAAACGGCGGCACCGCGTGCTGCACCGTCCAGCCACGCGGGGCGGCCCGCTCCGCTGCCGCCACGGCGGCATCGAGCGGCAGCATGGACGCCTGCGGCTCCACATGGTCGAGGTGCTGGTACAGCCTCGCCTCGATCTGCGGCGTGAAGATATACAAAATGCCCGTCAAAGTCGCCACCAGCGCGAATGGCGAGGCGATCAGCGCGGCCCAGAAATGGATGCGCCAGTACAGGCTTTTGCGCCGTGCGAGAAGAAAGGTTGCGTCGTCCATGGCCAGCCTCACAGTCCGTCATAGGTATAGGCCAGGCCCAGCATCACGCTGCGCGGCGCGCCGGGCGTGTACTGGTTCTGGCTGTTCGGCGCGTAGCTGCCCGTGCCCGCATAGCTGCTGCTGGCCGAATCGGCATAACGTTTATCGGCCAGGTTGCGCACCTGTACCCACGCTTCCAGGCCGCGCGCGAGCTGGTAGCTGGCGCGCAGGTTCAGCACCGCGTGGCCGCCATACTCCACCGTGTTGGCATTGTTCATCCAATAGCGGCCCTGATGCACGGCTTCGAGTGCGATACGCGCGCCCGTCACGGGCTTGTAGCCGATCTCGAACGAGGTGATGTCGCGCGGCGCCTGCGGCATGATCCGGCCGCTGTAATCGAGGGTACTGGAGACCTGGTAGCGCAGGTAGCGGTGGCGCGCGATGGCCGTGGCGAAGCGCGCGTCGAAGGGGCCGCTGTCGTAGTTCAGGCCAAGCTCCAGCCCTTCGCTGCGCGTGCGTCCCGCATTGCGGTTTTCGCTGTTGCCCGGCGAGAGCGTGTAGCTGACGATAGTGTCGCGCCCGTCGAGCCGGTACAGGGCCGTGTCGAGTTTCAATCGGCCCTGCAAAAAGGCCCAGCGCAAGCCCAGTTCATAGTTGTTGTAGACGGACGGCTGCAGGTCGGCGATGCCCGTCTTGCCATACAGCTGGCTCACTTCGGGCGGCGTGAAGCCCTGGCTGACGTTCGCATACACGCTGCCCGCGTGGCCGATGGCATAGGTGGCGCCCAGCTTCGGGCTCACGTGCGAAAAACTGCGCGACTCGTCGGGCGCGCCGTAATTGACGCTGCCGCCGGGCGCCAGATTGTTATGGTAGTCGTAGCGGATGGCATCCGAACGCCCGCCCAGCACCACGCGCGTGCCCGCCAGCGGTGTCAATTCCCATTGCGCGAAGACGGCCGTGTTGAGGATATCCGTCTGGTAATCGCGCACGCCCTGCGGATTAGACGCGTTGGCCAGCGTATAGCGCAGATAGCGGCCCGTGGCCGTGTCGCGCACGATGGAGAGATTATCGCTGACGAAGGGATTGTCGCTCTTGTCCACGTACACGCCGGCGACCAGGCGCGAACGCAGCCACGCGAATTCCTGCTGGTGTTTCACGTCCAGCCCCAGCGAATCGACGTGGTTGTTGTTGATGACGCCCTTGCACAGCAGCCCCGCGCAGCTGCCGATCGAATAGGCGGGAATCTGCCCATGGTCGTTCTTGCGCGTAAACACGGTGACGGTGCTCGTGCCATTGGCCGTCGTCGCGCCCTCCCACGCCAGATTCATACGCGTGGTCTTGTCCTTGCGGTAGGTGAAGGTATTGAGGCTCTTGCCGGGGGCATGGCGGTAATCGTCCTCGAACAGGCTGCCCGTCATGGCCGCATCGAGATCCGTGTGGACGATGGTGGCGCGCAGCTGCGACGCAGGACTGAGCGCATAGTCGGCGCGCAGCGAGAACGAATCCTTGTCGCCATAGCTGTACTCTTGCCAGTTGTCGCGCGAACGACGCGAACTGTAATGGGAAAAGCGCAGTCCCAGCGGCCCCCAGGTATCGCTGGCGGACGTGTCGTAGCGAGTAAAGCCGCCCACGCTGTCGCGCCGCACGCCCACCTTGGCCGTCGGCGTCGCGCTGGCGCCGGCCGTGAGGAAATTGACGGCGCCGCCGACGGCATTGCTGCCGTACAGCGACGAGGCGGCACCCTTCACCACTTCGACGCCGCTGGCACCCGCCATGTTCATCTCATTGAGCGAGTTGTGGTTGAAGACGCCCAGCGGGCGGATGGGTATGCCGTCTTCCAGGTACTGGTAGACGGCATTCGTGCCGATGGGCTGGCGGATGCTCATGCTGTGCTGCTCGTTGCCCAGGTCGTTCCAGTACACGCCGGCGATGCGGTTGAGGATATCGCCCATGGTCCTGGGCTTGTCGCGTTCCAGGGTTTTGGCATTGACGACGCCAATCGCCTGCGGCGTCTCGGACAGCCACGATTGCGCGCGCGAGCCGGAAACGACGACGGTGTCGATGGCGTGATCGGATTGCGCCCGCGCGCAGGGGTAAGCCACGGTGCCGGCCAAAGCCAGCACCAACAGTTTCTTGTTCATGTGATTCTCGTTTAAGTGTGCGGATGCTGCCCCGTCGCACTGGAAGGCGCGCAGGGCAAGTACTAAAAATGCAAAAACTTAAATGAGACGGGGCGGCGCGCGCGACTGCGCGGTGGACCAGATGAACAGCGGGGATGGGGACTGGTAGTACAGGGCCGGGAAGATGGCCGTGCCGCTGGCCACAAGCAGCGGCAGCACGGGGCTGGTCGGCGGCAGGCCGACGGAACCCGCATGCGTGGAACAGAAAGCGCAATGCTCCATCTGCATCGCCTTGCCGCCAGACTTGCCATCGGCAGCGCCGTCATCGGCTGGATCAAGCTGCACAAAACGGATGCCGGCCACCGAGCAGATTTCCGCCCAGCCGGAGCCGGACTCCTGCTTGGCGTTGGCGACGGCCTGGGAAATCGACGGCGCGAGCGCCGCCAGCAGGATCGCAAAACAGGCGATCCAGGCGGTAAAGCGGCGCGTAAACAAGGTCATTCCCATAGCCCTATTTTACCAGCGGCGGCCGGGAGTGGATAGCGGAAAGCGGCTCAGGCGGCCGGACAGGCGGCGTTGCCGTTGTCAAAAGCACGCACGACACTGGCCGCATCGGCGGCAATGCGGTTCACGGCGCGGCGGTGACCGAGCACCAGTTCATCGTAGCCGGCGCCCACCTTTTCATTGGCGATCGTGCGGCAAGTGACCACCTTGCTGCTGGCCAGCTGACGTACGCTCCACACGGCATCGATCAGCGCATACTGGCCCATCACGGACTCGAAACGCTGCACATTGGTGCTGATACGGTACACGGGCAACTTGTCCGGATATGGCGTGCGGAACACATCGATGGCGCCCAGGTCGTTCGTCACGGCCGTGGACAGGGCCTGGCCGATCTCGCCGGCCAGCGGCCCCGCCCAGCGCTGCTGCTCCAGCAATTCGATGCGGCCCGACGGCGCCGTCACGACGAACTGGTTACGGCTCACCTGCTGCGGCACGCTGACGGCCAGCACCTCGACATAGTATTTCACGGGCTTGGCCGGCTGCGCGTCGGCGCCGCCGCTGAGCGTATAGAAATGCTCGGGCTGGGGCGTGGAGCAGGCACCCAGCAGGCTGGCCGCCAGCAGCGCGGCAAACATCGGCTTCATCATTTTTCATCTCCTTTTTTACCGCGGATCAGGGACTCGGGATGACGTTCCAGGTAATCCGACAGGGCATTGAGCGATTGCAGGGTTTGCGTCAGTTGCTGCAAGGCCTGGCGCACGTCCGACTGCAGCGGCGAATCCTTTTGCAGCACCTGTTCGGCCGTGCCGAACGTCTGTTTCGCCGCCGTCAGGGTATCGCGCATTTCCGGCACCACCTGGCCATCGAGCTGCTTGAACAGGGTATTGGCCTGCTTGATGGTCGCGTTCAGGTTATTGCCGATCTCCGCATACGGCACCTGATCGAGCTTGCGGGCGATGCTGGCGATCTGCGTCTGCAATTCATCGAGGGTATTGGGCACGGTCGGCACTTCCAGCGGATACCTGTTCGGATCGAGCGCCACCTTCGGCGCTTTCGGGAAAAAGTCCAGCGCGATGTACAGTTGACTGGTCAGCAGGTTGCCCGTACGTAGCTGCGCGCGCAAGCCGCGGCTGACCATGCGTTCGAGCAGCTGGTGGCCGGCCGAGCCTTCCTCATCGTCGACGGCGGCCTTGAAGCGCATGCCCAGGCGGGCCGGGTACAGATTGACGGTGACGGGCATGCGGAAGTTCTTCTTCACGGGATCGAACTCGATGCCCACCGAGCGCACCTCGCCCAGCACGATGCCGCGGAAATCGACCGTGGCGCCGGGCTGCAAGCCGCGCAGGGACTGGTCGAAATAGAATACGGTGGTGATCGCCTCGCCATCGGGCTCGCGCATGGCGCTCGCTTCATCAGCGGCCAGGCGGTAGCTGGTGCCGGCCGGCGCCGGCTCCTCGGGCTTGCGGCCGTTTTCCGCCTCGAAGGCGATGCCGCCCACCAGCATGGCTGCCAGCGACTGCGTATTCAACTTGAAACCGTTGGAATCGAGGCGCACGTCGACGCCGCTGGCATGCCACCAGCGCGCATTCTTGCCGACGAACTGGTCGTACGGCGCGTTCACGAAGACCGACATGGTGATGCCGTGGCCGTCCTTGTCCAGCGCGAAGCTGACCACCTTGCCCACCCTCAGGCGGTGGAAGAACAGGGGCGAGCCCACGTCGACGGAGCCGAGGCTGTCCGCATGCAGGGTGTACAGCTTGCCCTTCTGGTCCCCCGCCACGGCGGGCGGACTCTCCATGCCGATGAAGCTCTCTTTTTTGGCTTCCGACTTGCCCGTGTCGACGCCGATGTAGGCGCCCGACAGCAAGGTGCCCAGCCCCGTCACGCCGCTGGCGCCGATCTGCGGGCGCACCACCCAGAAGCGCGAATCGGCGGTGGCGAAGCGGCGCGCTTCCTTGCTCATGTCGATCGTCACCAGCACCTTGCTCAAGTCGTCGCCCAGGGTGATGGCGCGCACCTGGCCGATATCGACATCCTTGTATTTAAGTTTGGTCTTGCCCGGCTCCAGGCCTTCGGCGCTCTTGAAGCTGACCGTCACCGTGGGCCCCTGGTCGAGGATGGACTTGGCGGCCAGGCCGGCGCCGATCAGCGCGGCCAGCAGCGGAATGAGCCATACCAGCGACGGCAGCCAGCGGCTGCCCTGTTCCACATCGGGTTCCGGCAATGGACGGCCACCCGTTTCGGCAAGGCCGCCCGCTTCTTTGTCAGACATGCTGTTCTCCAATCACTGTATTGTTTCCGGTATTTGCCAACACCACGGGTTCTTCCTCGCCAGGCACCTGCCCGTCGACGGGGTCCCAGATCAGGCGCGGGTCGAACTGCATCGCCGCCAGCATGGTCAGCACCACCACGGCGCCAAAGGCCAGCGCGCCAGGTCCTGCCGTAATCACGGCCAGCGACTTGAAGCGCACCAGCGCCACCGTCAGGGTGACGACAAAGATGTCGAGCATGGACCAGCGGCCGATGAATTCGACCATGCGGTACAAGATGGTGCGCTGGCGCGGCCGCCAGCGCGAACGCCGCTGCGCCGTGAACGCCAGCAGCGCCAGTACGCCCAGCTTGAGCATGGGCACGACCACGCTGGCGATGAAAATGATGATGGCCAGGCCCTTCGAACCGCTGGTCCAGAACAGCACCACGCCGCTCATGATGGTGTCGTCCTGCGCGCCGAACAGCGATTGCGTCACCATCACGGGCAGCAGGTTGGCGGGAATGTAGAGGATCATGGCGGCGATCAGCAAGGCCCAGGTGCGGTTGATGCTGTCCGGCTTGCGCACGTGCAGGGCCGTGCCACAGCGCACGCAGGCCAGGTGCCTGCCCTTGCCCACAGGCGGCGCCACCAGGCCGCAGGCATGGCAGGGAACGACCTTCTCGCCGGGCGCGAAAGCCTTGTAGCGGATGCCGGGCAGCGCTTGCCGGGTCAGGTCGTCGCCCAGGTTCCACAGGGCCTTGGGGTCGAACGAGACGACGATGGCCAGCAGCAAGGTGAGCGCGCCAAACGCGAACAAGCCCGGTTGCGGCAGCACCGTGGCCAGGCTGGTCATCTTGACAACGGTGATCAGGATGCCGATCATCAGCACCTCCGTCATGCCCCATTCGCGCGCCGTCTGCACGGCGCGCAGCACGCGGTTAAAGCCCGGCACCTTGACGCCGCCGCGCAAGCCCAGCGCCACATACAGCAGCGAACCGAGCTCGATGGCGGGAAAGAGGATGGTAAACAGGAAGACCATCGTCGCCACGATGTGCATCTGCTCGGACCACAGCACGCGGATGGAGCCGAGCAAGGTGGCGCTCGAGGTGAGGCCATTGACGTCGAGTTCGACGATGGGGAAAAACTGGGCGATCAGGAAGACAAAAGCGGCGCCCAGGGTGAGCGCCACCACCTTGCTCAATTCGGCCGATGCGCCGCGGCCTGGCGCGGCGCGATACAGCACCGAGCGGCAACGGATGCAGCGCGCCTTTTCGCGTGGACGCAGCGGACGTTTGCGGTACAGCACGCCGCAGTCATGACAGCTAATCAGGTCGTATCGGTGCACAGTGTGAAGTTTGCCGGCGCCCGCAGCGCGACTATCCCATGTCAATGCCAGCCATCATGACAGAATTGGCATTTTCCTGCACTACGGCACTATTCTTTTCCACTCCCTCGCAACAACGCCTCCATGGCGCGGCCGATTTGCAACACTGTATCGTCGGCGCCGGCCAGGCCGCAGATGCCCAGCCCCACGGGCAGCTCGCCGTCGGCATGGCAAGGCAGCGACAGCGCGCAGCCGTCGAGGAAGTTGATGACGCTGGCGTTGCGCAGCACCAGGCCGTTCGTGGCAAAGAAGGCGGCGTCGTCCGCTTCCAGCGGCGCGACCTGCGGCGCCAGAATGGCCACGCTGGGCATCAGCCAGGCGTCGAACGGCGCCAGGCGCCGCTTGGCGATGGCGATCAGGCGCGCGCGCGCATCGAGCAGGTCGATGTAGTCTGCCGCGCCCTGCTGCTGGCCGCGGCGGATGCGCGCCGCCACGCGCTGGTCGTACTGCGCGCCCTTCTCTTCCAGTAACGCCCTGTGCCAGTGCCACGCTTGCGCCGCCACCAGGCCGCCGCCGCCATTGATACCCGGCAGCTCCAGCAATTCGGGAAAATCGAACTGTTCCACCAGGGCGCCGGCTTGCCGCAGCTTGTCCAGCGCGGCGTCGAAAGCCTGCTGCACCTGCGGCTCCACGTGCGTACCGACGTAGTCCAGGGTAAAGCCGAAACGCAAGCCTTTCAGTGCCGGCGCCTGCGCGCCGATGTCATGGCCCGACAGCGCTGCATACAAAATGGCGCAGCAATCGACACTGCGGGCGATGGGGCCGGCCGAGTCGAGGGAGCGCGACAGGGGTACCGTGCCGGCCAGCGACACAGTCGCCGCCGTCGGCTTGAAGCCCGTCAGGCCGCAAAAGGCCGATGGAATGCGGATCGAGCCGCCCGTATCCGTGCCCAGCGCGCCGGCCGCCATGTCCAAGGCCACGGTGACGGCGCCGCCCGAGGTGGAGCCGCCCGCCACGCGCGCGCCGTCGTGCGGATTGCGCGGCGTGCCGTAATGGGGATTCAAGCCCAGGCCGGAAAATGCGAATTCGCTCATGTTGGTGCGCCCCAGCAGGATGGCGCCGGCCGCGCGCAGGCGCGCCACGGCGCCCGCATCGGCCACGGCGGGCGGCGCGCCGGCCAGCGCCAGCGAGGCAGCGCTGCTGGTTTGCCCCTTGACGTCGAACAGGTCCTTGATCGAAATGGGGATGCCGGCCAGCGGCGAGGCAATGATGCCGGCGGCGCGCGCCGCATCGCTGGCACGGGCCTCGGCCAAGGCCTGTTCGCCATCGAGGCTGACATAGGCATGGCCGCCCTGCGCCCGGTGCGCCTCGGCGCGCGCCAGCATCTGCTCCGTCAGTGCCACGCTGGTGATGCGGCCGGCGGCGAGGTCGGCCGCCAGGTCGCGGATGGTCTTGGTCAGTTCGGTCATTCTCTTATCCTTCCACGGGCAGGGTTTGCACGGCATAGCGGTGCTGCAGGCGGCGCTGCAAGGCTGGATCATACAGCTCCAGCTCGAAGGCGTCGCCGTGGCCCATCTCGCCGATGACAGGCTGCGTGCCGCAGAACATGGCACTACCCACCGGCAGCGTCGCTTGCCCCGTGTAGCGCAAAATCAGGTCTTGCGGCGACAGCATGCGCGTCACGGGGCCGTCCTGGTACAGGGCCGGCACGCCGGCGCGTTCGCGCCAGGAGCGCATCTGCAGCTGATCCCAGTGGCCGGCCACGTCGGCATAGCGCCACAGGGTGTCGCCCACGGGCTTGCCGCACATCTGCTTCGATACCGTCACGCCGTAGCTTTCCACCTTGCGGTCCGTGTGGTCGGAACCGATGCCCACCAGCAGGCCGTATTCCGTGGAAAACAGCACGAATTCCGCTTCGCCCGACGAATCGCCGCCCGGCACTTCGATGGCCGCATCGCTCGACAGCAACGATGCCGCCACGCGGTAAAACGTCGGCACGCTTTTCGGACGCGCCACGCCGATCGCTTCCAGCTCGGCGATGTGGTGTTCCACCATCGCCATGTCGCGGCCCGTCCAGCCGGCGATGATCAAGTTATCGATGTCGAAGGTGACGGGGCCATGGCCGGCCAGTTGAAAATGCAATGTCGTCATGATTTTATTCCTCCAGGGGGCCGCGGCCCGTTTCGCGCGCGGCAAACACTGCCGCGCCGGTGATCAGCAAGGCCGCCGCCACGTACAGCGAGACGGCCATGGTGCTGTGGTACGAGCGGTACAGGCTGGCGATGACGAGCGGCGCAAAGCCGCCGCCGATGACGCCGGCCAGGGTATAGGCCAGCGAGGAACCCGCATAGCGCACCTTGGTGGGGAATTGCTCGATGACGAAGGCCGCTTGCGGGCCGTACATGATGGCGTGGATGACCAGGCCCACGACGACGGCCGTGACGATGGCGGCCGGGCTGGCCGTATCGAGCAAGGTGAAGAAGGCAAACGCCCACACGAGGCCCAGCACGGCGCCCAGCGCATACACGGGGCGGCGGCCGATCTTGTCCGACAGGGCGCCAAACAGCGGCACCGACAGCGCATTGCAGGCCGTGCCGATCATGATGGCGGTCAGTGCCAGGGTCGACGACAAATGCAGCACCGTCGTCACATACGTCAGGGTGAACACCACCACCAGCGCATACAGCACGTCCGAGCCGATGCGCACGCCGCCGGCGATCAGCAGACGGCGCCAGTAGAGGCGCAGCACGTCGCCGATCGGCGCTTCCGCCTTGGCATCCTGCTGGTCGAGTTCCTTGAACAGCGGTGTTTCCTCGATGCCGCTGCGTATCCACATGCCGAACGCCACCAGCAGCAGGCTGGCGATGAACGGCATGCGCCAGCCCCAGTCCATGAACACCTCATGCGGCAGCAGATAGGTGATCAGGCCGATGCAGCCCGTCGCCAGCAAGGTGCCGAACGACGGCCCCACCTGCGTCCACGAGGCGTTGCGGCCACGCTTGTCCGGCGCCCCGTGTTCGACGGAGATCAGCACGGCACCGGCCCATTCGCCGCCCAAAGCGATGCCCTGCACGAAGCGCAGCGCCACCAGCAGGACGGGGCTCCAGATTCCGGCCGTCGCGTACGTAGGCAGGAGGCCCATCAGGCCCGTCGTCACGCCCATCAGCATCAGGGTCACCACGAGCACCCAGCGGCGTCCCAGCTTGTCGCCCAGGTGGCCGAAGATCACGCCGCCGATGGGGCGCGAGATATAGCCGACGGCATACGTGGAAAAGGCCAGGATGGTGCCCGTCAGCGGATCGAAGGAAGGGAAGAACAGGTGGTTGAAGATCAGCGCGGCCATGGTGTTGTAGACGGTGAAGTCATACCATTCCAGGGTCGTGCCGACCATGCTGGCCGTGGCCAGGCGGCCCGTTTTTGGCTTGTCGCCCGGTGCCTGGGCCGCCGGATGCGCAGCGCCTGCCGTTGTATATGTGGTCATTGCCTACCTCTCTCGTCAGTTTTATTGCAGGCCCGGCGCAGGATGCTTTGCCCTGCGCCGTGGCCCGTGTCTCGTGTTATCAGTGCCGGCAAGATGCGCTTGCGGCGCGTCAGGCAGCGTGCAGGTCGGCCTCGCGCAGCTGCCAGGACAGTTGCAGAATGGCTGCCTGTTCAGCGTCCAGGCCCAGCGCCGCGCTGGCGGCATTCGCGGCCGCCACGGCGGCACTTTCGGACGATGCGTCGATCAGGAAGATCGGATCGAGCACGCGGCCCTCCTTCCTTTCCGCCGGCAGGGGGCCGGACAGATTGGCGTCGGGCGTGAGCAAGCGCGTGGCAATGACGCCGTCGATCTGCAGCAGCGTCGCTCCCAGCGTGGCCATGCCGGCCACCGCTTGCGCATCCTGGCCGATGGCTGATGCACCCAGGCGCAGCACGGCCAGCCAGGCGCCCGTGCCCATGCCCGTTTCCGCCTCGATGGCGCAGACACGGCGCATCGGATCGACCATGCGCTGCAGATTCGTCAGCGACCATGGCGTCTGCTGGCCGAAAGCCTTGAAGTAGTCGGGCGTCTGGAAGGCGGCGAGCGACACGGTGCGGTACAGGCCCAGGTATTTGCGGGGACCGCGCACGCTCTGATAGCGCGTGCCGCTGATGAAACCGGGAATGCGCACGCGCTCTTCCACGTGCTCGCGGTCGTACCAGCGGTTGAAATCGCGTTCGTGTTCCGGATCGGCGCTGGTCCAGACGAACAGGATGCCGGGCAAGGTGGTGGTGGACGTCGTCATGAAGGTTCCGTTTGCGTTGTAAGTGGAGTGCCAACCCAGAATAGGTGGCACGCCATCACTTGGCAAACGGGTTATTCTGAACGCGACTGATAAGTTTTTCTTGTGGGTGGAGCCAACAATGTTGTCGGATTACGCGGCGTCCCGCCGCTAATCCTACCTACCCGACTAATATGCATCGTAGGTCGGCTTAGCGCCAGCGTAAGCCGACATCACCCGGCGCCATATTCCTCGCCCAGCGCCAGCGTGAACCTGGCCGCCTCCTCGCATGCCAGCATGGCCACCAGCTGAATCGCTTCCGTGGTGATGTCTTCGCTGTAGCTGATGACGATGCGCTGCGGCGCCAAGGTGCTGGTGCAGGGAATCAGCGCGATATTGCCTTGCTCGATTTCCTCGCGCAGGGGCGCCAGCGGCAGCACGGCGATGCCGAAGCCCGCCTTCACCAGCCGCACGATGGCGGAAATCGAGCTGACGCAGTGGACACGGCCCAGCTGCACGCCCTCGTCCTGGCACAGCGCCTTCAAGGCGGAATGCGGCTGCGAACCGCGGTTCATGGTGATGATTGGATGCTGCGCCAGTTGCGCCACCGTGAACGGCACGCCCGTGTCGGGCCAGTCGGCGGCCCTGCCGGCCCAGCCCATGGCGATGGCGCCGCTGCCAGTGCTGCGGATATGGTCGCCCGTCAGCATGTCCGTCTGCAGCGCGATATCGAGTTCGCCCTGCTGCAGCTGTTCGTGCAGGCGGCGCGTCGATTCCGACGTCAATTGAATCTCGATGCCCGGATAGCGCTCCTGCACGCGCTGCAGGAACGGGATCAGCCAGGTATGCACGATGGTTTCGATGACGCCGATGCGCACTTCGCCCGTGATCTGCGCGGGCGAGGAATTGGCCGCATACATGTCGCGGCACAGCTCCAGCATGCGCTCGGCGTACACGAGCAGGTTGCGCCCGGCGAAGGTCAGGCGGATGTCACGCGCATCGCGGTCGAACAGGCGCGTGCCGAAATCCTGCTCCAGCGAGGCGATGCGGTTGGAAATGGCCGCCTGCGTGATGTGCAGCTTGTCGGCCGCCGTGCGGAAACTGCCCAGCCGCGCGGCCCAGACAAACGCTTCGAGAAAACGGGTATTCAATGGAGCTCTTCTTCACTTAAAGTGTGGTCGCCCCATTGTAAGCCAAAGCGCTCCGCCTTATTTCTCGCCCAGGAAGTCCAGCAAGGTCAGGGCGACGATCTTGCTGGCCTTGCGCAAATCATCGAGCGCCAGGCGCTCGTCGGCCTTCTTCGCATTCGATTCGGGCACAGTGCGCGGGCCGGCGCCATACAGCACGGCGGGGATGCCCCGTTCGCCATACAGGCGCGCATCCGCATACAGGGGCGTGCCGACGGCGGGTATTGTCTCGCCGAGGATGGCTTGCGCATTCCTTTGCAGGCTGCCGACCAGCTGTTCGGAACCCGGCAAGGGCCGAAGCGCATGCGACAGCAGCAGGCGGCGGATCTCGATGCGGATGCCAGGCTCGCCGCGCACCGCGTCTTCGATCAGCGCGCGCACCTGCGCTTCCACGGCCACCGGGTCTTCTTCGGGAATCATGCGGCGGTCCATCTTCATGACGACCTTGCCCGGCACCACATTCGTGTTCGTGCCGCCGTCGATGCGTCCCACCAGCATGGTGGGCGAGTCGATGCCGGCCACGTTCGATTTGATCTTCTTCAGTTCCGGCAGCTGGCCATAGATGGCATTGAGGATCTTGTTGGCCGCATGCAGCGCATCGTGGCCCGTTTCCGGCATGGAGCCGTGGCCCGACTTGCCGTGCACGGTGATTTCCAGCTGCAGGCAGGCGTTGTGCGCCGTGACGATGCCGTAGCTGAAACCGGCGGCGATGACGAAATCGGGCTTCGTCAATTGCTGTTCCAGCAGCCAGCCCGGCCCCAGCAAGCCGCCGAATTCCTCGTCGTAGGTGAAGTGCAGTTCCAGTTGCCCCTTCAGGGGAATGCCCAGCGCTTCGAGTGCGCGCGCGGCAAACACATAGGTGGCGAAATCGCCTTTCGAGACGGCCGTCGCGCGGCCGTAGATATAGCCGCCGTCGATCTGGCCGCCATATGGCGGATACGTCCAGTTGTCGCCGGGCGGCACCACGTCGCCATGCGCATTCAGGGCCACCGTCGGCCCGCCTGCCGCATATGGCCGGCGCACGATCAGGTTGGTGATGCTCTGCATGCCGTACGCCTCGACCTGGTCCGCAGGCACGGCGTGCTTTTCCGCGTTCCAGCCATACGCCTGCAGCAGCTGCGCCACCAGTTCCGCGTGCGGCGCGTTATTGCCGGGCGGCGTATCCGTCGGCTGCTGCACCACCTTCTGTAAAAAGGCGACTTCTTCGTCGAAGTGCTCGTCGATCCAGGCCGTGATTTTTTCTGCGTGCGTAGTCATTTTTCTCCTTGCATGGTCTGTTGCAGCCAGGCGCCCAGTTCGCTACGCTCTGCCTCCGTCATATTGGTCAGGTTCCCGATCGGCATGGCTTTCAGCTCGATGGCCTGCTTGTAGATTTGCGCCGCGTGCTGGCGGATTTGCGTCTCATTATCCAGCATCATGCCGGCCGGCGCCGTGGCGAAGCCCGGCTGCGTGGGTTGGGCCGAATGGCAGGTGGCGCAGCGCTGGGCGATGATGGCATGCACGCTCTTTAACTGCGCGGCCGGGTCCACCGACGGCGCGGCGGCCACGGGCGCTTTCGGCGCGATGGCCACGGCCACGGCCACCAGCAGGGCCACGCCGAGGGCCGGGTAGCGCCACTCGACACGGCCCTTGTGGCGCAGGTTGAAGAAGTGGCGGATGAAGACGCCGGCCGCCATGATCAGCGCCAGCACCAGCCACGCGTGGTCGTTACGGTAAGTCATCGCGTAGTGGTTGCTGATCATGATGAACAGCACCGGTAACGTAAAATAATTGTTATGCACGCTGCGCTGCTTGGCTTTCAGGCCATGTTTGGGATCGGGCAGCTTGCCGGCGGCCATGGCCTCGACCATCTTGCGCTGGCCGGGAATGATCAGCATCAGCACATTGGCCACCATGATGGTGCCGATCATGGCGCCCACGTGGATGTAGGCGGCGCGCCCGCTGAGCAAATGCGTGAGCACGTACGCGGCGCCGACGATCAGCGCGAACACCGTCACGCCGAACCACAGTTCATATTGCGCCAGCTTCGAGCGGCACAGCAGGTCGTACACGGTCCAGCCGATGACGAGGGTGGCGATGCCGATGCCGATGGCCTGGCCGCTGGAGATATCGGCCACGGCCTTGTCGATCATCATGGCTTGCGCATTGAAGTAATACGCGATGGTGAGCAGTGCAAAGCCGGACAGCCAGGTGGAATACGCTTCCCACTTGAACCAGTGCAGTTCCTTCGGCAGTTCCGCGGGCGCCACCAGGTATTTTTGCGGGTTATAGAAGCCGCCGCCATGCACGGCCCACAATTCCCCCGACACGCCCTTCTTCGCCAGCTCGGAGCCGGGCGCGGGCGGACGTATGGAATTGTCGAGCCAGACGAAATAAAAGGAAGCACCGATCCAGGCGATGCCCGTGATGACGTGCAGCCAGCGGACGATCAGGTTCAGCCACTCAAGGCCGTACGGAATCAGGTAGGCAAATACTTCCATAAATTTCCTCTAGTCAGACCGAACCCATATTCGTGCCAATCTACACAAGATAAACGGATTTACCGCCCATCACATGAAAAATATCGTATATTTGACATATTCAAATCGATATACAACAGAGCCGCCGCCACATGTCCAGCCTGCCGCAACACCTCGACCTGCACCTGATCCGCATCCTCTACCTGCTGCTGGTGGAAAAGAATGTCTCGCGCGTGGCACTCAAGCTCAATCAGCCGCAGCCCTCGATTTCCGCCTCCCTGCGCAAGCTGCGCGAATTGACGGGCGACCCGCTGCTCGTGCGCGGCGCACGCGGCATGGTGCCAACCCAGCATGGCGAAAGCCTGCTCAATCCGGCCAAGCGCATCCTCGACCAGACGGAAAGCCTGTTCGTCAAGAAGACGCCGTTCGTGGCGCAGGAAGAGGCGCGCACCTTCCATATCGCCGCGCCCGACTACCTGGACAGCCAGTTCCTGCCCAACGTGGTGGCCCTGCTGCGCCGCGGTTCGCCGAAAAGCCGCGTCGTGCTGCACAGCCTGGGGCCGGGCATCGATCATATCCGGCAGCTCTCCGACGGCGGCCTGGACCTGGTGATCGCCAACTGGGACGAGCCGCCCGCCCACCTGCATATCTCGAAGCTGTTCGAAGACCCCATCATCTGCGCCATGCATGCGGAAAACGCCTATGCGCGCCGCACCGCCAGCGACGCCATGACGCTCGACGATTATCTGAGCCTGCCCCACGTGGCACCGTCGCAGATGATGCCCGGCTACCACGGCGTGATCGATTCCTTCCTCGAACGGCAAAACCTGCAGCGCAACGTGGTGGTGGAGTCGGCGTATTTCGGCCTGATCCCCTACATGCTGACGCAGACGGACCTGGTGCTCACCACGGGCAGGCAATTCATGCGCTTCTATGAAAAGACCCTGCCGCTGAAAACGTATACCGTGCCCTTGAAATTCCCGCCCATGCGTTTTTACCAGCTGTGGCACCAGCGCGTGCACCAGGCGCCCGAACACAAATGGCTGCGCGACCAGGTCAGCGCAGCCGCCAAGGCGCTGGTGCAGCGATAGCCGCTATCAGCACGCGCATATAATGGAGGCAGGAACGGGGCGCTATCATCACGGCTTGCATGATCGGAAAACCATGACCACCCTTTCAGACCTGAACGCCGGCAGCCAGGCCGATTTTATCGCGCACCTGCATGGCATCTACGAACATTCGCCCTGGATCGCCCAGCGCGCGGCCGCCGCCCGGCCGTTTGCCAGCCTGACGGCGCTCAAGACGGAGCTGCAGCGCGTGCTGGCGCAAGCCTCGCCCGAAGAGCAGCTGGGACTGATACGCGCCCACCCGGAACTGGCCGGCAAGGCCGCCATCGCCGGGCAGCTGACGGCGGAGTCGACGCGCGAACAGGCCAAGTCGGGCCTGAACCTGTGCAGCGCCGAGGAATTTGCCACCCTGCAGCGCCTCAATAGCGACTACAACGCCAAATTCGGCTTTCCCTTCATCCTGGCCGTCAAGGGCCCGACGGGCGAAGGCCTGACGCGCCAGGACATCATCGCCACGTTTGCGCGGCGCCTGAAAAACCGCCATGCCGATGAGCTGGCCGAATCGCTGCGGCAGATCAAGCGCATCGCCGAACTGCGCCTGAACGAGCTGTTCGACGTGCGCCTGGATTTCGGCCCCGCCATCATGCAGCAGGCGGAAACCCTGGCCGGCTGGAGCGACAGCGATTACAACCTGACCTGCGCCTACCTGACGCCGGCGCACCGCAAAACGGCCGCGCAGCTGGCCGACTGGATGCGGGACGCGGGCATGCAGGTACACATCGACGCCGTCGGCAATGTCGTCGGCCGCTATCTGTCCGACGCGCCGGGCGCGAAGACCTTGATGACGGGATCGCACTACGACACGGTGCGCAACGGCGGCAAGTACGATGGCCGGCTGGGCATCGTGCTGCCGATCGCCGTCGTGCGCCACCTGCATGAACGGGGCGAAAAGCTGCCGTTTCATTTCGAGGTCGTCGGTTTCGCGGAAGAGGAAGGCGTGCGCTTCAAGAGCACGTTTTTGGGCAGCACGGCCGTGACGGGCAAATTCGACGTATCGCTGCTGGAGCAGCTGGATGCGGATGGCGTGAGCATGCGCGACGCGCTGGCCGCCGCCGGCCACGAGGCGAGCGCCATCGGCGCCATCGCGCGCGATCCCGAAGACTTGCTCGGCTATGTGGAAGTGCACATCGAACAGGGCCCCGTGCTGCTCGAGCGCGACCTGCCGCTGGGGATCGTCACGGCGATCGCCGGCAGCTCGCGCTACCTGGTCAATCTTGGCGGCGTGGCCAGCCATGCGGGCACCACGCCCATGTCCATGCGCAAGGATGCGGCCAGCGCGGCCGCGGAAATCATCCTGCTGGTGGAACGGCGCTGCAGCCAGGGAGAAGCGCTGGTGGGCACCGTGGGCCAGCTGCACGTGCCCAACGGCTCCGTCAACGTGATCGCCGGCGCCTGCACCCTGTCGCTCGATATCCGCGCGGCCAGCGACACCGTGCGCCAGGCAGCCGTCGACGATATATTGGATGGCATCGCCGCCATCTGCGCGCGACGCCAGATCGACTACCAGCTGGAACTGCTGCTATCGGCGCGCGCGGCGCCGTGCGCGCCGTGGCTGATGGCGCAGCTGGCGCAGGCCGTGGAATCGGTCGGCATCGAACCGTATGCGCTGCTGTCGGGCGCCGGCCACGACGCCATGGCCATGGCCGCCATCACCGACGTGGCCATGCTGTTTACCCGCTGCGGCAATGGCGGCATCAGCCACAACCCGCTGGAAACCATGACGGCCGACGACGCCGACATCGCGGCGCGCGCGCTGCTGGCGTTTTTGCGCAGGTTTCAACAAAAAGAGTTTGACCAGCACGCTGCATGTCATCGATGTCAATAAAGAAAACGCGTATGCGCATATAGGCGTTCGGAAGCAGTTGCGCACGGTGAGAAAAATCGTTGCGCAACAACAACATCGATCAGGCTGACTGCTGCATCAGCTAGATGTATACGCCTTGCCCGAAGTGATGCGGCATCCAAGTCATGCAACTACGGTGCAGGCCAACTAGCGACAACAATATATTTTTAGTCATCATTGCCCCCTGCTTCCACATCTAGCTGCGGCAGTGAAAGGACATCAGGATATATGGCACCTGATGCGCCCGAAGCTGATCACTATTACCCATTGATGGAGGTTGATGATCACCAACTACGTAAGCCTGGGTACAGCCAAGTTGAGGTTTATTACTCAAGGCTGCCACCAATGTTCCCACGGCATTGCGTGCGACAATTTGAGATTCGCTAGCCGCATGAATACTCCGGAAATACTGCGTGGGAGTGTCAAGCATGGAAGACGCTACAGGCTCATGGCTCGACAGCGATAACATATATAAAAATGCTTTATTTTTTTCGCTAATCAGGTCAATGCCATACCTGATCAACTCTTCGTCGCAGATACCTGAAAAACGTCCCGGGCAAGTCTTCAGTTGGCTCAAATTTTTCTGAAAGTAAGCATTAGTGATCCCTAACTCCTTCCAGACAGATTTTCTTGCATAAAACATCTGCAGATAGCCATGCAAGCCCAATACCTCATAACCTTTTCTTTTCATGTATGCGGGAGCACAATTTTCGTGAAATGAGGAAAAATTCGGACGAGCATCCAGTTTAATATACTGAGAACATAGTTCACGAACTTCTCCCTGCAGGGTCGATCCGTGATAATCGGTAAAACCTGCCTCGATAATATTGACACCATCATGCCGGATACTTTTCCGCACTTCCGACAGAGAAGCCTCGCTCTCTCCCCATGACTCGACCACCAGCAAGACAATTTTGGCGGGAATTTCCCGAGCGCTCGTGAGATGATTTAAAAATGTCGGTGAATTTGTTGAGCCCAAGAATTTTTTGTCGTTAGTTTGAGCATCAAGCAACAACATCTTCACGACAAATGGCGACGATGCAATGATATTTTTCTTTATCAGGCTATCGCCTTGATCAAAGAAAGGCATCATGAATTTCAGAACAATAAAAAAAACACCGACGGCCATGATGTTTTTCTTAAACCCCGTAGAAGTTTCTCTATAAGGAGTTAAATACAAAAAAATACACATCAAAAAAACAAAAACAATACACGCGACCACAACCTGAAACGGAACTTCTCCTGTCAAGATCGAAAAATAAAAATGATACGCAGCTGGATGTATGTTCCAACTAGCCAACATTGCGATCAAAAAAATAAATATCCAAAGGACCTTCAATCCAAATGAAAATTTTGGATTAATACGTTTTTCGAGATAAGGAAAGACAAAAGGCTCCGCACAAAAATAAAAGCCACCGAAAGCAAAGCTCCATACTATACTTGGCAACAGCAACCATAAAAAACAGCGAATATAGACAGTCTTTCCTGAAAAGAAATATACATGCGGAGATTCTTTATAGGAAAAAAATGAATTCATGAATAGGAAATATAAGATCCGACAGTCGGCAACAAACCAGATGAGATTGGGAAGATTTTATGTAGAATTATTCTTTCATGCATTTTAACACGCAGCCCGACCCTTTATCAGCATTCCGATGTAGTGCTCAGACAGCAAGGCAAGAGGGATAAAAAATACAAGTATTTTTTTAATGCCAATTTACCAAGAACTTAACCCATAAAGTCAATTATGTTGCAATGAAAATTGCCACAAGAATACGATACGCAAATAAGTCATCTTATTATCAAGACATCGTGTCAGCGTGGAATGCCCCCCAGCTCTTTGGCTCACCGGACGTCGCTTGCGACAAGAAAGCAGGGCTGGCAAGCAAAGGGGAAGGCTATAGCAGCGGCCATCCACTATTCCAAAGAGATAGATGACTGCCAGCCATCGAATTGGAGTGTGAAGACATCTCGACGGCGGCATTGACTGAAGAGTCGCTGGTACTGGCCACTCAGTACGGGAGCGATGATGAAGCAGCGGAAAGATGGCGCCAGGAGGGCGCGGCTGAAGGTAACGTGAATTTGCTTAACGTGAACACC
The DNA here is from genome assembly GCF_051380695.1 of Janthinobacterium goodfellowi. NCBI lineage: Bacteria > Pseudomonadati > Pseudomonadota > Betaproteobacteria > Burkholderiales > Oxalobacteraceae > Janthinobacterium > Janthinobacterium goodfellowi. The sequence goes on along the minus strand of NZ_JBNYXN010000004.1, from coordinate 54,346 downwards.
GTCTCGACAGACATCAATAAAACCAAGTGATGGCGACCATGCACTGTAAGAGCACCTCCTGGCGCCATGGATAAATGGCAGAGTACAGCCTCTACCGCCACAGCGCCAGCGGGCAACATGAACACACCAGCTACAAGTCTGCATGCAGTTTGAGACGGCGTATGTATGGACCACCGATGCACCTCATCGGCATAGTACTCCTTGCCCTACACGGCCACGGCCCGCTCCAGCATCGCATGCAGCAGCACGTTGCAGCCCGCTTCCAGGTGCTCGGGCCTGGCGTCTTCGATTTCATTGTGGCTGATGCCGTCCTTGCACGGCACGAAGATCATGCCGGCCGGCGCCAGCCGGGCCGCGTAGATGGCGTCGTGGCCGGCGCCGGACACCACATCCATCACGGAGTAGCCGAGTTTTTCAGTCGCATTGCGCACGGCGCTCACGCAGTCGCGGTGGAACGGACATGGCGGGTAATAGGACACCCTTTCCAGTGAAATGCCCAAGCCTGTTTTTTCGCGCGTGGCATCGATGAAGGCCGTGATCTCGCCATGCATGGTGTTGAGCAGCTCGTCGTTCACATTGCGCAGGTCGATGCTGAATGTCACTTCGCCGGGGATCACGTTGCGGCTGTTCGGGAAGACCTGCACCATGCCCACCGTACCGCGCCCATATGGCGGGTAGCGGTTGGCAATCGCAACGACTTCCTGCATGATGGTGGTGGCCACCTGCAGCGCATCCTTGCGCAAGCCCATGGGCGTGGGGCCCGCATGCGCTTCCATGCCCGTCACCACGCAGTCGTACCAGGACAGACCCATCACGGCCGGCACCACGCCGATAACCTTGTCCGCGTCTTCCAGCACGGGCCCCTGTTCGATATGCGTCTCAAAATAGGCGCCGATCGGATGGTCGCCCGGCACCTGCTCACCCTTGTATCCGATGCGCGCCAGCTCCTCGCCCACGGTCTTGCCTTCCGTGTCCTTGGCCGCATAAGCGGTCTCCAGCGAGAAGGCGCCGCAAAAGACGCCCGAGCCCATCATCACGGGCACGAAGCGCGAGCCTTCCTCGTTGGTCCAGAACGCCACTTCGATCGGTGCCTGCGTCTTGATCTGTAAATCGTTCAGGGTGCGCACCACTTCCAGGCCGGCCAGCACGCCGTAATTGCCATCGAACTTGCCGCCCGTGGGCTGCGTGTCGATATGGCTGCCCGTCATCACGGGCGGCAAGGTATTGTCGGTGCCGTCGCGGCGCATGAAGACATTGCCGATCTGGTCGATCGTGATGCTCATGCCCGCCTCGCGGCCCCAGCCTACCACCAGGTCGCGGCCTTCTTTGTCGAGGTCCGTCAGGGCCAGGCGCTTGACGCCGCCCTTCGCTGTCGCGCCGATCCGCGCCAGTTCCATCAGGGCTGCCCACAGCCGTTCGCCATTGATGCGTAGATCATCCATTATTGTCTCCTGACTTCATGCGGTGGTGGCGGAAAAGGCCGGGCGTTCGATATAGCGCCCCGCGCCCGCGACGGCCGTCAGTTCGCCTTGGTGAAATACCACCTTGCCGGCGGCAATCGTTGTGCGGGGGATGCCGCGCACGGTGCGCCCTTCGAAGACATTGAAGCCTCCCTTGGCGAACTGGGTGGCGGCGGAAATGGTGCGCGTGCCTTGCGGGTCCCACAGCACGATATCGGCATCGCTGCCTGCGGCGATGACGCCCTTGCGCGGATACATATTGAATATCTGCGCCGCATTGGTCGATGACACCTTGACGAATTCGGAGGGCGTGAGCATGCCGGAATTGACGCCTGCGTCCCACACCACGACCATGCGTTCCTCGACGCCGCCGCAGCCGTTCGGGATGCGCGTAAAGTCATTCTTGCCGGCCGCCTTCTGCTCGGCGCAGAAGGTGCAGTGGTCGGTGGCCGTCGTGTGCAGGTTGCCGCTTTGCAGGCCGTGCCACAAAGCCGATTGATGGTGCTTGCCGCGGAACGGCGGGCTCATGACGTGGCCCGCCACGTAGTCGAAATCGTCGCTCTGGTAGACGCTGTCGTCGATCACCAGGTGGCCCGCCAGCGCTTCGCCATACACGCGCTGGCCGTTGGCGCGTGCGCGCGTGATGGCGTCGAGCGACTCCGCGCACGAGACGTGCACGATGTACACGGGCGTATTCAAAACGTTGGCGATCGCGATGGCGCGGTTGGCCGCCTCCGCTTCCACGGCCGGTGGGCGCGACAGCGGGTGCGCCTGCGGCCCGGTAATTCCCTTCTTCAACAAGGCTTGCTGCAACTGGAAAACCAGCTCGCCATTCTCCGCATGCACGGTGGGCAGCGCCCCCAGCTCCAAGGAACGGGTAAAGCTTTTCACCAGGGTTTCATCGTCGGCCATGATGGCATTTTTATAGGCCATGAAGTGCTTGAAGCTGTTCACGCCATGCTCGCGCACGAGGGTGCCCATCTCTTCATGTACCTGTTCGCTCCACCATGTGATCGCCACGTGGAAGGTGTAGTCGCCGGCCGCCTTGGCCGACCACTCGCGCCACTGGTGATAGGCCTCGATCAGCGACTGCTTCGGCGCGGGGATGACAAAGTCCATGATGGTGGTGGTCCCGCCCGCCAGTCCCGCCGCCGTGCCCGTGAAAAAATCGTCGGACGTCACGGTGCCCATGAAGGGCAGATTCATGTGCGTGTGCGTGTCTATCCCGCCCGGCATCACGTACAGGCCGCCCGCGTCGATCACGGTGGCGCCGGCCGGCAGCGCCAGGTTCTCGCCGACGGCGGCGATGGTGTCGCCCTCGATCAGCACATCGGCGCGAAACGCGCGGTCGGCGTTGACGACGGTACCGCCACGTATCAGTGTAGTCATCTTGTCTCCCTCTCGAAAAGATCAGGACTGCGGCGCCTGCTGTACGCGCGCAGCTACCTTGCCCTTCATCATGACGCCGTAGACGACTGCGGCGATGGCCACGCCCACGAACCAGGCGTAGGTATAGATGGTTTTGAAGCCTTCGCCCACGCCGGGAAACGCCGTGGGAAAGGCCGCGTTCAAAAAGCCCGGGATATTCGGCAGCACGGCGATGACAAAGGCGATCAGCGCCGCCATGTTCCAGCCATTGCCATACGAGTAGATGCCGTCATCGCGGTACAACTGCCTGACGTCGAGCTGCGTCTTGCGCACAAAATAATAGTCGACGATGAGGATGCCGGCGATGGGGCCCAGCAGGGCCGAGTAGCCGATCAGCCAAGTGAAGATATAGCCCTGTGTCGACTCAAGCACCTTCCACGGCATCATGACGATGGCGATGAAGGCCGTGATGTAGCCGCCCATCTTGTACGAAATCTGCTTCGGCGCCAGCGAGGAAAAGTCATACGCCGGCCCGACCAGGTTGGCCGCCAGGTTGACGCTGACCGTGTCGATCAGGAGGATGATCAGGGCGATCAGCACGGCGGCGCCCGTCATGCGGCTGGCCAGGTCGACGGGGTCCCAGATGGCCTTGCCGTACATGACGACCGAACCGGCAGTGACGATCACGGCCAGCATGGCCAGCAAACCCATGGGCACGGGCAAGCCGACCGACTGGCCCACGATCTGGTCGCGCTGGGTTTTGGCAAAGCGCGTGAAGTCGGGAATGTTCAAGGCCAGGGTGGCCCAGAAACCCACCATGGCGGTGAGCGATGGCCAGAAGACGCTCCAGAACTGGCCCGCCTTTTTACCGCCGGGGATGAATTGCGACGGCTGGTCCAGCAGGCTGGCCACGCCGCCTGCCTTGCTGTGCACCCAGTACAGCAGCACGAAGCAGATCAGGATTTTCAGGGGCGCCGTGTAGGTTTCGAGCTTGCGGATCGATTCCATGCCGTGCAGGATGTAATAGAACTGGATGGCCCAGAAAGCCAGGAAGCACAGCAGCTGGCTGCCGTTGATGCCCAGGCCCGCGATCTTTTCGCCGCCCAGTTCATGGCCCATCAGCACGCCCATCAGGGTGTAGATCATCTGCCCGCCGAACCAGGTCTGGATGCCGTACCAGCCGCAGGCGACGATGGCGCGCATCAATGCCGGCAGGCGCGCGCCCATGGTGCCGAACGAGGCGCGCGCCAGCACGGCATACGGGATGCCGTACTTGGTGCCCGCATGGCCGATCAGCAGCATGGGCAAGAGCACGATGGCGTTGGCGAGAAAGACCGTGAGCACGGCCTGGTAACCGGACATGCCGCTGTCGATCAGGCTGGCCGACAGGGTATAGGCGGGAATGCACATCACCATGCCCACCCACAGCGCGGCAAAGTGATACCAGCGCCAGGTGCGCTGCGCCGCCGTGGTGGGCGCCAGGTCTTCATTCCAGAGTTGCGTATTGCCTGAATAGTCGTGGTTCACAGGTTTGCTCCATCGGTTGGGAGGTTGGGCGTTTTAAAAACGGCTGCGGCCTAGCTTACTGCAAAGTTGGGCAACTGTTTATAAAATATACGTACGCAAAAAACGTGCCCTATACCGATTCCGCCAATGCCCGGGGGTTGCGAGGATCCTGCGTCCAGTTCATGTACGGCTTGCCCGTAACCTGCGGCACCATCGTGATGCAGCCCTGCACCGGACAGGTGATTTCGCACAGGTTGCAGCCCACGCATTCCTCCTTGATCACCTCATACGTGCGCGTGCCGGCGGCGTCGATCAGTTGCGCAATCGACTGGTGCGACGTGTCTTCGCAAGCGACGTAGCACTTGCCGCATTTGATGCAGTCATCCTGGTTGATCTGCGCAATGACCTGGTAATTCATGTCCAGGTATTTCCAGTCTGTCGTGTTGGCCACGGCCTTGCCGGAAAAGTCGCTGATGCGTGCATAGCCCTTTTCATCCATCCAGCGCGACAGGCCATCCTTCATTTCTTCGACGATGCGGAAGCCATGCAGCATGGCGGCCGTGCACACCTGCACGCAGCCGGCGCCCAGGGCGATGAATTCGGCCGCGTCGCGCCAGTTGCCGATGCCGCCGATGCCGGAAATGGGCAAGCCGCGCGTCTGCGGATCGCGGGCGATTTCCGCCACCATGTTCAGGGCGATGGGCTTCACGGCGGACCCGCAATAGCCGCCGTGCGTGCTGGCGCCGCCCACGATGGGCAAGGCCACCATGCGGTCCAGGTCCAGCGAGGTGATCGAATTGATGGTGTTGATCAGCGAGACGGCGTCCGCGCCGCCCGCCTTGGCCGCGCGCGCCGGCATGCGCACGTCCGTGATGTTGGGCGTGAGCTTGACGATGACGGGCAGTCGGCTGTGCTTCTTGCACCAGGCGGTCACCATCTGCACATACTCGGGCACCTGGCCCACCGCCGCGCCCATGCCCCGCTCCGGCATGCCGTGCGGGCATCCGAAATTGAGCTCGATGCCATCCGCCCCCGTCGCTTCGACCTTGGGCAGGATGTCGGCCCAATAGTGCTCTTCGCAGGGCAGCATCAGGGAGACGATCATGGCGCGGTCGGGCCAGTCCTTTTTCACCTGCGTGATTTCGCGCAGGTTGATCTCCAGCGAACGGTCGGTAATCAGCTCGATGTTATTGAAACCGACCACTTCGCGGTTCTTGCCGTACAGGGCGGAATAGCGCGACGAGACGTTGACGGCGGCCGGGTCTTCACCCAGCGTCTTCCACACGACGCCGCCCCACCCCGCCTCAAAGGCGCGCACCACGTTGTAGGCCTTGTCGGTCGGCGGTGCGGACGCCAGCCAGAAGGGGTTCGGTGCCTTGATGCCGCAAAATTCGATACTGAGATCAGCCATTATGCAGCCTCCACTTTATTCAACAAATCGGAATGGATGGCCAGTGCGGCCAGCTTGCCATGCTGGACGGCTTGCACCGTCAAGTCCTGCCCCGGCGCCACGCAGTCGCCGCCCGCGTAGATCCCCGGCAGCACTGTGCGAAAACCCGCGTCGACGGCGATCTTGTCGCCTTCACGCTGCAACAAGGATGCCATCGGGTCATGCAGCACCTGCGTATCAAGGCTCTGGCCGATGGCCTTGAAGATGGCGTCGGCCGCCACGTCGAACGTTTCGCCGGTGCCCGCCAGGCGCGTGCCCTGCATGCGCGTTTTCTCGAAACGCATGCCGGCCACCTTGCCGGCAGGATCGAGCAGCACCTGCTGCGGCTGGGCCCACGTCAGCATGCGCACCTGGTTCGCCTTGGCGATCTCCTGTTCGTGGTGGGTGGCCGTCATGGCGTCGAAACCGCGCCGGTAGACCAGGGTGACTTCCTCGGCACCCAGACGCTGAATCTGCACGGCCATGTCGATGGCCGTATTGCCGGCACCAATCACGATCGCCCGTTTCGGTACGGGCAGCGCGGCCAGGTCGTCCGCCTGGCGCAGCGCGGCGATGTAATCGACGGCGGCCAGCAAGCCCGGGGCCTCTTCGCCAGTCAAGCCCAGCTTGCGGCTGGCGCCCAGGCCCAGGCCGAGGAAGACGGCGTCGTACTGCGCATGCAAGTCGCGCAGCTGCACGTTTTCGCCCAGCGCCTGGCGACATCGGATCTCGATGCCTCCGATGCCCAGTAAAAATTCAACTTCCTTCTGCGCGAAATCGTCTGTCAGCTTGTACTTGGCGATGCCGTATTCATTCAGGCCGCCCGCCTTGTCCTCTTTTTCAAAGATCACCACGTCGTGGCCCAGCATGGCCAGGCGGTGCGCGCACGACAGGCCGCTAGGGCCCGCGCCGACGATGGCAATCGTCTTGCCCGTGCTTGCCGCCCGTTTGAACGGGTGGCTGGTGAAGTGCATGTGGTCGACGGCGTAGCGCTGCAAGAGGCCGATCTTGACGGGCTGGCCTTCGGCGTCGTGATTGCGCACGCAGACATCCTCGCACAGGATTTCCGTGGGACAGACGCGGGCGCAGCTGCCGCCGAGGATGTTCTGTTTCAGGATGCCGGCGGCGGCGCCGTTGATGTTCTTGTCGTGGATATTGCGGATGAAGCTGGCCACGTCGATTTCCGACGGACAGATGCGGCTGCACGGCGCGTCGTAGCAATACAGGCAGCGGGCGCTTTCGATGGCGGCCTGGCGCGCCGTCAGGGGCGGCGCCAGGTCCGTGAAATGGCCCGCCAATTCCTCGTTGGGCAGGGCGGGATGCGGTAAATAACTCAAGGACTCGATCATCGCGTATTCCTCTTTTTATGTGCGGCCAATTTGTCGTCTGAAACCCTTACTTCATCTGGGGAAAAGCAAATTCCACACCAGCGCTTGCCGTGTTCGGCCAGCGCTGCATCACGGCCTTGTGGCGCGTGTAGAAGCGCACGCCTTCAGGGCCATACGCGTGGTGGTCGCCGAACATGCTGCGCTTCCAGCCGCCGAAACTGTTGAAGGCCATCGGCACGGGCAAGGGGATGTTGACGCCCACCATGCCGACCTGGATCTGGCGCACGAATTCGCGCGCCACGCCGCCGTCGCGCGTGTAGATGGCCACGCCGTTGCCATACTCGTTGGCGTTGATCAGCTCCACCGCCTGCACCACGTCAGGACAGCGCAGCACGCACAGCACGGGGCCGAAAATTTCTTCCTTGTAGATGCTCATGTCGCGCGTCACATGGTCGAACAAGGTGCCGCCGACGAAGAAGCCGTTCTCGCGGCCAGGTACCACATGGTTGCGCCCATCGACCACCAGCGTCGCGCCCTGCTCCACGCCCGAGGCGATGAGTTTTTCGATCCGCTGCTTGGCCGCCAGCGACACGACCGGCCCCATTTCCGCACCATGCTCCATGCCGTCGCGCACTTTCAGTGCGGCCGTGCGCGTTGCCAGTGCATCGATCAACTTGTCGCCCGCGTCGCCCACGGCCACCACGACGGAGATGGCCATGCAACGCTCGCCCGCAGAACCATAGGCCGCGCCGATCAGCGCGTCGACCGTCATCTCCATGTCCGCGTCCGGCATCACCACCATGTGGTTTTTCGCGCCACCCAAAGCTTGCACGCGCTTGCCGCTGGCGCTGCCGCGCGCATAGATGTATTCGGCGATCGGCGTCGAGCCGACAAAGCTGATCGCCTGCACCACGGGGTGGTCGAGCAGAGCGTCGACCGTCACCTTGTCGCCCTGCACCACGTTGAAGACGCCGTCGGGCAAGCCCGCTTCTTTCAGCAGTTTCGCGTGCAGCAGGGACGCGGACGGATCGCGCTCGGACGGTTTCAAGACGAAGGTATTGCCGCAAGCGATGGCGACGGGGAACATCCACATCGGCACCATCACGGGAAAATTGAATGGCGTGATGCCGGCCACCACGCCCAGCGCCTGGCGCATGGACCAGGCATCGATGCCGCGCGAAATCTGGTCCGTGAATTCGCCCTTCAGCAGTTGCGGTATGCCGACGGCAAACTCCACCATCTCGATGCCGCGCGCCACCTCGCCCTGGGCATCGGCAAAGGTCTTGCCATGCTCGCGCGTGAGCATGGCGGCAAATTCGTCCGTGTGCTGCTGGCACAGCTGCAGATAGCGGAACAGGACCCTGGCGCGCGTCAGCGGCGGCGTGGCCGACCACGAGGGGAAGGCGGCGGCCGCCGCCTGCACGGCCGCGTCCACGTCTTCCACGGTGCCCAGCGCCACGCGCGCCACAGGCTCGCCCAGGGCGGGATTGTAGACGTCGCCGTAGCGGCCGCTGCGGGTGTCGACCTGGGCGCCGTTGATGAAGTGGGTAATCGTGTCGAGATCGTTCATGGTGTTCCTTAGTCGAGATTTTTGAGTACCTTGGCCAGCTTGCCAAACAGCTCGTCGACATGCTGTTTTTCCAGTACCAGCGGCGGCGACAGCGCGATGATGTCGCCCGTCGTGCGTATCAGCACACCGTCGGCGAAGGCCTGCTTGAAGGCGTTGAAGGCGCGCGTGCCCGGCTTGCCGGCGATGGGATCGAGTTCGATGCCGGCGATCAGGCCAATGCTGCGCAGGTCGATCACGTGCGGCAAGCCTTTCAAGGAATGCACGGCGTCGCTCCAATACGCCTGCATCGCTTTCGCGTGGCCCAGGATGTCCTGCTCCTCGAACACCTGCAAGGTGGCCAGCGAGGCGGCGCAGGCCAGCGGGTGGCCGGAATAGGTATAGCCGTGGAACAGTTCGATGCCTGGTGGCGCATCCATGAAGGCATCGTGGATATACTTTTTGCTGAACACGGCGCCCATCGGCACCATGCCGTTGGTCAGTCCCTTGGCCGTCGTCATCAGGTCCGGCTCGACGTCGAAATAGTCGGCCGCGAACGGCGTCGTCATGCGGCCGAAGCCCGTGATGACTTCATCGAAAATCAGCAGGATGCCATGCTTGGTGCACAGTTCGCGCAAGCGCTTCAGATAGCCTTTCGGCGGAATCAGCACGCCCGTGGAACCGGCCACCGGTTCGACGATGACGGCGGCGATCGTCGAGGCGTCGTGCAGGGCGACGATGCGTTCCAGTTCATCGGCCAGGTGGGTGCCGTATTCGGGCTCGCCCACCGTATAGGCATTCTTGTCCAGGTTATGCGTGTGCGGCAGGTGGTCCACGCCCGGCAGCAAGGGGCCGAAGGTCTTGCGGTTGCCGCCGATGCCGCCCACGGAAATGCCGCCGAAGCCCACGCCGTGGTAACCGCGTTCGCGGCCGATCAGGCGCGTGCGTGCACCCTCGCCGCGCGCCCGATGGTAGGCCAGCGCAATCTTCAACGCCGTGTCGACGGCTTCGGAGCCGGAATTCGTATAAAACACGTGGCCGAACTTGTGACCCGTGTAGTCCATCAGTTTTTCCGCCAGGTCGAAGGCGGCAGGATGGCCCATCTGGAAAGTGGGGGCGAAGTCGAGCTGGCCCACCATGTCGCGGATGGCGCCGACGATTTTCGGCTGCGCATGGCCGCACGGCACGCACCACAGGCCCGCCGTGCCATCGAGGATGGCGTTGCCATCGACGTCCTTGTAGTACATGCCTTCGGCCGACACCAGCAGGCGCGGATTGGCCTTGAAATCGCGGTTATTCGTAAACGGCATCCAGAATGCCGACATCGATTCCGGCCTTGTTTCGTTCATGACCTTCTCCTTGGGATGGGCTGGCGCGGGGGCCAGGATCGTTTTTGACGAAGCGTAAAATAATTTACCAGTTGGCAAAAAGCTGATGTAATAATAGACAGGCCATCCCCAATGGCACAGATACACAAACGGCAAAGTATCCCAACCGTACAGGTCGAAAAACCACTACAGTTTTGTGCAAGGCAGCATAAGGAGCCACCGTGAAGCACAGCGACAGCACAGACGATGCCCCCGAGCAAGCCAGCGGCTGGCCTGTGCTCGACATCGACCGCCAGAAGAAGGGCGGCCTCGTCGAGCAGATCGTCATCGCCATCAGCGTCATGGTGGGCAGCCGCGCCCTGCGCATCGGCACGCGCATGCCGTCCGTGCGCCAGTTCGCCCGCTGCAATGGCGTGTCGACGTTTACCGTCGTCGAATCGTATGACCGCCTGGTCAACCTCGGTTTGCTGTCGTCGCGGCGCGGCTCCGGCTATTTCGTCGCGCGCCACGATATCGCCGCCTCGCCGCAATTGGCCGTGCATGCGAGCCCCACGGCCATCGACGCCCTCACGCCGGACCTGTATTCGGGCGTGTCCGATGCGCTGCCCGTGGGCGCGGGCTGGCTGCCGCCCGAGATGTATGGCGAAGCGACCGTGCTCGACGCCGTGCGCCAGGCCATGCGCATTCCCGCCAGCCGCCTGCGCGGCTATGGCCACCCTCTCGGCTTTCCCTCGCTGCGCCAGCACCTGGCAACCAGCCTGTCGGAAGAGCTGTTCCAGGTGGAGCCGGACCAGGTCCTGCTGACGCACGGCGCCACGCATGCCTTCGACCTGATCCTGCGCAGCCTGACCAAGCCGGGCGACACGGTGCTGGTGGAAGACCCCGGCTACAGCAACCTGCAGTCGCTGATACGCCACCATGGCTGCATCCCCGTGGGCGTCCACCGCGGCGAAGCGGGCCTCGATCTCGATGCGCTGGCCGTTGAAGCCGCGCGCGCGCAGCCGAAGCTCATGTTCGTCAACACGGTGCTGCAAAATCCGCTCGGTACTTCCCTGAGCCAGGCGCAGGCGCATCGCCTGCTGGCGCTGGCCGAGCAATTCGATTTCTGGCTGGTGGAAGATGATATCTACCGCGAACTGGCGGCGCGCGGCGAAGCGTCGCTGGCGGCGATGGACGGCTTGCGCCGCGTGATCCGCGTGGGCAGTTTTTCCAAGACCCTGTCGCCCGTGCTGCGCGTGGGATCGATTTGCGCCTCGCCGCCGCTGGTGGCAGAACTGGTGCGCGTCAAAATGCTGGCAGGGTTGACGACGTCGGAAATCAACGAGCGCGCCGTCTACCACGCCGTCTGCGCGCGGCCCTACAAGCGCATGGTCGAACGGCTGGTGGCGCAGCTCGATGCGGCCCGCGAGCGCAGCATCGACTGCCTGGCGCAGGCGGGCATGGCGCCCGTGGCGCGGCCCCGCGGCGGCATGTTCGTCAGCGCCGGCTGGCCCGACGTGCAAACGCCGGAATGGAATGGAAAGGTCATCGCCGACATGGCCTTGAAGGCGGGCATCCTGCTGTCGCCGAACGAATTTTTCATGCTGCGCGCGCCCGAGACGGTGTGGTTCCGCTTCAACGTGGCCTACACCGATACCCCCGTGCTGCAGGCCTTCCTGCAATCGATACGCCCACGCTAAAGAACCCGCCATGGCCAGCGACAAATCCCCTGCCCTTCCCGTGAAAAATGCCGGCGGCCGGCGTTTGCAAAACCGCGACCGCCTGGAAGCGGACATCCTGGAGCAAGCCGTGCGCGCGTTCGCCGAATGCGGCTATGAGGGCGCGTCGATCGCCACCATCGCCGAGCGGGCCGGCCTGTCGAAGCAAAACCTGATGTATTACTTCCCGTCCAAGCAGCTGCTGTACCAGCGCGTGCTCGACGACGTGCTCGACGACTGGCTGGCGCGCATGGACATGCTGGCCAATGAACACGACGAGCCGCGCGACGTGCTGCGCGCGTATATCGGCGCCAAGCTGCGTTTTTCGCGTGAACAGCCATGGGCCTCGCGCGTGTATGCGCTGGAAGTGATCAATGGCGCACCCCTGTACGGCGCGCAGATACGCGACCGGGTCGTGCCCCTGCTGCGCAAGGATATCGCCGTCTTCGAAGCCTGGATCGCCGCCGGCCGGATCGCGCCCGTCAACGCCACGCATCTGATGTTCGCCATCTGGGCCATGACCCAATCGTATGCGGATTTTTCGGCGCAGATGGCCCTGGTGCTGGAACGCAAGCAGCTCACGCGCAAGGATTACGAGGATGCCGAAATCCTGATCGCACACATGGTGCTGGCGGCGGTGTCCATGCCGCCGGCAGGCGAAAAAAAACCGCCACGACAGGCGGTTTCCTGAACGGCGCGAACGCTTACGCTGCCGTCTTGCTCTTGCGGCGGCGCGCCATGAAGCCGATCATGCCCAGGCCTGCCAGCAGCATCGCATAGGTTTCCGGTTCCGGCACGGCCGACACATAACCGGCCACGTTGGTAGGGTTGAAATAATGGTTCGCATTGACCTGGATGTTCGAGGCCCAGTTCCCCACCACCACGCTGCCATTGATCTGGCCATTGCCGCCGGCCAGGGTCGCCAGCGGCGCCAGGACGCTGCCGTACAGGCCCACGCCGTTCAAGGTCAGGCTCTTGGCTTCGTAAAAGTTGTACAGCACATTGTATTTGCTGAAATCGCCGTAGCCGCCGGACAGATTCACGTTCGTGCCGCTGATATTGAGGATCAGGGTGTCGTTCGTGTGCAGGTTGCTGAACTTGAAGTTGTTCACCGAGCCCAGCGCCGCAGATGTCAGGTCGAATACCTGCACATTGCCCGTGCCGCCCTTCAGGGTCATGCCGCCATAGGCGACGGAGCTGCTGCCCGTCGCTGCCACGTTGGCCAGCGACGTCGAGGTGTTTTTCAGCTGCGCCGACGTCGCGGCGAACGACACGGGCGACACCGTGGTCTTGCTTGCCGTGTTCAGACCCACGCTGCTCGTCGTCGTGCTGCCGCCCACATAGTAATTGCCGTTCTTGATCGAGCCGGAGCTGTAGTTCAGGTTGCCGCCAACGACCAGCGCATAACCGGTGTTGCCATGCGTGACGTAGGCATCCTTGTTCTTGTCATTGACCGAATAGTTCGATGCCGTCAAGTTACCGGCAACCAGCACGCCGCCTTCGACATCGCTGCCGGACGCGCTGAAGTTACTCAGGGAATACAAATTGGCGCCACCGATGCCCAAATCGACCACACCGGCTTGCGCGGCGCCGGCGGCAAACACGGTCGACAAAACGAGAACGAATGATGATTTAGGCATGATTGACATTTTATTTCCAAAAAGAAAATTAACTTGACGCCAGAATATCATACCCATCGTGTTTGACATGTCGCAAACCAACAACTTTTATAACAATAATGCAAACATAGTTGCACAATGATAATCATTCTCCCGATGCTGCCCGGAGAATGCCCCGGCCATCTTCGTGACGCGTTGAACAGACGGGCAAACAGCCGTCTGTTCTGCACTTTCAATATTGCTTAGAAGCGCAGCCAACTTGGTGATACGATCGCGGCAGCGCCAGACCAGGCCAGCCCACAAAGTATGAAATCATAAGGATGAAGCACGCATGAAACGATTGTCCCTAGGCGCACTGATGCTGGCATATGCCTGCGGCGCGCAAGCCGATGTGTTTAACATGATCGACAACCAGCCGCTCAGCGAAACCTGGCTCAACGCGGGCTTTTATTCGTATCACTTTCAGCGCGACAAGAACCTGAACGACAGCAATCCGGGCCTGGGCGCCGAATACCGCTTTTCCACGGTCGCGTCGGTCACGGCCGGCCGCTTCTACAATAGCGACCGCGCCTACTCGAACTACCTGGGCGTGTACTACCAGCCGATCAAGGTGGGCCCGCTGCGCATCGGCGCCGTCGTTGGCGGCTTCAGCGGCTATCCGAAGATGCGCGATGGCGGCTGGTTCCCGGCCCTGGTCCCCACCATCAGCTATGAATACCAGCGCGTGGGCGTGAATATCGCCATCGTGCCGTCCTACAAGGACCGCCTGTATGGCGCTCTCAGTTTCCAGCTGAAACTGAAGGTATTCGAATAACCGCTTGTCCCGGCCTGTCGCCGTTCGATCCGCCATTCCTGCCATTCGTCGCATACGCAATGCCCGGCAGCAAGGATTTGCCTATAGTGGTTTCATCGCCAGCATGCATACGGCAGCGGCACCCACACGACAGGAGAACGGCATGAAAGACATCAATTCGGCACCGGGCAGCACTTCCTTCAGCGCTTTCTGGAACGAACTGTGCGCTTACACGCGCCAAGGCATGGCCGCCTTGCGCGCCATGTCCTGGCCCATGTTGCTGGCATGCTGCCTGGGCCTGGCGTTCCTGATCACCATCTTGCCGCTGGCCATCATGCTGTTTGCCCTCGTCATGCTGCTGAGATGGGCGAGCAACAGCGACGATGCGGGCGCAGATCAGAAAGCATCGGGCTCGCAGCAGTCGCCGCAATAAAAATTTGCGTCGTGGCAAGAGTGCAATGATGTTTCTATGGCAGTATGGATGCGCGCGGCACTGACGGGCATCAAAGCCATCGAGATGGATGGCTTTGATACGGAACGCCACGCAGGATCCATGATCGAAGCTACTCCCCTTCAGCCATAGGAGTTTTCTGATGACCACGACAGCAAAAGCCACAATAGCTACGACCATTCCCTGCCTGCGCTACCGCGACGCGCCCGCCGCCATTGAATGGCTGTGCAAGGCGCTCGGTTTTGAAAAACAATTGATCGTGCCTGACGGCAACGGAGGCGTCGCCCATGCGCAACTGAGCTTTGGCAACGGCATGGTCATGGTGGCACCGGCGCTCGACAGCGACTATGGCCGCCTGATGAAACTGCCAAGCGAACTCGGCGGCGCCAACACGCAAAGCTGCTACCTGGTCGTCAGCGATGCCGATGCCGTCTACCGCAGCGCGCGCGAAGCCGGCGCCGAGATCGTGCTCGACATCAAGGATGAAGATTACGGCGGACGGGGCTTTACCTGCCGCGACCCGGAAGGTCACCTCTGGAGCCTGGGCACCTACGATCCATGGTAAAACGGAGAACAATGATTATCAGTACCCTCACCGCCGCCAGCCTTGCGCTGATCGGCGGTTTCCTGTCCGCTCCCGTCCTTGTCGACGAACACCTCAACCGTGTCCATGCGCCGTCCGGCAAGGCGCCGTCGGCAGCGGCCATGGCCCTGCACCAGAGCCTGTGGATCGCCGACCTGCACGCCGACAGCCTGCTGTGGCAACGCAATCTGAACCGCGACAGCCAGCGCGGCCATGTCGACTTCCCCCGCCTGCAGCGGGCCAACGTGGCGCTGCAAGCCTTTTCCGTCGTTACCAAGACGCCGCGCAAGATGAATATCGAGCGCAACGGCAGCGACACGGACAACATCACGGCGCTGGTGGTGGCGCAAGGCTTGCCGCCCGCCACCTGGAACAGCCTGCTGGCGCGCTACTTACCAGGCCGACGAGCTGCGCCAGCAAACGGCCAAGAGCCATGGCAAGGTCCGGGTCATCGGCAGCCGCGCCCAGCTGCGCAGCTTCATCGCCGCGCGCGAAAAAGACCCCGCCCTGCTGGCAGGCTGGCTGACACTGGAAGGCGCGCATGCGCTCGAAGGCAAGCTGGACAACCTCGATACCTTGTACCGGTCCGGCTACCGCATGGCCGCGCCCACGCATTTCTTCGACACGGAACTGTCGGGCTCCCAGCACGGCCTGAAAAAAGGCGGCCTGACGCCGCTGGGCCGGCAATGGCTGCGCGACATGGAACAGCGCAAGATGATCGTCGACCTGGCGCACGCCTCGCCGGCCACCATCGATGACGTGCTGACGTTGGCGAAGCGCCCCGTGATGGTCTCGCACACGGGCGTGCGCGGCACCTGCGCCAACGGGCGCAACCTGAGCGACGCCCAATTGAAACGCATCGCCGCCCAGGGCGGCCTGGTGGGCATCGGTTTCTGGAATACGGCCGTCTGCGGCAAGGACGTGGCATCGATCGCGCGCGCCATCAAGTATACGGTCAAGCTGATCGGCGCCGAACACGTGGCCTATGGCTCGGACTTCGACGGCGCCGTCACCACGGCCATCGACGCGGCCGGCTTGCCGCGACTGACGCAGGCGCTGCTCGACGCGGGCCTGTCGGAAGCGCAGATCCGCCGCGTCGCCGGCGAAAACGTGCGCGACTTCCTGCTGAAAAACCTGCCCGACGATGACGCCTAGATTAGCCTAGCGCCTGGACCAGGGCCTGGCTCGCCACCTGGCGCGGCCGGATGCGTATCAGCTTGCGGTACAGGGGCGGCATCGACTCGCACAGCGCCAGCAGCGCGTCTTGTGCCATGGCCGGACGCACGTACTGGAACTGTGCGGGATTATTCTCCGGCAGCGCCCCTTCCATGGTGGAGCCGTAGGCGCCCAGGGTCATGAAACTGGCGGCGCTGTCATCCGGGCCGATGGCCAGCACGAAGGTGCCGTGCTTGGGGTGGCCCAGGTAGCTTTTGATTTCTTCCTGCAGCGCCGGCGCCGCATTCGCCATCAATTCATAGCGCAGCTGCGCGTACTGGCGCGTGCATTCCATGAACGGCGTGCGGATGGCCGACTGGCTCAACTTACCCGGCATGCACAGCAGCAGGTTGCCGAAGGAATCGAGCAAGGCGGCCGCATCGCCCTGGCCGCCATCGCGCGCGTCCTGCTCCATGGCCGCCTGCAGGAATGGCGCCAGGCCCGCATCGGGCGCGTGCGGGTCGCAACGGTAAGTCAGGGCATCGGGATAGCGGCGACGCAAGGCGCGCACCACCGCATGCTCGGGCGGCAAGGCGGCCAGATCGCGCAGGGGCACATCGTCGCCGGCGTTCAGCAGCTGCATCACCTGCGCCGATGTCGCTTCGAACACGAGCGAACACAGTGCCTGCGTCGCCTCGTGGATGCTCTTGCCGATGAAAAAAGATTTGGGCGCGGCGCCGGACGGGGCGCGCGCATACTCGGTGGCGCCGCGCACAGCCGGATAGCAAAAACTGCGGCCGGCCTGCGCCTGCAGCGGCGCCGGCAAGGCCGTAAACGTGGCGCTGCCATCGTAATTGATGCCCGCCTTGACGTCGGGCGCAGCGACCACCACGTTGAAACCGGCCGCCAGGATGGCGCCCGTGCACATGCAGCAGGGATCGAGCGATGTGACGATGGTCAGTTCGCCCGGCGGCGGCAAGGGTGCGCCCTTGGCGCGCTCGGCGAAATACCAGTCCACCAGCTGGCGCTCGCCATGCGCGGTGGGATCGAACACCAGGCCATGGCGCACGACGTTG
The DNA here is from genome assembly GCF_051380695.1 of Janthinobacterium goodfellowi. Lineage (NCBI taxonomy): Bacteria > Pseudomonadati > Pseudomonadota > Betaproteobacteria > Burkholderiales > Oxalobacteraceae > Janthinobacterium > Janthinobacterium goodfellowi. Next base: position 37,007 of record NZ_JBNYXN010000004.1, on the reverse strand, counting down.
TTGTGCATCGATTGCAGCACGTTGCCGGCGCCATCGAGCAGCACGCCGCCCACGCCAAAGGTCCCCTGCGTCTTCGCTGCCATGGCTTCGGCCGCGGCTATCGCCACGGCGGCCTGGATATCGATCGTCTTGTTCAAGCGGATCCTGTTACTTCATGTCCAGGTCGGAATTGCCGAAGCCGTGCGGCAGCAGCCAGCCCGCCGTCACTTCCATGACATCGTTTTTCAGGTTCGTCAGGATCACGGGCAGGTCGGCGCCGCCCATCTCGAAAATCACCTGGCGGCAGGCGCCGCATGGCGAAATCGGCTCGACCGTGTCGCCCGTGACGGCCAGTTTGGCGAAGTCGCCCGGTTTGCAGCCATGCGCGATGGCGCTGAAAAACGCCGTGCGCTCGGCGCAGTTGCACAGCCCATAGGCGGCGTTTTCCACGTTACAGCCGCGGAAGACGCGGCCATCCCTGCACAGCAGCGCCGCACCCACCTTGAAGCGCGAGTATGGCGCGTAGGCCAGTTCACGGCCGGCGTTGGCTTCGGCGATCAGTTCTTGGTTGTTCATTTGATTATTTACCTGTAAACCCGCAAAGGCCGGGGTCGGACTCTCAGGGTACGACCCCAGACCCTGCGTTGGGGCTAAAAATTGTTACGGACGAATGGTACGATAAATCACCGGATTGCCCGCCAGCGCCACGGCGCTGATGGCATACGCGTCCTGGATTTCCTTGACGGCTTGCTGCGCCGCCGCTTCCGTGCGCGCGTGGACCATGGCCAGCGGCTGGCCAACGGCCACCTGCTCGCCCAGGCCCACGAGGTCCGTCAGACCGACGGCAAAATCGATGCTGTCGCTCGGACGGCGGCGGCCACCGCCCAATGCCACCACGGCCAGGCCGATGGCGCGGCAATCGCGCACGTTGGCAAAGCCGGCGGACAGCGCCGGCGCCGGCACGATGAACGGCGCCTGCTCCAGGTGCTTGTCCGGGTTCTCGACCAGATCCGCCGGGCCGCCCAGGGCCGACACCATGCGCGCAAAGCGCTCGGCCGCCGCGCCCGAATCGAGGGCCGCGATCAATTTCGCGCGCGCTTCGTCTTCGTTGGCGGCCAGGCCGCCCAGCACCAGCATCTCGGCGCACAGCGCCAGGGTGACTTCGTGCAGGCGCGCGGGACGCGAACGGCCCGTCAGGTAATCCATGGCGCCGCGCACTTCCAGCGCATTGCCGGCGTACGGCGCCAGCGACTCGTTCATGTCCGTCAGAATCGCCGACGTCTGCATGCCCGCGCCATTGCCCACGGCGACGATGCTCTCGGCCAGCTCCACCGACTTGTCGTAGGTCGGCATGAAGGCGCCGGTGCCCACTTTCACGTCCATCACCAGCGCGTCCAGCCCGGCCGACAGTTTCTTCGACAGGATGGAGCCGGTGATCATGGCCACCGATTCCACCGTGGCGGTGACGTCGCGGATGCTGTAGAAGCGCTTGTCGGCCGGTGCCAGCTGCGCCGTCTGGCCGATGATGGCCACGCCGATCTCCTGCACCACCTTGCGGAACAGTGCATTGTCCGGCACCGTGCAATAGCCGGGAATGGCGTCGAACTTGTCCAGGGTGCCGCCCGTGTGGCCCAGGCCGCGGCCCGAGATCATCGGCACGTAGCCGCCGCACGCGGCGACCATGGGGCCCAGCAGCAGGGAGACGACGTCGCCCACGCCGCCCGTCGAATGCTTGTCGACGATGGGGCCCGGCAGGTTCAGCGAGCGCCAGTCCAGCACCTGGCCGGAATCGCGCATGGCCAGGGTGAACGCCACGCGCTCGTCCATGTTCATGTCGTTGAAATAGACGGCCATGCCGAGCGCCGCGATCTGCCCTTCGCTGACGCTGCCGTCAGTGATACCGCGCACGAAAAACTGGATTTCCTCGGCGCTCAGGATGCCCTTGTCGCGCTTCTTGCGGATGATTTCCTGGGTTAAAAACATGAATTAACTCCGATCATAATAGACTGGGGTCAGTCCCTACGGTTCTGACCCCAGCTTTGCAACTCCAGTTGTCAATCAGACGCCGTAAGGAATCCACACGTTTTTCACTTGCGACGCATGCGCCAGCACGGCACGGCCGCCGCTTTGCGCGGCGCTGTACCAGTCGCGGCCCTTCGCGCCGCCGACCCAGGTGCGCTTCAGCGTGCCGGCCGACAGGCGCTCGACTTCCGCGCAACCGTCGGCGGAGCCGTCATGGCGCCAGACGGCGTCGATGTCGGCGTGCGTGGCCAGGGTGCGCGCCAGTTCATCGGCGTTGCCGCTGATGATGTTGACGACGCCGCCCGGCAGGTCGGAGGTGTCGAACACCTGGTACAGGTCCAGCGCGGACAGCGGATGCGCTTCCGACGGCACCACCACCACGCGGTTGCCCAGCGCGATGGCCGGCGCCACCAGCGAGACGAAGCCGAGCAAAGGCGCTTCATTCGGGCAGACGATGCCGATCACGCCGACCGCTTCGTTCAGCGCCACGGTGATGCCCTTGGCGGGCGGCTGGTGCGCCAGGCCGTCGTATTTGTCGGCCCAGGCGGCGTAGTAGAACAGGCGTTCGATCGATGCCTGCACTTCCTTCTCGGGATTTTTACTGCCCGTCATGGCGGCGATGCGGGCGGCGAATTCGTCGGCGCGCGCCGCCAGGTTTTCGGCGATGTAGTACAGCACTTGCGCGCGGTTGTGCGCCGTGGCGCTGGTCCAGCCGGACGCTTTATGGGCCGCTTCGACGGCGTTGCGGATGTCCTTGCGGCTGCCCACGCCCACTTCGGCCAGCAGGGCGCCATTCGCGCCGAACACGGGCGCGCTGTAGGCGCTGTCAGGGCGCGCCTGCTTGCCGCCGATGTACATCTTGGCCGTGCGGTCGATGGCGAAGGGGTCGGCTGCCGCCTGCTTCACGTTGCCCTTGGCCTTCGCTTCCACCACCGGCAAGGCCGGGCGCGCATCTTCGGCCAGGGCCGTCATGTATTCCAGCATGCCTTCGCGGCCGCCTTCACGGCCGAAGCCCGATTCGCGGTAGCCGCCGAAGCCGCAGGCCGCATCGAACTGGTTGGCGCTGTTGATCCACACCACGCCAGCCTTGATGGCGGGCGCGATATCGAGGGCCAGGCTGATCGACTCGGTCCACACGCTGGCGGCCAGGCCGTACACCGTGTTGTTCGCCAGCTGCACCGCTTCGGGCGGCGTGCGGAAGCTCATGGCCACCAGCACGGGGCCGAAGATTTCAGCCTGTGCCACGGCAGCCGACGTCGACGCGCCCGTGATCAGGGTAGGCGGGAACCACGAGCCGTCAGCCGGCAGTTCGCACGCCGGTTGCCACACGTCGCAGCCTTCGGCACGGGCCGAATCGACGAGCGCGGCGATGCGCTGGCGCTGCACGGGGTCAACCAGCGCGCCCACGTCCATCGATTTGTCCAGAGGCGAGCCGAGACGCAGGTTTTCCATGCGGGCACGCACCTTGTTCAGGAAGCGCTCCTGGACCGATTCCTGCACCAGCAGGCGCGAGCCGGCGCAGCAGACTTGTCCCTGGTTGAACCAGATCGAATCGACCAGGCCTTCCACGGCGCCGTCCAGGTCCGCGTCTTCGAAGACGATGAACGGCGACTTGCCGCCCAATTCGAGGGACAGCTTCTTGCCGCTGCCGGCCGTCGCTACGCGAATCAAGCGGCCAACTTCAGTGGAACCCGTAAACGCGATCTTGTCGACGCCAGGGTGGTTGACGATGGCCGAGCCCACTCTACCGTCGCCGGTGACGATATTGACCACGCCGGCCGGCACGCCCGCCTGCACGCACAATTCGGCGAACAGCATGGCGGTCAGCGACGTGAATTCGGCCGGCTTGAAGACGACCGTGTTACCGGCCGCCAGGGCCGGGGCGATTTTCCACGACAGCATCAGCAGGGGGAAATTCCACGGCACGATCTGGCCCACCACGCCCACGGCGCGGTAGTCGGCGAATTCTTCCGATTGCAGCTGCGCCCAGCCGGCGTGATGGTAGAAATGGCGCGCGGCCAGCGGCAGGTCGATATCGCGCGTTTCGCGGATGGTCTTGCCGTTGTCAAGGGTTTCCAGCACGGCGAACAGGCGCGAATGCTTTTGCAGCAAGCGGGCCAGCGCGTACATGACTTTCGCGCGGCCATGGCCGCCCATGCCTTGCCATACGGGCAGCGCGCGGCGGGCCGCTTCCACGGCGCGTTCCACGTCCGCATCGCTCGCTTGCGTCAGCTCGGCCAGCTGCGTACCGTCGGCAGGATTGGTCGAGGCGAACAGTTCCGCAGGCTCGCTCCAGGCATTGTCGATAAACAGGCCAAACTTGCGCTGGTGGCCGTCGAGCCACGCCTGCGCTTCTTTTTGACTTTCGGGAGCAGGGCCGTAGTCCATAGTAGTGAGAATCTCGTTAATTGTTGGCATGACGATTGTTCTTTAAGGTTGTGCGTGACGATGATTGGCCGAATAGCTGCCGGTGACGTAGTGCTCGAGCTGGCGCTCGATGTCGGTCAGCAGGCTGGAAGCGCCGATGCGGAACAGGTGCGGCTGCAGCCATTCATTGCCCAGTTCTTCCTTCATCAGGGTCAGGTATTGCAGCGCGCTCTTGGCCGAGCTGACGCCGCCGGCCGGCTTGAAGCCCACCTGGAAACCCGTCTGCTCGTGGTATTCGCGGATCGTGCGCACCATCGTCAGGGCCACGGGGATGGTGGCGTTCACGCCTTCCTTGCCGGTGGAGGTCTTGATGAAATCGGCGCCCGCCATCATGCAGACCCACGACGCCTTGGCCACGTTTTCCATGGTCAGCAAGTCGCCCGTGGCGAGAATCGCCTTCACGTGCGCTTCGCCACACGCCTTGCGGTAGGCCAGCATTTCGTCGTACAGCACTTGCCAGTTGCCGTTCAGGACGTGCTGGCGCGTGATGACGATATCGATCTCGGAAGCACCAGCGGCGACCGACAGTTCGATTTCGCGCAGCTTCGTTTCCATGCTCGTCAGGCCAGCCGGGAAACCCGTCGACACGGCGGCGATGGGCAAGCGGCCCTGGATGACTTTCACGGCAGGTTGAATCATCTCGTGGTACACGCATACGGCGCCGGTGCTCAGCTGCGTCAAGCCCAGCGCGTCCATCAGGTCGGCGCGCAGCGGGCGCATGGCCTTCATGCACAGGCGCTCCACGCGGCCCGGCGTATCGTCGCCGCCCAGGGTGGTCAGGTCGATCATCTGAATGGCTTTCACCAGCCAGGCGGCCTGGTATTCCTTTTTCACCGTGCGGCGGTTCGCCAGGCTGGCCGCGCGGCGGTCCGTCGCGGCGCGGTTGACGCGGATCTGGTTGATCCAGCCCAGGTCGAGGCCAACGGCCTCGTTACGCTTGAATTCGGGGTGCATGAGTGTCATAACAAGCTGGTTCCATTAGCAAGTGGTGGTACGCCAAGGTGCTTGGCGAGGGTTTGGCCAATATCGGAGAAGGTCTCGGAAATACCCAGTGCGCGCGGGGCGACGCCGGGGCCGAAGAAGATCATCGGAATGTGTTCGCGGGTGTGGTCGGAGCCGTGCCAGGTGGGGTCGCAGCCATGGTCGGCGGTGATCACGACCAGGTCGCCTTCCTTCAGCTTGGCCATGAATTCCGGCAGGCGACCATCCATTTCGCGCAACGCGTCGGCATAGCCTTCGACGTTGCGGCGGTGGCCGAACGCCTGGTCGAAATCGACGAAGTTCACGAACGTGAGCGACTTGTCCTGCACTTCATCGGCCGTCTTCAACAGCGCTTCGAACAGCGCCATGTTGTCGACGCCCTTGACGACGCGCGAAATGCCCTGGGCAGCGAAAATATCGCTGATCTTGCCCAGGCCGACGACTTCGCCGCCCGCATCCTTGACGTGGTCGAGCAGGGTCTTGCTTGGCGGCGCCACCGCATAATCGTGGCGGTTGGACGTGCGCGTGTAGTTGCCATTGCTGCCAGTGAACGGGCGCGCGATGACGCGGCCGATGTTGTACGGCTCGACCAGCTTGAAGGCCATTTCGCACACTTCGTACAGGCGCTCGAGGCCGAACGATTCTTCGTGCGCGGCGATCTGCATCACCGAGTCGCCCGAGGTATAGATAATCAGCTTGCCGGTGGCGACGTGCTCGTCGCCATGCTTGTTGATGATGTCCGTGCCCGAGGCATGGCAGTCGCCGAGGAAGCCCGGCACGCCGGACAGAGCTTTCAGTTTGTCGGTCAGGTCGGCCGGGAACGACGGCGTGGTGCGGGGAAAATATCCCCAGTCGAATTCGACGGGCACGCCGGCGATTTCCCAGTGGCCGCTCTGCGTGTCCTTGCCGGTGGAGCGCTCGCGCGCCGCGCCGTAGGCGCCGGTAAAACCGTCGCGCTGGTCGAAGCCGGTGGCCCATTCGCCACTGGCCAGGTGCGCCGCGGCGCCCAGTCCCAGGCGTTCCATGTTCGGGAGTTTCAAGGTCTTGCCGCTTTTGGCGACAGTGCTGGCAATGTGGCCAAAGGTATTGGCACCTGCGTCGCCATACTTGGCGGCGTCTGGCGTCGCGCCAAGGCCGAAGGAATCAAGCAGGAGGATAAATGCGCGTGACATGATAAGGCTCGCTTTATGGAATGATGCAAAGATGATGCGGACAGTGTAGGCCGGATTTTCCCTGCCTGCCGCGCGGCAGCGCCGGTGGCCGGCGCGCCGCTACTGCGTAAAAAAAAGTGCTTAGGCTTGCGGCGTAGCCGATACGGTCGCCAGGAATGCCAGGATCAGCTTGACCAGGTCTTTCGCGCCGATGGCCGCGTATTTCAGGGTTTGTTCGTGCGACAGGGCGAATGGCGACATGCCTTCGGCCAGGTTGGTGATGACGGACACGCCCACCACTTTCAGGTCGCAATGACGGGCCGACACCACTTCCGGCACCACGGACATGCCGACCGTATCGGCGCCCAGGCGGGCCATCATGCGGATTTCGGCGGCCGTCTCGAAGTTCGGGCCTGGGTAGGCGACGAACACGCCTTCGTGCAAGGTGATGCCATTCGAGGCTGCCGTGTCCTTGACCAGCTGGCGCAGATCCGCATCGTAGGCGTTGGCCATGCTGAAGAAGCGCGGACCGAAGCGGTCGTCGTTCGGGCCGACCATCGGCGTGCCTGGCAGCAGGTTGATATGGTCGCTGATGGCCACCAGACTGCCGGCGTCCACTTCAGGGCGCAGGGAACCGGCGGCGTTGGTGACGAACAGCATTTCGCAGCCCAGCAGTTTCAAGGTGCGGATGGCGCTCGTCATCACGCCCATGCCATAGCCTTCATAGAAATGGCCACGGCCCTTCATGCAGACGACGGCGACGCCAGACAGGGTACCTACCACCAGTTCGCCGGCATGGCCGTGCACGGTGCTGATCGGGAAACCCGGCAATTCGTCAAAGCTGATGCTGACGGCGTCCGTCATCTGCTCGGCCAACACGCCCAGGCCGGAGCCGAGGATCATCGCCACGCGCGGCTTGAAATTTTCAGGAGCGCGGGCACGGATGATTTCGGCGGCGTGGAAAGGGGCGTTGTTCGACATGGTTATCCTCTGATTGACTAATGATGATTGGTTGCTGCCTGCGCAGCCGCGCCCGGTGAGGGACTGCGGCTCAGGTATCGGGTATGTATGGTGTTACAGGTATATCGAAATGCGTATTGCCTCTATTTGCCGCCACTATGCATCAAACGGAATATGTATGGCAAATACCATTTTTCTTACCAATTTATACAATTTAAATATAAATGGCCGACATTATAGTCCAGGCAAGCGCTCGCCCGCCAGCAGCGGCCACGCCCCGGCAATCGCCGGGAAATGCATGCATACAAGCTCCATACGAACGCTTTTCGCACCCGCTTGACACTAATCGAACAAATGTTTAAAGTTTTGGACAAATGTTTAACCCTTCAGCGAAACCTTGTGACCGATACCAATAAAAAAGACCAGTTGTACGCGCTGATCCGCAACAACCCCTTCATCTCGCAGCAAGACCTGGCGAGCGAGCTGGGCTTGTCGCGCTCGGCCGTCGCCGGCCACATCGCCGGCTTGATCCGCGAGCGACGCCTGCTGGGACGCGCCTACGTGCTGCCCGACAGCCGCCCCGTGCTGTGCATAGGCGCCGCCAACCTCGACCGCAAGATGCGCACGCTGGCGACCTTGCAGATGGGCACCTCGAATCCCGTGCGCTCGGAAGAAGTGTTTGGCGGCGTGGGCCGCAACATCGCGGAAAACCTGGCCCGATTGTCGATTCCCGTCGCCCTGCTGACGGCGCTGGGCGACGACGCGGCCGGCCATGCGCTGCAGACGCACGCGGAAGACGCGGGCATCGACATGCGCGGCAGCTTGCATTTAAGTAACACCAGCAGCGGCACCTACACGGCCGTGCTCGACGAACATGGCGAAATGCTGCTGGCGATGGCCAACATGCAGCTGTACGAACAGCTGACGCCGGCCTTTTTGCACAGCCGCCAGCCGCAGCGCGCCGCAGCCGCCCTCACCGTCTGCGACCTGAACCTGGGTCACGACAGCGTGCAGGCACTGCTGGCCGACGCGCGCCAGGATGCGGCCCGCGCGACGCCGCTGGTCATCGTCGCCGTCTCGCAGCCGAAGATGGCGCACCTGCCGCAAGTCCTGACGGGCTTGCATCTGCTGATCCTCAACCGGGGCGAGCTGGAAACGCGCGTGGCGCGGGCCTTGCCGACGGCGTTCGAGGTGCGCGCCGCCTGCCGCGAAGTGCAGCGCCAGGGCGCGCGCCAGGTGATCGTCACCTGCGGCGGCGAAGGCGTGTACTTCACGGATGGCGACAATCTTGATGCGCCTATCGTCCACCTGGCCGCGCGCGAAGTGGACGCCGTCGACGTGACGGGCGCCGGCGACGCGTTTTCCGCCGCCGTCTGCTGGTCGCTTTACCACGACAGCGGCGACTTGAAACTGGCTTGCCGGCGCGGCCTGAAGCTGGCGGCCATGACCCTGGAATCGGCTGCCACCGTCTCGCCCCGGATTTCGGCCGGCGCCCTCGACGACATCGACGACGCCGACCTGGCGCCCCCTCCCCCTACCCTCTTTCAACAGGATTGACCCATGACGCAACTGCATAACTTCCTCTCGTTCTCGCAAGAAGTCCTCGACGCGCGCGCCGCCGGCAAGGCCATCGTGGCGCTGGAATCGACCATCATTTCGCACGGCATGCCGTATCCGCAAAACGTGGAAATGGCGCGCGAAGTGGAACAGATCATCCGCGACGGCGGCGCCGTGCCGGCCACCATCGCCATCATCGGCGGCAAGATCTGCGTGGGCCTGTCGCCGGAGCAGCTGGAATTGCTGGGCACCTCGCCCGACGCCATGAAGGTCAGCCGCCGCGACCTGCCGTTCGTCCTGTCGCAGGGCAAATTGGGCGCCACCACCGTGGCCGCCACCATGATTTGCGCGGAACTGGCCGGTATTGCCGTGTTCGTCACGGGCGGTATCGGCGGCGTGCACCGCGGCGCGGAAACGAGCTTCGACATTTCGGCCGACTTGCAGGAATTGGCGCACACGTCCGTGGCCGTCGTCTGCGCGGGCGTCAAATCCATCCTCGACATCGGCCTGACCCTGGAATACCTGGAAACCCACGGCGTGCCCGTCATCAGCGTGGGCCAGGAAGGCTTCCCCGCCTTCTTCACGCGCGAAAGCGGCTTCAAGGCCGATTTCCGCCTCGACACGGCCGCCGAGCAGGCCGCCTTCATCGGTACCAAGTGGCAGCTGGGCTTGAAAGGCGGCGTGATCGTCAGCAACCCCGTGCCCGCCGCGCAAGCGATGCCCAAGGAAGAAATCGATGCGATCACCACGCAAGCCTTGCAGGAAGCGGACGCGGGCGGCGTGAAGGGCAAGCAAGTCACGCCATTCCTGCTGTCGCGCATCAAGCAGCTGACGGATGGCCGCAGCCTGGCGACGAATATCGCCCTGGTCAAGCACAATGCGCAAGTCGGCACCGCGCTGGCCATTGCCATGCAGGCGGTCGTGGCACGATAATAGGACTGCTGTAAAGAAAGCGCGCGCGCCTGCACGGTCCGCGCGCCGTTCCATCGCCAGGCACCACGCAACGCCAAGGAAAGCATGTCCATCGATCTGAAACAGTTAAAGTATTTTCTTGCCGTTGCCGAGGAGAAAAGCTTCAGCCGCGCCGCCGAGCGCCTGCATATCTCGCAGCCGCCCCTGAGCCAGCAGATCATGAAACTGGAAAGCGAACTGGGCGTGCGCCTGTTTGCGCGCACCACGCGCACCTTCGAGCTGACCGTGGCGGGCAAGGCGCTGATGAACGAGGCGGCCGAGCTGCTGGCCAAGATGCGCATGACCATCGACACCATCCGCCAGATTGACCGGGGCGAAGTAGGCCGCTTGCGCGTGGGCATCGTCGGCTCGGCCATGTGGGGCCCCATCCCCAGCCTGCTGGAAGAATTCCAGACCAAGTTCCCCCGCGTCACCTGGACCATCCATGAATTCGGTCCCACGGTGCAATACGAAGCCTTGCGCGCCAAGCAGATCGACGTCGGTTTCTGGCGCGAACCCAAGCTCAACGATGACGACTTGCGCCACGATAATCTGCGCCAGGAACTGTGCTTCCGCGAAAACGTGTGCGTGGCCGTCAACGAACACCATCCATTGGCCAAAAACACGGCAATCGAACTGATCGACATCGCCCACGAGCCGATGCTGACCCTCAACCTCGACAAATCCGCGTTTCCCCGCTACCTGGTGCAGTGCTGCATCAACGCCGGCTTCGAACCCGTGATTTTCCAGGAAGCGAGCGAGCCGCAAACCCTGCTGGCCATGGTGGGTGCGGGCTTGGGCGTGACCCTGGTGCCGGAAACGACCAGCCGCATCGGCTGGCCCGGCGTGGTGTTTCTGCCGATCAAGACCAATCCGCCGTCGGCCAACCTGTACATCAGCTACACCACGCTGGACGACGCTCCCGTCGTGCGGGCTTTCCTGAACATCATCAATCCCCCATCAGCCTGAGAACGCGAACAAAACCTACTGCGCGTCGCGGGTCGCGGCCTCCGATGCTCACTGTGCATTCGCACAGCTCCGCTTCTCGACCACAACTCACTGCCGCTCGCTACGGTTTTGTTATGCGTTCTTAAAACCTATTTATATGCGCCGCATATAAATACATAAACAAAAACGTATTTGTCATACATATCTGGCATGATGCATAGTGATTCGGACGCCCATCGCGGCGCCGGTTCCGTGCCTGCCCTGCCCGTCCACTGACGGCGCATCCCAGCCCGCTCCGGCAGCCCCATTCGATGTTGTACTTATAAAAGAGACGGGGCGCGACTGTTGCATGAGCATCACACTGTCGACATAAAAGCATACGAGGCCAGCAATGATCTTGTGCAATACAGTGCAATGTTGATAAGAAATCATCACCTCGTGCATCAAAAACAGGCTAAATCGGCCCCAAATTATATGTTTCACCTATAAAAAATATACAATATCGATCTTCCAGGAGCCAATTCATGAAACTTACACAATTTAGTTTGACGATCGCAGCCGTTTTTCTGACTGCTCAAGCGTCCGCGGCTACCCCAAAACTGGGTGTCGTGTATGACGCGGGCGGCAAGTTCGACAAGTCGTTCAACCAATCCGCTTTCGAAGGTGCATCGCGCTTCAAAAAAGACACGGGCATTTCCTTCATCGAAGTACAGGCATCGAGCGATACGCAAGCCGAGCAAGTCATGCGCGGCCTGGCCCGAAAGAAACTCGACATGATCGCTGCCATCGGCTTTGCGCAAACGCAAGCCGTGCAAAAGGTCGCCAAGGAATTCCCGAACGTGAAATTCGTGCTGATCGACGGCCAGGCCGCCGGCAGCAACGTCAATTCCGTCGTCTTCAAGGAAGAAGAAGGCTCCTACCTGGTGGGCGTGGCTGCGGCCATGGCCAGCAAGAGCAAGAAGGTCGGCTTCATCGGCGGCATCGATATTCCCCTGATCCGCAACTTCGCCTGCGGCTACGCGCAAGGCGTCAAGGCCGTCAATCCGAAGGCGGAAATCACGCAAAACATGGTCGGCACCACGTCCGGCGCCTGGAATGACCCGGCCAAGGGTGGCGAACTGGCCCGCTCGCAATTCGAGCGCGGCGTCGATGTCGTCTTCGCCGTCGCTGGCGGCAGCGGCATGGGCACCTTGCAAATGGCCAAGGAAAAAGGCAAGCTGGCCATCGGCGTCGATTCGAACCAGAACCATTTGTATCCAGGCAGCATCCTGACCTCGATGGTCAAGCGCGTCGACAACACGGTCTACGACAGCTTCATGGAAGTCAAGAACGGCACCTGGAAGGGCGGCGTCAGCTATAAAGGCTTGAAAGAAGGCGGCGTAGATTGGGCGCTCGACGCCAACAACCGCAAGCTGATTACGCCGGAAATCGAAAAACGCGTGTTGGGTGCGCGTAAGGACATTATCGATGGCAAGATCAAAGTGATCGATTACCGCGTCGGCAGCAGCTGCCCGGTTTAATTTTTCTCCGTATCTTTTAGCGCGCCGCCGGGGCCTGTCTCCGCGCGGCGCGTTTCCATGAAACTATCCAGTTATGAACCTATGCAGCCAGCAGTAGAATTTCGCAGCATTTCCAAGCAGTTTGGACATGTGAAGGCGAACGCCGACGTCAGCTTCTCCATCGCCAAGGGCAGTATCCACGGCCTGGTGGGAGAGAACGGCGCCGGCAAATCGACCTTGATGAGCATCCTGTACGGGTATTACCGTGCCGACGGCGGAGAAATCTTGCTCGACGGTAAAGTACAGCCTATCCGCAACAGCCAGGAAGCGATCAACCTCGGCATCGGCATGGTGCACCAGCACTTCATGCTGGTCGAGAACTTCACCGTCCTCGACAATATCATGCTGGGCACGGAAGGCGGTTTTCGCCTGGCCAGCCACCGCACGGAAGCGGAAGCGAAATTGCGCGAAATTTGCGCGCGCTACCGCCTCGACGTCGACCCGCTGGCGAAGATCGAAGACCTGTCCGTCGGTGCGCAGCAGCGCGTGGAAATCCTCAAGCAGATTTACCGCAGCGCCAACATCCTGATCCTCGACGAGCCGACGGCCGTGCTGACGGCGCAGGAAACGGCGTCGCTGTTTGAAATCCTGCGCCTGTTCAAGGAGCAAGGCAAGACCATCATCCTGATCACGCACAAGCTGCAAGAGATCCTGGAAATCACCGACAACGTCACCGTCATGCGCGGCGGCACGGTGGTGGGCGCCGTGGCGACAAACGGCACCTCGAAAGAGGAACTGGCCAACATGATGGTCGGGCGCCCCATCCAGAGCCACTTGCCGCGCGCCCCGTACAATCCGGGCGCCACGGTGCTGGAAGTTGACGGCTTGCAACTGGCTGACGAACAGCAAGTCAAATTGCTGGCCGATATAGGTTTCAACTTGCGCGCCGGCGAAATCGTCGCCATCGCGGGCGTTTCCGGCAACGGCCAGAGCGAGCTGCTGGAAATCCTCTCGGGCATGCGCTTGCCCACGTCCGGCACGCTGCGCTTCCTGGACAAGGACTTGCCGTTTGCCAAGCGCCACGATGCCGATGGCTTGCCGCTGGCCTTCCGCGAACTGGGCATCGCCCACATTCCGGAAGACCGCTTGCGCGATGGCGTGGTGAAGAATTTCTCCGTCATGCAAAACACCATCCTCGGTTACCAGGACCACCTGAAGAACCGCTGGGGCCTGTTCAACTTCAAGGCCATCGGCGCCCGCTGCGCGGAACTGCTGAAGACGTTTGATGTGCGCCCGGCCAATCCGGACCTGCGCATCGGCTTGTTGTCAGGCGGTAACCAGCAAAAGGTGGTGATCGCGCGCGAAGTACTGGCCAAGCCGAAACTGATGCTGGTGGGGCAACCCACGCGCGGCGTCGACATCGGCACCATCGAAAGCATCCATACGCAATTGCTGGCCCTGCGCGACGCGGGCGTGGCGATCCTGCTGGTGTCCGTCGAACTGGAAGAAGTGCGGGCGCTGGCCGACCGCATTCTCGTCATGTGCGGCGGACGCATCACCGGCGAACTGAAAATTGAAGAATTCGATACCACCCGCATCGGTCTGTTGATGGGGGGAATGCATAAATCATGAATAACGACTTGCCACGCTGGGCGACAGCCTTTGTCATGCCCATGTTAAACCTGCTGTCGGCCTTGCTGGTCGCCGCCCTGGTGATTTATATGCTGGGCGAAGACCCGGCCGAATCGCTGTCGATCCTGGTCCACAGCGCGATCCTCAATCCGGAAGGCTTGAGCTACACCCTGTTCTACGCCAGCACCTTCATCTTCACGGGCCTGTCGGTTTCCGTGGCGATGCAGGCCGGCCTGTTCAATATCGGTTCCGAAGGCCAGATGTACATCGGCGGCCTGGGCTTGACGGTGGCCATGCTGGCCTTCGACCAGACCCTGCCCGCCTGGCTCTTGATTCCTGCCGCCATGATCGGCGCGGCCCTGTTCGGCGCGTTGTGGGGCTTTTTGCCCGGCTATCTGCAAGCGAAACGCGGCAGCCACATCGTGGTCACCACCATCATGTTCAACTTCATCGCCGCCAGCCTGATGAATTTTATTATCGTGAAGTACCTGATTCCGCCGGGCGAGCAGAATACGGCCAGCCGCGTGTTTGCGGAAAGCGGCGAAATGCCGCGCCTCTCCACCTGGTTCCCGTCGCTGGGCGACACGCCGCTGAACATCAGCTTTATCCTGGCGATCGCCGCGCTGGTCATCTACGGCGTGATGGTCTGGCGTTCGTCGTGGGGCTTCAAGCTGCGCGCCACGGGCCTCAACAAGCACGCGGCCCACTATGCGGGCGTGTCGATCAGCAAGATGATCATCATCGTCATGCTGATCTCGGGCGCGCTGGCGGGCTTGGGTTCCGTCAATTCCATCATGGGCTCGACCCATTACCTGTCGCTCAACTTCGTCGGCGGCGCCGGTTTCATCGGCATCGCCATCGCCCTGATGGGTCGCCAGCATCCGGTCGGCATCTTTTTGTCGGCCGTGCTGTTCGGCGCGCTGATCCAGGGCGGCTTCGACCTGTCGCTGGAAAAACCGAATATCCCGACAGAAACCTTCATTTTCATCCAGGGCTTGATCATCCTGTTCTGCGGCGCCATGGAAAACTTCTACGCACCGGCCATTTCCGCCCTGCTCAAGCGCACCAAAGGCTAACACCATGACACTCGACGACTTTCAATTCGCCAGCATCCTGGTATCGACCGTGCGCAATGCGCCCGTCCTGATCTTTGCCGCCATGGCCGGCCTGTTCGCCGAACGCAGCGGCATGATCGACATCGGCCTGGAAGGCAAGATCCTGGCCAGCGCCTTCGCTTCCGCCGCCGTCGCCTACACGACGCAAAACCCGTACTACGGCATGGCTGCCGGCATGCTCGTGTGCGTCGCCCTGGCCTTGCTGCAGGCGTACGTCAGCATCACGCAAAAGGGCAACCAGCTGGTGGCCGGCATGGCGATCAACATCGCCATGAGCGGACTGACGTTCGTGCTGGCGCAATTCTTCTTCCAGCAAGGCGGCCGCACGCCCGACCTCGGTTCGGCGCGGCTGTTCGACGTGGTCTTGCCGGGCACGCAGTACGTGGAACACATCCCGTTCATCGGCTGGGTGTATGCCCATCTGATCGGCGGCCATTCCATCCTCGTCTACGTGGCCTTCCTCTTGATCCCGCTCGTGCACTGGCTGCTGTACCACACGCGCTTCGGCCTGCGCCTGCGCGCCTGCGGCGAAAATCCGCATGCGGCCGACTCGGCCGGCGTGAGCGTGGAAGCGACGCGCTACCTGGCCATGCTGGTGGCCGGCATCCTGTGCTCGTTCTCGGGCGCGTATCTGGCCATCGTGCAAAGCGGCTTCTTCCTGCGCGACATGTCGGCCGGTGCCGGCTACCTGGCCCTGACGGCCATGGTGTTCGGCAACTGGCGTCCCGTCTACACCTTCCTCGGCTGCCTGATGTTCGGCTTCTTCGCCGCCATCCAGATTCAAATTGAAGGCGTGGACTTGCCCGTCGTGGGCCGCATCCCCGGCTCGCTGATCCAGATGGTGCCATACGTGGTCACCGTGATCGTGCTGGCGGGCTTGATGGCGAAATCCATCGCGCCGAAAGCGATCGGTATCCCCTTTGTTAAGTCCCGTTAAGAGACTGTGACAGCATCAGAAAAGCGAAGCCCGCGGGCTTCGCTTTTTTTACGCCTGGGCAATCTCGTCCAGCGAGAAATATACGGGCAAGCCCAGGTTGCGCGCCACGGCCACCATCTGGTCGGCCCCCTGGGAAGCGCCGCCCAGGCGCAGCACGGCATCGCAATGACTCAATAAACGCGTCGAGTGCGCGTGGAACAGTTCCTCATACACGGCATCACCCACCTGGCGTGAGCCTGCCAGCGCCAGCATGGGCAAGGCCAGCCATTCACCGAGCACGGGCATGTGTCCCTTGGCATACAAGGGCAGGCAGACGGCTTCCATGGCCGCCACATTCGCCGCCATCAGGGCCGGATCATCGCCCGTGCCGGAACGGTAGGGCCCGGCAACGAGAATCTGCAGCCCCCGTTTGCCTGGCATCAAATGCAGTTGCGCATGCTGCAGCAGCATGATGGTCTTGCCATCGCAGATGCGCCCGTCCGCCACCATCTGCATGGCTTGCGCCAGCGGCAATTCCAGCACCTCGATATCTTCTCCCTCGTGCGCCAGGCCGCCGCCGTCGCCGATGCGGCTGGCGGGATCGTATTCGGCGACAAAGAAATGCAGGCGCTCCGTCACGGAGCCGGGACTCATGAAGGCCTGGAATATCTTGTGCACCTGCCCCACCCGGTAACCGGTTTCCTCTTCCACCTCGGCGCGGATGCGCTGCTCGGCGCTGGCCTCTTCCAGCAAACCGGCCGCCGACTCGATGAGGAAACCATCGTGGCCTTCGCGGTAGGTGGGGAAGCGGAACTGGCGGATCAGGATCACCGTGCGTTTGGCCTTGTTGTACAGCAGGATGGTGGCCCCGTCGCCACGGTCATAGGTTTCCCGCGTCTGCGTCTGCCACTGGCCGTCGTGGCGCAGGTAATCGAAGGTGGTCTTTTGCAGCAGATACCAGTCGTGCGACAGGGTGTGCACCTGCTGGATGCGGACCCGTTGCTGCTTGCTATTTTCTTCGTGCATAGTGTCTCCTTGTGCTTGCGTTCGACGACTTTATCATGCAAACTCGTGCAATATCAAGAAAATACAAGAATATTCAAGAAAAACCATGCTGACACATCAACGCAAACAATACCTGCTGGACTTGCTCCAGCGCGAAGGCCAGATCGTCGCCAAGGCCGTCAGCGATAGTCTGGGCTTGTCGGAAGACACGATACGGCGCGACCTGCGCGAGCTGGCGAAAGAAGGGCTATTGGAACGCGTGCACGGCGGCGCCCTGCCCTTGCTGCCACGCTCCCCCGCGCTGGTGCCGTTTGCGGGGCGCGAACAGATTTCGCCGCAAGCCAAGCCCGCCATCGGCCGCGCAGCGGGCGCCATGATACAAACGGGGCAAGTGGTGTTCATCGATGGCGGCACGACCGCCGTGCAGCTGGCGCGCCAGTTGCCGCGCGACTTGCGCGCCACCATCGTCACGCACAGCCCATCGGTTGCCGTCGAGCTGGCGACTCACCCATCGATCGACGTGCTGATGCTGGGCGGGTGCCTGTACAAGCACTCGATCGTGGGCGTCGGCGCGGCCACCGTGGAAGCCATCGGCCGCATCCGCGCCGACCTGTACTTCATGGGCGTATCCAGCCTGCATCCGCAAGCGGGCATCACCACGGGCGATTACGAAGAAGCATGCGTGAAACGCGCGCTGAGCGAGGCCTCAAGCCGCACCGTCGTGCTGGCATCGCCGGAAAAGTTCAACACGGCGTCGCCGTTCCAAATCGCGCCCTTGAACCAGGTCAACGATATCATCGTGCACCGCGACATGGAAGACGCTCTGCTCGCGCCCTTCCGCGAGATGGGAATCGCCATCACCCTGGCATGAAAAAAGCGGCCCGCAGGCCGCTTTTCACGCATTTCACTGTGGCCAAATCGCCTGCAGCACGGCAGCCAGGCGATAGCCCGCCTCGGTCAGCTGCTGCTTCGCCAGCGCCGAGCTGGGCACGGGATAACTGTCCGGCACCGTCAAGGTCCACACGTTGTAGACCTCGCCCTTGCGGCTGGTCTGCTGCGTGGCGGGGCCGGCCACCACGTCCGTGAAAGCAATCTTGGACGCCGCCAGCGAGGCATCGGCCCACTGATACGGCCAGGTGGCGGGGTCGCCAGTATTGACGCTCACCACAGGCGCGCTGGCGATCACGGTGCTGGCGAACTGCTGCGGCGTGCGCGTGCTCAGGCGGCGCATGGCGTAATCGACCACGGTCGTGTCCCAGTAGGAATGCAGTGGCTTGGTGGGCGACTTTGGATAGCTGCTGGCAGGCTTGGGCTCGCCCTCGTCTACCGGCAGCGGCGCGGGAATCACGGCATCGGACAGGGCCGTCATCTTCGCATCGTCGAGCAGCAAGTCGTTGCCGCCGCGGGCATTGAAAATAGTGGCGTCATCGATCTGCGCCTGCGTGGCGGGCACGAAGAACTGGCCATCCTTGCCGAGAAACGCATTGCCCACATGCAGCGGCTGGTGGATATCGCCCACCAGGTGCGTGATCAGGATCAGCGCTTCGCGCTGGCTGAAGCCGTGCGGATTGCCGGCCGCATCGGCCTTGCCTTGCAACACCAGGATCGCCTGCTTGAGCGTCTGCACGATATCGTCGTCCGCCGTGCCCACGCCATGGTCGTGGTAATGCGCATTCTGGAACGGCACATTCGTGTAATGGTATTCGCCATGCTTGGGGTTCGCCGCCACATACGTCAGCATTTCCGGCGATTGCGGGCCGCAATACGTGCCCTTCACGCAATCGGGCCAGTTGGCGATCTTTTCCAGGCTTTCGCCCGGCAACAGCAACCTGGCCACCTGGGCCTGGGCCACGCTGCCTTTGAGCAATTGATCGGCGATGGCACCCACGGCGCGGTGACCGTCATTGCCCCAGGCCAGCACATTGCCGGAAGCGAATGCGGCGCCCAGCGCCAGCACACTCAGCAGTTTTTTCATGTTATTCCTTGCCTTGCGGCGTGGCTTTCGCCGGCTTCGGATATTGCTTGTTGATGTCGATCGGTTGCGCATATGCCGAGCTCCATGTCTGCTCATGCAGCGCAGCGATGCGTTGCGCCATAGCATCGTTGCGCAGCACCACTTCCAGGTTGCGCGACAAGTCGAAATAGCCGCCCGCCCAGTTGCTCGTGCCGACCCAGGCCAGCTTGCCGTCGATGCTCATGGTCTTGCTGTGGATCACGCGCGCGAACGGTATGAAACCCGTCGAAGCGGCCGGAATCGTCACGATGCGGATTTCCACGTTCGGCACCAGGGCCAGGCTTTTCAGGTAGGCGATGGCCGGCGCTTCCGTATTCCACGCGGATACCATCAGCTTGATCTTCACGCCGCGCTGGGCGGCCGCGCGCACGGCGTTATCGATCACGGCGTAATACGGCCGCGTGCGGTTCGGACCGTAGGACAGCGGTGCATAGTCGAGCAGCTGGATGCGCACTTCGCTTTGCGCTTGCGCCAGCAAGGCGGGCAAGCCTGTTTCCGAGTCGCCCACGCCGGCCGGGTTGTACGCGTTCGGGCTGGCCAGCAAAAAAGCGTTTTGCGCGTAATTGGCCGGCACGACCTTGCTGTTGAGCACCGTGGCGCGGCTGCCTTGCGACGTCAGCGCCTGCGCTTGCCAATCCTGTTCGAAGATGGCTTGCACCTGGCTCACCATGGCGGGCTCGGTGATTCTCAAGCCCGTCTCATGGATGTGTTCGAACGAGCGCCAGTCGAAATTCTGGCTGCCGATGTATGCCACCTGGCCATCGACGGCCAGGTATTTCGCATGCACGATGCCGTTGCCCGTGATCTTATTGAAATCGATGAGACGCAAGTCCAGGTTCGGAATCGCCTTGATCCGGGCGATGGTGGCCGCTTCCGACAAGCCCACGCCCTTCTGGTCCAGCAGGAAGCGGATCTTCACGCCGCGCTGGCCGGCGGCCGTCAGGCTGGCCAGCACTTTTTCAAAAGCGGTGCCCGGCTTGCTGACGGCATAGAATTGGGCAATGACGATCTCTTTCTTGGCCGCATCGAACAGCTCGCTCCACACGGCAACGGGCTCGCGCAGGTCGGGATTGGTCAAGGTGGTTTCCACGGGCGAGGTATGCACGAGTTCAAAGCCGGGTATCGTGAAATCGGCGTGGGCCGTGCCCGCGAACAGGCTGGAGAGAAGAACGGAAACAAATAAGCGACGCATGGTTATTCCTTTAATGTTATTTGACGCGCACGATGCGGCCTGCCGCCGTGGCGCTGCCGGCCGGCTTGCCGGCGCGCGCGCGGGCGATCAGGTAGTCGCTGAAGGCGTCGATGTCGCGCACGCCCGTGTCGAGCCGGCGCGTGCCGGCCGCCAGCACGGTAAAGCGGTCGCCGCCGCCGGCGAGGAAACTGTTAGCGGCGACACGGTATTGTTGATTGTCTTCAAGAGGAATGCCATTGAGCATGATGCTGCCTGGCAGCACGCGCTGGCCCTGGGGCCGCGTGCTGTCCCAGCGATAAGTAAAACCTTCGGACACTTGCAGCAGATTGTTGTCCTCCGCTTCGGCGCCCGGCCATTGCTGCTCGAGCAAGGTGCGGATTTGCGCGCCGGAAAGACTCACGACGATCAGGGTATTGCCGAACGGTACAACCGCCTGGTTCTGGCCCACGTTCGTCATCAGATCGGCGCCCGCTTCCAGGTCCTTGCGGATGCCGCCATTATTCATCAGGCCGATTTGCGCGCCAGCAGCGCGCGCGCCGAACAAGGTGCTGTCGGCCACCAGGTCGCCCAGCGGGGAGGCGCCGCCACCCTTGGTGCTGCGGCCTACGTTCGGCACGGCAATGGCGGCCACGGGACGCGACAATTCTTGCGCACTGCGCTGCTTGACCGATTCCAGGTAGGCTGCCACGGCCGGGTCCGGCTCATACATGCCTGGCAGCATGACGACGTTTTGCGCGCTGGCATCGATCAGCGTATTCTTGACAGGATCGACCTTGAGCTTGATGCGCGTCAACATGTGTCCGCCCATCTGCGCCTGGGTCACCAGCCGGCCATCGACACGGCACAGATAGCCCTGGTGCGAATGGCCGCTGATGACGAGCTGAATCGCCGGATCGAGGCGTTTCACGACATCGACCACTTCGCCCTTCAGGTGGCTGCAATCGGGCTGGTCGACGGCTTCCTTCGTCTCGCCGCCCTGGTGCAGCAGCACGACGAACACCCCCACGCCCTGCGCGCGCAACTGCGGCAAGGTGGCGTTGATGGCGTCCGCTTCGTCGCCGAACTGCAAGCCGGCAATGCCGGCGGCCGTCACCACGGACGGCGTATCTTTCAGTACGGCGCCGATCAAGCCCACCTTGACGCCATGCGCCTCTTCGATGCGGTAGGCGGGCAGCAGGGACTTGCCCGTCTGCGTGTCGATCACATTGGCCGCCATATAGGTATAGCTGGCGCCCTTGAAGTCGGGCGTGAACTTGCAGGCCTTGTCGGCGCGCGAGGACTCGCAACCGCCGCGCTGCTGGCGCAGCAATTCCGCCTTGCCCTGGTCAAATTCATGGTTGCCGACGGAACTGGCCTTCATGCCCAGCATGTTCATCGCCACGATGCTCGGTTCGTCCGCCCACAGCGCCGACATGGCGGGGCTGGCGCCGATCAGGTCGCCATTGCCGACAAAAATCAGCTGCGCATCTTCGCGCCGCCACGCCTTCAATGCGCCGGACAGGGTATCGATGCCGCCCGCCTGCGCCGTCCTGCGCTCGGCATCGGCGGCGCTCGTGTAGGTGAATTTGCTGCGGTCGAGGTTGCCGTGAAAATCGTTCAGGGCGACCAGGTTCAGTTCAATCGGGCCGCTCGGCGCAAGCTGTGGCGCGGAAGCGAAATTGCTGCAGCCGGACAGGATGAGAATCAGGGCCGCGCTGGCGACCTGGGTGCGTAAGAAGTGAGCCATGGAATCAATATGTCAAAAAAGAGAAAGGGTAAACCATCTGGTCTATAAAAAAAACGGCTGGTGTCGCCACCAGCCGTTTTTTAGTTTGCCAAGCTACGAGGCAAGAACGAGATTAGAACTCGTACTTGATCGTCGCTTGCAGCGCCCATTGCGATTCGCCTTTGACTTGACGCGTTTCCAGGCTTTCCACCACAGGACGGGTGTTGTACACATACTTGCCGTTTTCCATACCGACGTAGTCGACGAAGCTGCGTACCTGACCACCGGCCGATTGGAAGGCCACTTCATTGATACGGCCCCATTTACGGTTGATCATGTTACCGACGTTCAGGATATCGAAGGTGAAGATACCCTTGTTACCTTTGAAGAAGCCCGGCACCTCCTGGCTCAGACGCACGTCGAAGCTGTTGGTCCATGGTGCAAAGCTTTCGTTACGGCCAATCACGCCGCCCTTGGCTTTACGCAGGTCGCCATTTGCGTTGACGACGCTCCAGAACGCCGCTTCGTTGGCGGCACGTGCCGCTGGCGTGGCGCCGGCAAACACGACCTCACCCGAACCTGGGGCTTTAGGAATGTACATCAAGTCATTGCCGGCCAGGCCGTCACCGTTCAAGTCGTTGTTGATGGTCCAGCTGTATGGCTTGCCGCTACGGCCTTCATAGAACAGACCGAAGGTGGTCTTGTATTCGCCGAAGAAGCGTTTTTGCCAGTT
Source organism: Janthinobacterium goodfellowi (assembly GCF_051380695.1). Taxonomy (NCBI): domain Bacteria; kingdom Pseudomonadati; phylum Pseudomonadota; class Betaproteobacteria; order Burkholderiales; family Oxalobacteraceae; genus Janthinobacterium; species Janthinobacterium goodfellowi. The sequence continues at coordinate 14,220 of NZ_JBNYXN010000004.1, read as the reverse complement.
GACGTTAGCCGTAAAGCGGTCCTTGACCATGTAGTTCGAGTTCGACGCGACGTTTTCGTTCGGGTTGAAGACGGCACGGCCGCCCCAGTTCGAGCTCGAGGTCGACGATGTCAACGGCGACACTTCCGTGGCATCGCTGTAGGTGTACGACGAACCCCACGACAGGCCTTCGCGCAGCGGGCTACGCAGCGACAGGGTCAGCACATTCGAAGCACCCTTGTCGGTGTTCGTTGCCATCAGCACCTGGCCGAATTTCTCGTTGGAACCCGCCTTGGTCAAGGCGCTGCAAGATGCACCGCCTTTCAAGCTGCCCGAAGCATTCCAGCAGCCGGCGTCATATGCGTTCTTGCCATAGTACAGAGGACGGCCATCGCTACCGGTTGCCGTTGGCGCACCCAGGTTCAGCTCCTGGTAGTAGATCGAGTTCTTGGTTTGCAGACGCAGGTACTCTGCACCTACGATCAGGCCCATCCATGGCAATTCATGTTCGAATGCCAAGTTGGCTTTCCACACCGAAGGTTGCGCCAGATCGGAACTCAGCAAGTCGACTTTCATTGCAGGGATCACAGGACCCAGATTGGTAGGCTGCTTGGTTGGATCAGGATTGAAGAAGCCAGGCGTATCCAGGCAGGTACCGGCCGAAGACGAGCAGGTGTAGTTTTGCGTGGCCATGCCGGTGTTCTGGTATGGATTGCCCAGCCAGACACTGGCTGCCGCGCCCTGGAACAAGCCGAAGCCGCCGCGCACTTGCGTCGGACGTGCCGAGTCAAACTTGTAATTGAAGCCGACGCGCGGCTGGTACAGGTTTTCTCCGTCGATGGTACGCGTATTATCCACGCCGAAACCGCCGGTTTGACGACCGAACTGGCTGGTACGTGCGACCGTTGGCAGCGCCGCGGTCGGATTGTAGATGGGCTTTTCGCCGATGCGGGTACCGTCAATGCGCAAGCCGGCGCTAATGGTCAGCTGCTTGCTGACGTCCCAGGTATCTTGCACGAACAGGCCGATGTTTTTCAGCGAGAACGTTGCAGTGGCGTCAGCCAACGTGCGGCCAGGCTGCGGAACCTGATAGCTATACGAGCTTGGTCGGCCCAGGCGGAAGTTTTCCAGTACGGCAGCTTGGATCTGCGCTGCGGTCGTGGCCTTGTTGCCGCAATCGATAGCACCGAACGAATACGTGACCTTGGCGCTGCTGTTGATACAGCCAAAGGTGTAATTACCATTGACGTTTTGCAAGAAGGCATTGTAGACATCGTTCTTGCTGTAGTCGGTACCAAACTTGACTTCATGATCGCCCAGTGCCCAGGTACCGGCAGCATAGAAATCCTTGGTCTTGGTGCCCAGCACATTCATTTGACGGCTTTGCTCGGTACCGAAGTTCAGGAAGCGGTTACCGGTCGCCAGGCTGGCTGGCGCGCCATCAGGCAATGCACCCGAGAACTGCAAGCCCATGGCTGGCAGGTAAGCATTGTTTTTTGGCACGCTGTCATATTTACGCGACGATACCTTGACTTCGGTCGAGAACGTTGGGGTCCATTCGGCCGTCCATTGGCCAACCAGCGTTTCCAGGTTCTTTTCCTGGTTGTACCAGTAAGAACTCAGGGACAGGCCGGTCGGCGAGAAGCCGGTGTAGATCGGTTCAGCTTGCTCGGTCTTGGCGTAACGCAACATGATGCGTTGGGTATCGGTCAAGTTCCAGTCCAGTTTCAGCAGCTTTTCCTTGGCCGTGAATGCCGAGCCACCAGGGATCGCCAGGCTGCCGATAGGGATACCGTACTTGTCCTTGGCGATGGCGATAGCGCCATCGATGGCCGATTGGGTAATCGCGACGTTGGTCTGCGCACTGCCGACAGGACCGAAGGCCGGGGCGCCGCGCGAACTCTTGGTTTCTTCGTAGTTGGCAAACAGGAACAGTTTGTCTTCGATCAGCGGGCCGCCCAGGGTGATGCCCTTGGTGGTGTCTTTCGATTTTGGCGGTGCGTAATATTCGCCGGTCGTATCGTTGTAGCGATCGCCAGCGGTGCTGTCATTGCGGAACACGTAGTAAACGCTGCCCTTGACCTTGTTGGTACCGGATTTGGTCACGGCGTTGATGTTGGCGCCCGTGTAGCCTTTTTGCGTCACGTCATAGTTAGCGACGTTCACTTGCACGGACTGGATCGCTTCGATCGAAATCGGTTGCTTGCCAGTGGCGGTACCGGAAGCTTCCAGGCCGAAGGTGTCGTTCACGGCCACGCCGTCAATCGTCATCGAGTTGTAGCGCGAGTTCTGGCCAGCGACGGAAATTTCGCCGCGTTCCTTGTCGGTTTGCGACAGGCGCGGGTCGGCGCGGGCGTAATCTTGCAAGCTGCGCGAGATCGATGCCTGGGTTGCCAGTTCGGTCGGGCTGATATTAGTGCCGGCGCCCATGTTGTTGCGGTTAAACACCTGGTTGCGGATGGCATTCGTGCTGACATTCACCACTTGCATCTGTGCGCCCAGGGTCGCATCGACGCTGGCCGTTTCCGCCAGCTGGATGAAGACGCCTTCGCGTTTTTCCACTTCGCCATTCTTGGTGATGGTGATCGTGTAAGGACCGCCTGCGCGCAAGCCACGTGCAACATAGCGGCCTTCAGCATCGGTGGTCACGTTGCTGACTGAGCCAGATTCAACGTGAACGATATTGACCTGTGCGCCAGCTGCAGGCTTGCCGTCATTGGACGAGATACGTCCGCTGATGGCCGAGGTAGTGTTCTGTGCGAACGATGGTACCGCCGCCAGTGCAATAGACAGGCTGAACGCGATTTGCGTTAGCCGAAGTCGTTTGTGATTGATCATCTTTAACCCCAGAAAAGACTATTATTTTTGAAAATCCTGGATTGCCCCACCGTCCGGCTGCGCCGCACAGCAACACAAACACAAGATCTCCTCTTTACGATGCTGCAACTGTTACGCCGGCTGGACTGGCTGCGGTCCTGACAAGACCATCACAAACGCCTCTCCACACATCACAGCCATGGCAATTCAAGCAATAACGACGGAAAACGATGTTTCCTGGCCGTACAACACTGAGCGCTAGCATCTGTGTCATTCACCCGACATGCTGAGCCGGCCAACATGGCAAGCCGCGAGTGTAATTGTTAAATATTTCAAGACTGTGACACGGCGGCAAAATGCAGAGGAATGTCGTCATTTAGCTGCGCGACTGTTTGTTTCACTCTGCATCTCACCTTTATTTACTGCAAATACCCATCTTCATACGATATCGCCCAGATGAATTGTGACTTTTTAATATCACCTTCATCCCACTATGCATCATCAAAAAATGGATGACAAATACGTTTTTTTTTACATATTTATATATTTAAAATATAAATAGCATGGGGGAACGAGCGGGATTGATATCGTGCTGACAGCGTTCGGGCTTATGGCGCGAGATTATAAATGAGCAATATGTACTTGAAATTGATTCATCCAGGAAATTGGATAAAGTCGTGTATCTGCCGTTAATTGTGTCGCATGGCCGCCACAAAATTAACAGAAAAACATGGCGGGGATTCGAGGGCAGAAATGAAAAACGGCCGGAAGATCCGGCCGCCCTGAGAGTATAAGTTGTGAACGTCGTGCAACTTACGGTTTGCTGCTCTTGCCTGCCTTGTCGGCCACGGCAATTTGCGCTTCAAAACGGGTAAAACGGGCATCGAGCGCTTTCAGCAAACGTTGCTTGTCCGCTTCCGCCAAGAAGGAATAGCGCAAGCTGTTATACGACAGCTTTTTGATTTCCGCATAATCGGTCTTGTACTGGCTGGCAAACAGCACGTATTCATTCGACAGGGTATTGCGCGACACGCCAGCGTCATCGGTGGAGATCACGAAGGGCACGCCATACTTGCGGTACAAGGTAATCGGATGGGCCTGGCCCTTGATGCCGAGAATGTAATCATTGCTGGTCAGGTTCACTTCCACGGGGATGCCCCGTTCGCGCATCTTCTGCATGGTCGCCAACGCATTGTGTTCGTAGGCGATATCCATGCCATGGCCGATACGGTCGGCGCCGGCCACATCGACGGCTTCGGCGATATGAAACGCCATGCCTTCCGGCGGCACCATGCCCAGCGCCAGCTCGCCCGCGTGCAGGGCGATCTTGACGTTCGGATATTTTGTTTTGAGGAACTTGAACATTTCCATGTGCAGGCTGTAATCGCGCATGGACACATTCACGCTTTCCTGGCCCACGATATTCACGCCCACCAGCAGCGGATTGAGGCTCGCTGCCTTGAACGCGGCCACCATGGACGAGAACACTTGCGATGGCGACAGGAAACGCAGCACATACGCCTGGTAGCGCATGGTGAAGTGCGCATCGTCGATGCCGGCGCTGCTGGCGTTCACATTGTCGTTATACGCGGTAATGCTTTTCTGGAAACTGGCGTCCTGCTCCAGGCTGGCTGTCCACTTGGCCAGCACGGCTTGCAACGCTGCCGGCGGCAAGCCCGGCGCCAGCACCTGCTGGTCGAACTGCGTGTTTTGCACGAATGGCGACAGCTCGAAGATCGTCTCGATGTAGCTGAGGTTTTCCGCGATGGCGCGCTGCTTCAGGGTTTTCAGGCCATCGGCCGTATTCGTCGATGCCACGGGACCGAAGTAGCCGAAGGTGTCAAAGAAGGTACGGTCCGGCGGCGTCTGGATGGCGCCGTGGTTATAGAAATCCTTGGTCGACCAGCGCTGCAGCAATTCCGCATACAGGCCCGCATCGGCAAACACTTCCGTGGACGAGAGGCAGCTGCGCTGCGCGGCCGGCTTGGCGCGCTCGGCCGCCACGACGTCCTTGTTGCTTTCGATGCGGTAGGTCGTCTTGTTGACGCAATAGTTTTCCTTGTCGACCCAGTCGAGGAATTGCTCGGCATAAATGGCACCCGAGTAATGGTGATGCAAGTCGCCGCCCTTGGGCATCATGGAAAAGAACAGGCTCAACTCGGCGGTCTTCGGCTGCGCACCGCCAACCAGGGTGGCAAAATGGCGCGCGGTGGCTGCTTCGTTGGAAGACGGGGTGGCCACGGCCTTGGCGGCCTGCGCCGCTCCGGTCAATGCCAGCGCGGCGCCAAGCGCCAGGCCAGTGAGTTTCTTGTGCATTCGCATTCTCGCTCAGGATGATTCGTGTTGAACAACGGGTAGGTCAGCCCTGCCCCCGCACATGCACGCATTGCCCGCCCGAATAGGTGGCGGCCACGGCGCGGTCGTCGCCCAGCAGCGCGAAGGCAAACAGCAATTCCTCCAGGCTTTGACAACCGGCCGTGCGGCGTTCGAGCAGCGGCGTCGATTGCTTGTCGAGCACGATGAAGTCCGCTTCCGTACCAGCCGTGAAATTGCCCAGGATGCCTTCCAGCTGCATGGCCCGTGCGGCGCCCAGGGTCGCCAGGTAAAACATGCGCAAGGCGGGCAGATAGCTGCCTTTCAAGCGTGCTACTTTATAGGCTTCGTTCATTGTTTGCAACATCGAGAACGAGGTGCCGCCGCCCACATCGGTGGCCAGCGACAGCAGCACTTTCGCCGCATCGGCCCGCTCGAAATCGAACAGGCCGCTACCGAGGAACAGGTTTGACGTAGGGCAAATGGCGGCTGCCGAAGACGTTTCCGCCATGCGCGCGCGGTCCCGCTCATCGAGCCAGATGCAGTGGCCGAACATGGCGCGCGGGCGCAGCATGCCGTAGTGGTCGTACACATCGAGATAGCTGCGCGCCTGCGGATGCAGTTCGCGCACCCAGCGGCATTCATCCTCGTTTTCCGACACGTGGGTTTGCAGATAGGCATCCGGATAGGCGCGCGCCAGCTCGCCCGCCAGGTGCATCTGTTCATTCGTCGACGTCGGCACGAAGCGGGGCGTGATCGCATACAGCGAGCGGCCGTGCTTGTGCCAGCGCTGGATCAGCTCTTCGCTTTCGCGCGCGCCGGATTCGGCCGTGTCGCGCAGGAACTCGGGGCAGTTGCGGTCCATCATGACCTTGCCCGCCACCATGCGCAAGCCGCGCGCCTCGCTGGCGCCAAAGAAGGCATCAACCGATTGCGGGTGCACGCTGCCATATACCATGGCCGTCGTGGTGCCGCAACGCAGCAGTTCATCGAGAAAGAACTCGGCGACATCGCGCGCATGCTCGGGATTTTCAAACGCGCGCTCGGTGGGAAACGTATACGTTTCCAGCCACGGCAGCAAACCGGGGGCGGGCGAAGCGATCATTTCCGTCTGCGGAAAATGCAGATGCGTATCGATGAAACCGGGCACGATCAGCTTGCCGCGGTAGTCGACGATTTGCGTGCCGGGCGGCAAAGTTGCTAGCAACCGCGCGTAATCGCCGGCCGCCACGACCTTGCCGTCGGCCACGATCAGCAAGCCGTCCGCATGCCAGGCATGCGCCTCCTCGGTGAAAGCGGGATCGGCGTGGAAGTGCAGCAAGCTGGCACGGTAAGCTTGCAATGTGGCAGGAACAATCGGCATGACTTCTTTCTATAACGGGTGAATGGCGGCGCGTGGTTCGCGGCGCGGTGGCGCGCTGGCAGAGGCCAGCCGCAGCGGTGCGGCCAGGGCCGCGCTGGCGGCTTCCTCCCACACCATCAGTAATTGACAGGCAACGGAGGCGGCGATCACGGCCGGCGCCTTGTTGCGGATGCCGGGCATGCCGATCGGACACACCATGGCCGCAATGCGTTCGTCCGGCACGCCGCGCGCGCGCAGCCGGTGCTCGAACTGCTTGCGCTTCGTGTGCGAACCGATCAAGCCAAACCAGCCCGCATCCTCGCGCTCCATGATGGCTTGCGTCAAGCGCTGATCGAGCGCATGGCTATGCGTCATGACGAGAAAACTGCCGCCCGGCGGCGCCATGGCGACGAACTCCTCGGGCGTGTCGGTGGCGGCGATGCGCACATTATCTGGCATTTGTAGGGGAAACATGTCTTCGCGTTCATCGACCCAGGTGACATTGCAGGGCAAGTGGGCCAGCGCGCGCACGATGGCCGCGCCCACGTGGCCGGCGCCAAACAGGGTCAGATGGGCGCGCGGCGCCAGGCAGGGATCGACCAGCCAACGCCGCCCTTCAATCCCCTGCGCGACATGGGTACTGCGCTCGCGCGAGAACGTGTCAGGCGCCTGGCCTGGCGTGCCGGCGATCAACTTACCGGCGGCATCGAACAGGGCCGACGCGGCGTCGCCATCGAGCGCCGTCAAACGCCAGCTGTCCTGCTGGCGGCGTTCGCGCAAGGCGGCCAGCAATTCTTTCAGGCTCGCATCGACATACTCGAACGCCAGGTGGACGACGCCACCGCAGCATTGTCCCAGACTGGGGCCCAGCGCAAAACGCTCGAGCCGCGCATGCGTGTCTCCTGTCGCCAGCATGGTCTTGGCGATTTCCACGGCGCGCAATTCCAGGTGGCCGCCGCCGATGGTGTCCACTTGGCCTTCGAGGCTGACGCGCATCTTCGCGCCCGCCTCGCGTGGCCCGGAACCTTCCACCAGGGCCACCGTCACCAGCACGGATGCCTGCGTGTCATTGTCGATTGCTGCCAACCAGTCGCTCATCGTCTGCTCCTAGGCGCCGGCATGCGCCGCTTGCACGGCCATGACCGCCTTGAGGATTTCCTCGCTGGTGGCCGGTGCATTCAGAGGCGGCTGCACGGCGTGATGGCCCACGCTGGAAATGGCGTCGCGAATGGCAAAGAACACGGAAAACGGCAGCAGCAGCGGTGGCTCGCCCACGGCTTTGGAACGGTGGATGCTGTCTTCCACATTGCGGTTCTGGAACAGCTTGACGCGAAAATCTTCCGGGCAATCGGAAATGCCGGGAATCTTGTACGTCGAGGGCGCATGCGTCATCAGCTTGCCTGCCGCATTCCACCACAGCTGCTCCGTCGTCAGCCAGCCCATGCCCTGGATAAACGCCCCTTCCACCTGACCCAGATCAATGGCGGGATTCAATGACTGACCCGCATCGTACAAGGCATCGGCGCGCAGCAGTTTCCATTCCCCCGTCAAGGTGTCGACCACCACTTCGGCCACGGCCGCGCCATATGCGTAATAAGAAAACGGATGACCCGTCATCGTCTTCGCATCCCACGACAGGCCCGGCGTGGCATAAAAACCGTCCGACCACAGTTGCACCCGCGCCAGATACGCCTTCTGCACCAGTTCGGCAAACGGCACGACGTGACCATGCACGTGGATATGATTGTCGAAGAAGCGCACGGAGGCGGCCACGCCGCCGTACAGTTTGACCGCGTAATCGGCCAGGCGTTCGCGAATCTGGCGTGCCGCATCCTGCGCTGCCTTGCCGTTCAGGTCGGCGCCGGTGGAAGCCGCCGTGGCCGACGTGTTCGCCACCTTGCTGGTGTCGGTGGCCGTGGCTCGCACCCTGTCCAGATCCAATCCCAGCTCGTGCGCCACCACCTGCATCACCTTGGTATTGATGCCCTGCCCCATTTCCGTGCCGCCATGGTTGACGAGCACGGAGCCATCCACGTACACGTGCACGAGGGCACCGGCCTGGTTCAAATGCGTGACGTTGAAGGCGATGCCGAATTTCAAGGGCGTGAATGCCAGGCCCTTCTTCAAGACAGGGCTGGCTTCGTTGAACGCATCGATGGCGCGGCGGCGCGCGCGGTAGTCGCTGCTCTCTTCCAGTTCCGCAACGAGCTCATGGATCACGTTGTCGACGATTTTCTGCCCGTACGGCGTGACATTGCGCCCTTCCGCATCGTTGCGGCCATAGAAATTGAGCAGGCGGATATCGAGCGCGTCGCGTTGCAAATGGCGGGCGATTTCATCGATCACATACTCGATGGCGATGGCGCCCTGCGGCCCGCCAAAGCCCCGAAAAGCCGTGTTCGACTGGGTATTCGTCTTGCCGCAGGCGGCGCGGATATCCACGTCGGACAAATAGTAGGTGTTGTCGAAGTGGCAGACGGCGCGCGTGGCGACGGGGCCGGACAAGTCCGCCGAATAGCCGGCGCGCGTGGTCATGTCGACCTTGGCGGCAAGGATACGGCCGTCGTCGCCGTAGCCCACTTCGTACTCATAGTAAAAACAGTGGCGCTTGCCCGTCACCAGCATGTCGTCGTCGCGGTCGGCGCGCAGTTTCACGGGGCGCTTCAGTTTGGCTGCCGCAATCGATGCGGCCGCCGCCCACAGGGCCGACTGCGATTCCTTGCCGCCGAAACCGCCGCCCATGCGCCGGCATTCGACCGTGATGTTGTGCGAATGCACGCCCAGCGCATGCGCCACCACGTGCTGCATCTCGCTCGGATGCTGGGTCGAACACAGCACCAGCATGCCCTGCGCTTCCTTCGGGATGGCGTAGGAAATCTGTCCTTCCAGATAAAACTGTTCCTGTCCGCCCACATACAGCTGGCCCTTGACCACATGCGGCGCCTTCTCGAATGCGGCCTGGTAATTACCGCGCGTCAGCTGCATGGGCGGCAGCACATACCATTGCGCCGCCTTGGCCGCCTGCGGCGTCATGATCGCAGGCAACTCGTCATAGCTCACTTGCGCCAGGCGCGCGGCACGGCGCGCATGGTCGTGCGTATCGGCCACCACGATGAAGATGGGCTGGCCCACGTATTGCACCAGATCAGCAGCCAGGATGGGGTCGTCATGGATGATGGGGCCGCAATCATTGGTGCCGGGAATGTCCTGCGCCGTGTAGACGGCGACGACACCGGTAGCGGCGCGCACGGCAGATAGATCCATGGCCGTGATGCGCGCGTGCGGCTTTTGCGACAGGCCCAGCGCCGCGTGCAAGGTGCCTTGCAGTTCGGCGATATCGTCCGTGTAGGTGGCTTGCCCCAGCACATGCAGTTGCGCCGATTCATGGGGGCTGGGCTTGCCCACGGCGGCCCAGACGGCCGCTTGCAGTTCGGGCGTGGCAGGATGGTTCATGCTGGTCCTTTCAGGCGCGGCAAGCGTAGGCGTTGAGGGACGTCGGGGGCAGTGGCGCACCGGGACGGGTTTCCAGCCAGAAGCGGCGCAACAGGTTTTGCGCCGTCGTCATGCGGTAGGTGTTCGATGCGCGCATGTCGGACAGGGGCGCGTAATCGTCGGCCAGCAGGCGCATGGCGATAGTCAGATTTTCCTCACTCCATGCCTGTCCCCGCAGAAACGCTTCCGTCTGCGCGGCGCGCTGCGGCGTGGCCGCCATGCCGCCAAAGGCGATGCGCGCGTCGACGATACGTTCGCCATCGAGCTGGAAGGCAAACGCGGCGCACACGGCCGAGATATCCTGGTCGAAGCGCTTGGCCAGTTTATACGTGCGGAAATGCACGTCGGCACGGGGCAAGGGCACCCGTACGGCTTCGACGAATTCGCCCGGCTGCATATCTTTCTTTTGGTAAGCCAGATAGAACTTTTCAAGCGGCATGATGCGCTGTCCGGCCGGGCCGCGCAGCACGATATCGCTGCCCAGCGCAATCAGCCACGGCATCGAGTCGCCAATGGGCGAACCATTCGCCACATTGCCGCCCAAAGTACCGGCGTTGCGGATCGGCAAGGAAGCAAAACGCTGCCACAGTGCCGACAATTCGTCCGGATAATGCTGGCACAGCGCCGCATACGCATCGTTCAGGCTGGCGCCGGCGCCGATGTGCAGCTTGTCGTCAACGATGCCGATGGTTTTCAGGGCAGCCACATTGCCCAGATATATGATATCGCCCAGGTCGCGCAGTTGCTTGGTGACCCACAAGCCTACGTCGGTGGAACCGGCCAGCAGACAGGCTTGCGGTTTTTCCGCGCGCAGCGCCACCAGTTCCTCGATGCTGCGCGGTGCGTGGAAGTACTGGCCGCCATGTTCATACGTGCTCAGGCTGCCGCGCTGCAGCGCCTGCAATTGCTGCGCCAAGGCATCGCGATCGAACGCGACGTGCGGCAATTCAGTCATGCGCCTGGCCGCGTCGATGATGGGCCGGTAACCGGTGCAGCGGCACAGATTGCCCGACAGCGTATCGTCGATTTCGCAGCGCGTGGGCGTGGCGCCGTTTTTCTCCAGATACATGCCCCACAAGGACATGACGAAGCCGGGCGTGCAAAAACCGCACTGGGAACCGTGGCACTCGACCATCGCCTGCTGCACCGGGTGCAAGGCGCCGTCGGGCTGCTGCAAGTCTTCCACGGAAAACAGGGCTTTGCCATCGAGGGTGGGCGTGAGCTGGATGCAGGCGTTGACGGCCTTCATCTCGACCTGGCCGTCGACCAGGCTACCGATGACGACGGTGCAAGCGCCGCAATCGCCCTCGGCGCAGCCCTCCTTGGTGCCCGTGCAATGCAAATCCTCGCGCAGGTGCTGCAACACAGTCTGCGTAGGGGCGGCGTTGCGTACTTCCTGTACGGCACCACGGTAGTAAAAGCGGATAGGTTCTGACATGCTGGCCTCGGTATAGTCCCAGTATAGGAGATTAACACCGGCATATGGGACAACTATATGCAAAGACTGATTTTACTTATCATCCAATATCAATATCTATCAAGCACTCTCAGACAATGTAGGGATGCGTCGCATGCCAGTGTTCGGCGATATCGATGCGGCGCGTGATCCACACTTGCTCATGGCGCTGCACATAGTCGAGAAAGCGCGCCAGCGCCGCGGCCCGTCCCGGCCGCCCCACCAGGCGGCAATGCAGGCCGATGGACAGCATCTTCGGCTGGTTCAGGCCGTTCGGGTCGCCTTCCGCGTACAGCACGTCGAAGGCATCCTTCAGATAATCGAAAAACTGCGTGCCCGAATTAAAACCCTGCATGGCGGCAAAGCGCATGTCGTTCGTGTCCAGGGTATAAGGTACGATCAACTGCGGCTGCATGTCCGGCATGCCGGCCGCATCCGTGTACGCCACTTTTTCCCAGAATGGCAGGTCATCGCCGTAATAATCGGCGTCGTAGCGGAAGCCGCCATGCTCGACCACCAGTTTGCGCGTATTGGGCGAATCACGCCCCGTGTACCAGCCTTGCGGGGCGGAACCCGTCAATTCGCGAATGATCTGCACGGCCTCGCGCATGTGTTCGCGCTCCGTCGCCTCATCCATGTTTTGATAGGAAATCCAGCGCAAGCCGTGGCAAGCGATTTCATGGCCCAGTTGCTGGAAGGCGGCCACCGCCTCCGGATTGCGCTTCAGGGCCATGGAAACGCCAAAAATGGTCAATGGCAGGCGCCGCTCCTCGAACATGCGCAGCAAGCGCCACAGTCCGGCACGCGAGCCGTATTCATAAATCGACTCCATGCTCAAGTGTCGCGCGGGAAAAGCGGCCGCTCCGATCATTTCCGACAAAAAAGTTTCCGAGGCGGCATCGCCATGCAGCACGCTGTTTTCCGCCCCTTCCTCGTAATTGAGGACGAATTGCAGGGCGATGCGGGCTTTTCCCGGCCATTGAGGATGCGGTGGCGTGCGGCCATAGCCGATCAAGTCGCGCGGATAATTTTCATAAGTACTCATGCGGTGGCTCGCCTATAGGAGACAATGTTGGTTATACGCCCAATCATATAGCCAGCCGCTGATGCAGGTATATGATTTGCAAGATAAGCACATTCACTCACCCTATATACAGGATAGCAAATGGGAAAACTCAGCACGCATGTACTCGATATCGCCCACGGCAGGCCCGGAGCCGGCGTCAAGGTCACCCTGTTTTCGGTCGCGCCGGAAGGAAAAGTGTTGTTGAAGATGGATATGACCAATAGCGACGGCCGTTGCAGCTCGCCCTTGCTGGAAGGCGACAGCATGAAGGCGGGACAGTACGAACTGGTATTCAACGCAGGCGACTATTTCGCCGCCCAGGGCGTGGAATTGCCTTCACCCCGCTTCATCGATCTGGTGACCCTGTCCTTCGGCATCGCGCATACGGATGAGAACTACCACGTGCCGCTGGTGGTATCGCCGTGGTCGTATTCGACTTATCGAGGAAGTTAAGCCTGACAATTTTTAAGGAAATGAAAAAATTGCTGTAGCGCAAGGGAATCGTCAACTGCGTTGACGACTCCCCATGTTATCCAAATAGATATTCTACGTTGTTCGTTTGGCGCGACGCGCAGTAAATCCAATCACCCCCAAACCGAGCAGCATCATCGCATACGTTTCTGGCTCGGGAACCGCAGAGACGCCGTTGACGGTAATTTCATTGATACGGAAACTACGGTCGTAAGCATGTGACATGAAACGGCCCAAAACAACGGTATCAGTCACAATTCCGTCAAATATTGTGCCTGAAAAGCTATTGATTGCCTGACAAATACCCACAGCGCAGTTACGACCAGCTGAGGTAAACAAGAGCGACTGTCCATTGATAGTCACGGACACATTGCTCAACATGCTCTGAAACGGATCCCAGAATGCCGGAGCGCCCCAAATGTCTATGCCGCTCAATATCGTCTTTCCCGACAGGTGCAATGTCACCATTGTAGCCCCTCCGCCTTGGATAAGCTGGCTTGTCGTTCCGTCGGTTATACCGTCGTTCAGTGTTCCACTACCGCCAGTATAATTAAATCCGCCAGTACCGGAAGTAACGCTACCGGTATAAAAATTGGAATCGATGGAACCATCTGGGGCACTCGCAGCATTGATGACATCATAAGTCTTTACCATACTCTGCGCATGTACTTGCATCGATGCCAGCAATGAAATCGCAGCAAACAATTTCAATAAAATTCTATTCATTTTTTCTTTCACAATAAGTTCAATCAAAATTAACTATTTAGGAAGTATTTTCCACAACAATATAATATTGTCAGAAAAAATAATTTTCATAACGTTAATAAAGCATGATTTTATTGCCTTAATCCACACAAGTTAATAGCCTTCTCAGATTCAAAAAACTCTTTAAAGCAATGCGTTGTAAAAGCAATAGACGAAAAAAAACCCCACCGGAATCCGGCGGGGTTTTTCTCTACTGCGAATAACAAGCCTGACGATAACCTACTTTCACACTGGTTGCAGCACTATCATCGGCGCAAAGTTGTTTCACGGTCCTGTTCGGGATGGGAAGGGGTGGGACCAACTTGCTATGGTCATCAGGCATAACTTGTACTGACGGTTGCTCCCAATTGGGCAGCAGCGTCATGAATCTGGAAGAAGCAAAGATTTTGGGTAATGAATGGGTGTATCAACACACACGCAACGTTGTACCGTCTTATCCTCTGTACCTGCTAAGGTTATAGGGACAAGCCGTACGGGCAATTAGTACTGGTTAGCTTAATGCATTACTGCACTTCCACA